>NZ_JAJOZT010000002.1 GCF_021168475.1 Pseudoclavibacter sp. 13-3 | reverse complement strand
CAGCGACAACATCCTCCACACGCTCACCCGCGAGCACCCGCTCGATCACACCAACCCGCTCAACCAACCCCACATGCCGCACAACACCCTCCAAAAGAACATGTTGCACTCACCACCTGAAACCGCCCGCTCTGAAGCACGCATTCTCGCAAACTCAATGCGCCATGCGTACAGATGTGCAATCTCAATGCGTCATGCGAACAGACGCGCAGTCACGGTCCGCAATGGGTTCAGAAGTGCAGTGTCAATTCACAATGTGCGCGCATGCGAGCACATGAGCAATCTCAACGCGCGAAACGCACCCGCGCACACAATCTCAACGCGCAGAACACCCGCACACAATCGCAATCTCGGCAGCTACCGCGCCCGCTCCTCGTCACGCCGAGAGAAGCCAGGCAGACCCACTCGCCCAGTCAGCTCTTGCCGATCAACGAGTTGATCTGGAACATCGGCAGGTACAGCGCGATGACCATGCCGCCGATCACCACGCCCATGACCACGATCAGCACAGGTTCCATGGCCTGGGTCAGACGCTCTGTCGCTGACTTGACCTCTTGGTCGTAATAGCCGGCGACGCGCTTGAGCATGTCATCGAGCGCGCCTGAAGTCTCGCCCGCCGCAACCATCTGCACCGCGGTCGGCGGAAAGACCTTCTCGCGCCCCATCGCCGACGACAGCGCCTCGCCCTCACGCACAGATGCCCCGATTCGCAAGACAGCGTCTTCGACGACCACATTGCCGGCGGTCTGCCCGACCGTGTCGAGTGCCTGGGTCAGCGGCACGCCAGCGCCTGTCAGCAGTGCCAGGTTGCGCACGAAACGCCCGACGGCGACCTTGCCCACCAGCGTGCCGATCACGGGAATGCGCAGCACGAACGGGTCGATCACATGCCGCAGACGCTTGTTGTCACGGTTGAGCCGGTAGGCGATGACCAACGCGAGCACTCCGGCGATCAGCACCGGCCCGAGCCAGGGCATCACATGACTCATCGACACGAGAATCTGCGTGGGCAGCGGCAGCTGACCGCCCAATTGCGAGAACATCTGCTGAAAGATCGGCACGATGAACCAGGTGATGCCGATGACGGCGAGAAAGGCGATGATCAGCACGATCACCGGGTAGGTCGAGGCCCCCCTGATGTCATCGTGCAGCTTGACCTCGTTCTCATAGGTCTCTGCGATGCCGTTGAGCGCCACGTCGAGCGAACCCGAGACCTCACCGGCTCGCACCAGGCTCACGAAGAGCTGAGGAAACACCTCTTTCTGCTGCTCCAGTGCATATGAGAGCCCGACGCCCTGTTCCACCTGCATGCGCACGGTGTCGAGGGCAGCGACGAGCGTCTTGTCGTCGAGCTGCTGACGCGTCGTGCTGAGCGCTGTGACCAGAGGCAGGCCCGCGCCCACGAGCGTCGCCATCTGCCGGGCGAACATCGCCAGCTCTTTGAGCTTGGGACGCGATTTCAGGCCCGGGATGTGCAGCTCGCGATTCAGCCCCTCAGCACTGACCTCGTCGATCTGGGTCGGCACGGCCCCGAGCGTCGCGATCTTGTGGGCAGCCGCACGCTGATTGGGCGCCGAGATGCGCCCGGTGACCCTCTTGCCGGTCTTCTGGTCGACGCCTTGATAGCGGTAGGTGGTGTCTTCTGCCATGTCTGCTCTGCCTGCTCGTGCCCTCAGCGGGCGGTGAACCCGCCGAAGTCGGTGAATCTGTTCTCAAGCGCTTTGAAGGCCGCAGGGTCGCGCGACAGCGACAGCGCGTCGTCACGCTGCACCTCGCCTCGACCCACCAGCTGGGCGAGATGCTGGTCGAGTGTGCGCATTCCCTGCTCACGACCGGCCTGCACGGCAGAGTAGAGCATGTGCGTCTTGCCCTCGCGAATCATGTTCGAGATGGCCGGAGTCTCGATCAGAATCTCGCTCGCGGCGACACGACCGCCGCCGACGCGGCGCATCAGCGTCTGCGAGACGACAGCCTTGAGCGTGCCGGCAAGCTGGGTGCGAATCTGAGCCTGCTGATCCGAGGCGAACACATCGATGATGCGGTCAACGGTCTGCACCGAGTCTTGGGTGTGCAGTGTCGAGAGCACGAGGTGCCCGGTCTCTGCCGCGGTCAGTGCGACCTGAATGGTCTCGTGGTCACGCAGCTCGCCGACCAGAATCACATCGGGGTCCTGACGCAGGGCCCGTCGCAGCGCCTGGCTGAACGACCTTGTGTCACGACCGACCTCACGCTGGTTCACCACCGACTCGATGTCGTGATGCACGAACTCGATCGGGTCTTCGACGGTGAGAATGTGACAGCGCCTGGTGCGGTTGACCCGGTCGAGCAGCGCGGCGAGAGTCGTCGACTTGCCCGAACCGGTCGGCCCGGTCACCAGCACGAGCCCACGCTGCAGCTGTGCAAGGCGCTCGACAGAATCGGGCATGCCCAGCTGGCTCAACGTGCGGATCTCGTTGGGAATCAGCCGGAAAGCGGCTGCAGCCCCGTGCCGGTCGAAGTACAGATTGACGCGGAACCGATAATCATCGCTCATGTCGATGGACAGATCGAGTTCGAGCTCGTCGTTGAAGCGCTCCCACTCGGCTTCAGTGATGATCGAGCGCACGGCAGAGCCGACTTTGGCCGCCGACCATGGCTCGTCGAAGTCTGGCATGTGCTGCAGGTCGCCATCGACGCGAATCGACGGTCGCTTCCCCGCTCCGATGTGCAGGTCTGACGCATCGCACTGCACCACGGTCTCGAGACAGCTCGACAGGTGAATGTCCATGGTGTGAAACAGCAGGGCGCGCACGCGTTCGTCGTCATGGCGACGGGGCAGCTCGCTCACCGGGCGTTCGACCGCCGACTGGTGCCGAACTTCTGGCCCGTCGCTCAGCTCGGAATGCCCGGTCACGGCACTCGCATGCGTCTTCAGGTCTTGGCTCACACCGTTCGAATCGCTGGAGCGACCAGCGGGCGTCATCACCGGATCTGTCGCCCGACGGGCGCGACGGCTTTCGTCAGGCAACGACACGGAGCACCTCTTCAATCGTCGTGCGCCCCTCACGCACTTTCTGCCAGCCGTCATCACGCATGAGCACGGTGCCCTGCTGCACCGCTGCGGCAGCGATCTCGTCGCTCTGCGCACCGTGCAGGGCGAGGCGCGCCAGCTCGGGAGTCATGCGCATGACTTCGCGCAGGCCGACGCGCGACTTGTAGCCGGTGTGCTGGCACTGGCTGCAGCCGACAGGCTCGTAGACCACGACGTCGTCAGCGGCGGCGGGCCCGGCCAATCCGAGCTTCTGCGCCTGTGTCACCGGAATCACATGCTCACGACGGCAGGTCGGGCACAGCTGACGTGCCAGCCGCTGCCCCACCACCGCGCTCAGAGCCGACGTGATCAGATATGGTTCGACGCCCATCTCCGAGAGTCGAGTGATCGCACTTGCGGCGTCGTTGGTGTGCAGCGTGGCCAGCACCAGGTGGCCGGTCAGCGACGCTTCGATGGCGATGCGCGCGGTCTCTTCATCACGAATCTCGCCGATCAGCACGATGTCGGGGTCGGCGCGCAGAATGGCGCGCAGCACTCGTGCGAAGGTGAGACCCGCCCGCGGGTTCACCTGAATCTGGTTGATGCCGGCATAGCGAAACTCGACCGGGTCTTCGACCGTGATCACATTGACCGCGTCGCTGGCCACGTCGCGCAGGGCGGCATACAGCGTCGTCGACTTGCCCGACCCGGTGGGCCCAGTCGCGAGCACCAGCCCGTGCGGGCTGTGAATGGCCGAGCGAAACTGCTGCAGCTGGTCGGGTTCGAAGCCGAGATCGTCGAGACGTTGGGGCGCGGCCTTGGCGTCGAGCAGTCGCATCACCACGGTCTCGCCCCAGACAGTGGGCAGGGTGGCGACGCGCAGATCGACCCGCCGCTCGCCGGTGGATGCTGTGAAGCGCCCGTCTTGCGGCACCCGTTTCTCGGCGATGTCCATGCCGGCCATGATCTTCAAGCGGGAGACGAGCCCGGAGTGGATCTCAGACGACGCGCGCTGCACCTCGCGCAGCACACCGTCGACGCGGTAGCGCACGACTGACTCTTTCTCACCTGGATCGATGTGGATGTCGCTCGCATGGTCGTGAATCGCCTGGCTGATCAGCAGATTCACGAGCCGAACGATCGGCGCGCTGTCATCGTCTTCATCGGCAGTCTGGGTCAGGTCAAGCTGACGCTGCTGAATCTCTTCACTGATTGCGGTGGTGAGGTCGCTGAGCTCTTTGTCAGAGCGGTGGTACTTGTTGATCGCCGCGCTCAGGTCGGCATCGGCGACGATGACCGGGGTGACCATGCGCCCTGATGACAGCTGAGCGTCGTCAATGGCCAGCACGTTCGAGGGATCGAGCATCGCGAGTCTGAGCGAGCCGTCGGGGCCGAAGCCGATCGGCAGCACCTCGTCACGACGGCAGACGTGCGCCGGCACCAGTTTGACGGCCTCAGGGTCGATGGCCTGATCGGCCAGAGACACGTATTCCAGATGCTCGTGCTCTGCAAGCTGTTTGGCCAGCACCGTGCCGTTGACCTTCGTGTGCTCGAGCAGCCAAGACGCCTCGCGCGAAGTGCCGAGCACCTCGGGCGGCACAGACTGCGCCTCTGTCGCAGACAGTGCGCCGTGCACGACGAGCGCGGGCACCAGAGATGCCATGGCCATTTGCCCCTTTCGCGCGGCTGAAGCAGCTCGTGCTGCTGACGCGGCTGGACTCGCCGCACCGTTCAGTTTAGTCGAGCCTGGTGCTGTCGAGCTCGAGCATGCCCGGCGCAGCGCTGTCACCGGTTTCCTCTTGCGCCTCGCAGCGGGCGCAGATGCGCGCTCCCCCACTCACGCGCGCACGCACTCACCCGCCCAAGCCGCTCCACCTGAGCGCGCCGTTTCGCCAGAGCGCACACCGTTTCGCTGAAATTCCTGCATTCGTGACGGAACGGTGCTCGGCACAGCGAAACGGTGCTCGGTGCAGCGAAACGATGCCCGCCTCCCACCCGCTACCCTCAGACCATGTGCGGACGCATCGTTCAGGCCAAGACCTCAGACTACGTCGCCCTGTTCGACGTCGAACAGGATGACACCGCCGGCTTCACCCCCACTTGGAATCTCAAGCCGACCCAGAGCGCACTGGTCGTCGCAGACGGAGACAAAGACGGCATCCGCCGGCTCACGCCGGCACGCTGGTCGTTGGTGCCGCCCTGGTCGAAGGAGCTCAAGCTCAGGTTTCCGACGTTCAACGCGCGCATCGAGACCGCCGTGCAGAAGCCGACCTTTCGTGCATCGATGAAGCGCCGCCGGTGCATCTTCCCAGTCGACGGGTACTACGAATGGGAGACCGTCGGCAGGGCGAAGAGACCGTATTTCGTGCATGCCGAGTCTGAGTCGACGCCGCTCGTACTGGCCGGGCTCTACAGCTGGTGGCGCGATCCGAGCGCCGGCGAGCTCTGCGCGTCCGTGGCAAGCGGTGCGCCAGATGCGGCGACGGATGCTGCAGTCGAACCCGGTGCACACGGTGACGGCTGGGTGCTCACCGCGACGGTGCTCACACAACCTGCTGCTCCTGGTCTCGCCTGGCTGCACGATCGCATGCCCGTCATGCTGGATTCCAGCGCGGGAGGCCGAGGGCTGCTCGACGCTTGGCTCGCCCCCGACATCGATGGCAGTTCACTCGCGCACGAGGTCGCGACCGCGAGCGCTGCCACCGCCGAGTCGCTCTCGTGGCACGAGGTCGCTGCGCTGCGCGGTGATGGCCCTGAGCTGACTGAGCCTGTCTGACCGGAGAGAAGCCCTGCACCCCAGCGCAGGAAGGCACCGCGCTGCCACCTGGAGCGCACTGCCGTGGCGAAACCCGACATTGGATCTCCGGTATTTGTGGTTATCGCCGACGTAAACCACGAAAAGTGCTCACCGGACTGGCGCGACGGTGCGCTGCGCGACCGACATGACAGCAGAGTGAGACTGCCCCCGCAAAACCCGCAACGCAACCCGCGGCGATTGCCTCTCAGCCCGCAAGTTCCGTGTATAGCGGCGTTCTCGCGCGGGTGCGTTAGATAGCTTCTGATTGAACCACCGGCTGAACTCGCTGCTCAGTGCACCGCCCCTTTGCCCTGTGCAGGAGTTCGGCCGGCGTTCAAATCACCCGAATCGCACCTGAATTCCACCGGCTATGGCATACCGGTACCGGCTGGCTCACTTCTCACACGCGATGCCGTCGCGATCACGATCGAGCTTGTACGAGTAACCGGGCTGCCCCTGGTACAGTGACGCCTCGCCTGCTCGGCGGGCCGCAGCGCCAGCTCAGCGCAGCAGGCCGCGTTCTGCAGCAACAGCAAGCAGCTCTTTCCTGTTGTGCACGTCAAGCGCTCGGTAGAGCCGTTGAATATTGCTTTTGACCGTGTTCGTCGACACGTGCAGCTCATTCGCGATCTCGCTGTTTGACCTCCCCTGAGAAATGAGCTGCACGAGATGCAGCAGAGTCGGAGGCAGCTTTGGCCGAGGGAGCACATCTGGCACCAGAGAGTGCGGAGCGGCAATCTCACACGCTGCATAGAGCGGTGCCATCAAATTGCCGGGAACGACTGCCAGCGAGCGTCGTCCGCCCTGGAGATCTGCGATAGCGGCAGCCTCCCGCAGCATAGACTGCGCCTCAGCGCTGCGCCCGGTGTGCCATGCGGCGCATGCGGCGAGCGTCATCGCTTCAGCTCGGGCGAGCGGGCCGAGCGAGTCGAATGACAATGCCTTCCCCGACAGATCAGAAGCTCCCAGAAAGTCTCCGGCATACAACGCCAGACGGGCGCGCGTCGGCAGCGCGATCGGAGTTGCCAGTGTAGAGAGACGGCCAGCCAGCGTGTGCGCCGCGCCCAGATGACGAGCAGAGATCATCGTCTCAACCTGACAGATCGTCACGATCTGTGCCGGCATCTCGTCTGCGGCCGGCACCATGGGGCGAATCTCTTCGAGAATCGCCGTCAGGAGGCTCGGCACACCGAGCACCTGTACCGCACGACGATAGGCCAACAGCAGAAAAGGCCAGAGCTCGTCATGCCAGTAGGCTGCAGCCTGAGTGAGGCCGATCAGCCGTTCGGCTTCGGCTCGGTCCAGGCGCTCAGCGGCGATGAAGAGCGCCGCCGTATATTCACCGCAGCACACCATCTCGCGAATGCGCCCGGTCGGCTTGGGCAGCGTGCGAAGATGACGCAGATGTCGGTCTGCAGCCACGATGTCTCCCATGAGCACACGCGTGACTGCGAGTTTGCTCTCGGCATCGCGGCACAGCATTCGGTCACCGTCGCGGGTGGCGATCTGCAGCGTCGCCTCGAAATCTCTGGCGGCCGTCGCGTAGCGCCCGGCGAGCAGGGCAGACAGACCGGTATGCAGCCGCGATACCGCGATCGTGCTGGTTCGCAGGGGTTCGGCGGCCCGGTCGCTCTCGGCGTAGCTTTGCCGCAGGCGCAGAATCAGGATGCTGCTGAGCAGACGAAGTTCGCGTGACGGCGAGCGAGTGCATTCTTCGAGTTCGAGTGCCCCGACCTTCGTTGAGTCCGTGACGGGCACTTTCGCCTGTGCAGCGAGAAATGCTCGACAGAACATCAGATCGGGGTGAGAGGTCTGCACCTCTGGCGGCAGTGCACGGAGGGCACGGTGCATCAGGTGGGGAACTTCGCTGGTCAGGGAATAGAGGTTCGGCCGCAGCACCTCGATCATGCTGGTGACGTCCTGGTCTTCGAAGGCCTGCTGCAGCCGTGCTGCGGGCGGCTGCTCCGTCTTCTTCATCGCCTCGCGAACGCGCTGCATGTTCTGTCTGTATGTGTCCGGGCGCCGTCGTCGGCACTCTTGTCGGACGACTCTTCGCAACGCCTCAGGCACCCGGCCGATTACAGTGACGTCGTCGTCAGCACGCGAGATCAGCCCGTTGGCCATCATGCCGTCGAGCAGATCAGAAAAATCACTGTCGGGCCAGAGTTCGACGGCGAGGCTGTGCGTTAACGCCACAGGCAGAGCCATGGCCGAGAAGAAGTCGACTTCGCGCTCAGAGAGATGCAGATTCGTGAGCACGCCGAGAGCCGCATCATCAACGTTACCGACAGCACGACCGCGGCCGAGCATGACATCGACGACCGGTTGCAGACGACCCGCCTCATGCGTCACACGCTTGGCGAGATCAGCGTCATTGTCCACAAGGGCCAGCAGCTCTGCAGCATCAATCAGGGGTGCTCTCGTGGAATCAGTGCTCGCCGAACTCGTCACGCAACCACCCATCCACATCACCTCAGGCCGAAGCAAATGCTCCGCGTCCTGACATCGTCGCCCGAGAACGACAAGCTCTGGCCGTACACACCATACTAACTGCCCGACAGGCACGGCCCAACGACGCACCCCCCTTCTCTGGTGGCGCACATTGATTCCAGGATTCGCGCGTGGTGACCGACCACCTCGACTGCGCGAAGCGAGTCGTGTGCCTGGTGGTCAAGCACACGACTCGCTTCGTGCGACGCCAGAGGCCGAAACCGCTGACGTCTGCCGCCTCAAGGGGCTGAAGAGGCTGGCTATTCAGTTGTCATCTTTCATTCAGCCCGCTGACGACGGCGTGTCATCAGCAGTGCTGCTCCGGCGGAGACGAGCGCTGCACCCGCAGCGATGCCACCCACCGTGAGACCAGTTCGAGCGAGGTCACCGCTGTTCGTCACCGGCGGCACAGGATCGGCAGCATTGGTGATCGCCCCGAGATCGATCGAGACGTGCTCGGCGTCGATCGTCACGGGGTGCGCGGTAGCGTCGAGCTGATACCCCTGCGGCGCCTTCGACTCGGTCAGCGTGTACTCACCCCAGGCGAGGCCGCTGACTTTGAGCGCGCCGATTTCGGGATCTTCATCGCCCGCGCCGTTGTCGACCACAGTCGTGGCCTTGCCGTCGGGGCCGACCAGAGACCATTCACTGCCCGCGAGCGCGTCGCCCGTGGTCGCATCGGTCTTCTGCCAGGTCAGCGAACCGGGGATGCGCTGGTTGGTGATCGCGTTGAGCGTCACGTTCACCGCGTTCTGGCCGATCGAGACCTTGAGGTTCTGCGTCGTGGGTAGGTAGCAGGTCGGGGCCTTGGTCTCGGTCAGTGCGTAGTCGCCCCAGGCCAGACCGCTGACTTTGAGCGCACCGATTTCGGGATCTTCATCGCCCGCGCCGTTGTCGACCACAGTCGTGACCTTGCCGTCGGGGCCGACCAGAGACCATTCGCTGCCCGCGAGCTTGGCGCCCGACGTCGCGTCGGTCTTCTGCCAGGTCACGGTGCCCGGGTCATGGTCGAGTGTGTTCGTGAAGGTGACCGCGACATTGGCGTTCTCTCCAACTGTGACCTCTTGGTCATCGGGAGTCTGCCAGGTCGCGCTGCCGACCCCTTGCGGGGCGGTCTCGTGCACAGTCACCACAGCACGCGCGGGTACCTGCGGCGACGTCCAGGTGGCGCTGGCCTTGACCGACCACTCCCCCTGGCCGGCGGCATAGACCCCTTCTTTGGCCGGGTACGACCACGTGCCGATGTAATCACGGTCTGCGTCGGCCAGCTCGGTGCCGGTGCCGTCCAGCTTCTTACTGACGCTGAAGGTGCCCTTGCGCAGACTCACGGTGTTCGTGACGGTGGCGTGGTCTGCGGCATCACCAGTGGCGGGCTTCAGCCTGCCGTCAGCCGTGATGGTGTACACATCGCCTGCAGAGGCAGGCGCGAACACGGGGTCTGCCCAGGTGATGTTCGCGGTGTCGCTCGGCTTCGCCTCTGAGAGCGTCACCGTCGCGCCGACGGGGATGTCATTCTCCGAATTGCCCGCGGTACCAGCAGGGTCGACGGTGATGTCGCCCCTGCCGCTCTTCTGGTAGCCCAGGGCGTCGGCGCCGTACGTGTACTCGTAGTGCACGCTGTAGTTGGCAGGCAGGCCGAGAGCTCCATCGGCGTTCGCCAGAGCCTTCGCAACCGAGAAGCCTGTGGTCGGCTTGAGATCAGCGACATTCTTGATCGTCAGATCGCTGAGACTCCCGATCGCGGCATGCCCCGATCCCGTCTGCCCGTCGATGTCGAAGGAGTAGGGCAGGTCGATCGGCGTGCTCTCATCGTCGCCGAGAAAGAGCTTCGGCGTGCCCCAGCCGATCGCGTCGGTGCCCGATGGAATGACTTCGTCGATGGTGACTCGTTCGCCCTGTTCGAAGTAGGGCGATGCGGTCTGGCTGCCGTCGGCATAGACCTTGAACGACCCTTTTCTGCCTTCGCTGAGATCAACGTTGCGCACCGAATAGTCAATCGTGTAAGCAAGGTCTTTCTTGACGTCGTCTGCGGCGGTGCCGCTGAGCTTCTTGGAGACCAGCAGGCCGCCCTGCTTGCTGCCGATGACCCAGGCCCCTGAGAAGTCGCTCACCGACTCGCTCCTGGCGGGGTTCGACGTGTCACCCTGCCCATCGACCATGACGGTGTAGGCGTTGCGGTATGCCGTGCCCACGGTGGGGGCTTTGACCGTCTCGTCGATCTTCATGCGCAGTGAGACTCGGTAGATCGCCTGCGGAGCGGCATCGCCGTTCAGAAACTTCTGCCCGTCTTTCAGCGTGTACTTGCCTGTGACATCACGTGCCGTGAACGAGATCTTGGTCGTTGTGACGCCGCCCGAAGTCGATGACGACACCTGAAGGCCGAGCATGGAGTCATCGGCAGCGGTGAGGTACTTCCACTGGTCGCCGGCCGGCCCTCACCAGCCCAGCCCGCCTTCGGCCTCGACGGCGTTCTCTTGCACACGTACCGAGCTCGGGTCGAACCCAGCGAGCAGCGACGGGTCGTCGGTCGTGTCCACGATTGCGATGCTGCTCCCCGGGGCCAACCCTGTGGCAGGGGCTGGCACACTCATCGTCCAGTTGACGTAGCTGCCGGAGTCATCTTTCGTGAGCCACTCTGACTTCCACCGATTCTCGCCGGTGTACTCGCAGTTCTCGGTGCAGTGCCCCGGCTCGACCTTGGGCAGCACGGTGATCTCGTTGGTCGTCGAGTCTCCGATCGGAAAGCTCTTGTGCTCTTCTTCGGTGTTCTTGACATCGAGCGTGCCTGCGATCTCGAGCCCGCCGTGCAGATTGTTCGGGTGCTCGGCGACATAGCTGTCGTCGATGGTGCAGAGCACGTGGGCCCCGCCCGCTGCGGCCGTGATCACACACTTTCCAGCGGGCCTTCCGTCAGACCCCATCAGATCAAAACCCGGGTCAGATGAGACATTCAGTTCAGCTGGCAGAGTCACATCGATCACGGCGGGCAGGTCTGTCGGGGTCTTGTCGAAAGCCCAGTCAATACTCAGCTTGAACTTGTCTCCGTCAGTGAACGCGGGCACATCGCCGGCATAGTCAGTGATCTTCGACTCAGTGATCGTCGCGTTCGTCGCCGCAGAGGCGCTCTGCACGCCGAACAGGTTCGAGCTGGCGGCGAATGCATCGCACGACAACCCGAATCTAGGCAGTCTGCTTGAGCGAGAGATCAGAAATCGAGGTATTTCACCCCCGTGTTCACCCCAAAACAGCCTGGAGGTGAGGAGAGGGCAGCAGCGTGTCAGATGGCGTCTGATCGAGCAGAGGTGCTGCTCTCCGCACCTCCCCGGTCAGCCTCAGAACGAGCTGAAATCGAGCTGCGGTGTGCCGTCGGCCCCGATCGACACCGGCACGACGGTCGTGTAGTCGAAGACCCCGCTGTTCACCCGGGAGTCGCTCACCCAGTCGTCTTGGTCGTCGTAGCGCCATTTGTAGTCGATGTGCATATCGCCGCCGGTGAGCACGACCGATCCAGCAGTCGAGCCTTTGGACTCCCCCGTGCCGCTCTGGCCGCTCTGACCGCTCTGACCTTGATTCGAATACGACGACCCACCCCAGCCGCCCGATCGGGACGACTGCTGCACGGTTTCGTCTTGGAACGTGATCGTGGGCTGCCCCGACCACGACCGATGTATGCCTGTGACGGCATACGAGCCGGGATCGTCCATCTTCAGATGCTTGCATCCCTCGGGCTCGAACTTGTCAGACTGCATGCACTCGGCGATGCGGCTCTTCACCTGGTTGACCGCATAGTCGCGCCCCAGCTGCGACCAGGACTCTGTGAACGCCACTGAGGCGGCATCCGCATCACCAGCGGTGAACGCTTTGACCGTCACCGGCTCGCCGAACGTCACGTACTGACTGTTCTGCTGTGGAGCGAACGTATACGCCCCGGGCAGCACCGAGATCTCTGTCGCACTGCCGAGCTGAACCTTCACGCCGTTGACCGTGTCGACGGCGTCGGGCGAACTCACCGTGATCTGCTCCAGGCCGCCACCGGTGAACGCCCAGTCGTCGAAGATGACGCTCTGCTGCCCGCGCTTCTGCAGCGCGATGGTGAGCGGGTAGCTCTTCGAGTCGATCGTGAAGGCTGCGTTGACCGTGGCAGTGTCGCCCGAGATCGTCGTGCTGTCGATCGTGAACGCCGTCGGCCTGGCCGAGGATGCTCCGAAGACCTCCGAGGTCAGCAGCGCACGCTGATCGGTGCTCAGGTTGGGACGGTACAGTTCGAGCGCGTGATCGACGTCGCCGTCGACCACGGCCTGCAGGTAGGCCTTGGCACGAGCCTCCGGGCCATAGGTCGAGCTGTTGCCGATCGCACGCGCGATGAAGCCGGCAGCGACCAGCAGACCGACGCAGACGATGGCCATGATGATGACGATCCACCGGTGCTTCTGCCTGCGACGCTGTTGCTGCAGCTCGTCGGCGCTCAGCGCGCCGACGAGCTCACCGCCGCCCCAGGCGGCGTTGCCGTTGCCGGCCCAGCCGGTGCCATCGTCGGGTCCCGGTGGCGGTGTCATGCCCCCCTGCTGGTATGCGGTGCTCTCATACGCTGCGGTCGTGCCGTAGCCGTCGGAGACAGCGCCAGTGCCGTAGCCGCCTGCGGCGGCGTTATAACCGCCCGCGGCCGTGCCCCCACCGGCGTACTCGGCAGCGCCAGACTGCCAGCCGCCGTAGTGCTGCGCAGTTGCCTCGCTGACGCCCTGCCCGACTTGCCCGACGATCTGCGTGGCTTCGGCATCGGTGCCAACGATGTGCGTGGTCTCAGAGAACTGTCGCTCGTCAGCAGGCCAGGCGGCCTGTGCCTTGACGGTCTCTTCTTCGAGATCTGCGTCACGGGGCGCCTGCGCAAGCCGTGGCGGCGGCGCGCCGTGCTGTCTGATCTTGTCAGGTCGTTCGTTCTCGGACGTCACGCGTCATTCCCCCTTGAGCAGAAAAAGCACACAGAATTCGACCGGCCTCGCTTGGCTGCCGAATCTCAACGTCCCAAGCCTACTCGGCGGGCGTCGTCGCCGAGCAGGCGATCCAAGGTCTCTGAATCGGCCGCGTCGCTCTCGTCACGGCAGTGGTCGCATGGAGCACCGACCGGGGCCCAGGCGAAGACTGGTCAGCCGTCGCGGCCGGCGACCACGACTGTGGCGTGGCCCTGTGCGGGGGCGACGAGGCGCAGTTCGCGGGCGTCGACCAGCACGGCCGCCTGCCCCTCGCCCACGGTCAGCCGAGAGCCGTCTGCGTCGTCGATGAGCAGACGCCCGTCTCCGTGGTGATGCATCACGTAGGCAATGTCACCGTCATGGAACGGCACACGGGCGCGCTGCCCGTCGCCCACATGCGCGAACGTGAGTCGCAGACCGGCACCCTCGGCCTGCACCTCGACCACATCGTTCTTGTGATACTCGTACAGGTGCTTCGGCGCTGACGGCTCGAAGTCGAGCACCTTCAGAAACTCGTGGTCGTCGACGTGCTTCGAGGTGAGCCCGGCACGCAGCACGTTGTCGCTCGGCCCCATCAGCTCGAGACCTGTGCCGTGCAGATAACAGTGCGGCGTGCGCGGGCGCAGGTAGATCGACTGGCCGCGCTGCAGCGTCTCGTGGCGCAGCAGCAGCCCGAACGGCACGCCGCGGTCGCCCGGGTAATACTGGTCGAGCCGGCGCAGCACGTCGTCGCGTTCGTTCGCACAGACGCCGAACCCGCCGATGAAGCGAATATGCATCTGATTGGCCAGCGCGCGGCCGAACACCGCGTCGTCTTGCAGCATCCACCGCACCGCAGCCTCGATCGGGTCGTCTTCGACCAGCGCGTGCAGCAGCTCGAGCCAGATGATCTCTTCGGTGCGCGACTGGCAGCTGCGCAGAATCAGCTCGACGTCGGCGATCACGTCTTCTGCATCGCGAAAGCCAGCGAGCAGGTCGAACGACTCGCTCAGCGCGTAGACCATCTCGGGCTTGGCGTTCGGGTCGCTATAGTTGCGCACGGCGGCCTTGAGCGGCACATTCATCGCATTCTCGAGCACAAAGCCCTCGTTCGCCTGATCGGCGTCTGGGTGCACCTGCACGCTCAGCGGTCGCTCGACCGAGAGCAGCTTGAAGAGATAGCCGATGTCGGCAGGGCGGTCGAGCTCCTGCAGCACCTCGGGCAGGGGTCTGCCCTCGTACGGGCCGGACACGACGACCGAAGGCCAGGTGGAGTGGGTGCCCAGCCAGAGTTCGGCTTCGGGTGTGGTGTCGGTCGGCGTCGACGCTGAAGCCGCAGCAGCGGGTGCGGTGGCCTCGCTCGCCACGAAGGCGCCGGCGGTGTGGAATCGCCGCGACGGAACACCGCGCAGCCGCGCCATGCCCCCGGGAGTGCCCCAGTCATAGTCGCGTGGTTCATTGTCGATCAGCAGTGACATCTCTGTCATCGTAGCGTCGCCGCACACGACATGTGCTGCTGAGGCGATACCTGCGGAAAACTCGGTGGACACGATCTGACGCGATATCGGGCGAATCCGAGGGTGAATTGCGGCGGATGAGTCGATGCGTCGCCGCAGCACGCAGCAACACTGCAACGGCACCACTGCTGAAAAGCGTATAAAGAAACCCGAGGATCCGGTCGGGGGGGGTGACTCAGATCCTCGGGCTAAGAAAGATACTATCTGTTTCTGCTCGATCTGTCTGGCGCTGCTCCAGATTTCTTAGAAATCTGACAGCAACTGTGCCAATTTGACCGATCGCTGCGCGCTTCGCGAGGTCAGAGCACTCGGCGAATGCCCCAGTTCGACCACCAGCCGCCGACGAGCGGTGAGATCTTGACCACGTCGCCGGGTTTCGGCGCGTGGATCACCTGGTTGCCACCGAGATAGATGCCGACGTGGCCGCCGCCGTTCATCCACACGAGGTCGCCGGGCTGCGCCTGATCGATCGAGACCGCCGTGCCGACGTTCATCTGCGCCTGCGAGACGCGCGGCAGCGAGACGCCGTTGCGTGCGAAGACCCACGAGGTGAAGCCGGAGCAGTCGAAGCCGGCTGGCGTGGTGCCTCCCCAGACATACGGCGTGCCGAGATACTGGCGTGCGGTGCCGACGACCGCCGCACCGCGACTGCCGGTGGAGGCCGGAGCAGCCGGCGTCGGAGTCGGCGTGGCCGCCGGCTTCGTCTGAGCGGCCGGCGTCGGAGTCGAGGTCTGAGCCGGGGCCGGCGTCGAGGTCGATGTCGAGGTGTGCTGCGGCGACGACGAGGTCTGGGCCGGAGAAGCTGCGGGGGCTGCCACCGCAGCAGGACGCTGCACCACGGCAGGAGCTGCCCCGGTGTTGAAGTTCGCTTCGTCGCCGGCTGAGACCGGTGCGATCTTCTGCGCCGCGGCGGTGCGCTCCGCCTGCGCCTGCTGTTTGGCCTGGTCGGCGTTCTGCCCCTGCAGCTGAGCAAGCTGGCCACGAAGCGTCACGACCTCGTCGGTCTGACCGTTGAACAGGTCGTAGGCCTGCTGCGCGGTCTGCTGGGCGGCCTGGGTGCGCTGGTCGTATTCGTCGGCGAGCTGCTCGAGCGCCTGCTGCTGCGACTGCGTCTGGTCACGCAGGGCCGAGAGGGTGTTCGCGTCGGCGAGCGCACCCTTGACCTTGCCGTCGACGTCGCCCCCGAGCTTGTCCAGAGCGGCCATGCGCTTCAGCGCGTCGTCGGCGTCGGCGACGCCGACGACCGTCGAGAGCTGGGAGTTCGCGACCGACCCCCCGCCACGTGCCAGCTGGGCCGTGACCTGACCGGCCTGACGCTTGGAGGCATCCGCCGTCTGCTGCGCGTTCTGCACCTGCACCTGCAGGTCGACGAACGAGCCGATCGCGTCAGACAGGCGCTGCTGCACCTGTGCACTCTGCGACTCGGCCTCAGAACGGGCCTGTGCGGCAGCGTTGTAATCGGCCTCGAGCTTGTCGAGGGTGCCCTGCACCTGCTTCACGAGACTGTCGCGCTTGCCAGGGTCGTTCGCTGCGGCGTTGACGTCATCTTGGCTGGGGGCTGTGACCGGATCTGCCACTGCGGGAACGCCCGACCAGACGCCGGCCCAGAGTGCGGTCGTGAGCGCGAGGCCAGCTGCGCTGGCCCCAGGAATGATGCGAGACTTCACCGATCCTCCTTGTTGCACGCGTGAGGTCGAACCCCTTGGCACAGACCTGCGCGAAAGACGATCCCTAGTCTAGGCACCCGCACAGGGCAAGCTCAAAGGCGGCGTGTCGAAAAAGTTTCACGTTCAGATTGAGGGTTAGGGGGTTTCTGTGTCTCGATGACATCTGCTGAGACGCTGGTGACTCTATGCGAGCAGAGCCACGATGTGCACGATGCCGACCACGACCGCGACAGCCGCAGTCGAGTAGCCGATGCACAGAGAGGTGAGCAGCGCGCGCGATGCCCCGCTGGCCACCTGCACATGCTGCGTGAGAGCGCCTTCCGATGTGGCTGCATCAGCCGACGCCACCCGCGCATCGTGGATCTTCTCGGCACGACGCAGCGCGAGATGCGAGACGACCAGCCCCGGAACCGCGGACAGCATCGCCGCCCACACGAACGTGCCGGTCAATCCGGCCGGAGTCAGCATCCCCGAGAACAGCCCCACGACGGTGACGAGCACGAGCGCAGCCGCGATCCAGGTGAGCACGGCGCCGGTTGCCGTGAGTGTGGTCGAGTTCGGCTGCTCACCGGAGGGCAGGGCCGAGGCGGGACTGAGCCGGGCATCCGCAGTGCGACGCAGCGAGCCGAGGCCGCCCTCGAGGCGCACGCGCGAGTTCTTGTAGCTGTAGCCGAAGTAGAATGCGAGCCCCACCAGCAGCCACACCACGAAGCGCAGCCAGGTCTCGACCGCGAGGTTCGTCATCAGCCAGATGCACAGCACGCCTGAGATGATCGGCAGGGCGGGTGACCAGGGCACGCGGAATCCTCGTGGCACCTCGGGGTAGCGCCTGCGCAGCACGGGCACGGCGAAGCTGACCAGCACGAAGGCGCTCAGGGTGCCGATGTTGATCATCTCGCTCAGCTCGTTCACGTCGCCGAGGCTGGCGATCACCGCGACGACGATTCCACAGACGATCTGCAGACGGGCAGGAGTGCCGCGCTTCGAGGTGTGCGAGATCGCACGAGGCAGCAGACCGTCGCGGCTCATCGCGAAGACGATGCGCGCCAGGCCGAGCAGCAGCACCATGATCACCGTGGTGAGCCCGACCAGAATGCCGATCGTGATGAAGGTGCCGACCCAGTTCGCGCCCACGATCTGAAACGCGGTCGCGAGACTCGGCTCGGGCTGCTCGGCCATCTCGCGAAAGCTGACCATGCCGGTGACGACGATGGTGACCGCGATGTAGAGCAGCGAGACCAGGGCGAGGCCCCCGAAGATACCGCGCGGCAGATTGCGCTGCGGGTCTTTGGTCTCTTCGGCCGTGGTCGCGACGATGTCGAACCCGATGAACGCGAAGAAGACCAGGGCGGCGGCGCCGAGCAGCCCGTAGGCCCCGTAGCGGGTGGGCTCGGCCCCGATCATGAAGCTGAAGAGCGTCTGGTGCATGACCCCTGCGGCCCCATCGCCACCAGCCGTGGGCTCGCTCGGCGGCAGGAACGGCACGAAGTTGCCGGCTTTGACGTAGAAGGCGCCCGCAAGCACGATGAAGATCGTGATGCCGACTTTGATGACGGTGAAGACGTTGTTCACGCGTGTGGTGAGCTTCGTGCCGAGCACGAGCAGCGTGGTGAAGATCGCGACGATGAGCACGGGCGGCCACGAGGCGGTGAGTGAGCCGATCTGCACGTCGGTGGGAATGTTCCAGCCGACGAACTCGAACACGTTGCGCACGTAGATGCCCCAGTACTTCGATATGACCGAGGCGGCCATGAGCATCTCGAGGATCAGGTCCCAGCCGATGATCCAGGCGATCAGCTCGCCCATGGTGAGGTACGAGAAGGTGTAGGCCGACCCCGAGACGGGCACGGCCGAGGCGAACTCGGCGTAGTTCATCACGGCCAGCCCGCAGATCGCGGCAGCGATCACGAACGAGATGATGACCGCAGGGCCCGCGTAATTGGCCGCCGCCTGCGCACCGACCGAGAAGATGCCCGCACCGACCGCGACCGCGACGCCCATGACCGCGATGTCCCAGGCGGTGAGCTCGCGTTTGAGCTGGCGTTCGGGATCTGCGAGATCATCGTTCACCTGTGTGATCGTCTTGCGCGCGAAAAGACTCATCGTCGAGTCACGTCCTCTCTGTGTGCCGGCACCGGGCTGGTGCCTGGTGCCGCTGCGCTGCTGGTCGGAGGGCAGATGCGTGCCGATGCCGCGAATAGTCTAGTCATGCTGTGGTTTTCGTGTGCAGATTGCAGCAGTTCAGGCGGCGCTGGGGCAGGCGGCTCTGAGTCTGGCAGCTCTGCAGCGCTGGGTCTGGCAGCTCTGCAGAGCTGGGTCTGGTAGCTCTGCAGCGCTGGGTCTGGTATGCGTTTTTTGTGGTTCTGTGCGTCGTTTGCCACATTAAATGCTGATCGTGTCGGGGTGCCTTCGGGGGCTCAGTCTGAGAGACCGAGGCTCGCGCGCCGAACCTGCTGCGCACAGCGCGCCAGCACCCGACTACTGTTAAGGCGATGAGACCCAAGAAGACCAGCGCTGCCGGAGAGAGCATCACGGTCTACACCGACGCCTCATTCGACCCGAACGAGAAGCGCGGAGTGTACGGCTGGGTTCGCCCCTGCCCCGACGGCCAGCAGCCCGATCACTGGGTGGGCATGCGCAAGGCTCCGTCGGTGAACCAGCTCGAAGTGCTCGCCGCGATCGCCGCCGTGATGGCGCACGCCGATGCGCACGACATCACCCTCTATACCGACAGCCACGCTGTGATCGTCGCGTTCGAGAAGGCCACCCGTTCTGAGGCGGTCAAGGGAGTGCCGTCTGCGCGCGTCGAAGCCCTGCACGAGGTGCTGCAGCACGTCAGCGTCGACGTGCGCAAAGTGGCCGCGCACACCACCGACTATTGGAACAACGTCGTCGACCGCGTCGTGCGCGCCGTGATGCGCCGGCTCGAGGTCGACGCCGATCAGGTGCACCTGCCCAAGCAGGATGTCGTACAGGCCGCGCTCGACGAAGCCCGCCGCACATCGAACGAGACCGCGCGCAAAGCCGAACGGGATGCCGCCGAACAGGCGGCGAAATCGGCCGCCGCCGAGGCCCAGCAGCATGAGCTCGAGAAGGCTGACCGTCTTGCGGGTCTGACGAGTTCGATGTCAGAGCCAGGGCGCACGTCTGAGCAGGCGTCGACGCTCGACCTGTCGCCGCACGGTGTTCGTGACGCGTCTCTCGCCGCCCTGCCTGCCGAGTTGCTCGCCGAGACCGCCGCCGAGCTCGAAGTGCCGGACTATCTCGCTCCCACCTCGGCCGGTGCGCTCAGCCCGCTGTTCGGCGCAGGTGCCGAAGTCGCGGCCGAACTCGCCGCTGCCGGTCTGGGCCCTGAAAGCGCCGGTGGCGCTGATGGCCACGCAGATGCGGCGGATGCAGCAGTCGAGCCCGAAGAGACCTGGGCAGATCCGTTCGCGGTTCCGGTTCGGGCCGAACACCCGGTCAGTGTGCGGTCTGCGCGCGCACAATCTGCCGGGCCACAGTCGACGCCCGCACCGGCCGCTTCGCAGCGAGCACCGATCTCTGCGGTGCCCGCGCCCGCTGCCTCGATCTTCGATCTGCTGGCTGACGCAGAGGTGACCGCCGACGCAGAGCTGACCTTCACACCTGTCGAGACCTCACTGCAGAACGCTGAAGAACCCGACGTCGCACTCTTCGACATCGCAGGTGCTGATGCGCCGTCGTTCGACCCAGACGAGTTCAGCCCAGACGAGTTCGAGGCAGAGCCTTCCACAGCCACGGATTTCAGCATCTTCTCATCCGAGACCTCGGCCGAGCAGACCGTGACCTACTCGAGTTCGGCTCCGGCGGGTCGAGAGAATGACCTGCTTCAGCATCCTGCGTCACCTCGATCGAACGAGCTCGGCCACCCGGCCGGGGCCGACGTCTTCAGCATGCCGAGGTCGAGCGACCCGTTCGTGCTGCTCGATCAGCTGCAGCTCGAGAATCAGCAGCTGAGGCACGAGCACGCGGTGCTGCGCGAGGCACTCGAGATCATGCTGCGCGATCGGCGCGGCTGAGACTCGTGACAAAAACGCTGCACGGCCAGACGAACAACTCGTTCAGCCGTGCAGCGCGGGGTCGAGGTCTGCGTTCAGTGCCCCGAACCGCCGAGAATCTCGTCTTCGATCTCTGCCAAGGGGCGCTTGGCCGTCTCGCGCCATGACAGCACCACGATGAGCGAAGCCACGCACAGCGCGATGAAGTAGAGGTTGAAGACCCATCCGAGCCCGAGCGACGTCAGCCAGGTGTTCAGGTACGGCGTCGTGCCGCCGAACACGGCGACCGACAACGACATCGAGATGCCGAGCACCTTCGTCCGGTATCGAGTCGGCACCTGCTCTGAGAGCACGCACGCGAAGATGGCCGTCGCACACGCGTTCAGGGTGAGTGCCACTGCCTGCGCGACCAGCAGCGTCCACGATTGCGTCGAGATGAGCCCCATCAGTGGCAGCGCCAGCACCGCGAACCCCGCCGCCCAGATGACGAGCATCGGTTTGCGTCCGATGCGGTCAGAGAGCATGCCGGCGAACGGCAGCGCGACGATGCCGATGATCTGGGCGATCAGACTCGCGGTGAATGCCGCCTGCGCGTCCATGCCGCGCTGGCTGATGGCCACCGTCGACGCGAATGAGTTCCACGTGTAGTAGACGACCGAGGTGCCACCGACGAAGATGAACATCTTCAGCCCGATCATGAACAGCGCACGCGGCGAGAGAGGCCTCCCGGCCCCGGTTTCGCTCGACTGCTCGGCCGGCTCCTCGTCGGGCAGCGACTCGACCATGCCGCGACGCATGAACAGCACTACCACGGCGAGCAGCGCGCCAGCGATGAACGGCACACGCCATCCCCATTCATGCATCTGCTCGCTGGTGGTGAAGCTGGTCAGCAGGCTGCCGAACAACGTCGCCAGCAGGGTGCCGGCGCCGATGCTCACGTAGACCGAGCTCGACCACAGACCGCGTCGCTTCGGCGGTGCGATCTCGGCCACATAGGCATACGAGGCAGTCGACTCTCCGCCATGCGCGAACCCTTGCGCGAGGCGTGCGATCAGCAGCACGAACGAGGCCCAGCCACCGACCGCTTCATACGAGGGCGCGATACCGATCAGCAGGCTGCCGCCCGCAGTCGTCAGCATCGTGGTCACGAGCACCACCTTGCGACCGTACCGGTCTGCGAGCGCACCGAACACCATGCCGCCCACCGGGCGCGCGATGAAGCCGACGGCGAAGACCAATAGGGTGCCGAGCAGTGCTGAAACGCTGTCTGACTGGTCGAACAGTGCTCCGGCGATGTACGTCGAGAAGATCGCGTAGACCGTCCAGTCGAACCATTCGAGCGCGTTGCCGACTGCGCTGGCCGCGAGTGAGCGGCGCAGGTGGCGATGCTCGGTGGCGCCTGCGGTGGATGCGGTGGCTGCGGATGTCTCTGAAGTCACGCTCATCACGGGCCTCAGATCGTCTCGCTGGGGCGCCGCTGCGCTGGCGCCTCGATGGCTTCGAGCACAACGGCAAATGTCGAATCGACCGCATCGAAGTACGCGAACGCTCCGTCGCCGTCGGCGCCGTAGCCGCTGCCGGTCTGCGCTGGGGCGGTGCCCAGTTCGGCGAAGGCGTCGACGACCTCGGCGGCTGAGTCGACGAAGAAGCCTACGTGGTGCAGGCCGTATCCGCGGCTCTCGACCCAGTCATGGTAGATGCTGGGGCCGTCCATCGGCTGAATCAGCTCGATCTGCGGCGAGCTGCCACTCAATGCGAGGCGCATCGAATAGGTGCCCGGCTGACCATGGTAGGTCAGCTCCGGCACTGTGTCGGGAGAATATGTGTAGATCTTCCACTCGTCGTAGCCGAGCTGTCTCCATGCCTCGATGGCCTGGGCCAGGTCAGGGACCAGAAAGGCCACTTGGTCGACGGGGTGCCCGCGCAGAACCTCTGGAAGCGTGAGCGATGTGGTGTCTGGGAGAGATGCCATGTGTTCCTCATTGAATCGAACATGTTGTGAACGCACCATGGTGCGAGTGGTCACACACTAAGAGATTGGATCCAACGATTGCAACTTAAGTCGTGAATCGTATTGATATGTCCGCATCCTGGCATTTTTGGATACATCTCAGATCTCGAGCAAGCCTATCGCGCATCGTCTCGCAGACCTGTGCGGGCCGAGGAGCCCAACGCGCCGGTCTCATGCCCGCTCACCTCAGAAAGGTCACTCGGCAGCGTCGCTCTTGCCCGCACACTCAACCGTCGAACAGGTGCACGGCGTGCTGAAGCGCAAGCCTCGTGCGACGTATGTGCATCTCCAGGACAGCCGCGGCGGCCACCGAGTCGCCCCGCATGAGGGCGTCGACGAGCAGCCCATGTTCGCTCGCGATCAGCGCCCGACCTCGGTCATCCTGCATCTCAGTGAACCGACGGCGATAGTACTGCGTCACGTCCCAGAGCTGACCGACCTCGTGTTTGATGTATCCGTCGGGGGCCGCCTGATAGGTCAGCGAATGAAAGTGTCGATCCAACGCGATGAACTCGCGCACGTCGCGACATTCGTCGACCGCTCGGCGAGCGGCATCGATCTCTTGCAGCTCGTCACGACCAAGCCCGGGCAGGCTCTGCTCGAGCAGCAGCGGCTCAAGCCGTTCTCGCACACGGTAGAGATCAACGCATTCGTCATGCGTCAGCGAAGAGACCCACGCACCGGTGTTCGCGACCAAGCGCACCAGGCCCTGCCCCGCCAGCACGCGCAGCGCTTCGCGAATCGGCACACGGCTCGCCCCCAGCCGATCGGCGAGCTCTTCTTGCCGCAGGCGTTCGCCGGGCAGCAGTTCACCGTCGAGAATCAACGCCCGCAGCTGCTCGACGACGCGCCCTGTCGAAGTCTCTTTCGTCTCCCCCATACCCGGTTCCTCCCGACCCTCGGCCCTGCGACGAGTCGATGTACCGACCTCGCACCTGACGCATGACCGGGCGGCTGCCGACTCGTCACCTCAGGATTCTGCGGCTTCGTGCCCTCATGCCGACAGATCGTCGATTTCACACACAAACCACAACGAGTGTACCAAGACGCGCCTGTCGTACCCGCAATCACCCAGCCATCATTGGATACATTGAGGGGCCATTCTCTCGCCTGATCGAATATGAATCCCTCACGGCACTTGCATTGGATCCAATCACCGGCATAAAGTAATCCGCAGTCGACGAGCGACAGACGGCTGATCACCTGTTCACAGCCGGTGCGCCTCGCACACACCACGCATGCACTGTCAAAGGAGAAAGTGACGATGCCCAAGACTGTCAACCTCAGACCCGCCGTTCCGTGGGTCGAGCTGCGCGCGACCGCGAAAGACTGGGACGAAGCCGACCCGCAGCTGCTGCGCGACATGCTCGCACAGATGCATCTGATTCGCGCGTTCGAAGAGAGCGTGCTCGACCTGGCCGGTCAGGGCCTCGTGCACGGCCCCGCGCACTCGAGCATCGGTCAGGAAGGCGGCGCCGTCGGCTCGATCATCGGTCTGCGCACCTCAGACGGCATCAACGGGTCGCACCGCGGCCATCACCAGTTCCTCGCCAAAGCGCTGCGCCACGTGCATCGCGGCGCGTACGACCTCGGGGCAGTCGTCGACGGTGCGACGCAAGACGTGCTGCAGCGCACACTCGCCGAGATCCTCGGCCTGGCCCAGGGCTACTGCAAGGGCCGCGGCGGCTCGATGCACCTGCAGTGGCACGAGGCCGGCGCGCTCGGCACCAACGCCATCGTCGGCGGCGGAGTGCCGCTCGGGGCGGGCAACGCCTGGGCACAGCGCCACGCGGGCACCGACGACGTGACCTTCACGTACTTCGGCGACGGAGCCACGAACATCGGCTCAGTTCTCGAGTCGATGAACCTCACGGCCGCCTGGGACATCCCCCTCGCCTTCTTCATCGAGAACAACGGCTACGCGGTGTCGACCAACGTCGACGAGGCCACCGGCGAGGCGCGGCTCAGCGGACGCGGCCCCGGCTTCGGCATTCCCTCATGGCGTGTCGACGGCATGGATCCACTCGCCGTGCACCTCGCCACCGAAGCCGCGCTCGACCACATGCGTGCAGGCAAGGGGCCGGTCGTCATCGAGGCGCTCGTCTACCGGTTCTTCCACCAGAACGGCCCCTACCCCGGCAGCGCGTTCGGCTACCGCACCAAGGCAGAAGAGGCCGAGTGGCGCGAGCGCGACCCGCTCGAGAAGGTCGCTGTCGAGGCGATCAAGCGCGGCGTCTTCAGCCGTGAGCAGGTCGACCAGGTGCGTGCGCAGGCGCAGGACGCAATGCGTGCGGCCGTCTCAGCCCTCACTGAGGCCGACCCCGAGTCGCAGACCGGCGCACTGCGGATTCGCCCTGAGCTCTGGCCCGAACCAGGCTTCGTCGACGTGGGCGTGCGCGGAGACCTCAGCGAGATCGCCGACGCACGCACTCTCGATCCGGTGGTGCTCGGCGTTGCCGGCCCGGGCATCCGCACACCGGCAGATGCTGACGCCGAAACCGCCAGCCGGGCCGAAGCGACGCAGCCTGCGACCAAGACGGTGAAGTTCGTCGACGCGGTGGCCAAGGTCATGGAGCGGCGCATGGAGACCGACGAGCGCATCATCGTGCTCGGCGAAGACGTGCACCGGCTCAACGGCGGCACCAACGGCGCCACCAAGGGGCTCACCAAGCGCTTCGAGGGCCGTGTGCTCGGCACGCCGATCTCTGAGAACGCGTTCGCCGGTCTCGCCGGCGGCGTCGCTCTCGACGGGCGCTTTCGACCGGTCGTCGAGTTCATGTACCCCGATTTCCTGTGGGTCGCGGCTGATCAGGTGTTCAACCAGATCGGCAAGGCACGACATATGTTCGGCGGGCGCAGCGCGGTTCCGCTCGTGCTGCGCACCAAGATCGCGATGGGGTCGGGCTACGGGTCGCAGCATCTGATGGATCCCGCAGGCATCTTCGCCACCGCGCCCGGCTGGCGCGTGGTCGCCGCATCGACACCCGCCGACTACGTGGGGCTGATGAACGCCGCCCTGGCGATCGACGACCCGGTCGTGGTGATCGAGCACGTCGATCTGTACGCGCAAAGGGGCGAGGTGTTCGTCGACGACTGGGACTACCAGCTGCCCTTCGGCAAGGCCGCCGTGCGCCGCGAGGGCGGCGAGGTCACGGTGCTGTCGTACCTGTCGATGGTGCAGCACTGCCTCGACGCGGTTGACGAGACCGGCGTCGACGGCGAGGTCATCGACCTGCGCTGGCTCGACCGTGCGAGCATCGACTGGTCGACCATCGAGGCCAGCGTGAAGAAGACCGGCGCCGTGCTGATCGTCGAGCAGGGTGCTCAGGGCACCTCGTACGGCGGCTGGCTGGCCGACGAGATTCAGCGCCGTCTGTTCGACTGGCTCGATCAGCCGGTGCAGCGCGTCACCGGCAGCGAGGCGAGCCCGAGCATCTCGAAGGTGTTGGAGCGCGCGGCGATCGCCGGGCCCGAAGAGGTCGTCGTCGGCCTCGAGCAGGTGCGCGCGCAGTTCGGAGGTCGATGATGCCGAAGACCATCAACATGCCCGAGGTGCTCGCAGGAGCCGCCGAGGCATCGATCAACGAATGGTTCACGCAGGTCGGCGAAACCATCGAGGTCGGGCAGCCGCTCGCCGAGATCGAGACGGAGAAGGCCGTCGTCGAGTACGAGGCCGAGGAGGCCGGCACAGTCGCTCGGCTGCTGGTCGAGCCTGGTGAGACGGTGACCGTGGGCACGCCCATGCTGCTGCTCGCGCTTGATGGTGAGGCCGTCGACGAGGTCGCGGGTGCTGGCACAGATGCAGATGCAGATGCAGATGCAGGCAGAGGAGCACCGCAGGCACCAGCAGCGCAGGCACCAGCGCCGCAGGCCGGTGGCAGCCACGAAGATTGCGCACTTTCGACCAAATCTCCGCAGAACTGGGCGGTCTCCGAGGGAATTGTGACGGAACCGAGGGATTTGCGGCACGGGTCAGGCTCAGACGAGCGCCGCTTCGCGAGCCCCCTTGCCCGCAGACTCGCCCGCGAGCGCGGCATCGACTTGAGCCTCGTCGAACCGACGGGCCCCGGTGGGCGCATCGTTCGTCGCGACATCGACCGGGCGCATGCGACGAGTTCTTCGGGCTCGGCCCCCACGTCGAGCTCAGACGTCGAGCCATCACCCGCCAACGCGTTCAGCGCAGATGCCACGTCACCGGTCCAGGCATCGGGCACGGGATCGAACGCCGCCGAGACGCCCGCGAGTGATGCTGCCGGCGCGATCCGGCATCCCCAAGCCGTGCCTGCACCACCGGTAGTCACACACCCGGTGCAGCGCACATCCCCGTCAGTCGACGAGGTGGCAGACGGCGCCACGGCCATTCCGCTCACCGGGATGCGCCGCGCCATCGCACGCCGCCTCACTGAGAGCAAGACGCAGGTGCCCCACTTCTACATCGATGTGGAATGCCGGGTCGACCGTCTGCTCGCGCTGCGCGCCGAACTCAATGAGACGATCGCAGGTGACGACCGGGCGCGACGCGTGTCGGTCAACGACTTGATCGTCAAGGCGGCGGCGCTTGCCCTGCGCGACGTTCCCGAGGCACACGTGCTGTGGGACGGCGACCGGCTGCTCACGTTCGATCAGGTGGATGTCGCGGTCGCGGTCGCGGTCGACGGCGGTCTGGTGACCCCGGTCGTTCGCGGCGTCGACCAGCTGAGCGTCGGGGCCGTGCACCAGCAGGTGCGCGACTTCGCCGAGCAAGCGCAAGCCGGCCGAACCGCACCGGCTGACCTGGTCGGCGGCACGCTGGCGGTGTCGAACCTCGGTATGTACGGCACCAAGCGGTTCAGTGCGATTCTGAACCCCCCGCAGTCGGCGATCATCGCGGTCGGCGCCGCCTACCGCAAGCCCCTGATCGTCGACGATCAGATCGAGATCGGCACCGTCATCGAGTGCACGTTCTCAATAGACCACCGCGCCATCGACGGCGCGGTTGCAGCCCAGCTGAGCGCCGCCTTCCAGCGGCGGATCGAATCCCCCCTATCGATTCTGGGCTGAAAGGTCGATGGCACCGAGCTGCTGATTCCCCTCCGGCTCGGTGCCGTCGGTCGACCCTGCTGTGCATGGTTTTGCCCAAATGTGCACGGTTCCGCCGAGATCACCTCGATCTGAGCAGAACCATGTACATCTGAGCGGAACCATGTACGTGGGCAGAACCGTGCACATCTGAGCGGAACTGCACCCCGCACTTCAGACAGTCGGCCTCAGCGGCCGAACTGTGCAAACCAGGCAGAACCGTAAACGCACCGTGCCGCCGTGCCGCCGCGCTGCCACCCTGCTGCCCCCCCCCGGACCGCCATGCTGTCGTGCTTCCGCTCCCCCCGCCCCACACACTCAGTCGTTCTGCGGGAACCCCAGGTTGATCCCGCCATGGCTCGGGTCGAGCCACCGCGACGTCACGGCCTTGGTCTGCGTGTAGAAGCGCACGCCCTCGGCGCCATGCGCCTTGGTGTCGCCGAAGAGCGACTGCTTCCAGCCGCCGAACGAGAACGTCGCCACCGGCACCGGAATCGGCACGTTGATGCCGATCATGCCGACGTGCACCTCGCGCTGAAAACGCCGAGCCGCACCGCCGTCATTGGTGAACACCGCCGTGCCGTTGCCGAAGGCACCCGAGTTGATCAGCTCGATGCCCTCGTCGAACGACGCCACGCGCACGATCGCGAGCACCGGGCCGAAGATCTCTTCGGTGTAGGCGCGCGAAGAGGTCGGCACCTTGTCGAGCAGGGTCGGCCCGAGCCAGAACCCGTTCGCATCGCCGTCGGGATTCACATCTCGACCATCGACCTCGACGACTGCGCCGTCGCCTGCTGCGATGTCGATGTACGAAGCCACCTTGTCGCGGTGCGCCCTGGTCACCAGTGGCCCCATGTCGCAGCCGCGTCGGCCGTCGCCGATGCGCAGCCTCGCGATGCGCTCTTTGATGCGACTCACCACGTCGTCGCCGACCGGATCGACGGCCACCAGCACCGAGATCGCCATGCACCGCTCGCCGGCCGAGCCGAACCCGGCGTTGATGGCGGCATCCGCGACCAGGTCGAGGTCGGCGTCGGGCAGCACCAGCATGTGGTTCTTGGCCCCGCCCAGCGCCTGCACGCGCTTGCCGTGCGCCGTGCCGGTCTCATAGACGTACTTCGCGATCGGGGTCGACCCCACGAACGAGATCGCCTGCACATCAGGGTGCGTGAGCAGCCCGTCGACCGACACCTTGTCGCCGTGCAGCACGTTGAACACGCCGTCGGGCAGGCCGGCCTCCTTCCACAGCTCGGCCATCCAGATCGACGCCGAGGGGTCTTTCTCGCTCGGCTTCACCACGACCGTGTTGCCGGCCGCGATCGCGATCGGAAAGAACCACGACGGCACCATCGCGGGAAAGTTGAACGGGCTGATGATGCCCACCACGCCGAGCGGCTCGCGAATCGAGTACACGTCGATGCCGGTCGACACCTGGTCAGAGAACTCGCCCTTCAGGTGATGCGCGAGGCCGGTGGCGAACTCCACGACCTCCTGCCCGCGGCTGATCTCGCCGAGGGCGTCGTCGATCACCTTGCCGTGCTCGCTCGTGATGATCTCGGCGAGCTCGCCCTTGCGCGCGTCCAGCAGCTCTCGAAAGCGAAAGAGCACGGCCTGACGACGTGCGAGCGACATCTGGCTCCATGCCGGAAAGGCGCGGGCGGCCGAAGCCACCGCAGCGTCGATCTCGGTCTGCGTGGCGAGCGGCACCTGCTTCGTGGCGACTCCCAGCGCGGGGTCGTAGACGGGAGACGTGCGCGCGCCCGGCTGCTCGACCGCGCGGCCGTCGTACCAGTGCGGCACGGTGGGCAGGTCGGTGTGGGTCTCGGTCTGTGCATTCATCGGTGGATGCCTTTCTCATTCAATCGTCGGGGTTCGGCTCGCGAGGACGAACCGTGTGAGGTCGCGTCACGAGAGTGTGATGGTCATTCGGTCGTCATGCGGTGGCCGCGCTGGTCATGCGGATGCTCCGTCGAGACTGCCCACGCGGCGCGGCAGACCGGCGCTGCGGTACGTCTCGTCGATCAGGCGCATCACCTCGCGCGAGCGGGCGAGTTCGTCGTCGTCACGTCGTGCTGCGACGAGCTCTGAGCGCACCGCGTCGAGCTGGTAGGTGTAGGTATGCCTCGTGCCCGCGTGCACGATCTGCTCACCGCTCTCGTCGGTGATGATCAGCCGGTCGTCGACCTCTGGCATCAGGTATCGGGGCACGCGCGCGGTGCCGAGCTCGCCGTGCACGGTGATGCCGAAGTCGAATCCGTCTCCGTGCTCGCCGCCCCCTGCATCGAGCACGTCGTCGGCCATGCTGGCCTCGATGTGCACGGGCAGATCGCCGAACGAGAGCTCTGCCGTCACTCGCTGATCGACTCTGGCGTCGAGTCTCCAGACATCGGCACTCGCCCGTCGAACCTGTCCATGCGCGATTCCGTCACTGTCGAGGCCGCGCCCGAGCGCCTCGGCCACACGCTGCGAGGCGTGCAGCGCGTAGCATCCGACGTCCATGAGCGCGCCGCCGGCGAGGTCGAAGCTCCACCGGGGGTCGTCTTCGGCCGGCTCGGGCATATGCATGTGCACGTCGACGCCCGTCACCCGACCGAGACGACCGGCAGAGACCTGGGCCAGCAGTTCGGCGAACAGCGGGTGAAACCGGTAGTGCCAGGCCTCCCAGAGCCACCCCGGCGAGTCTCTGAGCACCTCGGCCACCTGATCGAACTCTTCGAGGTTCGCGGCGAAGGGCTTCTCGAGCAGCACGCTCTTGCCGGCCCGCAGCGCACGTACCGCCCATCGGGCATGCAGCCCGTTCGGCAGGCCGATGTAGACGAGGTCGACGTCAGGCCGTGCGAGCAGCTCATCGTAGGTCGCAGCCGCAGACTGCCAGCCGTGCTGCGCAGCATAGGCCCGCGCACGCTCCGGGTCACGGGCGGCGACGGCGACCAATGCGTCCCCCGTCTCGTGCGCCGGGTCGCTCACGGCGGTCACCGTGATGCGAGCTGCACCGATCGACCCGATGTGCAGGGGCTTCGTGGTCATGATCGATCCAGGCTGCGCAGAAACTCGATGCTCTCGGCGACGTCGGCGACCGCTGCGTGCACGGCTGCGACATCGGGCAGCACGGTGTCCTGCTCCATCGTGTACCAGCCCTGATACCCTTGGTCTTCGAGTGTCTGCACGATGTCGCCGATGCGCGCGTCGCCCTGCCCGAGCGGCCGGTACATGCCCTGCACGACCGCCTGGTAGTAGGTCAGCTCGCCATCGCGCACACGCTGCGCCATCGCGTTGTCGACGTCTTTGAGGTGCGTGTGGCGAATGCGGTCGCCGTGCTCGCGCGCCAGCTGCAGCGGGTCGGTGCCGCCGATGAACAGGTGCCCGGTGTCGAGGGTGAGGCCGATGGTCGAACGCCCGAGGACACGCTCGACGTCGTCGCTGCTCTCGATGAGCGTGCCGACGTGCGGATGCAACGTCGCCGTGATGCCGCGCGACTCGGCGGCCGCACGGGCGCGGTCGAGGTTCGCGAAGAAGACGTCCCACTGGCCGTCGTCGAGCTGCACGCGCTCGTCGTAGCCGTCTTCGCCGCTCACCGCGCTGTAGATCACGGTGGTGGCACCGGCGGCGACGTATGCGTCGAGCTCTGCCTCGATCTCTGGCAGCGGGTCGTGGTCGGTCTTGTGCAGCACCAGCGGGAAGAACCCGCCGACGGCCTTGAGCCCGTAGTCGCGCAGCACCTGCGCCCGTTCGGCAGGGGCCTGCGGCAGAAAGCCCTCGGGGCCGAACTCGGTCGCGGCGACGCCCAGACGACGCATGTCGCCGAGTACCTGGTCGGGGTCGAGCTGGTACCCCCAATCGGGCACCTCGCACACGCCCCAAGAGATCGGTGCCGCAGCGATGCGGTCGGTGATGGTGGTGGTCATTCGTAGCCTCCTGTTTTCGGGGGATGTTCTGGTGACGTCTGCTGATGCCGTGCCGGCGGCCTACTGCGGATGCTCCTCGGCGACCGCCTGCCAGCCGCCGGTCTCGCGCGATCGCAGCACCGCTTCGGTGAGGCGAGCGGCCACGAGGCCGTCGTGACTGCCGGGGCCTGCGATGGGGTGATCTGGGGTGTCGCGAATCGCGTTCACCCAGTGCTGCAGCTCGATGCGGTAGGCCTCGGCGAAGCGCGGTCGCCAGTCGGCGGCGAGATCATGTCGCACTCCCCCGCCTCGGCGCTGCACTGCGGTGACCGGGGTCGTGAGCTCGAGCGTGCCGAGCTCGCCGACCGCTTCGCAGCGCACCTCATAGCCGTAGACGGCGTTGGCCGTCACTTCGACGGTCACGAGCGCACCGTTGCGCAGCCGCAGCAGGGTCACCTGCGGATCGGCGTAGTGCACACGAGTCGACTCGCGCGCCGCGAGCCAGAGCACCTCGGCCACGGGCGAGTCGAGCAGCCAGGGCATCACATCGAGCTCGTGCACCAGCGAGTTCACGATGGTCGCGGTGGCATCCCATCCGGCGGGCATCGAGACGTTGCGATGCACGGCGTGCGCCAGCAGTGCCCCACCGATCTCGCCGTCTGCGATGCGTCGGCGCAGATCGGTGTACGACGGGTCGAACCGTCGCATGAACCCCACCTGCACGAGCGACCTGCCGCTGGCCTGCTCTGCGGCGACGATGGTCTCGCATTCGGCGACCGTGGGAGCCAACGGCTTCTCACAGAGCACCGGCAGACCGGCGTCGACGGCTGCGAGCGTGAGCTCGGCGTGGGTGCGGTCGGCGGATGCGATGATCACGCCGTCAAGCGTCTCGCCGGCGATCAGGTCGAGCGCGTCGCCGCTCGCAACGGCTTCGATGGGCTCGGCCACCGCACGGGCGCGGTCGACGTCGATGTCGGCGACCGCGGCGATGCGGGCTCCCGACACCGATTCGGTGATCGTCTTCACATGGTCGGCACCCATGACTCCCGTGCCGATCACGCCGATGCGCAGCTGCTGATTGCTCATTCATAACCTCCAATGACGTTTTGATCCCAGTCGATGACCGAACCGGTCACGACCCCGCTGCGCTCGCTCAGCAGAAACACGATCGCGTCTGCGATCTCGTCGGGCTGGCCGAGACGCCCCATCGGCTGCGCGGCGGCGGCATTCTTCTGCCAGCCGTCTTCACCGCCGTGGAAGGCGCGCTGAATGGCGTCTTCTCCGGGTGTCTGCGCCCAGCCGATGTTCAGCCCGTTGATGCGGATGCGGTCGAAGCGATGCGCGAACGCAGCGTTCTTCGTCGCTGCTGCGAGACCGCCCTTCGAAGCCACGTACGGCGCGAGATAGGGTTGCCCGGCATGACTCGAGATCGAGATCACGTTCACGATCGTACCCGGCTCTCCGCGGCGACGCAGGTCGTCGATGGTGCGGGCCATCGCGAAGAACGGCGACGCGAGGTTGAGCTGCAGATGCTGCTGCAGCAGGTCGTGGCTGGTGTCGGTGATCGTGCCGCGAGTGGTGAGACCGGCGGCATTCACCAGGCTGTCGATGCGCCCCCAGCGCTCGACGGTCTCGGCGACGGCACGCTCTGCTTCACCGGGCTGCAGCAGATCGGCCACGATCATCAGCGCCTCGGCGCCATGCCGCTCGATCGCGTCGAGCACCGGTTGCGCCTTGGCCTCGTGACGGCCGACGATGGCCACTCCGCGAGCGCCCTCACGGGCTGCGGCGATGGCGGTCTCTCCGCCGATGCCCTGAGTGCCACCGGTGACGAGCACGATTCGGTCTTGCAGCAGATTCTTCATACGTGTGCCTCTCTGATGAGTGCGCCGTTCTGGGCAGAGACCGCGTCGACCTCTCTGAGCGGCACCACGCGCCCCTCTTCGCAGCTGCGCTGCGCGGCCACTGCGAGCGCAAGCGCCTGCCGGCCGTCGTCGAAGTCGGGCGAGAAGGGCACCCCCTCTCGCACGGCCGCGGCGAAGCTCTGCAGCTCGGCCCGGTAGGCTGCCTGGTACCTGGTCAGAAAGAACTCCTCCCACACCGCGCCTTGGTCGGTGGCCGACGCGGTGTCGAGCCTCACCCGCGAGACGCGATGATTCTCAACCCGCAGTGTGCCGTCTGATCCGAAGACCTCGATGCGCTGGTCGTACCCTGATGCGCTGCGCCGCGAGTTGACGATCAGCACCTGGACGCCGCTGGCTGCCGTCAGCGTGGTCATCGCACTGTCGAGGTCGCCGGCCGCACGGGCCCCGGGGTCGAACAGCGCACCGCCCGAGGCGCTGACCGAGACGATCTCGCCGACCAGGTTTCTGGCCATGTCGAAGTCGTGAATCGTCATGTCGCGAAAGATGCCTCCCGACACCTGCAGATACGCCTGCGGCGGCGGGGCCGGGTCGCGGCTGGTGATCACGACCTGTTCGATCGGGCCGATCTCGCCGACTGCGGCACCGCCCATGCGGCGCCGCAGCTCGACGAAATCGGGGTCGAAGCGCCGATTGAACCCGACCATCACACGAGCCGCATCGGGGCCCAGGCGGCGCGCGGCGGCATCCACCGACGCCAGATCGAGATGCAACGGCTTCTCGCAGAGCACGCGGCGACCGGTCGCCACCACGCGCTCGACGAACTCGAGGTGCGTGGGCGTCGGCGTGCCGACCACGACCGCATCGACGCCGTCGTCGGCCAGCACCTCGTCAAGGGTGCTCGCGGCGCGGGTGCCGTTCTCTGCGGCGACCCGCTCGGCGGCGGCGGGCACAGCATCCTGCACACACCGCAGCTCGATGTCGGGCAGTGCCGCCGCAGTCGCGGCATGCACCTGACCGATGCGGCCGGCCCCGAGCACGGCCAGGCCGAGCGGCCGTCCCGGCTCGATGGGCCGGGCCTCACTCATGGCGACCTCGCTCGACGCGCCTGGCCTCGGCCGCCTGCGTCTCGTCGATGACCGTCGTCGGGCGCGTCACCGTGAGGTGCGGCACGTCGACCGTCGAGTCTTCGTCGATGTCGTCGCGAATCGTGCGCAGCACACCGGTGTCGGTGTCGGTCTGCGCCAGCTCGTGCACCAGCTCTTCGAGCTCGGCACCGCCGGCCATCATGCTGGTCAGCTCGTCGAGGGTGACCTCGTTCTTGCGGTAGTAGCCGATGCTGCGACCGCGTTTGAGCAGCAGGAATCGATCGCCGACCGGGTAGGCGTGGTGCGGATTGTGCGTGATGAAGATCACGCCGAGTCCGCGCTCGCGCGCCTGGATGATGTAGCGAAGCACCACGCCTGACTGTTTGACGCCCAGAGCGGCAGTCGGTTCGTCGAGAATCAGCACCTTCGCACCGAAGTGCACGGCCCTGGCGATCGCGACGCACTGCCGCTCGCCGCCTGAGAGCGTGCCGATCGGCTGGTCGACGTCGCGCAGGTCGATGCCCATGTCGAGCAGTTCCTGCTTCGTCGTGCGCTTCATGTAGTCGACGTCGAGACGCCGGAACGGCCCCCACCCCTTCGTCACCTCAGACCCCAGGAAGAAGTTGCGCCACACCGGCATGAGCGGGGCGACGGCCAGATCTTGGTAGACCGTGGCGATGCCGAGGTCGAGCGCCTGACGTGGTGACGCCAGATGCACAGGCTCGCCCTCGACCGAGAAGACGCCGTCGTCGTGACGGTGCAGGCCGGCGATGATCTTGATCAGCGTCGACTTGCCCGCACCGTTGTCTCCCAGCACACAGGTGACCTCACCGGCGCCGACTTCGAGGTCGATGCCCTGCAGGGCGAGGATGTTGCCATAGCGCTTGCCGACGCCTTCGAGCTTGACGAGCGGTGTGTTCCCGCCCGGCTGGGCGTGCGCACCCTGGACGGATGCCGTGGTCGCCGCCGCCGGGGCTGTCGTGGTTGCTGTCGTGTTCATTTCTTTCCTCCGCCTTTCGCAGCCCGACGCTGCAGCATGAGATTCAGCACGGTGGCGCCGAGCAGCATGGCGCCGAGGAAGAACTTCAGCCAGTCAGGGTTCCATTCGGCATAGACGACGCCCTTGAGCGCCATGCCGTAGATCAGGGCGCCGATGGCACCGCCGATCGCGCTGCCGGCACCACCGGTCATCAGGCAGCCGCCGACGACGGCCGCGATGATGTAGAGAAACTCGTTGCCGATGCCCTCGCCCGACTGCACGGTCTTGAATGCGAAGAGCTGGTGCATGCCCAGCAGCCAGGCGCAGAAGCCGACACCCATGTAGAGGCCGATCTTCGTGCGCACGACCGGCACGCCGACTGCTCGTGACGACTCGGGCGCGCCGCCGCTCGAGAAGATCCAGTTGCCGCTCTTGGTGCGCTTCAGCAGCCAGGTCGCGACGAGCACGAGCAGAATCCAGTAGAAGACGGTGATCTTCACGTTCACTCCGAACACCGGGATGTCTGAGGCGAAGACCGCCTCGGCCGAGGCGAACCCGGGCAGACCCTGCACGCTCGGCGTCGCCACGCCGCCTGTGATGAGTCGGGTCACGCCCAGGTTCAGACCGGTCAGCATGAAGAACGTCGCCAACGTGATGATGAAGCTCGCGAGCTTCGTCTTGGTCAGCAGCCAGCCGTTGAGTGCGCCGATGCCCAGAGAGAAGATCAGACCGACGACGACACCGAGCCAGACGTTCGTGCCGAACCAGTAGGTGAACAGCGATGCGCTCAGCGCGCTGCTGATCACACCGACGCCCGCCGACAGATCGACCTCTCCGCCGATCATCAGCAACGACACACCGACGGCCATGATGCCGACGGTCGATGCGCCGTAGAGCACCGTCGCGATGGATGACGCCTGAGTGAACGTCGGTGCCACTGAGGCGAACAGAATGAACAGTACGACTGCTGCGGCACCTGCGCCGAACTCCGGCTTCGAGAAGATGCGCACGAAGACATTCGCCTTGGCCAGACGCTCGTCTGCTTTCGGTTTCGGCGTGGTCTGAGGAGACCTCGCCGAAGTCGTTGTCGTGGTCATGATTCAGCTCCTTTCAAGGGCTGTCACGCTCAGCGGGTGCCTTTGGCTGCGTAATCGGCAACCTTGTCGGCCTGCTCGGGAGTGATGATGCTGGGGCCGGTGAAGACGGGCTTGCCGCCACCGTAGGAGTTGCCGTTGGTGTTGTAGAGCCAGAGGTTGTCGACACCGCCATAGCCCTGCAGGTAGGGCTGCTGATCGACCAGGAACTGAATGCGACCGTCTTGCAGCGCCTTGATGGCGTCGGCGTTCATGTCAAAGGTGGCGATTTTGGTCTTGCTGTTCGCGCCCTGCACCGAGTCGATGGCGGTCATCGCAATCGGAGCGCCCAGCGTCACCAAATAGTCGATGTCTTGGTTGGTCTGCAGTTTCGAGGTGATCGTCGACGAGACGCTCGCCATATCAGCGATGTTCGTGTAAAGCAGTTCGAACTGTCCCGAGAACTTGCTCTTCACCCCGGCGCAGCGGTCTTCGAGCTGGGTCTGGCCCTGCGAGTGAATCACACAGACGATCTTCTTGGCGCCAACCTCGTTGAGCTTCTCGCCCACAGCCTCGCCGGCGAGGGTCTCGTTCTGGCCGAAACTCGCAATCGCGCCGAGACCGGGCGAACGGTCTTCGTTGCCGTTGATGGTGACGACCGGAATGCCGGCTGCCACGGCGCTCTTGATCGCATCGCCGACGGCATCAGGCTTCGAGAGCGTGACCACGATGCCATCAACCTTCTGGTCGACCGCCTGCAGAATGAGCTGCGCCTGCTTGCCACCATCAGGGTCTGACGAATAGAGCAGCTCAGTGTTGTCCTTGGCGGCTGCGGCTTCGGCACCCTTGCGCAGAATGTCGAACCAGGTGTCGCCCGGATCGGCATGAGTGATCAGTGCCACTTTGAGCCGAGGAGTGTCAGAGGAGGCGCTGTTTGCGCCGGCAGGCCCAGAACAGGCGGCCAGTGAGACGCCGGCTACGAGTGCGATCAGCAGAGCAAAGACTCTGCGCAGACCGCCATGGCGCTTTCGTGGTGTTGTCGAAGGCTTTTCTGAACGGCCCGGCTTCATTGTCGTGGTGTTCATGGTTTCCTCACTTCGTTGTGATTCGTTTCTGTGTGTTCAGTCAGTTGCTGCCACGGCCGAGGGGCCGTGAACGGTCAGGAGCGGATCTGTGCGGCGGGGCGACGCGCGATGCACGATGCATCCGACGCGTCGAACGAGCGGGGTCATCGGCTGGCTTCCTCCAGTTCTGCGGCGTTCACCGCGAACTCCGGGCGACCGCCGGCGAGCACGGCGGCGACGGCCTGTGCCGCCATGCGGAAGGTCGCCTCGCTGGCCGCGGCCGAGAGGCCGGTGACGTGCGGGCTGACCAGCACGTTGCCGCGGTCGAAGATGGCGTGATGTGCAGCCGGCTCGCTGGCGAACACGTCGAGACCGACTCCGCCGAGCACACCGGCTTCGAGCGCTTCGTCGAGCAGGTCGATGTCGACCAGCCCGGCGCGTGAGCAGTTGATCAGCACCTGGCCTGGCTTCGCGCTCCACAGCAGGTCGCGATCGAGCAGGGGCCGGTCGGTCTCGGGCACGTGGAGTGTGAGCACGTCGCTCTCTGCGACCAGCTCGGCGAGCGTTCGGTTGGGCAGGTCGTCGGCCTCGATGTACGGGTCGTGCACGCTCACCGCGAAGCCGAGCGCCTGACCGAGCTTCGCCACGATGCGGCCGATGCGCCCGTAGCCGACCACCCCGAGACGGCTGCCGAGCAGATCACCGGGAGTCGGAATGGGCGCGCTGCCCCACTGCCCTGTGGCCACCAGGCGGTGCTCCTGCGGTACCCGCTTGACGAGTGCTGCAGCGAGCGTGATCGCTCCCTCGGCGACCGCCCGGGCGTTGCTGCCCGGCGTGATCGCGACCGGGATGCCGCGCTCGGTGGCCGCCGCGACATCCACCCGATCGACGCCCACGCCGGTGCGCGCGATGACCTTGAGCGAGGGCATCGCATCCAGCGCCGCGCGGTCGACGACAGAGGCGGCACGCACGATGGCGCCCTGCGCCACGGCCAGGTCGTCGGCACCCGGATCGGTCACCAGACGCACGTCGTCGCCCAGCCACTCGCCCACCAGCGCCGGATCGACTGGGCCAAGGCCCACGACGACCGGCTGCCCGCCGCCCAGATCAGCCATGGTGCACCTGCTCTGCAGCATGCGCACGAACCGCGACGGTGGTGCTGCCGGCCTCGTCGGGAACCTGCTGCCAGCGGCCGTCGGCGGCGCTGCGCTCGGCAGCGGTGACGACTGCGTTGGCCGCGACCGCATCGTGGATGTTCGAGTTGGCCTGGCCGGTTCCGGTCACCGCTTCGAGAAACTTGCGCGCCTCGATCACCTTCAGGTCGTCGTAGCCCATGGCCGTTCCCGCGCCGGGCTGAAAGTGGCCGAAGTCGCCGTAGCCGTCACCGGCGTAGACGGTGGTGTAGCCGAACTCGGCGCTGCCGCGCCCCAAGGCCACCTCGAGCTCGTTCATGCGCTGGAAGTCCCAGCGCACCGACCCTTCGGTGCCATAGATCTCGAAGCCGTAGCTGGCACGGGGCCCCACTGCCACGCGCGAGGCCTCCAGAGTGCCCACCGCGTCGGCCCCGACCGCTGCCCCAGAGAGGCGCACCAGCATGCCCGCGTAGTCTTCGTTCTCGACCGGCTTGCGCACACCGTTCTCGATCACGGCGAAGTGTGTGGCGGCGCCCATCGGCAGCTCGGGACGATCGGTGTAGACCGTCTTGGTGACCGCGCTCACCTCGGCGATCGGGCCGACGGTGTAGTGAATGAGATCGATGAGATGCCCCATGAGGTCGCCGAGCACGCCAGAGCCTGCCAGGTCGCGGATGAACCGCCATGAGAGCGCGCCGTTGGGGTCGGCCGAGTAGTCGGCAAACATGCGGCCGCGCACGTTGGTGATGCGCCCGAGGGTGCCGTTGGCCACCAAATCGCGAATGTGCTCGACGACCGGCGCCTGTCGATAGTTGAATCCGATCGACGTCACCACGCCGGCCGCGTCTGCGGCTTCAGCCACGCTGCGCGTCTCGTCGACGCCGCGGCCGACCGGCTTCTCGATCCAGAACGGCTTGCCGGCCTTGGCCGCGGCGATGCCCATCTCGGCGTGCAGAAAGTTCGGCGCGCAGATCGAGACGACGTCGACCTCGGGGTCGTTGAGCACGTCGTGGTAGTCGGTGGTGAACTTCTCGTAGCCCAGCACGTCGTGCGCATAGGCGGCGCGGTCTGCGGCGGTGTCTGCAGCGTGCACGAGCCGCGGCGCGATGCCCAGCTCTGGGTAGACCAGCGGCAGGTTGCGGTAGGCGCGGCTGTGCAGCTTGCCCATCCAGCCCACTGAGATCAGGCCGACGCCGATCTGGCGTGGGGCCCTCTGCGGTGCGGAGTTGTCGGTCATGTGTGATCCTCGTCTTCGAGTAGTCGTCTTGGTGAGAAGTGCGGAGCGCTGCTGTCACCTCTGCGCTGCGGGATGCCCGTCTTGCGCTGATGGTCGCTGTGCCGGGGTGTGGTGGTTGCGGCCTGTCATGATCAGCCCTGCGCTTTCAGCCCGGTGACCGTGTCGTGCACGGCCTGCGCGAGCAGGGTCGAGTCTGAGCCGATGGTCAGAAACGTGAAGCCGCGCTTCTGGTAGGCCTTCGCCGCTTCGAGGTTCGCTGCCAGGATGCCCACCGAGACGCCGTGTCTTCGGCCGGCCTCGAGCACTCGGTCGAGCGCCTGCTGGAACACCGGGGCGTCGAACTGGCGCGGCACTCCGAGAGCGTAGCTGAGGTCGAGCGGCCCGACGAAGAGCACGTCGACGCCGGGCTGAGCGGCGATCTCGTCGACAGTGTCGAGTGCGGCGAGCGTCTCGATCTGCACCACGGTGATGGTGTCGCCATTGGCACGGTCGAGCGCCTCGCGATCCTGCCCCCACCGTGCGGCTCGGTTGTACGATGCCACACCGCGAATGCCCTGCGGCGGGTAGAGCTGGCCGCGCCGCGCTTCGGCGACCTGCTCGGCCGAGGTGATGCGCGGCAGCATCACGCCCGCTGCGCCCGAGTCGAGCACGCGACCGACGCGGATGCGCTCCGGCGTCTCGACGCGCACCAGGGTCGGCACGCCGTAGGCGGCCGCAGCAGTCACGATGTCGCCGATCTGCGACTCGTCGCCACCGCCGTGCTCGAGGTCGGCCAGCAGCCAGTCGGCTCCCGATGCGGCGACCACCTCGGCAGCCATCGTCGACCCCAGGCCGATGAACAGCCCGACGGTCGTCTCGCCGCGCGCGAAGCGCTGCTTGAGCTCTGCGTTCACAGTGAGGGGTGATACCCGTGCGGCGCTCATCCGTGCCACTTCTGATCTGCCCGCCCCGCGAGGTACTCATCGTAGAGCTCGTCGACCACCGGGTCGCCGCTCACTTCGGCCGGAGAGACATCCCACCAGACCTCGGCTCCCGGCAGGTCGACCTGCGGCACGGTGGCCACCACGATCACGACCGGGTGCGTGGCTCCACGAGTGCTGTCAAGCGCCGCGCGAAACTCGTCAGCAGTCTCGACATAGTGCGTCTCGGCGCCGAGGCCGTGCGCGATCTCGACGAGGTCGATCTTGAGGTAGTCGCCCTCGAGCCGTCCCGGCGTGGTCTCGCCGACCTCGGTGACGGCCTGGTGCAGCGGGGCGCCCGACTCGTCACGGTAGCGAAACTCGTTGGCGAAGTGCCGACCGGTCTTCCCCATCTGCAGACGGCGGATCACCTGGAAGCCGTGGTTCTCTGAGACCACCAGTGTGAAGCCGATGCCCTCGGCCGCCGCGGTCACGATCTCGGTGGGCTGCATCAAGAAGGTGCCGTCACCGATGAAGGCGGTGACCCTGTGCTCCGGGTTCGGATCGGCCAGACGCACGCCGATCGCCGCCGGCAGCTCGTAGCCCATGCACGAGAAGCCGAACTCGAGGTGAGCGTGACGGCCGTCGGTCGCATCCCACACCTTCTGCAGGTCGCCGGGAGGGCTGCCGGCTGCGGCGATGATCGTGTCGCCGCTGCGTGCGTGCTCCTGCAGCACGCCGATCAGCTGTCCCTGGGTGATCACGGCGTTCGTGACCGGCGCGTCTGGGTGGTCGGCGCGAACGAACGCACGGTCGGGGTCGAGAGCCGCTGCTCGTCTCGGTGCCCAGGCATCCTGCTCACGGGCGACCTCGTCACGCCATGCCGCGGGGATGCGATAGTCTCTCAGCTCGTCGGCCAGCGCCCGCAGCGCGAGCTGCGCGTCGGCGACAGTGGCGACCGCACCCTCTTTGATCGCGTCGAACTCGCTGATGTTCACCGAGGCGAAGCGAGCATCGGCCGCGAAGAGCGACTGCGACGCAGTGGCGAAGTCGGTGAGACGGGTGCCGACGTGCACGATCAGGTCGGCATGGCGGGCGAGGCGGTTCGTCGCCGGGGTGCCCTCGAGGCCGACGCCGCCGACCTGGAACGGGCCCGGCTCGAGCACGGCGCCCTTGCCGCCGAAGGTCTCAGAGATCGGCAGCTCGGTCGCGCGGCCGAGGTCGGTGATCTCGCGTTGCGCATCGGAGTAGATCACCCCTCCACCGGCGATGACCAACGGGCGCTCGGCCTGGCGAATCAGCTCGGCGACCGCGCTGATCTCGGCGGGGTCGGGCAGCGGGCGGCGGATCTTCCAGTCACGCGGCTCGAACATCTCGACCGGCCAGTCGTGTGCGTGCGACTGCACGTCCTGCGGCAGCGAGAGCACGACGGCGCCGGTCTCGACCGGGTTCGCCAGCACGCGGAAAGCCTGCGGCAGCGCCGTCATCAGGTGCTCGGGGCGGCTGATGCGGTCGAAGAAGCGCGACACGGGGCGAAAGGCGTCGTTCACCGTGGTGTCGGGCGCAGCCGGGTTCTCGAGCTGCTGCAGCACCGGCCCCTGACGACGGGTGGCATAGGTATCGCCGAGCAGCAGCAGCAACGGCAGCCGGTTGACCGTCGCGAGGCCCGCTGCGGTGAGCGTGTTGGTCGCCCCGGGCCCGATGGATGCGGTGACTGCGAGCGCCTGACGCCGCTTCGCCGCCTTCGCGTAGCCGACCGCGATGTGCCCGAGCGACTGCTCATTGCGTCCCTGAATGAAGGGCAGCTGATCGAGGTCTGCGGCGAAGGCCTGCCCCAGCCCGGCGACATTGCCGTGGCCGAAGATGCCCAGCGCCGCCGGAATGAAGCGCTGTCGCACGCCGTCGACCACGCTGTGCTGCGCGGTGATGTAGCGAACGATGGCCTGTGCGACGGTGAGCCGAACCGTCTTGCCGGATGCTCCGTGAACCATGTCGGGTTCCTCTCTGCGAATTTCGTGTTTCTGAAGTCGTCTCGCCTCGCGCGGTGTCGGCGCGTGACGCTGGCGTGTTGGTGTGTGCTGCACGTCGGCCGAGGTGTCGGCCGCTCGGCCTGGTCAGCCGTGCAGCACGATGGTCTTGACCTCGGTCATCTCGGCGACCGCCGCGCGTGGGCCCTCTTTGCCGATGCCGCTGGCTTTGAGCCCGCCATAGGGCATCAGGTCTGCGCGCCACAGCGGCGTCCAGTTGATGTGCACCGAACCGGCGTCGACCTCGCGGATGACCTTCGTGATCGTCGAGACGCTGCCGGTGAAGACGCCCGCGGCCAGGCCGTAGGGCGTGCCGTTCGCCACGGCGAGGGCGTCGTCGAGATCGGCGGCCTCCGTGATCGCGACGGCCGGGCCGAAGAGCTCCTGCTGCGAGAGCGGGTCTTCGAGCCGCACGCCGTCGACGATCGCGGGCTGCACGACCGCACCGTCTCGGTCGCCGCCGACGACCAGTCGTCCGCCACGCGAGACGGCGTCCTGAATACTGTCGTGCACGCGCTCGGCCTCGCCCTCGGTAATCAGCGTGCCGATGTCGGTCGACGCGCTCGACGGGTCGCCGGCGCGCAGCTGAGAGACCTTCGCAGCCAGCGCATCCACGAAATCGGCGTGCACGTCACGGTGCACGACGACGCGCTGCACCGAGATGCAGACCTGGCCGGCGTTCGCGTAACCGCCTTTGGCCACGGCTTCGGCGGCACGCTCGAGGTCGGCGTCGGGCAGCACCACCGTCGGCGATGACGCGCCGAGTTCGAGTGAGAGCTTCTTGACGCCGGCGAGCCGAGTGATGCGCTCGCCCACGCCGGTCGAGCCGGTGAAAGAAATCTTGCGGATGCGCGGGTCGCTCACCAGCAGGTCGCCGATCAGCGAGCCTGCGCCGGTGAGCACCGAGAGCACACCCTCGGGCAGACCGGCATCGACGAAGCACTGCGCCAGGGCGAGGGCCGTGAGCGGCGTGGTGCGGGCCGGTTTGAGAATCACCGCGTTGCCTGCCGCGAGCGCCGGAGCGATCTTGTGCAGCACCAGCAGCGACGGGTAGTTGAAGGGGGTGATCGCCGCGACGATGCCGACGGGCTGGCGCACGGTGAAGCCGACTTTGTCGAGACCGGTGCCGGGGTTCGCGTCGAGGGGCAGGGTCTCGCCGTAGAGCTGAGTGCCTTCGAAGGTGGCCAGACGGATCAAATCGCCGCTCCGCGAGCACTCGGCGCTGGCCTCGGCGAGCGTCTTGCCATTCTCGGCCGAGAGGATCGCCGCGATCTGGTCGAGGCGCTCATCGGCCAGCTCGGCCGCGCGCAGCAGGATGCTCGAGCGCTCGTGCGCGGGAGTGCGGCGCCACCTGGCGGCACCGGCATCGGCGCTGCGAACAGCGGCTTCGACGTCTTCGGCCGCAGCCGCGGTGATGTCGGCAACGGTCTCGCCGTTGTAGGGGTTCGTCACCGCTTCGACGGCGCTGCGGGCACTCGCCTGCTGCCATTGGCTGCCGATGAGCAGCTGCCCCGCGTGCGCGGTCTCTGCCACGCTCTGCGGGCTGTGTGCTGACACCATTGTCATGCTTCTTTCGCCTTGTCGGTCGTCTCGAGCGTGTCACCGCAGAAACCGGCGCCTCTTGGCCTCGTCCAGAGTCTCGACTGCTCGGCTCGAATCTGGGCCTGGAGCTCTCGGCGTCATGCGGTAGTACTCGCTTCGGATCCAACATCGGTGTTGGACCGGTCCAACTTTAGGCATAAGTCGCTCTGTGATGACAAGTGCTGCATCCGAAATATACGATCTGGGATACAGTCCGTGCACGGTTTCGCCCGCAGGTGCGCGGTTCTGCCCACAGATGCGCGGTTCTGCCCACAGATGCGCGGTTCTGCCCGCAGGTGCGCGGTTCTTCCGCAGGTGCGCGATTTTGTCGGCCGGTGCACGGTTTCGCTGAGAGGTGCACGGTTTCGCTGAGATCTCCCCGAACTCGACAAAACCGCGTACGTCTCAGCGGAACCGTGTACATCTGTCTCTAGCGGACTCTGTCCGAAGGCAGCGCAGACTCCCTGCGCACCGAGTTCGCCTGCTTCACCGCAGCCGGGCGAAGCTCACACCGCAGTCGACCCGCGCACGACCAGCCGCGGAATCACCAACCGCTCGCGATGCCCTTCGAACGGCCCGTCGGCATCGAGCAGCAGACGCACGGTCTCACGCGCGATCTCGGCGTTGCGCGGGTCGACAGTGGTGAGTGAGATGCGGTCGATGCCTGAGAGTGCCGTGTCGTCATAGCCGGTGACGGCGACGTCCCCAGGCACGCGCAGCCCGAGCTGCTCGGCCGCAGTGATCACCCCCAGAGCCGCCAAGTCGTTCACGGCCACGATCGCCGTGGGGCGTTCTCCAACGGGACGCAGCGCCCGGGTCTCGATCGCCGCGGGGTGTCCGTCATCAGGATGCAGCACCTGGGTCTTGATCGCTGCTCCCGTCGTACTCCCCCCTGGGCGCATCAGCAGCCGGCGCGTCGCCTCGATCGCGCGCTCCGTCGTGTAGTCCGAGAGCTCGACCTCGATGTGCTCGGCCAGTCGATGACGGCGCATCGCGCTCTCGTACGCATCACGACGGTTGACGGCTGCACCACCGCCGGAGCCTCCGACGTGCGCGATGCGACGGTGCCCGCGCTCGACAAGGTGATCGACGATCAGGTCGATGCCGATGACGTCGTCGTTGCGCACCACGCAGACGTGGTCGAGGTCATCAGCCGTGCCGCTGGCGACCACCGTCGGCACACGTTGCATCAAGGGCTGCACGACGTCGAGCGAGGGCACCGACCCGATGACCACCAGGCTGCTCGGGCGCATGTCACGCAGCACGGTCAGCACACGATCGTCGAACTCCCGGTTGCCCCCGGCATCGGTGAACAGCGCACTCGACACCAGTGTGCGCTGCCCGGCGTCACGGAGCTCGGTGCGAATCCCCTCCAGAATCTCGGCGAAGATCGGGTTCGCGAGGTCGGGCACCATGACTCCGACGAAGTCTCCGTCGCCGGCCGCCAGCGAACGCGCCATCCAGTTCGGCGAGAAGCCGAGACGCTGGGCCGCGTCGAGCACGAGCCTTCGACGCACGTCGCTGACCCGGGGATCTTCGTTGAACACCATAGAGACGAGAGACTTCGAGACGCCGGCTTCGGCCGCCACGTCTCTGATCGTCGGCCCGTGTCTTCGACCCTGCCCCATGATGCCCCCTTTGGTACCACATCCATCATCGCAGCATTCGCGATGCGGTGCCCCGCTGCACCTGCTCGACTCACTCGCCAGCCCCGTCTCGACCGCCCCACCGGCCCGATGCACTCCCCGCACCTGGCCCCACCGTGAGCCCCCAGTCTGTACTGGCCAGCCCGCGCGCGGCATTCCCTCACCCGCCGAAGGGCAGCCTCGGATCGACCGGCTCGGCATCCCACGTCTCGCGCAGCCAGCCGTGCGCCGGGTCGTCCTGGATCAGCCACTCCCGGTCGCCCGGCCCGGCCATCACATTCAGGTAGTACGCGTCGTAACCGGGTGCGGCGGCGACTGGCCCGTGGTATCCGTACGGCACCAGGGCGATGTCACCAGTGCGCACCATCGCGCTGATCTCGATCGGCCGGCGATCAGACGGGTACGTCGCGAACAGGGCGAACGGATCGACCTCATGCGGCGGCGCACTGCCCCGCGCTGCCTCGGCGTCTCTGCTCAGCCCGCGCTCGACCTCCACCTCGAAGTAGTAGATCTCTTCGAGCGCCGTCTCGACGCCGGGCACGTCGCGGTCGTGCTTGTGCGTCGGGTATGACGACCAGCATCCGCCGGGGGTGAGCACCTCGCACGCGATGATCGCGCCTGCACGCAGCCGCGCCGGCGTGCCGAAATTGTGCACCTGCCGACTCATGCTGCCGCTGCCGCGCAGCTCGACCGGCACCGTCTCACGGCGAATCACCTCGACCGGCAGCCGCAGGTCGGTGTATGCCTGCGACACCGACACCCGACCGCTCCCGGTGAGCGTGTACTCGGCGTCGATCGGCAGATAGAGCGCATCGGCCGGCCCGTCGAACACCGATGCTCGCCCGCGCAGCTCGACTGCCGCATCCGGCGCCGCGCCGGGCACGCGATAACGCACCTCGCACTCGCCCGTCAGCGGCAGAATGATCGACTCGCGCCCGCTCGCCCGATCGCTGACCGGCCCGAGATCGAGGTCGGCGACGCGCAGCCCGGTGTGACGCCAGCCCGGCACGGCGCGGTCGACCACGTCGCCCCAGCCGTCACGGGCGAGCTCGCCGGGTCGATACGTCCATTTTCGCGTCATGTGGATGCTCCCCTCACGCCCGCCCCGCCCGTCGCCTCGGCAGGTTCGGCGCCTGCACGGCCCCGTGCACCAGCTCGACGGCCCGAGCGACCGCGCCCTCGACATCCCCGTCTGGCGGATAGAGCAGCGAGCGCCCCACGACCAGGCCGCGAACGCCCGGCAGCACAAGTGCATCGGCCCAGCGCCGGAACGCCCCCTCGGGATCGGCGCTGGTGTCACCGCCGAGCAGCAGCATCGGCAGCGTCGTCGCCGCCGCGACCGCGGCCATGTCGTCGACCACCGGCACTTTGAGCCAGGTGCTGCGCGACGAACCGCCGAGCCCCGAGGCGATCGCCACTGAGCGCACGACGGCTTCTGTGCTGAGATCGTTGACGATGCGAGTGGCCTGCCCGTGCGGCACGCGTCGGCTGATGAACGGCTCCAGCAGAATCGGCACATCGGCCTGAGCGAAGGCGCTCACCTCAGCCGCGACAGTCTCGAGCGTGCGCACAGTCGCCGGGTCGTCGAGGTCGATGCGCACCAGCGCTTTGCCCATGTCGAGGCGGTCGCGCAGCACGTCGGTCAGGCGGTGCGCCGTGAGTCGGTCGTCCATTTCGAAGGATGCTCCGGCAAGCCCGCCTCGATTCAGCGACGCGATCGCGACCCGGCCGTCGAGCAGCCCGAGCAGCGCCAAGTCGTCGAGCACGTCGGGGGTGCCGAGCACCCCGTCGACCTCCTCGTTCTCGAGGGCCGCGGCCAGGCGATGCAGCAGGTCGTCTCTGCTGGCCATCGCCATCGGATCGTCACCGATGCCGAGCGCCCCGCGCGCGGGGTGATCTGCGGCCACGATGAGCAGACGGCCGTCGTGCTGCAGCAGCGGCCGGCGCACCCGGTCGGCGTGCGCCATGTCGATGCGGTGCGGCTCGCAGGCGCGCACCTCGCGCAGCTCGGCGAGCACGGCGGCGAAGTCGTCTTCGGGTGTCGAGTTCATGATCGCACCTCGACGTCTGAGTCGTGGACGGAGTTCGGGTCGTGGGCGTCGTCTGGGGTGCGAGATGTGTTCTCTTTCTGTGTCGGGTTTGAGGCGTATGCTTGGCTGCACGAGGCGAGCAGCTCATTCACTTCACTCTCGGTCGGCATCGCGGTCGAGCACTCGCGCCGCGAGGCCACGATCGCGCCGGCCGCGTTCGCGAAGCGCAGGGTGCGCTCGAGAGGCCAATCGTGGAGCAGCCCGTGGATGAGGGCTCCCCCGAACGCGTCGCCGGCGCCGAGACCGTTCACCACGTCGACCGGGGTCGGCGGCACCTCGACACGTTCGTTCGCCGTGCGTGCGAGCACTCCTTTGGGCCCCTGCTTCACGATCGCGAGCCGCACGCCGGTGGCCAGCAGCGCCTCTGCCGCGAGGTCGGGGTCGGTCTCGCCGACGGCCACCTCGCATTCTTCGCGGTTGCCCACGGCGACGGTGACCTGGGGCAGCACCTGCGCGATGCGTTCGTTCCCTGCGGCCCGGCTCGGCCAGAACTGCGCACGGTAGTCGAGGTCGAGCACGATCATCGGCTCGGTCTCACCCCCGGTTCGCGCCCGTCGCAGCGCCTCGAGATGCGTGTCGAAGCTCGGCTGCGCGCTGAGACCCGTCGCGGTCAGCCAGATCAGACGCGGCCTCGTCACCGTGCCCGACGTCGACGCTGCCGCGTCGGGCAGCACCGCATCGAGCTGCTCGGCCAGCAGGCAGAGGTCCGGAGCCTTGGGCTCTCGGTAGAAGTAGAGCGGAAAGTCGTCGGGCGGAAAGATCTCGCAGAACGTGACCGGCGTCTGATACTCGGCCACGGTGCGCACCCCGGTCGGGTCGACGCCCAGACGTCGCAGCTCGTGCAGCAGGTATCGGCCGAAGGGGTCGTCGCCGACCCCCGAGACCAGCAGCGGGCGATGGCCGTATCTCGCCGCAGCCACGGTCACGTTCGCGGCCGAGCCTCCGAGGTACTTGCCGAAGCTGGTGACGTCTTCGAGTCCGACGCCGTCTTGCAGTGGATAGACGTCGACGCCGAGTCTCCCGAGCGCGACGACGTCGGGCGCCGGCGAGCCTGCGCGAGCCGGGTTCGCTGTGCTGGTGCCTGTCTGTGGGCTCATGGCGAGGGCCGATTCATCAGCCACACTATTGGACCGCTCCAATTTTGTCTCCTTCATTGCGCCTTTGCAGTGAGAAAGGGGTATGAAGAGACTAGCCGACAGAGACGATCGGCGTCGAACACGGCGTGTCAGCCGATGAGCGGGGCAGCGCTACGCAGCGACGGCGGGCAGCTGTTCACGCACGACGGAGGCAAGCTTCTCAGCCCACTCGCACGCGACATCCTCAGAGGTCGCCTCGACCATCACACGAACGAGCGGCTCGGTGCCACTCGGCCGCAGCAGCACGCGACCTTCATCGCCGAGCGTCGCCTCGACATCCGCCACCGCGTCTTTGATCACGCCGCTCGACGCCAGTGCGGTCTTGTCGACACCGCGCACGTTGATCAGGGTCTGCGGGTAGACGGTCATCGCCTCGTCAGCGAGCACAGAGAGCGGCTTGCCCGTCTCAGCCATGACCGAGAGCAGCTGCAGACCGGTCAGCAGGCCGTCGCCTGTGGTGGCGTAGCGACGGAAGATGACGTGACCCGACTGCTCTCCGCCAAGGCCGAGGTTCGAGCGGTTGAGCTCTTCGAGCACGTACCGGTCACCCACCGAGGTCTGACGCACCTCGATGCCCGCCTTCTGCATGGCGAGGTGCAGACCGAGGTTGCTCATCACGGTGCAGACGAGGGTGTTGCCCGGCAGCTGGCCGCGGCGGTGCAGCGATGTCGCGAGGATGGCCATGATCTGATCGCCGTCGATGATGCGGCCGTTCTCGTCGACGGCCAGGCAGCGGTCTGCGTCACCGTCGTGAGCGATGCCGACTTGGGCGCGGTCTGCGATGACCGCGTCTTTCAGCTTCTCAAGGTGCGTCGAGCCGACGCCGTCGTTGATGTTGAGACCGTTGGGGTCGGTGCCGATGAGCCGGACGAGTTTTGCGCCGGCGTCGGCGAATGCCTGAGGCGAGACCCCGGCTGCGGCGCCGTTCGCGCAGTCCAGTGCGAGGCGGATGCCGCCGAGAGAGTTCGGCACGGTGCCGAGCAGGTGCAGCAGATAGCGGTCTTCTGCGTCGGCGAACGTAGAGATGCGCCCCACTTCTGCACCGGTGGGGGCGAGCTTCGGCTGATCGAGTTCGACCTCGATCTTGTCTTCGACCTCGTCGGGGAGCTTGAGGCCGCCCTTGGCGAAGAACTTGATGCCGTTATCTGGTGCAGGGTTGTGCGATGCAGAGATCATCACGCCGAAGTCGGCGTGCAGGTCTTGTACGAGGAACGCCGTCGCCGGGGTGGGAAGAACGCCCGCGTCATGCACGTCGACTCCACCGCTGGCCAGACCCGCCGCGACCGCAGCGCCGATGAACTCTCCAGAGATGCGGGGGTCGCGGCCGAGCACGGCCATGGGTCGACGACCCGCCACCCGCGCCTCAGCGCCGAGCACCCGCGCAGCGGCCTGAGCCAGCTGCAGCGAGAGTTCGACGGTGAGGTCGCGGTTGGCGAGCCCTCGCACCCCATCGGTGCCGAAAAGTCGAGGCATGGTGTTCCCAGCTCGAGCGGTTTAGCGCTTCGAGTACTGAGGAGCCTTGCGGGCCTTCTTGAGACCGGCCTTCTTGCGCTCTTTGATGCGGGCGTCGCGGCTCAGGAAGCCGGCCTTCTTGAGCTCGGGACGGTTGTTGTCAGCGTCGATGCCGTTGAGAGCACGAGCGATGGCCAGCCGCAGCGCACCGGCCTGACCCGAGGGGCCACCGCCGTTGATGGTGGCGGTGATGTCATAGGCGCTCTCGAGACCGAGCAGCGTGAGCGGATCCTTGATCAGCTGCTGGTGCAGCTTGTTCGGGAAGTAGACGTCGAGCGTGCGGCCGTTGACCGTGATCTCGCCGCTGCCCGGAACCAGACGCACGCGCGCGATGGCCTCCTTGCGACGGCCGACTGCCGCGCCCGGCACGCTGAGGTTGCGCGGTGCGCGCTCTTCGACGGCCTCTGCACCCTCAGGCGTCGAGGTGCTGTATGAAGTGAGGTTTTCTGTGTTCTCTGCCACGGTGTTCTCCTGTGAAAGTCTCTCGGCGCCGGTCACTGGGCGATCTGGCTGAAGGTGTACGGCACCGGCTTCTGCGCGGCGTGAGGGTGCTCGGCACCCTGGTAGACCTTGAGCTTCGTCAGCTGCTCACGGCCCAACGTGTTCTTGGGAAGCATGCCGCGGACGGCCTTCTCGATGGCGCGCTCGGGGTTCTCGCGCAGCAGGTCGCTGTACTTGACGCCCTTGATGCCGCCCGGGTAGTTCGAGTGGCGCCAGGCGATCTTCTTATCGGCCTTGCCGTTGCTCAGCACGACCTTCTCGGCGTTGATGATGATGACGTAGTCGCCCGTGTCCAGGTGAGGAACGAAGGTGGGCTTGTTCTTGCCGCGCAGAATCGCGGCAGTGTGGCTGGCCAGTCGCCCGAGCACCACGTCGGTGGCGTCGATGATGACCCAGTTGCGCTTGATTTCGCCGGCTTTCGGCGAGTATGTGCGTGTCACTAGCTTCTCTCTCTCGATTTGAGGTGTTCGTGAATCCCACTCCGATGCGATTCTCACTGCGTCGAACGCTCGTTCGCGCCCGGCACCCGAAGTCGGCCACCGCGATGCGGGGCCCTTCAGGCCAGACGTTCGGAGCATCCTCAGTCGCGTGAATACAGACGGTGGAGGGCTCAAGTCGGGCAGTGGCGCGACAGCCGGTTTTCCGGCAGACACACGCACTTGCCAGCTAACGAGCTTAGCGCCTTCTGACCCTGCAGGTCAATCCTGAGCTCCTTGCCGCGCCCACCGCACTCCCCAAACCCACTCACAGAACTCGCCCAGCCCATCCACCTAACCCACTCACCCAGCCCACTCACCCAGCCCATTCACCCAACCACTCGCCCAACTCGCCCCACCGTGATCTTCGCGCATGCCACCAAATCTCCGCATTATCACCCAGTTTGCGAGGAAGTTGCGGTGCAGCCGAGGCGTTTGTGGTGCCGCCGAAGAGACCCCGGCCCTGTTATGACGAAGAGCAGCCAAAACTGAGCTCACGCCTGCTGCACCCATGACGGCGGAGTCTGGTGAGCGCAAGCGGCGGGCTCTCGGCGGGCTCACAGCGGGCTGATGCTCCTGCTGTTCCAATCTGGCACAAGGGTATGCACCGCGAGCACTTCTGGTTACACTTGCCGACACCGGACAGCACAGCCATTCAAAGGAGAATGCCGCTCATGTCGACGACCACACCCTCTGATCATCCCCGCGAGCGAGAGACGGGCCTGCCCGCAGCATCCGTCTCGGCGCCGCCCCCGCCGGAATGGGACGAGTCGACGCTCGTCTCGGATCCGGCGTTGCCGCCCACCGCAGTAGACCCCGAGCTGCTCGACAAACCGAAATGGACTGCGGGCAAAGTCATCACCTGGATCCTGATTGCCGCGGTCGGCGCCATCGGCTGGACGATTCTGGCGGTCAGCCGCGGCGAGACCATCAACGGCATCTGGTTCGTCTTCGCCGGCGTGGCCTCGTACCTGATCGCCTACCGCTTCTACAGCAAGTACATCGAGCGCAAGCTGCTGCGACCAGACGACCGCCGCGCGACGCCGGCCGAGTACTCGGCGAACGGCAAAGACTACGTCGCGACCGACCGCCGCGTGCTCTTCGGCCACCACTTCGCCGCGATCGCCGGCGCCGGGCCACTGGTCGGCCCGGTGCTCGCCGCACAGATGGGCTACCTGCCCGGCACACTCTGGATCATCATCGGCGTCATCTTCGCCGGCGCGGTGCAGGACTACGTCGTGCTCTTCATCTCGACCCGCCGCAACGGCCGCTCACTCGGGCAGATGGCCCGCGAAGACCTCGGCCGCATCGGCGGCACGGCGGCCATCATCGCCACACTGACCATCATGATCATCATCGTGGCCATTCTCGCGCTCGTCGTGGTCAACGCCCTCGGCGAGAGCGCCTGGGGCGTGTTCAGCGTCGGCATGACGGTGCCGATCGCTCTGTTCATGGGCGTCTACCTGCGCTACCTGCGCCCGGGCAAGATCATGGAGGTGTCGGTCATCGGCATCATCCTGCTGCTCGCCGCGATCATCGGCGGAGGCTGGGTCTCGAACACCGAGTGGGGCCAGGCCGTCTTCCACATGGATCGCATCGCAATCGCCTGGGCGATCATCATCTACGGGTTCATCGCGGCGATCCTGCCGGTCTGGCTGCTGCTGACCCCGCGCGACTACCTCTCGACCTTCATGAAGATCGGCGTGATTCTGCTGCTCGCCGTCTCGATCATCGTGGTGCGACCAGAGCTGAACGTCCCGGCCTTCAGCGAATACGCCTCGCGCTCCGACGGCCCGGTGTTCAGCGGCCCGCTCTTCCCCTTCCTGTTCGTGACCATCGCCTGTGGCGCCCTCTCCGGGTTCCACGCACTGATCGCCTCGGGCACCACGCCGAAGATGGTGCACAAAGAGCGGCAGACCCGCTTCATCGGCTACGGCGGCATGCTCATGGAGTCGCTCGTCGCACTGATGGCCTTCGTCGCCGCGCTGTCGATCGACCGCGGCATCTACTTCGCGATGAACTCCTCGGCCGCGGCCACCGGAGGCACCGTCGAAGGCGCCGCCACGTTCGTGAACTCGCTGGGGCTCAACGGTGTGCACGTCGAGGGCAGCACGCTGCAGCAGGTCGCCAATGATGTGGGCGAGCACTCGATCGTCTCGCGCACCGGTGGCGCTCCGACTCTGGCAGTCGGCATCGCCGAGATCATGCACAACATCACCCCGGGGCTGAAGGCGTTCTGGTACCACTTCGCGATCATGTTCGAGGCGCTGTTCATCCTCACTGCAGTCGACGCCGGCACCCGCGTGGCGCGCTTCCAGCTGCAAGAGGCCGTCGGCAACTTCTGGCCCCGTTTCAAAGACAACAACTGGCGACCGGGCGTCTGGCTGGCGACCGCGATCATGGTAGCGGGCTGGGGGTACATCCTGATCCTGGGCGTGACCGATCCGCTGGGCGGCATCAACACGTTCTTCCCGCTCTTCGGCGTGGCCAACCAGCTGCTCGCCGCGATCGCTCTGGCCGTCGCAACCGCCATCTTCGCGAAGAAGGGCCGCAGATACTTCACGTACCTGTGGATCACCGGCATTCCACTGCTCTTCGACCTGGTGGTGACGCTGACCGGCTCGTGGTACAAGATCTTCTCGTCCAACGCCACGATCGGCTACTGGGCGAACCACTTCGCGACGCGCGGCAAGCTCGCCGAGCTGCGCGAGTCGGGCACGGTCGCCGGCGTCGCGGTGGCCGACGAGAAAGTCACCACGCAGATCACCAGTTTCGAGGCCACGATCCGCAACACGGCTGTGCAGGGCTCACTGTCCGTCCTCTTCGCCGTGCTCACCGTGATCGTGATCATCGCGGCGCTGGCCAAGATCGTGCAGGCCTGGCGCGGCAACGGTCTGCCGACCACCGAACCGGCGCCTGTCGCCAGTGAGACCTACGCCCCTGCCGGGCTGATCGCGTCACGCGAAGAGCGCGACCTCGACCACGAGTGGGAGCAGGTCTCCCCGGAGAAGCTGAAAGTGCACGTCAGCGGATGACCAGCGCGACCAGGCTCACCACGCATGCCGTGCTCACCGGGCTGTGCGGCATCCGCCGTCTGCTGCGCGGCATGCTCGGAGCAAACGCCTACGACGACTACGTCGCGCATCATCGGCGCATGCACCCCGACGAGCCGGTGATGCGCGAGCGCGAGTTCTGGCGCGAGCAGGCCCGCGACCAAGACGCCAACCCGGGAGCGCGCTGCTGCTGAGCGCCCTCAGTCGCTGAACGACTCGGGCCCGCCAGGATGCATCCCATCTCGGCGGGCCCGAGTCTGTTCGGCCCGCGTCGCGAGATCAGCGTCAGACGGATATCCGACCTCGGCGAGCACCAGCCCGTGACCCGGCACCATCTTGTATTCGGTGCCGCGGCTGCCTTCGTCGCGCAGACGCACCAGGTCGTCGATCTCGAGGTCTCCCCCGCCGACGGCGAGCGTCGCCCCGACGAGGCAGCGCACCATGTGATGACAGAAGGCGTCTGCCTGCACAGTTGCGACGAGGATGCCGCCCGCCGTCACTGCAGATGTCATGGCAGGCGCGATGGCCGGTTCTCGCCTCCAGCTGAAGCGCTGCAGCTCGCGAATAGTCGTCGCACCCGCACGAGGGCGGCAGTAGGCGGCCCAGTCGTGCAGCCCCAGCAGAGTGTGCGCGGCACGGTTCATGCGCGCGACGTCGACGCGCTGCGGCCAGGCGAGCACGTGTCGTCGAAGCAGGGGGTCGCGCGTGCCCCACTCGTCGCTCACGCGGTACTCGTACCTGCGCCACATGGGCGAGAACCGGGCGTCGAAGCCCTGTGCCGCCGGCCGAACGCTGCGAATCAGCAGATCAGGCACCCGGCCGAGCACACTGCGCAGACGGGAGCAGAGCACCCGTGCCGATCGTGTCGGCAGCGGTTCGTCGTGCTCGTGCTGGGTCTGCAGCGCACGAGTGCGCCGCTTCGAGCGATCGGTGCGAGCGAGCTGTTCGAGGGCGATGAGCGGCACGTCGGCGTGCACCACCTGACCAGTCGCGTGCACTCCGGCGTCGGTGCGCCCAGCGACCACAGTGCGAACGGGCTGACGCAGGATCAGCGCAAGGGCATCCTCGAGAACGCCTTGCACCGTGCGCCGCCCCGGCTGCGCGGCCCAGCCCTGAAAGTCGGTGCCGTCGTAGGCGAGGTCAATGCGCACTCGTCTGGTGTCGCTCTGATCGCTCATCATGCTCCTGCCTTCGTCGCTTGCTGGCATCCGCCCGCTTTCAGGCGACGAAAAGACCCGCCGAACCGGGTGACCGGAACGACGGGCCTTCTCAGATCAGTCTGGCCGACTACTTGTCGTCGGCCTTCTCGGCCTCGTCAGCCTCGATGGCCTCGTCGACCTTCTCTGCAGCCTCGGCGACCTCGGCCTCAGCCTGAGCCTCGGCCTCGATCTGCGACTCGGAGCCCTGCACCTGGGTGTCGGGCTCAACGGCGACGGTCTCTTCTTTGATCTGCTCGTCGACGTCTGCTGCGACCTCGACGGCCTCGTCAGCAGCGTGCTTGCCGCCGCGGCTCTTCTTGACGACGGGCTCGAGCACCAGCTCGATGCGAGCCAGCGGCGCATTGTCGCCCTTGCGGTAACCGAGTTTGATGATGCGCGTGTAGCCACCCTCACGGTCGGCGACCTGCGGCGCGATCTCGGTGAAGAGCTCGTGCACGACAGACTTGTCGCGAATGATCGCGAGCACCTTGCGACGCGACTTCAGGTCGCCGCGCTTGGCGAACGTCACCAGACGCTCGGCGAACGGACGCAGACGCTTGGCACGGGTCTCAGTGGTCGTGATGGCCTTGTGCTCGAACAGCTGCATCGACAGGTTCGCGAGCATGAGCCGCTCATGTGCGGGGCTGCCTCCGAGACGCGGGCCTTTAGCGGGCTTCGGCATGATTGTGGTCTCCTTCTTCGGTCAGAAAGTTATAAATGTGGTCAGGCCTGCGTGTCGTCTTCGAAGCCCGTGTAGAAATGGGCGCCGTCGAAGCCGGGCACTGCATCCTTCAGCGAGAGGCCGAGCTCTTCGAGCTTGTCCTTGACCTCGTCGACGGATTTCTGACCGATGTTTCGGATGTTCATGAGCTGCTGCTCGCTCAGAGCCACCAACTCGTTGACGTAGTTGATGTTCTCGCGCTTCAGGCAGTTGTACGAGCGCACTGAGAGATCGAGGTCTTCGATCGGCGTCGACAGCTCGGTGGGAGCCACGACGTCTGCCGGTGCGGGACCGATCTCGATGCCCTCTGACTCGGCGTTCAGGTCACGGGCGAGGCCGAAGAGCTCGACGAGCGTGCTGCCGGCCGAGGCCACAGCGTCGCGGGGCGAGATCGAGGGCTTGGTCTCGACGTCGATGACCAGCTGGTCGAAGTCGGTGCGCTCACCGGCACGAGTCGCCTCGACGCGGTAGGTGACCTTCATGACCGGCGAGTAGATCGAGTCGACCGGAATCTGACCGACCTCTGCGTACTCGCTGCGGTTCTGCTGCGCCGTGACGTAGCCGCGGCCGCGCTCGATGACCAGCTCGATGTCGAGCTTGGCGTTCGCGTTCAAAGTGGCGATCACCAGATCGGGGTTGTAGACCTCGACTCCGGCCGGCACCGTGATGTCAGCAGCGGTGACCTCACCGGCGCCCTGCTTGCGCAGGAACGCGGTGATGGGCTCATCGTGGTCGCTCGAGACGACGAGCTCCTTGATGTTCAGAATGATGTCTGAGACATCTTCGACTACACCGGGAACCGTGGTGAACTCGTGCAGCACGCCGTCGATGCGGATGCTGGTGACGGCCGCGCCCGGAATCGACGAGAGCAGCGTGCGGCGCATGGAGTTGCCGAGCGTGTAGCCGAAACCCGGCTCCAGCGGCTCGATGACGAACCGCGAGCGGTTCTCTGAGACGACTTCTTCAGTGAGTTTGGGTCGCTGTGCAATCAGCACGTGTGTTTCCTTTCGGCGAATCGACCGCCATATGACGACTCGCGTGTTCTGGGAATCTTCCCAGGACCGGTTTTTGGGATGATGACCACGAAACCGGCGACGTTAGGGCGAACGCCGCCGGTGACGCGAACGTGCAGCGATTCAGACCCGGCGACGCTTCGGCGGACGGCACCCGTTGTGCGTCTGCGGCGTGACGTCGTTGATCGACCCGACTTCGAGGCCTGCGGCCTGGAGCGAGCGGATCGCGGTCTCACGGCCTGATCCCGGGCCCTTCACGAAGACGTCGACCTTCTTGACGCCGTGATCCTGAGCGCGCTTCGCGGCGTGCTCAGCCGCCTGCTGTGCGGCGAAGGGCGTCGACTTGCGGCTGCCCTTGTAGCCGACCTCGCCGGCAGACGCCCACGCGATGACCGCGCCGGTGGTGTCGGTGATGGTGATGATGGTGTTGTTGAACGTCGACTTGATGTGCGCCTGGCCGACGGCGATGTTCTTGCGGTCTTTGCGACGCGGCTTACGAGCCACGGCTGACTTGGGTGCTGCCATTATTGTGCTCTGTCTCCTGAATCCTGTGGACTACTTCTTCTTGCCTGCGACGGTGCGCTTCGGACCCTTGCGCGTACGCGCGTTGGTCTTGGTGCGCTGACCGTGCACGGGCAGGCCACGGCGGTGGCGGAGACCCTGGTAGCTGCCGATCTCGACCTTGCGGCGGATGTCGGCGGCGACCTCACGGCGAAGGTCGCCCTCGGTCTTGTAGTTGTGCTCGATGAAATCGCGCAGTGCGACGAGCTGATCGTCGTTCAGATCCTTGACGCGGATGTCACCGCTGATCTCGGTGGCCTTCAGAATCTTGAGCGCGCTCGTGCGCCCGATGCCGAAGATGTAGGTGAGTGCGATCTCCACGCGCTTCTCGCGAGGCAGATCGACGCCTGCTAGACGTGCCATGCGGCTGCTCCTTATGGTGCATTGGAGGTGTCGGGCAGCATCTCCGTGAACCCGTCTGATCACTCAGACGACTCCATGGCCCCAGCCTCCGACTGGGGGTGTGCCGACCCGGGCCGGCGATGCTGCTTGTTGTGGTGCTTCGGCCTACTTGTACCGGTAGACGATGCGTCCGCGGCTGAGATCGTAGGGGCTGAGCTCGACGACCACGCGGTCTTCGGGCAGAATGCGGATGTAGTGCTGACGCATCTTGCCTGAGATGTGCGCGAGCACGAGGTGCCCGTTGGTCAGTTCGACGCGGAACGTGGCGTTGGGGAGGGCCTCGACGACTGAACCTTCAATCTCGATGACACCGTCTTTTTTCGCCATGTATGCCTTACCGCCTTGATCTCGTGAGTGGATACACCGATGCCAAAAGACACCAGTTAAACATCTTATGGCTTTTTTCTGTTGTTGTACAGACCGGGCGTGTCGCGGGTGGGCTCAGGAGGCCAGCGGAGTGGGCACGACGCCGAACGGTGCCAGCGCCGCCGCGCCGCCGTCTGCGTAGCTCAGGGCCCAGATGCCGCGATCGGTGACCGCGACCTGCACCTCCCAGTGCGCGCCGTCAGACCCGTCAGCCGACGAGATCGCCCAGCCGTCAGGGCCGATGACTGTGTCTTCAGTGCCGTCGGTGAGCATCGGCTCGATGCAGATCACCAGCCCCGGCTGCACCTTCGCGCCGCGACCCGAGATGTGGTAGTTGAACACTGGCGGATCTTCGTGCATTTCACGACCGATTCCGTGCCCGATGTACTCGCGCAGAATGCCGTAGTCGCCCTGGCTGAGGATGTAATCCTCGACCGCCGTGCCAACTTGGTTCACATGCTTGGCCGAGGCCAGGGCGGCTGCGCCGGCCCACATCGACTGCTCGGTGACGCGGCTGAGTTCCGCCCGCCGCGCGCTCACCTCGGGGTCTCCCCCGGGAACGAGCACGGTGACTGCCGAATCTCCGTTCCATCCGTTCAGGAGTGCGCCGGCGTCCACCGAGACCAGGTCACCGGGCTCGATGACGCGGTCACCGGGGATGCCGTGGACGATCTGCTCGTTGACCGAGACGCAGATCGCGTCGACGTAATCCTCTTCGAGCGCAAAGTTGGCCGTGGCGCCGTCGGACGCGAGCGTGCGCATCGCGACGTCGTCGAGATGCCGCGTCGTCGCCCCGGGCTGAATCTCTTTCGCAACCTCGTCGAGCACGTGGCGGGTCGCCATGGCCGCGTCTCGCAGCTGCAGGAGCTGCTGCGGGGTCTTGTAGTCGAAAGTGGGCCGACGGAACATCACTCTGCGCCGAGACCGGCGAGAATGCGATCAGTGATCTCGTCGACGGCACCGAGTCCGTCGACCGTCACCAGCAGGCCACGCTCGCGGTAGGTGTCGATCAGCGGAGCCGTCTGCTGGGCGTAGATCTCGAGGCGATGACGGATGACGTCTGCGGTGTCATCCGAGCGGCCCTGTTCGACGGCGCGCTTGTGCAGCCGGTCGACGAGCTCATTCTGATCGGCTTCGATGAGCACGACCGCGTCGAGGGCCGTGCCTGCGTCACCGAGGATGTCATCGAGCTCTTTGACCTGCTCGGCCGTGCGGGGGTAGCCGTCGAGCAGGAAGCCCTCGGCTGCGTCGGCCTCGTTGAGGCGCGAACGCACCAGCGCGTTCGTCAGCGAGTCGGGAACGTACTCACCTGCGTCCATGTAACGCTTCGCCTCTTTGCCCAGCTCGGTCTGGTTCTTCACATTCTCACGAAAGATGTCTCCCGTGGAGATGGCCGGAACGCCCAGACTCTTGGTGAGGCGTGCCGCCTGCGTGCCCTTGCCGGCTCCTGGCGGACCGATGAGAAGCAGTCGTTTGCTCATTTGAGTAGCCCTTCGTAGTGACGTTGTTGCAGTTGCGAGTTTATCTGCTTGACCGTCTCAAGACCGACGCCGACGATGATCAGGATCGACGTGCCGCCGAAGGCGAAGTTCTGGCCGACGCCCAGTCCGCCCAACACGATCAGCGGCAGCAGCGCAACGATGCCGAGGTAGATCGACCCCGGGAACGTGATGCGGCTCAGCACATAGTTCAGGAAGTCAGCGGTCGGGCGGCCGGCGCGGATGCCGGGGATGAACCCGCCGTACTTCTTCAGATTCTCGGCCTGCTCTTCCGGGTTGAACGTGATGGCCACGTAGAAGTAGGTGAAGCCCACGATCAGCAGGAAGTAGAGCGCCATGTAGAGCGGGTGGTCGCCACGGGTGAGGTAGTTCGAGATGAACTGCACCCAGGCCGGGGGTTCCTGCGAGCCGTCTCCCTGGTTGAACTGGGCGATCAGCGCCGGCAGGTAGAGCAGCGACGAGGCGAAGATGACGGGCACGACGCCGGCCATGTTCACCTTGATCGGGATATAGGTCGTGTTGCCGCCGTAGGTGCGACGTCCCACGACGCGCTTGGCGTACTGCACCGGAATGCGGCGCTGCGACTGCTCGACGAAGACGACTGCCACGACGAGCACCAGAGCGAGGATCATCACGAAGACGAAGTTTCGGGGGCCGCCGTTGCCGTTCCAGATGGCGCCCATCTGGCTGGGGAACTGTGCGGCGATCGAGGTGAAGATCAGCAGCGACATGCCGTTGCCGATACCGCGCTCGGTGATGAGCTCGCCGAACCACATGATCAGGCCGGTGCCGGCGGTCATGGTCAGCACCATGAGCACGATGGTGTACCACTGGTCGTTCACGATGAGCGACTCGCTGCAGGCCGTGCCGTAGAGCGCCCCGGTGCGCGCGACGGTGACCAGCGTGGTGGCCTGGAGCAGGCCGAGACCGAGCGCCAGATAGCGGGTGTACTGCGTCATCTTCGCGCGGCCGGACTCGCCTTCTTTGTGCAGCTCTTCAAAGCGAGGAATGACCACGCGCAGCAGCTGCACGATGATCGATGCGGTGATATAGGGCATGATGCCCATCGCGAACACGGAGAGCTGGAGCAGCGCACCGCCGCTGAACAGGTTCACGAGTTCGTACAGACCCGAGGTCTGCGACGTCTGGTTGATGCACTGCTTGACAGCGCTGTAGTCGACGTAGGGAGTGGGGACGAAAGAGCCCAAGCGGAACAGCAGCACGATGAATAACGTGAAACCGATCTTCTTTCGAAGATCAGGCGTCTTCAAGATACGGACGACGGCGTTCGACAAACCTCAGGCTCCTGTCAAGTTGAGACGAATCTCGGCCGTGACATGTGTCACGGCCGAGAGACGGCACATTCTTTACTACTCTACCGAACCGCCGGCAGCAAGAATCTTCTCGCTTGCCGAGGCTGAGATCTTGTCCACTCGAACATCGAGCTTGACGGTGATCTCGCCGGTTCCCAGCACCTTGACGGGCTCGCCGGCGCGCACGGCGCCCTTTGCGACGAGATCGTCGACGGTGACCTGGCCACCCTCGGGGTAGAGCGCCGCGAGGCGAACCAGGTTCACGACCTGGTACTCGACGCGAGCCGGGTTCTTGAAGCCGCGCAGCTTCGGGGTGCGCATGTGCAGCGGCATCTGCCCGCCCTCGAAGCCGGGACGCACCTGGTAACGGGCTTTGGTGCCCTTGGTGCCGCGGCCGGCGGTCTTGCCCTTCGACGCCTCACCACGACCAACGCGGGTGCGATCCTTCTTGGCACCAGGAGCGGGGCGAAGGTGATGAACCTTGAGCAGGCTCACCTTCTCCTCTTCCTGAGGCGCTTTCTTGTCAGCCATGCTCAAATCTCCTCAACCTTGACCAGATGACGAACCGTGTTGACATACCCACGGTTCACCTGGTTGTCATCCTTGATGACTGTCTGACCGATGCGGCGCAGGCCGAGTGAGCGAAGCGTGTCGCGCTGCTCGGGCTTTGCCCCGTACTTGCTCTTGACCTGGGTGACCTTCAGCTGGCTCGCCATCACTCACTCACCTTCTCGTCAGCCTTGAGCAGCGCCGCGGGTGCGACCTCGTCGAGAGGCAGACCACGACGTGCCGCCACGGCCTGGGGCTCTTCGAGCTGCTTCAGTGCGGCCACTGTGGCGCGCACGATGTTGATCGTGTTCGATGATCCCAGCGACTTGCTGAGCACGTCGTGCACACCAGCGCACTCAAGCACGGCACGCACCGGGCCACCGGCGATAACACCGGTACCGGCTGATGCCGGACGCAGCAGGACGACACCGGCTGAGTCCTCGCCCTGGACGGGGTGCGGAATCGACTTCAGGATGCGCGGCACGCGGAAGAAGTTGCGCTTGGCCTCTTCAACACCCTTGGCGATCGCGGCGGGAACCTCTTTCGCCTTTCCGTAGCCGACACCGACGAGTCCGTCGCCATCGCCCACGACGACCAGCGCCGTGAAGCTGAAGCGACGGCCGCCCTTGACGACCTTCGACACGCGGTTGATGGTGACGACGCGCTCGAGGAACGGGCTCTCCTTGTCGCGACCGCCGCGATCGCCGCGGTCACGACCGGGCTGGCGCTCACGCGATCCGTGGCGACGCTCGCGCTCGTTGGGATCGGTGACCTGCTGGCTCTTGCCCTGGCCTTCAGCTGAGGTTGCGCTCACCTGCTGCTCCTTTGATGCTTCGGTCTTCGTCTGTTCGCTCACAGTGTCAGCCCACCTTCGCGTGCGCCGTCAGCGACTGCTGCGACTCGACCGGCGTACTGGTTGCCGCCGCGGTCGAAGACGACCGCCTCGACGCCGGCGGCCTTGGCACGGTCAGCGACGAGCTGACCGACCTTCTTGGCCTTCGCCGTCTTGTCGCCCTCGAAGGCGCGCAGATCGGCCTCGAGAGTCGAGGCACTCGCCACGGTCACGCCGCGGGTGTCGTCGACGACCTGCACGAAGACGTGGCGGGCCGAGCGGTTCACCACGAGACGGGGCCGCTGAGCGGTACCGCTCAGGTGCTTGCGCACTCGGACATGACGACGCTGACGCGCTGCCTGCCTGCTCTTGTTCCGTGAAGCCATGATTACTTACCAGCCTTTCCAGCCTTGCGCCGCACGTGCTCGCCTTCGTATCGCACGCCCTTGCCCTTGTACGGCTCGGGCAGGCGCAGCTTACGCAGCTTCGCCGCGGTCTCGCCGACCGACTGCTTGTCAATGCCCTTGACGATGACCTTGTTCTGGCCCTCGACCTCAAACGAGATGCCCTCTGGCGGAGCGACCACGATGGTGTGCGAGTAGCCGAGCGAGAACTCCACCGAGCTGCCCTTGGCGACTGCGCGGTAACCGGTGCCGACGATCTCCAGGCTCTTCGAGTAGCCCTCGGTGACGCCGATGATGTTGTTATGGATCAGCGTGCGGCTCAAGCCGTGCAGTGAACGCGACTCGCGCTCTTCGTCCGGACGGGCGACGATGACCTGGCTGCCGTCGACCGAAGCCGTGATCGGCTTCGGGAGCGACAGCTCGAGCTGGCCCTTCGGGCCCTTCACGGCGACGTGCTGGCCGTCGATCTTGACCTCGACGCCTGCCGGGATCTCAATGGGAAGCTTACCGATACGTGACATGTTCGATCACCACACGTAGGCGAGGACTTCCCCACCCACGCCCTTCGCCTTGGCCTCGCGGTCAGTCAGCAGACCCGAGGAGGTGGACAGAATCGCGATGCCGAGGCCGCCGAGGACCTTGGGCAGCTCGGTCGACTTCGCGTAGACGCGCAGACCGGGCTTGGAGACTCGCTTGATGCCCTCGATCGCACGCTGGCGATCAGAGCCGTACTTCAGATCGATGGTGAGCGTCTTGCCCACGCGAGCGGGCTCCTCGCTGACCTCGCCGACATAGCCCTCGCGCTTGAGGATCTCGGCGACGCTGCGCTTCAGCTTGCTGGAAGGCAGCGCGACGCGCTCGATGTGCGCGTTGTTCGCGTTGCGGATCCGCGTCAGCAGGTCGGCAACGGGGTCTGACATTGTCATGTGCAGTGTTTCCTGTTCTCGCCAGGTTTCCCCGCCCCGTACACGGAGCGGGGACCTTCGGCAATCGGTGTTACTTGGTGGTCTTGGTCTTGAAGGGGAAGCCCAGAGCACGCAGCAGCGAGCGGCCCTGTTCGTCGTTCTCAGCCGACGTCACGATCGTGATGTCGAAACCACGAACGTGATCGGTCTGATCCTGGTCCACCTCGTGGAAGACCGACTGCTCGGTCAGACCGAAGGTGTAGTTGCCGTTGCCGTCGAACTGACGATCGCTGAGACCGCGGAAATCGCGGATACGGGGCAGCGACAGGCTGATCAGACGATCCAGGAACTCCCAGGCGCGGTCGCCGCGAAGCGTGACGTGCGCACCGATGGCCTGGCCCTCGCGCAGCTTGAACTGAGCGATCGACTTGCGAGCGTGGTTGACGTGCGGCTTCTGACCGGTGATGGCCGCGAGGTCGTGCACAGCACCCTCGATGAGCTTGCCATCACGGGCAGCCTCACCGACACCCGTGTTCACGACGACCTTGACGATCTTCGGAACCTGGTGAAGGTTCGTGAAGCCGAACTCCTTCTCAAGAGCCGGGATGATCTCTTCGCGGTACTTGACCTTGAGGCGAGGGGTCACCTTGTCGACCGTGGTGGTCTCTGCAGTCTCAGTCATCAGATGTCCTTACCCGACTTCTTGGCATAGCGAACACGAACAGTGCTCTTCACGCCATTGGTCTCAACTTCTTCGACCCGGAAGCCGACGCGGGTCGGCTTCTTGGTCTCGGGATCGACGATCGCGACGTTCGAGACGTGAATCGGAGCCTCGAACTCCTTGATGCCGCCCTGCTCGCCGTTCACACCGGCGCGCACGTGGCGCTTCACGATGTTCACGCCTTCGACGACGACGCGGTCAGTCTCGGGAATGACGCGCAGAACAGTTCCCTGCTTGCCTCGGTCACCGCCGCGATCCTGGCTCGCGCCCGAGATCACCTCGACGAGGTCTCCCTTGCGAATCTTCGCCATCTCAAATCACCTCCGGTGCCAGTGAAACGATCTTCATGAACTTCTTGTCGCGCAGTTCGCGCCCCACCGGGCCGAAGATGCGCGTGCCACGAGGTTCGCCGTCGCCCTTGAGGAGCACTGCGGCGTTCTCGTCGAACTTGATGTACGAGCCGTCGGGACGTCGCGTCTCTTTGACAGTGCGAACGATGACGGCCTTGACGACCTCACCCTTCTTCACACCGCCGCCGGGGATCGCATCCTTGACGGTCGCCACGATGGTGTCGCCGAGACCTGCATACCGACGGTTCGAGCCGCCCAGCACACGAATCGTCAGCAACTCCTTGGCGCCGGTGTTATCGGCAACCTTCAGTCGCGATTCGTTCTGAATCATGTGAATTCTCCTTGGGTAGGTTCAGGCCTACTTGGCCTTCTCCAGAATCTCAACCAGGCGCCAGCGCTTGGTGGCGGACAGCGGACGGGTCTCGTCGATGCGAACGAGGTCGCCCACACCAGCGGCGTTCTCTTCGTCGTGCACGCGAACCTTCGACGACTTGCGCATGACCTTGCCGTAGAGGGCGTGCTTGACGCGATCCTCGACGACCACGGTGATGGTCTTATCGCCCTTGTCGCTCACCACGTAGCCGCGACGGCTCTTGCGGTACCCGCGCTCCTCGGCGACAGGCGACTCCTGCTTGTTCTCGCTCATGCCTGAGCCTCCTCGTCAGTCTTGGCGGACTTCTTCGACGCCTTGGCCTTCGCCTTGGTCGCCTTCTCAGTCGGAGCCGGGGCGGGCTGCTGGCGGATGCCGAGCTCGCGCTCACGGATGATGGTGTAGATGCGTGCGATGTCGCGCTTCACGGCGCGAACGCGCGAACCCGAAGCGAGCTGGCCGGTGGCCGACTGGAAGCGCAGATTGAACAGCTCTTCCTTGGCCTTCTTCAGCTCGGCTGCCAGGGCAGCCTCTTCGAGCGTCTCGAGCTTGTCGACGGCGAGGTCTTTGGATCCGATCGGCATTATGCGTCACCCTCCTCGCGCTTGATGATGCGCGCCTTGACTGGAAGTTTGTAGATGGCACGAGTGAGCGCCTCGCGAGCGATCTCGTCGCTCACGCCGCTCAGCTCGAAGAGCACGCGTCCGGGCTTGATGTTCGCGACCCAGAACTCGGGCGAACCCTTACCGGAACCCATTCGGGTGCCGATCGGCTTCTGCGACAGCGGGCGGTCCGGGAAGATGTTGATCCAGACCTTGCCACCACGCTTGATGTAACGCGTCATGGCGATACGAGCGGCCTCGATCTGACGGTTGGTGATGTAGGCGGGGCCGAGGGCCTGAACGCCGTATTCGCCGAATGCCAGCTCGTTGCCACCCTTCGAACGCCCTGAGCGCTTCGGGTGGTGCTGCTTGCGGTACTTGACCTTACGTGGGATGAGCATGTTCTACGCCTCCGCTCCTGCTGCCACCGGAGCATCCTTCTGCTGGCCGTGCTGGCCGCGAGGGGCTCGGCGGGAACGATCACCGCGGCTGGGACGCGAAGCCTCGAGGCTCGCCAGCTCACGATCGGTGATCTCGCCTTTATAAATCCAGACCTTCACGCCGATGCGGCCGAAGGTGGTACGTGCCTCGTAGAAGCCGTAGTCGATGTTCGCGCGCAGCGTGTGCAGCGGCACACGACCCTCGCGGTAGAACTCGGAACGGCTCATCTCAGCGCCGCCCAGACGGCCGGCCACCTGGATGCGAACGCCCTTGGCGCCTGCGCGCATGGCGCCCTGCAGACCCTTGCGCATGGCACGACGGAAGGCGACACGAGCAGCGAGCTGCTCGGCGACGCCCTGCGCGACCAGCTGAGCCGAGGCCTCGGGGTTCTTGACCTCGAGGATGTTCAGCTGGATCTGCTTGCCGGTGAGCTTCTCGAGATCACCGCGGATGCGCTCCGCCTCGGCGCCGCGGCGACCGATGACGATGCCCGGACGTGCAGTGTGGATGTCCACACGCACACGGTCTTTGGTGCGCTCCAGGTTGATCTTCGCGATGCCGGCGCGGTCGAGATTCTCCGTCAGGAAGTGACGGATCTTGACGTCCTCGGCGACATAGTCTTTGTAACGCTGCCCCGGCTTGTTCGAGTCGGAGAACCACCGTGACACATGGTCAGTGGTGATGCCCAGACGGAAGCCGTAAGGGTTGACTTTCTGACCCATCAGTTGCTCTCCTTCTTCGCTGATGCCTCGGTTGCCCCAGCCGCCTCTTCAGGCGTGGCGACGACCACAGTGATGTGGCTCGTGCGCTTCAGCACCCGGTAGGCACGCCCCTGAGCGCGGGGACGGATGCGCTTGAGGGTCGGGCCCTCGTCGACATACGCCTCGGCGATGTAGAGCTCGTCTTCGTCGAGGGAGCTGTTCGAAGCCTCAGCCTTGACTCGAGCGTTGGCGACAGCCGACGCGACGAGCTTGTAGACCGGCTCCGAAGCACCCTGCGGGGCGAACTTCAGAATTCCCAGAGCCTCGTTGACCTGCTTGCCGCGAACCAGGTTGACGACGCGACGGGCCTTCTGAGGCGTAACACGGATATGACGCAGACGCGCGCTTGCTTCTACCATCATGACCTCTCTTTCAGGAGCTGCCGACGCCTCAGCGTCGACGGCCCTTCTTGTCGTCCTTCTCGTGACCGCGGAAGGTGCGCGTCGGCGCGAATTCGCCGAGCTTGTGGCCGACCTGCGCCTCGGTGATGAACACCGGGACGTGCTTGCGACCGTCGTGAACGGCGATCGTGTGGCCGAGGAACGCCGGGATGATCAGCGAACGGCGTGACCAGGTCTTGATCACATTCTTCGTGCCGGCCTCGTTCTGAGCGAGAACTTTGCGAAGCAGGTGCTCGTCAATGAAGGGGCCCTTTTTCAGACTGCGTGGCATTCTTGTCTATCTCCTACTTGCGCTTCTTGCTCGACGGGCGACGACGCACGATGAGCTTGTCGCTGGCTTTGTTCGGCTTGCGGGTGCGGCCTTCTGGCTGACCCCACGGGCTGACCGGGTGACGACCACCCGATGTGCGGCCCTCGCCACCACCGTGCGGGTGGTCGACCGGGTTCATCACGACACCACGAACCGTCGGGCGGATGCCCTTCCAGCGGTTGCGCCCTGCCTTGCCCCAGTTGATGTTCGACTGCTCGGCGTTGCCGACCTCGCCGATCGTGGCGCGGCAGCGGGCATCGACGTTGCGGATCTCACCGCTCGGCAGACGCAGCTGCGCGTAGGCGCCGTCTTTCGCGACCAGACGAACACTCGAACCGGCCGAACGGGCCAGCTTGGCGCCGCCGCCCGGGCGCAGCTCGATGGCGTGCACCACGGTACCGGTCGGGATGTTCTTGAGCGGCAGGTTATTGCCGGGCTTGATGTCGGCGCTCGCGCCAGACTCGATGACGTCGCCCTGCTTGACCTTGTTCGGTGCCAGGATGTAGCGCTTGGTTCCGTCGATGAAGTGCAGCAGTGCGATGCGTGCGGTGCGGTTGGGGTCGTACTCGATGTGAGCGACCTTGGCCACGACGCCGTCTTTGTCGGCACGACGGAAGTCGATCACGCGGTACTGGCGCTTATGACCGCCACCGTGGTGACGCGTGGTGATGCGACCGGTCGAGTTACGACCACCGGTCTTCGACAGGGGGCGCAGCAGCGACTTCTCAGGCGTCGAGCGGGTGATCTCGGCGAAGTCAGCCACCGATGAACCGCGACGACCCGGGGTCGTGGGCTTGTACTTGCGAATAGCCATGATTCTTAGCCTTTCCCCGACCTAGTTCGCTGCCGAGAAGATGTCGATGGAACCCGACTTCAGCGACACGATGGCACGCTTGGTGTCTTTGCGCTTGCCGGTTCCGGTGCGGGTGCGACGGGTCTTGCCCTGACGGTTGAGGGTGCGGACCTGATCGACCTCGACGTTGAAGATGGCCTCGATGGCCTGCTTGATCTCAGTCTTGTTGGCGTCAGGAGCGACCTCGAAGGTGTACTTGCCCTGGTCGATGAGGTTGTAGCTCTTCTCAGAGACGATGGGTTTGATCACCACGTCGTGCGTGTGCTTGTTGAGCTCAGTCATTCTGCATCACCTTTCTGGGCGGCGCGGCCGACGAACTGCTCGAAGGCCTGCTTGGTGAAGACGATGTCGTCAGCGACCAGCACGTCATAGGCGTTGAGCTGGCCGGCGTCGAGGCTGTTCACGTTCTGCAGGTTGCGCACGCTCTTGATCGTGAGCTCGTCAGTGCGGTCGACGACGAGCAGGATGTTTGCGTCGGCGGCGAACTGTGCGAGCACAGCCTTCGCGGCCTTCGTCGACGGGGTCTCGCCTGAGACGACGTCGGTGATCACGTGCACGCGGCCGTTACGAGCACGGTCGCTGAGCGAACCGCGCAGAGCTGCCGCGATCATCTTCTTGGGGGTGCGCTGGGTGTAGTCGCGCGGCACCGGCCCGTGGACGATGCCACCGCCGGTCATGTGCGGTGCACGGATCGAACCCTGACGGGCGTTACCGGTGCCCTTCTGCTTGAACGGCTTGCGGCCTGCGCCGGAGACCTCGCCACGGTTCTTCGTCTTGGCGGTGCCCTGACGGGCGGCGGCCAGCTGTGCGACGACGACCTGGTGGATCAGCGGCACGTTGGGCTGCACGTCGAAGAGATCGGCGGGCAGCTCGACACTGCCGGACTTCTTGCCCTCGGCGGTCAGCACATCGATCTTGGTGGCAGCCATGGTCAGGCCCCCTTCACAGCGTTGCGGACGAACACGACCTGGCCCTTGGGGCCGGGGATTGCGCCCTTGATGAGCAGCAGGTTCTTCTCGGCGTCGATGGCCTGCACCTTGAGGTTCTGAACGCTCACGCGCTCGGCACCCATGCGGCCTGCCATCTTGAGGCCCTTGTAGACGCGCGACGGCGTCGAGGCCTCACCGATCGAACCCGGCTTGCGGTGGTTGCGGTGCGCACCGTGCGATGCGTTGTCGCCACGGAAGTTGTGCAGTTTCATCACACCTGCCAGGCCCTTGCCCTTGCTGGTGCCGATGACGTCGACCTTCTGGCCGGCCTCGAACTGCTCGACGGTGAGCTCCTGACCGATGCTGTACTGATCGGTGTCGTTGGTGCGCACCTCGACGAGGTGGCGACGCGGGGTCACGCCGGCTTTGGCGAAGTGACCGCCAGCGGGCTTGTTGACCTTGCGCGGGTCGATCTGCCCGTAGGCGATCTGCACGGCCTGGTAGCCGTCGCGCTCTGCGTCGCGGATCTGGGTCACGACGTTGGTCGTGGCCTCGACGACGGTGACGGGCACGAGGTTGTTCTCCTCGTCCCACACCTGGGTCATGCCGAGCTTGATGCCCAGCAGGCCCTTGCGGGTCTTGGTTTCAGTAGTCATTCTCTCGTGTTCCTCAGAGCTTGATCTCGATGTTCACGTCAGCAGGAAGGTCGAGACGCATCAGCGAGTCGACAGCCTTGGGCGTCGGATCGACGATGTCGATCAGGCGCTTGTGGGTGCGCTTCTCGAAGTGCTCACGGCTGTCCTTGTACTTGTGCGGCGAACGGATCACAGCGATCACGTTCTTCTCAGTGGGGAGCGGCACCGGGCCGACCACTGTCGCACCGGCACGGGTCACCGTGTCGACGATCTTGCGTGCAGAGGAATCGATCACCTCGTGGTCATACGACTTCAGTCGAATGCGGATCTTCTGTCCCGCCATCGCTGACTCCCATCTTCATTCCAGGCAATACTGCCTTCATCGTTTCGGCAATTGTGCCGACATTGCTTCCGAGGTCTTGACGTCTCGCTGACACGTCTGTGTCTGTCTGACGCCTTGACTCCCGTCAGGACGCTTGTGAGCTCTCGCTCATTCACGCACCACTGTTCTTCTGTCAAAGCTGCGTTCACTGCCTGTGTGAACTCCCTCAGCACTGCCGATGTCCGGGCGCGCAGGCACCCGCACTCTTGACGTGTTGTGAGGTCTCGGCGGTAAGAACCGCATCACTGCCGTTGTTCACGACTGGACGCAGGGTTCGTACCGACGTGTTCTGCTGCAAGCGGCCGAATCTCAGATTCGACACATACTGGCAGTGATCCGCGCGAACGCGGAATTTCTGGAACTGAACAAGTTTGCCACAGGGGTGGGCTATTAAGCAACCCGGGCGTGTCGCCCGGGTGATGGTCCCCCTGGAGGGCGCCCGCTGGCGTCGCAGCGAAGCTCCCCGCTTCGCCCATCGCTCCAGCGCGCAGGCGTGTCGCCCTCAGCGACCCGTGGCCACCAGCCCCGCCCACTGTTCGAGCTCGACACGGGGCCCCGTGAAGAACGGGGTCTCTTCGCGCACGTGCAGGCGGGCCTTCGTGCCGCGCATGTGACGCATCAGATCGACGATGCGGTGCAGCTCATCTGCCTCGAACGCCAGAATCCACTCGTAGTCGCCGAGCCCGAACGAAGCGATGGTGTTCGCACGCACGTCGGGGTACTCGACCGCGTACTGTCCGTGCTCGCGCAGAATCGTCGAACGCTCCTCGTCGGGCAGAAGGTACCACTCGTACGAACGCACGAACGGGTACACGCAGAGGTAGTCGCGGGGCTGCTCCCCCGCCAGGAACGCCGGAATGTGCCGCGGGTTGAACTCCGCCTGACGGTGCACCGCCACGTTCGACCAGCACGGCGACAGGTGCTGCCCCAGCGGAGTGGTGAGAAAGCGATGGTAGGCGAGCTGCACCGTCTCGGGGCTCTCTGCATACCACCAGCACATGAGGTCGGCCTCTGCACGGTATCCGGCGACGTCGTAGAATCCGCGAACGGTCAGTCCCTCGATCTCTTCGAGAGCGGCCACCGTCTCACGAGCCGCGACCGCACGCTCCGCAGCATCCTCAGAGAACGGCTCGTCGACGGTGAACACCGCCCACTGCGTGTAGGTCACGGTCGAGTTGATGCGCTCGGCCTTCTGCGCGAAGCTCTCGGGCTTCGCCACGTTCGGGCGCTCCACCTTGGGCGTGACGTCGTTCGTCGTGCTGGAGTTCGCATTGTCTGCAGTCATCGTTCTCAGTGCCTCTTTCGCTCTGTGCCTCGTGGGTGTGTGCTCTATGTGCGATCGGTCGTCGTGCCGACCACCGGGTGCGCCGGATGCGCCAGGTCGTCGAGCATGCGCGGGCGGCCTGCAGTCAGGTCGTGTCAGTCTTCGACGCCTGCGACCACGGGCAGCCCGGTGACCACACCGGCACGCTGGCGGCAGCTGTTCGGGGGCGCGACATCCGGCGCCACGGGGTGCAGACCGATCACAGGACGTCGGCTGCCTTCGCCGCGTTCGAGCGCGGCCCGCTCGAGCACCAGCTCGGCGAGGCCCTCGACGAACTCGGGGCGATGGCCGGCCGTCGTCGCGCGACGCACCTCGAGGCCGATCTCGTCGGCATGCGCCGAGGCCTCGGTGTCAAGGTCGAAGACGACCTCCATGTGATCGGCGATGAACCCGATGGGCGCGATGACGACGTTGCGCACGCCCTGCGCCTTGAGTTCGTCGAGACGGTCGTTGATATCAGGGGCGAGCCATGGCTGGTGCGGGCTGCCCGAGCGCGAGCAGAACGACAGCGAGGTGCCGAGCAGACGGTCGCCCAGCTCGCCTTCGACGGCTCGGGTGACCTCCGCGGCGACCAGCTGGTGCTGCTCGAGATAGGTCGGCCCGGTGGCGCCGCTGGCCTCGTTCATCGTCTCTGGGATGCTGTGTGTCACATACGCGATGTGCAGCGGCTGGCCTGCAGGCAGCTCGCTCGCGGCCTCACGCACGGCGTTGACGTTGGCTTCGATGAACGCCTGATCGTTGTAGAACGCACGCAGGATGTCGACGTCGAGTCGTACGCCCGTCTCGGCCTCGAGCGCGGTGAGCGTCTCGGCGAGGTGCTCACGGTACTGGCGCGAGCCCGAGTACGAGATGTATGCCGCGGTGATGATCACCAGGATGCGACGGGCGCCGTAGGCGATGGCAGTGCGCAGCGTGTCGACCGTGTAGGGGTTCCAGTGACGGTTGCCGAAGAGGATCGGAGTGTCGACGGCTCGGCGGTCGAGTGCGGCGCGCAGGTCGGCGATCAGTCTGAGGTTCTCGCCGTTGATCGGGCTGCGCCCGCCGAACAGGCGGTAGTGCTCGCCGACGACTTCGAGTCGTGCGTCTGGGATGTTCTTGCCAGAGACCACGTCGCGCAGAAACGGGAGGACGTCCTCCTGTTTGTTGGGGCCGCCGTACGAGAGCAGCAGAATGGCATCGTACGGGCTGAGCGCGCTCTGTTCGAGCGTATCTGAAGTTGAGGGATTCTGGACGGTCACAAGCCAAAGAATATCATCAGACGTTTCGCTTGCCACATCAGCGAGGCCGTTCATAGGCTGGCCGAATCTTGTGGTTCACCACGAGAGAGCGACGCCTCCCGCGGGGCGACGACACCCACAGACGAAGGAGCCACACATGTCCGACACCATGCTCGCTGCCGTTCAACACAACTTCGGAGACCGTCTCAGCATCGAAGAGGTGCCGATTCCCGAACCCGGTCAGTACCAGGCCCTGGTCAAAGTCGACTACACGGGCGTCTGCCACACCGACCTGCACGCCGTCGAAGGCGACTGGCCGGTCAAGCCAAACCTCCCGCTCATTCCCGGCCACGAGGGCCACGGCACAGTCGTCTCGGTGGGCCCCGACGTCACGAACGTCAAAGTCGGCGACCGCGTGGGCAACGCATGGCTCTGGAGCGCCTGCGGCGAGTGCAGGTACTGCCTGGCCGGCGACGAGAACCTGTGCCCCAAGGTCGTCAACGGCGGCTATGCGGTTCCCGGCAGCTTCGCCGAGTACATGGTGGTCGACTCGCGCTATGTCGGCAAGATCCCAGACGGGGTCGATCCGATCGAGATCGCGCCGATTCTCTGCGCCGGCGTGACCGTCTATCGCGGCCTGAAGTCGACGGACGCCAAAGCGGGTGACTGGGTGACGATCAGCGGCATCGGCGGGCTGGGGCACCTCGCCGTGCAGTACGCAGTCGCGATGGGATTCAACGTCGCTGCAGTCGACGTCGCCGATGAGAAGCTCAAGCTGGCGAAAGACCTCGGCGCCTCGATCACGGTCAATGCTCGTGAGCAGGACCCAGTCGAGGTGCTGCAGAACGAGCTCGGTGGCACTGAGGGCGTGCTCGTCACTGCGCCGAGCAACATCGCATTCGAGCAGGCGATGCACATCGTCGGTCGCGGTGGCACCGTCGCGATCAACGGTCTGCCCGTCGGCGACTTCCCGGTCAACATCTTCGACACTGTGCTGCGCGGCATCACGCTGCGCGGTTCGATCGTCGGAACCCGTCTCGATCTGGCCAACGCTCTTGACTTCGCCGCCCGAGACAAGGTGCACACGATCGCGACCGAGCGGCCGCTCAGCGAGATCAATGACGTGTTCGACGAGATGCGCACGGGAAAGATCACCGGCCGCGTCGTGCTCAACATCAAGGATGCCCGCGCACAGCTCGCCTGAGGCACCGAGCGACGCTCACGCCGAGACTGGGCCGCAAGTGCGCCCACCGCGTGAAGAGTGCAGCAGACGCAGGAGGCGGGAGCCCGATCGACTCGGGCTCCCGCCTCCTGCGTCTGTGCCATTGGGATGACGCGTGCCTGTACCTCTGCAGAGAGGTCGGTCAGGCCTGACCGACGTTCAGCGTCGGCAGATCACTCGTTGCCGATAGCTTTGTCTGCCGCGTCGCGTGCCTGCTGCACCTGATCCGAGAACTTGTCACCGGTGACCTTGTTCGCAAGATCGGCGGCCTTGTCGAGCACGGAGTCCGAGATCTCTTCGGCCTTGTCACTCTGCAGCGCCTGCCTGGCCTGCTCGGCCAGCCCGCCGGCCTGACCTGCGGCGTTCTCGGCCGCGCTCTTCGCCTTGTTGACCAGATCTTCAAGTCCCATTGCAGACCCCTTTCTCATTCTGGGCCTCACCAGTAACGGCCCACTGCAGACAACTCTACAGATTCGTGCGAAGACGCAGAAAGACCCCGGATCTCTCCGGGGTCTTTCTGGCAAGCGGTCTGCGAAGACTACTTGATGATCTTGGTCACCGTGCCGGCGCCAACGGTGCGTCCACCCTCACGGATGGCGAAGCGCAGGCCCTCTTCCATGGCAACAGGCTGGATCAGATCGACCTGCATGTCGGTGGTGTCACCGGGCATGACCATCTCGGTGCCCTCAGGCAGCGTGATGACGCCGGTGACGTCGGTGGTGCGGAAGTAGAACTGCGGACGGTAGTTCGAGTAGAACGGGTTGTGACGGCCGCCCTCATCCTTGGTCAGGATGTAGGCGCTGCCCGAGAACTCCTTGTGCGGGGTGACCGAGCCGGGCTTGGCCACAACCTGGCCGCGCTCGACGTCCTCGCGCTTGGTGCCGCGGAGCAGCAGACCGACGTTCTCACCTGCACGACCCTCGTCGAGCAGCTTGCGGAACATCTCGATGCCGGTGACGGTGGTCTTCTGAGTGACCTCCTGGATGCCGACGATCTCGACGTCCTCGTTGATGTGGATGATGCCACGCTCAACACGGCCGGTGACGACGGTGCCACGACCGGTGATCGTGAAGACGTCCTCGATCGGCATCAGGAACGGCTTCTCGGTGTCGCGCACCGGATCCGGGATGTACTCGTCAACTTTGTCCATGAGGTCGGCCACAGTGGCAGCCCACTTCTCGTCGCCCTCGAGCGCCTTCAGCGCCGAGACGCGCACGACGGGAGCGTCACGATCGTAGTCCTGGCTCTCGAGGAGGTCGCGGACCTCTTCTTCAACGAGCTCGAGGATCTCTTCGTCGTCGACCATATCGGTCTTGTTCAGAGCGACCAGGATCGACGGCACGCCCACCTGGCGAGCGAGCAGCACGTGCTCGCGAGTCTGGGGCATGGGGCCGTCGGTGGCGGCGACCACGAGGATCGCGCCGTCCATCTGAGCAGCACCGGTGATCATGTTCTTGATGTAGTCAGCGTGGCCGGGGGCGTCAACGTGTGCGTAGTGACGCTTCTCAGTCTGGTACTCGACGTGCGAGATGTTGATCGTGATGCCGCGCTGGCGCTCTTCAGGAGCGTTGTCGATCTGATCGAATGGGGTGAACGGGTTGAGATCGGGGTACTTATCGTGCAGCACCTTGGTGATCGCCGCCGTCAACGTGGTCTTACCATGGTCGACGTGACCAAGCGTGCCAATGTTGACGTGGGGCTTTGTCCGTTCGAACTTTGCCTTCGCCACTGTGGGTCCTCCTCAGGACTCTCATGTAGTTGGCTCAACCCGATTCTGTCTCGGAGAGTTACCTACGATTTGATTCTTGCGTACTTACCTATCTTACAGCCTACGGCACGGTGCTGTAACCAGCACCGTGCCCCCAGACCCCAAGCTTTATTCGCCCTTCGACTTCTGGACGATCTCGTCTGCCACGGCGCGAGGCACCTCAGCATACGTCTCGAACTGCATCGAGTACATCGCGCGACCCTGGGTCTTCGACCGCAGGTCGCCGACGTAGCCGAACATCTCAGAGAGCGGAACATTCGCCTTGATGACCTTGACGCCGGTGGCGTCTTCCATCGACTGGATCTGACCACGACGCGAGTTCAGGTCGCCGATGACGTCGCCCATGTACTCCTCAGGAGTACGCACCTCGACGGCCATGACGGGCTCGAGCAGAACCGGCTTGGCCAGCTTCGCCGCCTCGCGGAACGCCATCGAACCAGCGATCTTGAACGCCATCTCAGATGAGTCGACGTCGTGGTACTGGCCGTCGAGCAGCGAGGCCTTGACACCGACCACCGGGTAACCGGCGATGATGCCCGACGCCATGGCATCCTGGATGCCCGCGTCGACGGACGGGATGTACTCGCGAGGCACGCGACCACCGGTGACGGCGTTCACGAACTCGTACGTGTTGTCGCCCTCGACCTCCATGGGCTCGAGTTTGATCTGCACCTTGGCGAACTGGCCCGAACCGCCGGTCTGCTTCTTGTGGGTGTAGTCGTACTTCTCGACAGTCTTGCGAATCGTCTCGCGGTAGGCGACCTGGGGCTTGCCCACGTTCGCCTCGACCTTGAACTCGCGCTTCATGCGATCGACCAGAATGTCGAGGTGCAGCTCGCCCATGCCGCCGATCTCTGTCTGACCGGTCTCGGGGTTGAGGCTGACCTTGAAGGTCGGGTCTTCTTCGGCGAGCTTCTGAATCGCGATGCCGAGCTTCTCCTGGTCGGCCTTGGTCTTGGGCTCGATGGCCACGAAGATGACCGGGTCGGGGAAGGTCATCGACTCGAGGACGACCGGGTTGTGGAGGTCGCTCAGCGTGTCACCGGTCGTGGTGTCTTTCAGACCGATGGCCGCGTAGATGTGACCGGCGGTGATCTCTTCGACCGGGTTCTCTTTGTTGGCGTGCATCTGGAAGAGCTTGCCGATGCGCTCCTTGCGACCCTTGGTCGAGTTGAGCACCTGCTCGCCCGACTTGGCATGACCCGAGTACACGCGGATGTAGGTGAGGCGACCGTAGAACGGGTGCGCCACCACTTTGAACGCCAGTGCTGCGAACGGTTCCGACGCGTCAGGCTTGCGGGTGATCTGCTCGTCTTCGTGGCCCGGAACGTAACCGACCATGTCGGGCACGTCGAGGGGCGACGGCAGGTAGTCGACCACCGCGTCGAGCATGGGCTGCACACCCTTGTTCTTGAACGCCGAGCCGGCGAGCACCGGGTAGGCCTGACTCGAGATCGTCAGCTTGCGGATGCCGGCCTTGATCTCAGGGATGGTGAGCTCCTCGCCGCCGAGGAACTTCTCGAGCAGCGCGTCGTCGGTCTCGGCAACGGCCTCGACCAGCTCTTCGCGATACTTGGCGGCCTTCTCTTTGAGGTCGTCCGGGATCTCTTCGATCTCGTAGTGCGTGCCGAGCTCGACGTCGCCGCGCCAGGTGAGTGCGCGGTTCTCGACCAGGTCGACGACGCCCTCGAAGGTGCTCTCAGCGCCGATGGGCAGCTGGATGACGAGCGGACGCGCACCGAGGCGGTCTTTGATGGTCTGCACGGTGTAGTAGAAGTCAGCGCCGAGCTTGTCCATCTTGTTGACGAAGCAGATGCGCGGCACGTCGTACTTGTCGGCCTGACGCCACACGGTCTCTGACTGGGGCTCGACGCCCTCTTTGCCGTCGAAGACGGCGACGGCGCCATCGAGCACGCGCAGCGAACGCTCGACCTCGACGGTGAAGTCGACGTGTCCGGGAGTGTCGATGATGTTGATCTGGTCGTTGTGCCAGAAGCACGTCGTCGCGGCAGACGTGATGGTGATGCCGCGCTCCTGCTCCTGATCCATCCAGTCCATCTGAGAAGCACCATCGTGGGTCTCACCGATCTTGTGGGTGATACCGGTGTAGTACAGGATGCGTTCCGTGGTGGTGGTCTTACCGGCATCGATGTGAGCCATGATGCCGATGTTGCGAACCTTCTTGAGATCCGTGAGCACTTCGAGCGCCACGATGGTTCCTTCCGCGTTAGTGTGTGTTATGTGTGTGTTTTGTCGAGAGCAATGACCTGTCGGCGGCTGAGGGCTGAGGCCTCAGCCGCCGACAGCCATGGTCACCAGCGGTAGTGCGCGAAGGCCTTGTTCGACTCGGCCATCTTGTGAGTGTCTTCGCGGCGCTTGACCGCGGCACCGAGACCGTTCGAGGCATCGAGGATCTCATTGGTGAGACGCTCGGTGATCGTCTTCTCGCGACGCAGGCGAGCATAGGTCACCAGCCAGCGCAGAGCCAGCGTGTTGGCGCGGTGAGGCTTGACCTCGACCGGCACCTGGTAGGTCGAGCCGCCGACGCGGCGCGAGCGAACCTCAAGCGTGGGGCGCACGTTGTCGAGCGCCTTCTTCAGCGTCGCGACCGGATCTTCGCCGTTCTTCTCACGCGTGCCCTCGAGAGCTGCGTAGACGATGTTCTCAGCCAGACCCTTCTTGCCGTCGAGCAGGATCTTATTGACCAGCTGCGTGACGACGGGAGCGCCGTACACCGGATCGGCGACGACGGGACGTTTGGGAGCGGGACCCTTACGTGGCATTACTTCTTCTCTCTCTTCGCTCCGTAGCGGCTACGGGCCTGCTGACGGTCTTTGACGGCCTGGGTGTCGAGCGCACCGCGGACGATCTTGTAACGGACGCCGGGGAGGTCTTTCACACGACCGCCGCGGACGAGCACCATCGAGTGCTCCTGGAGGTTGTGGCCTTCACCCGGAATGTACGCGGTGACCTCGATGCCGTTGCTGAGCTTGACACGTGCGACCTTGCGCAGCGCCGAGTTCGGCTTCTTCGGGGTGGTCGTGTACACACGAGTGCACACGCCGCGCTGCTGCGGGTTCGACTTCAGGGCCGGGGCCTTGGTCTTGGTCACCTTCGGCTTGCGCCCCTTGCGAACCAACTGCTGAATTGTTGGCACAACTTCTCCTTGTTTCGTTGCTCTCTACGTCTGACGCGCACTGCGGCGCAAACTCTGTCGAGTCGACATCTTCACGATGCGGCGAGTCCGGCATTCACTGCTGACCCGCGCGAACATCTGAACTCTCTTGGCACACCACTAATGCGCCATCGACTGAGCTTAGTCAATACACCCTAGGCGCGTCAAATGTCGATCATTTGTCTTTGCCGGTGTGTTTCTTGCCCGCAGACTCGTTCTCGGTCTGGTCGACGAGCGTCTGCGCGAAGTCGGGAACATAGATGTTCTCTTCGCGCGGGGGCCGTTCATACCCCGCTCGCTCAGGTCGCTCGGGAATCACGATCTGCTTCGGCTCCTGCACCGTGTACGGAATCGAGCTGAGCAGATGGTGGATCACATTCAGTCGAGAGCGCTTCTTGTCTTCGCTCTCGACCGTGTACCAGTGCGCCTCGGGGATATCGGTGTGCACGAACATCTCGTCTTTGGCCCGAGAGTAGTCCTCCCACCGAGTGATCGACTGCAGATCCATGTCAGAGAGCTTCCAGCGGCGCATCGGGTCGTTGAGGCGTGAGCGGAAGCGCTTCTCCTGCTCCACGTCGCTGACCGAGAACCAGTACTTGAAGAGCAGGATGCCGTCTTCGACGAGCAGTCGCTCGAAGATCGGCGTCTGGTGCAGAAAGCGACGGTACTCCTCAGACGAGCAGAACCCCATCACCCGCTCGACACCGGCACGGTTGTACCACGACCGATCGAAGAGCACGATCTCGCCGGCGGCCGGCAGATGCTCGATGTATCGCTGGAAGTACCACTGGGTCTGCTCGCGCTCGCTCGGGGCGGGCAGAGCCACGACGCGAGCAGAGCGCGGGTTGAGGTATTCGGTGATGCGCTTGATCGCCGACCCCTTGCCGGCGGCGTCACGCCCTTCGAAGATGATCAGCACGCGTGCTCCGGTCGTCTTCACCCACTGCTGCAGGTTCACGAGCTCGGCCTGCAGGCGACGCAGCTCTGACTCATAGACCTTCTTCGGCAGTTTGCCCTTGCTCATTCTTCCCCTTACTCGCGGCTGTGGTGCGGCACCGAGAGTGCGCCGCTCTCCAGTATCCCACCTTGCGACCCTCGACGCATCGCGACCGCGCAGGCCGACGCGTAGACGCAGCCCGCCCCGATCAGCCGACGACGGTCACACCCAGCCGGCCCAGCGCATCCGTCACCGATGCGACATACCGGCCCGCGGCGGCATCCCCCGGATGGATCTGATCGCCGGCCAGCTCGTCGACGTGATCCTGGACGGCGGCGTGCCAGTGAGCCACGGCGACCGTCTGCGGATGCTGTGCGGCGATCGACTCCAGCGTCGCGTTGCCGGGCTGCTCCCAGCTGCGCGCCGCGAAGATGTCGACCAGCACGATGCGTCGGTTCGGGCCGCACCAGGTCACGAGGTCTTCGAGAGCGTCGGCGTCGATGCCGCCGTTGGTGCCGGCGTGCACGACGAGCACACGGCGGTCGCGGTTGTCGGCGAGCAGCTGGCGGGCGGCGCGGAAGGTGTCGCCGCTCTGCCGCGCGACCTGCGCGTCGATGAGGATGCCCGGGTAGCTCTGGCTGATCTGGCGTGCGCTGGCGAGCATGACCGAGTCTCCGGCGGCGATCATGTCGGTGCCGTGGATCTGTGCGATGGGCTGCGTCGACGGGAAGAGCGGCTCGGCCGGAGGGGCTCCGTGAGGATCGATCGCCGGTGCCTTCGCCGAGGCCATGTTGGCGTACTCCGCCCCGGTCTCGACGTACTGCTGGGCCGACGACCGATCGGGTGCGCTGACCAGTGAGACGATGCAGAGCACGCTGACGGCCGCGGCCGCACCGATCGGGATGACGTGCCGACGCATCCCTCCGGCCACGACCAGGCGGGTGTGCACGAGCTTGAGGGTCTGCCGAAAGCCGAGCCGAAGAATCGGCTGCTCGATGAAGCGGTAGCTGAGCCAGCTCGCCAGCATCGTCAGGCCGAGGCTGAGCACGATGACCAGCGCGGTCGGCAGGGGCTGGCCCTGCCCGCCGACGAGGTGACGCACCATGATGATGACCGGCCAGTGCCACAGGTACATGCCGTACGAGAGACGGCCGATCAGGCGGAACGGCTGCGTCTGCAGCACCTTGGTGACGACCGATCGCTGGTCGCCGAGCGTTGCGATGATGACCACGACCAGTGCCGAGACCAGGAAGATGCCGCCCTGATAGGTGAACGGGAGCTGGTCGCCGAGCAGGGCGAACGCGACGCCGAGCACGGCAAGCGACCCGAGTGCGACGAGATTGACGACACCCGCAGTCAGCGGGTGCCTCGGGGCGATCTGCCCGAGCCCGCCCGCGCTGTAGAGGGGCCGCGCGAAGGCGAGGCCGGCGCCGAGCATCAGCCCGAAGAGATGGGTCAGCGTGCCGAAATAGACCGGGCTCGGATCGGCGCCGGGCACGTACATGACCGCCATGCCGAGCCCCGAGGCGATGGCGAGCACGAGGGCGATGCCCACACGGCCGGCTCGGCGCAGCGCGAGCACCGCGAAGAGCAGCAGCGGCCAGACCAGGTAGAACTGCTCTTCGATGGCCAGCGACCAGAGATGCACGAAGGCGAGCGGGGTGTCTTTGGCGAAGTACGAGTCGTGAGCCGCGATCGACAGCCAGTTCGAGGTGTACGTGAACGCGCCGAGCAGCTGCCGGCCCAGCGCGGCGCGCAGATCTGGCGGAAACAGGGCGAGCGCCGCCGTGCAGACGAGCACCATCGTCCAGAGCGCCGGGATCAGCCGTCGAAAGCGGCGCAGCCAGAATCGGCCCAGTCTGATGCCGCCTCGGTCGTCGTGGTCGCGAACGAGGCCCGAGGTGATGAGAAAGCCGCTGAGCACGAAGAAGACGTCGACACCGAGGTAGCCGCCCGGCAGCCATGCGACGTTGAGGTGATAGACGATGACGGCGAGCACTGCGATCGCGCGGAGTCCGTCAAGGGCGCCGAGGCGTCGCCCTGCAGGGGGTCGGGCAGCGGGCCGGGCCACAGGCCGGGCCGAAACGCGAGACGTCGGCGGGGTCGGCTTCGGAGGTGCTGACACCGGTGGGGCTGGCGCGGGTGGGGCTGGCGCGAGAGGAGCTGGCGCGGGAACTGGAACCGGTTTCTGCCTCGCCGGCACCGCCTGCGCCGCCTGCGCTACTGGCAGCGTCGGACGCACCGGCGTGCTCCCTGCCCGCGGTGTGTTCCCAGTCCGCGGCGTGCGCGGAGCAGGTGGCTCGGGGCAACTCTTCACCGGCGCGGGGCGCCAATGCTGCGGTTCGATTCCTTGTCGACGTGGCGGTGCTGCTGCAGACGCAGATGCAGGCTCTGGCGCTGCAGTCGGCACTGCAGCGGGCGCGCCTGTCGGCCGTTGGGCGCGCCGAACCGAAGACTTTGTCACGTGTTCCACTGCGGTCTGGGCCGGCTGCTGAGCTTTCGAGGGAGCAGACTGCGCGGGAGCAGCGGGCCGCTGCGTCCCGTCTCGCTGAACATCAGTCTGGTTCGAGGGCTCCCGCCAGGGTGCCTCGGCTGGTGTGCTCTGTTCCTTCTTGGTCATGACCTTCTCCAGCGTAGTACCGAGTTCCTGCGGCGCCGGACAGCGGTGCGGGTGTCGGCAGATGACGGCTGAGCGCCTGCAGACGGCAGACGAAGAGGGCCGCGTGCAGAGACCTGCACGCGGCCCTCTTCGGAGCTGCTGATCAGCGAGTTCGTGCGACCGACTTAGTTGTACGTTCCGGGCTCGAAGTTTCCGAAGTCTTCGAGATCGGTGAAGCCAAGGTCGCCCTGGCTGAAGTCGACCGAGTCGTTGAACAGACGATTCGGGTAGCGCTCGGCACGGGCCTCTTCGGTCGGCTCGACCTTGACGTCTCGGTAGACGCCCAGGCCGGTGCCGGCCGGGATCAGCTTGCCGATGATCACGTTCTCTTTCAGACCGACCAGCGGGTCGGCCTTGCCGTCGAGCGCGGCCTGTGTGAGCACGCGGGTCGTCTCCTGGAAGGATGCCGCCGACAGCCACGAGTCGGTGGCCAGCGAGGCCTTCGTGATGCCCATGACCTCACGACGACCGGTTGCCGGCTTCTTCTTCTCGACGACCGTCTGGCGGTTGACCTTGTTGTACGCATCGACGTCGACAACCTCACCGGGCAGGAAGTCGGTGGCGCCGTGCTCGACGACGGTGACCTTGCGCAGCATCTGCCGCACGATGACCTCGATGTGCTTGTCGTGGATCGGCACGCCCTGTGAACGGTAGACGCCCTGCACCCCTTCGACCAGCAGACGCTGAACGGCACGGATGCCGCTGACGCGCAGCACCTCCTTGGGGTCGAGCGAACCGGACTGCAGCTGCTCGCCGAGCGAGACGTGCTGCCCCTCTTCGACCAGCAGGTTCGCGCGCTTCAGCACCGGGTACACGAACTCGTCGTCACCATTGTCGGGAGTCACGATGACGCGACGCCCCTTCTCGGTGTCTTCGATGTGCACACGGCCGTCGGCCTCTGAGATCGGCGACGAGTTCTTCGGGGTGCGCGCCTCGAAGAGCTCAGTGACGCGGGGAAGGCCCTGGGTGATGTCGTCGGCCGAAGCCGAACCGCCGGTGTGGAAGGTGCGCATGGTCAGCTGCGTACCGGGCTCACCGATCGACTGGGCCGCGATGATGCCCACGGCCTCGCCGATGTCGGCAAGCTTGCCGGTGGCCAACGAACGGCCGTAGCAGGCCTGGCAGACGCCGACCGCAGACTCGCAAGTCAGCACCGAGCGAACCTTGACCTGCGTGATGCCGGCCTCAATCAGCTCGTCGATCAGCACGTCGCCGACGTCAGCGCCGCGCTTGGCGACCACAGTTCCGTCAGCCGCCACGGCATCCGCCGCCAGCGTGCGCGAGTACACCGAGTTCTCGACGTTCTCGTCGCGCACCAGCGTGCCGTCGACGTCGTTCGCGATGGTGACGTCGATGCCCTTCTTCGTGCCGCAGTCAGCCTCGCGGATGATGACGTCCTGTGCGACGTCGACCAGACGACGAGTCAGGTAGCCCGAGTCGGCAGTTCGCAGAGCAGTGTCGGCGAGGCCCTTTCGAGCACCGTGCGTGGCGATGAAGTACTCGAGGTTCGAGAGTCCTTCGCGGTAGCTCGAGAGAATCGGGCGGGGGTAGATGTCGCCCTTCGCGTCGTTCACCAGACCACGGATGCCGGCGATGTTTCGAATCTGCAGCCAGTTGCCTCGAGCGCCCGAGGTGACCATGCGGTTGATGTTGTTCTCGCGCGGGAACGAGGCCTTCATCGCGTCGGCCACCTTGTCGGTCGCCTCTGTCCACACTTTGATCAGGTCGGCGCGACGCTCGGTCTCGGTCGTCAGACCCAGATCGAACTGCTCCTGCACCTCGGTCGCCTTCTTCTCGTACTGGGCGATGATCTTCGGCTTCTCGGCCGGAGTCACCACGTCGCTCAGCGCGACGGTGACGCCCGAACGCGCCGCCCAGTGGAAGCCGGCATCCTTGATCTTGTCAAGGGTCTCGGCGACGACCACCTTCGGGTAGCGCTCGGCGAGGTTCGTGACGATCTGCGCCAGCTCGCCCTTGCCCGCCTGTGCCTCGAAGTAGGGGTAGTCGTCAGGCAGCAGCTCGTTGAAGATCGCACGACCCAGCGTGGTCTCGAGCAGGAACGGCTTGTCGGACTCGAAGCCCTCGGGCTCCTTGCCCGGCTCGAACGCGATGTTCTCGAGACGGATGTGCACCTTGGCGTGCAGGTCGAGGTCGCCGAGGTCGCGGGCCAGGATGGCCTCTGAGATCGACGAGTAGTAGCGGCCCTCGCCGGCAGCGCCCTCGATGTGGTCGGTCAGCGTGAACAGACCGATGACCATGTCCTGTGAGGGCAGGGTGACCGGGCGGCCGTCCGACGGCTTGAGGATGTTGTTGCTCGAGAGCATCAGGATGCGGGCCTCGGCCTGCGCCTCGACGCTCAGCGGCAGGTGCACGGCCATCTGGTCGCCGTCGAAGTCGGCGTTGAAGGCCGAGCAGACGAGCGGGTGCAGCTGGATGGCCTTGCCCTCGACGAGAAGCGGCTCGAAGGCCTGGATGCCCAGACGGTGCAGCGTGGGTGCGCGGTTGAGCAGCACGGGACGGTCTTTGATGATCTCTTCGAGAACATCCCAGACGTCGGGGTTCGAACGCTCCACCTTGCGCTTGGCCGCCTTGATGTTCTGCGCGTAGCCCAGCTCGATCAGACGCTTGATGACGAACGGCTTGAACAGCTCGAGCGCCATCTCTTTCGGCAGACCGCACTGGTGCAGCTTGAGCTGCGGGCCGACCACGATGACCGAACGGCCCGAGTAGTCGACGCGCTTGCCCAGCAGGTTCTGACGGAAGCGGCCCTGCTTGCCCTTGAGCATGTCGCTCAGAGACTTGAGCGCGCGGTTGCCCGTGCCGGTGACGGGACGACCACGACGGCCGTTGTCGAACAGCGCGTCGACCGCCTCTTGCAGCATGCGCTTCTCGTTGTTGACGATGATCTCGGGAGCACCGAGGTCGAGCAGACGGCGCAGACGGTTGTTGCGGTTGATCACACGACGGTAGAGGTCGTTGAGGTCGGAGGTCGCGAAGCGTCCGCCGTCGAGCTGCACCATCGGGCGCAGCTCCGGTGGGATCACCGGTACGACGTCGAGCACCATCGATGCGGGCGAGGTGCCGGTGTGCAGGAACGAGCTGACCACTTTGAGCCGCTTGATGGCGCGGATCTTCTTCTGGCCGCGGCCCTCTTCGATCTGCAGGCGCAGGCTCTCGGCCTCGGACTCGAGGTCGAAGTCCTGCAGACGGCGCTGGATCGCCTCGGCGCCCATGTGCCCCTCGAAGTACTCGCCGAAGCGGTCTTCGAGCTCGTGGTACACGGCGTCTTCGGGAAGAAGCTGACCGACCTTGAGATTTCGGAAGACCTCCCACGTCTGGTCGAGTCGCGCGATCTGCTCGTCGAACGACTTGCGGATGCGGGCGATGTCTTTCTCTCCGGCGTCGCGTGTGCGGCGCTTGGCGTCGGCCTTCGCGCCCGACTCCTCCTGGGCGGCGAGGTCGGTCTCGAGCTGCTTCATGCGCTCGGCGATCTCGGACTCACGGGCCTGTTCGAGCTCCTGAGCCTCGAGGCGAAGCTCGGCCTCAAGAGTGGCCTGATCGTCGTGGCGGCCCTCTTCGTCGATCGAGATGATCATGTAGGCGGCGAAGTAGATGACCTTCTCGAGGTCTTTCGGAGCCATGTCGAGCAGGTAGCCGAGGCGTGAGGGCACGCCCTTGAAGTACCAGATGTGCGTGACGGGGGCTGCCAGGTCGATGTGCCCCATGCGCTCACGGCGCACCGAGCTCTTCGTGACCTCGACACCGCATCGCTCGCACACGACGCCCTTGTATCGAATGCGCTTGTACTTGCCACAGGCGCATTCGTAGTCTTTGGTCGGGCCGAAGATCTTCTCGCAGAAGAGGCCGTCTTTCTCAGGCTTCAGCGTGCGGTAGTTGATGGTCTCGGGCTTCTTGACCTCGCCGTGTGACCAGTGACGAATGTCGTCTGCGGTGGCCAGGCCGATCTTCAGCTCATCGAAAGTCGTAGTCTCGAGCACTTTGTCTCTCTTTCTGGAAGTCTCTGTGTGTCTGTTGATCAGCCGGGTCAGATCTCGTCGATCGGGCCGTTCTCGAACTGCTTCGAGATGTTGATGCCGAGCTCTTCGACGGCGTTGTACGCGTCATCCTCGCTGTCGCGCAGGCTGACGGCCTGACCGGCCGAGTTCAGCACCTCAACGTTCAGGCACAGTGACTGCATCTCTTTGATGAGCACCTTGAACGACTCGGGAATGCCGGGCTCCTGGATGTTCTCGCCCTTGACGATGGCCTCGTACGCCTTCACACGGCCGGTGACATCGTCGGACTTGATCGTGAGCATCTCCTGCAGCGCGTGCGCGGCGCCGTAGGCGTACAGCGCCCAGACCTCCATCTCGCCGAATCGCTGGCCGCCGAACTGGGCCTTACCGCCCAGCGGCTGCTGCGTGATCATCGAGTACGGGCCGGTCGAACGCGCGTGAATCTTGTCATCGACCAGGTGGTGCAGCTTCAGGATGTACATGTAGCCCACCGACACCGGGTCGGGGAAGGGCTCACCGGAACGACCGTCGAACAGCTGCACCTTGCCGTTGTGGTCGATCAGACGATCGCCATCGCGGTTGGGCAGCGTCGAGTCGAGCAGACCCGAGATCTCGTCTTCGGACGCACCGTCGAAGACCGGCGTGGCGACCTTCGTGTTCGGCTCGGCCTGACGGGCGCGCTCCGGGAGCTCCTTGGCCCACTCGGCGTTGTCGTCGACCTTCCAGCCCTGCTTGGCCGCCCACCCGAGGTGGAGCTCGAGCACCTGGCCGAAGTTCATTCGGCCGGGCACGCCCAGCGGGTTGAGGATGATGTCGACCGGCGTGCCGTCGGGCAGGAAGGGCATGTCTTCGGCGGGCACGATCTTCGAGATGACGCCCTTGTTGCCGTGACGGCCCGAGAGCTTGTCGCCCTCGGTGATCTTGCGCTTCTGAGCGATGTACACGACCACGCGCTGGTTCACGCCGTTGCCGAGCTCGTCGTCGCCCTCTTCGGCGTCGAACAGACGAACGCCGATGACGGTGCCCCGCTCGCCGTGCGGCACCTTCAGCGAGGTGTCGCGAACCTCACGGCTCTTCTCGTTGAAGATGGCGCGCAACAGGCGCTCTTCGGCGCTGAGCTCGGTCTCGCCCTTCGGCGTGACCTTGCCGACGAGGATGTCGCCGGGGCGAACCTCGGCGCCGATGCGGATGATGCCGCGCTCGTCGAGATCGGCGAGCATGTCCTGCGAGACGTTCGGCAGGTCGCGAGTGATCTCTTCTTTGCCGAGCTTGGTGTCACGGGCGTCAACGTCGTACTCCTCGATGTGGATCGAGGTCAGCGTGTCGTTCTTGACCAGGTTCTGGTTGAGGATGATCGCATCCTCGTAGTTCAGACCCTCCCACGGCATGAACGCGACCAGCAGGTTCTTGCCGAGCGCGAGCTCACCGCCCTGTGTGGCGGGGCCGTCGGCGATGACCTGGCCGGCCTCGACGCGGTCGCCTTCGCGAACCAGCACGCGGTTGTTGAAGCAGGTGCCCTGGTTGGCGCGATCGAACTTGCGCGTCGGGTAGCTGCTGATCTCACCCTCGTCGTTCTCGACGACGATCAGGTCGGCCGAGACCTCGGTGACGACGCCGCCGTGATCGGCGGTGATGACGTCACCGGAGTCGACTGCGGTGTAGGCCTCCATGCCGGTGCCGACCAGCGGGCTGTCGCTGCGCAGCAGCGGCACCGCCTGGCGCTGCATGTTCGCGCCCATGAGGGCGCGGTGCGCGTCGTCGTGCTCGAGGAACGGGATCAGCGACGTGCCGACCGAGACCATCTGGCGCGGCGAGACGTCGATGTAGTCGACCTGATCGGCCGGCACCAGCTCGACGTCGCCGCCCTTGAGTCGCACCAGCACGCGGTCGCTGATGAAGTTGCCCTGGTCGTCGACGTTGGCGTTGGCCTGGGCGACCACGAACTCGTCTTCGTCGGATGCGGTGAGGTAGTCGATCTGGTCGGTCAGGCGACCGTTCTCGACCTTGCGGTACGGGGTCTCGATGAACCCGAACGAGTTGATGCGGGCGAAGGTCGCCATCGATCCGATCAGACCGATGTTCGGGCCTTCAGGAGTCTCGATGGGGCACATGCGGCCGTAGTGCGAGGGGTGCACGTCTCGCACCTCGACGCCGGCGCGCTCGCGCGACAGACCACCGGGGCCCAGAGCCGAGAGACGACGCTTGTGCGTGACCCCGGCCAGGGGGTTGTTCTGGTCCATGAACTGCGACAGCTGGCTGGTTCCGAAGAACTCCTTGATCGCGGCGACGACGGGGCGCACGTTGATCAGGGTCTGCGGCGTGATCGCCTCGGCGTCCTGCGTGGTCATGCGCTCGCGAACGACGCGCTCCATGCGGCTGAGGCCGGTGCGCACCTGGTTCTGGATGAGCTCGCCGACGGCGCGGATGCGACGGTTGCCGAAGTGGTCGATGTCATCGACGTCGACGGGGATCTCGACCTCATTGCCCTCGCGCACACCCTCGACCGTGGCCTCGCCGGCGTGCAGCGCGACGAGGTACTTGATGGTCTTGACGATGTCTTCGACGGTCAGCACCGACTGCTGGATCGGCGCCTCGATGCCGAGCTTGCGGTCGATCTTGTAGCGACCCACCTTGGCGAGGTCGTAGCGCTTGTCGTTGAAGTAGAAGTTGTCGAGCAGAGCGCGGGCCGCCTCGGCAGCGACCTGCTCGCCCGGGCGAAGTTTGCGGTAGATGTCACGCAGCGCCTCGTCTTTGGTGGCGATGGTGTCTTTCTCGAGCGTCGAGAGAATCGAGTCGTAGCCGGCGAACTCGGCCTGGATGTCTTCGGCGGTCAGGCCCAGGGCCTTGAGGAACACCGTGACCGACTGCTTGCGCTTGCGGTCGATGCGCACCCCGACCTGATCGCGCTTGTCGACCTCGAACTCGAGCCACGCACCACGGCTCGGGATCACACGCGCCGAGAAGACCTCTTTGTCGGAGTTCTTCTCGAACTGGCGCTCGAAGTACACACCGGGCGAACGCACCAGCTGCGAGACGACGACGCGCTCCGAGCCGTTGACGATGAAGGTGCCCTTGCGGGTCATCATCGGGAAGTTGCCCATGAAGACCGTCTGCGTCTTGATCTCACCGGTCTCGTAGTTCATGAACTCGGCCTCGACGTAGAGCGGGGCCTCGTATGTCTTGCCGCGCTCCTTGCACTCGTCGATGCTGTAGCGCACCGGCTCGAGCGTGGGATTGGCGAAGCTGAGGTGCATCTTCTCGAGATTGTCCTCGATGGGCGAGATCTCTTCGAAGACCGCGTCGAGACCGCTCTTGACGGGCACGTCGTGACGCCCCGCGGACTGATCGTCGGCCAGACGCTTCTTCCAGCCCTCGTTGCCGATCAGCCAGTCGAAGCTCTCGGTCTGCAGGGCGAGCAGATCGGGAACGTTGATCGGCTCGGTGATTTTGGCGAAGGAGAGGCGCTTGTAATTGCGGCCCTGAGAGTTGACGGTGGTGTTGGATGCGTTGCGCGCAGCAGCCAAGGGATTCCTCCAATAAAGCCTGGTGGGGCTTGTCGTTTCATTGACTTCGACCGCGACTCGCCAGCATCCACACCGATGCGACACCTCGACCGGGGGTACAATCTGTACCCGCGGCCGACGTGGATCGAGTGCAATGTGACCGCAATATGACACACCACCTGCCCACCGCCATATGCGGGCATGAAGAAGACACCGTCGAGCGCAGAGGTTCAGCATACGTCATATAGCACGCGATGTCCAGACCTGCAACATTCCTCCCGCTCGTTCACGCATTCGACGCTTCACCGAGGCCTTCCCCTGCCGACGTATACGACGCGCCAAAGAAACATGTACGTGTTGTACGATTTCTGCAGCGTCGCCGCGCACTGATGCGACGGCCCTGTGAGACGGGGAACATCATGAACGCTCAAGCCGGGTTCGGCCATCGCATCCGCTCGCTGCTGCCCGGCCCGCAGGATCTCGCCGACGCTCGGCGCAGCCCGGGCACCGACCTGTTGGCGGGCGCGACCGTCGCCGTCGTCGCCCTGCCCCTCGCACTCGCCTTCGGCGTCGCCTCGGGCGTCGGCGCCGCCGCGGGCATGACGACCGCCATCATCGCCGGCATCATCGCCGCGGTCTTCGGCGGCAGCAACCTGCAGGTCACCGGCCCCACCGGCGCGATGACCGTGGTGCTGCTGCCGATCGTGCACCAGCACGGCGTCGGCGGAGTGCTGACCGTCGGACTGATGGCCGGCGTGATGCTGCTGGTCGTCGCCTTCGCCCGCATCGGACGCTACGTGCAGATGCTGCCCACCTCGCTGCTCGAGGGCTTCACCGCGGGCATCGCCGTGGTCATCGCCCTGCAGCAGGTGCCGACGGCTCTGGGCGTGTCAGCCGGGCAGCACGAGCAGGTCTGGGCCACCGCCGGCGAGGCGCTGACGCGCTGGTTCGCCGAACCGCACTGGCTCGAACCGCTCGTCGCACTGGTCACGGCGGCCGTGATCCTGATCGCCGGCCGCCTGCGCCCCGGGCTGCCGTGGCCGCTGCTGCTGGTGGCCGCAGTCACCGCACTCGCCTGGTGGCTGGGCCTGCCGACGGCGCGCATCGGCGAGCTGCCGGTCGGGCTGCCTGCCCCGAGCCTCGATTTTCTGCAGTGGGATGCGCTGGCCGGACTGATTCCCAGTGCGCTGGCCGTCGCGGCGCTGGGCGCGCTCGAGAGTCTGCTCAGCGCGAGCGTGGCCGACGGCATGACGGTCGGCGAGCAGCACGACCCGGATCGCGAGCTCTTCGGACAGGGTCTCGCCAACATCACGGTGCCGTTCTTCGGCGGGGTTCCCGCCACGGCCGCCATCGCACGCACCGCGGTCAACGTGCGCTCCGGAGCCCGGTCGCGAACCTCGGCGGTGACGCACTCGCTGATCCTGCTCGCGGTCGTGCTGGTCGCGGGCAGCGTCGTCGCAGAGATCCCGCTGGCCGTGCTGGCCGGCGTGCTGCTCGCGACGTGCGTCAACATGATCTCGCCGGGCAGCATCCGCAGCGTCGTGCGCGCCACCCGCGGCGACGCACTCGTCTTCTTCGCCACCTTCGCGACGACCGTGGTCGTCGACGTGATCACGGCGGTCATCGTGGGCTTCGCCCTCGCCTCACTCGTCACGCTGAAGGCCGTGAGCGACGCGACGCAGGCGAAGCCCGAGCCGCTCGATCCCGCCGATCACAGCGAGGCCGAGCGAGAGCTGCTCAGGCAGGCCATCGTGCCGTACCGGCTCGAGGGAGCACTGTTCTTCGGCGTCGCCCAGCGATTTCTGATCGACCTGACCGAGATGAGCGAGGTGCGCGTGGTGATTCTGCGCATGGGGCATCTGAGCACGGTCGACGCCACCGGCGCGCAGGCGATCGGCAGCGCGGTGCATCAGCTGCACGACCGCGGCGTGGTGGTGCTGCTCTCGGCCGTGCGCCCCGGGCACGAGCAGGTGCTGCGCAGCGTCGACGAGCTCGATGCGCTGTGGGCCGACGGCGAGGTCTTCGAGACCACCCCGGAGGCCATCGCCCAGGCCAGGGCTCTGGTCGCCTGAGCCCGACTCGGCGACGAGGTCGGCTGACAGGAACACCCCAGACGCAGAGATGGCGCGGTCACGACGAATCGTCACCACGCCTTCCGTGCGCACGAGGCACCGGTCGAGTCGGCTCTGCGCAGGATCACCCCGCACAGGCGCCCGACTCGACCGGATGTCTCGACCGAGTCGCTCTCGGCTTAGTTGTAGAGCATGCCGCCGTCGACCAGCAGAGTCTGGCCGGTGACGTAGTCTGCCTTGTCGCTCGCGAAGAACGACACCACACCGGCGACGTCTTCAGGGGTCTCGATGCGACCGAGGGCGATCGACTCGACATTGTCCTTCAGGTTCTCGCCCTTGGCCTTGCCGTTGAGCTTGCCCAGCTCCTCGTCGATGAGATCCCACATGCCGGTGCCGACGATGCCGGGCGCCCAGGCGTTCACGGTGATGTTCCGGGGAGCGAGCTCCTGAGCGGCGACCTGTGTCAGGCCGCGCACAGCGAACTTGCTGGCCGAGTAGGCGCCCAGAATCGGGAAGCCCTTGATGCCGGCGATCGAAGAGGCGTTGATGATCTTGCCCTTCTCTTTGCCCAGCTCGGCGAACTTCTTCTCGGCGGCCTGAATGCCGTAGACGATGCTGAAGACGTTGATGTTGAAGATCTTCTCGAGGTCTTCGGTGGTCACGTCGCTCAGCGGCTTGATCTGTGCAATGCCCGCGTTGTTGGCGATCACGTCGAAGCTGCCGAGCTTCTCAGCAGCTGCGTCGACGGCGGCGAACACCTGGTCGCGCTTCGACACGTCAGCGGCGACGAAGAACGCCTTGCGGCCGAGAGCCTCGATCTCTTTGACGACGGCCTCTGCCTTCTCCTGCTGGAAATCCAGGTCGGCGACGGCGACGTCGAAGCCGTCCTTGGCCAGCTGCAGTGCGATGCTGCGGCCGATTCCCTGCCCAGCGCCGGTAACGAGCGCAACCTTCTGATCACTCATGGGAGATCCTTCCTCTTCGCGATGTCGTACAAATGACCTCGCGTCGAGGCCATCCTCCGCACACCGTCCTGTGGTGCGCGGTGCATCTGGCAGCTACTTTAAGACAGGCGTGTGCTGTGAGTCAGCGCGTCTGGTAAGGGAGACCTTGCCAACCGCGACAACTCGCGCGAAAATACCTCATGCAACCGGACGCAACGGCTGTCCGCTTCGGGCCGCCGCGCTGCGGCCAGAGACAATGAGGTGCACACGCGATGGCCAATGAGCTGGAATCGTCGTTCTCAACCGGGGAAGACCCCGTCGAATACGACCACCTGCTGCAGGAGGTCTTTCGAGCGACGTCGCGAGGAGAACGGCCTCCGGCCCGACCGCGTCCGCTGATCAGCGCATCCTGGAAGCGCTCCCGCCGTGCGGGCCTCAAGCCGGACAGCTGCCGCTGTCCGCTGCACTCCCCCGTGCGAGCGCGCCGTGCCCCGTCGCGAACCTCGAACACCCGGCAGCTGATCCCGCTGCTCAAGCAGACGCTGCCGCAGCACGACAACGGCATGTTCGAGAACGGCAACTACCTCGTCGTGCTCACCGATGCCGAGGCGCGCATCGTGTGGCGCTACGGGGCGACCGAGGCCCGGCGGCGCGCCGACCGCATCGGCTTCGTCAAGGGTGCGCTGTGGCGTGAGAGCACCGTGGGCACGAACGCGATCGGCACGGCGCTCGCGGTTCGGCACCCGGTGCAGGTGCACGGCGCCGAGCACTTCTGCCTCGCGCACCAGCAGTGGAGCTGCGCCGCCGCGCCGATCATCGACCCGCGCTCGCGCGCCTGCCTGGGCATCGTCAACATCTCGTGCGCCGTCGCCGAGGCGCACCCGGCCATGCTCGCGCTGGCCTCGCTGCTCGCGCACACCCTCGAGATGGAGCTGCACGAGGCCCATCAGCACGAGCTCGAACGACTGCGCACCATCAGCTGGCCGATGCAGCACACGCAGGGCGACGAGCCGTGGGCGGTGACCGACCGTCTGGGCTGGGTCGCGGCGACCAGCAGTGCGTCGGCGGGCAGCCGATTCACCCTGCCCGAGCATCCTGATCGAGACCTGCTCTGGCTGCCCGAGTTCGGCAGCGCGAAGGCGACCTCGCTGCCGGGCGGCTGGTTCATTCAGGGGCAGACCGTCGTCGAGGCCGAGCCTGGAGAGAACCGGCTGCAGATCACGCGCACGTCGGGCGGGGCGCACGTGACGATGGATGCCGGCGACGTGCACTGGAGCGTCGAGATCCCGCCTCGGCAGGTCGACGTCATCGCTCAGATCAACGCGCACCAAGACGGCGTCAGCGCGGCAGACCTCTCAGAGGCGATCTTCGGCGACCGAACGCATACAGTCACCGTGCGTGCCGAGGTCAGCCGCATTCGGCGAGCGCTGGGGCCGGTGATCATCGCGGCGCCGTACCGCTTCGCCGAGGGTATGCGGGTCGAGATCGACTGAAGGCTCTTCGACGGCCGCCGGCGCCGGCTTCGGGCAGTGCGGGTCTGCGTCGCTCAGCAGCTGACCGAGGCCAGCAGGCGTTCGACCAGCACGCCGCGGTTGCCTTCGAGATCTGAGAGCGCGTCCTGCTCGCGCACCTCCTGCGGGGTGAGCCAGGCGAGTTCGAGGGCGTCCTGACGCGGCTGGCAGGTGCCGGTCACCGGCACGACGTAGGCCAGCGAGACCGCGTGCTGGCGACCGTCGAACAGCTCGCTCGTGGTCGAGGGCACCGGAAAGTACTCGCCCACCGTCTGCGGCGACATCGACAGCGGCAGCTGCGGGAAGGCGATCGGGCCGAGGTCGTTCTCGAGGTGGCGAAGCAGCGCTTCGCGCAGGCTCTCGCCGAAGCGCACACGGCCCGAGACGATGGTGCGGGTGATCGAGTCGGTGTCGCTGACCCGCATGAGCAGGCCGATCTGCGCGACCTTGCCGCTGCCGGTCAGGCGCACGGGAAGCGCTTCGACGTAGAGCATGGGCAGGTGCCGTCTGGCTTCTTCCAGCTCGGAATCGGTCAGCCAGCCAGAGTCGGCGCCACCGTTGCTGCCGATGACGTCATCGTCTGGATCCTGCGGGTCGGGCGTGCCAACGATGCTCATGATCTGATTATGACGCATCTGCCCGGGCCGGCGCACTCGACGAGGTCGGTGCAGCTGAGCGAAGCGCTGCGCAGCCGGTCAGTCCTCTGCAGTGCCTGACGTCGCACCGCCGCCATAGTACCGGCCCAAGAACTCCTCGCGCAGCTCGCCGAACGCACCCTGCTCGATGGCATCTCGGATGTCGTCGACGAGCCGCACGATGAATCGCTCGTTGTGGATGCTGCAGAGGGTCGCCGCATTCATCTCTTTCGCCTTGAAGAGGTGCCGCAGATACGCCCGCGTGTAGTGCGTGCAGGTGTAGCAGTCGCAGCCCTCGTCGATCGGCGAGAAGTCCATGCGAAACCTCGTCTGCTTCAGGTTGTAGCGACCGTGCCGCGAGTACACGGCCGACGACCGCGCCACCCGCGTCGGCGAGACGCAGTCGAAGGTGTCGGCACCGGCCGCCACCGCGGCGAAGATGTCGTCGGGTTCGCTGATGCCCAGCAGATGCCGCGGGCGATCCTCGGGAAGCTCCTCGGCCATCCACCCGATGATCTCGGCCATGCGCGGCTTCTCGAGCGCACCGCCGAGTCCGAACCCGTCGAAGCGCTGCCCGTCGACCTCCATGCTGCCGAGGTCGCGCGCGGCCTTGCGGCGCAGATCCTCGTAGTTCGCGCCCTGCAGCACGCCGAAGAGCGCCTGGTACGGCTTGCCGATCCGTTCGTCGGTGAGACGCCGGTGCTCGGCGAGACAGCGTTCGGCCCAGAGCCTCGTGCGCTCCAGCGAGCGCTCCTGGTATCCGCGGGTGTTCATCAGCGTGGTGAGCTCGTCGAAGGCGAACATGATGTCGGCTCCGAGCTGATGCTGAATGCCCATCGACACCTCAGGGGTGAACCGATGCATCGTGCCGTCGAGGTGTGACTTGAATGTCACGCCGTCGTCGTCGACATGTGCGAGGCGCTCCTTGCCCTTCGCGATGACGTCGTCGGACTGCCGCCCGCTGGTGTCCATCGCGAGCACCTTTTTGAACCCCACCCCCAGACTCATCACCTGGAACCCCCCTGAGTCGGTGAACGTCGGGCCCGGCCAGTTCATGAATCTGCCCAGCCCACCGGCCGCGTCGAGCACGTCGGGCCCCGGCTGCAGGTAGAGGTGATAGGCGTTGGCGAGCAGGGCTTGGGCGCCGAGGTCGCTCATCGACTCGGGCAGCACCGCCTTGACCGCGGCCTTGGTGCCCACGGGGATGAACGCCGGCGTGCGGATGTCGCCGTGCGGCGTATGGACGACCCCCGTGCGCCCGCCTCTCGGCTGGTCGTCGAGACGGGTGTCGATGTCGAAGCTGAAGTTCACCCGTCCATCTTGCCACCTGCCGGCAGACCCGCTGCCACCTGCCGGCAGACCCGCGACGGCCGGCCGACGTTCGTCGCAGAGCGTCACAATCTGGTGCCTGCGAGCGGCGGCAAATAGGCTGAACTCATGAAACCCTTCTTGTATCTGAGCGCGCGCACGAGTGACGAGGCCACCGCGGCCGAGCGCGCCTCGATGCTGGAGCACACCGGCCTGAGCTCACGCGACCTCGCGCACCATCGACTCGACCGCGCCCCGCTGCCCGAAGTCGACCTCGCCGAGCTCAGCGGCGTGCTGCTCGGCGGCAGCCCGTACGACTGGTCGGCGCCGTCCGAGCGCAAAGACGCCCTGCAGCGCCGCGTCGAGCGCGACGTGTACGCCCTGGTGCGGCGAATCCTCGATGCCGACTTCCCGTTCTTCGGAGCCTGCTATGGCATGGGCGCGGTCGCGACGGTGCTCGACGCGCCGCTCGGCCCCGACTTCGCCGAGGATGCCGGGGCCGTCACCTTGGAGGTCACCTCCGCCGGCCGGTCTGATTCGCTGTTGGGCGACGCCCCTGCACAGATCTCGTCGTTCGTCGGGCACCATGAGTCACTGCTCGAAGTGCCCGCGGGCGCCGAGCTGCTGCTGACCTCGGCGACCGCTCCGGTGCAGATGATGCGCGTCGGCGAGCGCGGCTATGCGACGCAGTTCCATCCCGAGCTAGACCGGTCGGCGTTCATCCGCCGCGCCACGCTCTACGACGGGCACGGCTACTACCCCGCCGGGCACATCGCCGCCATCGAACAGGCGACACTCGGTCTCGACACCAGGCCGGCGCACCGTCTGCTGCGGCGCTTCGCGCTCGAGCACGCACGCCGCTGAACGGCTCCGCGCAGGTCGTCGAGATTCGTCTCGCACGACGCGGCCGACTCCCCTCCGACAGGTGTCTGGGTTCTCATCGACACTGCTGGCACGAGCAGGCATACTGGATGGCATGGGCGACAACAACCTGCTTTCGATTCCACCGACCCTCCTCGATGAGGTGCCGGGCCTCGCCGACGCTCTCGCCGACGAGCCGCTCAATCGTGTGGCGGCCTCGTTCCCCGCTGCGTCGCTGCCGTGGGCGCTGCTGGCGCAGCAGGCCCGCACGCACGGCAACTATGTGAACGCCTACGCCTACGCACGCACCGGCTACCACCGCGGCCTCGACGCTCTGCGCAAGCACGGCTGGAAGGGCCAGGGGCCGATTCCATGGTCGCACGAGCCGAACCGCGGCTTCCTGCTCTCACTCTTCGAGCTGGGCAAGGCCGCCGAGCTGATCGGCGAGAACGACGAGGTCGAGCGCGTGCACACCTTCCTCACCGACAGCGACCCGTCAGTCATCGACGCCATCCTGGCCGACGAGGCGGCGCACGCCCCCGGCACTGAGACGATCGTCATCCGCGGCATCAACTGATCGCTGCCGCGACGCGGAGGCTTCGCCGCGCGGGCTGCGCAGCGCCGCAGATCTTCCGTTGCGCCAGCCGAGCGTCTAGCATCAGGAAGCATGACTTCCACTGACCGTCAATCGGACGATCAGGCGCGGTACATCGAAGTGTGGAACGACCTGGTCTCTCCGCGAGACCTCACGTGGGCACTTCTGATCTGCGGTGGCACCACCGCAGCCGCACTGCTGATCGCAACGCTGCTCTCGTTCAACGTCTTCTTCTGGGGCCTCGGCGGCTCGGTCGTCGGCTTCGTCATCAGCGCCTTCGCGTTCACGCCGAAGCGAGACGTGCGCATCGTGAGCACAGACGACGGGCACGAGCACAGCATCCACATCGTCGCCGACGACGTCACCGCAGACGTCGACGCGCGACCCGATTCGGGCACCGGGCCCGGCGACGGCGGTGACCGCTGATGGACGCCTCGATCATCCTGCAGATGCTCATCGCCGCGATCGGCGCGATCCTGCTCTATTCGTTCATCGGGTTCATCCCCGGCACCGATGAGACCAGCGTGCTGGTGCCCGTCACCCTCGCACTGGTGCTCGCCGGCACGGCACCGATCGTGGTGCTGACCTTCTTCATCGCCGCGATCGTGACGCTCAACCTCACCAACGCGATTCCCACAGCGCTGGTCGGCCTGCCCGGCGGCGTGATGTCGACGCCCATGATGGAGCACTCGCTCTATCTGAAGAGCAAAGGGCGCGCGGCCGAGACGATCAAGAAGATGGCCGCCGGCAGCGCAGTCGGCACGATCATCGCGATTCCGGTGAGCCTCGCCATCGCCACGGCGATCACGCCGTATGCCGAGACGCTGCGCCAGTACGGCTCGCTGCTGTTCGTGTTCGGCGCGGTGCTGCTCGCGCTGCTCGGCGGCAACCGACTGCTCTCGCTCATCTCGATCATCCCGATGGCGCTGCTCTTTCAGGGGCTGCTCTCGCTCTATCGCACCCAAGAGGTGATTCCCAAAGACGGCAACATCTCGGTCTCGTTCTTCTTGGGCATCACCATCGGCCCGCTGCTGGTCTCGATTCTCGGCCTGCTCAACAAGCGCAGTCGCGACCGCCTGCCCCGGTACGCACCGACTGAGGTCGAGATCTCGCTCAAGGATCTGGGCGGCCAGTCGCTCGCTCCCAACCGCATTCTCACTCGTGACGAGATGGGGCGAACCGGCCTCGCGTCGCTGATCACCACCCCGCTGTTCTTTCTCAGCCCGGTCGGTCTGACCTTCCTGGTCGGCGAGGCGTCGGCAGGCCGCAGCACCGACAGGCTCAAACACGCGAACCGTGCGGTGTCGAGCATGAACGGCGTCGCACACGCCGCCTACCTGTCAGGCGTGATCATCCCGCTGCTGGCCGTGGGCATCCCGCTCTCGCCGGTCGCGATCGGCCCGGCGCAGGCGCTGTTCAATGCGCCGCCGGCCTTCTCGCTCGATCACAACCTGCACCAGCTGCTGAGCACCGGCCAGTTCGTCACGGCAGTGATCGTCGGCGCCCTGCTCGCCCTGGTGCTGACCTATGTGATCGCTGTGCGCTACTCGTACCAGATCACCTACTTCGTGATGCGCTACATCCCGCACGAGGCCGTGCTCGGGCTCTTCATCGGGTTCATTCTGCTGCTCGCCTATCTCGACGCCGGCGTGGCCAACATCTTCGGCGTGCTGCTCGTCGGCGTCGCCTGCGGTACCCTGAATAAGCTTGGCGTCAGCTACGGCGTGCAGTTCATGACGCTGTACGCCGCACCATGGATCGTGCAGAACCTGCTCTGAGCAGCAGCGTTGTGCGTCGGTGCGCATGCACCGGGAAAGGCTTCTTCACTGTGCAGGTCGGCGACCCCTCCCCCTCAGACCGCTCGTCGGTCGACACTCCGATGCATGCAGGCGTCGGTCAGACCGTCGCGAAGATCATCCTCTTCGGCGAGCACTCTGTCGTCTACGGCTACCCGGCCATCGCGATGCCGCTGCGCAACCTGCGCATGATCGCGCGCGTCGAGCCGACCACCGGCCCCTCAGAGCTGTCGAGCCTGGGCTGGACCGGCCCGCTCGCCGAGGCACCGGCCCGATTCGCGAGCATCGTGCGTGCGGTGCATGCGGCACTCGAGTTCGCGGGGCATCCGCACGCCCGTCTGCGCATCGCAACGCACGCCGAGTTTCCGCCCGAGCGGGGGCTCGGGTCGTCGGCGGCAGCGGCAGGTGCGGTCATCCGTGCCGTGCTCAACGCCTTCGACGTCGACGCCGAGCCCGAAGACCTCTTCGACCTGACGCAGGTGGCCGAGCGCATCGCGCATGGGCATCCGTCCGGTCTCGACGCGACGGCGACCTCGTCGCAGACGCCGATCCACTTTCAGGCCGGCGCGACCACAGCCGTGCAGATCAGCCTCTCCGCGTGGATCGTCGTGGCCGACTCCGGCATTCACGGCAGCACCCGCGAGACCGTCGGGCATATTCGCGAAGAGCACGAGCGGTGCCCCGAGATCACCCGGCCGCGGCTGGCCGAGCTGGGACGCATCACCGCCGCGGCGGTCGACGACGTGCGGGCCGGTGACGTCGGAGGGCTCGGCGAGAAGATGAACGACGCCCACCGGCTGCTGACCGAGCTCGGCGTGAGCAACGCGCGCCTCGACCAGCTCACCGCCGCGGCGCGCGGCGCGGGTGCCGTGGGCGCGAAGCTCACCGGCGGCGGTCGCGGCGGCTGCGTGATCGCCCTCGCCCGCACCAGCGCTGACGCGAAGCGCGTGGCCGCTGCGCTCGGCATGGCCGGAGCCACCGGCACGTGGGTCTATGCGCCGCACGCCTATGAGGTCGCCGCGTGACCGTTCGCCCGACACCGGTGGCAGCTGCACCCGGCGTGGCCACAGCTGTGGCACATGCGAACATCGCGCTGATCAAGTACTGGGGCAAGGCCGACGAGCGGCTCATCCTCCCGCGAACCTCCAGCGTCTCGCTGACACTCGACGATCTGCACACGGTCACCACGGTGCGCTTCGTCGACGATGGCGCTGAGGCCGGCACAGGCGACCATGCCGTGCTCGACGGGCAGCCGCTCAACGGCCAGCCGCTGCGGCGCATCTCAGACTTTCTCGACATCGTGCGCCGGCGAGCCGGCATCACCGCTGCCGCCGACGTCGTCACGCGCAACACCGTGCCGACTGCCGCGGGGCTGGCCAGTTCGGCCAGCGGGTTCGCCGCACTCGCCGGCGCGGCAGCCGCCGCTGCGGGGCTCGAACTCGACGATCGCGACCTGTCACGGCTCGCGCGAAGAGGGTCGGGATCGGCGTCGCGGTCGGTCTTCGGCGGGCTGGCCATCTGGCATGCCGGCCATGACGACGAGTCGTCGTATGCCGAGCCGCTGCAGAGCGACCTCGATCTGGCGATCGTCGTGCTGGTCATCGACTCCGGACGCAAAGCGGTCTCGAGCCGTGAGGCCATGCGCCGCACCGTCGAGACCTCTGCCGAGTACGAGCCCTGGGTGCGGCGCAGCCACGACGATCTGGACGAGGCGCTCGACGCGATCGCGCAGGCAGACCTCTCGCGGCTGGGCGAGACCTCCGAGGCGAACGCATTCGGCATGCACGCGACGATGCTCGGCGCTGAGCCCCGGGTGCAGTATCTGAACGCCTCGAGCATCGAAGCGCTGCGAGCCGTGCGCGAGGCCCGCGCCGCCGGCCTGCCGGCCTGGGCGACGATGGATGCCGGGGCGAACGTCAAGGTGCTCACCAGCGGCTCCGCCGGTGAACAGGTGCGATCGTGGCTGCGGCGGCGGCTGGAGCCGACCGTGCCGGGTCTGCAGACCGTGGTGGCCCGGTCGGGCCCGGCCCTGAGCGTCTGGCCGGGCGAGATCGGCGCACCTGGCGCATCCGCCGGCAGCCAGACCGCCGCAGTCGGCAGCGACGCGACGAACCATGCAGGAGGTCTCTAGACATGTGCGCCGTCCATGACATCGCCGTTCCGTCCCGCGCCACCGTCGTGCGGGCGCCCGGCAAGCTCTACATCGCCGGCGAGTACGCCGTCGTCGAAGCCGGATACCCGGCGGTGCTGATCGCCGTCGACCGCTACGTGCAGGTGCGGGTGAGCCCCGCGCGCGGCACCGGGCACATCACCTCGGATCAGTACGCGAGCCTCTCGCTCGAATGGCATCGGCGCGACAACGACATGGTGATCGAGCCCGAGCAGACGCCGTTCGACTTCGTGCTCGCGGCCATCAGAGTCGTCGAAGAGGCCGCCATCGGCCTCGGCACGCCGCTTGAGCTGTACGACCTCGACATCACGAGCGAGCTCGACGACGACGCCGGCCGCAAGTTCGGCCTCGGGTCGTCTGCGGCGGTCACGGTGGCCACGGTGCGGGCGCTCTGCGAGCACTATCGGCTCGATCTGACCCGCATGGAGCAGCTGAAGCTCGCGCTCATCGCCAGCATCGAAGTGCAACGCAGCGGCTCGGGCGGCGACGTCGCCGCGAGCATGTTCGGCGGCTGGATCGTCTACCGCGCCTTCGACCGCGAGTGGGCGCGCGCCGAGCGCGTCGCCAGGCCGCTGACCGAGATGCTCGCAATCGACTGGCCGGGTCTCGAGGTGCGCAGGATCGTGCCGCCCGATCGTCTGCGCCTCGTCGTGGGGTGGACGGGATCGCCCGCCTCGACCGCTCGTCTGGTCGGCGGGGTGCAGGCTCGCAAGGGTCAGCGCAGTGTGCACTACAGCCGCTTTCTGGCGGAGAGCCACGCGTGCGTGACCGAACTCGCCGAAGCGCTGGAACGCGACGACGGGGTCGGCATCGCCGCCGGCATCCGCCGCAACCGCGAGCTGCTGCGCGAGCTGGGCGAGCACTCGGGCATCACCATCGAGACTCCGAAGCTGCAGCGTCTGATCGAGACGGCCGAGGTGTGCGGCGGTGCCGCCAAGACCTCGGGGGCGGGCGGCGGAGACTGCGGCATCGTGCTGATCGACCGCGACGCCGACATCGACGGCATGCTCGCCGCCTGGGAGCGGGCCGACATCAGGCCGCTCAACCTGCGGGTGCACCAGCCACAGGGCATGGTCGAGTAGGGCCTCACCGGAGTGGTTCGGCGGCGGAGGACGGCCGCAGACAGAAAGGATGCAGAGCAGCATGAGCAGTGAGCGCAAAGACGAGCACGTTCGCCTCGCCGAGGAGCTTCGCGACGAACAACGCGGTTCGGGCTTCGACGACGTGCGGTTTCTTCATCACACCTTCAACGGTGTGACGCGCGACGCGGTCGACATCAGCACGACCGTGGCCGGTCGGCGTTGGCCGGTGCCGTTCTACATCAACGCGATGACCGGCGGCAGCAGGATGACCGGGGCGCTCAACGCCGACCTCGCGCAGGCTGCTGCGGCTGCAGGTGTGTCGATCGCCAGCGGTTCGGTGAGCCCTGCACTGCGCGATCCGGGCCTTGAATCGACGTTTCGGGTAATCCGAGAGAACGCCCCTGAGGCGTTCGTATTCGCGAATGTGAGCCCCGAGATGACCGTCGAGCAGGCGAAGCGAGCCGTCGGGATTCTCTCTGCCGACGCGCTGCAGATCCATGTGAACCCGGCCCAAGAGCTCGTGATGCCCGAGGGCGACCGCGACTTTCGCGGCTGGCTCGACCGGATCGAGCGGATTGTGGACGAGGTCGGCGTGCCGGTCGTGGTCAAAGAGGTCGGGTTCGGCCTCAGCCGACACAGCGTCGAGCAGCTGCTCGAACGCGGTGTGCGCACCGTCGACGTCAGCGGACGCGGCGGCACGAACTTCATCGCGATCGAGAACCGTCGGCGGCAGCGAAGCGAGTACGACTACCTGTCTGGCTGGGGCCAGACCGCCGTCGAGTGCCTGCTCGATTCCCTGCACGCGGCGCCTGCGCTGCCGGTCGAGGCGATCGCCTCCGGCGGCGTGCGCAATCCGCTGGATGTCGTGCGCGCACTCGCCTTGGGCGCTCGCGCCGTCGGGGTCAGCGGCCACTTTCTGCACGTGCTCGTCGCTGACGGGGTCGAGGCTCTGACTGCAGAGCTGGAGTCATGGAAGGAGCAGGTGCAGACTCTGCTCACGCTGCTCGGAGCGGCCGACCTGGAGGCCATTGCCCGCACTGACTTGCTCATCACCGGGCCGACGGCGGAGTTCGCTCGGCTGCGAGGCATCGATCTCGCGGAACTGGCGCACCGCCACTGAGATATGCCTGCAAATGCATATGTCGTGTTGGAGAACTCTTCACAGACATTCCGCGACGCCCGCACGATGTCCTTGACTTGCGCCGGGGAAAGCGGTTCACTGCAAATACCATGACGCAGCAGTCCGAAGACTCCCAGGGCCCTCTGCCCCGCATCACCGATGCCGGTTTTCGCCTGCACTACGCGACCTCGCTCTTCGACCGTCTGATCGATGACTACCTGCGTGCTGAGTGGCAGCTTCCGGCCACTCAGTTCTATGCGCTGATGGCTCTTGCGGCAGCGGGCAAAGAGAAGCTCAGCGTTCGAGAGATCGCCGAGCAGCTCGGCATCTCCCGTGCGGCAGCCGCCACACGCACCCGAACACTGGTCAAGGTCGGGTTCGCGTCGTTGTACCAAGACCCGAACGACCGTCGCACGCAGCGCGTCGCCCTCACCGAACGTGGTGCACGCCGACTGACCGAAGCCTGGCAGGGTCTCGACACCTTCGAGAACGCTCTGCTGACCGGCATCGACGAACGCAGCCTGCTGCAGCGCATCAATGTGCTCATCGACAACGCCCGCGACGTCGCAGCAGCGCGGCAGGCCCGAGAGTCTCGCTGAGCGGGCCGGCCCCGCGAAGAGTCTCGCTCAGACGTTCGGCACGACCACCGTCGGAACACGAAGATCGAGCAGCACGCCGTGCGACACCGAGCCGAACAGCGCACGTCCGAGCACGGTGCGCGAATGAGTGCCCAGCACCAGCATGCGTCGGCCGGCCGCGGCCGCAGTCAGCTGTGACGCCGGAGCGCCTTCGATCGAGCGACCGGTGACGTCGAGATCCTCGTGCCTCGTGCGCAGCTGCAGGGCGCGTACGTCGAGCTGTTCCTGGAACTGGCGACCCACCGGAGCGAGCCCCCCGCCCATGGCCTCTGCCGGCCTGCTGATCACCGGCGGCAGACCCCAGACAGAGACCAGCTCAAGCGGCTGATCCGTGGCCAGCGCCTGGGTGACGGCGAACTCGACCGCACTCTCGCTGACGTCGTCCGGGCCCACGCCGACGACGATTCCGGGTTCGTGCTGCCCGGCGGCAGTCCAGTCTGATGGGATCACCGCAGTCGGAACGTTCGTCGACACTGAGACGCGCAGCCCCTTGGCGCCGCCGACCGCTTCGCTGAACGAGGAGCCGTGGTGCGAGCCCAGTACGATCAGATCGCTCTGATCGGCCGCGTCGATCAGCGCATCGACGATGCCGCCGTGGGCGACCGTCGTGGTGATGCCGAGGCCGGGGTTCGACTCTGCAGCGGCGCGCTGCACTGAGGCGATCAGGTTCTCGGCCCCCTGCGTCGCATCCACCTCGCTGACGCCGGTGCCGCGCAGCGCATGAGGGTCGACCACTGTCAGCAGATGCAGCTGCGGGTCAGCGACGAGCCTGGTCTGTGCCAGCGCCCATTCGAGTGCGCGTTCTCCGCGCACGGTGCCGTCGATGCCGACGATGATGGTGGTCATGTAGTACTCCTTGGTTCGAAGGCCCCGGGCTGGGCTCGACTGAGGCGTCCCGGGTGCAGCCTGTGTGATGCCGAGTCGCGTGCGACTCAGTGGAACTGCGGCACGATGAGCCACAGGGTGAACAGCACGATGGCGACGCAGAGCGAGAAGCAGATCACTGACCCGGTGCGAGCGATCAGATGCGCGTCGCCGCTGCGGTCGACCTGACCGGATTCCCAGAGGCGCAGCGCAGTCGCATAGAGGGTGCTGACGACGCTGGCGATCACGACGGCGACGACGAGGACGGTCAGAAAGCTGATGAGAGAAGGCATTGTTGTGTTCTGTTCCTTTCAGACTATGCAGCCGGAACAGTGGCCGGAACGGGCTCACCGGTGGTCTCATGGTTCACGTTGTCAGCGGTCACCGGGTTGCGATGCGACAGCCGGACGATGCCCCAGACGATGGCGAGAGCGATGACTGCGACGCCGAGAGTGCCGACCAGACCGGTGTGGGCCAGAGCCGAAGCCGCTGCCGAGACCAGTGCCGCCGCCGGAAAGGTGACCAGCCAGGCGATGCCCATGCGACCGGCGACACCCCAGTTGACTGCGGCGCCTTTGCGGCCAAGGCCGGCACCGAGGATCGATCCCGAGCAGACCTGCGTGGTCGAGAGCGCGAAGCCGAGGTGCGATGAGACCAGAATCGTCGTCGCCGAGCTCGCCTCAGCGGCGAAGCCCTGCGGCGTGGTGATCTCGGTGATGCCCTTGCCCAGCGTGCGAATGACGCGCCAGCCGCCGGTGTAAGTGCCCAGGGCGATGGCGAGGCCGCAGGCCGCGATGACCCAGAGCTCGGGACCGCTGCCGCTGGGCTGCATGCCGGCGGCGATGAGCGTCAGCGTGATGATGCCCATGGTCTTCTGCGCGTCGTTCGTGCCGTGCGAGAGGGCGACCAGCAGAGCGGTGGCGGTCTGGCCGTGGCGGAATCCGCTCTCGACCTTCTTGGCGTCCATCTTGCGCACGATGGCGAGAATGATCTTGACCGCGCAGAACGCGGCCAGACCGGCGACCACCGGCGAGACGAACGCTGGCAGCAGCACCTTGGTGATCACGTTGAAGAAGTTCACGCCCGAAGCGCCGACCGCGACGATCACGGCGCCGACGAGGCCGCCGAAGAGCGCGTGCGAAGAGCTGGAGGGCAGCCCCACGAGCCAGGTGAGCATGTTCCAGATGATGGCGCCGACGAGGCCGGCGAAGATGACCTCAGGGCCGATCACGACCCCGCCGTCGCCCTCGTTGATGATGCCGCCCGAGATCGTCTTCGCGACCTCGGTCGACAGGAACGCGCCGATCAGATTGAGGATGCCTGCGGCGATGACTGCGGTCTTGGGCTTGAGCGCTCCGGTGGCAATCGAGGTGGCCATGGCGTTCGCCGTGTCATGGAACCCGTTGGTGAAGTCGAATGTCAGCGCCGTGACGACAACGAGCACGACGATGATGATTGTGGAAGCATCCATCTGAGCTTCGTGGTTCCCTTCTGAGAGACCAATACATGATTGTCTCGACGAGGTCTCCGGGAACTCTCCCCGATAGACGATTCGTCGACGGCAATTGCCGAGTCTGCGCCCGAAAGGTTACGGGAAGGGAAACGTCAAGCGGTCTTCACGCAACCAACGTGCGACTACAGTCTAGATGCTGGCCGGGTGTGGGGCCTCGCTGCTCTGCGCTCAGCGCCTCGGCAGCACGAGCCACGCCGCCGAAGCCGCCACCACCATCAGAATCGCACCGATGACCGACGTCATGGTGACCCCGCCTTCGAACGCGGCATTGGCCGCGCGCATCAGCTCCGCTCCGAGATCGCCCGGCAGTGAAGCGGCCACCTGCTCGGCGCCCGCGAGGGTCTCTCGAGCGCGCGCGCCGGCATCCGCATCGACGCCGTCAGGCACGACCAGCGCGCCGCGATAGTGAGCCGTCAGCAGGCCGCCGAGCAGCGCCGTTCCGAGCACGGCCCCGATCTCGTAGGCCGTCTCTGACAGCGCGGACGCAGCACCGGCTCGGTCTTTGGGCGCAGCCGAGAGAATGAGATCGTTCGAGAGCGTTTCTGCCATGCCCACGCCGACGCCGAGAATCACGAAGGCGATGAGCACGACCTGCCAGGCCGATCCGGCTCCGAGCACCGCCATCAGCACGTAGGCCGTCGCAGAGAGCAGCACCGATCCGGTGATGATGATGCGTGCGGAGACGCGCTTCGACAGCGACACGACGGCGAATCCCGCGATGATCATCAGCACGATGCCCGGCAGAAGCACGACACCTGCCGCCAGCGGAGTGAGGCCGACGACGATCTGCAGGTGCTGGCTGATGAAGAAGAGAAAGCCGACCAGCGAGACCACGCTGAGCAGGTTGACGGCGATGCTGCCGCTGAAGAGGGGGTTGCGGAAGAGGGCGAGGTCGAGCAGCGGCACGGGACGGCGAAGCTGGCGGCGCACGAACCAGACGCCGACGACGAGGCCGGCCACGATCGAGACGATCGGCAGCAGGCCGAAGCCCTGAGCGGCGAACTCCTTGATGCCCAGCACGATGGTGACCAGCGCGACGATCGAGGCGAGCATTCCGGGCACGTCGATGGGGCCCGGTTGCGGGTCGCGCGATTCTTTGACGAGCAGCGGCGTCAGGATGAAGAGCGGCAGCAGCACGGGCAGTGCGATGAGGAAGATCGCGTTCCAGTGAAAGTGCTCCAGCACGACGCCGCCGACCAGCGGGCCTGCGGCAGAGCCCGCCGAGAAGCATCCGGCCCACACGGCGATCGCGACTCGGCGCTGGTCGCGGTCGCGGAAGATGCCTCGGATCAGCGCAAGGGTCGACGGCATCAGCATCGCGCCGAAGACGCCGGTAAGCGCGCGCAGCAGGATGAGTTCGAGTGCGGTCGTCGCGAATGCGCTGACGACCGAGAAGACGGCGAAGCCGGCGGCCCCGACGAGCAGCAGGCGGCGTCGGCCGATGCGGTCGCCCAGGCTGCCCATGGTGACGAGCAGGCCGGCGAGCACGATCGAGTAGGCGTCGATGATCCACAGCTGCTGGGCAGCGTCAGGCTCGAGTGCCTCGGCGATGTGCGGCAGCGCGAGACTGAGCACGGTGTTGTCGATCGAGATGAGGAGCACGGGGAGCATCAGCACCGCGAGCGCAATCCAGTCTCGTGCCGTCGCACGCGGGGGTGTCTCGACCGATTCGGCGCGCAGACTGCCTGCAGCGCGGTGGTCGGACTCTGCGGTCGGCTGCACGGCGACTGTTGCGTGCGCTGACGAATGGTCTGCGGATGCGCCTGCCGCGGGCTTCGCTGACCGGTTCACGGGTTCACCGGCTTTGTTGACTGGTTCAGAAGATTCGTACTGCCTCACAGGAGTTACTGTACCGTACGGACGGTATAGTTGTCACGGGAGCACAATAGAGTGAACCGACCCGACGACGACGCTGCTGGCGAAACGGCAGCTGACCAAAGGACTGGTCGGCGACGCGCCGGGTGCCGAGCACGGCACCCGCCAGACAGACCACAGGAGCCAAGATCAACGTGAGTGACAGACCAGCCCGTGAGCGGGTGCTCGACGCATACATCGACCTGCTGCTCGACTCCGGCGAGCGCGCTGCGACGCTTGAGGCCGTCGCCGAGCGCGCCGGGGTCTCGAAGGGCGGGCTGCTGTACCACTTCGCCTCGAAGAGCGACCTCGAGGGTGGGCTGCTCGAGCGTCTCGACACGCTGATGGACGAAGACGTGCACAGCTTGGAGGGGGCCGCGGTGGAGACCGTCGAGAGTTTTCTGCGCACGTCGAACAATGCCGGCACGCCGCTCGATCGCGCGCTGCTCGCGACCGTTCGTCTGGCGCAGGGCAGTGAGGCGGCGCAGCAGGCCCTTCGCGACGTGAACCAGCGGTGGCTGACGCTGCTGCGCGACACCGTGCACGACGAGGATCTGGCCCGGACGATTCTGCTGATCAGCGACGGCATCTACTACGGCTCGGCGCTCTCGCAGGTGCCGGCCGTGCAGCAGCTCGCGCCGACGCAGCACGACATCGAGTCGGCGATCGTCGTGGTGCGCAAGCTGATGCTGCAGGCTGCTGAGACACGCGACTGATGCGGCGCGGCGCTCAGAACGGCGCAGGCTCGTCGCTCTGATCGATGAAGGCAGGCCGCTGTGCGATGGCCTCGACCGACTGGGGCGTCAGACTCCGGTCGGCCGACTGCGGCGCGGTGACATAGGCCTGTCCCGTCGGTGACGTCCAGCGCAGCGTACCGTGCTCATCGATGTGCACCGCCTTCCACGACGTATGGTGTTTCACCACATGATGGCGCCTGCAGAGGCACGCCAGGTTTGTCGCGTCGGTCGGCCCGTCAAACTGCCAGTCGAGCGTGTGATCGATCTCGCAGACGGATGCCGCGGTCGCGCACCCGGGAAAACGGCAGGTCTGGTCGCGATCCCGCACATACGCTGCGAGGGCTGCCGGTGGCCGGTAGGTCTTGCGCCCATAGGCCAGCGCGACGCCTGAGACGGGATCAGTCAGCATCCTGCGAAGATCATCACACCCGGCGACGAGCTCACGCGCCGTTTCATCGTCGATCGGGCCGTATCCGTCGAGCCAGGCGAAGCCCGCTGCGCCCGCTGCAGCGGATGCACCAAATGCAGACGCACTTGTCCTGTCAGCAGACGAAAAGCCGATTCTGCCGACCCCTGGCGCGACTGCAGACTCTGCCGCAGTCGGCCTGTTCTGGCTCTGAGCCCCGTGGACGAGCACCATCATCGGCACAGTGACCGTGACCTTTGCGGTGATCCCTGCCCCCAAGCCTGGTCTCGACGTCTGATGCCGTGCCGCCTCATGGGGAGGGCTCGCTTCTGTGGTCTGACGCTCGTTGCTGCCCAGGCCCTTCTCATCAGAGTGGCCTTCGCCGAAGTGCTGGCCTCTGGTACTGGGTGGGTCTGCGCCGCTGTCAGGGTCGATGTTGCTGTCCGGGGCGGAGCCGTTGCGCACGCTCGATGAGGCGCGCCTGGTGATTCTGCCTGCATGGTCGGTGGCGTCAGGTCCAGCCGTTCCGGCGCGCGACGCAGCTTCTTGAGCTGGCTGCGCTGGCAGGCGCTGCCCATGGAACTCTGCGGCGTCGGGCTTCTGCGCACCGACGACGGTGCCGTGAATGAGCAGGTCTCGAAGCACATCGACCTGCAGCTGACCGAAGGTTCGGTTGTCGCTGCGAGCGCCAGCGCCCTGTTCGCAACCGTGTTCGCAGCCTCGTTCGCAATCTCGTTCGCAGCCTCGTTCAGGGGTCTGCCTGCAGCCCCGTGCGGAGGCCCGTTGACGACCCTGCCGACTGTTCTCTGCACGGTGCGGTTCATCACTCACCGTTTGGGCGTGCTTCGCAATCGACCGGATGCGCTGATAGATGCCCACTGCCTCGACCGCGGGCAGCAGCGCCGACAGCCAGGCCATGCCGTCGTCAGCAGGTTCGATGACGAGATGCCGTTCGGAACGTGCCTGCCGATGCCGATCGACCAACGTCTGTGGCTCGGCGACCTCGCGCAGGCTGCGTGCATAGGCGCGCAGCTGCGCTGGAGTCAGCCCTGCTCGCTGCTGCTCGGCGAGCACCTGTGATTCCCATGTCGGCAGCGCCTCTGGCGGGACCCCGACCGACTCGTCGACCACCATCTCGACGTGCCGCTGCGTGAGCATCCCGTCTGCCCACGACGCGAGCGTCTCGGGGAGCATGCGCACCAGCCGCTCGGCGGTATTCATGCGGTGAGCGACCGTGCGCTCCGAGATCTGCAGCGCACGCCCGAGATCGGCGTGCACGCCGCGCAGCAGCACACCGGGGTCAAGGCCTCGACGCCGAGCGTCGGCGACCGTCAGCGCGTAGATGTCGGCCAACCAGCGCGCCTGACGCGCAAGTGCGCGGTCTGCCTCGATCTGCGCGGAGACGACCGAATCAGACATGAGCCTGTCGACCGAGAGCTTGTCTTCGTCTGCACGTGTTCCAGCCGGGTCTGCGTCGACGAAGCATTCGTCGATGAAGCGCTCGTCACTGTACGACTCGTCAATGAAGCGTTCGTCACCGTGCCCTTCGTCGCCGTGCCGGTCGTCGATGAGACCTTCATCGTCATGAACAGTGTCGCCGAGATGTGGCGAGAAGAGGTCTTGGCCACCGAGACTTTGGGAGTCAAGAACCTCCGTAGTCTCGCGCACGTGTGAGAGAGCCCAGTCGTCTGTGACTTGGCTCTCTCTGCGGGCGCCGGTGCGGTTGTTCATGTTCTCACTCTGCCAGCACCCACTGACATTGAGGCGGCGTCTGCTTCGGATGCGGCTCGCCCGCCCGCAGAATCTCCGGCATCAGCGCCGGCCGCATCGAGCAGGGGTCGACAAGATCTGACAGCCGGATGCTGCGACCCCAGCCTGTCTGCCACACCCAGACAACTGCAGCCTGAGACGCGGCCTCACACCGCAGGCACACTCAGCGTGATCGGCTCCGCCGGCGCAGCATCCACACGGGCCTGCAGGCCTGCACGCACCCGCGGCCAGTCGTCGGCGACGATCGAGAAAATCGCCGCATCCCGCCAGCTGCCGTCAGCGCGCGGCTGATCTCGACGCGAGATGCCCTCGAAGGTGGCGCCCAGCTTGAGAATCGCCCGCCGCGAATGCTCGTTTCGCGCGTCGGCCTGGATGCGCACTCGGCCGAAGCCGTGATCGAACGCCAAGCTGAGCAGCAGCAGCTTCGTCTCGGCATTGACCGAGGTGCCCCAGACGCACGGGTGGTAGGCCGTCCAGCCGAGGTGCAGACGCTCTTTGCGCAGCTCGAAGTCGGTCAGCGAGCTGGTGCCGATGACGTGCCCGTCGTCTGGGCCGCCCTGAAGACGCACGACGAACGGCAGTCCCGCCTGCCACGGGTAGTAGCCCCGCGCCCACTCGGTGAAGCCCGGCAGGTCGGCGTGATAGTTGCCCGCTCCCCCGCCATAGCCGTCGGCGAAGATCTCGGGTCGGCCGATCGCCGCGTGCAGTGCCGGCAGATCCTGTTCGGTGAGCGGGTCGAGGCGGATGCGGTGGCCGACGAGATGCTGCGGCAGTGGTGAGATGGCGGTCATATGAGCACTGTACCCGCCGAAGTGTGCAGACGACGAAGACCCCGCACCCAGTTAACACACTGGATACAGGGCCTTCGACCTGTGGCGGTGACGGCGGGATTTGAACCCGCGGTAGGTTGCCCTACACATCATTTCGAGTGATGCACTTTCGGCCGCTCAGACACGTCACCGCAAGCAAATATAGCGGAGTCCGACCGACTCGCCAAATCCGCCTCGTGAGCGCGCGCGAGCGGGCCGACTTCAGAACCCGAGCAGCAGCCTCAGCCCCAGCACGAACATGATGACGGCGATGCAGACATCGAGGATCTGCCAGGCACGCGGCTTCTCGAAAAGCGGCCGCAGCATCCGCGCGCCGAAGCCGAGCGCGTAGAACCAGATGAAGCTCGACAGAATCGCCCCGGCGGCCCACCACCACGGGTGCGTCTGGTGCTGCGCCAGTGACCCGAGCAGCACCACAGTGTCGATATAGACGTGCGGATTCAGCCAGGTGAAGGCGAGCACGGTCAGCAGCACCGAGACCAGCGAACGGCGGGCCTGGCCGGCATCCCCGCCGGCATCTGCACCCCTGCCCGTCCCGGCACCGACGACCATCGCCGTCGGCTTCAGCGCGCGCTTCGCCGCGAGCACGCCATACCCGATCAGGAATGCCGCACCCAGCGCACGAATCACCGTCATCACCACGGGCAGCGACTGCACCAGCGCACCGACTCCCGCAACGCCCGCGATGATCAGCACCGCATCCGACAGCGCGCACACCGTGACCACCGGCAGCATCACCGACCGACTCGCCGTGACCCCCAGCCGCAGCAGGTAGGCGTTCTGACTGCCTATCGCGACGATCAGCGAGAGACCGGTCATCAAGCCGAGCGCCGACGAGAGCAGAAGTGAGTTTTGCATGCTTCGATCGTCACCCGCGGCGTCGATCAAGTCCAGCTCATCTATCTGAACCTGCATTAGCTATGCTTCATACGTGATGTCCTTTCAGCTCGACCACGCCGCCACCCTCGTCGCCCTTGTCGACGAAGGCAGCTTCGAGCGCACGGCCCGTTCGCTGCACGTGACGCCCTCGGCGGTCTCGCAGCGCATCCATGCGATGGAAGAGGCGATCGGCAGTGTGCTCGTCCAGCGCACCACCCCGGTCGTGCCCACGCAGGCGGGTCGCGTGGCACTGCGATATGCCCGACAGCTGCTGCTGGTGAGTGCGGATGCGACGCGTGCGCTCCGTCTCGACGGCGGGCGCCCGGCTGTGGAGCACGGCGGCGGGGAGGACGGCGAGGCGGCATCGAGCGCGCCGCTCACCATTCCGATCGCGGTCAACGGCGACAGCCTCGCGACCTGGTTTCTGGGCGCACTGGCAGGGGCCCGCGATCGAATCGACGCGGTCTATGACATCCGTCGCGAAGACGAAGAGCTCGCCACCCGGCTGCTGCGTCGAGGCGAGGTGATGGCGGCGATCACGACGACCGCGAAGCCCGTGCAGGGTTGCACCAGCACGGCTCTCGGCATGATGCGCTACCGCGCGGTGTCGTCTCCCGACTTCTGCGAGCGCTGGCGGCGCGACCCCGGCGACGAGCCGGCCGGCGCAGCATCAGACACGGCATCTGGCTGGCCGCTGCGACTGCCCTCGCCGATGGTCAATTTCGACCGCTCCGACACGCTGCAGCAGCGCTACCTCGACTCTGTGCTGCACAGGCGCGCCCATCCCCCGAGCCACTATGTTCCGGCTGCCCAGGATTTCGGCGACGCCATCGTGCTCGGCCTCGGCTGGGGTCTGCTGCCCGATCAGCAGGCCGATGCCTGGCTGCGAACCGGCCGGCTCGTCGAGCTCATGCCCGGATCGTCGGTGCGGGTGCCGCTGTACTGGCAGCGCTGGAAGCTGCCCTCTGATGCGCTGGAGATGCTGAGCGAGACCGTGGTGGCGCACGCCGCGAAGAGCCTGCTGCAGAGCGAATAGCCGGCCCAGCACGACCGACACCGTGTCTCGTGTCAGTGGGGTCGCCTACTGTGGACGCATGGCGAAGAACACATTTGCTCCGTATCACTGCACCGAGTGCGGCTTCAAGGCGTCAAAGTGGGTCGGACGCTGCCCCGAGTGCCAGGCGTGGGGCACCGTCGTCGAGGTCGGCACGCAGACGGGCATCAGCAGTGGTCGGCGCGGGTCGGTGCAGATGGTCGATGCGCTGGGCGCGCTGCCGACGCTCGACGCTGACCGTCTGGCCAAGCCGATCACCGAGCTGTCTTCGCACGACGCCACACATGTGCCGACCGGCATCGGCGAGCTCGACCGCGTGCTCGGCGGCGGCATCGTCCCGGGTGCGGCCATTCTGCTCAGCGGCGAGCCCGGCGTCGGCAAATCGACGCTGCTGCTCGAAGTCGCCGCGCGCTGGGCTTCTGAAGGTCGCACCGTGCTCTACCTGACCGCTGAGGAGTCAGCCGGCCAGGTGCGCCTGCGCGCCGAGCGCACCGGAGCCGTACACGAGCGCCTGCTGCTCGCGGCTGAGACCGACCTCACCGCGGCATTGGCACAGGTCGAGGCCGCACAGCCGTCTCTGGTCATCGTCGACTCTGTGCAGACGATCACCGATGCGAACATCGAGGGCATCCCCGGCGGCACGGCCCAGGTGCGAGCCGTCGCGCACACCCTGACCCGCGCGGCGAAGCAGTGGGGCATCCCCCTGCTGCTCGTCGGCCATGTGACCAAAGACGGGTCGATCGCCGGCCCACGACTGCTGGAGCACCTCGTCGACGTCGTCTGCCAGTTCGAGGGCGACCCCCAGACCTCGCTGCGCTTTCTGCGCGCGCACAAGAACCGCTTCGGGTCGATCGACGAGGTGGGCTGCTTCGAGATGGGCAGCGAGGGCATCCGCGAGGTGCCCGATCCCTCGGGCCTCTTCCTCACGCGTGGCGGCAGCGTGCCGGGCACGATCGTCACCATCGCGATGGAGGGCCGCCGTGCGCTGCCGGTCGAGATCCAGGCGCTCGTCGTGGCGTCGACCGCACCGCAGCCGCGTCGAGTCACCAATGGTCTCGACTCGTCGCGCGTCTCGATGCTGATCGCCGTTCTGGAACGGCGGGCAGGCATCACCGTGAGCAATATGGAGGTCTACGTCTCAACCGTGGGTGGGGTGAAGGTGACCGACCCGGCAGCCGACCTGCCCATCGCGCTGGCCATCGCATCCGCCGCCACCGGGCGCCCGATCGACGAGCACACCGTGGCCTACGGCGAGATCAGCCTCGCCGGCCAGGTGCGCCGAACGGCACAGTCGGCCCAGCGGGCTGACGAAGCCGTACGCCTCGGCTATACCACCCATCTCGACGATCGCAGCGTCTCGAGCCTGCACGAGGCGCTGGCGAGGGCGCTGCAGCACCGCAGAATCTGATGCTGCCCTACTGCATGACGAACGAGTACTGCTCAGACGACCGACCGACGATGGTGGCCTGCACCCAGTAGGTGCCGGCGACCGACGCGTGTCGATCTTTCGAGCAGCTCGAGCCGTCGTTCATCGAGACGTCCCACGAAACCGTTCCGGTGAGCGGCTTGCCGGGCTCCAGTATGTTCATGGCGTCAGAGGGGTTCGCGATGCACGGAGTCGACTTCCAGATCTCGGCCGGGCCCGATCCCACGACCAGCTCTTGCTGTGACGTGCCGACGTTGGCCGAGCACGGAGCCGAGGTGATGTTCGAGACCTCATAGACGAAGACCGGCAGCTGCGCGAAGGAGTACTGGCCCTTCTCGGTCTTCACGCTCACCGAGAGCTCCCCCGGATCACAGGTCGGCACCGAGCTGGGATCCGTCGACGGCGCGGCCGAGGCCTCGGTGTCGGCGCTCGTGTCGGAGTCCTGTGCCGCAGCGCTCTTCTCAGCATCGTCACCCGCCGAGCCAGACTGCTCGTCGCTCGTCTGCGACGTCTGCGCCGCCGAGTCGGCCGCGCTGCTGCTGTTCCTGCCGCTGCTCTTCGCGCAGCTCACCGCCCAGACGACGAGGAGCACGATGACGACCAGCAGAATGAGCGCTGCGAGACGCCTGCGGCGATAGACCGCGGGCGAAGGACGTTTCGTCGTGGCATGCATGATTCCAGACTACCGATCGGCCGACTCGTCGAATCGTTCCACGTGGTCGCCCGACGAGTCATCGCTCGACGAATCATGCTCGAGATGCAGAATCATGCGGGTGTTGCCCAAGGTGTTCTGCTTCACACGCTGCAACTCGAGGAACTCCGCCACGCCTTCGTCGGGTGACCGCACGAGCTCGACGTAGGTGTCGGGGTCGACTCCGGGATCGAGCATGCGTGCGAAGCCGCTGCGCGTGAAGAAGTCGACTTCGAAGGTCAGGCAGAAGATGCGCCACACGCCGATCGTGCGACCCCTCTCGATGAGGGCTGAGACCAGTCTGTGACCGATGCCGTGCCCCTGCACGGTGCGGTCGACGACGAGGGTGCGCACCTCGGCGAGGTCTTCCCAGAAGATGTGCAGCGCACCTGCGCCGACGACGCGGCCGTCGAGCTCGGCGACCAGGAACTCCTGCGTCGCCTCATAGAGCACCACCAGTTCTTTGCCGAGCAGCACGCGCTCTTCGACATAGGGGGTGATCAGGTCGCGAATGGCCTGAATGTCACTGGTGCGGGCGGGGCGAATCAAAAGAGCCATGCCCACCAGAATAACCCCTGGCGGGCATGGCTCCTCTGCTCTTCAGAGCTCCTCAGCGTTCTTCAGCGTCGCATCCCGACGACGAGACGCAGCGCCATGGGCCTAGAGCACCTGAGTCGCGGCGATCTTGCCCTGCTCGGGCTCGGGCCCTTCGCCGTCGACGACCGTGAACGTGAAGTCGTTCTTGTCGTCGACGTCGACGTCGATCTTCTGACCGGCTGAGATCTCGCCGCGCAGGATGCGCTCAGAGAGCTGGTCTTCGATCTGCACCGAGATGGCGCGGCGCAGCGGGCGGGCGCCGAGGGTGGGATCGTAGCCGATCTCGATGAGCTTCTCTTTGGCCGGAACGCTGAGCTCGAGGCGCAGATCCCGATCGTAGAGCCGGTCGTTGAGACGCTTGACGAACAGGTCGACGATCTGCAGCAGCTCTTCTTTGTCGAGAGCCGGGAAGACGATGATGTCATCGACGCGGTTCAGGAACTCAGGCTTGAAGTGCTTCTTCAGCTCGTCGTTGACCTTGCCTTTCATCATCTCGTAGCTGACGGTCTGGTCGTTCTCGACCTGGAAGCCGACCGGGCCGCCCGAAATCTCTTTCGACCCCAGGTTGGTCGTCATGATGATGACGGTGTTCTTGAAGTCGACGATGCGCCCCTGACCGTCGGTCAGGCGCCCTTCTTCGAGAATCTGCAGCAGCGAATTGAAGATATCGGGGTGCGCCTTCTCGATCTCGTCGAAGAGCACGACGCTGAACGGGTTGCGCCGCACCTTCTCGGTCAGCTGCCCGCCCTCTTCGAACCCGACGAAGCCCGGAGGGGCGCCGAACAGACGCGAGACCGTGTGCTTCTCGCCGAACTCCGACATGTCGAGCGAGATGAGTGCATCTTCGTCGTCGAACAGGAACTTCGCGAGCGCCTTGGCCAGCTCGGTCTTGCCGACGCCGGTCGGGCCGGCGAAGATGAACGAGCCACTGGGGCGCTTGGGGTCTTTCAGACCGGCGCGCGTGCGGCGGATGCTGCGCGAGAGCGCCTTGATGGCCTCTTTCTGCCCGATGACTCGCTGGCCGAGCTCCTCTTCCATGAAGAGCAGTCGCGATGACTCCTCTTCAGTGAGCTTGAAGACGGGAATGCCGGTGGCCTGTGCCAGCACCTCGGCGATGAGCCCCTCGTCGACCTCGGCATGCACCTCTTTGTCGCCCTTGCGCCACTCCTTCTCGGATTTCAGCCGCTCGCCGAGCAGCTTCTTCTCCTGGTCGCGCAGGCTGGCGGCCTTCTCGAAGTCTTGGTCTTCGATGGCCTGCTCTTTGGCAGCACGCACATGAGTGATCTTCTCGTCGAACTCGCGCAGCTGCGGCGGGGCTGAGAGCACGCTCAGCCGCAGACGCGCACCGGCCTCGTCGATCAGGTCGATCGCCTTGTCTGGCAGATGGCGGTCTTGGATGTAGCGGGCCGAGAGATTGACTGCGGCGACGATCGCGCCATCGGTGATCTTCACCTTGTGGTGCTTCTCGTAGCGCTCGCGCAGTCCCTTCAGAATCTGGATCGAGTGCTGCAGGCTCGGTTCGCGCACCTGGACCGACTGGAATCGACGCTCGAGAGCCGCGTCTTTCTCGAAGTACTTGCGGTACTCGTCAGTGGTGGTGGCCCCGATGGTCTGCAGCTCGCCGCGGGCGAGCATCGGCTTGAGGATGCTGGCCGCGTCGATCGCGCCCTCTGCGGCGCCAGCGCCGACGAGGGTGTGGATCTCATCGATGAAGATGATGATGTCACCACGGTTCTTGATCTCTTTGAGCACCTTGCGCAGACGCTCTTCGAAATCGCCGCGATAGCGCGACCCGGCGATCAGCGCCGACAGGTCGAGGGTGTAGAGCTGCTTGTCTTTCAGCGTCTCTGGCACCTCGCCCGCGACGATGGCCTGGGCGAGGCCCTCGACGACCGAGGTCTTGCCGACGCCGGGCTCGCCGATCAGCACCGGGTTGTTCTTGGTGCGGCGGCTGAGCACCTGCATCACGCGCTCGATCTCGCGCTCGCGCCCGATGACCGGGTCGAGCTTGCCGTCGCGGGCCTTCTGCGTGAGGTTCTCGCCGAACTGGTCGAGCACCTGCGAGCCCTTGGCCTGCGTGCCGCCCTCTGCGCCCACACCGGCGAGCTGTGCATCTTTGCCGTTCTGGTAGCCGGCAAGCTGCTGCACGACGATCTGACGCAGCTGCGTCAGGTCGACGCCGAGCTTGACGAGCACCTGCACGGCGACGCCTTCGCCCTCGCGGATCAGCCCGAGCAGGATGTGCTCGGTGCCCACGTAGTTGTGGCCGAGCTGCAGAGCCTCGCGAAACGAGAGCTCGAGCACCTTCTTGCCCCGCGGCGTGAATGGGATGTGACCCGTCGGCGGCTGCTGGCCGACGCCGATGATGTCTTCGACCTGCTCACGGGCCTCGTCGAGCGTGACGCCGACCTGCTCCAGCGACTTGGCTGCGACGCCCTCACCCTCGTGCAGCAGCCCGAGCAGCAGGTGCTCCGAGCCGATGTAATTGTGGTTGAGCATCTTGGCCTCTTCCTGGGCCAAGACCACCACGCGGCGGGCGCGGTCGGTGAAACGTTCGAACATGGCATCTCCTTCGCGGTTTGCCGGTTATGAACATCAAACCAGAAACCGGCCGCAGATCGGGGCCTGTTCGCCGTGGGCTAAGCGTTCAGCGGCTGGCGGCGTCGTCAGCGTCAGACGGATGCCCCGGCTGGGTCGACCCGTCAGCCGGCGAAGCGGGATGTGCGGCTGCGGTCGGCTGCCGATCGTCGTCGGAGAGCGCGCCATAGCGCTCGGCGAACCGGGCTTCTTCCTGCTGCTCCACGCTCTTGCGCACTCTGCGCTCCGTGCGGTCGGCTCGCAGCACCGACCGGAACGTGTACCAGAACAGCACGCCGACCAGGGCTGTGGGCGTGATCGCCCACAGTGCTGCGGTCATCCATTCCTGTGCACTCATCGCATTGCCTATCGCACCAGGGGGAAGAGCACCGTCTCACGGATGCCGAGGCCTGTGAGGGCCATCAGCAGGCGATCGATGCCCATGCCCATGCCTCCTGCGGGAGGCATGCCGTACTCCATGGCGGTCAGAAAGTCTTCATCGACCTGCATCGCCTCGGGATCGCCGGCGGCGGCCAAGAGCGACTGCTCGACGAAGCGCTGACGCTGGATCACGGGGTCGGCGAGCTCGGAGTAGCCGGTGGCCAGCTCGAACCCGCGCACGTAGAGATCCCACTTCTCGACCACTCCGGGCTTCGAGCGATGCGCGCGCGTGAGCGGGCTGGTGTCGAGCGGAAAGTCCATCACGAACGTCGGACGCGTCAGCCCGGGCTTGACGTAGTGCTCCCAGAGCTCTTCGACGAATTTGCCGTGCGTGGCGGTCTTCGGGTCGAGCGTGATGCCGACGGCGTCGGCCAGCGCCGAGAGCTCGGCGACCGAGGTCTCAACCGTGATCTGCGGCGCGGCGCCACTGGCCGTCCACTGTTCGGCGAGCCGCTCGTTGAGCGACCCGTACAGATCGATGCGATCCCAGTCGCCCGAGTAGTCGTGCGCGGTGCCGTCGCCCCACACCACGGTCTCGCCGCCGTCCGGGCTCGAGGCCTTCGCCGCGTCCTGGATCAGCTCCTGCGTCAGATCGGCGATGCTGTGGTAGTCGCCGTAGGCCTCGTAGGCCTCGAGCATCGCGAACTCGGGGCTGTGCGTGGAATCGGCACCCTCGTTGCGAAAGTTGCGGTTGATCTCGAAGACGCGGTCGATGCCGCCGACCAGCGCGCGCTTGAGGAAGAGCTCGGGAGCGATGCGCAGATAGAGATCCATGTCGAACGCGTTCGAATGTGTGACGAACGGCCGAGCCGAGGCGCCGCCATGCACGGTCTGCAGCATCGGGGTCTCGACTTCGACGAAGCCGTGCTCGGCAAAGGTGTGCCGCAGCGACGCGTTGGTGTGCGCACGGGTGATCACCATGTCGCGGGCCGCATCGCGCGCGATCAGATCGAGGTAGCGGTTGCGCACGCGAAACTCCTCGCCGAGCTCGCTGTGCAGGTTCGGCAGCGGACGGATCGCCTTCGATGCGATCTGCCAACGATCGACGAAGACCGACAGCTCGCCGCGCTTCGAGGCGATGACCCTGCCGTGCACGAAGAGGTGGTCGCCGAGGTCGACGAGCTCTTTGAAGGCGGCGAGCGACTCCTTGCCCACCTCCCCCTGACTGAGCATCGCCTGGATGCGCTCGCCGTCTCCGGCCTGCAGCGCCACGAAGCAGAGGCGACCGGTGTTGCGGATGTGCACGACGCGCCCGGCGATGCCGACGATGTCATCGGTCTCTTCACCGGCGTCGAGCCCCGCGTGACGCTCTCGAACGGCCCGGATGCTCGTGGTCACCGGCACGCTCACCGGGTAGGCGTCTCCCTCGGCCAGCAGACGGTCGCGCTTGGCCAGGCGCACCTCGCGCTGCTCGTTCGAGTCAGTGACCAGCTGCTGTTCAGCGCTGAGCTGCTGTTCGGCGGTCACATCGTGTTCGGTCATGCGTTCTCCTTCGTTGCTGGCCCGGCGATCTCGACTGCAGCGTTGTCGATGAGTCTCACCTGGCCGACGCGTGCGGCCAGAATCACACGAGCTGTGCCGGCGACGTCGTCTGCGACCGGCACGAATGTCTGTGGTTCGACGATCTCGAGGTAGTCGACCTCGATGCCGGGCTGTGCCTCGAGCAGCGAGATGCCGACGCGTTTCGCCTCGCTCGGCAGCGCCCCGTCCGCGCACTGTCGCTGCACCGCGAGCACAGTCTTCGAGAGAAAGAGCGCCGTGACGCGTTCTGTCTCGCTGAGTCGGGCATTTCGGCTCGACAGCGCCAAGCCGTCGGTGTCGCGACGAATCGGCACGGGCAGAATGCGCACGGGCAGGTTGAGGTCGGTGACCATGTTCGTGACCAGCACGAGCTGCTGAAAGTCCTTCTCGCCGAAGGCGGCCACATCAGGCTGCACGATGTTCAGCAGCTTGTCGACCACCGTGAGTGCGCCGGCGAAGTGCGTGGGTCGCGTCTTGCCTTCGAAATAGCGGCCCGGCAGGCCCGGCAGGATGCTGGTGCGCAGCTCGCCCTGCGGGTACATCTCGGTGCGCGTTGGGGCGAACACCGCATCGGCTCCAACGGTGGCGAGCAGCTCGGCGTCGGCCTCGAGCGTGCGCGGGTAGGCGTCGTAGTCTTCCCCGGGCGCGAACTGCGTGGGATTGACGAAGATCGAGACGACCACCGCGTCGACCTCGCGCTGAACCGCCTCGACGAGTGAGAGGTGACCGGCGTGCAGCGCGCCCATGGTCGGTACGAGACCGACGGTCAGCCCCTGCTCACGCAGCGCACTGACGTATGTCCGGATTTCGGCGATGCTGTGCATCACCACCGGTCCGAGAGCAGGTGCGGCATCGGCTGCAGCCTGACCGTCTGGAATCGGGGTGTCGGCTTCTTCAGGTGACGTGGACACAACGCTCATCTCTCGTCTGGGCGGGGGTCGGTCAGACCCGGGTTGGAGTCTGGCCACTGGGATCGGTCGAGGGCAGCATCCACCGATGACTGAATCACCGAACGGATCAGCCTGGCCGGGTTCTGCACACCGATCTCACGCAGCAGACCCGTCGACTGATCGACGATCGCACGCGAGAAGTCGCCCGCGACCGCACGCGCTTCAGCATACACCGAGCGGTCTGCATCGCCGATCGGCACTGGGTCGCCGCCCATCTCGATCACCAGGGCCTGAGCGATCGGGGCCACCGCAGGAGGTGCCGAGACCGCGAAGGCAGCTCCGTGCATCCGCTGCACGTCGAGCCCGGTGTCGGTGAGCTGCACCGCCGGGCTCACGGCCAGCGGAATCACGCCCTGCCGGGCGATCGGGTCGAGCACGCGTTCGCCGAACTCCGGGACGGTGTGCAGGGCGAGCTGCCCCGGATGCCACAGACCGGCGGCAGCGGTGCCCTCGACGAACGAGGCGAGCTGGTCGCCGGGGATGGCCAGCACGACGAGATCGGCCCGGTCGATCACCTCGGCCTCATCGACGACCGGAACCTGCGGCATCGCCGTCTCCAGTCGGTCGCGATGCCGCTCTGACGAGGTCGAGACGGCCGTGATGCGATGCCCGGCTCCGGCCAGCGCCAGCCCCAGGGCGATGCCGACCGCACCAGCGCCGACCACGCCGACGTCGAGTCGGGGCGCCTGGTTCACAGCCGACTCCTCGTACGCGCAGGAGCCGGATCGATCGGCCCGGCCGCCGGCGCACCCGACTTCGGAGAGCCGCTCCGGCCCTGGTCGTCACCATCGTCGGGCGGCAGCCGGCACCAGAACTCGGCGACGACGCCGCAGGCAGCGAGCACGAGTGACGCGCCGGCCGTGACGACCAGCGGCAGCACGATGCCCGCGCTCGGCGTCGCAGGCGGCACGAGCGCGAAGATCAGCAGACCGACGAACACGCCGGTCAGCCCCGAGGAGCTCACCGAGGTGGCCTTGGCCAGCAGCAGCACACGCGTGGCGAAGAACGGGTCGACCGCTTCGATCTTCGACGTGCCGTGCTCGCGCAGCTCGCGGTCTCGGGCCCGGGTGCGCGAGCGCACCCGCCATCCCATGCCGAGCACGACGAGCGCGATCACGATGAGCGCACCCGGTAAGGTCCACGGGGGCAGCAGCTGACGCTGGCCGAGCTGCACGAGACTCGCCTGTCCGGCCCAGCCCAGCACCAGGAAGATGCCGGTGATCACGACCAGCGAACGAATGCGCGTGGTGCCCATCAGCACTCCTGCCCGACAGACCGCACGCGGGCGAGCAGCTCGGCGACCGGCGTGCCGTCGAGCATGGCCGCGGGGTCGATCTCGGCCCACGGTGCAAGCACGAAGCTCCGCTCGGCCGCGCGAACGTGCGGCACGGTGAGCTCGGCAGTCTGCAGGCGCACCCCGGGGATGTCGACGATGTCGAGATCAAGCGTGCGGTCACCCCAGCGCACGTCGCGACGCCGATGGTGACGCTGCTCGATCGCCTGCAGCGCATGCAGCAGCGGCAGCGGTTCGAGCGTCGTCGAGATCAGCGCCACTGCGTTGGCGAAGCGAGGGCGCGACGGGTCAGGCCCGTCGAGCGAGACCGCGATCGTCTGGTGGATGCCGGACGTGCGTTCGACGGTGATGCCCGGGGTCGCGTCGAGATCGCGCACAGCCGCCCGCAGCGTCGCGCCGGTGTCACCGAGGTTGCTGCCCAGCGCGATCACCGCAGGATGCCCTGCGGATGCCGTGCGCTGCGGCGAGGACTCGCCCGTCATCGCTGCCTGCGAACGGTCAGTGTCACGTCGCTGAATGCGACGGTGATCGGCGCCTGCGGCTTGTGCACCGTGACCTCGACCGCCTGCACACCGCTCAGGGTCAAGAGGTCGCCGGCGATCAGCTCGGCGAGCCGTTCGATCAGATCGACCGGCTCGCCTGTGATGCGCGCATTGATCAGCTCTGCGGCCACGCCGTAGTCGACCGTGTCTTCGAGCCGGTCGCTGCGCCCGGCGACACGCGTCGACACCTCGAGCACCGCGTCGACGGTGAACCACTGACCGTCCCGCCGCTCGGCCGGAAACACCCCGTGCCGTCCGCGGGCGCGCACGCCGCTCAGCCGAATGAGATCCGGCCTCTCCGCAGCATTCGTCTGCGCTGGCTCTGCACTCATCGGGACTCCCCCTCGGTCGGTTCGAACAGTCCTGCCGCCGCCAGCGCTGCCGCTGTCGACGCCACGTCGTGTACGCGGAACCCCCATACCCCGCGATGTGCCATCAGCGCCGAGATCGCAGCCGTGGCGGCGTCCTTCGCGCGCAGCACCGTCTCGGGGTCGGCATCCGGCTCACGCAGCGCCGCGGGCAGCAGCCGGCCGATGAAGCGCTTGCGGCTCGCCCCGATCATCACCGGCAGCCCGAGGGTGAGCAGCCGCGCGAACCCGTTGATGATCTGCCAGTTGTGCTCGGCGTTCTTGCTGAAGCCCAGCCCCGGGTCGAGAACCAGCCGGGAGTCGTCGATGCCCGCCGCCCGCGCCGCCTCGACGCGCAGCTCGAGCTCGGCGAGCACTTCGCCGACGACGTCGTCATAGTGCGCGGGTGCGCGCCCCGGGGTGAGCAGGCCGCGCCAGTGCGAGAGGATGAGCCCGGCCTCGGTGTCGCTGACCGCATCGAGCATGTCGGGGTCGGCCAGGCCGGCCGAGACGTCGTTGACGTAGGCGGCGCCGGCCTGAGCCGTCGCCAGCGCGGTCGCGGCGTTCATGGTGTCGATGCTCAGGCTGACGCCCGCCGCGACGAGCGGCCGCACCACCGGCAGGATGCGCTGCTGCTCGACCTCGACCGGCACGCGCCGGCTGCCGGGTCGGGTCGATTCGCCGCCCACGTCGATCAGGTCTGCGCCCTGCGCCGTGAGATCGAGGCCATGGCGCACCGCTTCTGCCGGGTCGAGCCAGCGTCCGCCGTCGCTGAACGAGTCGGGGGTGACGTTGAGCACGCCCATGATCTTGGGCCGCACGGGTTCAGACCTCACGGCACTGGCCTTTCGTCGCCTGCTCCGACAGCGCCGCCAGCGCGTCGAGCCGTCTGGCAGGCTCCTGCAGATCGCCACGGGCTGCGACGGTGATCGACACGGCATCCTGCTGCCGCGCGCCGCGCGCGCTGACGCAGTCCTGGTGCAGCCGCAGCGTGACGAGCGCTCCGCGTGCGTCGATGCCGGTCATCAGCGCATCGGCGATCTGTGCAGTCAGCGTTTCTTGCACCTGCGGGCGCGAGGCCAGCAGATCGACCAGATGGGGCAGCGTGCTGAGCCCGACGATGCGGTCATTCGGCAGATAGGCGATCGAGGCAGTGCCGTACATCGGCAGCAGGTGGTGCGCGCACATCGAGCGCACGGTGATGCCGGTCATCGCCACCAAGTCGTGAGACTCGGCGGGCATGGTCTTCTCGAAGAGTGCGACCGGGTCGGCAGAGACACCGGCGAACAGCTCGGCTGCGGCCTTGGCGACGCGCGTAGGAGTTTCGCGCAGCACCTCGTCATCGGGATCGAGCCCGACGGCGGTGAGAAAGCTGCGCACCGCCTGCTGCACGGCGACCTGGTCGACCATCACTCGCCTTCGGGCGACTGCCCTTCGCCGGGCTGGTCTGTAGCCGGCCGGTCATCGCTCTGCGCGCTCAGCTCGGTATCGGCCTGCACCTTCTTCGGCACGTCGACCGGCGGCAGAGCCGACACCGGGCGGTCGGTGTTCGACAGCCACTGCGGGCGCTCTGGCAGCTTCTGCACGTCGGCGAAGATCTCGGCGATCTCTTTCTCGTTCAGCGTCTCGCGCTCGAGCAGCTCGGTGGCGAGGTGGTCGAGCACGGCGCGGTTCTGGGTCAGGGCAGTCCACGCTTCGGTGTTCGCGGTATCGAGCAGACCGCGAACCTCGAGGTCGATCTGCTCGGCGACGCCGTCGGAGTATTCGCGGCCGCCGCCCATGCCACGGCCCATAAAGACCTCGCCGTCGGGCTCACCGAGCTTGACTGTGCCGAGCTTCGAGCTCATGCCGTATTCGGTGATCATCTTGCGCGCCGTGTCGGTCGCCTTGTCGATATCGTTCGATGCACCGCTGGTCGGGTCGTGGAACACGATCTCTTCGGCGACGCGACCGCCCATGGCGTACGCGAGCTGGTCGAGCAGCTCGTTGCGCGTCACCGAGTACTTGTCGTCCATGGGCAGCACCATGGTGTAGCCCAGAGCGCGGCCGCGCGGAAGAATCGTCACCTTGGTGACCGGGTCGGTGTGGTTCAGCGAGGCGGCGACCAGGGCATGACCACCCTCGTGATAGGCGGTCACCAGGCGTTCGTGGTCGCGCATCACGCGCGACCGCTTCTGCGGGCCGGCGATCACACGGTCGATGGCCTCGTCCAGGGCACGGTCGTCGATGATCTGCGCGTTCGAGCGCGCCGTGAGCAGCGCGGCCTCGTTGAGCACGTTGGCCAGATCGGCACCGGTGAAGCCCGGGGTGCGCTTGGCCACCAGCCCGAGGTCGACGTTGTCGGCCAACGGCTTGTTCAGTGCGTGCACTTCGAGAATCTTCTTGCGGCCGGCGAGGTCGGGGGCCTCGACCGAGACCTGACGGTCGAAGCGGCCGGGGCGCAGCAGCGCCGGGTCGAGGATGTCGGGGCGGTTGGTCGCCGCGATCAGAATGACGTTCTGGTTGGGGTCGAAGCCGTCCATCTCGACCAGCAGCTGGTTCAGCGTCTGCTCGCGCTCGTCATGACCGCCGCCCATGCCGGCGCCGCGATGGCGGCCGACGGCGTCGATCTCGTCGATGAAGATGATCGCGGGTGCGTTCTCTTTGGCCTGCTCGAAGAGGTCGCGCACACGTGAGGCGCCGACGCCGACGAACATCTCGACGAAGTCTGAACCCGAGATCGAGAAGAACGGCACACCGGCCTCGCCGGCCACAGCGCGGGCGAGCAGCGTCTTGCCCGTTCCGGGCGGGCCGTAGAGCAGCACGCCCTTCGGAATGCGCGCACCGACCCGGCGGAACTTCTCGGGCTCGCGCAGAAAGTCTTTGATCTCTTCGAGCTCGGCGAGCGCCTCGTCGACGCCGGCGACGTCTTTGAACGTCACCTGTGGGTGGTCTTTCGTGACCATCTTCGCCTTCGACTTGCCGAAGTTCATCACGCCGCCGCCGGCTCCGCCCTGCATGCGCGAGAGCAGGAACCAGAACACCACGCCGATCAGCAGGAACGGGATCAGCGTGATCAGCATGTTCGTGAAGATGTTCGGCTGTGTCACGGTGTCGTCATAGCCGTCGCTCAGGTTCGCATCGTTGACGGCCTTGACCACATCGCTGCCCCGGGCCTGGGCGTAGTAGAACTGCACCTTCTTGCCGTGATCCTCGAAGTCATCGCTGAGGGTCATGTCGACGCGCTGCTCCGCGTCTTTGATCTCGACCTGAGTGGCTTTGCTCTCGTGCAGCAGCGTGAGCCCCTGCGAGGTGGTGATCTTCTGATAGCCGCCGAACATGCTGGCGATGTTCATGCCGATCAGCACGATGATGAGAGCCGCCACAATCCAGAAGATCGGGCCCTTGGTCAACCGTTTCAAAGCGTTCATAGATTGCGGGCAGCCCCCGAATCCTTCCGTACGTTGGTGCGATAGTGCCTAATAGTACTTGAGGCGTTCTGCGGCGTTCTGCGTGTTCGCTGTGAGCAGTCGTCCCGATCGGTGCCTGAGCGACCCGACGTTCGAGCCGCCCGTGCACGGCAGGCGCAGAATCAGCTGTACACCTCGGGCTTGAGGATGCCCACGCCCTTGACGTTGCGGTAGCGCTCGTCATAGTCGAGCCCGTAGCCGACCACGAAGTCGACCGGGATGTCGAAGCCGACGTACTTCACGTCGATGTCGACCGCGAGCGCCTCGGGCTTGCGCAGCAGCGCGCAGATCTCGATCGACTCGGTGCCGCGCGAGCGCAGGTTCTTCTGCAGCCACGAGAGTGTGAGTCCCGAGTCGATGACGTCTTCGACGATGAGCACGTGCTTGCCGTGCAGGTCGGTGTCGAGATCTTTGAGAATGCGCACCACGCCCGACGACTTCGTGCCCGAACCGTACGACGAGACGGCCATCCAGTCCATCGTCACCGGCAGCTTCAGCTCGCGGGAGAGATCGGCCATGATCATCACCGCGCCCTTCAGCACGCCGACGAGCAGCACGTCCTTGCCCTGGTAGTCCTTTTCGATCTCGCGCGCCATCTCGGCAACCCGGGTGCTGATCTGCTCCGGGGTGAGCAGGACCTCTTTCAGATCGTTCTGGATGTCAGCAAGCTCCATGTGTGTTCGGCTCCTCAGGGGGTGTGATCGGGAAACGGGTCGGAACCCGTTCACCACTCTAGTGCGCCCGGCGGCACACCCGCACTTCGCCGCCGGCCCTCTGCACCCGACCGCCCGGCACGTCGAGCGGACCCTGTCCGTGCCACTCGGTCGCCAGGCGCAGCACCTCGAGCACATGTCGACGTGCGGGAGCCCGCCCGGTCACTCGTTCCAGCATCCTTTTGACGACCCGGGTAGCGAGCGCCGTCGGCAGCTCGCGCAGCACCTCGGCCGGCAGCACCCCGGGCTCGCAGGCCTCCAGCCGCTCGACCGCCATCGCGTCGAGCACGGCCGCGTCTTCGGCAAGGAGGTCGGCTGTGCGGGCGAGTGCCGCGACCATGCCGGGGCCGAGCTCGCGCTCGAGCACGGGCAGCACCCGATCACGTACCCGCACCCGGGCGAACGAGGCGTCGTGATTCTGCGGATCATCCCACGTGCCGATGCCCTGCGCCCGGCACGAGGCACGCGTGGCCTCGCGACGCAGGCCGAGCAGTGGACGCCCCAGTCGTCCCGCCAGCGGGCGCATGCCCTGCAGCGACGCGGCGCCCGAACCGCGGGCAAGCCCGAGCAGCACTGTCTCGGCCTGATCGTCCATGGTGTGCGCCAGCAGAATCAGATCGCTCTGCGTCGCGGCCCGCTCGGCTTCGAGCGCCGCATATCGAGCCCGACGGGCCGCCGCTTCGGGGCCGCCGGCAGCGCCGACCTCGACTCGTCGCACATGTGCGAAGGATGCGCCCAGGGCCGGCATCTCAGCCTGCGCCCGCCTCGCCACGGCGGCGCTTCCCGCCTGCAGCGCATGGTCGACGGTCAGCGTTCCCCACTCGATGCCCAGACGCGGCGCCACGTGGGCGACCGCCGCCGCGAGCGCCATCGAGTCGGCCCCGCCGCTGACGCCGACCAGCACGCGCGCAAGACCAGCCGGAGCCGACGGGACGGGCTGCTGCAGCATCCGCCGCACATCGTGTCGAATCGCAGCGGTGGCCGCGTCAAGCGACGGGCGACGCTCCGGCGGGCGCTGTTCAGGCATGTGCACTAATCTAGTGCGGGGGTCGGAGCGACGCCGAGCGACTGCTGAGCCGCAGCGCCGCACGCAGCATCGACCACCGCCCGACATTCGCAAGACACGGGCGCTCGCCCGACGCCGACTGACGGCGCACCCGGGCACGCCACACAAGGAGACAACCCATGGCAATCTACGACGCAATCATCGAGATCCCAGCTGGTTCGCGCAACAAGTACGAGGTCGACCACGAGACCGGCCGCGTCTTTCTCGATCGCGTGCTGTTCACCAACTTCGTCTACCCCACCGACTACGGCTTCTTCGAGAACACGCTCGGCCAGGACGGCGACCCGGTCGATGTGCTCGTGCTCACCGAGATCCCCGTGTTCCCGGGCGTGGGCGTCAAGGTGCGCCCGGTCGGCATGCTGAACATGAAAGACGAGGCCGGCATCGACACGAAGGTCATCGCGGTGCCGAAAGACCCGCGCTTCGATCACATTCAGGACATCGACGACGTGCCTCAGGAGCTCAAGGATCGCATCGAGCACTTCTTCGCCCACTACAAAGATCTCGAGAAGGGCAAAGAGGTCACTCTGGGCGGCTGGGAGGGTGTCGAGGCCGCCGAGCGCGAGGTGCAGGAGGGCTTCGACCGGCTGAAGGCCGAAGAGGCCGAGTAGCCTTCTGCGCAACAGCGCTCAGGGCCCGACCGCCGTGCGAACTCGCACGTGCTCGGTCGGGCCCTGAGTCATCGCTGGGACGCGATGCGTTCGATCAGTGGCTGGCCATCCAGGTCACCGGGTTGACCGTGTTGCCTGCGGTCTTCCACATCGGGCTGCCGTAGCCGATCGAGCCGATGTGAATCTCGAAGTGCAGATGCGCGCCTGTCGAGGCTCCGGTGTTGCCGCTGGCGCCCAGGTTCTGCCCCTTGCTGACGCTCTGGCCGTTCGAGACGCCGATGCGGCTGAGGTGGAAGTAGCGCGCGATGATGGTCTGCCCGCCGACCACGGAGCGCACATCGACGTAATTGCCCATCGACGAGCCGAACCCGGCGCCCACGACCGTGCCGTTGGCGATGGCGAGAATCGGCGTGCCCTGCGGCACGGCGAAGTCGGTGCCGTAGTGGAACCTCGGCTCGTGATAGATCGGGTGCATGCGCATGCCGTAGCCGCTCGACCCCTTCAGATACGGCAGCGGGAACCCGATCGCGCCGCTGGGGCTCGGAGTGGGCACGCCGCCGCCTGACGACTGGCCGGTCGACGGGGCCGCCGCGTACGAGCCGTCGGAGTCGTTGCCGCCCGAGGCCTGTGCTGCTGCGGCTGCCTGTGCAGCTGCGATCGCCTTCGCCCGGGCCTCGGCTTCAGCCTGCACGCCGGCAGCCCGCTGCTGCTGCAGCTCGGCGGTCTCTCCCTGCAGCGCCGAGAGCTGCGCCGTCAGCTCACCGGCGTGGGTCTGCTGCTCTTTCAGCGTGCTGTCGACCTGCTGCTGCGCCTGCTGCGCCTGCTGCGCCTTCGCCGCTGCGTCGTCGGCGAGGTCTTGGAGCTGGGTCAGTGCGGCGTCCGACTGGCTCTTCAGCGATTCGGCGGTCTTCGCATCGGCGATCGCGCTGCGATAGGTCTCGTCGCTGCTCTCGCCGAACCGGCCCATCACACCGAGCTGATACAGCACCTCGTCTGCGCCGTCGCCAGAAAGATAGATGTTCATGCTCGCGTTGCTTCCACCGCTGCGATAGAGCTGGGCGATGCTGGCCCCGGCGGCCCGTTTCGACACGTCGGCACGCGACTCGGCGTTGAGCTGTTGCACGCGAAGGGTGTCATACGTCGACTGCTGGTCAGCGACCTGCTGCAGCGCGGAGTCTGCAGCTGCCTGGGCTGAGTCGACCGCCGCCTGTGCAGCATCGAGCTGACCGTTCAGATCGGAGATGAGCCCCTGAACACGAGTGATCTCACCCTGTTTCGCCTGCTCGTTGTTCTTGGCGTTGTTGATGTCGTCCCACGACGGATAGTTCGCCGCCTGGCTCGGAGTCACCGGGGCCACCAGGCTCTGCCCCCCGACCAGAGCCACGGAAAGAGCCGTGCCGATGACGACTCGACGCAGTGCGCGCATCATGCTCCCTTCACGTAGACCCCGCCAGACTACACGTCGCTTCCGCTCGCGTCGCAGAAGCCACCACGATTCGTTCGGGGAATCTTCGCAGTTCTAGACTGGTTGCTCAGATACCTATTGAGGAGCAGCATGCCGACCACTGGATCGAAACGGGCCGCGCGAGTCATCTCCTGGCTGCGCGAGCAGGTCACAAGCGGAACATGGCCGATCGGCACCAAGATCCCCACCGAGCCCGAGCTCACCGAGCAGCTGGGCGTCGGGCGCAGTACCGTTCGCGAGGCGGTGCGCGCGCTGGCCAGCCTGGGCATTCTCGAGACAGCCCCAGGCCGAGGCACCTTCGTGCGGTCGAGCAGCCCGGTGAGCGCCGTGCTCACCGACTACCTGGGCGAGAAAGAGATCTCAGACGTGCTCGGCATCCGCCGCACGCTCGAGATCGAAGCCGCCCGCAAAGCGGCTCTCGACCTCAGCGACGAGCACATCCACGCCCTGCGCAGCGCTCTCGAGGAGGAGCGCGAGCACGTCCAGAGCGGCCACGCCGAGGCGCTCGACCCGCCTGGCCCCTTCCATGTCGCACTGGTGCAGGCCAGCGGCAACCCGCTGCTGACGGAGCTCTATCAGGGCCTCGCCCACGCGGTGAAGCTCAGCATCCGTGACGGCAAGGTCAAGTCGTCGCCAGCCGAAGAGAAGCTGCGCGATCACGAGCGCATCTTCGAAGCCGTGGTGAAGCACGACCTGGTCGAGGCCGTCCACGCGGCCAACGATCACGGAGACCGAGATCTCGTCGTCGTGCCCCGCGACGAGAAGGATGCCGCCGGGGGTGACGCCGAGACCTCGCCTGCCGACCCGCCAGCCGTCTACCGGCGCATCGACACCCGTCGAGGAGGCTCTCTCTCGCCGGTGCGCATCTTCCGCGCCCAAGACGACGCCCGCTGACCACACGACACACCCCGCACGCAGACCCGTTTTGCACTCGGCGATGGAATTCCGTAATGTATGACGTCGGTACTGCGGGTTCGGAAACATCAGAAACGTCCGAGCAAGCGGCCCCATCGTCTAGTGGCCTAGGACACTGCCCTTTCACGGCGGTAACACGGGTTCGAATCCCGTTGGGGTCACGACGCGGTGCCGGCAGCATGATATAGTTCCACAGGCAGTATCGGCAGTACACTGCATGGCCCTGTAGCGCAGTTGGTTAGCGCGCCGCCCTGTCACGGCGGAGGTCGCGGGTTCAAGTCCCGTCAGGGTCGCTTCGGCGACAGGAGCCCTTCCTTTTGGAAGGGCTCTTTCACCGATCGGGCCCGTGCGAACGCGCCCCGGCTCTGTAGCTCAGTTGGTAGAGCGCACGACTGAAAATCGTGAGGTCACGGGATCGACGCCCGTCGGAGCCACCATATTCCCCTGATTCTCACGCCTGTCCCGAATCGGGCTCAGCAGGGCAGAAGAATCGTTGTAGCGGCAAGTGATGCTGCTAGAATCTTCACATGACCGAACCCCGCTGGCTCTCCCCCGTCGAGCTCAACGCGTGGATGCGCTTCGAAGCCGTTGTCGAGCTGATGCCCGGAGCTCTCGACTCCCAGCTGCAGCGCGACGCGCAGCTCACACACTTCGACTACTTGGTGCTCGCCAAACTCTCCGAGCGCGACGGACGCGCCATGCGCATGACGCAGCTCGCAGCCTCCACGAACTCCACGCTGCCCCGACTCTCGCACGTGGTCTCACGGCTGGAACGCCGCGGCTTCGTCGAACGTGCCTCATGCGCGACCGATCGCCGTGTGACGATCGCCCGGCTCACCGACGAGGGCTGGAACAAAGTCGTCGCCTCAGCGCCCGGCCATGTCGAGAACGTGCGCTCGACCGTCTTCGACCAGCTGACCGGCGAACAGGTCGTGCAGCTCGATCAGATCTGCAGCCGGCTGCTCGCCAGGCTCGACCCAGACAACCGCCTCGAAGTGCAGCGCTGACGGGCTTCGGCACTCGCGAGCCCGGACATGAAAAAGCCCCGCACGAGTGCGGGGCCGGGTCAGGTGCGCTTCGGGCGCCGACTGACGATTCTCAGATGGTGCGGATGTTCTCAGCCTGAAGACCCTTGGGGCCCTGCACGACGTCGAACTCGACCTTCTGGTTCTCGTCGAGCGAGCGGAAGCCCTCAGACTGAATGTTCTTGTAGTGTGCGAACACGTCTGCGCTGCCGTCGTCAGGCGAGATGAATCCGTAGCCCTTTTCGGCGTTGAACCACTTCACGGTACCGGTTGCCATATCACTGCTCTTTCTTGCTGTTGCGCCGAGACTCTCACGACGACTTGTGCGGTGTTGCTTTGCACTCCGACAGAACAGTTGGGCCGGCGATGAGCAGCCCGACCTGCGGTACGGCGATCAAACAAGAACCTCATGACCAAGTGTAGACGGGTTCGCCCTCGACACGCGGAGTCGACTGCCCGGTTGCGTCAGAGCTGCCGGTCGGGCACATCGAAGATCTGCAGGCACTTCTGCGGCCCCTGCTGCATGCCCGTCGTGAACCAGCGCTGACGCATCTCAGACGACCCGTGCGTCCAGGAGTCCGGGTCGGCATGGCCCTGCGCCTGCTCCTGAATGTGATCGTCACCGACGGATGCCGCGGCGTTGAGCGCGTCGGACACCTGCGCCGAGGTGGGCGGCTCCAGATATGCCTGGCCGTTCTCGTCACGAGTCGTGGAGGCCGACCCGACCCAGCTTCCGGCGAAGCAGTCGGCCTGCAGCTCGGTGCGCACCGAGCCGCCGGTGCGGCCGATGTCCTGAGTACGATGCGAGGTCAGCAGGCCGCCGAGCTGCTGGGTGTGGTGTCCCCACTCGTGCGCCACGATGTAGAGCTGAGCCAGCGGGCCGCCACTGGCGCCGTACTGCGAGCGCAGCACCTGGAAGAACGAGGTGTCGATGTAGATCGTCTCGTCTGCCGGACAGTAGAACGGGCCCGTCGAAGAGCTCGCGCTGCCGCATCCGGTCGACGTCGCGCCAGAGAACAGCTGCATGTCGGGATCGTGATACGTGCTGCTCATGCCCAGCCTCGGGTATTCGTCCTTCCAATACGCCGAGATCGAACTCGCCGCCCCGACCATGCGGCAGTCATCACGTGCATTGGCGTCGGCGCCGGTGCGGCAGTCGTCGATCGGCGCTGCACTGCCGTCAGTCGTGCGGATCTGCCCGCCGTACTGGCCGGTCGCCGATTCGAGCGTGCCTGGATCGATGCCGGTCAGCTGTGAGACCACGAACACCAGCAGCAGGACGAGCAGCCCGCCGCCGCCGGCGACGGCGGTTCCCCGCGCGCCCGAAGATCGGCGCACGTGAGACGGGTCGAGCTTGGCGTTGGGGTTGAAAGTCATAGCGCCAGTCTAGGCAGACGTGGTCTCGGCTGAGGTCTCGGCTGACAGCCGTTTCGTGCGCGCGCGATCGCGACGATCTCGGTGCCCTTCGACGGCCCAGTAGAGCACCGGCAGCACGATCAGCGTCAGCAGCGTCGACGACACCAGGCCGCCGATCACCACGAGCGCCAGCGGCTGCGAGATGAACCCGGCGTGCCCGGTGACGCCGAGAGCCATGGGCACCAGCGCGAACACCGTGGCCGCAGCGGTCATCAGAATCGGCCGCAGACGTCGAGAGGCGCCCTCGACGATCGCCTCGAGCGTGCTCACACCTTTGGCCCTGAACTGATTGACCAGGTCGATCAGCACGATGGCGTTGGTGACGACGATACCGACGAGCATGAGGAGTCCCACCAGCGACGCCGCCCCCAGCGGCGTGCCGCTGATCAGCAGGGCGGCGAGCGCACCGGTCGCGGCGAAGGGAATCGAGACCAGCAGCAGCAGCGGCTGTCGCAGCGATTTGAATGTGGCCACCATGATCACATAGACGATCAGCACCGCGGCGAGCAGAGCGAGCCCCAAGCTGCTGAACGCCGACGACTGATCGCTGAGCACTCCGCCGATCGAGGCGGTGACTCCAGCCGGCAGTGCGGTGTCGTCCAGCAGCTTGGTCACGCCGGCAGAGACGGTGCTGAGCGACTCTCCCGCCGGGGTGATCGTCACCGTCGCCGAGCGGCTTCCGCGCACCGAACTGATCGACTGCGGCACCTGCTGCGTCTGCACGTCGGCGAGCGCGTCGAGGCGAACCGTGCCGGTGGGCGTCGTCACCGGCAGCGCGCGCAGTTCGTCTGCGGTCTTGGGCTGGTCATCGCTGCGCACCACCACCGAGACGTCTTTCGAATCGATCGTCACCTTCGCGACCTGCTGCGGGTTCATCACCGGGGCGAGAGTCTGGACGATCTGGGACTCGGTCAGGCCGTGCTCCGCGGCGCGCTGTCGGTCAACGGAGACATGCACCGTGTCGATCATCGAGCTGAGACTGCTGGTGACCTCGGCCACGTCGTCGATCTCTCGTGCCCCCGAGACCAGCTGGTTCGCGGCATCCGCGAGACGCTGGTCGTCAGGCGCCTCGACGTCGATCGCGATGTCGTTCGACACCCCGGCGCTACCCGATGTCGACAGCGAGAGATCAGCGGCGTCGGGCTGTGCGTTCAGCGCGTCGCGCAGCCCCTGCTGCACCCTGGCGGCGTCGGCTCCGTCGGCGAACGCCACCTGGAACTGCGTGCTCTGCCCGGCACCGCCGCCGATGAACGACGCTGCGCTGACGCCACCCGCGCTGCCGACCGTGGTCGCGACGGTCTGCACGCCGTCGACGTCGCGCAGTGCCTGTTCAACCGGCACCGCACGCTGCGTCGCGCTCTCGAGACTCGTGCCCGGGCTGAGGGCCTGGGAGACGCTCGCCGTATTCTGCCCGGAGTCGCCGATGAAGTTCGTCTGCATGAGGGGCGTCAGTACGAGCGTGATACCCAAGACGACGACCGCACCGACCAGAGTGAGCGCTGGATGCCGCAGCCCGCCGCGCAGAACCGGTTCATACCCGCGTTGGAGACGGGTGCGCGGCTCGTCGGCGAGTGCGTCGGTCGCACCCAGCGTGCGCTCGCGTCGTCGCGACTCCCTGCGCTGGGCCGCAACCGCCCCGCTTTCAGCCGCCGGTGCATCCGCATCTTCCGGAGCCTTCAGCAGCCAGTAGGCCAGCACCGGCACGATCGTCAGTGAGACCAGCAGCGAGGCGATCAGCGCGATGACCACGGTGAACGCGAACGGTTTGAAGAGCTCGCCCACCAGCCCGGTGACGAACCCGACCGGCAGGAACACGGCCGCTGTGGTGAGCGTTGACGCCGTGATCGCTCCGGCCACTTCGCGCACGCCGTGCAGGATGACCGCCGACTTGCGCTCGCCCTGCTCAAGGGCAAGATGGCGGTTGATGTTCTCGATCACCACGATCGAGTCATCCACGACGCGTCCGATCGCGATCGTCAGCGCGCCGAGCGTCAGCACGTTCAGCGAGTATCCGGCGGCCTCGATGCCGATGAACGTCACGAGCAGCGACGTCGGGATCGAGATCGCGGTGACCAGCGTCGACCGCACCGAGAGCAGGAAGAGCAGGATGACCACGATGGCGAAGGCCAGTCCGAGGAGTCCCTCGGTGGTGAGCGATTCGATCGACTGCTCGATCGACGGCGCCTGGTCGTACATCACCGTGAGCGTGATGTCGTCGCCGACCTTGGCCTGCAGCTCGTCCATCTGCGCAGTGATCTGCTTGGACACCTCGACGGTGTTGCCGGTCGGGCGCTTCGTCACCTGGACGGTCACCGCCGGCTGCCCGTCGACACGGCTGATGCCGGTGACCGGGGCCTCGGTCAGCGTGACCTGGGCGACGTCGCCCAGACGCACCGGTGCGATCGCGGCAGAGGCAGCCGCATCGCCTGCGCTGCTCGAGCCGGCGGCCCCGGTCTGCGCGGTCGCGGCAGACGTGCTCGCGGCGGAGGCCACGGGAAGCAGCGGCAGAGCGGCCAGGTCATCGGTCGAGGTGAACGAGTCGCCGACACGTACCGAGAGATCGCGATCGCCCTCGGTCACTCTGCCCGCACCGCTGACGGTGCCGTTCGCGGTGAGCGCCTGCGAGATCGATGCGACGGTCAGCCCCTGCTGGGCCAGCTTCTGCTGATCAGGCACCACACGAACCTCGCGACTGCCACCGCCGACCACCGTGGCAGAGGCGACACCTTCGACGTGCTCCAGGTCGTTGGTGACGGTGGAGTGCAGCCGTTCGGCGATGTCGACCGGGGCCACCTGCGACGACGCTGCCGAGAGCATGATCACGGGCAGATCGTCGGTCGATCCGGTGGCGATGACCGGGTCGAGATCTTTCGGCAGCTGGCTCGAGATGCGGCTGACCGCCTGCTGCACCTTCTGCTCGGCACCGACCCGATCAGTGCCGAAGGCGAACTTCGCCGTCACCGTCGAGACGCCGGTGCTCGACGTCGACGAGGTCGACTCGATGCCCTCGACGCTCTGCACCGCAGCTTCGATCGGTGCGCTGATCTGCGCATCGACCACGTCAGGAGCGTCGCCGGGGCTCGACGACTGCACGATCACCATGGGCAGCTCGATGCTCGGCATGAGCTCCTGCCGAGCACCGGTCATCGAGAACACCCCGAAGAAGGCGACCACGATGGTGATGAGCGCGATCAGCGCTCGGTTGCGCATGCTGAGAGCAGTCAGTCGTGACATGATTCCTTACCTGACGGTTTTCGGGAGTCCGGCGTCTTCGTGCATTGTTTCACACCCTTTCGAGAGGTTTGGACAGGTCGCTTCGGTCGCGGCCGTGATAGACTTGCGGCCAGCGTGTGCACAATTCACTTGTCAGTGGTCGTGCGCGCCGTCTTAACGAATCATGACAGTGACAGGAGGTCTCGTTCATGGGACGCGGCCGCCAGAAGGCGAAACACACGAAAGTCGCCCGGGAACTCAAATACAACGTTCCTGCAACTGACTACGAGGCTCTCGAGCGAGAGCTGCGCAGCCGTGCTCATCACGACGAGGGCTCCAGCGAAGACTGGAGCGAGTACCACTACCCCGCCGACGACGAGCGCGAAGAAGACGAACGCTGAGTCTCGAGCGCTGAGCTGAGCACGTCGCTCGCTCCTTCGCCCCCTCTGCTTCACCACGAGCGTCGAACGCTCGATTTCCACCGCAGAACCTCGGGTGACGTCGTGCGGCACGTCGAGGTCTCCGAGCTGCACACCGCCTTCGACAGCGTCACAGCTCGGAGCCCCGGGTCAGCCGGCGAAGTCGCCGACCAGGCGAACGCCACCAGCACGCACGCCCTTGGCCCCGACGGTGAATCCGTCTGCGGCCAGATCGCGCTGCGCGTCGCTGACCACGCCGGCCTGCCACGTCGGGATGCCCTGCTGCACGAAGGCCTGCTGCACGGCCTCGGCACGTTCGGCCTCGACCAGAGCGACCATGCCGATGCCCAGGTTCCAGGTGTCTTCGACCTCGCCCAGCGAGAAGCCGCCGAGATCGGCGAGCACGCGGAAGACCTGCGGTGGCTGCCAGGTCGAGCGATCGAGCTCGAGCCACAGACCGGCGGGCAGCACCCGAGCGATGTTCGCCGCGATGCCGCCGCCGGTGATATGGCTGAGCATGTGCATCGCACCCCTGGTGGCCTCGCTCTCGAGCACGCGCACCACCGGCCCCGCGTAGAGACGCGTGGGCTCCAGCAGCTCCTCGCCCACGGGGCGCGAGAAGTCGGCGATCGACGAGGTGTAGTCGAGCTCTGCATCGGCCAGCACGCGACGAACGAGAGAGTAGCCGTTCGAGTGCAGACCGCTCGAGGCCAGCGCGAGCACGACATCCCCCGTACGCACCCGCGACGGGTCGAGCCGCAGGTCGAAGTCGACCGCGCCCACAGCGGCGCCCGCGAGATCGTACTCGCCGGGCCCCAACAGATCGGGATGCTCCGCGACCTCTCCGCCGACCAGCGACGTGCCCGTCTCGGCGCAGGCGCGTGCGATCGAACCGACGATCTCGGCGATGCGTTCGGGAACCACGCGCCCGGTGGCCACGTAGTCGGTCATGAACAGCGGCTTCGCACCGACCACCACGATGTCGTCGACGACCATGCCGACGAGATCCTGGCCGATGGTGTCATGCTTGTCGATCGCCTGAGCGATCGCGACCTTGGTGCCCACACCGTCGGTCGAGGTGGCCAGGACAGGATGATCGAAGTCTTTGAGCGCTGACACGTCGAACATGCCTGCGAAGCCGCCGACCCCGCCGATCACCTGCGGGCCGTGGGTGGCCTGAACCGCCGCCTTCATCAGCTCGACGGCGCGATCACCGGCCTCGGTGTCGACTCCGGACTGCGCGTACAGGCTCACAGGTTCTCCTTGATGCTCTCGATGATGGGATCGCTGGTCGGTACTGGAAGTTGTCGGTGCTTGACGGCGTCGGTGCGCGACGCGGCGGAGGCCCGAACGGGTCAGCTCTTCGGGGTGGAAAGCGCACCGTGGGTAATGCCGCCGCGCCCGTTCACCAGTCGGTCGAGTTCGGAGTCGGGCCCGGGGTTGCAGGCCGCCGGAGCCTTCGCTCCCGCTTGCTCGAGCAGGTCTTTGCCAAGCTCGTCGTCACTCGGCAGCTCGATCGGGTACTCTCCGGTGAAACACGCGGTGCACAGTTCGCTCTCGGGCTGCTGCGACGCCTCGATCATGCCGTCTTTGCTCAGGTAGCCCAGCGAGTCTGCGCCGATCATGTTGCGAATCTGCTCGACCGAGGCGCCCGAGGCGATCAGCTCGGCGCGAGAGGCGAAGTCGATGCCGTAGAAGCAGGGCCAGGTGATCGGCGGTGATGAGATGCGCACGTGTACCTCGGCGGCGCCGGCCTCGCGCAGCATGGCCACCAGCGCACGCTGCGTGTTGCCGCGCACGATAGAGTCGTCGATCACGACGAGACGCTTGCCGCGGATCACCTCGCGCAGAGGGTTCAGCTTCAGACGGATGCCGCGCTGCCTGATCGTCTGCGACGGCTGGATGAACGTGCGGCCGACATAGGCGTTCTTGACCAGACCCTGCCCATAGGGAATGCCGGACTGCTGGGAATAGCCGATCGCCGCCGGTGTGCCCGAATCGGGCGTCGGGATCACGAGGTCGGCGTCGACCGGGTACTCACGGGCCAGCGCCTTGCCCATGTCGATGCGCGACGCATTGACCGAGCGCCCGTGGATGGTGGTGTCGGGACGCGCCAGATAGACGTACTCGAAGACGCAGCCGGCTCGTTTGGTCTGCGCGAAGCGCTGACTGCGAATGCCGCTCTCGTTGATCGCCAGCAGCTCGCCGGGTTCGACCTCGCGCACGAACGACGCACCGACGATGTCGAGCGCCGCGGTCTCACTGGCCACGACCCAGCCGTGGTCGAGTCGGCCGAGCACCAGCGGGCGCACGCCCTGCGGGTCGCGGGCGGCATAGAGCGTGTGCTCGTCCATGAAGGCCAGACAGAACGCCCCGCGCACTTTCGGCAGAATCTGCATCGCGGTGGCTTCAAGCGTGTGGTCGGGGTCGCCGCTGAGCAGTGCCGTCAGCACCGCGGTGTCGGTGGTGTTGCCGTGTGAGAGCTCGCCGAAGGTCTGGTCGGGGTGCAGCTCGTGCAGCAGCCGCACCAGCTGGGCGGTGTTCGTCAGGTTGCCGTTGTGGCCCAGCGCGATCGTGCCGTTGGCGGTCTTGCCGAGCGTCGGCTGCGCGTTCGCCCAGGTCGAACGACCGGTGGTGGAGTATCGGTTGTGCCCGACCGCGATGTGACCGGTCAGGGTGTTGAGCGACGACTCGTCGAACACCTGCGAGACCAGCCCCATGTCTTTGTAGACCATGATCTGCTCGCCGTCGGAGGTCGCGATGCCCGCCGACTCGGTGCCGCGGTGCTGCAGGGCGAAGAGCCCGAAGTAGGTGAGCTTGGCGACCTCTTCGTCGGGCGCCCAGACCCCGAAGACGCCGCACTCGTCTTGTGGGCCCTTCTCGTTCGGCAGAAGGTCGTGGTTGAGCATGCCGTCACCGCGAGCCACGGTCACTCCTTGTCTTCTCCACCCGAGGTGGAGTTCGTGCGGTCTCCAGACGAGGCGTCGGCTCCCCCGTCAGACGCCTCGGCATCAATTGTCGCACCGGCACCCCGGATGAGGCCACCCTCAACTGGGGATTCGACGGCGGGGGCAGCCATGGCATCCTTCGATGCCGCTTCGTCGTCGGCGGTGACCTTCTCGTGCACCGCACTGGCCAGACGGGCCCGGCGCGCCAGAACGCGGTCAAGAACGAGGGCGATCACGAGCATGATCACGGCGCAGACCGCGGCGAGCGTCAGGCCCAGCAGCAGGAAGGCCTGCATGGGGCTGATCTGTCGCGTCGGATCGCCGGCGTCGGTCGAATCACTGGGCCGGGCCATCGCGATCAGCGACACCACGGCAGCGATCACCAGGCCGATGACCGCGCCGAGCATCGCGAACGTCAGATATTTGGGCGCCTGGCGCACCTGCACCTGCACCTCTTGGGTCTCTCGCCTCACCCAGACACCTTATCTCACCTCTGCGGCCGACCTCTGCGCACCCGATGCAGCCCCGGTATCGGCAGCATGCCGTCGAGATGGGCACGGGCTCCAGAGGCGTCGACGAGACCGGATGCCAGCGCCTCGGGCCAGCGCAGCCTGCCGCTCACCAGCGCCAGCCAGGTCGCCGCGTCGGTCTCGATGACGTTCGGCGGCGTGCCGCGGGTGTGCCGCGGGCCTTCGATGCACTGCACCGCGCCGTACGGCGGCACCCGCACCTCGACGGAATGCCCCGGATGATCGTCGGCGAGCGCCTGGAGCGTGAACCGCACGGCCGTCGCGATCGTCGCACGCGGTGCCTGGATCGCGCCTCGCCCGAGGGAGCCCTGGCCGGCGGTCAGGGCGCCCAGCGCTGCGTCGAAAGCGCTGATGCCGTCGCCTTCTTCGATTCTCTTCATCGCCACGGGGCGATTCTACGGCGCGGCTTCGGTAGGCTGGGCGGGTGAAGATTCTCGTACTCGGCTCGGGCGCGCGCGAGCACGCCATCATTCGTCGGCTGCTGGCCGACCAGACCACGCATGAGATCGTCGCGGCTCCCGGCAACGCCGGCATCGCGGCAGACGTGCCCGTCATCACCCTGGACGCGAGCAACGGGGACGCCGTCGTCGCGCAGGTCGAGCGCGATCGGCCCGATCTGGTCGTCGTGGGCCCCGAGGCGCCGCTGGTCGCCGGTGTGGCGGATGCCGTGCGTGCGCTGGGCGTGCCCGTGTTCGGCCCCGACCGTGACGCGGCTCGGCTCGAGGGGTCGAAGAGCTTCGCCAAGCGGGTCATGGAGGCCGCCGGTGTGCCCACCGGTCGCGCGGTGCGCGCCAGCACCCTGCCCGAGGCCGAGGCCGCACTCGACGAGTTCGGCGCCCCGTACGTGGTGAAGGCCGACGGTCTCGCCGCGGGCAAGGGCGTGATCGTCACCGACGACCGCGACGCCGCCGTCGCTCATGCCAGTCGCTGGATCGACCAGAGCGTGCTGATCGAGGAGTTCCTCAGCGGGCAGGAGGTCTCGCTGTTCTTCCTCGCCGACGGCACTCGGGTCGCGCCGCTCTCCCCGGCGCAGGACTACAAGCGCGTCGACGACGACGACCGGGGTGCGAACACCGGAGGCATGGGTGCTTACTCGCCGCTGCCCTGGGTCGGCGACGACTTCGTGGCGCAGGTGCGCGACGAAGTGGCCCAGCCCACGATCGCCCAGCTCGCCGAGCAGGGCGACGAGTTCCGCGGCCTGCTCTACTGCGGCCTGATCATCACGCCGAAGGGCATCCGCGTCATCGAGTTCAACGCCCGTTTCGGCGATCCCGAGACACAGGTCGTGCTGCCCCGCCTCGAAGGCGAGTTCGGCGAGCTGCTGCTCGCCGCCGCCGAGGGCCGACTCGACTCGGTGCCCGAGCCGCGCTTCTCGCCGCAGCGTGCGATCACGGTGGTCATGGCCAGTGAGGGCTACCCCGAGCAGCCCCTCACCGGCCGAGTGATCACCGGCGTCGATGCAGCCGAGCAGCTGCCCGGAGTGAGCGTCATCCATGCGGCGACCGCCGACGAGAACGGCCATCTGATCGCCACCGGCGGGCGCGTGCTCAACGTGGTCGCAGTCGCCGACACCTTCGAGGCGGCCCGAGCCGCAGCGTATGCTGGCATCGAGCGCATCGGGCTCGAAGGCGAGCACCATCGCGGCGACATCGCCGCCGCGAGCCGCACCCGCGCCGACCTTCTGACCAATCCGAACGCCTGACGACAACTGAACCACTGGAAAGGTGACCATGTCTTCGTCTGCCCTTGAGCTGCCCGGCTGGAAGCACGTCTACTCCGGCAAAGTGCGCGAGCTCTACATTCCTCTGAGCGCCGAGTCGCTCGACACCGCCACGCAGGTGCTGATGGTGGCCTCTGACCGCGTCAGCGCGTTCGACCACATGCTCGAGCCGCCGATTCCGGGCAAGGGCGAACTGCTCAACCAGCTGGCGCTGTGGTGGTTCGAGAAGCTGGACTTCGCGAACCACGTGCTCAGCACCGATGTGCCAGACGCCGTCGCCGGGCGCGCGATCATCGCGAAGCGGCTCAAAATGTACCCGCTCGAGGCGGTCGTCCGCGGCTACATCGCAGGCTCCGGGTGGGAGGAGTACCAGCGCACGGGTGCCGTGTGCGGCATCGAGCTGCCCGCCGGCCTCGAGTTCGGCGACAAGCTGCCCGAGCCGATCTACACGCCCGCGTTCAAGGCCCCGGCCGGCCAGCACGACGAGAACATCTCGTACGAGCAGAGCATCGATCTCGTCGGCGAAGAGGCCGCCCGGGCCATTCGCGACGCCTCGCTGAACCTCTACCGGCAGGGGGCGGACGTCGCCGAGCAGCACGACCTGATCATCGCCGACACGAAGTTCGAGTTCGGCAGCGACCTCGGACGCCTCGTGCTCGCCGACGAGGTGCTCACCTCTGACTCGTCGCGCTACTGGAGCCGTGAGGCCTGGGCCGAGGGTCGCCGCCGCGAGAGCTTCGACAAGCAGATCGTGCGCAACTGGCTGAGCGAGCACTGGGACAAGACCGGGGTTCCGCCAGAGCTCCCCGAAGAGATCGTGCAGCAGACCGCGGCTCGCTACCGCGAGCTCTTCGAGAAGCTCACCGGCGAGAGCGCCCCGGCTGAGCGCTGAGGCCACGGCGCTCAGCCGGCAGCAGCTAGTTCAGCGGCAGGTCGAAGTTCTTCTTGTCGATCGTGCCACCGTCGCTCGTCGTCGCTGCGAGCTGTTTGTAGCGCAGCGTCAGCTGAGTCATGTCGGGCTTCACGTTGAACACGAGCCATCCGGTGCTCTCACCCTTGGACGTGTCGGCCTGCTGATAGATCGGGTGTCCGGCGGCAGCCACTTCATCGTCCAGAATCGTGGTGCTGGACGCGTCGATCCCATTCGAGGCTCCGGTCAGAGAAAACGCCGAGGCCGGCACAGCTGAGTAGTACTTCTCGCTTGGTGTCGCCGTGACCTGGACCAGGACGAAACGGTTGTCGGCGATCGCAGAGTGCGAATCACGGAATTTCTGCGACGGGGCAAAACCATCGATGTACGAGACGACGGTGATCTTCTCGCCAAGATCGGTGGTCAGGTCTTTGCCGACGGGAGTCTCGGCTGCGGTCGCCGCTGCCGGCGCTGAGCTGGTCGCCACGGGCACCTCAGCGCTGGTCTCAGCCGGGGTCGACGACGCCTCGCGCGCATCGTCTCCCGACGCACAGCCGGCGAATCCCAGTGCAGCCGTCAGCGTCAGTGCGACGAACGCTGCCTTTCGAGTCTTCTGACAAGTCATTGTGGTGCTCGCCTCCTCTTTCGTTGTCCCGCTGCCGCATCGTCTATCAGGGGATCCGCCGTTCGGCAGCCGGCAGCAGATGCCTCCTCCGAACATTTGCACGTTAGCAGGATCGAGCCCTGCCAGCCCGGGCTGAGTCTCTGTCGCACGCCTGCGATAAGCCTCTGCCGCATGCCTGCGATAAGATAGAGCCCGCCGTCAGGCGCAACAATCACTCACACGGTAAGGCGAGTATCAGTGTCGAAGATCATTGTCGAAATCATGCCCAAACCAGAGATTCTGGATCCTCAGGGCAAAGCGGTCGCCGGGGTGCTGCAGCGTCTCGGCCATGAGCAGATCACAGGCGTGCGCATCGGCAAGCGCTTCGAGGTCGAGGTCGACGGCGAGGTGAGCGACGAGCTGCTCTCGAAGGTGGCAGAGGTCGCCGCCGACGTCTTCTCGAACCCGGTGATCGAAGACGTCGTCAGCGTCGCCGCCGCCAAGGAGGCCTGATGGCCGACGCGACCACAGCATCCACCGCACGGCCGGCGCGCATCGGGGTCGTCACCTTTCCCGGCACGCTCGACGACGGCGACGCCCGCCGCGCGGTGCGCTTCGCCGGAGCCGAGGCCGTCGCCCTCTGGCACGCCGACACCGACATCTCGGGCGTCGATGCGATCGTGCTGCCCGGAGGCTTCAGCTACGGCGACTACCTGCGCGCCGGAGCCCTGGCCACCCAGTCGCCGATCATGCGCTCGATCGTCGAGGCCGCGAACGACGGACTGCCCGTGCTCGGCATCTGCAACGGCTTCCAGGTGCTGACCGAGTCGCACCTGCTGCCCGGCGCCCTCGTGCGCAACGAGCACCTGCACTTCATTCGACATGATCAGAGCCTGCGCATCGAGTCGTCCGAGACCGCATGGACGAACGGCTACGAACGCGGCCAGGAGATCGTCATTCCTCTGAAGAACGCCGAAGGCCGCTACGTGGCCGACGAGACGACATTGCAGCAGCTCGAAGACGACGGCCGTATCATCGCTCGCTACATCGACGGCAACCCCAACGGCTCGGCCCACGACATCGCCGGCATCACCAACGCCGCCGGCAACGTCGTCGGCCTGATGCCGCACCCCGAGCACGCGATCGTGCCCGGCTTCGGCCCCGACACCGCCGAGCGCATGCGCTCGGGCACCGACGGCCTGACCTTCTTCACCTCTGTGCTCGCGCATCTGGGCATCGCACCCGTCGACGATGTGGTACCCGCCTCACATGCACCAGAGCACCACACCGCAGACGCAGGGATTCGCGAATGACCACCACACAGAACCCAGCCGTGCCCCAGCCCGACAGCGTGCAGCACGCAGCCGAGACGCCCGACGTCGCACAGCCCTACGATCAGCTCGGCCTGACCGCCGACGAGTACCAGCGCATCCGCGACATCCTCGGCCGCCGCCCCACCTCGGGCGAGCTCGCCATGTACTCGGTGATGTGGAGCGAGCACTGCTCGTACAAGTCGAGCAAGAAGTACCTGCGTCAGTTCGGCGACACCACCCCCGAGCAGCGCGAACGCATGATGGTCGGCATCGGCGAGAATGCCGGCGTCGTCGACATCGGCGAGGGCTGGGCCGTCACGTTCAAGGTCGAGAGCCACAACCACCCGAGCTTCGTCGAGCCCTTCCAGGGCGCGGCCACCGGCGTAGGCGGCATCGTGCGCGACATCATCTCGATGGGCGCGCGCCCGGTCGCAGTGATGGACCAGCTGCGCTTCGGCGCGATCGACGCCCCCGACACCCGCCGCGTTGTCGACGGCGTGGTACGCGGCATCTCGGCCTACGCGAACAGCCTCGGCCTGCCGAACATCGGCGGCGAGACCGTCTTCGACAAGGTCTATCAGGCGAACCCGCTGGTGAACGCCCTCGCGGTCGGCGTGCTGCGCCACGACGAGCTGCATCTGGCCAACGCCAAGGGCGCCGGCAACAAGGTGGTGCTCTTCGGTGCGCGAACGGGCGGCGACGGCATCGGCGGCGCGTCGATCCTCGCCTCTGACACGTTCAGCGAAGGCGGGCCCACGAAGCGGCCGGCCGTGCAGGTCGGCGACCCGTTCGCCGAGAAGCTGCTCATCGAGATGTGCATCGAGCTGTTCACGCATGATCTGGTCGAGGGCATCCAAGACCTCGGCGCGGCGGGCATCTCGTGTGCGACCAGCGAGCTGGCGGCCAACGGCGACGGCGGCATGACCGTCGAGCTCGACAGCGTGCTGCTGCGCGACCCCACGCTCACCGCCGAAGAGATCCTGATGAGCGAGTCGCAGGAGCGCATGATGGCCGTGGTGCGGCCCGAGAAGCTCGAAGAGTTCCTCGCCGTCGCCGAGAAGTGGGCAGTCGAGACCTCGGTCATCGGCGAGGTCACCGACGGCGACCGTCTGATCATCAACTGGCGGGGCGTCGAGATCGTCAACGTGCCGCCGCGCACGGTCGCCGTCGACGGGCCCGTCTACGATCGGCCGGTGCAGCATCCGACCTGGATCGACGACCTGCAGGCAGACACCGCCGCCACGCTCGAGCGCGACAACTCGGGCGAGGGGCTGGGCGACACGCTGCTGTCGATCATCGCAAGCCCGAACCAGGCCGACACCTCGCTGATCACCGACCAGTACGACTACTACGTGCTGGGCAACACCGCATTCTCGTTCCCCGAAGACGCCGGCATGATCCGCGTCGATGAGGAGACCGGTCTGGGCGTGGCTCTCGCGACCGACGCGAACGGACGCTACGCGCAGCTCGACCCGCGTGCCGGCGCCCGACTCGCGCTCGCAGAGGCCTACCGCAACGTCGCCGTGAGCGGCGCTGTGCCCGCCGCGGTGACCGACTGCCTGAACTTCGGCAGCCCCGAGAACCCCGAGGTCATGTGGCAGTTCTCCGAGGCCACCGCCGGGCTGGCCGCGGGCTGCCGCGAGCTGGGCATCCCGGTGACCGGCGGCAACGTGAGCTTCTACAACCAGACCGGTGACACTCCGATCCACCCGACGCCCGTCGTCGGCGTGCTCGGCATCATCGACGACGTCGCGCGTCGAGTGCCGAGCGGCTGGCAGGATGAGGGCCACAACCTGTATCTGCTCGGCACGACCTACGACGAGCTCGACGGTTCGGCCTGGGCTGAGACGGTCTACGACCACCTCGGCGGTGTGCCGCCGACGGTCGACCTGGCGGCAGAGCGCAAGCTCGGCGAGATTCTCGCCTCGCTCGCCCGTGAGGGCCTAGTCACCTCGGCGCACGATCTGAGCGAGGGCGGCCTGGGCGTCGCGCTTGCCGAGGGCGTGATGCGCTTCGGCGTCGGTGCGCGGGTCTGGCTCGACGAGATCATGTCGCGTGATGAGGTGGATGCCACGGCTGCGCTGTTCTCTGAGTCGACGGGCCGCGTGCTGGTCTCGGTCGCTCGCGAAGACCAGGTTCGGTTCGAGGGCATGCTCTCGGCCCGAGACTACCCGGTGATCCGCATCGGCGTGACCGACAAGACCGTCGGCCTCGAGGTGCAGGGGCTGTTCTCGATGGGCGTCGACGTGCTCCGGGCCGCGCATCAGGGCACGCTGCCCCGCTACTTCGGCTGAGCGGCTGCTGCGCTGCGACAGCGCCGACGGACGGGGCTTCCCGTTCGTCGGCGCTGTCGCTCGTTAACGGGTCGCTGCGGTGTCAGCTCGCCGGCCGAGCTGCATCGTATAAGTTCGCTGGCTCTTCTGAACGACCATCACGTAGCGTGACGGCATGAGCGCGCACCGACAGCATCCAGATGACAACGTCGACATCAGACACCTGCCCGACGAGCACGCCTTCGCCCTCTACGACGGCGACGCTCGTATCGGCCGCATCGACTATGCGCGCGAGGGGACGGGATCAGACAGTGTGATCGACCTGCATCACACCGAGGTCGACAAGGAGTACGGCGGTCGTGGACTCGCCGGGCGCCTCGTGCGCACCGCAGCCGATCACTTCGCGGCTGAGGCCGACCAACCGCGGCTGAAGGCCACGTGCCCGTATGCGCGCGGATGGCTGTCGAGACACACCGAAGACTACGGCCGCATCTTCGACCCCGAGTTCATGAAGAGACTGCAGGGTGGGGCGTCCGAGTAGCCGGTCAGACAGGCTGCGAGCCGAGGTGCGGTCCGATCAGTGCCAGAGCGTCGCGACCGCGACGTTGATGAGTGCAAGCCCGCCGACAGCATGCGCCAGGCCGACCGGCACGGTCTCACCGCGCACTGCCTTGCCGCGGCCCACGAACGCCGCAGCGGCGATCACGATCGCGAGCACCAGCTTCACGCCGATCTTGATGTAGTTGATCGTGTGCCCGTCCATTTCGGCGAGGCCGACCAGAGCGATGCCGCTGACCAGCTGCACGAGTGCGCCGATGAGCTGCCACTGCGTCACCGTCGGGGTCTTGAACGTCGCCAGCCACCCGCCGACGAGTGCCGCCGCGCCGAGAATGTGCAGAAAGACCAAGATGGAAGTGACGATGCTCATACGTCCACGATATCCACGGTCGAGCCACAGCGCCCGCGAGCACCGCCTTGCCTGACCTACAGCCGATGTTTGCGCAGACGGAGGCGCCGGCGCAGCACGCCCTTCACGGCGCGAACGACGGACACAGCTGCGCGAGCGGACAGCTGGCGCACTCCGGCTTGCGCGCATGGCAGATGCGTCGCCCATGCCAGATGAGCTGGTGTGAGAGCTGAGTCCAGTCCTTCTTCGGGAACAGCTCCGCGATCTCGAACTCCACCTTGACGGGGTCTTTCTGCTTCGTCCAGCCGAAGCGCCGCACCAGCCGCCCGAAATGGGTGTCCACAGTCAGCCCCGGCACTCCGAACGCATTGCCCAACACCACGTTGGCCGTCTTGCGCCCGACCCCGGGCAGCGTGACCAGCTCGTTCAGCCGATGCGGGATCTCCCCATGAAAATTCTCGACGACGCCCTGTGCCATGCCGATGAGGTTGCGCGACTTGGCCCGGAAGAACCCGGTCGAGCGAATGATCGACTCGAGCTCGATCGGGTCGGCCTCGGCGAGCGCCTGCGGCGACGGATACCGGGCGAACAGCGCCGGGGTGACCATGTTCACCCTGGCGTCGGTGCACTGCGCCGAGAGAATCGTCGCCGCCGTCAGCTCGTACGGCGAGCGAAAGTCGAGCTCGCAGTGAGCCTCGGGATAGGTCTCAGCGAGGATGCGCCCCATCTTTCGCGCACGGCGAGTGCGCGCGAGCGGCGTCTCGCGTTCGACGTCGGCCCAAGTGGTCATGCGGATGCCCGGGTCGGGTCAGTCGTGCAGCATGCTGTGACGTTCGATGATCGCGTCACGAGCAGCACCTGTGCCGATCACCGAGATGCGTGCGCCGGAGAGCTCTTCGAGATGCTCGACGTAGGCTTTGGCATTCGCTGGCAGATCGTCGAACTCGCGCGCAGTGGAGATGTCTTCGCTCCAGCCTGGGAAGTACTCGTAGATCGGCTTGGCGTGGTGGAAGTCGCTCTGATTGACGGGCATCTCATCGAAGCGCGTGCCGTCGACGTCGTAGGCCACGGCCACAGGGATCTTCTCGATGCCGGTGAGCACGTCGAGCTTGGTGAGCACGAAGTCGGTGACCCCGTTGACTCGCGCGGCATAGCGCGACACCAGCGAGTCATACCAGCCGGTGCGGCGCGGGCGCCCGGTGGTGACGCCGAACTCGAAGCCGGTCTTGCGCAGGTAGTCACCGCTCTCGTCGAAGAGCTCGGTCGGGAACGGCCCGGCTCCCACGCGTGTGACATAGGCCTTGGCCACGGCGATCACGCGGTCGATGCGGTTGGGGGCGACGCCCGAACCGGTCGCTGCACCGCCCGAGGTGGGATTCGACGAGGTGACGAAGGGGTAGGTGCCGTGGTCGACGTCGAGCATGGTCGCCTGACCGCCCTCGAAGAGCAGCGTCTTTCCGGCGTCGAGTGCCTGGTTCAGTTCGAGCGAGGTGTCATGCACCATCGGGCGCAGTCGGTCGGCATAGCCGAGCAGCTCGTCGACGATCTCTTCGGCGTCGATGGCACGACGGTTGTAGAGCTTGACCAGCAGCTGGTTCTTCTGCTCGAGCGCACCCTCGACCTTCTGCCGAAGGATGTTCTCGTCGAAGAGATCCTGCACGCGCACGCCGACGCGGTTGATCTTGTCGGCGTAGGCGGGGCCGATGCCGCGGCCGGTGGTGCCGATCTGGCGTTTGCCGAGAAAGCGCTCGCTCACACGGTCGAGCACACGGTGATACTGCGTGATGACATGCGCATTCGCGCTCACCCGAAGCTTCGAGGTGTCGACGCCGCGGGCCTCGATCGCATCGAGCTCCTGGAAGAGCACTTCGATGTCGACCACCACGCCGTTGGCGATGACCGGCACGACCCCGGGGCTGAGAATGCCTGAGGGCAGCAGGTGCAGGGCGTACTTCTCGTCGCCGATGACCACGGTGTGGCCGGCGTTGTTGCCGCCGTTGTACTTGACGACATAGTCGACGCTGGAACCGAGCAGGTCAGTGGCCTTGCCCTTTCCTTCGTCGCCCCATTGAGCTCCGACCAGAACGATGGCAGGCATTCGGCACCTCTCACTTGTTCGCTGTTGTGCGCCGTCGGCCTAGGAACATGGCGTTCGTCAGCAGGCACGACATTCCCAGTGTAGTGCACGGGTCTGACTGAGTCAGTAGCTCCGTGAGCCCGACCCCGAAGACCGTGAGACCTGCTCGCCGATCGCCCGGCCGTAGTCCTGGAGCACGCTGTCGAGACGGCCTTCGTCCTGCAGCCGCATGATTTTCCCGGAGATCGTGCTGGTGACGTCTGCCATGGTCGACAGCGGGCTGAAGTACCAGCCGCCCCGCTCTTTGACCGCGATGAACGAGAACTGGTCGATTCCCAGCTCGCCGGCCTGCGGAGGCTCCCCGAAATCGACCGTGACAGGCCGCCCCTGCATCGTCAGAGTCACCTTGAGCTGGCGGATCTCCAAGCGGACGTACTGGCCCGACATCGGAAAGTCCAAGACGTAGCCGTCAGGCATCACGCGCGCCTGATCTCCACTGACCGTGCTCGACCCATGCGTCTGCCCCAACCGCACTTGGGGGCTCGAGCTCGGCCGGCCGAGTCGTTCTGCGAACGGCTGGCCGTACAGGCTGAACGCTCGTCGCTCAGCAGTCGGCAGGCTCTTGGCCACGTCGTCGTAGCGGCCGCTCTGCATCGCATCGACCACAGCCTTGGACGTCGTCGAGAGCGCCTCTTCTGGGCTGGACGCGCCGGGGGCCTCGTCCGCCGAGAGCACCCTCCCGCGCTGCACCTGAGCACTGGGATGCTGCTCGTTGTACGATCCGAGCGCTGCTTCGCCTGCGGTGAGCAGCGGGCTGAAGTACCATTTCCCAGACTCTTTGACGGTGACCATCGACAGCGGCAGGGTGCTGTGCTCGTCTGGTTTCGCCAGATCGATCGTCTGCGGCAGGTCGATCTGCCGCTGCATCTGCTCTGGTGTGGTCTGTCTTCCAGGCCTGCCCTGCATGGCGGCCACGCTGTTGCTGAGATCGGCCAGTCGCTGGGCCAGTGCGTCTTCGTCGGTGGTCGAGACTGTGAGCGTGCCTGACACGAACGTCACTTTGGAGACTTCGTCGTCTGCGATCGACTCCTGACGAGTCGAGACGTCTTTCTGCTCGACATCGATCAGCTGCACCACCTGCTGCAGGCTCTGGAGCACGTCTGTCGCCTCTGCGCCCAGACCGGAGTCGCTGGCATGGGTTGCGGACTGCTGCACCAGCGGGGTGAGCACCGCGGCCTCGGATGGCGCCACCGATTCCAGCAGCTTCACCGGGTTCTTCGCGGAGAGCCCGTCGATCAGACTCACCGCGGCGGCTTCCGGAGACGAGTGGCCGCCTCCCACGATCGAGCGAACCGCCCACCAGGCTCCCCCGCCGATCGCCAGTGCGATGACGACCACGATCGCCGTGATCCAGATCCAGCGACGCCCCTTCTTCGTGGCCGTAGGCGGCTCGTCTGCTCCTGGCCGCTCTGGTGCCGTCGGCTGTGACGAGGACCACTCGGGCTGCGCTGGCTGCAGTGCGGATCCGACTGGTGGGGTGTTGTGCGGCAGACGTGGCGGAGGCCCGCCTTCACCGGTGGCCGGTTTGGTCGCCAGATCTGCAGCCTGCCGGTCAGATGCCTCGGTCGAGCGAAGTCGAGCGACCTCTGCTCTGGCCCGCTGGTCGCCTTCGCTGCCCAGCCAGTCGAGAAGTCCGGGATAGACGTTCGGGTGGCGAGCGATCAGCGACCCCAGGCCAGGTTCTGCCACGGCGATCTCGGCGAGTCTGGCAGCGCTGGTGGCAGGATCGCGCACCTCGTGTTCGAGTGCGGGATTCGTCATCGGGGTTCCCTTCGGCAGAGCGGAGCAGACCTGTTCGACCTGCCTCCACCCTACCGAACGCGTTTCGCCCGACCGGAGGTCACGCGATCAGTGATCGGCAGCCTCTTCGAGCTGCTGCTGCAGATCGCCCAGACGCTCGCGCAGCGCCACGGGCACGCGGGAACCGAAGATCTTGAAATAGCTCTCGACGTCGTCGGTCTCGTGCAGCCAGGCCTTCGGATCGAGTGCGAAAAGCGCCTGCCAGTCTTCATCGGTGACGTCAGTGCCCTCCAGCGCGAACTCCTGCTGCCGAGGAATGACACCGAGGACGTTGCTCTCGCCCTCGGCGTCACCGTCGAGGCGCTGAGCGATCCAGTCGATCACGCGCGAGTTGTCGCCGAAGCCCGGCCAGAGGAAAGATCCGTCAGCGCTGCGACGGAACCAGTTGACACCGAAGATGTGCGGGGCGCCCTCACCGAGCGTCTCGCCGATCTCAAGCCAGTGGCCCCAGTAGTCGGCCATGTTGTAGCCGCAGAACGGCAGCATCGCGAAGGGGTCGCGGCGAAGCTGCCCCACCGTGCCCTCTGCCGCGGCGGTCTGCTCGCTCGCCATGGTGGCGCCGATGTAGACGCCGTCGCGCCAGGAGTTCGACTCGACCACGAGCGGGGTGTTGGTACGACGGCGACCACCGAAGAGAATCGCGTCGACCGGCACGCCCTCTGGAGCATCCCAGTCATCGGCCAGCGACGGGGCCTGAGCCGCGCGCACCGTGAAGCGCGAGTTCGGATGCGCCGCGGGCGCCTCGCGCGCCGGCGTCCAGTCGCGGCCGCGCCAGTCGGTGAGGTGTTCGGGCACCTCTTCGGTGAGCCCCTCCCACCACACGTCGCCATCGTCGGTCAGCGCGACGTTGGTGAAGATGACGTTCTCGCTGAGCGCCTCGATCGCGTTCGGGTTCGTGGCCACGCCGGTGCCCGGAGCAACACCGAAGAAGCCGTTCTCCGGGTTGATCGCGTAGAGGCGACCGTCTTCTTTGGGGCGCATCCAGACGATGTCGTCGCCGAGTGTCTCGACCTTCCAGCCGGGCAGCGTCGGGCGCATCATCGCGAAGTTCGTCTTGCCGCAGGCCGAGGGGAAAGCTGCGGTGATGTGGTAGCTCTTGCCTGCCGGACTGGTGGCGCGGATGAGCAGCATGTGCTCGGCGAGCCAGCCCTGGTCATGGCCCATCGCCGAGGCGATGCGCAGCGCATAGCACTTCTTGCCGAGCAGGGCGTTGCCGCCGTAGCCCGAACCGAACGACCAGATCTCGCGGGTCTCGGGAAACTGGACGATGTACTTCTTCTTGCTGCACGGCCACGGCACGTCGGCAATCTCGTTGCCGGCCTCGTCGCGCAGGGGGTGGCCGACCGAGTGCACTGCGGGCACCCACTCGGCGCCGCTGTTGATCTGCTCGGCGACCTTGTCGTTGTCGACACGGGTCATCAGGTGCATGCTGACCACCACGTAGGGCGAGTCGGTGAGCTGGATGCCGACCTTCGAGATGTCACCGCCGAAGGGCCCCATCGAGAAGGGGATGACGTACATGGTGCGCCCGCGCATGGCACCGGTGAACGCCTCGGTCAGCTCGGCGCGCATCTCGTCGGGATCACGCCAGTTGTTGGTCGGCCCGGCGTCTTCTTCGCGCTTCGAGCAGATGAAGGTGCGGTCTTCGACACGAGCCACATCGGTGGGGTCGGTGCGAGCGAGAAAGCTGTTCGGGCGCTTCTCGGGGTTCAGACGGATGAAGGTGCCGTCGTCGACGAGCTGCTGGGTGAGACGGTCCCATTCCTCTTGCGAGCCGTCAGCCCACTCGATGCGATCAGGCTGCAGGATCTCTGCGAACTGATCGACCCACTGGCGAACGGACTCATTGTGCTGAACCATGGAATTCGACTCTCTTCATTGATAGCTGAGGTGTTTCAGGGGGACGCCATCGGCCCTGCAAGATCTACAGTATACCGGCGATATATTTTGTGCGAGCCGGCGGCGGGCTCGTGCACCCGCTCGACGGCCGGCACCGCGCGCAGACTCGTGTGACGGCTCACGTGACGGCCGGCGCCTGCACCCGCGCAGCATCCAGTCGGCTCAGCGCGCAGACGCGGCCGAGCCCGGAATCACGGCGTGCTCGCGCACCCAGTCGTGCATGATCACCGCCGCCGCAGCCGACGCGTTGATCGACCGGGTCGAACCGAACTGCGTGATCTCGACGATCTCGTCAGACGCCGCGATCGCAGCCGCGCTGAGCCCGGGTCCCTCCTGCCCGAACAGGAACACGCACCGCTCGGGCAGATGCAGCCCCTCGACCGGCACCGAACCCGGCACGTTGTCGACGCCGATGATCGGCAGGTCGCAGCGGTGCGCCCACTCGACGAACTCCTCGATCGTCGCATGGTGGTCGACGTGCTGATAGCGATCGGTGACCATCGCGCCCCGCTTGTTCCAACGTCTGTTGCCGATGATGTGCACGCGCTCGGCGAGAAACGCGTTGGCGCTGCGCACGATCGAGCCGATGTTCATGTCGTGCTGCCAGTTCTCGATCGCCACATGGAACGGGTGCCGCTGCTCGTCGAGATCGGCGACAATGGCGGCCATGTTCCAGTAGCGGTAGCGGTCGATCACGTTGCGCGAGTCGCCGTGCTCGAGCAGCTCGGTGTCGTAGCGCGGGTCGTCGGGCCAGTTGGCCTGCCCGCCGGGCCAGGGGCCGACGCCGTGGGTGGTGCGTTCCGGGGATGCCGTGGGCGCTCCCGCCTGCTGCGCGTCAGATCGACGGTCGGCTGTGCTGCTCTGCTCGTTCACCCGACGAGTGTAGCGCCGTCAGCAGTCAGCCGTCAGCCGTCAGATCAGGTCTGACACCGAATCGAGCACCTCGTCGGGACGGAACGGGTAGCGCTCGACCTCGGCGCGGTCAGAGATGCCGGTGAGCACGAGCACGGTGTGCAGGCCGGCCTCGATGCCGGCGACCACGTCGGTGTCCATGCGGTCGCCGATCATCCCGGTGGTCTGCGAGTGCGCGCCGATGCGGGTCATCGCCGAGCGGAACATCATCGGGTTCGGCTTGCCCACGATGTACGGCTCGTGACCGCCCGTCGCCTTCGAGATGAGTGCGGCGATCGCCCCCGTGGCGGGCAGCGGCCCTTCGGGGCCGGGGCCGGTCGGATCGGGGTTCGTGCTGATGAAGCGGGCGCCGCCGAGGATCAGCCGGATCGCCTTGGCGATCGCCTCGAACGAATAGGTGCGGGTCTCGCCCACGACCACGTAGTCGGGATCGCGATCGGTCATGACGAAGCCGGCCTCGTAGAGGGCGGTCGTGAGCCCCGCCTCGCCGACCACGTAGGCGCTGCCGCCCGGCATCTGCGACTTCAGAAAGTGCGCGGTGGCGAGAGCCGATGTCCAGATCTCGTCTTCGGCGACCTCGATGCCCATCGAGTGCAGTCGTGCGCTCAGGTCGCGGGGCGTGTAGATCGAGTTGTTCGTGAGCACCAGGAAGCGCTGCCCGGCAGCTCGCCAGCTGCGGATCAGATCGCCCGCTCCGGGCAGGGCGCGCCCCTCTTTGACGAGCACGCCGTCCATGTCGGTGAGCCAGGATACGATGCGCGAGCGACGCTCTGGCGGCTCACCCGCCGAAGCGGTCGAGGCAGCAGCCGGTTCGTTCGATGCGGCCGGCGACTCGGAGTGAAGGTCAACGCTCATGACTCCAGAATGCCACAGACGGACGGCGACAACCGGCGCGTTCAGCGGCTGTTCAGCTGGTGGCGCACAGACCTCGAGTCAGACGCCGCCTCTGGCGCTGCAGCAGGCGACGGAGCGCGACCACGAGCTCAGACGTCGAGCTCGTCGACGCTGATCGCGGCCAGATACGGAATGCCCTCGGCCTCGATGGCCTCTTTCGCACCGGTGTGCCGGTCGACGACCACGGCGACAGCGGCGATCTCAGCGCCGACCTTCTTGAGCGCGGCGATCGCCTTGAGCGGCGACCCCCCGGTGGTCGAGGTGTCTTCGACCACGATCACGCGCTGCCCTTTGAGGTCAGGGCCCTCGACCTGACGGCCGCGACCATGGTCTTTGGGCTCTTTGCGCACCACGAAGGCGTGATACTGCTGCCCCGCTGCGACGCCCTGATGCAGGATAGAGGTGGCGATGGGATCGGCGCCGAGGGTCAGCCCGCCGACCGCATAGATGTCGGGCACATCTCTGATCAGATCGACCATGACCTGACCGATCAGCGGCGACACCCGGTAGTCCAGGCTCACTTTGCGCATGTCGACGTAGTAGGTCGCGTGCTTTCCGCTGACCAGGGTGAAGTCACCGTGGAACACCGCATCGGAATTGATGTACGAGATGAGCTGACGGCGGACGTCGTCGATTGCTGGCGCAGAAGTCATGCCGCCATTCTACGTGCCTGCGGCGCCTGGCTCCGGCATCGCAGGCACCGGGTCGCGCACCGGCCAGCGGATCCTCCACTCTGCGCGCAGCGGGTCTGGCCTCCTGCACGCCAGTGCGACGTCGCCTCAGCCACCCGGCCGGCGCGCACCGCACCAGACCGACATGAGCGGGGCATCCCCCGAACGTTGATAAAGTGGCCCCGTGCGCATCGCAACGTGGAACGTGAACTCGATCAGGGCCCGCATCGATCGGGTCGTCGAATGGCTCGACGAGAACGACGTCGACGTGCTCGCGCTGCAGGAGATCAAGTGCCGCGAGCCGCAGTTCCCATTCGGCCGCTTCGAAGAGCTCGGCTACGAGGTGCACATGCACGGCCTCAACCAGTGGAACGGCGTGGCGCTGGTCAGCCGCATGCCTGCCGAAGACGTCGTGCGCGATTTTGCCGGTCAGCCGCCGTTTCGCGACACGGTCGAGGCCAGAGCGATCGGCGCATCCTTCGACGGAGTGCGCGTCTGGAGCCTCTACGTGCCGAACGGCCGCGAACTCGACGACCCGCACTACGCCTACAAGCTCGCGTGGCTGCGCCAGCTGCACGCGGATGCCGTGGGCTGGCTGGCCGACGACCCTGACGCCCGCATCGCCCTGGTCGGCGACTGGAACATCGCACCGACAGACGCCGACGTCTGGGACGTCTCTGCGTTCGCCGGCAAGACCCATGTCTCGCAGCCGGAGCGCGACGCCTTCGCATCATTCGAGCGGGCAGGCTTCTCGGACGTGGTGAGGCCGTATGCTCCGGGCTACACCTACTGGGATTACCAGCAGCTGCGCTTCATTCGCGACGAGGGCATGCGCATCGACTTCGTGATGGGGTCGCCGGCCTTCGCGCAGAGCGTCGAGAGCGCGTTCATCGACCGCGGGGCGCGTGAGGGAGTGCAGCCCAGCGACCATGTGCCTGTCGTTGTCGACATCGACGTGCCGGGCGGCTTCGACGACGATCGACCGATGGCGTTCTGAGCAGCGCCCCAGCCACCGTATCTTCGCGCCACTCTTCAAATCTGCTCAGAATGTGCCCGTTGGCGCGGAGTATTCGTTGTTCCTGCGGGAGTTCGGGAGCCAAGACCGTCTGAAGCGCTGGGCCCCTCTACGGCTGACACGATGAATCCCCGCATGAGGCCGGCATGTGAAAGGTCGATACAACGATGTTTGCCGCAGGCCTAACCACCCGACGCAGACTCAGTGCAAGCAGACCCGGTGCGAGCAGCTTCACCCACGCCAGCCCAAGCAGATTCCGCCCAAGCCGACTCAGCACAGACGCGCATGGCCTCCTGATCTGTGCACATGCCTCTCAGGCACAGACCTGAGCATCCGTGTGCTGCCACGATCATGGTCATGCACCACTACAGGTTCTCTCCATACGGCGTGTGCCGCACGACCGTGCTGCTGCGGGCAGGAATGTCTCCCTGGGAACTGCGAGGCCTCGTCGTCGAGGGCGCGCTCGGCCGAGTCCGTCACGGCTGGTACGCCGAGCCCGCGGCAGAGCCCCTCGTGCTGAGTGCTGTTCAGGCAGGCGGCGTGCTCAGCGGGCTCCATCGGCTCAAACTCATCGACGAGGCAATCTGGCTGCCACCGGGAGCACCGCGCCATCTGGCTGCGCTGCAGACCACTCATGCCCACAGTTGGAAGTCACACCGCAGACCTGAGGTGGATGCTGAGCAGACACGCTTCGGTGTGGTTCCGCCACGTACCGCGGTTCGACACGGCCTGGCCGACCAGCCGCTCGACCAGGCAACGGCAGTCGTCGACTCGCTTCTGCGCTGCGCGGGGAGTGTGCCCGCAGTCGGCTCCCGCCGCGGCCTGTCGCTGACCTCGACAGAGATCTTCGCCGAGCTCGCGCGCTCACCTTTGGGTCGGCGCGTCCTGCGCTATGCGGATGCCGCTGCCGAGTCGGGGCTGGAGAGTGTCACGAGAGTGCGCCTGCAGCAGTCAGGCCACCGCGTCGAGACGCAGGTGCCGATCGCCCATGGCCAGCGCATCGATATCGTCGTCGACGGCATTCTCGCGATTGAAGTCGATGGCGGCACCCATGACGGGCATCACCGCACGGCACGTGACCGCGCCAAAGAAGCAGATATTCGGGCAGCGGGCTATCGCGTGGTGCGGTTCAGCTACTGGCAGATCATGGAGCAGTGGCCCCGGGTGTACGCCGAGATTCTTCAGCTTCTGCGATGACCGCAGACACGACCATCAAATCTTCGCGGCACTCTCTCATATCGCGCAGAAGACGTGCAGTACTGCGCATATTCGGTGGGCCGCGCGAAAATTTGCGGACCGGGCCGCTGTGCTGAGCGGCGGCGAGCTGAGGCGGGGCTGGGGCAGGGACTGGGCGGCGGCGAGCTGAGGCGGGGCTGGGCTGGGGCTGGGCGACTGGTTGCTGCCGAGGGCTGGGTGGGCTGCTGGCAGCAGCAGGCCAGCGGCTAGTACAGCAGCGCGACGATGCCGGCGACGACGGGCACCGAGATCAGCGTGCTGGTGAACGCGGTATCGCGGGCGAGAGTCTGCCCGACGCCGTACGTCGTCGCATAGTTGTAGGTGTTCTGCGCTGTCGGCAGTGCCGCCATCACCACGGCCACCATCAGCGCGTGCCCCGACAGCCCGAAGAGGTGCACGGCGAGCACCCAGCCGATTGCCGGCTGCACGAAGCTCTTGACCAGCACGGCCACAGAGATGCGCCCGATCGGGCTGCCCGCCGAGAACGGGCGCTTCGCCGCCAGCGACATGCCGAAGTTGATCAGCATCGTCGGCACCGAGATGCCCGCGATCAGATGAATGGGCTCGTAGATCACATCGGGAACAGACATGCCGCTCACCACGACCGCGATGGCCACGACGCTCGCGATCAGCACCGGGTTCAGCAGCACGTGCTTCAGGGTGGGCCACAGGCCGGCTCCTCCGCCGGTGGCGACGTCGAGGCAGATCATCGCGATCGGTGTGTAGAGCGCCATCTGAAAGAGCATGATCGGGGCGATCTGCGACGAGTCGCCGAGCGCATAGACCGCGATCGGAATACCGAGGTTGCCGATGTTCACGTATGACGCCGACATCACACCGATCACCGCCTCACCGCCTTTGGGCCGCCAGATCGGCACGACCACGGCGAGATAGAACACGATCGCCACGGCGACCGAGATCACCTGCACGCCCAGCGCTGGGGTGAGCAGATCCTGCGGCTGCGTCTTGACGATGAGGCTGAACAGCAGACACGGCTGCGCCACATAGAAGATCAGCTTCGAGAGCACCGGCCGTGCCTCAGGCCCGAGCACCCCGCCGCGCCCCAGCCCGAAGCCGACCAGAATGATGATCGTGATGACGCCGAAGCCGACCAGCACCCCGCTCATGCGGTGGGTCTCTCGCGCATGATCAGACGGCCTGCCGGAATGCGCCCGGCTGATCTGCCTTGTCTGCGAGATGCTGCAGGTGCGCGGGAATGGCACGGCCTCGCTTGCGCATGGTCTGCGCCCACAGCCGACCGGCCCGGTACGACGAACGCACCAACGGCCCCGAGAGCACACCGGGAAAGCCGATCTGCTCGGCCTCGGCCTTGAGCTCGACGAACTCCTGCGGCTTGACCCAGCGGTCGATCGGATGGTGCAGCTTCGACGGCCGCAGGTACTGCGTGATGGTCAGGATGTCGCATCCGGCCTCGTGCAGATCGCGCATCGCCTGTGAGATCTCTGCACGGGTCTCGCCCATGCCGAGAATCAGATTCGACTTCGTGATCATGCCCGCGGCACGCGCCTGCGTGAGCACGTCGAGCGACCGCTCATAGCGGAACGCCGGACGGATGCGCTTGAAGATGCGCGGCACCGTCTCGAGGTTGTGTGCAAACACCTCGGGCCGCGCGTCGAACACGAGCTGCAGCCGCTCGGGCTTGCCGCTCAGATCGTCGGCGAGCACCTCGACACCGGTGCCCGGGTTCTGTTCGTGAATCTGACGAATGGTCTCGGCATACAGCCAGGCACCGTCGTCGGGCAGGTCGTCGCGGGTGACACCCGTGATGGTGGCGTAGCGCAGCTCCATGCGGGCGACCGACTCGCCGACACGACGCGGCTCGTCCATGTCGAGCGGCTCGGGCCTGCCCGACATGATGTCGCAGAAGTCACAGCGCCGGGTGCAGATCGCGCCGCCGATGAGGAACGTCGCCTCGCGGTCTTCCCAGCATTCGAAGATGTTCGGGCAGCCGGCCTCCTGGCAGACCGTGTGCAGGCCCTCGTTCTTCACCAGCCCGTGCAGCTGCTGGTACTCCGGCCCCAGATGCGCTCGCGTCTTGATCCACGAGGGCTTCTTCTCGATGGGCGTCTCGGCGTTGCGGCGCTCGACGCGGCGCAGCTTGCGCTCGACGTCTTGTCTGAGGTTGCGCAGATTGCCGCGTGACGGCCCCGCCGTGCGAGCGGGCATGGTCGGCATGCCGAGCTGGGCCGGGCCGGCGGATGAGCTGGCACCGTGAGAGCCGCATCCGCAGCCGCCAGCGGCGTGGGACGCGTCGACGCCGGAGTCATGCGAGCCGCAGCCACAGCCGGCAGCGTGCGACGCCGCCGCACCCGGATCGGTCTCGACACGGGTGGCAAGCAGGCGGGCGACGTGATCGGGAACGGGCTGAGTCATGAGACGGCGACCTCCTCGATGAGCTTCTCAAGATGGGGCGTGACGATCGGCACCATATCGGCGGGTGTCACCGTGCGACCGAGCACCTGCGAGATGCTGGTCACGCCTGCATCGGTGATGCCGCAGGGCACGAAGGTGTGGAAGACGGAGTTGTCGGTGCTGCAGTTCAGCGAGAAGCCGTGCGTCGTCACGCCGCGCGAGGCGTGGATGCCGATCTGTGCGATCTTCTCGTCGGTCGGCAGACCGGTGTTGACCCAGACCCCTGAACGACCTTCGACGCGAAAGCCCTCGACGCCGATCTCGGCCAGCGAGTCGATGAGCGCCTGCTCGACCGACCGCACATAGGGCACCAGTCGCAGGTGCTCGCGCAGTTCGAAGACGGGGTAGCCGATCAGCTGGCCCGGCCCGTGCCAAGTCACCTTGCCGCCGCGATTGATCGGCACGACCGGGGTGCCGTCGACGGGATAGTCTGCGGGGTCGGCACGACGGCCCGCGGTGTAGACGGCCGGGTGCTCGAGCAGAAAGACGTCGCCCAGGCTCTCGCCGGCCTTCACTGCGGCCTCGGTGCGCTCCTGCAGGTCGAGAGCCTCGCGGTAGTCGACGAGGTCGGGGGCGAGCCCGACCACCTTGATGGGGATCCCGGTGGCAGTGCTGACGTTCACACAGTCACACTATCCCATCTCGGTGACACGAGATGACACCGACGGCTCAGCCATAATGTGTGACATGCAGACCTTCACACCGCCAGACGGCCGCTGGCACCCGGACGTGCTCGGCGAAGACTTCGAGCAGCGCACTCTGCCGTTGGGCGTCGACGCCGAGGGCGACGTGTTCGCCACGCTGGTCAGGCACCGCCCGAGGGATGCCGCCCGCAGCCCGCATCTCGGGCATCAGACCATCGGCGAGCGGGTCTTCGCCGGCTGGGACGTCCTCTCTGTGCACGGCTGGAACGACTACTTCTTTCACCCCCACGTCGCTCGCTGGTTCACCGAGCGCGGGGCGCGCTTCTTCGCGCTCGATCTGCGCAAGTACGGCCGCAGCATCCGCCCCGGGCAGACGCACGGGCTGATCTCGAATCTGAACGAGTACGACTATGACATCGCCGCAGCGCTCGATGCGATGGCCGACGACACATTCGACCCGCGGCCGGCCAAGCGCCCGATCGAAGAGATCACGAGCCTGCTCTCCCCCGCTCGCAGCCGGCCCGAGCCCAGGCGTCGACTGGCGCTGCTCGGGCATTCGACCGGCGGGCTGATCTTCAGCCTCTGGGCCGATCGGCACCCTGGCCGCGCCGACGCGCTGCTGCTGAACAGCCCGTGGCTGGAGCTGCAGACGAAGGCGATCGGACGGCAGGTCATCGCGCCGATGCTCGAGCTGCAGTCGCGGGTCGACCCGCACAACACGCTGCCGTCGATCGACCTCGGGTTCTACAACCGTTCGGTGAGCGCCCGGGCGCAGGGCGAGTGGACGTTCGACGAGCAGTGGCGGCTGCCCCGAGGCAGTGACATGCCGGCGATCTGGCTGTCGGCCGTGCTCGCCGGTCACGCGCGCGTCGCCGCCGGGCTCGACGTGCGCAGCCCCATTCTCACCATGACCTCGGCGCAGAGCACGCTGTCGACCAGCTGGAATGACGCCATGCTGCGCACCGACAGCGTGCTCAACGTGCGCGACGTGGCCGAACGGGCGCTCGGTCTGGGCCCGGAGGTCACGGTCGTGCGCATCGAAGACGCCCTGCACGACATCTTTCTCTCGCGGCCGCGAGTGCGGCAGACCGCGTTCGCCGCGATCGAGCGCTGGGCCGGCGGCTATCTGCGGTGAAGTGCCGCCGGCCGACCCCGATCAGCAGACCGAGTGCGTCTCGCTCACAGCGTGAGCCCGTCGACGTAGTCGCTGTGCTCGTCTGACCACTCGCGCAGCGGCCGCGTGTAGTCGTTGCCGTCGACTCCGCTGTTGAACAGCGCGTTCTCGAGCGAGGCCAGCGTCGCGGTATCCATGCGGAAGTTGCGCAGCCAGCCCACCAGCTCGGGGTCGTCGTCTTCGAGACCGGCCCGGGCGAAGCTGTGGATCTGCTCTGCCTGTCCGAGCGCACCAAGCGGGTCTTCGAGATCGCGCACCGGGAACGCGTCGTAGGCCCAATGCGGCTTCCACAGGGTGACCACGATGTTCTGCCCATGACTGGTGGCGTTCTTCAGCTCGGTCAGCATCGCGGTCGTCGACGAGGTCGTGTAGTCCATGCTCTGCAGACCGTACTGCGGGATCACCGCATCTTTGGTGATGCGGGTGAGCCCGGCGCCAGGTTCGATGCCGATCAGGCGGTTGTCGAACGCGTCGGCGTTCGCCGCCAGTTCAGCGAGCGAGGTGATCGGGGCATCCTCGTTGACGGCGATGGTCAGCTTGGCCTCGTCGTTCCAGACACCCAGATCGATCATCTTGTCACCGTACTGCTCGATGTAGTCGCGGTGCGTCTCTGGCAGCCAGGTGTCGAGCACCAGGTCGAAGTTGCCCTGCGCAACACCGGTGTAGGCGGCGGCCGGGTCGACGTTGGTCAGCTGCACCGTGTACCCTTTGCCCTCGAGCTCCTGCTTCCACAGCCAGGATGCGGCGATGCCCTCGTCCCAGCCGTTCATGACCGCGATGCGCACAGTCTTCTGCGTCGAGCCGATCCCGGCGAGACCACCGTTGAAGATGCTCGCGAGCACCAGCACCACGACTCCCCCGAGCGCGATGAGCGCGTTGCGACGCGTGCGACTGGCAGGCGACGCGGTCGGCTCCCCCGCCGCGGCATCCGCCGACACCGGCTGTGCCGACGTCGAGACCCGACGACCCATGGCCGAGGTCACACGGTCGAGATAGACGGCCAGGATCACGACTGAGAGCCCCGCCTCGAAGCCGAGCGCCACGTCGATGCGGCTCAGGCTCTGCACCACCGGACTGCCGAGTCCGTCGGCGCCCACCATGGCCGCGATGACGACCATCGACAGGCTGAGCATGATCACCTGATTCACGCCGGCCATGATCGACGGCAGCGCGAGCGGCAGCTGGATCTGTTTGAGGATGCGCCAGGGGGACGCCCCGAACGACCGGCCCGCCTCGACGACCTCGGGGTCGACGCCGCGGATGCCGAGCTCGGTGAGGCGCACACCAGGTGCGAGCGAGAAAATGATGGCGGCGACGATGCCCGGCACCACGCCGACCGAGAAGAGGATGATCGCCGGGATCAGATAGACGAAGGCCGGCATCGTCTGCATGAAGTCGAGCACGGGTCGGATGACCTTCGAGGCGGTCTGCGACTTCGCCGCCAGAATGCCCAACGGCACTGCGATGATGACGGCGATCAGGCTCGCGACGATCACGAGCGCGAGCGTGTCCATGGCGTTCGACCACTGGTTCAGCGTGTAGACGAGGGTGAGGCCGACCAGCGAGAAGAGTCCGAGGCGCCAGGTCGCGACCCAGGTGGCCAACGCGCTGAGCAGCATGATCACCACCCAGAACGGCGGGGTGACGAGCAGCCAGGCGAGGCCGTCGTAGACACCGCCGAATCCGGTGCCGAGACCGGTGAAGAACCAGCCGAGCACGTCGGTGATCCATGAGATGAATCCGGCGACCCAGTCGCCGAGCGGGATGCGCACGATGGGATCCATCAGTTGGCCCGCTCTCGGTCGTCAGCCGGTGCTTCCGGCGCGACCATGGCATCTGCCGTCGCGCCGGTGCCGATCGACACCGATGCGGGCGTCTCGCCGCCGATGGCATCCTGTAGCACCGCGTGCGCCTGCTCGGTCAGGGTGTCGCCCTCGGCGAGCGCGCGCACCTTCGGGGTGATCACGTCAATCGCCTGCGTCGTCGAAGGCACGCTGCCCAGCGAGGCCAGCAGCGTCGCACGCGGGATGCCGCCCAGCAGACGGCCGTGGTCGTCGACGACGCCGAGCGGAATCTTCGAGATGACCGACGGGCGCACCAGGTCGGCCAGCAGCTCGTCGGGGCCGACCGTGATCGAGGGCTGCACGACCGAGCCGAGGTCGCTGACACCGTCTTTGATCAGGCGCGTCACGTCGCGGTCAGAGACCACGCCGCGGTATTTGCGACCGCGGTCGAGCACAAACGCGAAGGGAATCTGCTGCTCGCGCATCAGACGCAGCGCGGTGCGGGGGCCGGAGCTGACCTGCACCTGACCGAGGATGGGCTCCATCACGCTGCGCGCCGTGAGCACGCGGGCCCGGTCGACGTCTTGCACGAACTGGGCGACGTAGTCGTTCGCCGGGTCGGTGAGGATGTCTTCAGGCGTGCCGCTCTGCACGATGCGGCCGTCGCGCATCACCGCGACCCGGTCGCCGAGGAACATCGCCTCGTTCAGATCGTGCGTGATGAACACGATGGTCTTCTGGAGGTCTTCCTGCAGATCGAGCAGCTGCTCCTGCATCTCGCGGCGAATCAGCGGGTCGAGCGCCGAGAATGCCTCATCCATGAGCAGGATGTCGGTGTCGGCCGCAAGCGCACGAGCCAGCCCGACGCGCTGCTGCATGCCGCCGGAGAGCTCGCCGGGATACTTGGTCACCCAGTCGCGCAGCCCGACGCGTTCGAGCACCGCCATGGCGCGCTCGGCGCGCTCGGCGGGGTCGACGCCCTGCACTTCGAGGCCGTACGCGGCGTTCTCGAGCACGGTTCGGTTGGGCAGCAGGGCGAAGTGCTGGAAGACCATCGAGATGCGTCGGCGTCGCAATGCCCGCAGCTCTTTGGCGTCGAGGTCGCCGAGGTCGTGACCGAAGATGCTGACCGACCCGGCAGTCGGCTCGTTGAGCCCGTTCAGCATGCGGATCAGTGTGGACTTGCCCGAGCCGGAGAGGCCCATGACCACGAAGAACTCGCCGCGGTCGACCGTGAAGCTCGCATCGATCACCGCGGCCGTGCCGAGCTGGGTCAGCTCGCTGCGGTCGGCACCGTCTGTGAGGCGCCGGATCACTTCTTGGGGTCTTCTGCCGAACACCTTGTACAGATGCTCGACTTCGATCACTGCAGACGTCATGCTCACCTCCGTGGCACGTCGTCTGAGGCTGGCGCTGCGGTGCGTGGCGCTCAGACGTCGTGCCGAGTGTCGCGAACGGGTCGCCGAGAGCCCGAGACACTCACCGGATCAAGCCTGACCTTCATGGCGGCGATCAATGAGACTGTACGTGCGCGGTTCGCACGCCCCTCCGACGACCATACGAATGACCGCGGAGCAGAGCCCGACACGATCACGCGCGTTCTGTTGTGCTCCGAGCAGTGTACGCCAGTGCGGCGCGGCTATTTTACCGAGTGAAAGAGATGCGGGGCCGAGCACTCAGTCTCGACCCCGCATCCGCGGCTCACGGCTCGGTCACCGCAGCGGTGTCACGTCAGCTCTCGACGACACCCTCGGCGTTGATCTCAAGGCCGTCTCCGTCAGGCTTCACCGTGACGCGCACGCTCTGGCCGTCACGCACCTCGCCGGCCAGCAGCTTCGTGGCCAGCTGGTCGTCGACCTGCTTCTGCACCAGACGACGCAGCGGGCGTGCTCCGTAGACCGGGTCGTAGCCCGTGTCGGCCAGCCAGGTCTTCGCCTCGGGTGAGACCACCAGGCGCAGCCGACGCGATTCCAGCCGCGCGCCGAGCCGTTTGATGTAGAGGTCGACGATCTTGGTGAGCTCCTCTTTGGTGAGCGAGTCGAAGAGCACGATGTCGTCGAGCCGGTTCAAGAACTCCGGTTTGAACGTCTGGTGCACGACCTGCATGACCCGCTCGCGCTTGACGTCGTCGGTGAGCGATGCGTCGATCAGGAACTGGCTGCCCAGGTTCGAGGTCAGAATCAGGATCGTGTTGCGGAAGTCGACCGTGCGACCCTGGCCGTCGGTCAGACGGCCGTCGTCGAGCACCTGCAGCAGCACGTCGAAGACGTCGGGATGCGCCTTCTCGACCTCGTCGAGCAGCACCACCGAGTAGGGACGCCGCCGCACGGCCTCGGTCAGCTGGCCGCCCTGCTCGTAGCCCACGTAGCCCGGAGGCGCACCGACCAGACGTGAGACGGTGTGCTTCTCGCCGTACTCCGACATGTCGATGCGCACGATCGCGCGCTCGTCGTCGAAGAGGAACTCTGCGAGCGCCTTCGCCAGTTCAGTCTTGCCCACGCCGGTCGGCCCCAGGAACAGGAACGACCCGGTCGGACGGTTCGGATCGGCGATGCCGGCACGCGTGCGGCGCACCGCTTCGGCGACCGCATGCACGGCATCCTTCTGACCGATCAGGCGCTTGCCCAGCTCGTCTTCCAGATGCAGCAGCTTCTCGGTCTCACCCTGCAGCAGCCTGCCGACGGGAATGCCGGTCCACGCTGCGACGACCTCGGCGATGTCGTCTTCGGTCACCTCCGTGCTGACCATGCGCTCGCCGTTCTGCTCGGCCGTCTGCTCGGACTCCTCGGCCTGCTTCAGCTGACCCTCGATCGCCCGCAGCTTGCTCTCGATCTCAGACAGCTTCTTCCAGACGCCGGGGTCGTTGCTGCCGCTCGCCAGCTGCTCGTTCAGCAGTCGATCCTGCTTCTGCTCCAGTTCGGCCTTGCGCTCGCGCAGCTCTTTCGCCCCCTGGAAGACCTGGCGCTCCGACTCCCAGCGCGTCTTCATCTCATCGAGATCGTGCTCGACCTTCGCCTTGTTCTTCTGCACGTCGGCGAGGCGATCCCGACTGGCGGCATCACTCTCTTTCTTCAGCGAGGCCTCGGCGATGTTCAGCCGGGCCAGCTCGCGGTTCAGCGCGTCGATCTCTTCGGGCGACGACTCCTGCTCCATCTTGAGCCGACTCGCCGCCTCGTCCATCAGGTCGATGGCCTTGTCGGGCAGCTGACGATCCGGGATGTAGCGATTCGACAGCTGTGCGGCCGCCACGAGCGCGCCGTCTGTGATGCGCACGCCGTGGAAGTTCACGTAGGTGTCTTTCAGCCCACGGAGGATCGCCACCGTGTCTTCGACGCTGGGCTCACCCACATAGACCTGCTGAAAACGGCGCTCCAGCGCGGAGTCCTTCTCGATGTACTCGCGATACTCGTTCAGCGTGGTCGCGCCGATCAGGCGCAGCTCACCGCGAGCCAGCATCGGCTTCAGCATGTTGGCGGCGTCCTGGCCGTCACCGGCACCCGCGCCCACCAGCGTGTGGATCTCGTCGATGAAGGTGATGACCTGTCCTTCGCTCGCCTTGATCTCGGCGAGCACCTTCTTCAGCCGCTCTTCGAACTCGCCACGATACTTCGCACCGGCGACGAGTGCGCCCAAGTCGAGCGAGATGAGCTTCTTGTCTTTCAGCGAATCGGGAACGTCCCCCTTCACGATGCGCTGGGCGAGGCCTTCGACGACGGCCGTCTTGCCGACGCCCGGCTCGCCGATGAGCACCGGGTTGTTCTTCGTGCGACGGGTGAGCACCTGCGACACCCGACGAATCTCGGCGTCACGACCGATCACCGGGTCGAGCTTGCCGCTCTTGGCGATCTCGGTCAGGTCGGTGCCGTACTGCTCGAGCGCCGATTTCTCCTCCTGCTGATTGGCCTGTTGCCCCTGTGGCTGCTGTGCCATGCTGTCTCCTTTCGTGCGGCGAACCCTGTCGTCTCGTCCGCACCTGCGGTAAAACCTCAGTCAGACATGTGTGAGATCTGCGGCTGCCACCGCGACCCCACTCTCACGTTCACATCTCTCACAACATCTCTCAGCTTGAGTCTATTCCACTCAACTTTCATTCGCACAGTCGATGCGAGTCCGTTCTGCAGCCCGAGCCGCCACGTCATCCAGCCGGGCAGCCGGTCTGCAACGCCCGTGCTGTGCAGATCACCGACGGCATCCTCCCTGCCACCGCTACAGTGATGCAGAGAACACAGCATCAGTCAGTCGACCAGAGCAATGCCGAGCAGTCGGCGACACGTCGACGCGGAAAGGCCCCCATGTCGAGACAGCGCGCCCAGACCGTCACCTTCGATGAGCTCGTCGGCGACGCCGAAGACTCCCCCACACGAGCGCGACGCAGCACCGGCTCGCGCTGGGCGAGCGTCTTCTCAGGCCTGCTGCTGACACTCGCCGTACTGGCCTCGCCTCTGGCCATGGGCGGCTGGTGGCTCGAGCACGACCTGCTCGACACCGACGCATTCGTGGCGCAGAACGCCGATCTGATCAACGACTCCCAGGTGCGCGACGCCATCGTGACGAAGGCCACGAGCACGATCAAGGCCCGGCTCAATCTGCCGGCCGCAGCACAGGCCGTCATCGGCGACGCCATTCAGAAAGATCTGCTTACCGGGATCGACGCGACCCTCGCCCCAGACACCATGCAGCAGACCTGGCGCGCACTGCTCACCGCATCGCATCAGCAGAACGTCGCCGCACTGCGCGACGAGGCCACCCCCGCTGACTCCTCGTTCACGCTGCAGCTCGGCCCCCTCGTCGATCAGGCGCGCACCCAGCTCGCCACGGTCAACGCGCCGTTGGCGGCGATGCTGCCCGATGCAGACATCAGCATGTCGATCGGACCCGCCGGCTCGATCGAGAAGACCAGGCCCGTCGTGGCGATCGCCGATCAGTACGCCACCCCGCTGGTCATCGGCGTCATGGTCGCGCTGGTCGCGGGCGTCGCGCTGGCTGCCGGCGGGCGGATGCGTGCGCTGAGTCGCGTGGCCACGTGGCTGGTGGTCGCGTGTGCGGCGACCTTCGCACTCGCTCGAGCCGGTGCCTGGGTGATGGCGAATCTGCTGCAGCGGCAGCTGGGCGACGCCGCACAGCCGCTGTTCACGAGCGTGTCGATGCCGCTGCAGACGCTGGCCACCGTCATCGGCGTGATCGCCCTGGTGATCGCCCTGGTCAGCCGGGCGATCTTCGTGATCGCCCGCCGCCGCCGCGCCTGAACGACGATCAGCGCTCGGCGGCGACCAGCGCTCGGTAGCGTCGCAGCATCTGCTCGGTGAGCCGGCTCTGCAGCCACCGCCCGCGGTCGATGCCGCCGACGCGCAGTTCGCGACCCTCGGCCCGGCTCTGACCGATCGCCGCGACCGCGTCGTCGATCGCCTGCGTGAGATCTGCCGTCGTCGCGACCGCCGCCACCCAGCGCGGCTGCACGTCGACCTCGTCGGCGATCGAACGGTCGCAGAACACCACCGGGGTGCCGAGGGTCGCAGCCTCGTACACCGTCATGCCCTGCGTCTCGAACCCGACCGAGGTCTGCAGCAGAGCGTCTGACCGAGAGATCGCGCGCAGCGCCTCGAGGTGCGACACCGCACCGTGCAGCCGCACACGGGCGCTGACCCCGAGTTCGTCGATGCGTCGCCGCACCGTCGCTTCGAGCAGCCCGTGGCCGTAGACGTGCAGCTCGGCCGACGACGCGTCTGCGCGCTCGCTCGCGGCGAACGCCTCGACGGTCTCGACGATGCGCTTCTCACTGCTCATGCGCCCCAGCCAGACGAGTCGAATCGGAGCGCGGCCCGGTGCCGCCTCTGCCGCCGCCGGCTCGTGCATGTGGGCCTGAACCTGCTCGATCAGCCGGTCGTCGACCCCCGTCGGCATCACGATCGCGCCTTCGACGCCGTGCTCGCGCAGTCGTCTGGCGAAGTGCGCGCTGGGCGAGATCACCAGTCGGGCCGCAGCGGTGAGTTCGGCGAGATATCGCCACGCACCTCGAGCTCGGGGCGACACGGGCGGCGACCCTCCCAGCAGCATCCGCCGCCAGGCCCGCAGCGCGACGAACACCGGCCCGGCCAGCGGGGTGACCGCACGGGTGCCGGAATCGACGTCGTTGTGCAGCGTGTGCACCACCGGCACATGCAGCAGCCGTGCGATGCGATAGCCGATCAGCGCTCCCCAGAAGTCGCCCTGCACATGCACGACGTCGACCGGCGGCAGCAGCGGGTCGGCGAGACGCTGCAGCAGAAACCGGTCGGTTCGGCGCCCGGGCCACGACATGCCGTACTCGCCGTCGCGAGTGAGGCGCATCGAAGGCAGGTCGATGTCATCGGCGTGCGGGGGATGCGCCCGGTGCAGACGCGGGGCCACCACTGTGGCGAGATGGCCGGCTTCGGTCAGCGCCGCCTGCTGCTGTCGGATCGACACCTGCGCCCCGCCGAGGGAGTCGGCGTGCTGGTCGGTGACGATGAGCACATGCATGGTCAGCGCGGTTCGTTCGACGCGCCCGGCCGCCCCGCCTCAGGTCGATGCCCGTGATAGAGCTGCTCGAACACGTCGAGCGTGCGATCGATGTCGTGCACGCGAACACCCTGCAACGAGGCGTTCTGCATGCGCAGCCGCTCTGCCCGACTCTGCCGCAGCACCTCGACGAGCCTGGCCGTGAGGTCGGCGACGTCGCCGGCGCGAAAGAGATAGCCGTTGTCGCCGTCGTGCACCAGATGCGGCAGCGCCATCGCGTCGGCTGCGACGACGGGCAGCCCCGACGCCATGGCCTCCATGGTCGCGATCGACTGCAGCTCGGCGATCGAGGGCATCACGAAGACGCTGCCCTCAGAGAGCACACGACGCAGATGCTCGTCGGTCACACGCCCGTGGAACACCACGTTGTCGCTGATGCCCAGCACCACCGCGAGTCGCTTCAGACGGTCGAGCTGATCGCCGCCGCCGACGATGTCGAAGCTCACCTGCAGCTGCGGCGGCAGCGCGGCCAGAGCCCGCAGTGCCACGTCGATCTGCTTCTCTTCGGTGACCCTGCCGACGAAGACCAGCCGCTGGCCGGCGCCCGGATCGGCGGTGACGAGTCGGGGCGAGTAGTCGCTGGCGCGGATGCCGCAGCTGACCGGCAGCACGTCTCGCAGCCCGGTGCAGCGCTCGAGGTAGTCGGCGGCCCGCTGCGTGGGCGTCGTGACGAACTGCGCCAGCGCGAAGACTTTGCGGGCCTCACGCCAGACCGCGTCGATGAGCCTGCGGTCGAGGTTCGCCGGAAGACCGGTGAACTCGACACCGTTCTCGGGCATGAAGTGGTTCGTGCCGATCACCCTGATGCCCCGAGCATGGGCCTCGATGGCCAGCCCGCGACCCACGATGATGAACGACTGAAAGTGCACGACGTCGGGCCTGACCTCGTCGAGCAGCGCTCGCGCCCGACGCCTGATCGTGAGGGGCCAGACGAAGCGCAGCCAGTCATGCGGGTACCACCGCCAGGAGGGCCACCGGTGCACGGTCATGGGCACGCCCTCGATGACTTCGGTCGACGTGCCCGCGGTGCGGCGGCTGGTGGCCGGGGCGACGATGTGCACATCGTAGCCGCGCTGCTTGAGACCTGCGGCCAGCCGCTCGGTGAATCTCGCCGCCCCGTTCACATCGGGTGAGAAGGTGTCGCAGCCGAGGAGAATGCGAAGTGGCGGGTCGTGGGGCGTCTGAGTCACGCCCTCAAGAGTACCGAAGAGTGCAGACGCGATCAGCCGACCCGGCTCAGCACGGTCGAGAATTCCACGAATCCGTGATCCTCGACGGCGACGAAGCCGAGACTCGGCGCCTCCACCCCGAAGTCGGCGAACGTGATCGGAATCTGCCCGGCGACCCGCACGCCGGCGCCCTCGGTGGCGACGGCGGCATCCACCGTCACCGCCTGCCGCACCCCGTTGATCTCGAGATCGCCCTGCAGCTGCACCGACGTGCGCGCGGCACCGGCCTCGTCGGTGAGGTCGACCGGCTGGGTGAGCGTGAACGTCGCGGTCGGATGCTGGCTCACGTCGACCGCCTGCGTGCGGAAGTACCGGTCTCGCCCGTCGGCGTCGCTCGCGATGCTGCCGACGTCGGCGCTGATCTGCGCGGCGGTCAGCTGCGTCGACGTGGTCGTGGCGGTGCCCGTCACCTGCGAAGTGCGCGCGGTCACCGTGACATTCTCGCCCCGCAGCACCTCATCGAGGCGATAGCCGGCATACGACCCGGAGCTGACCGACCACTGCCCCGCCGTCATCGGTGACGGCTGCCCCGTCGACTCGGTCTGCAGCTCGTCGATCGGGTTCTCCGCCGCCGGCGCGACGAAGGCCGCCCGGTAGACCGACGGCCCCCAGATGAGGGCGGCGGCGGCGAGCACGACGACTGTCGTGAGCGCCCAGATCCAGCCGCGACGACGGCGCGGGCGGGGCGACTTCGGTGAGGCCCCGGCTGCCGCGTCTCGGGCTTCGTCTGACAACGGGTTCGACTTGGGTGTGGGAGTTGCGGGCATCGTGTGCTCCTTTGCGTTGGGGGCCGCAGCCCGATCGCTGCTCTCTCGTCTCAGGTCACTCGTGCATATTGCTTGTATCTGCAACATTAGAGTGGCAGGCTGTGCTGCCACTGTGACCTGGGGCAGCGGGAGCGGGCCTCGGCCCGAGACGGAGAACGCCCCGCGGCACCGGCATCGAGGTGATGCCGACGCCGCGGGGCGAACGACTGCGGTCTGCTCGGATCAGCAGACGCGAACCGACTTCAGGTTCGTGAACTCGCGGATGCCCTCTGCGGCGAGCTCGCGGCCGTACCCCGAGCGCTTCGTGCCGCCGAAGGGCAGCTCCTGGTATGAGATCGTCGAGCTGTTGATCACCACGCTGCCCGCATCGAGCTCGGTGATCAGACGCTGCTGCTCGGCCTCGTCGTTGGTCCAGGCGGCCGACCCCAGGCCGAACGGCGTGTCGTTCGCCAGCTCGATCGCCTCATCGAGGCTCGAGACCTTGTAGACCGATGCCACTGGGCCGAACGCCTCTTCGTAGAACAGGCGAGCCTTGGTGGTGAGGCCGGTGATCACGGTGGGCTCGACGAACCAGCCGTCGCCCTCGGGAACACTGCCGCCGACGAGCACGCTCGCGCCGTTCTCTTTGGCGTCTTCGATCAGGTCGACCAGATCGGCGCGACCCTGCGCGGTCGAGACCGGCCCGATGTCGGTGCCGGCGTCGAGCGGGTCGCCCAGGCGCAGCTTCGAGAACGCGTCGACGAACTTCTCGAGGAACTCGCTGTAGACGTCGGCGTGCACGATGAAGCGCTTCGCATTGATGCAGGCCTGACCGTTGTTCGACACGCGTGCGGTCACTGCGGTCGCGACCGCCTGGTCGAGGTCTGCCGAGGGCAGCACCACGAAGGGATCCGAGCCGCCGAGCTCGAGCACGCTCTTCTTGACCTCGTCGCTGGCGATGGCGGCGACCGAGCGGCCCGCAGGCTCGCTGCCGGTCAGCGTGACGGCGGCGACACGGGAATCGCGAATGACCTTCTCGACGCGGCGTGCGCCGATCAGCAGCGTCTGGAAGACGCCCTCGGGCAGGCCGGCGCGCAGAAAGAGCTGTTCGAGATAGACCGCGGTCTGCGGAACGTTCGACGCGTGCTTCAACAGCCCGACGTTGCCGGCCATGATGGCGGGAGCGGCGAATCGGATGACCTGCCAGACCGGGTAGTTCCACGGCATCACCGCGAGCACCGGGCCGATCGGCTGGAAGACCGAGAACGCCTGCTTGGCGTCGACGACTGACGGGTCGGCCAGAGGTTCGGGAGCGAGGAAGCCCTCGGCCCTCTCGGCATAGAAGCGCAGGGCCTTGGCCGACTTGTGCACCTCGCCGACGGCCTGCGCCAGCGGCTTGCCCATCTCGATGGTGATGGTGCGGCCGAGCGTCTCTGCGTCGGCGTCGAGCAGGTCGGCAGCCTTCTGCAGGAACGCCGAGCGCTCGGCGAACGTCGTCTTGCGGTGAGCGAGCCAGGCGTCGTGCGAGACCTGCAGGCGGCGCTCGAGCTCGGCATCGTCGATCTCGTCAAACGACTTCTCGACGGCACCCGTGGTGGGGTTGACGGTTGCGATGGACATGTCTGATGGGCCTCTCTTCTTCTCTGAACAGGTGACGCGGCGTGCGGGTGCTCATGCGACCGTGGCCGTGGATTCCCAGCAAAAGAGTATCGCCGCCGCCGGCGGCGTTCCAGCGGATACGCTCACAGCGCACGAGCACGACGGTGGGGCGGCCGATACGGTCACCCCGCCGTCGATGACGAGCGATGCCTGGATCAGTATCCGACGGTGAAGCGCTGGCGGCTGTGCGTCGAGTGCTCGATCTCGTCGACGAAGGCCTGAGCGAAGTCGGCACCCGAGATGAACGAACGGCCGTCTTCGGTGGTGAGCAGCACATCGCCGCCGAGGCGGAACGTGCCGGTGTGCTCACCGGGGTTGAACGAGCCGTACTCGCCCGAGGGGCTCACGTAGAACCAGTCGACGTCGTTCGGCTCGGTGCGCAGCAGATCGAGGATCTTCGCGTGGTTGCCTGCCTCTTCTCTGAAGGCATCCGGGAAGTCAGGAGTATCGAGCACCTTGGGCCCACCCTCTGAGACGCTGAGCGACCCGGCGCCTCCGACGACGCCCAGACGCCTGCCTGCAGCGGCCACAGCCGAGGTCACGCCGGCAATCGCCTCGATGAGCCTGTGCCCGTCGATCTCGCGCGCCGGCAGCGCGACGACGACGACATCGCTCGCCTCAGCAGCTGCGCGCACCACCTGCGCGTCGAAGATCGATCCGGTGCGGTAGTCGACGCCCGGCGCGCGCGAATCGTCAGCCGGCAGGTGGCGAGAGTACGAGATGACGCTGATGCCGCGCGACGCGGCCTCCTTCGCGATGTTTCCGCCGGTGTAGCCGGTTCCGCCGAAGATGCTGATGGTCGTCATGACGAGCCTTCCTGTCGAGTATTCGTTGATTCTTCAACTATTCGAACGAGCTGGTGCCCGTGTTATTCCGACACTGCCGCAGCCCCGCCCGCATTCTGGACGATCTGCCCGCCGCGGGGCCTCCAGCCGAGACGCGGTGCGAGCTCGCCCGCGATGTCTTCGATCAGCTGGTCGTAGTCGACCTGTTCGAAGCTGAACGGCAGCGCGAACGCCACCTCGTCGACGAGCCGGAAGGCGTGCAGTTCGTTCAGCTGCTCGGCGATCTGCTCCGAGGTGCCGATCAGGTCACGGGCGAAGAGCGTGTTCTTCGGGCCATGCCCAGAGGTCGTGCGCGGCAGCCGTCGTTCGACGTACTCCTCGTACCTGCGCACCTGGCCCGGCGTCGCGCTGTCTGTGGGAATCACCACGAGGCCCTGCGACACCCGAGGCGCGCCGACGCCCTGGTAGCTCTCGCGGTACACCTCGATCTGATGCCGCTGGTTCTCGTCGAAGTCGTCGCCGAGCTCACCGCTGATCACGCTCGACGTCAGCAGGTTGAGTCCGTGCTCGGCCGCCCAGCGCACCGAGCGCTCTGAACCGGCACCGTACCAGAGCCGGTCGATGAGGCCTTCGGCGTGCGGCTGCACCCGGTCCGAGTACTCCTCGACGATGCCGTCGGCGCCGGCGAAGTCGCTGACGCGATCACCGCGCACCGCCTCGATGAGTCGCTCGACGCGCCGGTAGGTGAAGTCTTCCTCGTCGAAGGTGTCGGGGTAGAGCGCGTGCTTCCAATCGTCATAGTGAAACGGCCGCCCGACGCTCACACCGGGGTTCACCCGCCCGCCCGAGAGCACGTCGACGGTGGCGAGGTCTTCGGCCAGGCGCAGCGGGTTCTCGGCGCCGAGCGGAATCACCGCGGTGCCCAGCTCGATGCGCGAGGTGCGCTGCGTCGCAGCGGCGATGACGGCGATCGGCGACGAGATGCCGTACTGCAGGTGGCGCTGCCTCAGCCAGGCGCTGTCGTAGCCCAGCCGTTCGCCTCGCTCGATGATCTCGAGCGTGGTCTCATGCCCGCCGCGCGGGTTCTGCTCGTCGAAGAGTCCGATGGTGAGAAACCCCAGGCGTCGCAGCGACAGGTTGTCGGTCATGGTGTGCGGTCTCCTCGGTATTCGTCGAATGTGCGGGTGCAGAGGCGGATGCGATGGACTCGTCGAGCAGCCCGACCGATGCGAGCATCGCACGTGCGACGCGGTCGTTGCATCTGAAGCTCGGCGCGTTCGTGTCGGGGCGGGCGAAGGCGGCGGGGCGGCCCACGTCGGTGAACTCCCCCAGCGCCCAGCGGTTCGACAGCTCGCAGCCGTCGGCGGCGACCACCCGGAACGATGCGGGGGCCACGACGAGTTTGCCGTTGGTCGCATGCCGACCGTCGACGCGCAGACGGCGCTCGTGGCCGAGACCGGTGCGGTGCAGGTCGCTGAGCGCCGGGTTCGCCGAGGCCGACACCGAGCACTGCGGCTGGTACGCCTCGATCAGCACATCGGCCGTGCGCCGCTCGTCGAGCGTGCGGCTGTGCACCACATAGCCGTCTGCGATCGGCTGTGCGTCGTCGATCGAGCCGAGAAACTCCAGCACGCCGGCGTCTGCGAGCGCGAGCAGCAGCTCGAGACGTTCGCCGGGCGGGCCGCTCGCGATGAAGCTGAACAGGTTCTGCCAGAACCCGGTGAACTGCGCGGCCTGCGCAGCGTCGCTCCAGGCCGGGTGGTCGAGCGTCTCGGCCAGCACGAACGAACAGCCGATGATCGCCTGCACCAGCGCGGCCTGCTCGCTGTGCTCGTCGGTCTCATGCCGCCGCAGGTCGTCGAGCAGATAGGTGCGCAGCAGATCGCCGAGCGCTTTCGCGCTCTCGCCCCGCACCTCGGCCAGCGGATGCTGCAGCCGGGCCAGATCGAGTCGGTCGTCATCGTCGACCCGTGCGCGCAGCCAGGCGTCGACGACCGGGGTGCCGACGCCGCCGGCCGCCTGCACGAGCTGCTGCAGCTCGGACCAGCTGCCGCGCACACGATCGGCATGACCGGTGAACAGCTCTCGGTAATAGGCATAGCCCAACTCGCTCTGCACCCAGGGCCAGACGTCGGCGACGAAGTCGACGCGCTGCCACGCCTCGAGGTGCGCATCGAGATGGTGCCGCAGCCACTCAGCGGTGAAGAACGTCGTGGCGAAGCCGTGATCCTCACCCTGCACTCGCGAGGTCGTCTTGGCGTGATAGGGCACGCCTCGACGCGATCCGGTCAGGATGCTCGGCTCGCGACCGCTGGCGGAGTACGTCACCCGGTGGCCGAGCGGCTTGGCGGGGTCGAACGCATAGCGGCCGCCTCGATCGACGGTGAGCCGGACGACCAGGTCGACGAAGCTGAGCCCGGCGCCGCGCAGCAGCACCGTGTCGTGCTCGGTCACCGCGTCGAGGTCGAGGTCTGCGGCGTAGCCGGGCGGCTGATAGCGAAGCCCGTGCGCAGCGGCCTGCAGCGCGATCGCCCGATGCCGAGGTGCGACCTGCGCGTCGACGTGCCCGATCGCGTAGAGCACCGCGTCGGCCGCGATCACAGAGCGTGCGCGCGCATCGCGGCCGAAGCCCTCGATCACCGTCACGTCGAGCTCGTGACCGGCGCCGGCATCCGCATCACGCACGCCGACCACCGTGCCGCGATGCTCGATCACACGCCAGCAGCGCGGGGCCCGGTCGCGCGCGCGCTCGTAGAACCAGCGCAGATAGTGGCTCTGCAGCCGGCGGCTGGGAAAGCTGCGCGGAGTGATCCGTGCGATCTCGGCGCGCACACCGTCGTCTATGTCAGCGGTCAGCGCCGCCGAAAGGCGAAGTGTTCCCGCGTGCACACCGTGCGCCCACTCATAGAGGCTGGGACCGGGCGCGATCGGCCCGTCGAGGGTCGAGGTGCGGTCGCTGAACAGCGAGACTTCACCGGCGAGCGAGTTGAGACGCAGCTCGGCCGACTGCTCACGGCGCCAGATGCGGCCGGGGCCGACGCGATACGGGTCGACGAGGTGCACATCGAGCGCCGAGGCTGCGGCATCACGGCGCGCATTCTCGACGAGGCGCTCCAGAACGCCGATGGCGCGCGGGCCACCGCCGATCACCACGATCGTGCGACGTGCACTCATGGGGCTCCCCTCTCTCGACGCGCTCGCCGGGCGTGGCTGCGGCGAGAACAGCCCAAGGCTATGCGCGTCGAGTGACGCTCCCCAGTCGAGACGACACGTATCGTCACACGCCGTTTTCGAGACCCGTTCGCCGCTTAGCATTCCCTGCATGACAGATGTGCAGACCGATCAGATCGTCGTCGTCTCGCTGGCCGAACCGATCTCGCAGCCCCTGCTCGACGAGCTCGACCACGAGTACTCGACGCGCTACGCCGACTACCACGGCTTCGATCAGCCGCAAGACGCCCCCAGCGAGATCGAGCTGTACCCGCCGTTCGTCTTCGAGCCGCCGCTCGGCCTCGCGCTGCTGATCGTGCGCGACGGCGTGCCGGTCGCCGGCGGCGCGTTCATGCACCTCGACGATCGCACCGTCGAGTACAAGCGCATCTGGACCTCGTCGGCGCACCGCCGACAGGGCCTGTCGCGACGCGTGCTGGCCGCGCTCGACGTCGAGGCCGCGGCGCGCGGCTACTCCCGCGTCTATCTGACCACCGGGCCGCGGCAGCCCGAGGCGAAGCACCTGTACCTGCGCACCGGGTTCACCCCGCTGTTCGACCTCGACGAAGACCCCGAGAAGATCGTGCATCTGGCCTTCGAGAAGCGCATCGTGCCGACCGGGCCGCGCGTGCGCCACCTGAGCGAGAGCGATCGCAGCAGGCAGGCGAGGCAGCTGGAGCGCATCATCTGGGCGCAGCAGTACCACCCGTCACCGGCGTTGCGTCTCGACGACCTCGCCGGGGGCATCCCTGATCGCATGCACCACTGACAGCACCACGATGGCGGCGACGGCGACGCCGCCGCTGATCAGCGCAGTCCAGCTGACGACGATCGTGACAGTCGAAGGATGCCCCACCCCGCACCGTGCGGCTGTCGATCGACTCTCAGGCCGCGACGAGCTCGGGCGAGAACTCCGGTGACAGCCCGAGATGCTCCCGCAGCGTGCTGCCGGCGTAGTCGGACGGATAGATGCCGCGACTCTGCAGCTCGGGCACGAGTTTGTCGACGATGTCGTCGAGCCCGGTCGGCGTGAGGTACGGCGTGATGTTGAAGCCCGCGACGATGCCGGAGTCGGCGTAGCGCTGCAGGCTGTCGGCGATGGTCTGCACGCTGCCGACGAAACCGTTGTCGTCGTTGCCGCGCGCCGTGTGCCGAATGACGAACTCGCGGATGCTCCAGCCGTTCTCGTGCGCCTGCTCCCGCCATGCGACGGCCGCCTCACGGGTGCGCGCGTTCTGGAAGCCCGCGCCACGCGTCTCGTTCGAGACCTCGACGGCGGGATCGATCTCGGGCAGCGGCCCGTCTGGATCGTAGGCGCTCAGGTCACGCCCCCAGTACTGCTCGAGATAGGCGAGCGCGGTCTGCGGCGTGATCTGCGCGAGCCGAACCTGTCGATACTTCTCTCGGGCCTCGGCGTCGGTGTCGCCGATCACGAAGGTCGACCCGGGAAACGCCCGCACTGCGCCGGCGGGCCGGCCCGCAGCCTCGACGCGTCGGGCGACGTCTGCGGCGAACGCGGTGGCGTCTTCGTACGCGGGGTGCGCCGAGAAGATGAGATCAGCCTGCCTGGCGGCGAAGTCGCGGCCCTCGGGCGAGTCGCCCGCTTGAAAGAGCACCGGGCGACCGCCCGCGACCAGCGGCAGGGTGCGCTCGACCGCGATGTCGTAGAACTCGTCTCGGTAGCGCACCGGCACCGCCTCGGGATCACCGCCGGCCCGCCAGATCGCTTTGACCGCCCGCACGAACGACTCGGCGTGCCGGTAGCGATCGGCGCCGTCGAGGTAGCCGCCGCGGCGGAAGTTCTCGCCGGTCCAGGCGTTGTGCGTGGTGACGATGTTCCAGGCGTTGCGCCCGCCGCTCAGCCGGTTCAGGCTGGCCAGACGATAGGCCAGGTCGGCGGGGTCGTTGAACGTCGTGCTCTGAGTCGCGACGAGACCGATGCGCTCGGTGACCGCGGCGAGCGCTGCGTCGAGCGTCTGCGCATCCGGGCGGCCGGCGATGTCGAGGTCGTGCAGCCGGCCGAGATGCTCGCGCAGCCGCAGCCCCTCGCCGACGAAGAGCGCCGCGAAGTTGCCTCGCTCGGCCGTCTGCGCGACCCGGCGGAACGATTCGAAGGCGACCTGATCGCCGCTCTCTGGCCAGTGCCAGATGGTCGAGAAGTTCACCCCCTGAAAGAACACGCCGAACTGAATCTGATGGGCCGCGAGATGCGGCGTCGTCGGTGATGCGGTGGTGGTCATGGGTCAATTCCTTCCCGCGAGGGCGGCGTCGGGTGTGGTGGGGATGTCATCGACAGCCAGCTCGGCCGCACGTTCGACGGCGAACTCGTTGCGTGCCGTCGGCAGGCCGAAGGTCTGGCGCAGCGTCTCGCCGTTCGTCGGGGCCTCGAACACGCCGCGCGCGATGAGCTCGGGCAGCACCGCGTAGCGCAGCTCGTCGAGGTCGGCGCCGAGCTCGGCCGGGAGCAGCCGCACCCCGTCGACCACGTGCGCCAGCTGCTCGATGCGCTCGACCAGCTCATTCGCGGTGCCGACGAAACATGCTCCGTCGGCGTCGGCCCAGACCGCGGTGCGGTCGAGGCGGGCGAGTCGGTCGGCGGCGTGCTCGCCGCGGGAGTCGAGCACGACGGGCAGATCGGCGATGATCCGTAGAACAGAGGATGCGGTGGCGGCCTGCGAGCGCAGGCGGCGCACCTGCTCGGCGAGGTCTCGCGAGGCGGGCAGCAGCACGGCATCCGCCGACACCGCGTGCGCTGTGCCGATCGCGGCACGCGCCGCCGGCACCAGCACGGGCAGCTGCCCCTGCGGCGGGCGCGGAACGATCGCCGCCCCTTTCACGCTGAACGACGCGCCGGCGAAGTCGGCGTCGTGCACCCTGTCGCGGTCGAGATAACGGCCGGTCGGCAGGTCGCGGATCACGGCGTCGTCCTCCCAGGTGTCCCAGAGACGACGGTTGACGGCGACCACATCGCGCACCTCTCGCTGCAGCTCGGACTCCCCCGTCGAGGTCGGCGCATCGTCAAGGGCGCTGCGGCCGAACTGAGCGGCCGCCTCTTCGGAGTTCTCGTCCGAGACCAGCCAGCCGGCTCGCCCCCGTGACGCGTAATCGACACTCGCCAGCTGCGTGGCGGTGTGGAACGGCTCGACATAGGTGACGGGCACCTGCGCGACGAGGCCGAGTCGCGAGGTCAGCGGCCCCGAGAACGCAGCCTGCTGCACGGCGTCGAGACGCCCGGTCGTGGCGGGGGCGCCCGCCCCCTCGGGCGGCAGATGCGAGCCGGCGAACGTCGCGTAGCCGAACCCGGCGGTCTCGGCACGGCCGACGACCTGTGCCGCCCACCGTGCGCTGAGGATGTCATGGCCGGCCGACTGCGCGACGGCGCCTGCGGCCGGGTGCGAACCTGCCCCGTCGATGTGCAGGCCCACGGTGAACGTGCTGCTCATGGAGTGTGCTCTCTTTCGTCGTCTCTCGATTGCCTCTGGCGAGGCTAGAGCAGGTTCGTCGACGCAGACGGGCGGGCGGTCACATGCCGCAACGACCGGTCACAGTGCGCAACAATCGGGCAGGGTATCGTGAGATGTCATGAACGACTTCTCCGCCTTGTCTCAGCAGTCGCTCGAGCTGCTGCAGCGTCTTGTCCGCAACGCCGCCGTCAATGACGGCACGCCCGACTCAGGCCAGGAGCTCACCAGCGTGCGCACGCTGCAGGCGTTTCTGCGCGATGCGCTTGCGCAGCCCGGCGTGGTCAGCGAGGTCATCGAACCGCATGCCGGTCGGGCCTCGCTCATCGCGCGCATTCCCGGACGCGACCCGAATGCCAGGTCGCTGTGCCTGCTCGGACACATCGACGTCGTGCCGGCCGACGCCGAGCACTGGCAGCACGACCCGTTCGGCGGCGAGCTCATCGACGGCGAGGTGTGGGGCCGGGGCACCATCGACATGCTCACGCTGACCGCGGCGATGGCCACCGTCTTTCGGCACGCGGCCGACCCGCGGCACCGCCCCGAAGGCGACCTGGTGCTCGCCGCCGTCGCCGACGAGGAGTCCGGCGGCAGGTACGGAGCCGAGTGGATCAGCGAGCATCGGCCCGACCTGCTGCGCACCGACGAGGCGCTCACCGAGCAGGGCGGCGTGCTGCTGCAGCCCGAGAGTGCCACTTCTGGCATCACTGTCGGCATCGGAGAGAAGGGGCAGGCCGCCCGTCGTCTGCTGATCACCGGCGTGCCGGGGCACGGCTCGGTGCCGTGGGGCGCGCGCAACGCCGCCGGCATCGCCGCCGAGATCGTGCTCGAGCTGCTGCGCAATCCGGCGCCCCCGGTGGTGCAGCCGCACTGGGCGAGCCTGGTGCACGCACTGCAGCTCGACCCCGATCTCACCGAGCGTCTGCTCGACCCGGCACGACTCGACGGCGCGCTGCCGGCGCTCGGGCCGCTCGCGCCCCTCGGCCACGCCCTGACCCGGGTGACGGTGTCACCGAACATCCTGCGCGCCGGTGACAAGCACAATGTGATCCCGGGCACCGCCGTGATCGACCTCGACATCCGCGTGCTGCCCGGCCAGACCCCTGAAGACGTCGACGGACTGCTCGAACGACTGCTGAGGCCGTGGGCCGACTGCGTGCGCATCACCGGAGACCAGTTCTCGCCGGGCAACATCACGCCGACCGACACGGCGATGTACGCGCGCATCCTCGAGGTGTTCCGTCATCACTATCCGAAGGCGGTGCCGGCCTCGGTGATCGGGCCGGGAGGCAGCGACGGCCGTTTTCTGCGGCCGATGGGCACGAATGTCTACGGATTCGGCCTGTTCTCACGGCAGATCAACGTCGCCGAGTTTCGACGCCGGCTGCACGGCAACGACGAGCGCGTCGACGTCGAATCGGTGCGTCTGACGACGTCAGCGCTGGCCGAGGTGGTCTTCGGCCAGCGCTGATAAAAGACAGAAGACAGACGCACGGCCTGGTTCAGCGCGGCTCACAGCACGCGGTTGACGATCACCTCGTCCGGGTTCCCGTCTCGACGATCTGTCCGTCTTCAAGAAGGACGACTCGGTCAGAGATCTCGTGCGCGAACCACATGTGTCGGGCGCTGCCGGTCGCTCAGTCTTCGGGGTGCTTCACGAGATCGATCACTCGCTCATATTCCTCTTTCGCCTTCTCGAGCTTCTTCTCGGCCTCTGACACCGCACGCTTCTTCAGACGAGTGGCCTCTGCCTTCAACTTCGCAGCGGCCGCGTTCGCGGTTTTGCTCTGCTCTTTCAGTTCGTCTGCGTGTGCACGTGCGACGCGGAATTCTTCGAGAACGATTTCATAAGTACGATCTGGATTCGCTGGTCTACGAGCCATCTTCGGGTCTCTCATTCGTTGGGGGTGCTGGTCAGTTTTCGAACACTGATCATCATACGAGATGGCCTTCTGTGCACCGCCATTCACTGATCTGTGCCCAGACCGCTGACTGGCGTCGCACGGTTTCGCAGCGTACTCGACTTCTGCGTCTTCTGAGGAGCACCTGAGCTTGGCGATGACGCGTCGTCCCCTTGGAATCGAGAAGGATACTGTTGCGCACAACTCGACGACGCCTCGGCGCGCACAGAGCATCGAGAAGCGCGGACGAGGATACGGCCCCGCCCTGTTGGTTCATCTCGCGCAGACTGCCCAGCAGCGAGACTGCGCCCGAGTGGAGCGGACGGTACTCAACGGGAACGAACAGTCGATTCGGTTCTACCGCCCGCTCGGAGCGGTTCCGATGCCGGAAGGAATCGCCCAGCCACTCGATGCGGCGGCGATACCTCGAGTCGCAGCGTTGTCGACGACCACGTCGGCGTAGTCGCATGGGTGTTCGCGTTCGATGAATGCGTCCTCCTGTGCACTCCAACGCGCCCAGTGCGGCGCATACAGTGCGCCGTCGCGGCTCAGCGCTCGACGGCGTCGCTCGTTCGCGGGGGTTTCGACCCAGAACGCGACGTCGACGAGATGGCGCGATGCGCACGTGAGCGACCCCACGCCCTCGACGATGAGCCTGACGTCAGCGGGCAGATCATGAGTCGCCCCCGGCCTGTTCGCCGACCAGTCCCACTGCCGCCAGCGGCCGGGTCTGCCCAGGGCACGCGGCTCGAGCAGGTCGGTGCGCACGTGTTCACTGGCCCATCGAAGGCCGTCCCAGCCCGGATAGATGTCGTCGAGATGCACGATCTGCACCGAACGCATGCCCGCCCGAACAACATCCGATACCGTCGTTCGCACGGGTATCAGCAAGTCTGAGGCCTCCCAGGCAGCCGCCAGAGCGGCCGCGAACGAGGTCTTGCCACTCCCGGATCTGCCGTCGACGAGCACCGTGCGCGCGCCACGCCGTACCAAGCAGCGAGCCAATCTCAGACAGTCATCGGACATTCTGCTGCACTCCTGTGACGAAAGACTCCTCAGTGCCAGTCTACGGGCGCGCCGACAGCCGACAGACGGAGCCACCCGGTCGCGATCGCCTGCCGACGACCTCGATTGCACGAGGCATGCGATCACTCACGTGCGATGTCCGCAGTCACGAGACCACCTCATGAAGCAGCGCGGCCCGTGGCTTTTGGACACGTCCGGGAACGGCGTCGATCAGCGCCGCAGTGTACTTCTGCTGCGGACGTTCGAAGATGTCATGCACGGTCCCGCTCTCGACGACCCGGCCTCGACGCAGGACGGTCACGGTGTCGGCGAACTGGCGGACGACGCCGAGATCATGCGAGATGAACAGATACGTGAGCTCGCGTTCCGTCTGAAGACCGACCAGCGTAGCGATGATGTCAGCCTGCACAGAGACGTCGAGCGCCGACGTCGGCTCGTCGAACACGATGACCTCTGGCCTCAGCGCGAGTGCCCGCGCGATGGCCACCCGCTGCCGCTGACCGCCCGAGAGATCGGCAGGCCTGCGCCTCAGCACGCTCTCGTCGAGCCCGACGTCGGCGATGACCTCGCAAACACGATCGCGCTGCTCGCCGACGGTGCCCACCTGATATCTGTCCAGCGGCTCTCCGACGGTGCGTTCGACGCTGAATCTCGGGTCGAGCGAGGTGTAGGGGTTCTGATAGACGAAGCCCAGCTGCCGGCGGATGCCCCGCAGACGACCGGCAGAGCGGCGGTCGACCGGCTGGCCGTTCACCCCCACCTCGCCGGAGTCAGGGGCGTCCAGCCCGAGGAGGATGCGCGCCGCGGTGGACTTTCCCGAGCCCGACTCGCCGACCAGCGCATGAGTGCGCCCGCGTTCGATGCGGAACGACACGTCGTCCAGCGCCGCTGTGGTCTGATCACCGACGGTGAAGCGCTTCGATACCGCGGTGAAGTCGACGACGGGCGTCGTGCCTGCGACCGAATCGCCGAGCGGTCGCCGCGCAGCTTTCACGCTCGCGTAGCGATCGGGGTTCAACCCCGGAACGTCTGCCTGCAGCCGCCTGGTGTATGTCGATTCCGGCGCCCCGAAGACCCGTGCGGCGGGCCCTGCCTCTTGGATCGCCCCGTCTTTCAGCACGATCAGCGAGTCAGCCCGTTCTGCGGCGAGGGCCAGGTCGTGGGTGATGAGCAGCAGACCGATGCCCAGCGACTTCTGCAGACTCGTGAGCAGGTCGAGAATGCGTTTCTGCACAGTGACGTCCAAGGCCGACGTCGGCTCGTCGGCGACGATCAGGCGGGGCTGCGGAAGCACCGCGAGCGCGATGAGCACGCGCTGCAGCATGCCACCGGAGAGCTGATGCGGGTAGGAATCGTACACGCGCTTGGGATCGGGCAGCCCCACGCTCTCGAACGCCTCAAGAATCCGCCCCTTGCGCTGCACCCGGGAGACTCCCCCGATCAACGCCGCCGCCTCCTCGGCCTGAGACCCGACCGTTCGCACAGCGGTGAGCGCGTTCTGAGGATCCTGCGGCACGAACCCGAGCTGACGCCCACGGTACTGTCGAAAGCTGCGCAGAGAGAGATCCAGCAGGTTCTGCCCGTCGAAGACGACGGAGCCCGTCGCCCGGCCGCCCTCGGGCAGCAGGCGCAGCACAGACCGGGCGATCGTCGACTTTCCCGAGCCTGACTGGCCGATCAGGGCGACAGCCTCTCCGCTGTGCACGGTGAAGGATGCATCGTGCACGATCGCGTGCCCTGCGTATGAGACGTCGAGACCTCGGACGTTCAGCAGTTCTGCAGACATGGTGATGGCTCCTCGCTGTTCAGTTCTTCTGCCGCAGCCAGCGGCTGATGACGTTGACGCTCAGCACCGTCACCGCGATCGCGGCAGACGGAAAGAGCACCAGCCACGGCGCTGACGGGTAGTCCTTGCCGCCTGCGACGAGCAGTCCCCAGTCGGATGCTGGAGGTGGGTCGCCGTAACCGAGGAACGCCAGCCCGGCGATGACCAGAATCGAACTCCCGAACTGCAGAATGGCCAAGGCCAGTACCGAGCGGTAGGTGTTCGGCAGCACGTGGCGGAACAGCACGTACAGCGGCAGGCCGCCCTGCAGACCGGCAGCCTCGACGAAGACCGAGCTGCGCACTTTGATGACCTCGGAGCGCATGACCCGGGCGAAGACGGCCACCGCCGACACTCCCGTCGCGATCGCGGCGTTCACGGTGTAGAACCCCAAAGCGCTGACCACGATGACGGCGAGCAGGAAGCTCGGGATCGCCAGAAGCACGTCGACGATGCGGCCGAGCGTCGAATCGACCCACCCTCCCAGGAACCCGCCCACCAGCCCGATGAGCCCACCGACGATCAGACCGATGAACACGGCGATCAGCGCACTCGTGACAGATGAGGCGGAGCCGTAGACGACACGTGCGAACATGTCTCGACCGAGGTGGTCGGTGCCGAACCAGTGCTGGCCGCTCGGGGGCAGGAACTTCTCGGCGGCAGACCCGCTGACGATGTCGTACGAGGTGAACCAGGCCGGAACAGCCGACCAGAGCACCACGATGACGATCAGCACCGCGGCCACCAGCACCGAGATCGGCACCTTGGGCCTGGGTGTTGAGAAGATCGCCCGTTGAAGGGGAAGCGTCGCCTGTCCGCTGCTCATGCGAACACCTCTTTCGACTGTTTCGATGACTTCATCGCGAAGATCCCCGTGCTGCGCAGTCGCGGATCGAGCAGCGGATAGACCAGGTCGGTCACGAAGTTGATGACCACGAACACCACCGCGGCGAGCGAGACGGTCGCCTGCAGAATCGGCAGGTCCTGCGAGACCACCGCCTTCTGCACCAGCGTGCCGATGCCGTTTCGCCCGAACACCGTCTCGGTGATCAGGGATCCCCCGAGCAGCTCTCCCGCGGCCAGAGCGACGATCGTGATCACCGGCAGCAGCGACGGCTTCAGCAGATGCCTGAAGAAGATACCGGGATGTGTGAGCCCGCGCGCCCGCGACACCACGGTTGACTCCTGGCTGCGCTCGTGATCGAGATTTGCCACGAGCACCTCGGCGATCTGAGCCGAGACGGGGATGCCCAAGGCCACCGCTGCGAAGAAGGTCGCGGCGGGAGCCTCTGGCTTGAGGATCTGGAACGCTCCCAGCCCGAACGCGAAGACGTGGATCAGCAGCAGGCCGATGACGAAGTTCGGCACCGACAGGAACAAGGAGGGCAGAGAGCGCACGAACCCCTGGCCGTACCGCTTGGGCAGGTACTGCGATGCATATCCGATGGCCAGGGCGAGAATGAGCGCGAAGACCAACGCCGTGCCCGCCAGCGCAAGCGTCGACGGCAGCGCCAGCGCGATCTGCCCGCCCACCGAGGTGTTCGACCGCAGAGAGACCCCGAAGTCTCCGATCAGGAACCGCCCCAACGACGTCACCAGCTGCAGCAGAACCGGCTGGTCGAGACCGTAATACGAGCTCAGCTGCCGGATCTCCTCTTCGGAATACCCGTTCTGCGGATCGCGCAGCATCGTCGTCACCGGATCTCCCGGCAGCACCGTGACGATCGTGAAGGTCAGCACGTAGGCCAGAATGATGACGAGGATGCCCTGCAGCGCGCGACGCAGAGCGTACGACCAGTACCCGCTCACGTGGACTACTCCTTCCAGGCGTCGTAGAAGTTGGCGTACGCGATGCCGTTGAAGCTCACGCCGTGCAGCTTCGGCGTCTCGAGATAGATGCGCTGGACGATCTGCTCGATCGGGATGTAATACCCCTGCTCCAGCACGTAGCGCTGGAGCTCGGCGACCAGCGTTTTGCGCTGCGCCTCATCTGACGCGGTGGCGATGCCGGATGACAGCTCGTTGAGCTTGGCGTCGCTCTCGCCGACGGCGAACCAGTCCTCACCTGACTTGGCACTGGTCAGCACGCCTGCGACGGTGCCGACATCGATGAAGCTGCGAGTGACGTCGCGCAGCGGGATTGCCGGGTTCGTGTCGACCCGGTCGAGGTATGCCGCCGTGTCGAGTTTCTGCTGCGTGACCTTGAAGCCGATATCTCCGAGCTGGCGCGCGATGATCTCGTCGATCTGCGAGGCCGTGTTGATGTAGGTGGTCGGGTAGAGATCGAGGTCGAGCGTCTTGCCGTCCTTCGTGCGCACGCCGTCGGCACCCTTTACCCAGCCGGCCTCATCGAGCAGCGACTCCGCCTTCGCCTTGTCATAGGTCAGCAGATCGCTGTTGTCCGTGGCCTCGGGAACGTTGCTCTGCAGGAACGACGTGGCTTTGTCCCAGTCGTCGGTGTAGACCGTCTGCAGAATCTCGTCGCGGTCGATGCCGACCTGCACCGCCTGACGAACCCGAACGTCGTCGAAGTTCTCTGCCTTGGTGCTCACCTTGAATCCATGCGAGAAACCAAGGTACTTCGGGGTCTCTACCGTGAAGCCGGCGCTCTTGAGGCGGGAGATCTCCTGCGGAGAGATGTTGTAGGCGACATCGGCCTGCCCCGACTCCACCGACGATGAGCGGATGGAATCCTCTTTCACGATCTTGTAGGTGATCGTGTCGAGGTAAGCCGGGCCGGTGTGCTTCGCATTGTCGTAGGCCCAGTTGTAGTCGTCGCGCTTCTTGAGCACGACGTTGTCGCCCTCTGTCCAGGAGTCCACGACGAAAGGCCCCGTTCCGCTGTAGTTCTTGAGGTCTGCCTGCTGCTCTTTCGAAAGGTCGAGCGTCTTCGGAGACGTCAGGATAGAGCCGTGATATCCCAACGTGGGGATGAAGCCGAGTGTCGGCGCGTTGAACGTGACCTTCACCGTCGAGTCGTCTACCGCCTCCGCGGTCTGATACGTCGAAGAGGGGAAGAGACCGATGCGCTTCACCCCTTTCGCTTCATCACCACGCGCCCAGTAGTCAAGGTTGCGCACGACCGCAGCGGCATCGAATGCGGTGCCGTCCGAGAAGGTCACACCGTTCTTGAGATGCAGCGTGAATTCAGTGCTGTCCGAGTTGTTCTCCCAGCTCTCGGCGAGCCAGGGTGAGATGTTTCCATCAGGGTCGACGTAGACGAGCTTGTCAGTGATGGAATCCCAGACATTGCCTTCATAGCTCGAAATGGCCGATTCATTCGCGACCCATCCGGCGTCGAAGTTATTGATCAGAAAGGTCAGATCGCCGCCCTGCTTCGGCTCTCCGGAACCGCCTGCGCTGCTGGCCCCCGCACCGCTGGCGCATCCCGCCATGAGAGCTCCGGCCAGCCCGAACGCGGCGAGCGCAGCGGTGAACTTCCATCTGCGACTGCTCGGCGTCTTCACTTTCGACCGGCGGTGATCTTCATGAGCCATCGGGTTCTCCATTCGCTTGCACACCATTCACCGGTGTGCATTGTTGATGTCTCAAGCACAATATTCAACGAGGAGTCACTGCAGAAATGGTTCGGTCATCTGCTGACATATTTCGTCTGACTTCTTCACCTCAGATGGCTTTTCCTGGATTGAAGAGTGCCTGCGGATCCATGGCGGCTCTGATGGCCTGCTGCAGGGCACGATTCCGATCAGAGAGTTCGAGCCGCAACCACTCCAGCTTGGCTGTTCCGATGCCGTGTTCTCCCGAGACCGTTCCGCCGAGATCCAGTGCACGCTGCACCAGTGCGGTGGCTGCGGCAGACACCTCCTGGGGCAGCTCGGTCTCTCCGGGCAGCCGCACCCGCGAGATCTGCGGATGCAGGTTGCCGTCACCGGCATGCGAGACGGCTGAGATCTTCACGCCGTACTGGCGGCCGATACCTGCGAACGAGGCGTAGATGTCGGGAATCCGCGACTTCGGCACAGCGATGTCCTCGCCGATGGTCCAGAGGTCTTCGACCTGCCCTCGCCCGCTGCGGCGCAGCTGCCACAGGCGCTCCGCCGCCTCCTCGGCCTCGACGGCGACGACGGCCCCCGCCGCGCGAAGATGTCGGGTGAGGTCACGCGTCTGATCGTCGATTCCATAACCGTCGAGTTCGATGAGGATGAGCGACGCGCCTCTCGTGCGCAGCGCGGAGCCGCTGAACTCGTCGATGTTCTCGAGCGTCGGCTGATCGAAGAACTCGACGACTGCGGGTTCGACCGGCGAACGTGTGATCGCGTCAAGCCCCCGGGTGCCGGCCTCGGTCGAGTCGAAGAACGCCGTCAGCGTTCGCCGTTCGAGGGGAATCTTGCGCAGCCGCAGTGTCGCCCCGACGACGATGCCGAGAATGCCCTCCGACCCGACGAAGAGTGACACGAGGTCGAGCCCCGAGACGCCCTTGATCGACCGGTGCCCGATGTGCACGAGCGAGCCGTCGGCCAGCACCACGTCGAGAGCCAGGACTGAATCTCCGGTGACGCCGTATTTGGCGCAGCGCAGACCACCGGCGTTGGTCGCGATGTTGCCGCCGATCGCCGAGATCTCGAAGCTCGCAGGGTCTGGAGCGTAGAACAGTCCGTACTGCTCGAGCTGCTCGTTGAGCCGCGCGTTGACGACGCCGGGTTCGACGACCACGACTTGGTCGAGTGGCGCGACCTCGACCACTCGGTTCAGCCGATCGGTGGCGACGACCAGCTGCCCGGCATCCGGCGTCGCCCCGCCCGACAGTCCCGACCCGGCGCCGCGGGGCACGATCGAGACGCCGTGGCGCGCAGCGGTCCTGACTACATCCTGCACCTGCTCGACTGTCGCGGGAAGCGCCACTGTCGGCCCCGGGGCCGCAGGCTGCCAGTCGCCAGGCGATCGCCAGGAGTAGTCCCCCGCATAGGCCGCCGTCTGCTCGGCGTCGACAAGCAGCTCGATCTGCGGATGATTCGCGACGAGGTCGTCGATGAGCGCCTGGATGGTGGTCAGCGTGGATGGTGCGAGAGTCATGATGGCCCGGCCTTCTCGTGTCTGGATGTGTGCATGCCCGTCACAGACGCCTATGAGAGCGAGTGATACGCAGCGGCAAGTCGTTCGACGCCCTCGTCGATGCGCTCGACGGTGTTGTCTCCGTACGCCAGGCGGAGGTGTCGGTCGGCGTCGGTGCCGGGGCCGGATGCGAAGAACGCGCCCGGCTGATAGCTCAGCCCGTGCTCAGCGGCGCGCGCATAGAGCTCCTGCCAGTCGGCCGAGTCATCTGCCAGACGAGCCCACAAGAAGTAGCCGCCGCTCGGCACGGTGGTCTCGAAGGCTCCCGGCAGATGCCGGTCGAGCGCGGCGACGAGGCCTTCGGCTCGGCTCCTGTAGAGCGATCGCGCCCGCACGAGGTTGTCATCGAAGAAGGCCGGTTCGCCGTTGAGCACCTCGGCGACCAGGGTCTGGGTCAGCGTCGACGTCTGCGAGTCGTTCCTGTTGCGCAGCCGTACCACGTCGGCGACCGTGCGCTCGGGCAGCACGATCCAGCCGAGTCTGAGGCCCGGGCCGAGCGTCTTCGAGAAGGTGTTGACGTGCACGGTGTTGGGGCTTTCGTGGAAGACAGAGGTGTCGAGTCCCCGCTCGCCGAAGTGCAGCTCGCGGTAGGGGTTGTCGGCGATCAGCCAGAAGCCGTACTCGTCTGCGAGGCGCACGAGGTGCCGGCGCTTCTCTTCAGAGAGGCTGCCCTGCGTCGGGTTGTGGAAGTCGGGAACGGTATAGAGCGCGCGGATGCGTCTGCCGGCCCGGAGCTGCTGCTCCAGCGCGCTGACGTCGATCCCGTCGGCCTCGACGGGAATGGGCAGGATGTTTCTGCTCTTCAGCTCGAGGATGCCGAGGAACAGCGGCCAGATTGGGTTGTCCACCGCGACGAGGTCTCCCTCGTCGACGAACGCGCGCACCACCAGTGAGAGTCCATGCTGCCCGCCCGCAGTGACGAGGATGCGATCGGCGCTGACGCCTTCGCGTGTGGCGATCCATTCCCGCAGCTCAGGAATGCCCTGCGCGTTCGAATACTGGAAGCCCTCGATCAACCGATCGGGGTCGTGCTGCAGCCTGCCGTAGGCACGAGCGAACGCGTCGGTCGGCAGAGCGCTGCGATCGGGAACGCCGGCGAGCAGGCGAATGGTGTCGGGCGCCGACGCGACGAGCGTCGCATCGCTGAACCCCGTCGTCTGGGTGAGCTCCTGCAGCAGTCGCGCAGTGGGCGCCGCGACGGCATCGATATCTGTGCTGGTCATGCTTCCTCTGTTCGTCTCAGATCGAGTTCGTCTGGGGTGGTGCGCGTCTTGACCCGAAGGCCTCAGTGGCATTGGCCGCCGTCAGACGGCTGCAGAACGGGTGAATTCTCGATCGTGACGAAGTCGAGCACGCCATGCTGCGCGATGCGCACCAAATCGAGCCGCTATCGGGCGTCGAAGAGCCTGCTCGGGTGTGCGCTCGGCTCACGCGATGCTGCTGGGTGCCAGCCGGCACCCTCAGGTGCGACGCTGATCTGCATCTGGCGGGGTTGACTCATGATCGTGGCCTCCTGGCTCGACGCCGCACTTCTGAGACCAGGTCTTGGTGTCGGCCGGTCTGCCGGGCTGCGTTCGTGCTGGTCAGCGTAGAGCCCTCACCCAGTCGGCCGATGCCTCGCGGTAACGGAGTGTCAGAAGCCGTCACACAGCGTCACGAAGACGCCGCGTCAGCTCACGCCTCACGGGTGATGTGCACCGAGACGAACAGGTGCGATGCGCCCTCGCCCGAGTAGACGCCGCGCAGCGGCGGCACATCGCCGTAATCGCGACCGCGACCCACCTGCACGTGCCGATCGGTGATCTCGGTGTGGTTGGTCGGGTCGTAGCCGTGCCAGTCCCCGTCCCACCATTCCAACCATGCATGTGACTCGCCGGCGACCTCGTCACCGATGACGGCATCCGGCCGCGGATGCAGGTAGCCAGAGACGTACCGGGCGGGAATGCCCACCGCTCGCAGTGCGCCCAGCGCGATGTGGGCGATGTCCTGGCAGACCCCCTTTCGTTTCTCCCACGCCTGGGCCGCGCTCGTGGTCACGCCTGTCACACCCTGCACGTATTCGATCGACTCGCCGACCGTGTTGAGGATGCTGACTGCGGCACCAGCGGGAGTGTCGGTCTGGTCGACGGCTTGCCGTGCCAGCCGCGTCACCTCGGTCGGGGGTCGCGTGCGACCGGTCTGCTGCAGCTGCTCGCTCAGGGCGATCGTGTCATTGCGGTGCTCGGCCAGCTGCTCCCAGGTGGCACCGCCCGGCCCGTCGGAGTGCGGTCGCACCTCGACCAGACTGGTTGCGACCAAGGTCAGCTCGTCGTGGGGGCCCAGCACGTCGAAGCTCGACACCTTGGTGCCGAAGTAGTCGACGTAGCCGAACTGCGACGTGGCCTGTGAGACGGTCAGGTCGGAGCTGATCACCAGCTGCGACCTGCCGCTCGCCGGCAGCATGCGGGCCTCGTTGTACGAGGCGACGGCCGGGCCGTCATAGGTGTAGCCGGTGCGATGTTCGATGCGCAGACGCTTCATACGTTCTCTCCGATCCAGGTCGGATCCGGGTTGACTGGGAAGAATCGGTCGCGAATACCCTCGGCCGCATCTTGCACAGCAGACTGCACCGTGGCCATGTACCGCGGCAGGTCGTCCTGCAGCGTCTCGACGGGAGTGTACTCCAGCTGGCTGCGCACCCGACCGAGCATGCGCAGAGCGTCGACACCGACCGAGACCCGGGACTGCATCGGGTCAAGCCCGCGCAGGCAGTCGACGGCACGGTTGAGCGAGTAGGTCATCGACCGAGGAAAGAGCAGGTCGAGCAGCAGGAACTCGATCGCATGACGGCTGCTGGCCCGCCCGCGATACGTGTGCTGGAACGCCTCGAACCCGCCGCACGAACGCAGAATGGTCGACCACGACGGCCCGCTGGCCTCGGTCAGCGAGCGGGTCGCGAGCAGGCGCGCCGTCATATCGACGTGTTCGAGGCAGCGTCCCAACGTGATCAGACGCCAGGCGTCATCACGGCTGATGTTCGAGTCGATGATGCCGAAGACCAGCGCCGCCCGTTCGCGCACAAGTCTGAAGTACTCGTGCGATCGCTCCTGCTGCACCTGTCGGGGCAGGCGTTTGACGGTCATGTTCAGCGCCTCCCAGAGTTCGCTCGGCAGCACGTCACGAGCGCCGCGGGCGTTCTCACGAGCCGCCCACAGCGACGTCGCGATCGACGAGGGCTGCGTGCGATCGGTGCCGAGCAGCCGCAGCACATCGGCACGGCAGAGCCGGCTGAACGTCTTCGGCGCGCTGCCCATCACCCCGAGCAGCGCCTGGCACGCGTTCGACTCCTCGACCCAGGGGTCTTCGAGCAGCAGCTGCAGGTGCACGTCGAGCAGACGCGCGGTGCCGTCGGAGCGTTCGACGTAGCGGCCGATCCAGAAGAGGCTCTCAGCGATTCGTGACAGCATGATGCGCCTCCCCGTGTTCCCGAGCGTCTCGACTCTGCTGCTGCTCCTGCTCTTGCTGGCGGCGCAGGTCCGGGGCGTTGCGGGGCCCCTGTTCCGGGCCGATCAGACTGCCGGTGCCGCCGGATGCGACCGAGCCGCCGAGCGTCAGCAGATCGTTGGCCGGGGTGTCGATCTGGTCGTCGTGCACGAGTTCGTCGGCCAGCGACGATCGAGTGGGCGAGCCGAGCACCCAGGTGTCCTTCGATCCGCCGCCCTGCGAGGAGTTCACCACCAGCTGCCCCTCTGGCAGCGCCACGCGGGTCAGCCCGCCGGGCAGCACCCAGACATCCTCACCGTCGTTCACGGCGAACGGGCGGAGGTCGACGTGACGGGGACGGATGCCCTCTTCGACCACGCTGGGAATCGTCGACAGCATCACCACCGGCTGCGCGATCCACCCGCGGGGGTCTCTCTTCAGACGCCGACGCAGCTGGTCGAGCTCTTCACGGCTCGCCTGCGGGCCGAGCACGATGCCCTTGCCTCCCGAGCCGTCGACCGGCTTCACCACGAGCTCGTCGAGTCGGTCGAGCACCTCTTCGAGCTGCGCCGGGTCTTCGAGGCGCCAGGTCGGCACGTTGGGAATGACCGGCTCTTCGTGCAGGTAGTACCGGATCAGATCGGGAACGTAGGTGTACATCAGCTTGTCGTCTGCGACCCCGTTGCCGACCGCGTTCGCGATCGTGACGTGTCCGAGACGAGCCGCCAGCATGAGGCCGGGCGAGCCGAGCAGCGAGTCGGCGCGAAAGTTCAACGGGTCGATGAACTCGTCGTCCGTGCGCCGGTAGATCACGTCGACGCGTTCCGGGCCGCCGGTGGTGCGCATGTAGACACGGCCGCCGGTGCAGAAGAGGTCGCGGCCCTCGACCAGCTCGACGCCCATGCGCCGGGCCAGCAGCGTGTGCTCGTAGTAGGCCGAGTTGTGCATGCCCGGGGTCAGGACGACCACGGTGGGATCGTCGACGTCGGCGGGCGCAGCGGACTGAAGCGCTGCGAGCAGGCGAGACGGGTACTCCGTGACCGGTCGCACCGTCTGCGTGCCGAAGAGCTCGGGCAGCGACTGCGCCATCACGCTGCGATTCGACATCACGTAGCTGACTCCGCTGGGCACGCGCACGTTGTCTTCGAGAACGCGCAGCACGCCCCCGGCATCACGGATCAGATCGATGCCGGCGACCTGGATGCGCACCCCGTTGGCCGGTCTGATGCCGGCAGCCTGACGGTGGAAGTGCTTCGACGACGCCACGATGTGCGATGGGATGACTCGATCTCGAATCGCGTTCTGCGGCCCGTAGACGTCGTCGAGGAGGGCTTCGAGCGCACGCACTCGCTGCGCGATGCCGGCCTCGATGTGCTGCCACTCGAGGTCTTCGATGATTCGCGGGATCGGGTCGATCGGAAAGGGCCGCTCCTCTCCTGCGAAGTCGAACGTGACGCCCTGTGTGAGATAAGAGTTCGCGAGGGCGTCGATGCGTGCGCTCAGTTCGCGGCGCGGCATGCCCTCGAGCACGCTGAGCACGCGGTCATAGCCCTCGCGCACCTGTGCGCGGCCGCCCGGCGTGCCCGGCAGCACCGAGAACATCTCATCCCAGGCGTCAGATCCGAACGAGTGTCGCGCCGCAGCGGCGTGATACCCCGAGAACAGATCGTTCATGTGCTTCCCCTCCTGCAGAGCCGAACGGCCCGGACGAGAGAATCGGATGTCGTCGGATCTGCGAACACTGAGCAGTCTCTCAGCCCAAGGTGTCGGGAATGTTACAGCGCTGGCGGGCCTCAGGCGCTCCGCATCGAGACCGCGGGTCGAGAATGGTCGCGTTCAGTCTCGATTCACCTGCCGCCGCTAGGCTTGTGACATGACCGCATCCTCCGCTTCTGCTGGCGAGCGCCACGTCGAGATCGAGCGCAAGTTCGACGTTCCCGGGGCCGCCGCCCTGCCTGACCTCACCACGATCGACGTCGTCGCGCATGCGGTCGCGCCTGAGCCCGCTCATCTCGATGCCGTCTACTACGACACCCCAGCGCTCACGCTGATCCACGCGAAGGTGGCGTTGCGCCGCCGCACCGGCGGCCACGACGCGGGCTGGCATGTGAAGACGACCGGCGAGCACGGGCGCATCGAGCGGCACTGGCCGATCGACCCCGCCGCCCCCGACGAGATTCCGGCCGGCGCGCTGCGTCTGGTCGAGGTCTGGGCCAAGCCTGACGAGCTGGCTCCGGTGGCGCGCATCCAGACCACGCGCACCGCCACCGAGCTGAGCGACGCCGAGCAGCGACCGCTCGCCGAGATCGCCGACGACGAGGTGCGCACCACAGATCTGCGCGACGGCACCGTGCGACAGTGGCATGAGTGGGAGGCCGAGCTGGCCGAGCGTCTCGACGACGCACCCGACAGCCCCGGCGCGCTGCTGCTGCGAGTCGTCTCGGAGCATCTGATCGCCGCCGGCGCCCGGCCGTCATCGGCGGTGGCGAAGCTGCAGCGTGCGCTCGGCCTCGACCGGGGCGCGCATGCGACGGCGGCACAGGCGGTCGCGCACATCGCGCAGGGGCTGGCCGCCGACCTCGACGCCCGTCTCGACGATGCGATCGCCGACCGGCCAGACGGCGTGCACCAGGCCCGCATCGTCATCCGCCGGCTGCGCAGTCTGCTCGACGTCTACGGCGTCTTCGTCGACCCGTCGGTCGTGCGGGCCGCCCGTCGGCGCCTCAAACGACTCGGCGACGATCTCGGTGCCGCCCGCGATGCCGAGGTGCGTGCGCGCGACGCCGAGCGGCAGGTGCTGCAGCTGCAGGGTGTACCCGCGGCGAAGCGTCTGGTCGGCCGGCTGTCCGAGCCGGCCTGGCGGGTCTACGCCGCAGCGCACGCGCAGCTCACCGCTGATCTCACCGACCGGCGTCGCAGCGACATCGCCGATCAGCTGCACCGTCTGACCGCGCCTGAGGCGGCCTCGCCCGAGGGGCAGGCGGATGCCGTGCCTGCGCTGCGTGCGCAGCTCGCCGAGGCGGTCGCCTCGCTCGTCGTCGACGACCATCGGCTGGTCGAGATCTGGGAGCAGCTGCACACCCCGGGGGCCGGGGCGCGCGCACGTTTGAGGTTCGAACACGCCCTGCACGAGGTTCGCAAAGACGGCCGCCGCATCCGATACGCCACCGAGGCGGTGTCGCTCGGGCTCTCCGACACTCCGCTGCAGGTGCTCGAACGCGCGGATGCGAAGCGTCTGGCGAAGGCGGCGAAGCGGCTGCAAGATCTACTCGGCGACCACCGTGACGACTCGCTCTTCGCCGACCACGTGCTGCATGTGGCAGCCGACGACGAGCGGGCGCGCAGCACGCAGCGGGCGGCGCTCCCGTATTACCTGCTCGCCCTGCATGCCCGCGAGCGCGGTGCCGAGGCGCTCGGCCGCTACGGCGAGACTCGAGACGAGCTGCTCGCCGCGGCGAAGGTCGTGCTCGACTTCTGACGCTCGGCGGTGCGCTCCAGTCGCACCGGCGCCGACATGTTCAGACCGAGGCCTGAACCGGGCGCAGCTGGTGCAGGGCGATGGGCACGATTTGCGAGGGGCGCAGTGTGCCCATCTCAAGCACGCGGCCATGGTCGGTCCCGTCTTCGGCACCGCGTGGCGACGCATCCCCGGCGTGGTGGTGCGCGTCGGCCGGGCCGTGACTCTCTGGGCGGCCGCGCTGGGCCGTCCGCCAGCCCGTGCGGCGGGGCACACGGATGCCGATCGCCCGATCGGTGGCCGGGTTCACGAGCACCACGTCGCAGCTCGCCGCTCCCTGGGTGCTGAACTGCACCGGGGCGGGCAGCACGATGACATCCGGGTCGATCTGTGCCGCCTCGAGCAGCGCGTCGAAGGCGCACATCTGCGTGACCAGCACGGAGTACCAGTCGTCAAGCTCTGCGACGTCGTCGACCGCGAACTCGCCCGAGGCCTCGATACCGCGACGGGTGCCGCTCAGCCGGTCGATGTCGTCGCGAATGGCGAGCCTGGCGCCTGCCGCCGCATCGAACGCGGTCTCGGCGACGCGCTGACGTGCCCCGCGGTGCTCAGCGCTCTTCGCAAGACGCAGCCAGGCGGTGCCGAGATGCGTGTTCATACGGTGAAAGGCCATCTCTGCGAGCGCCGTCATCACCTCGGCGTCAGACGCTTCGAGCGTGTGGCTCAGCTGCCGCATGAGCACGTCGCCCACGGTCTCGAACCATCCTTGGTAGGCGGTCTGCAGCGTCTTGACACGTCTGCTCAGCACGCCCTCCCGCTGCCCGGCGAGGGCTTCGCACAGCACTTCGCCCCACGCCCCCGAGAATGTCCGTGCCGGCAGCATGATCGTGTCGATCTCGCTGCCGCGCCGCTGCGGCACACGGTATGGCGCCTGGTAGGCGCGAGCGAACTCTTGGGTCTGCATGGGTTCCTCCCGATCGTGACAATGGTGGCCATTTCGCAGTGTCGCCGATTCATCTGGCCGTCGCCTGATCTCCGGCTGTGAAGTTGCTCGCCGTCGTTCCCCGCGCCGCGGGTTGTCCACAGGCTGCTGATAGACGTCTGCAAGCCTTCTGCCAGTGGCTCACCGCAGAGTTGTGCTCATGCGAATCTCGAAACCACTGCTCATCAACGGGGGCCTGGTCGCCGGCATCGCTGCCATCGCGGTCACCGCCTGGATCGTCATGCATCCTGCCTCCGCGACGAACGCCGACGCCACCCAGCTCACCTCCACCGTGCAGCAGGGCAAGGTCACCACCGGCATCACCGCCTCGGGCAACCTCGCCGCCCTGAGCGAGACGACCGCCGCCTTCAGCACCAGCGGAACCATCGCCTCCATCGACGTGAGCGTCGGTCAGACGGTCGAGAAGGGGCAGACCATCGCCACACTCGAGACGACCGACCTCGACACCGCCGTCAGCGATGCGCAGACCACCCTCACGAATGCGAAGAACTCGTTGACCCGAGCCCAGACGACATTGGCAGAGGCGAAGGCGGGCACGACCACGACCGACTCTCGCAGCGGTGAATCGACGACTTCGGTGAGCACGCAGTCGGTCAACTCGGCGCAGAGCAGCGTCGAGCAGGCGCAGACCACGGTCACCGAGGCCACCCGTGCGCTGACCACAGCGCGTGAGAACCGGGCAGCCGCGACGCTGACCGCGCCGATCGCCGGCCTGATCGTCTCAGTCGACTCAGCCGTCGGCTCGTCGTCGGGGTCGTCCTCAGGGTCGTCGAGCAGCTCATCGTCAAGCGGGTCCGGATCCTCGGGAGGCTCAGGGTCATCCGGCTCATCGGGCGCTTCATCAGCATCAGGCGGCACCACGGCAGCCACGACCAGCAGCTCGTCGTCGAGCAGCGGATCCTCTGTGGCGACCATCGCCGACACCTCTGCCTACACCGTCTCAGCAGCGATCCCTGAGGCTGACATCGCCAGCGTGCAGGTCGGTCAGGCCGCCAGCGTGACACTGCCGGCCCTCGATGACAAGACCGTCGACGCCACGGTGCTGAACATCTCGCCCACTGGCACCACGAGCAACTCCGTGGTCACGTTCGCCGCGATCATCAAGCTCGACTCCGTGCCTGAGAACGCACGCATCGGCAGCAGTGCGAATGTGACAATCACCACAGCGACGTCGGCCGACGATGCTCTCTACGTTCCCAGTGCGGCGATCAGCACCGATGCATCCGGCGCATCGACGGTCCAGGTGGTCGGCGCCGACGGCACCTCGACCAGCTCGGTGACCGTCACGACGGGCCTTGCCGGTGATCAGGGCACGGTCGTCACCGATGGCCTCACCGCGGGTCAGACCATCGTCATCGGGTCGGTCTCGAACGACACCTCCAGCAGTTCGTCGTCATCCGGTTCGTCGTCATCGGGCGACTCACAGGGCGGGATGCCGGCAGGCGGTCCCGGCGGCGGCTCGGCCGGCATGACCGGCGGCTCAGGCGGCGGCCCCGGCGGCCAGATGCCTGCAGGCGGTGGCAACCTTGGCTGACACGGCAGAGTTCGCCCGCGAGCAGATCGATCTGCTCGACCGCGCTGAGATCATTCTGAGCCTCACGGCGATCACTCAAGTCTACGGTGACGGAGAATCGGCCGTGCATGCGCTCAAAGGCATCGACCTCGAGATTCACCGCGGAGAGCATGTGGCGATCATGGGCCCCTCGGGCTCAGGCAAGTCGACCGTCATGAACGTGCTCGGCTGTCTCGATGTGGCGACGAGCGGTTCGTACCTGCTCGACGGGGTGAACGTCGACGAACTCGACGAACACGACCTCGCTCACGTGCGCAACCGCAAGATCGGATTCGTCTTCCAGTCGTTCAATCTGATTCCACGCATGTCGGCGCAGGCCAACGTGGAGCTGCCGCTCGTCTACGGAGGCGTGGGCCGTGCCGAACGGCACGAACGAGCCGCCCATGCACTCGATCGAGTCGGGCTGGCGCAGCGAGCGACGCATCTTCCGCAGCAGCTCAGCGGCGGTCAGCAGCAGCGAGTGGCCATCGCTCGCGCGCTCGTGACCGAGCCGGCCATCGTGCTGGCCGACGAGCCCACCGGCAACCTCGACAACCAGGCCACCGGCGAGGTGCTCGACCTCTTCGACGAGCTCGCCGCGGCGGGCAAGACCATCGTGATGATCACGCACGAAGACGACGTCGCCGAACGGGCCGATCGCGTGCTGACGCTCAGCGACGGCCGCATTCTCGACGACCGTGCGACAGGAGCACTCTCATGAACCCCGCAGAGGTGCTGCGTTCTGCCTGGCACGGAATCGCCGCCAACCCGCTGCGTTCGCTGCTGACCATGCTCGGCGTGCTAATCGGCGTCGCCAGCGTCATTCTGCTGCTGGCCGTCGGCAACGGCTCCGCAGCGAAGATCCAGAGTGCCATCGACGGGCTCGGCACCACGACGCTCACGGTACGCCCCTCGGGGCAGGGCTCGTCTCTGACCACCGACGTCGCCGACCGGGTGGCTGCCGCGAAGCTCGGGCACATCGACAAGGTCGTGCCGCAGGTCAGCACCTCGCAGACCGTCTCAGCCGCAGGAAACAGCAGTGATTCCGTCTCAGTGGTCGGCACCACGCCCGACTACTTCTCGATCGGCACCTCGACCGTCGCAAGCGGTTCGGCGTTCACCGAGGCAGAAGCCGATCTCGCCGCGAAGGTGGTGGTGATCGGCCAGACCACGGCGACCGACCTGTTCGGGTCGGTTCGGTCAGCCCTCGGCTCGACCCTGCAGATCGACGGCACCTCGTACACGGTCAAGGGCATTCTGAAGAGCCAGTCGTCGAGCACGGCGAGCGACGCCGACAGCGTGGTCATCGCCCCGTTGAAGCGCATACAGCGATCGTTCACCGGCTTCGACGACATCAGCACGCTGACAGTCACGGCGACGAACGCGGATTCCGTGTCAGCCGCCGAGGGCGAGCTCACCGTTCTGCTCGATCAGCTGATGCCGTCGACGGCTTCAACGGCCGAGACCTCGTCAGCGCAGACGAGCGGATCGGCTCGGTCGGGCACCTCATCGTCGACAGCGACCTATCAGATCGTGAACCAGAGCTCTCTGCTCGAGACGCAGGCCGCGAGCGCTCAGAGCTTCACCACCCTGCTCGGTGCCGTGGCCGCAATCAGCCTGCTCGTCGGGGGCATCGGAGTCACCAACGTGATGCTGGTCTCTGTGACTGAGAGAACCCGCGAGATCGGCATCCGCAAGGCCCTCGGTGCGACCAGGGGGGTCATCCTCTCGCAGTTTCTCGTCGAAGCAGCCCTGCTGACGCTCGCCGGCGGCATCGTGGGCGTGGGCATCGCCTGTATCGGCTCCACCTTCGAGATCAACGGCACCGAACCCGTGATCCTCGGCTGGTCGATTCCGCTGGCGCTGGGTGTCTCGGTCGCCATCGGGGTCTTCTTCGGTGCCTATCCGGCAGGGCGGGCAGCCTCACTGCGCCCGATCCAGGCCCTGCGAGCAGACTAAACCACAAGAGAGAGACAGCAGCGACACAGCAGTCGAAGACCCCCCAGACAGGGTCTTTCACGACACTGGGGATCACCCGCACAGCGACACTCGTCGGCCACCAGCCGACGAGACTTGAGATGAAGGAGCAGTCATGACCAGCCCGACAACGAATGAACAGATCAGTGGCGAAGGCGGCGCTGAACCGCGCTCGACCCCTCCTGCTGCACCCGATACCACGGCCACGACTCCCGGTTCCAAGTCGAAGATCGGAAAATGGCTCACCGGCGGGCTGACCGCGGCGATCCTGGTCGGGCTCGGATTCCTCGGTGGCACCGTGGTCGCTCAAGGAGCTTCCACCTCCGCCGGTTCCATCCAGCAGGGGCCTGGAGGCACAGGCGGTCAGGGCGGGCCGATGAGCGATTCAGAGGGCGATACGGCCTCAGGCAGCATGCCGACCGGCATGACCAGCGGCACGATCACCGGCGTGTCAGATGGCACCATCACGATCAAGACCCAGTCGGGCGAAACAGTCACGATCAGCACCGGGTCGAACACCTCGGTGACCACCACGCAGCAGGGCTCCGTCTCAGATCTGGCCGTCGGCGACTCGATCCGCGTCCAGGGCGACGAGTCGAACGGCTCGATCACGGCCCAGTCGATCACCGAAGGCGATGACGCCGCGACCATGCCGATGGGCGGAGAGCAGGGCGCGCCAGGGCAGGGCGGCCCCGGCCAGCAGCAGAACGGGCAGGGCGGCGACCAGAGCTAGCTGTACTGCCCCGTCAGGCTGCGGCTGCGATCGATGGGGTCTGCCCTCCCCTGTCGCTGGCACTCGCCGCAGATGAGTCGTCAGCCAGCGATCCGCCGGGCGCAGCACAGTCTCAGGCGCTGGGACGCGTCGAAGACAGTCCACCTGCGAACGCGGCACAATAGAAGGCATGAGCTCGTCTTCTCCCTCCCCCGCCTCGCACCCCGCAGACCCGACTCCGACGGGCGAGATCCTGCTCGAGCCGATTCACCTGATCGAGAAGTCGAACGCCATCATGCGGCTGGGCAAGATGATGCTGCAGGCGAGCTCGAGCTCGTTCCGCGTGAAGCAGGCGATGTCACGCGCAGCCCGTGCGCTGGGCTTGACCTCGCTGCACACGCAGATCACCGCCACCGAGATCGTCTGCACGTTCTTTCGCGGTGCCATCTTTCGCACGCGGGTGGCCGAGGCACGAGTCGGCGGGGTCGACGCCGATCGCATCGTCGAGCTGGAGCGGCTCTCGCACCACATGCCTCAAGGCATGCTGCCCGAAGAGCTGAACCGTCGTCTCGACATCATCGAGCAGCGGCCACGTCACTACCCCACATGGCTGACGCTGATCGCCGCGATCATGGCCTGCTCGGGCTTCGCGTTTCTGAACAACGGCGGGTGGCAGGAATGCGTGGGCGTCGCCCTCTCGGTGTCGATCGCACAGTGGCTGCGCGTCACGCTGGTGAAGCTGCGCATCAACCAGCTCGCGATGTACTCGCTGTGCGGATTGATCGCCAGTCTCTGCTACGTGCTGTTCACCGGCATCCTGTCGGCGGTGAGTGGGCACGTGAGCCCGTTGCACGACGCCGGCTTCACCTCGGCGCTGCTGCTGCTCGTGCCGGGCTTTCCGCTGGTGACGGCGACCCTGGATCTGGCTCGCCTCGACCTGAACTCGGCCATCGGGCGCCTCACCTTCGCCGGACTGGTGCTGATGTCGGTGTCGTTCGGCGCCTGGGCGGTCGCGATGATGTTCGATCTGCAGCCGACCGCCGCGCCGACGCCTTCGGCATGGCCCGTCTGGGTCATCATCGCTTCACGACTCGTGGCCGGCTTCGTGGCCGTCACCGGCTTCGCGATGATGTTCAACACCCCGTTCACACTCGCGCTGAACGCCGCCTGGATCGGCACGATCGCGAACGTGTTTCGTCTGACGACCGGCGACATGGGATGGCCGGCTCAGGTGTCGACCGTCTCGGCTGCGCTGCTGGTCGGGCTGTTGGCCTACGTGATCGCCTCACGTCTGGACGCCCCGCGCATCACGCTGACCGTGCCGGCCGTGCTCATCATGGTGCCCGGGTCGAGCGCCTATCGTGCGCTGGTGTACCTGAACCAGGGCGACATCGTGCAGGCCGGCGGCTACGGGGTGCAGGCACTGGCGACCATCGTGTCGCTGGCCGTGGGCCTCACCATCGCACGCATGCTCACCGAGCGCGAATGGTCATTCGACGCACTGCGTGGTTGACTGCGCCAATCTGTCGTCAGTCGTCTGCTGGCAGCTGTCGGCTGCTTCGGCGCACCGGGTGCCAGACCACGAGTTCGCCGCCTGCCGCCTGCACGCGACGACGCCCCTGGTCGAGGGTGATGATCTCGCCTGCCGTGCCGGCGGCGAACGTTCGTGCGCCGGGCCGGTAGATGAGCGCGTCATCGAGGGCGGCCTCAAGCTCGGTGACACGGCTCTGCAGCGCATGCACCTGATTCTCGAGATCGATCACCCGACGAATGCCCTCAAGGCTCACCCCGGCGTTCGAGAGGCGCTGCACCTCTCGCAGCTGCACGATGTCGCGCAGCGAGTACCGACGAGAGCGCCCCGCAGTGCGCTGCGGCTGCACGAGACCGATTCGGTCGTACTGCCGCAGCGTCTGCGGGTGCATGCCCGCCAGCTGTGCGGCCGCCGAGATGCTGAACAGATGCTCCATCTCTTCCATCATGGCGACCCACCTGCTCTCTTACTTCTCTTCAGCCTGCGCGTAGAGCTCTGCACGCGGGTCTTCGTCGCCGATCGCCGCAGTGAGGTCTGCCAGCGCCTTCTTCGCCGTGCTGTCGAGCTTGCTCGGCACCACGACCTGGACTTCTGCCAGCAGGTCGCCGGTATGCCGCCCTGCCTTGACACCCTTGCCCTTGACGCGCAGCACGCGGCCCGAGGGAGTGCCCGGACGAATCTTCACCTTGACCGGTTCGCCATCGTAGGTCGGCACCTGAACGGTCGCTCCCAGAGCGGCCTCGGCGAACGTCACGGGCAGTTCGACCCGCAGGTCGTCGCCGTCACGTTTGAACACCGGGTGGGTGCCCACATGTACGCGCACGATCAGGTCGCCGGCCGGGCCGCCGTTCTGACCGCGCTCGCCCTTGCCGCGAACCTTGATCTTCTGACCGTCTCGAACTCCGGCCGGAACCTTCGTCTTGACGCGCTTGCCCTGCGGGGACGCGAGCGACACCGTCGCCCCGCGCACCGCCTGGGCGAAAGTCAACTGCGCACGAGCCTCGACGTCACGGCCGCGCTGCGGCGCAGCACGGTAGCCTTGACCTCCGGCGCCCTGCCCGAACAGTCCGCCGAAGAGATCCTCGTAGCCCGCACCTGCGCCGCCGGGTTGTCCCCCGGTCTGAAAGCGCACACGCTGACCACCGGGTGCGCCGGCACCCTGCCCGAACAGTCCGCCGAAGAGATCTTCAAATCCCTGACCGCCCTGGCCGCCGGCACCCGCGGTGAAACGCGCGCCGCCGCCCATCGCTCGCAGCGCGTCATACTCTTTGCGCTGCTTGGGGTCGGAGAGCACCGAGTAGGCCTCGCTGATCTCTTTGAACTTGTTCTCTGCCGCAGTGTCTCCCGGATTCGCATCGGGGTGATACTTGCGGGCAAGCTTGCGGTATTCCTTCTTCAGATCGGCGTCGGAGATGTCCTTCGACACTCCCAGCACGGCGTAGAAGTCCTTCTCAAGCCAATCCTGACTCGCCATGCCTCTCGCCTCCTTCTGTCGTCTTCATCTGTGGAGCGCCCCGTGTCGGGAGGGATCGAGAGATGATCCGCATCCCGTCACGGGGCGCGATGCCCATCGGGCGCATTCTCGTGCGACCGATCACTCAGCCGGGGCCAGCACGACCACTTTGGCCGCCCGAAGCAGTGTGTCGCCCAGTTTGTAGCCGGGCTCCACGACCTCGCCGATCACGAGTGCGTCGACATCGGGGCTCGGCTGCTGCAGCACAGCCTCATGCTGGTTCGGGTCGAAGGGTTCGCCCTTCGCCCCGAAACGCTCGATGCCGAGTCCTTCGCCGACGGCCCTCAGCTTCGACGCGATGGTCGCGAACGCAGTGCCCTCGGCGAGGTCGCCGGCCTTCTCAGCCCGGTCGAGGTCGTCGAAGATCGGAAACAGCCGTTTGGCCGCATCGCCGACCGCGCGCTCACGATCACGAATCTGCTGGGCTTCGGTGCGCTGGCGGTAGTTCTTGTACTCCGCAGCCAGACGCTGCAGCTCGTCCAACAGTTTGTCCTCGCGCGAGGCCTCGCCGTCGGCGTCGCCCGCCCCGTCATCGGCACTCACGCCGGCATCCGTCTGACCCTGCTCGCCGGGCCGGCCGGGGGCGGCGGATGCTGCATCAGCACCCTGCGCGCCCTCGGCCTGCTGCCCGCTCGGCTGGGCCTCTGGCTGCTGGCTCGTCGGCTGGGATCCGTCGTCAGGAAGCCCTGACTCGTTCGGAGTGCCCGCCGCGTTGTTGTCAGCCATGGTGAATCGCCTTACTTCTTGTCGTCATCGTCGTCGACAACCTCTGCGTCGACCACGTCGTCGTCATCGCCCGACTTGTCGTCTGCCTTGGCCTCGCCGTCAGCAGCGCCCGCGGCGCTCTCTTCCTGCGCGGTCTTGTAGATCTCCTGTCCGAGCTTGACCTGCGACTCGTTCAGCTTGTCGAACGCAGCCTTCACCGCGTCGTCGTCCGACCCTTCGAGGGCCTTCTTGACGGCCTCGACGTCAGCGGTGACCTCGGTCTTGACCTCGTCAGAGAGCTTGTCTTCGTTCTCTTTGATGAGCTTCTCGATCGAGTAGGCCAGCTGCTCGGCGTTGTTGCGCACCTCGGCGGCGTCACGACGCTTCTTGTCTTCGGCCTCGTTGTCCTTGGCCTCTTTGACCATGCGGTCGATGTCCTCCTGCGAGAGGCCGGATCCACCCTGGATGGTGATCTCCTGCTCCTTGCCGGTGCCTTTGTCTTTGGCCGAGACCTTCACGATGCCGTTGGCGTCGATGTCGAAGGTGACCTCGACCTGGGGCACGCCGCGCGGAGCCGGTGCGATGCCGGTCAGCTCGAATGTGCCCAGGCTCTTGTTGTCGCGGGTGAACTCCCGCTCGCCCTGGAACACCTGAATGGCGACCGACGGCTGGTTGTCCTCAGCAGTCGTGAACGTCTCGCTGCGCTTGGTCGGGATGGCCGTGTTGCGCTCGATCAGCTTGGTGAAGATGCCACCCTTGGTCTCGATGCCGAGGCTCAGCGGGGTGACGTCGATCAGCAGCACGTCTTTGCGCTCGCCCTTCAGTACGCCGGCCTGGATGGCTGCGCCGACGGCGACGACCTCGTCAGGGTTGACACCCTTGTTCGGCTCCTTGCCGCCGGTGAGCTTCTTGACCTCTTCGACGACTGCCGGAATACGAGTCGACCCGCCGACGAGCACCACGTGGTCGAGATCAGAGACCTTGACTCCGGCCTCTTTGATCACGTCGGTGAACGGCTTGGCCGTGCGCTGCACGAGATCTGCGGTCAGCTCTTCGAACTTCGCGCGAGTGATGGTCTCGTCGAGGTTCGCCGGGCCGCTCTCGGTCAGTGACAGGTACGGCAGCTGGACGTGCGCCGTGGTCTGGCTCGACAGCTCTTTCTTGGCCTGCTCGGCAGCCTCTTTCAGACGCTGCAGGGCGATCTTGTCGCCCGAGACGTCGACGCCGCTCGCCTCTTTGAACTTCTTGATGAGGTATTCGACGACGCGCTGATCCCAGTCGTCACCGCCGAGGTGGTTGTCGCCCGAGGTGGCGCGCACCTGGATGGTCGAGAAGTCGTCGTCCTTGCCCACTTCGAGCAACGAGACGTCGAACGTGCCGCCGCCGAGGTCGAACACGAGGATGAGCTCGTCTTCTTTGCCCTTGTCGAGGCCATACGCGAGCGCGGCCGCAGTCGGCTCGTTGATGATGCGCAGCACGTTCAGGCCTGCGATCTCACCGGCCTCCTTGGTGGCCTGACGCTGGGCGTCGTTGAAGTACGCCGGCACGGTGATGACCGCATCGGTGACCTTGTCGCCCAGGTAGCTCTCGGCATCGGTCTTCAGCTTCTGCAGAATGCGGGCCGAGATCTCCTGCGGAGTGAACTTCTTGCCGTCGATGTCATCGGTCTTCCAGTCGGTGCCGATGTGGCGCTTCACCGATGCGATGGTGCGGTCGACGTTCGTCACCGCCTGGCGCTTGGCGGTCTCGCCGACGAGCACCTCTCCGTCTTTGGCGAATGCGACCACCGATGGGGTGGTGCGGAAGCCCTCAGCATTCGCGATGACTGTGGGTTCGCCGCCTTCCAGAACCGCGACGACCGAGTTGGTGGTGCCGAGGTCGATTCCTACTGCACGTGACATAGTGTGTCCTTTCTGCTCGGCGAACCGAGCCACGCATGCACGGGCTCTGCACCCGCGCAATATAAGTCTTCTTCGATGGCTCTCAGGCGGCTTCAACTGGCCGGTGCGTCATCTGCTGACGCCCACCCACTGGTTCACACCCTTGAGTCATCTACGCTCAAGATTACACAACGACATGCCCCAGTCAAGCTATTCCCGAAATGTTGAGTAATGTTCACTCAAGTTTCACAGGCCTTCCAAATCAGATGAGCACGGAACGAACCCGGCCACCCATCAGCGGTCGCTCTCACTCGCTCGCTCGCTCCGAGCATCCGCATACGGGGCCAGCGCCCCTCAGCTGTCGCCGTTTCGCAGCGGCTTTCAGCGCTGCCAAGCCCCAGGCCTGCACAAGCCTCAGGCCTGCCAGCCCAACTCTGCCCTCCCATCCCAGCTCAGCTCTGCCAGCCCAGGTCTGCCCTCCCAAACCCAGGTCTGCCCTCCCAACCCAGCTCAGCCCTCCAACCCCAGCTCAGCCCTCCAACCCCAGCTCTGCCCTCCTCGCCCAGGTCTGTGACCACACGATTCCGCCGGAACGTACACGGTTCCGCCCGAATCACCCCAATCCCGGCGGAACCGCACACATCTGGGCGGAACCGCGCACACGCTGTCCCCTCACCTGTCCCCTCACCGGCACCCGCACCGGCACCGGCCCGCCCCTGCACCCGCGCCTGCACCCGCCAGACAGCTCTGCACAGCAGTACGAACACGCTGAGTTTTCAACAGGGAACCCCATCCACTGGCCGCTCATGGCTCGCGGCATGACCCTAGAGGACATGGCCGTTCTTTCAACACCATTCGGGGTATCCAACGCACACGCCTTGGCGCGTGCCGGCATCTCGCGACGCAGACTCGACCAGCTCGTGCGACGGAATGAGCTCGTCCGGCTCAGACCGGGCTGGTTCGCCACCATCGACGCAAACGCGTGGGTGGTCGCAGCCGTCAAGCTCGGCGGGCATCTCTCAGGGCTTCATCGGCTGAAGCTCCTGCACAAAGACATCTGGCTGCCCGCACAGGCTCAGATGCACCTGCATGTCAACACCACACTGCCGGTTGACCCCGCCGCTCCACACCGTTTGGTGAGAACGCACACACACCCTCGATACAATCGCACCGTCTTGCAGCATGGCGTCGTGCCGCCGGTGGCCGCCCTGCGCCATGGCTTGAATGATGTGTCGATGCCCGAGACCGTTGCGGTCGTCGACTCATTGCTGCGCCATGCCACGCTGCGCCCGGGCAACCGTGCGCGACCCCATCTTGATCTGCACGTCAGCACCGTGGATGTCATAGCCGAGTTGCGACGCACTCCCCGCGGTCGTGCTGTGCTTGCGCTCGTCGACGCACAGGCCGAGTCAGGTCTTGAGAGTATCGCCCGAGTGCTTTTAGCCTTGGCAGGTCACCAGGTTGAAGCGCAGGTCTTGCTCGACAACCGTCAGCGAATCGATCTCGTCATCGACGGAGTGCTGGCTATTGAGCTCAACGGCGGCACCCATCGCGATGCAGAGCGGTTTCGGCGTGATCATGAGAAGGACTTGGCCGTCGAGCGTGCAGGCTATGTCAGCGCCAGGTACACCTATCATCAGATTCTGTACCAGTGGCCTGAGGTCTACCGCGATATCCTGAGTCGACTCGCTCGTGCCTGAGCCGTCCCGGCTCGCCCGGAGAAGCCTCCGCCCGACCAGGCTTCTGCCCAGCCCGACGTCGCGAAGCCCAACCGAGCCTCCACCGGGCGAAGCCTCCGCCCGGCAAAACTTCGCGAAGCCCAACCGAGCGCAACGTCCTTCACCGGCGCTCTTGTGAACTGATCGGCAGCTTCCGCTGAGCCTCGAAATGACGAGCGGCACCATCGACCGGGTCGGTGAACGACAGTTCGGCAGCCAGCAGCTGCAGCGGCTGTGCGAAGTCGTCCGCCGGCGGCCCACCGGGCCACGCCTCCCGAACCACGGGATACAGCGGATCGCCGAGAATCGGCGCCCCAAGCCGGTTCATGTGCACCCTGAGCTGATGGGTGCGTCCGGTCGAAGGCTCCAGCCGAAAGACGCCGACGCCAGCAATGCCGCCGTCAGCACCGCCACGACTCGCCCCGGCACCATGGAGTTCTTCCGATACGCACTCGTCGCCCGCACCTCCAAGCATGCGCTCGAGGACGATGCAGCTGATCGCGTTGACCTCACCCGGCAGCTCCTCAGCCTGCCAGCGGCCGCGGCGCTTCTCGATACGGCTGCGCACCTCGACGAGCGCCCCAATAGTCCAGGCCGGCCGCGCCGCGCCATCCTCAAATCTGCGCGGCTCACCCCTGTCCAGAGGCATCAGCGCCACCCGTGCCCCAGACCGCTGCGACGTCCTTTTTACAGACAGCTGCGCCAGCGCTTGGTATACCTTGTGCACTTCACGCCGCTGAAACAGCGTCTGATAGGCGCCGCGCCAGCGACGCTCGGTCGTCAGCACGACGAGGCCCGAGGTGAGCCGGTCGAGCCGGTGCACCGGTTGCAGCTCTGGAAGCCCGAGCTCAGAGCGCAGCCGCGTCACGACCGTCTGCCGCACGTGCCGCCCCCGTGGAATCGTCGCCAGGAACGGCGGCTTGTCGATGACGATCAGCCGCGCATCCCGGTGCACGATGCGGATGGCGCCGGGCACCTCCGTCTCGTCGGGAAGATCGCGTTCGAACCAGATCTCGGTGCGCGGGCGATACTCATCCGTGGCGATGACGGTGCGGCCGTCGGCGTAGACATAGCGCCCCGCCTCGAGTGCCTCATCGACGTCGACGGATGCCGGAAAGCGCAGGCGCAGCCACTCACCGATCGTGCGTGACGAGGTCTGGCCAGCGTGTCGTGTCTGGCGCACCGGCGGCGGGGTGATCACGCGCGTGGCCGACACACCGTCGCGGGGCGCGAACGGAGCAGAGGGCATAGGCATCAGCGTAGTCCCGGCTTGGACTCTTCAGGCTGATCTGCCGGCACCGTTCCGCTGAGATGTGCGCGCTTCCGCTCAAATCACCCTGATCTCGGCGGAACCGTGCACTTCTCGGCGCAACCATGTGCATTCGGCATAGCCGCGCACATCTCGCGGAACCGAGCACATGCCGACCGAGCTGCATCCACCGCACAGCACTGCATCCACCGCACAGCGAAATGCAGCCGCCGGGCCAAGGGGCATGCCCGACGACTGCATTTCTGGGTGCGACGCCGATAAGGGGAGCTCAGCGCCGCGATCTCACGTCAGTCAGCTCACTTCTTCTTCGCTGACGACTGGCTGGGTTCGGCTCCTTTCGGCCGCCGGCGCGAGCCGACCACCATCAGGGTTCCGAAGAGAGCGGCCATTGCGGCCAGAGCGATGAGCCCTCCGGCTTCGATTCCTGTTCTCGCAAGGCCTCGGCCACTGCCGTACGAGCGGTAGGCCGAGGTGGTACCGCCCGGGTCACCGGGCTGCCCGGGATCTCCCGGGGTGCCGGGATCATCTGGGTCCGGGGTCACTGGAGGCACATGGTGTGTGGTCTCGCCGGGGGGCGGGCTGATCGGTGGGAAGCCCGGCGGCGTCGCCTCCGCCGTCGCCACGTTCTTCAACGTGACTCCATGCGCATCAGCATTGACCGTGACCCGGTAGGTCAGCTTCGCCGACTTTCCGGCTTCCAGCTCGAACGCGCCACTGTCCAGCCGCTGGTCGACAGGGTCATCGACGTCGACCGGCTCCGCATCACCGACGACCAGCTTCGCCGACCCCGGGTCAAACGTCGCATGCACCAGCACACCGGTCAGATCGTCCGACACCGCCACCGGGGTCAGCACCGTCTCACCCGTGTTCGACACCGTCACGGCATACGTGATCACCTGGCCGGGCGCCACCGTCGAGCCCGTCACCGGATCCGACGACTTCTCCAGGGTGAACCCCGGAGTCGGCACCGAGTGCGTCGTCTCGCACTTCACGTCCTGCCCTTCAGCCGGCACACACTCGCCGCCGGCACCAGGCGTCGCCACGTTCCGCACCGAGACACCGACCGCGTCAGCCTTGATCTTCACCCGGTAGGTCACTTGGGCGCTCGACCCGTCATCAAGATCGGGAATCGCCCAGGTCAGCGACTTCTCATCACCGCTCAGCGTCAGCCCCGCCGGCAGCGGAGTCACCAACTCCGCGTGCTCGAGCACGCCGGAGAGATCGTCCGAAGCGGTCGCACCCGACACCTTCGCGCCGTTGCCCGACGTGTTCGACGTCGTCAGGGTATACGCGACCTCAGCGCCCGGCAGCACCGTGGCCCCACTGGCCGGATCAGAGGTCTTGGCCAACGACCACTTTCCAGTCACATGCGTCGTGACGCACTCGGGGTCGGTGACGGGGTCGTCGCCCTCAGGCGTCGGACACGTCGTCGGCGGCACGTCGCCCGCGCCGGTCGCCACGTTGCGGAGGGTCGCCCCGTAGGCATCCGATTTGACGGTGACCTGGTAGCTCAGCGTCGCCGTGGCGCCGCCCGGCAGCTCGAACGCATTCGTCTGCAGTCGATCGTCAGTGGGATCAGCCACATCTGTCGTCGTCGATCCGATGACGAGCTTGGCCGAACCGCTCACGAAGTCTGCTGCGGCGAGCACCTCGTCGAGGCGGTCGGTCAGCACCACGTCTCGAATCGCAGCGGGAGCATCCGCAGCACTGGCGGTGACCGAATACGTGACGGTGTCACCGGGCTTGACCGTAGACCCCGTCGCCGGATCCGATGACTTCCTCACCGTCCAGGGACGCGGCTGATCGTCGTTGACGATGCGATACGTCGCCTCTCCCAAGACCGGCACTGTGACGTCCCAGCCTTCGATGTCAGTCCAGTCGGTGCCGTCCAGCCGCTGCAGCTTCGTCTGCACATACCCTGCCGGGCCTGCCGACTCGCTCACCGTGTAGGTGTGCTCTGGGCGCACGTTGAAGGTGTTGGCCGCAGATGCTGCATCCGCGCCGGCGACCGTGCTCGGCTGAAGCCCGTCGACGCCGGTCGCGGGAGTGGCGGTGAGGTCCCAGTCGCTTGCGACCGCGGTACCGCCGTCATCGTTGACCACAGCCTTCAGCAGCGTCAGTGAGGCCGTCTGGTTGACGGCGTCGCAGGTGACGCGCTTGCCCAGAGGCACCGCAACCACACCGCTCAGTCCGAGATTGAAGCCGGGAATCGTGTTTCCGTCGCCATCGATCTCGCGGCAGTGCCATGATCCGCTCGCCTGCGGGTACTGCACAGGCTCGGTGCGCACGTCGACCTGTCGATATCGAGGGTCACCGCCAGTCTCGCGGAGCACGAAGTTCTGGCCTGCGGTGACAGCCTGTGCCGTCACCGCAGGACTGCCCGTCGCACCCGAGATCACCGGAGTCGTGCCATCAGGCAGATACGCGCCCAGCGTCCAGTCGGTCGGTGCAGCCGATCCGCCCTCCACCGTCTTCGTCAAGGTCAGCTGACTTTCACAGGTCACCACATTGGTGATGGTGGCGTGATTGCCCTGCTGCGTCAGTGCGACTTGCCAGGCTCGCGTTCCATCATCGGGGTTCGACAGCTCCTGGTCGTTGAAGACGACCTTCGGCGTCGATGTGCACAGCCCACCGCTCGGCAGGGTCACGTCTTCGCCGAAGGTGACTGCATCGCCGATGGAGTACCCGGTTCTGGGCTGTTCCCACGCCTGGTAGGTCGCGCCGCCGGCGTCTGGGCCGGTCAACGAGGCCACTGCCGAGAGCTCGGCTGGCTGAGCGCCGTTGACATATGCAACGCCGTTCACCGTCCAGAGCTTCTTGAGCGTGATCTCGGCATGAGGCTGTGCCTCGCGGTTGAACATCGTGCAGCTGATCGGTGCCGTCACCGAGGTGTCGACGGTGAAGCCGAGCGCCCCGCTGTTCGTCACGTCGACGGTGTTTCCCGTGGCCAGGTTTCGACAGACCGCGTTCTTGCCGTTCTGCGTCACCAAGTCGAACGACGGCTGCTGCGTCTCAGTGACGGTTACCGGGCCCGAAGTGGTGCCGCCTGTGAACGTCAACGGGAAGTTCACCGTACCGGTGCCGTCAGCCGTGGTGGTCTCGCTTGCCGGCAGACCTCCGATGTCTGCGGATGTGGTGGTCGCGTCGAACTGCCAGCCGGCGCCGGCAGCGGTCGCCCCGCTGACGTCTTCACCGGTGTTGCCCGACGGAACGATCTGTTTGACCACAGAGACCGAGCCTTTGCAGTTGGCCAGAGCCAGTTCGCGAAGAGCGGTTCCCGCCGCCTGGTAGTTGGTGGTCTGAAAGTAGTCAGCCGCGGTGGCGTTGCTGCCGTCGAACTTCGTCTGGCCAGAGATGGCGGCCAGGTTCAGAGCGGTCTCGGGGCTTGTGACTCCCGAGCCCACGCCCAGCGCGATGACTCGGGTGCCCTTCGCCTTCACCGCGTTGCCCGAGAAGATCCCGTTCTCCACCTCGCGGAGCCGCGTGCTGCCTCCCGGCCCCAGAGCCGGATCGTTGTAGTAGGTCGGGTTGCCGTCGGTGAGCACGATCACGACGTCGTAGTGAGCCGGGGACTGCGCGGCGACGGCAAGTGCCCGATCCCAGTTCGTGCCGCCACCGGACGTCCAGTCTGCGTAGCGTTCTTTGACCGAATCGGCCTGTGCCTGCGTCGCCACCGCAGCCAGCGAGGGATAGTTCTGCGTGGCACCGGCGCCTGGCGAGACCGTGGCGAATGAGAAGAGCCCCATGCGCGACGGAGTGCCGACCAGGGAGTCGACCAGAGTGTCGCTGGCACCTTTCAGCTGCGGCATGCTGCTGCCGACCGACCCCGAGATGTCGAGAACCAGCCCGACGTCGAGACCGCACTTCGCCGGGAAGGACGGATTGACTCTGGACTGCTGCCAGACGCCGCCCGAAGCCGTCGCGTTGCTGTTGTTCGTCGAGATCATGAACTGACCGGTCGATGAGTATGTCTGCCCCGAGCGCAGCTCGTCGCCTGTTCTGAACGCGTACCGCTGCTGTACTGATCCGCTGCCGTCACCGGCACCGGTGCGCAGCGTCTCGTTCATGAAGTACCCGCTCGGAGCAGCCTGCTGCACGACCCAGAAACGCTGGTCGCGGTTCTGCCCGCCGTTGCCGGTGTTCGGCACGACGAAGCTGCAGTCGCCCTGAGCGTCTGAGATGCATCGTGCCCACCCGGCGCCGTCGCCCGCCACCCCGTCGGGGCGAGTGTTCGACGGGCCGCTGCCGCCACCTGTGCGCAGGTGCAGAACGACACCCGCGAGCACTGACACCGTCTGCACACCCGAACGGTCGCTGCCGACCTTCACCGTGATGACGGCTTCGCCCTGACCCGGAGCGGGCACGCTCAACGGCGTGATCGCTTCTGCCTCGGGTGCCGTCAGCGAGTCGGTTTCGTCGTTGCCGTCATCGCTGACGGTGTTCCCCGCAGATGACGTCGGCTTCGCGGCAGGAGTCACCGGCTCTGTCGTCTTGGCCTCTGGCTGATCAGGCGTCGGCGTCGCCGCCGATTCTGGCTGCTTCGTCGAAGGCGCTGCCCCCTCGACGGTCTTTGTGTCGTCAGCATCGGCCTCTGCAGCGACGGCCTTCGCCGACCGCGAGGTGACGACGCCGATGTCGGCCTGCTCTGACGAGGATGACGGGGTCGCCTGATCTGCGACGGCCGGGACACTGCCGTAGCCGACGCTCGCCACGAGCGCGAAGCTGGCCGCGGCCGCGACCGCCATGGCCGCGGCTCGAGGCAGAAGCCTCAGCCGCAGGGGAGCAGACGCCTCTTCGTGCGGATGCGACCGACCGGGCGGCGCGCCCTGCCGCCCTCGCCGACTTGAACGATGCTTGCGTGTACTGTGCCGACTGCGCTTCTCACCAGACATGTTTCAGGCCCTCTCGATGACGTTCCGCCATCGATCCCCCGGACGCGCTCTGCCGACGCACAGCAGCGTGCGTCTGCAGATACCGCCCCTTTTGGCCCCTTGAGATCGCTATCTTGGCTCCACGCTAGCAGCCGCGTCGGCAGAGTGACCAGAGATCAGACCAGAACGTATATCAATCAGCACGGACGCGCCGACGAGAGGTCGCCGCACGGCCTCCGCGACGTCCACAGGGCACGCTTTCGATGTCAGGTGCTGCGCGTAGCATGGCCACATGGCTTCTCCAGACCTCGCGCAGAATTCCTCCCCGACTGCTGGGAACGATCTGTCGAGCGAGCAGAAGCTGCGCGAGCGCGCTCGTCGCATCCTGCACGAGGTCTACGGCTACGATGCATTCCGCGGGCAGCAGGAAGACATCGTCTGCGAAGTGGCCTCGGGCCGTGACGCGCTCGTGCTCATGCCGACCGGCGGCGGCAAGTCGGTCTGCTACCAGATTCCCGCACTGCTGCGCCCCGGAGTGGGCATCGTCGTGTCGCCGCTCATCGCGCTCATGCAAGACCAGGTCTCGGCGCTCAACGCAAATGGCGTGCGCGCTGCAGCGCTGAACTCCAGCGCCCCGCTCGACGAGCAGCACATGATCGAGCAGCAGGCCCTCGCCGGCGAGCTCGACCTGCTCTACCTCGCTCCAGAGCGACTCGGCACCGAGCGCACCTCTGACCTGTTCGACCGGCTCGACGTCGGGCCCGGCATCTCGGTGTTCGCCATCGACGAGGCGCACTGCGTGTCGCAGTGGGGCCATGACTTTCGCCCGGACTACCTGCGTCTGAGTATGCTTCATGAGCTCTGGCCGCAGGTGCCCCGTGTGGCGTTGACCGCAACGGCCACCACGGCCACGCGAAGAGAGATCGTCGGCCGTCTGGAGCTCGACGACGCACGACAGTTCGTCTCGAGCTTCGACCGCCCGAACATCCAGTACCGCATCGTCGAGAAGAACCGCCCCATCGAGCAGCTGGTCGACTTCATCACCAGCGAGCACGAGCATGAGGCGGGCATAGTCTACTGTCTATCTCGCGCGAGCGTCGAACGCACGGCAGACTCTCTGCGCGACCATGGCATCCCCGCGCTCATCTATCATGCCGGGCTCACCGCCGACGTGCGGGCGCAGAATCAGGCGCGCTTCCTGCGCGAAGACGGCCTGGTGATGGTCGCGACCATTGCCTTCGGCATGGGCATCGACAAGCCCGACGTGCGTTTCGTCGCACATCTCGACCTGCCGAAGAGTGTCGAAGGGTACTACCAAGAGACCGGCCGAGCCGGCCGTGACGGGCTGCCGGCGACCGCATGGATGACCTACGGCCTGCAAGATGTGGTGCAGCAGCGGCAGATGATCGAACGCGGCAACGGCGACGAGCGGCATCGTGAGGTGCAGCGTCGACAGCTCGACGCGATGCTCGCGCTGTGCGAGACGCTCGACTGCCGTCGAGTGCGGCTGCTCGCGCACTTCGGCGAGGCCAGCGAGCCCTGTGGCAACTGCGACACCTGCCTGACACCCCCAGAGCGATTCGACGCAACCGTTCCGGCTCAGAAGCTGCTGTCGACCGTGGTGCGCCTCGAACGCGACTACCACCGGCGCTTCGGCTCGGGCTATCTCATCGACCTGCTGCTCGGGCACGAGAACGAGCGCGTGCAGCAGTACGGGCATGCCGAGCTGCCCACCTTCGGCATCGGCGGCGAGCTCTCGTCGGCCGAGTGGCGCGCCGTGATCCGCCAGCTGCTGGCACTCGGCTACCTGCGCACGTCGGGCGACAAGTACGCCACGCTGTCGATCACGCAGGCCGCGGTGCCGGTGCTGCAGGGGCAGCAGACGCTCGAGCTGCGCCGCGATCTGATCGGCCGCCGGGCCTCAGCCGGCTCACGGCGCCGCGGCGGCCGCGGCGCCTCTCAGGCCGAGACCGTTCCCGAGGCGCTCGACCCGCTCTACCAGCGGCTGCGATCCTGGCGCAGCGCCGCGGCGAAAGAGCGGGGCGTGCCCGCCTACATCGTGTTCAACGACGCGACACTGCGCGGCATCACCACGCAACAGCCGCATTCGCTCGACGAGCTGGCTCGGGTCAGTGGCGTCGGCCAGACCAAGCTGGCCGCCTACGGCGAGGCCCTGCTCGAGATCGTCGCCGACTTCTAGCGCAACCCCGACGATCGGCGACTCCCGCAGCTGACACGGCTGGCCCTCGAAGCTAGACTGCGGGCATGACCGACATCTACAGCATCCCTCTGCACCGCCTGGACGGCACCCCGACGACTCTCGCCGAGTACCGCGACAAGACGCTGCTGATCGTGAACGTGGCGTCGAAGTGCGGGCTGACGCCCCAATACGCGAAGCTCGAAGAGCTGCAGCGCACGTACGCCGATCGCGGTTTCATCGTGCTGGGTTTTCCCTGCAATCAGTTTCTCGGGCAGGAGCCCGGAGACGCCGAGCAGATCGAGACCTTCTGCTCGGTGACCTACGGCGTGACCTTTCCGATGTTCGAGAAGGTCAAGGTCAATGGGCGCAACAAGCACCCGCTCTACGAGGTGCTCACCGCGGCTCCCGACGACAGCGGCAAGGCCGGGCGCGTGCAGTGGAACTTCGAGAAGTTCCTGATCACGCCGCCAGCCGAAGACGACGTCGATGCGGCACCCGGCATCCGCCGTTTCAGGCCGCGCACCGAGCCCGATGCGCCACAGATCACCGAGGCGATCGAGGCGTCGCTCGCGTCGCACTGAGTGCACGCACCTGCCCCGTACGGGTATGGAAAGAGCTCGGCACAGGCCGAGCTCTTTCTGTCTGCGGAGGATAGGGGATTCGAACCCCTGAGGGCTTGCACCCAACCCGCTTTCCAAGCGAGCGCCATAGGCCACTAGGCGAATCCTCCAGCGATGCACTTTTCAGCGCACACACCAACCTCATCAGTGTACCCGACGATTTCTGCCGGCGCAGGTGCCACGCAGGGTTTCGGCCCTTCGCTCACTCCTCCCCTGTGGGACAAGAGTGGGGCGGCACCGAGAACGTCTCTCGGTGCGGCCCCACTCTGCCAGCAGATTCGCCTCAGCACTTCAGCTGATCGAGGTCAGCGGGCTCGACGACCGTGACTCTGCTCTTTCGAACGAAGCATGACCAGGGCAGCTCCACCGATGAGCAGCCCGAACGCTGCGATCAGAATGCCGAAGTCCATGCCCGTCCTGGCCAGTGGGCTCAGGCCGTCGGCAGGCTGCACCTCGACTTCATCGCTGGCACTGAGCACGGCATCCGGCGTCTGCTCTGTGTCACTCGAGACGTGCACCGTATTGGTCAGGCGATCACCGGCGGCCTCGTTCACAGAGACCGTCAGCGTCAGCGTGCGCGTCTCGCCGACGGCGAGCGGAACCTTCGGGACCCATGTTACCGTCTGACCGGCCGAAGTCACACCCTGCTGATCGGCAGAACGGTAGACCAGGCCTGCCGGCAGCTCATCGACGACCCTGATCGCACTGGGGTCTTCAGTCGGCCCGTTGTTCGTGAGCGTGATCACGTAGGTGCCGTTCTCACCGATCTTGAACTCGCCCTGATGCTGCTTGGTGACGATCAGAGTCGACAGCGGCGGCACCACGATCGGGTCGTCTGCGTGGTTCGGGTGCGGGTCGTCCTGCCCCGGCTCGATGGTCGGCTCAGGCGTGTCCGAGCTGACGTCGACCCCGTTGACGATGTCGGGGTAAGCCTCAGCAGTCACTGTGGTGTCGAGCTTCAGCACCGGGGCGCTGGCGCCAGAGGCCAGGTTCCCCTCACCGGTCAGCAGTGCGAAGGCCACCGTGGTGGTGCCGTCGGCGTTGATGGTCGGCTCCCCGAGCTGCCGCCAGGCGGGTTCGCTCTGGTCAGACTCTTGGCCGGCCTGCAGCCCGACATAGGTCAACCCCTTCGGCAGCTTCTCTGTGATCGTCACACCGCGTGCAGTCGACGGCCCGTAGTTCGTCGTCGTGATCGTGAACGGCAGCGTGTCACCGATGTGCACAGCCGAGGCATCGTGCGTCTTCGTCACGCCGAGATCGGCCTGCTCAGTGACGTCGACCGTGGCGGTGTCGGTGTTGTTCGCAGGTTCGCTGTCGGGGGTGTCTGACGACGTCGTGGCTGTATTGACCAGCGCATGCTGGGCACCACTGGTGGCGTAGACGTCGGCAGAGAGCGAGACCTCGATCACCAGGGCCGGGGCCTTCGCACCCGTGGCAAGCGCACCTGCATATTCGAACTTCGGCGCGGTCGCTGTCGAGCCCTCGGCCACAGACCAGCCCTCACCGCTGACGATCTTGTCGAAGGTCATGCCAGCCGGCAGGGTGTCGCTGATGCGCACGGGCGCCACAACCTGCGAGGGCCCGTTGTTGCTCACGTCGAGCCGGTAGCGCAACGCGGTGCCGGCAGTCGCCGAAGAGACCTCATGCCCGTTCTCGTCAACGGCGGTCTTCGTGAGCTGCAGGTCGCCATCAGTCGTGACCACGATCTTCTCGTCGTCAGACTTCGTGTTCGGCGTGTTCGGATCGGTATCCGTCCACGTCGTCGTCGCCGTGTTCACCAAGTCGGTGCCGGTCGCGACCCCCTGCTCGATGTGCGCGGTCACCGGAATGCTGTAGATGCCCGGAGCGAGGCTGTCGCGCGCGCCCGTGGCGGTCATCTGATCCCACGTCCAGCCGTCACCGTCTGTGCCGATGCTCACCGGGGTCAGCCCGGCGGGCAGCACATCGCTGAGCGTGACGTTGCGGGCGAGCGACGGACCTTTCACCGTGAGTGTGACGTTGTACTTCACGTCAGTGCCCGCGATCCACGGGCCGGCAGCGACCGTCTTGTCGATCAGCACATCGGTCGACGTGGTGATCGGCGTCTCCTTCTCACTCGTGTTGTTGCTCGGGTTCGGGTCGCTGTCGGGGCCGTCGACGGTCGCGACGTTGACCAGCTTGCCCGCTGCCGCATCCTGCGCCACATGCGTGGTCAAGGTGACCGTGATGGTCTGACCCACGGCCAGGTGCAGCGACTCGTCGCCGATCTGCCAAGTCAGCTTGGTCTTGCCGTCAGCGGGTGAGCTGGTGGGCTCAAGTGCCTGAGCAGACTGCCCCGGCAGCACGACACGCGCGCTGCCGGCAACGTATGCCAGCTGTGCCGGCAGTGCATCGGTGACCGTGATCGGGCCACTCGTGTCTGACGACCCGTGGTTCGTGATCGTCAGCGTGTAGCCGAGATCCTTGCCTGCCGTGGGCACCGCCGTGGCATCGGTGAACGACTTCTCGATGCCGAGGTCGACCGAGCGCACTGGGCCGCCGTTGTCCGAGTCTTGCGGTTCATTGGTGTTGTCACCCTTGGCATAGGCCCAGTTCACGACGTCTGAGGTGATCGACGGCGAGGTGGATGCGGTGATCACGTAGGCAGCGGATGCACCGGCCGCGAGCTGACCGGCCGGGTCGCCGCTGGTGAGCTTCACACTCACGGTCTGGCCACCGGTCGAGACAACTGACCATGTACCGGCTGCGCTGTCGATGCTCTTGTACGTGAGGCCGTCAGGAAGCACGTCGCGACTGGTGACGTTCTTCGCGTCTGCACTCCCCTGATTGCTGACGGTGATCAGGTAGCTGACGTCCTGGCCTGCGATGATCTTCTGCTGGTCAGTCGGGATGAACCACGTGCCGTCGGCGCCCTTGACCACACGATGCTTGTCGATCGACAGAGTCGTGCCGTTGTTCGTGGGGTCAATCGTGACGTCGGCTTCACCGGTGTTGTTTGACGCACCCGGGTCAGAGGGCTCTGTCGTCGCGCCCGGCGTGACCGTCGCAGAGTTCTCGATCGTGCCGTCGAGATACGTGGGCAGCACGGTGCTGTTCAGCGTGATCTCGGCAGACTGATTGACGCTCAGCTTGCCGACGAACTGAACGGTGATGGTGTCACCAGCCTGAGCCTTGTGCTCGTTCGACCCCTTCGAGCCAGCGGCAAGTGCCCAACCGGCCGGCAGCGTGCCAACGGTGACGTCTTGTACGCCGGTCGGCACGGTGTCAGTCACGGTGATCGGCTTCTCGGCAGTGCCCAGAGAGCTGGCCTGACCGTTGTTGGTCGCCTTCAGCTGCCAGGTCAACGGCTTGCCCGCGCCGATGTCGGCAGGTGCCGTGGTCACCGACTTGGCCAGCGCCAGGTCGGCCAGCGCGGCGAAGTCCACCGTGTCAGTCGAGCTGTTGTTCTCGGGGTGATCGTCGAGGGTGGGGCTGCTGAGCTGTGCGGTGTCAGTGCCCGTTGAGCCGTTGACCGGATCGATCGCGGCATCAGCGTCAGCGGTCACCAGGATGGTGAGCTTCGGCAGTGTGGCGCCCGTCTCGAGCGTGACGCCGGTGCCTCCGTACGTGTACTTCGCGACCCACTTGCCTTCGGCATTCTTGACTGGGGCACCGTCGACGCTCCATCCTGCAGTGATGCTCTCCGGCGCGATGCCGGTGACTGTCACGCCGTCAGGCACCTCAGTGGTATCGGTGATGGTGAAAGGCCCCACCGCCGCATCCGGGCCGTTGTTGGCCACTTCGATGTCCCAGGCACTCTGCTGACCTGAGCCTGCATAGATCGGCCCGCTGGCCTGATCGGCCTTGTGCAGGCCGGTCTTGTCGACCGACAGGTCGGCCTCGGCGATGTATGCCTTCGCCTGAGCGTCTGTGCCTGCGTATGAGCTGTCGCCCTGGTCGCTGATGCTGCCGGAGTTGGTCGGGGCAGCCCCGTTGGACTTTGCACCGCTGCCATCCGTCAGCTCGACGCCGACCGTGTTGGTGTGCTCACCGGTTGCAGCCTTGGTCGTATCGGGCACGGTGCCGTCGTTCGGCGTGGCCGTGTAGACCACGGTGATCTTCTCACCGGGCTGCAGCGTCCAGCCGTCCTGACCGGCGTCGCGCCATGAGACCTTGCCGGTGTCACCCGCTGCAGGCCCACTCGTGCTGGCAGCCAATGAAGCGCTGTTCGCGCCAGAGGCTTTCGTGACAGACGATGTCGCGGTGAATCGCCAGTTGTCTGGCAGATCATCGACAAGCTTCACATTCTTGGCGACGCCCGCTCCGTTGTTTGTCGCGCTGATGGTCCACTCATAGGCGCCGCCTCGAGTAGCGGTACCCGAGTCGGGAGACTTCTGCAGTTCGACGTGCGGGAAGACCGGCGTGATCTGCGCGGTATCGCTTCCGCCGGCATACTCACGGGTTCCCGTCGGGTACTCACCGTCAGTCTTCGGCTGCGATGCAGAGTGGTCGATGGTCACCGTGTTGGTGTTGTCGGCATCCCATGTGGTGGAGGCCGGATCCAGCTGGTCAGAACTGATCAGCTGAGCCGTGTACTCGACCGTGACCACGCCGCCGACCGGGATCTGTGCAGCGGAAATGGCAATCGTGCCGTCGTTTCTGACCGCCTGTGCGTCGACGACGCCTGTGGTGCCCGACGCCGTGATGTCCTTGACCGACGCCGCATCAATGTTCGCGGGAAGCGCGTCAGCAGCGTTCACGTCATAGGCGGTGGACGCGTTGCCGCCTGCCCAGTTGGTCAACGTCACGCGATAGGTCGCCCAATCGGCCGGGTTCACCTTCGCCTTGCCCTCGTCAAGGCTCGGGGTGCTCCCGTTGACTTTCACCACCGACTTCTCTGGGGTGAGTTTTGGCCCGAGCACCGTGAAGGTCGCCGGTTCAGAGGTCGAACCATGGTCGAACGCCGTGCTGTCCGGACGATTCGAATCGTTCCAGCCGATGCTGGCGACGTTCGAGATGGTCGAACCGGGCTCGATATACGTCGTGCCGTCAGAGCCCTTCCCCGTCACATCCGCGACGAAGACCACACGAATCTGTCGATCCGTCGCACCCGAGGTCACCTTGTTGTTCTGATCGCCTGCCAGCACCCACGTGACGTTCTGCCCATCGACTGCGGCCTGGACGCCCTGAGGATCCTCAAGAGTCGTCCACGACTGGCCACCGTCATCGCTCGTCTGCACGCTGGTGGTGCCTGCAAAGGTGATGCCCTGTGGCAGCGTGTCGCCAACCGTCACGTTATAGCCGGTCGTGTTCGCCGGCAGCTGCGATTCGATCGTGTAGACCTGCTGCTGTCCATAGGTCAAGGCGCCGTCTTCACGAGTCTTGACCGTTGTGAAACCGACGGCGGTGATGTCTTTCGATGCCTGCTTGGCGTAGGTCTGGTTGACTTGGCCGCCGTTCTGATCAGTCGCCTCCTGCGCACTGAGCGAGTCCCCCTGCACAGTGGCCGTGTTCGTGAAGACCTTCGCAGCGCCAATGGGGTTCGGCAGCTTCGCCTGGTAGTTCACAACATACGACTTGCCGGGCTGAATGCCTGCGGTGTTGAGGGCAGGATCGTTCACAGCGACAGTCAGCACGGTGTTCGCAGGGATGACGTCACCCACGTTGAGGGTGGCGGCGACGCCGTCAACGGTGAATGATGACTGCACACTGGCAGCAGTCACTGTCGTTCCGTTCAGCTGGACATCACCGAGCCCCTGCCAGATCAGCCCAGCGGGCAGGGCGTCGTTCAGGCTCGGGGTCTTCAGACCTGGGCGTGAGCCGTCCGCTGTGGCAGTGACCTTGTAGTCGATCACATCGTCTGCGTTGACACGTGAGCCATCTGACAGCACAGTTCCCGCTCGAGAAGCCGTCTTGCCCACGCTGATCTTCGGCTGCACGATGTCGACATCTGCGGTGTCAATCAGTGCGGTCGTGTTGGCCTGGCTGGAGAATGAGGCGTAGTTGCGATCGCGCAGCGACGCCGAGGCATCAGCGAAGGTCGGCGCGGTCGTGACCGCAGCATCTGCGGAGACGACACCCGAGAACGCCACAGTCAAAGTCACTGTCTGATCCGACGTGTTCGTCCAATCAGCGATCGCCGATGTGAAACCGTTGGCGGTCTTCTCGCTGAAGGTCACCGACGGCACACCACTGCTCAATGGCCCGTCCGCATTTGCCCAAGAGGCCGCTGGCGATGACGTGTTCAACACGACTTGTGGATCAGTGCCTCGTTCCAAGGCATCGTTCAGGCGTGCACCCGTGATCGTCGAATGCGCGGGAATCTCCAAGGTGATCCGGTAGTCGACCCGCTCGCCGACGACAGCCTGCGCAGAGTCTCCGTAGACACCCTGGGCAAGGTCGCTCTGGCCCGTGCGCGACCAGTTGTTCTGCGCCTGGCCGAGCCCGGAGGTCACCTGCTTGTTGAGCACCACATTCTCTGCACGCACGTTGGCGGAGTCATCAGCGCGTGGCGCGTTGGGCTCGATGGCACCACCAGACTGGATGCTGGTGTCGATGTTCTGCGCCGGGTACCAGTCCCACGTGGTCGGGCTGCTGGTGTTCTGGTCCAGGATCGTCGTGAAATGGCGTACACCAGCGGTATTGGTGAAGAGCTTGTTCACTTCGGGGTTGTCGGCCACCTGCTGCGTCACATAATAGGTGGCCGTTGCTCCAGCCGCCATGGTGCCGTTATGCGTCCATTTCAAAGTCTTGTTCGGCTCGTCAAGCGCATCAGTGATTTGATTCGAGAGCGCCTCGTCGCTGTAGAGCTTTGCAGAGCCGGCGACGAACTCTGCAGGCAGCACATCCCAGATCTCGGGATCGCTGATGGCGTAGGAGTTCGTATTGGTGACTGCGATCTTGTACGTCACGGTCTGCCCGCTCTTGACCTGTGAGCCGTCGGGAAGCGGATTCTGGCCGACTGTTCCCGCGCTGCCGATGCCCACGATGCTCTTGTCGAGAGCCACCTTCGCGTCAGGCTCGACCCAGAAGCTCACCCGGTCACGGAATGTGACGACTTGACCGCTGTTGTTGGTGATCGAGGCCTTGGCCAAGTTGTCCTTGACCGTCACGCTGCCGCCAGCAGCTGGCGCATCCGTCACCCGCACTGCGATATTGAGCGCGAATTCCGCAGGGTCATCACCGAGCGACTGATAGTTGTCATTCGCCGTCCAGGAGAGCACGGAACCGTTCTGGTCGAAATCCCAGACGGATTTTCCACCGGCGTTGTTGTGGTGGGAGAAGTCCCAGCCCACGAGCTCGACTCCGGCAGGCAGGTAGTCCCTGACCGTCGTGCCCCTCAGCTGAAGCTTGGGATCCTGGATCTGCATGTGCACATGGAACCAGACGATGTCGCCCCGTTGGAAGGTGGAATCAGCAGCAGTCGAGTCGGTGTTGTAGAGAAAGCCCTTGTTGCTGGGGTCTCCCATGGTGCCCTCATTGTGGCCCTGCTGATCGGGCGTCTCGGTGTACTGCAGCTCTGCCGCAGTGAACGCCTCGGTCTCGGCACGGGGGAGAATGCCCTTCTTGATGGTGGGAGTCACCGCGCGCAGGTCGACGGAGGCACCGCCGCTGAGATCCGGCGTACCGGGAGTCTCCTGCTCAACGCCCGGGATCGTCGTCACTTTCGACTCGACCGCGTTCGTGAAGAGGTCGTAGGACACCACCTGCTGGGTGGGGTCTGACGTGTATGTCGTCTGCAAGTAGACCGGAATGGTGATGGAGACCTTGCCACCGCGAGCCAGCGTGTTCAGCGTGTCTGCAGCAGGGGCTCCGGGAAAGTTGAACGACACGGAATAGGTGCCGTCAGAGTTCAGAGTGGCACCCGCATAGGCCGCGCCAGCCGGACTCGAGCCCAACGGCAGCGTGCCGGAGTACTTGTTGTCGGAGTCCACCGGTGACCCGGCGACTGCCTGAGCGACCACGTCGTCGGCAGCAGTGGGAATCGGCTGCATGCCATCGCCGAGAGTGTCGGTCACCGTGATGCCCTGACCGGCGACGTATTCCGACAGCGACGTGGTCAGTGTGAAGTAGGTCACGCTGCCTGGACTGAAGTCATATGCGGGCCGGTTGCCGATGCGCTGCTGAGTCGCGGCAACCGGATTTCCCTGTGCATCGACGACAGTCTTGTCTGCGACGACATCCTGAATCGTGTACTGCTTCGAATCAGCGATGTCTACCGTGGAGTCGTCTTCACTCAGCACCTGAGCGGTGTTCGTCACCTGAGAGCCGACCAGGTCACGGGTGTTCGCACCCGTGTTGTTGTCGAGGTTCGAGGCTTGTTCCAGGCTCGTGGCTGAAGGCGCCGAGTCTGCTGGCCACGGGGCGTTCTCTTTGAGCGGGATGCCTGCGGTGTAGCTGATCTGAGCCGTTTGCCCGGCTGGGACGGTCACCTGCCAGGTGCTCTTGGTGTACACACCCGCTGCGACACCCGGCACTTCGCCATCGGCCAGAGTGACCGTCTCAACGGATTTGAGCGCCCCTGACGACGTGCCGGTAGTTCCGGGCTTGGGTCCGACCGCTGAGGCCGCCCCAGTTGTGTCCGCAGACTCCGCTGTGCCATCCGTGCCATCAGTCCACTCGGGTGCGCCGCTCGGGCTGTTCGTCGACGTGGAGTTGTCCGTCGCACCGAGGAATTCGAAGGCAGCCGGCAGATAGTCGACAACGGTTCGGGTGACGTCTGCGGTGCTGTTGTTCTGCAGCGTCAGCGGAATCGTGCGTTTGTTGTCGTGCACGCCACGCAGCCAGTCAGCGGGAGCCGTGTCCAGGGGCGAAGACTTGTCTTTCAGAAAGATGAGATCCGAGATCGTCGTCGTCACCGAGTCTTCCGGGCTGGACTGGTCAGGCTTCGGCTGGTCTCCCGAACCGAGCACTGAGCTGATCGCATCCTCGTCGACAGTCGATGCCGAGGTCAGCTGCGCGACCACTCGAGGATCGGAGTTGCTGTACGCCTGAGCGGTATTCTTCAGCGAACCGGTGATGCCTTGGTCGAACTTGACCCGGTACTCGAAACTGATGGACTGCCCCGGGACGAGATCGAGTTCGTTGTGCCAGACGAGCACGTGCTGGCCCGTCGCAGAGGTGGTGGAGCCCTCGGTATGCGTCACCGCGATCTGAGCAGGGTCACCGAACGAGTACGGATAGTCGACAGTCGTCGACCCTGCCACATACGAAGCCCCGGCCGGCAGGGTGTCCAGGAGTGAGACGTTGTAGGCGTTGGAGGTGCTCGTCGCCGGATTCTTGATCGTCACCCGGTAGGTGACGGTATCATCAGCTGACGCAGACGCCGGCCCGGATTTGTCCACCTCGAGCACCTCGGCGGTGCCATCGGCATGCGCATCGGCTGCGAACTGCGGGAGCGAGCTGAAGCCAGCCATCGCGATCAGCAGCGCCATCAGCATGGCAATCGGGCGTCGATACCATGGCTGCTCAGTCGAAGCATCAGCGGGCGCGTCGTCCGAGCCTCGTTTCGGCAGGCGGTCTCTCGTGTCCAAATATGCCGGCATGCGTTCCTTCTATCCCCTTGCGTCGAACAGCCTTCGACCGATGTCGAGCGCTGCAGATTCCAGCCACCCTCTTCGAGGGCAGAGTCCACCGCAACGCTCGTAACTCTAGAAAGTCACACAGGACCATTGACGCGGATAGCGTCTAATTCACCCCAAACATCACCCCTCTCACCCCACTGCGGGTCTCTGCTCGACCGCCATCCCGCTCCCTCACCACCACTCCCTCGCCTCAGAACAGTTCCACGGCACCCAGCTGAGCATTTGAGCCGTCGCCACGGCCGAGTCTGCTACCATTGAGGTCGGCTCCTCGTGTGACGACATCCAGGCCAATTCCCCCAGGGCAGAAATGCAGCAAGGGTAACCGGGCTCTGTCGGGTGCACGAGGGGTCTTTTCCATTCTCGGCGCACGCCGATGCGGCCTCTGCACACCGGTACGATGCGACCTTGTTCGCTCACAGATGCACGGCATCCGCCACTCGTGTCGCACCCGGCAGGTACTCTGGACACGTGGTCACCGCACTCTATCGACGCTATCGCCCAGACACCTTCGCCGACCTGATCGGTCAAGAGCAGGTGACGGCTCCCCTGTCCACCGCGCTGCGCACGAATCGGGTCAACCACGCCTACCTCTTCTCTGGCCCGCGCGGCTGCGGCAAGACGACGTCGGCCCGCATTCTGGCCCGCTGTCTGAACTGCGAGCAGGGCCCCACCGACACCCCATGCGGCGAATGCGACAGCTGCCGCGAGCTCGCGACCGGCGGCACCGGATCGCTTGACGTCATCGAGATCGACGCAGCGAGTCATGGCGGCGTCGACGACGCTCGCGACCTGCGGGAGCGCGCCGTGTTCGCTCCTGCCCGCGACCGCTACAAAGTCTTCATCATCGACGAGGCCCACATGGTCACGGCAGCCGGCTTCAACGCGCTGCTGAAGCTCGTCGAAGAGCCGCCAGAACACGTCAAGTTCATCTTCGCGACGACCGAGCCAGAGAAGGTCATCGGCACGATCCGGTCGCGCACGCACCACTATCCGTTCCGGCTGGTGCCGCCTGCCACGATGCTGCCGTTCCTCGAGAAGATTCTGTCCAGCGAGGATGTCTCGGCCGAGCCCGGCGTGCTGCCTCTGGCCGTGCGTGCGGGCGGCGGTTCGGTGCGTGACACACTGTCGGTCGTCGACCAGCTCATCGCGGGGTCTGAGACCGGCACAATCTCGTACGCGCGAACGATCGGGCTGCTCGGCTACACTCCGGGCGATCTGCTCGCCGAAGTGGTCGACGCCATCGGCCGGCAGCAGGCCGAACAGCTCTTTCTCAGCGTCGACAGAGTCGTGCAGACCGGGCAGGATCCCAAGCGCTTCGCCGAAGACGTGCTCGAGCGTCTGCGCGACCTCATCGTCGTGCAGGCCGCCCCTGATCAGGCTCAGGCGATTCTGCGCGGCACGAGCCAAGACGAGCTCGACGTGCTGCAGCGACAGGCTCGCGAGTTCGGCACGGCCGAGCTGTCGCGTGCCGCCGACATCGTCAATCACACGCTGAACACCATGGCCGGCACCACCAGCCCGCGCATGCAGCTCGAGCTGATGTGCGCACGACTGCTCGTTCCCGCTGCAGACGCCGACGAGCTGGGGGCGCTCAGCCGCATCGACCGCCTCGAACGCCGCATCGGGGTGCAGAACGGTGCCGCGAGTGCCGCCCCGAGTCACCCCGGAGCCGCACCGCAGGCATCTGCGCCACCAGCTGCAGTTCACGCACCTGCACAGCCCGAGGCTCAGCCAGCAGCACCTGCCGAGCAGTCTGCTTCACACCCCGCAGCGCAGCAGCCCGCACCGTCGCAGAGACACTCGACCGGGCAGCAGCCAGAGTCGACACGCCCCGCCCCGGCACAGACCGAGTTGCCATCGGAGCAGACATCGACTCCAGACAGCTCTGCCGCACCCTCTTCGCAGCCGGCGTCTGCGGCCGAAGTCGACACCGCCGCAGCCGTCGAGAACACGACAGATCCGCAGCAGCCGAGCACACCGACGACCGCGCTCACGCTCGACCAGATTCGAGTCGGCTGGGATCACGTGCTCGCCCATCTGGAGGGCACGAACCGGCGTGCCTGGATCGTCGCGATCAACGCCAAACCGGTGGCGTTCCGCGACGACATTCTGACACTGAGCTTCGCGTCGTCGACCGACGCTGAGAGTTTCCGCGGCAGCCGAGCGGGGGCGAACCCGGCCGCAGACGGCGTGCGCGACGCGCTGCAGCAGATCTTCGGCATCCGCATGCGCTTCATCGCGCACAGCGGCAGCACGCGACCGGCGCCACAGGTGACCGGCAGTCCCGTGCCTCATGACGCCGGCGCGCCGGCGTCACCGACCTCACCAGAGGCCTCGCCATCACACCAGACGGGCGCAGCACCATCCGACTCCGCCACCTCGCGTGCGATGCTGTCGGCTTCTTCTGCGAATGCAGCCGCGCGATCTGCGGCCTCGACGTCTGCGACTTCGAGCTCTCCGGTTCCCGACACGAGCAGCTCTGCGTCTGCAGCGCTGCAGTCAGAGGCATCCCGCCCCGCCTCGCCGTCAGCCGACGCGCCCTGGCCAGAAGAGCTCCCGCCCGAACCGCCAGACGACGAGTACGGCGCACCGACCCCGGACGACCTCGGCCCCGAGCCCCAGCAGAGCGCCCAGCCGACGAACCCGGCACCTGCGCCGGCACAGGCGCTGGCCACGCCGCACCACCGAGCGCAGTATGGCGAAGCCGTGATTCGCCAGATGCTGCACGCGAAGCCGATCGACGAGCGCTGATCGTGCACCACCCGCCGCCCGCCACAAGCGGCCCGTCACGAGGCGCGAACAAGAGGAGCACATGTACGAGGGCCTGATCCAAGATCTGATCGACGAGCTGGGCCAGCTGCCCGGCATCGGGCCGAAGTCTGCCCAGCGCATCGCGTTCTTCATCGTGCAGGACGAGCACTACAATCCGACGAAACTGGCGCAGACGCTCGCGGCGGTGCGCGAGCACGTGCACTTCTGCAGCATCTGCGGCAATCTCACCGAGAGCGAGATCTGCAGCATCTGCAGCGACGCCCGACGCGATCAGACGGTGATCTGCGTCGTCGAAGAGCCGAAAGACGTCGCGGCCATCGAGCGCACCCATGAGTATCACGGGCTCTATCACGTTCTCGGCGGGGCCATCAGCCCGATCGACGGCGTCGGCCCCGATCAGCTGCGCATCACCAGTCTGATGCCCCGACTCGCCGACGGCACCGTGCAAGAGGTCATCATCGCGACCGACCCGAACCTCGAGGGCGAGGCGACCGCCACGTATCTCTCTCGACAGCTCAGCTATCTCGACATCCCGGTCACGCGCCTCGCCTCAGGCCTTCCCGTCGGCGGCGACCTGGAGTACGCCGACGAGATCACCCTCGGGCGGGCATTCGAGGGGCGGCGCAAGGTCTGACAGACGCCGACCCACGGCGGAGCATCGATCGCTGCCCCGGCCTCGGGCAGTACCGGTTAGACTGGAGTCTGGCTGTCATCCGACGCGCAGGGCCACGCCGGCGCCGCGCACACCGGAATCTCAGCCGCAGCAGACCCAGACAAGGCAGGAAGACCGCGTGGCACTCGTCGTACAGAAGTTCGGAGGCTCATCCGTCTCGGACGCAACGGGCATCAAGCGTGTCGCGAAGCGCATCGTCGAGACCAAGAAGGCCGGCAACGACGTGGTCGTGGTCGTGAGCGCCATGGGCGACACCACCGACGAGCTGATCGATCTCGCGCACGAGGTCTCGGTCACGCCCAGCGGCCGCGAACTCGACATGCTGCTGACCGCCGGCGAGCGCATCTCGATGTCGCTGCTCGCGATGGCCATCATCTCGCTCGGCCAAGAGGCCCGCTCGTTCACCGGGTCGCAGGCCGGCCTGGTCACCGATGCGATTCACGGCAACGCCAGCATCGTCGACGTGACGCCCAAACGCGTGTTCGAGGCCATCGAAGACGGCGCCATCGCGATCGTCGCCGGCTTCCAGGGCTTCAACCGCGGCACCGGCGACATCACCACGCTCGGCCGCGGCGGCTCAGACACCACCGCAGTGGCGCTGGCCGCAGCCATGCACGCAGACGTCTGCGAGATCTACACCGACGTCGACGGCGTCTTCACCGCCGACCCGCGCGTGGTGCCCACTGCGCACAAACTCGACTTCGTCACCAGCGAAGAGATGCTCGAGCTCGCCTCGTCGGGCGCGAAGGTGCTCTACATCCGTGCCGTGGAGTTCGCCCGTCGTCATCATGTGACCCTGCATGTGCGTTCGTCGTTCAGCAACAAGGCCGGCACCATCGTCGCCGAGCCCAAAGAGGGAGAGACTGTGGAAGCACCCATCATCACCGGAGTCGCCACCGACAAAGACGAGGCGAAGATCACCGTCATCGGGGTGCCCGACAAGATCGGTCGCGCCGCCGACCTCTTCAAGGTCGTCTCTGACGAGGGCACCAGCATCGACATGATCGTGCAGAACATCTCAGCGGCAGCGACCGGGCGCACAGACATCTCGTTCACCCTGCCCACCGGCGACGGCCCTCGCGTGGTCGCCTCGCTGCGCCGTCATCAAGAGAGCCTCGGCTTCGAATCGATCCAGTACGACGACCAGATCGCCAAGCTCGCGATCGTCGGTGCGGGCATGCGAACGCATCCCGGCGTCTCGGCTCGGTTCTTCTCGGCGCTGGCCGACAACGGCATCAACATCGAGATGATCTCGACCAGTGACATTCGCGTGTCAGTGGTCACCCGGCTCGACAGCCTCGACGAGGCCGTGCGCGCCGTGCACACTGCCTTCGGTCTCGACGCCAACGGCGAGGCCGTGGTCTACGGAGGAACAGGACGATGAGCACCTACACCCATCCCAGCCGCCCGCTGAACGTCGCCGTGGTCGGCGCGACCGGCCAGGTCGGCGGCGTCATCCGACGACTGCTCGACGAACGCGACTTCCCCGTCGATCGGCTGCGCTTCTTCTCGTCACCACGCTCAGCCGGCAAGACTCTGACCTGGCGCGACCGTGAGATCACCGTCGAAGACGTGACCATCGCATCCGCAGACGACCTCGCCGGCATCGATCTGGCGCTCTTCTCTGCCGGTGGCGCCGCGTCGCGCGAGTATGCTCCCACGTTCGCCGCCGCCGGCGCGATCGTGGTCGACAACTCGTCTGCCTGGCGCGGCGACCCCGACGTGCCGCTCATCGTGCGCGAGGTGAACCCGCACGCGCTGACCGGGCTGCGCAAGGGCATCATCGCGAACCCGAACTGCACGACCATGGCGGCCATGCCGGTGCTCAAGCCGCTGCACGACGCGGCCGGGCTCAAGAAGCTCGTCGTGAGCACCTACCAGGCGGTGTCGGGCTCGGGTCTCGGCGGCGTCGAAGAGCTCGCTTCGCAGGCCGAGGCCGCGGTGGCGCAAGACTTCCGCCAGCTCGCCTTCGACGGCCGCTCGGTGACGTTCCCGGCTCCCGAGAAGTACGTCGCCCCGATCGCCTTCGACGTCGTGCCGCTGGCCGGCAGCCTCGTCGACGACGGCTCGCTTGAGACCGACGAAGAGCAGAAGCTGCGCAATGAGAGCCGCAAGATCCTCGAGCTGCCCGAGCTGCGCGTGGCGGGCACCTGCGTGCGCGTGCCGGTGTTCACCGGCCATGCGCTCTCGATTCATGCCGAGTTCGAGCGCGCGATCACCCCGGCGGATGCCGAGCGCATTCTGGCGGCGGCGCCTGCGGTCGAGCTGAGTGCGGTGCCGACCCCGCTCCAGGCGGCCGGGGCAGACCCGAGCTTCGTAGGTCGCATTCGCCAGGATCAGACCGTCGACGACGACCGCGGCCTCGTGCTCTTCGTCACCAACGACAACCTGCGCAAGGGCGCGGCGCTCAACACCGTGCAGATCGGCGAGCTGATCGCCGACGAGCACTTCAGCGCCTGATCAGTGCGTTCTGCCCCGGCGCTATGATGGATGAGGTGTCGGCGTGCTCGACACCCCGTCGGCGAAGAGGCCGGCACGAGGCCGAAGTGAAACTGGAGACCCGTCAGTGACTACACCGCTTTCCCGCAACGACCGCGACGTGATTCTCGTCGGGGCGGGCATCATGAGCGCAACGCTCGCCACCTTTCTGAAGATTCTGCAGCCCGATTGGTCGATCGAGGTGTTCGAGCGGCTGCCCGGCGCCGGGCGCGAGAGCTCAGACCCGTGGCACAATGCGGGCACCGGCCACTCGGCGCTCTGCGAGCTGAACTACACCCCGCAGGCCGCAGACGGCACGGTCAGCATCGACAAGGCTGTCAACGTCAACGAGCAGTTCCAGCTGTCACGTCAGTTCTGGGCGCACCTCGTGAGCGAGGGCCACCTCGAGGCCGAGCAGTTCATCCACACCGTGCCGCACATGAGCTTCGTCATGGGCAAAGAGCACAGCGACTTTCTGAAGGCGCGCTATGAGGCGCTGAAAGACCACCCGCTGTTCCAGGGCATGGAGTTCACCGGCAACAAGCGCACCATCCAGCAGTGGGCGCCCCTGCTGATCAAGGGCCGCGACGGCGAGCAGCAGGTCGCTGCGACGCGCACTGAGGCCGGCACCGACGTCGACTTCGGCGCACTGACCAAGAGCCTGCTCAAGTTCGCTGCCGAGCGCGACACCTCGATCACGTACAACGCCGAGGTTCGCGACGTCCGGCGTCGGGGCGACGGCCGGTGGTCGCTCAAGGTCAAGAATCGCGGCAACGGCGCGGCTGAGACCTTCACCGCCAAGTTCGTCTTCATCGGTGCCGGTGGTGGTGCCCTGCACCTGCTGCAGAAGAGCGGCATCCCCGAGATCGACGGCTTCGGCGGCTTTCCGATCAGCGGCGAGTTCCTGCGCGCGAAGAGCCCCGAGATCGCCAGACGCCATCACGCCAAGGTCTACGGTCAGGCTGCTGTGGGCGCGCCGCCGATGTCGGTGCCGCACCTCGACACCCGATACGTCAACGGCGAGCAGCATCTGATGTTCGGCCCGTACGCCGGCTGGTCTCCGAAGTTCCTGAAGAGCGGCTCATGGACCGACCTGCCCGGCTCGATTCGCTTCGGCAACATGGTGCCCATGATCGACGTCGGTCTGCACAACTTCGATCTGGTCAAGTACCTCGTCGGCGAGGTCGCGCAGAACCACGCCAAGCGCGTCGAGGCCCTGCGCCAGTTCTACCCCGAGGTGAACGGCGACGACTGGGAGCTCATCGTGGCCGGCCAGCGGGTGCAGGTCATCAAGAAGAAGGGCAAGGGCGGCGTGCTGCAGTTCGGCACCGAGGTCGTGGCTTCGTCCGACGGTTCGATCGCCGGTCTGCTCGGCGCCTCGCCGGGCGCCTCGACGGCCGTGCCGATCATGCTGAAGCTGCTGAAGCAGGCGTTCCCGTCAGAGTTCGACGGGGCCTGGGCAAAGCAGATCGAAACCCTCGTGCCCACCTACGGCACAAACCTGAGCGATGACGCAGATCTCGCAGCGAAGACGTTCACCTCGACCGCAGAGGTGCTCGGACTCACCGCGTAGTCCCTCACCACAGTCTCTGAGTACGTCCGTCGGGGTGGCCCGCGATGCATATCGCGGGCCACCCCTTCTGCTCGGCTCGTTTCCACACCCGTCACAGCGACGGTCTACACTTGGCGGGTGACTTCCACACCCCCAAATTTCTCTGAAGAACCAGACGCCCAAAAACGCGCTGGAGAGGCGACCCCGCCGTCAGAGCCGCCGACCACAACAGGTGCGTTCGACATCCCCATGCACACCCGCATGCTCACGAAGCCGATGCGCACCATCGCACTGCTCTCGCTGGCGCTCGGCGGCTTCGGCATCGGCATGACCGAGTTCGTCACCATGGGCATTCTCCCGCAGCTGGCCGAAGGTCTGCTGCCCGATCTCGCCGCCAGCGATCCCGAGGCGGCGAACGCGAGCGCAGGCCATCTGATCTCGGCGTATGCCGCCGGCGTGGTGGTCGGGGCTCCGTTGATCACCGGGCTCACGGCGCGCTGGCCGAAGAAGCGGCTGCTGCTCGTGGTGCTGACCTGGCTCGTGCTCTCGAACCTCGCAGTCGCCCTGCTCACCACGCTCGGACAGGTGGCGATCGCACGATTCCTCTCAGGTCTGCCACACGGTGTGTACTTCGGGGTGGCATCGATCATCGCCGCGCGGCTGATCGGGCCGGGAGCGCAGTCTCGAGGCGGCGCGTTCGTGCTCGGCGGTCTCACCGTGGCCAATGTGATCGGCGTGCCGCTGGGCACGTTCCTCGGTCAGCAGACTTCGTGGCGTTCGGCATATCTCGTGGTGGCCGCGACATTCACGCTCACGTTCGCCTGCATCGCCATCTTCGTGCCAAGCGACAGAGGCAATCCGGACGCCAGCCTGTCGACCGAGTTCAGCGCCTATCGCCGCCTGCAGGTGTGGCTGACGATCGGCATGGGCGCCGTCGGGTTCGGCGGATGGTTCGCGTTCTACAGCTACATCTCGCCGATCGCCACCGAGGTCGCCGGCATCGAGCCAGTCTGGGTGCCGGCGGTGCTGGTGGTCACCGGGCTGGGTATGACGCTCGGCAACATCCTCGGCGGGCGCTTCGGCGACCGCAGCATCTTCTTCACGATTCTCGCGTCGTTCGGGCTGATGCTCGTGCTGATGTTCGCCGGCCAGTTCGTGTTGGGGCTCAAGTACACCGGCAGCTTCTTGATGCTCTTCGCATTCGTGTTCCTCATGGGCATCGGGGCGTCGATGCTGGGGCCGGCGGCGCAGTCACGGCTCATGCAGGTCGCCCCGGGCAGCGAGACGATCGCGGCGGCCAGCCATCACGCCGCCTTCAACATGGCCAACTCGATCGGTGCGTTCTTGGGCGGGCTCGTGGTGGCATCCGGCGCCGGCTATCTGTCGACGCTGCAGCTGGGCATCTGGCTGACGCTCGGCGGCATGGCGTTCATGGCCGTGTCGTTCGGGCTTGATCTGCGCCCGAGGCGGCAGCGCCTGTCCTGACCCGCATCCGGCCATGCCGGATGGCAGCCACCGCGATCGAAACCGAGAACCTGGCATATCCGGATGCCCGGAGACCACATCTGGCATGTCTGGATGCCTCAATCAGGTGTCGCGAAGACGGAGAAGCGGCACTCTGCACAGCTGGATCGCCGTGGCCGCGGCAGTGCCCGCCTCGCGCCATGCCCGCAGGCAGAACGGGTTTGCGCTCAACGGCCCACGAGGTGAAAGAATGTGAGCATGACTGAGAACTACGCCAACGATGAAGCCGTCGAGAACGCTCTGCACCGGTACAAGCAGGTGCTCTGGAACGCCGTCGACGAGGGTTCGACGGTCGACGAGGCGATCGAGACCGGTCTCGAGGCCATGGAAGACAATGACACCTTCCAAGAGCTGCTCACCGACGACCCCGAAGATCTCATTCAGGCGATCGACGCCGAACTGGCTCGCGACGCCGAAGAAGACGAAGGCGACGATCTCGACGACTCGCTCGACGACGAGTGACCCGGGGCTGAGTGCGCACTCTGCGGGTCAGACGGCGCGTCGCGCGGTGTCTCAGGCGCCGAGCGAGCCCGCATCGGTCGTGCTGACGTCGATGCGCGAGAAGTTCAGCCAAGACCGCGATGCCGTCGGCCCACGCTGGCCCTGGTAGTGCGAACCATAGCTCTTCGAACCGTACGGGTGCTCCACCTCGCTCGACAGTTTGAAGAAGCACAGCTGGCCGACTTTCATGCCCGGCCACAGCTTGATCGGCAGCGTCGCCATGTTCGACAGCTCGAGAGTCACGTGGCCGCTGAATCCGGGGTCGACGAACCCCGCCGTCGAATGCGTCAGCAGGCCGAGACGCCCCAGGGAGCTCTTCCCCTCCAGCCGGGCGGCGATGTCGGTCGGCAGTGTGACCTGTTCGAACGTCGCGCCCAGGACGAACTCGCCGGGGTGCAGCACGAACGGCTCGTCGCGATCGACCTCGATCAGCCGAGTCAGCTCTGACTGCTCTTCTGCCGGGTCGATCACCGGATACTTGTGATTGTCGAAGAGTCGGAAGTATCGGTCGAGGCGCACATCGACGCTCGCGGGCTGCACCAGTTTGTCTTCGCTGGGCTCGAGCTTGATGCGCCCTTCGGCGAGTTGACGGCGAATGTCGCGATCAGAAAGCAGCATGCCTCCAGTGTAGACGGGAGTGTCTGAGGCAGAGGCGTCGGGTCACCGCAGCATCGTGCGACGCACCGCCGAACGCCCGCCGAACGAACCGGTCACACCGAGATCGGCAGCAGCGAGGCACCGATCAGCAGCCCGGCGACGACGAGCGCCCAGAACCCGACGACGAACGCCCAGTCGCGCATGCGCCAGGGAACCTCATACCGCTCGGTACGCGCCGATCCGGCGCCGAAAGCCCGAGCATCCATCGACAGGGCGACGCGTTCGGCATGACGAATGCCGCTGGCCAGCAGGGGCAGCGCGTACCCGGCGGCCCGACGCAGCACGGCGATCGGCCCGCGACCGTTCGAGACGCCGCGCACCCGATGCGCTCGCCTGATCTGTTCGAGCTCGTGCCCGAAGCGCGGCACGAACCTGTAGGCGGCCAGCGCCGTGTAGCCCAGCCGATACGGCACGTGCAGTCGACGCACCAGTGCTCGAATCGTGTCGACTCCAGTCGCCGTCAGCCCCGGCAGCATGCCGAGCGCCGCCACGGTGCCGACGCGCAGCGTGACGCCCAGGCCGGTCAGCCACATGCCTGTCGTGAACCGCCAGTCGCCGATCTGCCAGAGCGTCTGCTGCTGCTCGGCAGCAGCCGGGTCCATCCACAGACCGACGCTGACCGAGAGCACCGAGATGCCGACCACGATGCCGCCAATCACCGCGATCAGTCGCCGCCAGCCCGCACCGGATCCGACGATGACGACGAGCAGCACCACGGTCAGCGCGCCGAGCAGCGCGCCGATGTCGCGCAGTGCGAGGGCGACGACGGTCAGCGGCAGCATCGCGATCAGCTTGGCCACCGGGTTGAGCGTGGCCAGTGGAGCCCATCGGGGTCGGTCAGACGCCGGAACGGCCGGGTCGAACATGCTGGTCGTCGTCGGGCGCGGCCGTGGCCGACGACGTGGCCGCTTTTCGACGGATGCTGCGTCCTCTCGGCTCGGCAGCGGCAGGGGCGCTGACGGTCGGCTCGCGTTCGCCACGGTCGGCGCAGAGACCTCGTCTTCGTCGGCCACACCCGTCTGCAGCTGCTCGATCTGCTGCAGACGGGTGATCCCGTGCCAGGCGGGAGACACCACCGCGCTCATTGCTCGTGCCAGCGGCGGTCGCAGCAGACCGGCGCGTTCCAGTGCGTCGCCGGCCAGCACCTCGGCGGTCGGGCCAAAGGCCTCGAGCCGACCGTCGTTCATGACCGCGACATGGGTCGACTGCTCAGTCACGAGCTGCATGTCGTGGGTCACGATCACCACGGTCGACCCCGCGTTCACGAGTTCGGCCAGAAGCGCGACGAGCTCGGCTGCCCGGGCCTGATCCTGCCCGTAGGTGGGTTCGTCCAGGCAGAGCACCGGTGCGCCGGCGATCAGCGCGGTGCCCACCGAGAGGCGGCGCTTCTGCCCTCCCGAGAGCAGATACGGGTGCACCTCGCGAAGGTCTCCGAGACCGAGGCGCCGCAGCATCGCGGTGACTCGCGCCTCGATCTCGGGCTCGCCGAGCCCCTGCAGACGCAGGCCGTGCGCGAGCTCCTCGCCCACGGTCGGTGTGATGAACTGATGCTCCGGGTTCTGAAAGACGAAGCCGACCTCACGCGCCAGACGTCTGGGCGAGGCCGTCGCCACATCGAGCATGCCCCGGTCTGAATGTATTCGCACGCTGCCCCTCGGCGGCGACACCACTCCGGCCAGACGGTGCAGCAGCGTCGTCTTGCCCGCGCCGTTGCGGCCCACGATCGCCGTCAACGAGCCGCGGGGCACCTGCAGCGAGACACGGTCGACGAGCGGCTGGCCGCGTCCGTGAGCGTATGCGCTCAGATGCCGCACGTCGAGCACCGCACCGGCTCCGTCTGGGCCGAGGACGGGGCCAGCAGTCACCGTCTGTGCCGCCGCCCTCGGCTCGGCCGGCAGCGCACCGGAGGCGACCCCGGCATCCACCGCGGCCGTCAGCTCGGCCGGAGTCAGCGGCAGCGGTCTCACCCCGAGCCGCCGACCGGCCACCGTCGAGACCGGCAGCCAGACGCCGAGTCGGTCGATCTCGCCGGCATGGTTCTCGAGGATGCCACGCGTGGGCCCGTCGAACCGCACGCGCCCGGCCGCGTCGAGCACGATCACCCGATCGACGACGCTCATCGCCTCGTCGAGGTTGTGCTCGATCAGCAGGATGGCGCGGCTGCGCTCGGCGGCGATCTCACTGAGCACCGTGTAGACGTCAACCACACCCTGCGGGTCGAGGTTCGCGGTGGGCTCGTCGAGCACGATCACCCGCGACCCCAGTGCCAGGGCGCAGGCGATGGCCAGCCGCTGGCGGCCTCCCCCGCTGAGGTCGCCGGGGTCGTCGCGGCGGCGATCCCACAGATCCACACGGCGCAGCGCACGCTCGGCCGAGCGCAGGATCTCTTCGCGAGGCCGTTGCAGGTTCTCGAGACCGAAGCAGACCTCGTCGAGCACGGTGGCGGCGACGATCTGCGCGTCAGAATCTTGAAAGACCATCGCCACATCTGTGGCCAACTGCGCGACACGGGCACCGGCGACATCAGTGCCCGCCACGGTCACCGAGCCGGCGACCGTCGCCGACACCTCATGGGGGATCAGCCCGTCGAGTGTGAGCGCCAGCGTGGACTTGCCCGCACCGGAGGGCCCGAGCAGCAGGGCGACCTCACCGGTGTGCAGGTCGAAGGCGACGCCGTCAGGCGCGGCCTGAGCGCGTTCCGGATAGGTGACGCCGAGGTCGCGCACCTGCACGATGGTCTCGCCCCCGACGGGCAGGGATGAGCGGGCACACATGCCTCAATGGTGGCAGCGCCGCACGCCGCACACAAGTGTCAGCTCGCCGGGGCACCGAAGAGCGCGTCGACGTCGGCAGGGTCGACGTCTGTGAGACGAGAGGGGTTCCAGACGGGGTTGCGATCTTTGTCGATGACCTGCGCCCGCACCCCCTCGCGAAAGTCAGGCCGAGCCGTGAGGCCGCTGCACAGCCGCAGATCGGTCTCGAACACCTGCTCGAGCGTGCTCTCGGCCGCCATCTGCAGTGCACGCTCGGTCACGATCAGCGAGAACGGGCACATGCCAGCGATCAGATCGGCGGTCTCGTCGGCGTCGTCTTCGCCGTGATCGTGCAGCGCCGCGATCACCTTCGACGGGGACGTGTCGGCGAAGGCCTCGTCGATGCCGGCCCGGTTGCGCGCCAGGGCCGAAGCAGGCGCCTCCACCGCCGACCTGGTGATGACCCGTCGCGTGTTCTCACGGGCCTCGCCGCCGGTGCCGACTCCGGCGATCAGCCCGTCGACGACGTCACCGAGGTAGTCGCTCGGAACGAAATGACCGGCGAAGCCCATCGCAATCGCATCGGAGCCGGTCATCTCTCCCGCCGTGTAGGCGAGCAGGTGGCCGAGACGGCCGGGAGCCCGAGCCAGCAGCCAGGTCGCGCCGACATCGGGCATCAGCCCGATGCGCACTTCGGGCATCGCCACGCGAGAGCGCTCGGTGACCACGGGGAACGCACTGTGCGCGCTGATGCCGACGCCCGCACCCATCGTGATGCCGTCCATGAAGGCCACGACAGGCTTGGGATACCGGGCGATGCAGAGGTCGAGTGAGTATTCGGCGTCGAAGAAGTCATAGCGCTCGAAGGCGGACGCCTGCGAGAGCGCCCGAATGTCGGCTCCGGAGCACAGCCCCCGCGCGCCGGCGCCGCGAATCAGCACCGCCTGTACTTGGTCGTCGTCGATCCAGGCGTCGAGCTGGCTGTGAATAGTCGCGATCATGTCAGCGGTCAGCGCGTTGATGGCCCTCTCACGGTTGAGCAGAATCTCACCGAGGTGGCCGGTCACAGTGGTCAGCACATGCGTCTGTGTCGTCTGCTCAGCGGTCATGCCAACGATTCAAGCACGTGCTGCTGAGAAGCGCCGCACCGGCCGATGATGATATACGCTCACCGGCATGTCACCTCCGATCGCCAGCGGTGCTCCGCGACGCATGTCGGGGCGCACCGCCAGCCGGAGACTTCATCAGGGCGTCATCTGCGTGGGCTAGGTTTAACCGCATGAACGCACACACTCCCGACCACGACGCCTCCTCGCGGCGAGGCGGCACCGGCGCCGCCTTCGACGCCCATGACGCCGAGAGCTACGACGATCGGCCGCTGGGCAATCGCCACCACATGAACTTCTACACCCGACGCTGGGTGCGCCCCGAAGATCTCAATGCGAACGGCACGCTCTTCGGCGGGTCGCTGCTCAAATGGATCGACGAAGAGGCCGCCATCTACGCGATCGTGCAGCTCGGCAACGAACGCTGCGTCACGAAGTTCTACTCTGAGATCAACTTCGTCTCGAGCGCCTGGCAGGGTGATCTGATCGAGATGGGCCTGGTCGCCACGAAGTTCGGCCGCACCTCGCTGACGATGAGCTGCATCGTGCGCAACATGATCACGCGCAAGACGATTCTCACCATCAACGAGATCGTGTTCGTGAACCTCGGCCCCGACGGCAGGCCCGCACCCCACGGCTACACCGAGATCACGTATCTGCGCGACCGCATCCCCAAGCGCACCGGCGGCCCGATCCCCCGCGCGCCCATCACCGAGGTGCTCCCCGTCGTGCGCCCCGAAGACGCGCATTCGGTCGACCTCACCGGCGAGCAGGGTCGCTGACCTCCTCATCGCACGTGTGCTCGGCCGTCAACGGCGACCGTCGAGCACCCGCGGCACTCCCCCGGTTCAGAACCCCGATGCCGATGGAGCCGGATAATACCGCCTGAACTTTCGCAGCTGATTGACCTTGGCCAGCAGAATGTACCAGTTTCGCCTCATGCTGCGATCGGCGCGGTAGACCAGCGGGTGCACAACGCGACGCTGCCGGTAGAGCTCCTCGACCTGATCGCGCAGTTCTGCATCGCGAACATACTTCAGCAGCAGTCCCTTCGGCAGAATCGTGTACAGCACGCGACGCTCGGCGACGACCGGCGCGACCTCTTCGTCGAGCACCCAGTCGCGCACCAGGAACTCCGCCGGGTTCGCACCGGCGGCGAGCACATAGTTGTTGTTGCGCCCGATGCGCGGGTTGACCTCGAGAAAGCGCTGCGAGCCGTCGCGCGGGTCGACTTTGATGTCGAAGTTCGCGAACCCGACATATCCCGAGGCGTCCAGCAGTCGCCGCGCCTGGTCGAGCATCTCGTCGTTGCGCACCGTGATCATCGCGCAGGGGTTGCCCAGGCTGGCCGGGGTGTGCTCTTCGAGCAGCACGTGCGCCGAGCATGCCATGCTCACCGTTCCGTGGCGGTCGACATAGGCGGTCACCGACCACATCTGCGTATCGTCGCCGGGAATCAGCTCTTGAACCACGAAGCGACCGCGGAAACCGGCGTCGCGCAGGGACCGCCAGAGGCGATCGAGCTCGTCGGGCGAGCCGATCTCGAAGACCTTCATCTTGCCGTCGAACTCGACTCTCTCGTATTCGGCGCTGCTCGACGCCTTCGCGATCAGCGGGTAGTCGAAGTCGACGGGCACCGGTTGCCAGTCGTCCGAACCGGCGTTCGCGAAATCCTGGACGATGGTGCGCGGCGTGCCCACGCCGGTGCGTTCGCACAGCTCGGCGAAGCGCGCCTTGTCGCTGAGTTCGTCGAGCAGCTCGGCCGACAGGAATGGCACGACATAGTGCTTCTCGAGCACCGCGCGATTGTGCACGATGACGCTGACCAAGAAGTCGGAGTTCGCCAGCAGCACGAGACGCCGCTCGGGCAGCTCGGCGACGACCTCGAGCAGTGCGGCGACGAGCTGCTGTTCGTCGTGGCTGTCGCCGATCACTCTCGTCTCGAGAATGCGCGAGTCGGCGATGGGACCGGTGACGGCGCCGCAGATCACGATCGACCTGACGCCGTACTGACGGTGGAACGCCCGGGCCAAGGCGTAGACGCCGATGTCGGCGCCGAGGATGACCGGCTGCAGATCACTGAGTGACTGATCGTTTGCGTTCATGGGCTGCGCTCCTGACATATCGGTCGACCCGAATGCCAGGCCACACCTCTGGCGTCGGTTCCGGCGCCATCTCGTAGTATACGAACCGCAGGGCTTTCGCCGAGCCAGACGCGACCCCTCAGATGTACATCGCAGGGTCGCGGAACTGCTCCATGTCTTCGGGTTCGACGTTCGCCGACGAGCGCCCCGGCACCGTCGACCAGACGGCGCGCCCGTCGCTCGAGGCACGGTGCGCGGATGCCGCTCTGGCCCCGTCGCGCATGCTCCGGTCGCCGCGTGGTGGGGTCTGTGGACGCGGGCGCGGCTTGGCCGGAATGCCGACCAGCAGCGAGTCTGGCGGCGCGCTCTTGACCACCACCGCGTTGGCCCCGATGGAGCTGTGCGAGCCGATGGTCACCGGACCGAGCACTTTGGCTCCCGCGCCGATCAGCACGTGATCGCCGATGGTCGGGTGCCGCTTCTCGGCCGCCAGGCTGGTGCCGCCGAGCGTCACCCCGTGATAGATCATGACGTCGTCGCCGATCTCAGCCGTCTCGCCGATGACCACGCCCATGCCGTGATCGATGAAGAAGCGACGCCCGATTCGGGCGCCCGGATGAATCTCGACGCCGGTGAGAAAGCGGCTCAGCTGCGAGACGAACCGGGCGAGGCCCTTCGCACGGTGGTTCCACAGCCAGTGCGCGAGACGATGATTCCAGATGGCGTGCAGGCCAGAGTAGAGAAAGAAGATGCCGGCCGCCGACCGCGCCGCAGGATCATGTCGACGAGCGTTGTCGAGATCTTCCCGGAGTCTGCTGAACACGCCCACGACTCTAGCCGCTGAGCCGTCGACGTCGTCAATCGCCTCAGCGGCTGCGGCTCCGGTTACGACCGACATCTTCGCCTCAGTGTCTTCGACTCAGTCGAGCAGGTCGCTGTACAGCGACGTCGACAGGTAGCGCTCACCGAAGTCGGGAATGATCACCACGATGGTCTTGCCCGCCGCCTCGGGGCGTTTGGCCACCTCGAGCGCCGCCCACGTCGCGGCCCCCGCCGAGATGCCGGCGAGGATGCCCTCTTCACTGGCCAGTGCACGTGCGATCACCGTGGCATCCGAGAACTCCACGTCGATGATCTCGTCATAGAGTTCGGTGTCGAGCACGTCGGGGACGAAGTTCGCTCCGATACCCTGAATCTTGTGCGGTCCGGGTTTGCCTCCGTTGAGAATCGGCGAATCGCTGGGCTCGACGCCGATCACCTTGGCGTCGGGGTTGGCCGCCTTGATGATCTGACCGGCGCCGGTCAGGGTGCCGCCGGTGCCGATGCCGGCGATGAAGTAGTCGACTCGGCCCTTGGTCGCCTCGACGATCTCGGGGCCGGTGGTGGCGCGGTGGATGGCCACGTTGGCCGGGTTGGCGAACTGGCTGGCGAGAATGGCGTTGTCGCTCTGCTCGACGAGCTCCTTCGCCTTGGCGACGGCGCCCTTCATGCCCTCTGAGCCGGGGGTGAGCACGATCTCGGCGCCGTACGCGCGGGCGAGCACCCGGCGCTCGACCGACATCGTCTCGGGCATCGTGAGAATGACGCGGTAGCCCTTGGCCGCGCCCACGAAGGCCAGGCCGATGCCGGTGTTGCCGCTGGTGCCCTCGACGATGGTGCCGCCGGGCTTCAGCTCGCCGCTGCGCTCGGCGGCCTCGACGATCGCCGATGCGAGACGATCTTTGACGCTGCCTGCGGGGTTGGTGAACTCGACTTTGGCCAGCACCTCGGCGCCACGGTCACCCGGCAGCCGGTGCAGGCGCACCAGTGGGGTGTTGCCGATCGTATCGAGAATGCTGTCGTGGATCTCAGCCATGTCGTGATGCCTTCCGCCGGTCTGTTCGCACACGCCGAACGGCGCGTCAGTCGCAGCCTATCGAGCACGTGCGACATCCCGACGAACGAGCCGTCGCACTTCGTAACAGAGCGGTCAGGCGGGCAGCGCCCAGTCGACGCCGTGCCCCTCCTGCTGCTGCAGCCAGGCAGAGGCACGGCTGAACGGGTGCGACCCGAAGAAGCCGCGGTAGGCCGAGAGCGGGCTCGGGTGCGCAGATTCGATCAGATGCGCGTTCGGCAGCATGGGCGCCGCGCTGCGCGCGTCTCGCCCCCAGAGGATGGCGACCAGCGGACGATCGCGCTCGCCGAGCGCCCGGATGGCCCGCTCGGTGACCTGTTCCCACCCGATGCCGCGATGTGAGGCGGGGCGCCCGAGCTCGCAGGTGAGCACGCGGTTCAGCAGCATCACCCCCTGCTGCTCCCACGAAGTGAGGTCACCGTTCGCCGGCGTCGGTGCCCCGATGTCGTCGTGCAGCTCGGTGAAGATGTTCTGCAGCGACTTCGGCACCGGCCGCACGTCTGGCCGCACCGAGAACGAGAGGCCCATCGCATGGCCGGGCGTCGGGTACGGATCCTGCCCCACGATCAGCACCCGCACGGCGTCGAGCGGCTGTTGAAAGGCGCGGAACACATTGGGGCCGCCGGGAGCGTAGTGGCGCCCCTCGGCGACCTCGCCACGCAGGAACTCCCCGATATGCGCGATGCGCTCGGTCTCAGGCTCGAGCACCGGCGCCCATGACGGGTCGACGAGGTCGGCGACCGGATGCGGTCGAGTCTCGGTCACGACAGCTTCGGCCGCAGCGGGCCGCGATACAGCTTGTGCTGGGCCGACTGCGCGACCGGTCGCACCACGACCAGATCGAGGTTGATGTGCGGCGGCAGCTCGATCGTCTGCACGTTCACCAGCGCGACGTCCTCGGCGCTCAGCGGATGATCCACGTCGGCGTAGACGCTGTCGGCCTTCGCATGGTCACCGTGCAGTCGCTTCAGCGAGAACTCCTCGGTGTGCACCAGGCCCGGCGCGATCGCGATGACGCGGATCGGCTCCCCGTTGAGCTCGAGTCGCAGCGTGTCGACGAGCGCCTGCTCGGCGTGCTTGGCGGCGGTGTACCCGCCCCCGCCTTCGTAGACTCCCAGGCCGGCCGTCGAGGTCAGCGTGAGGATGCTGGCCCAGCCATGATCGGCAGCGGTGCGTCGCAGCACCGGCAGCAGCGCCTGCGTCACGCGCAGCGTCGCCACGGTGTTGATCTCGTACATCTGCACCCAGTCTTCGACGCGGCCGCGCTCGACCGGGTCGACGCCGATGGCGCCGCCGGTGATGTTCAGCAGTGCGTCGAGCCGCCCGTGCTCGTCGACGAATTCGGCGAGGGCCTGCACCTCGGCCGGCGACGTCAGATCTGCGGCGAACGGAATCGCCCCGGTCTGCGCCGCCAGCTCGTCGAGCCGCTCGGCACGTCGAGCCACGGCGATGACCTGCCAGCCGTGCTCGCGCAGCAGCGCCGCCGTCGCGCGCCCGATGCCGCTGCTGGCGCCGGTCACGAGCGCTGTGCGCCCGCCGACGTCGGTCTCGTCGATCTCGACGACGCTCGCACTGAGCGTGGGATGGGATGCCTGCGGTTCAGGAGTCGCTGGTGTCATGCAGAACATCCTAGATGCTGCCCTGGCGCAGATCGGCCGAGTTGGTAAAATGCGATGATTCACCCATTCGGCAGAGGCGGCCTTCACATGCAGCAGTACGGCGACGGCCGAGCACACTCGCACCGCATCGATCGCGCGCGAGACAACGACAGTGACCTCTTCTCGCCAGTCACCGACCGCATGATCGCCCGGGTCACCGGCAAACCCCCGGTCACTGGAGCCTGGCTGGTCGGCGATCCCCCCGGGCGCCGCCAGTTCGTGCACGTCGGCAAGCAGGATCTCGAGTTCGGCGGGCACCTCGACTGCGTACGCGTCGCGTACGAGACCTGGGGCGAGCTGAACGCCGAGCGCAGCAACGCCGTGCTGATCCTGCATGCGCTGACAGGCGACAGCCACGTCGCCGGCGTGCGCGAGCTCGGCCATCGCACCGCCGGCTGGTGGGCCGATCAGATCGGCCCCGGCCGCCCGATCGACACCGACCGTTTCTATGTGGTGTGTGCGAACGTGCTCGGCGGCTGTCAGGGCACAACCGGACCGAGCACGATGCGCCCCTCGGGCCAGCCGTGGGGCTCGCAGTTCCCGTACGTCTCGATCCGCGACATCGTGCACGCCAGCCACAATTTCTCGGCCACCCTCGGCATCGACCGCTGGCACACCGTGATCGGCCCGTCGATGGGCGGCATGCAGGCGCTCGAGTGGGCCGTCATGTACCCCGACGAGGTCGAACGACTCATCGTGATCGCCGCGCCGGCGGTCACCAGCGCCGACCGCATCGCGGTGAACTCAGTGCAGGTCGACATGATCCGCAGCGACCCCGACTACCTCGGCGGCGACTACTACGACCTGCCCGAGGGGCGTGGCCCGTGGCATTCGCTCGCTCTCGCCCGCCGAGTGGCCGTCACCAGCTATCGCAGCGCCGAGGAGTTCAACACCCGCTTCGGCCGTTCGGCGCAGTCCGGCGTCTCGCCGCTGGGCAAGGGCGGGCGCTTCGCCATCGAGTCGTACCTCGACTTCCACGGCAACAAGTTCACCCGACGTTTCGACGCGAACACCTACGTCACCATGCTCGAGGCGATGAACTCGCACGACATCGGCCGCGACCGCGGCAGCGTGACCGAGGCGCTCGGCAGGATCACGGCGAAGTCACTCGTCGTCGGCATTGACTCCGACCGCCTCTACGGCATCGACGAGCAGCATGCCATCGTAGCCGGGCTGCACACGCACATCGCGGGCGACGAGGCGGTCGTGGTGCACTCCCCCTACGGGCACGACTCGTTCCTCATCGAGCGAGAGGCGATCGGGGCGCAGCTCGAACGCATCCTCGCGGCCTGAGCTCGGCCACAGCCCAGATCAGCAGCACGACCAGCAGCAGGTTGCGCACGGTGATCACCCACAGCATCCACGCGCTCAGGTTCAGCAGATAGCCGTACCATGACGGATAGATCACCTGGGTGAGCACTGCGATCATCGACGACAGCACCATCGGCACCCACCAGCGCGGCGCGCGCACCGCAGCGAGCAGCAGCACGGGGGCCACCAGCCACACCTCGAACTGGGGCGATCCCACCTTGTTGCACACGATGAAGGTCACCACGAGGGCGAGCGTCGTCCAGGCGAACACCCGCAGCCGATCGACGCCGGCGCGCTGCAGCCGCCAGGCGAGCAGGGCGATCGCCAAGGCCAGGACACCCATCAGCACCGTGACCGTCGTCGCGATGACGGGCGACGACGCGCTGATCAGCTCGTTGGTGTAGATCTCGTGGTTGTAGACGACCGCGCCGTCGCCGGAACGCGCCTGCCAGAGCCCCACGGTCGCACCGACCGCTTCGATCTGCAGATTGCGCGAGGCCTGGCCTCCGACGAAGCCGAGCAGGTTGCCGATACCGGCGAGACCTCGACCGCTGACGAGGGATGCGACGGCTGCGACCGCGGCGAGGGCGCCGGTCAACGCGACGCCGGGAGCGATCAGCTCGCCCAGCATCCGCCGGCCCCGACCCCAGAACGAGGCGACGGCAGCCGCGAGCACGGCCGCCGGCCACACCTTGACCCAGGCGCCGACGGCCAGCAGCAGCCCGGTGAGCGCCGGACGATGCTCGAGCAGCGACAGCGCGATGATCACGAGGGCGAGCGCGACCGTGTCGACCCGGCCCAGGGCGACCGGCCCGAGCAGCAGCAGGTATGCCGCCCACCACCAGGCGGCGCGCATGCGCCGGGCGTTGCGGAACCCCTCGGTGAAGACACCGAGCGCGACGACGTTGAGCAGGGTGACCATGATCAGCCAGCTGAACGTGTAGTCCAGGCCGGTCGCGGCCCAGAGCGTCAGCGGCAGGAGCATCGTCACGAGTGCGAGCGCCGGGTAGACCCACGGGTCGGTGATGCCGTACCAGGTGCCGTAGCGAACCGTGTCGAACGACCAGAGATGATAGACGCTGGTGACGTCTCCGAAGGGCGCACCGTACTGCTGCCGACCGCTCAGCGCGAGCCAGAGGTGAACCACGAGGAACGCCACGATGAGCAGGCTCGGCCGTGCGGCGATGCGGCCGACGGCGGTCGCGAGGCTCGTCGTCCGAGGCGCGGCGATCGTCTCGGCAGAATGCGTCTTCGGTGCGCGGCTCGTCATCGAGGGTTCATTGTACCGAGCCGTGCGCACGCATCCGTCACGCGGCCGCTCACGACCCGCCCGGCTGAGAGCAGACAGATGCGCCGTCGCAGACCGGCGCTCAGCTCTTGCTGCCCGTCTTGCCGCCGCGGCCCAGCAGCCAGCCGATCAGAATGCCGATGAGCAGCAGGATCACCGTGAAGATCCAGAACGAGCCGCTGATCTGCATGCCGAAGAGCACCAGCGTCACCGCCGAGGTGTTCTGGAAGATGAAGATCAGTGCGAGCACGACAAGCACGAGCGCAGGCCAGGTCTTCTTCAGCCACCCGCTGATTCGCTCGCCGGCGGTGACCTCGCTGTGCGGGGTGAGAGTTCTCTTGTGAGCCATGGTCTCTTCCTGTCTCTGTCACAGACTGATCGCTCCGATCAGACCGGCACGGTGCTGCTTTCAGTATGACCGTTCCGAGTGCCGTAGCGCAGGAATGCAGTCATATGCGATGCCCGTCAGACCGCCCTCCTTCGATACACTGTGCCCCAGTGACGCTTATGCCGTCCGCCCCGTTCGCCAGATGAGAAGGATCACGATGAGTTCCGTTCCCCCTGAGAATCCGACGACTCCACCGGCGAACTGGTATCCCGACCCGTCTCAGACCGGCCGACTGCGCTGGTGGGACGGCACACAGTGGACCGATCACACCGCGCCCGACCAGCAGGCCGGGGTGCCCGGTTACGGGGCGCCCGTGCCCCGCAAGAGCAAGACGGGTCTGATCATCGGCATCGTCGTGGCGGCCGTCGTGGTGTTGGCCGGTGTGGGAGTGGGGCTCTTCGCGCTGGTCGGCAGCGCGGCGAGCGGCCCGAAAGAGGTCGTCGCGAATGCCATCGCCGCTGCGGCATCTGGTGACTGCGACAGCGCGGCCAAGTACTACACCTCGTCGATGGCCTCGCAGGTCAAGACCGGCTGCAGCCAGATCGGCAAGCTGCCGAGCGGCTTGGGCGGCAGCACCAGCGCTGACGGCACTGACGGCACTGACGGTTTGAAGGTCTCGAACGACTTCTCGTCTGAGAGCATCACCGGAGACTCGGCGACGGTGACCTACACCATCGACGGCGAGTCGGGCTCTGGCCTCTCGAAGGTCACCGTCTCGGGCACCTACGACTACAAGCTGATCAAAGAGGGCGGCAGCTGGAAGATCTCGGGCATCGACACCAGCAATATGAAGGTCGACGTGCCGGGACTGGGCGACCTGGGCAAGCAGTTGAAAGATCTCAACGAGCAGTACGGAGACTTGGGAGACCTCGGAGACCTGGGCCAGTACGGCAGCGGCTCGGGCTCGGGCTCAAGCTCTGAAACGGGGACGTCCCGCCTCGGCACCAGCATCTGACTGCAGGTCCGCAGGGCTGACGCCCCGCCGCATCCGCCAGACACAGACACGCAGGGCCGCGACCCCACCTTCGGGGGCCGCGGCCCTGCGTTCATCTCAGCCCATCAGACGGCCGGCCGACGTTCAGGCCTCGACGCCGAGCTTCTCGCGCTCGGCACGGGCTGCGGCGACCATGTCGGTCAGCGCCGGCACGACCTCTTCGTAGCGGCGCGTCTTCAGCCCGCAGTCGGGGTTGACCCACAGCAGCTGGTCGGGAATCGACTCGAGCGCGATGTCGAGCAGACCCTCGATGTCGGTCTCTGTGGGCACACGCGGCGAGTGGATGTCATAGACGCCCGGGCCGACCCCGCGGCTGAAGCCCGCTGCCTTGATGTCGCGCACGATGTCCATCTTCGAACGCTCTGCCTCAACCGAGGTCACGTCGGCGTCGAGCCCGTCGACGGCGTCGATGACCTGCCCGAACTCCGAGTAGCAGAGGTGGGTGTGGATCTGCGTGCGGTCGGCAGCGCCGGCGGTCGCGAGGCGGAACGACCCGACCGACCATTTGAGGTAGTCGGCGTGGTCGGCGCGCTTCAACGGCAGCAGCTCACGGATGGCCGGCTCGTCGACCTGCACGATGTCGATGCCTGCGGCCTCGAGGTCGGCGATCTCGTCGCGCAGTGCCAGGGCGACTTGGTCAGCGGTGACGCCCTTCGGCTGATCGTCGCGCACGAATGACCAGGCCAGAATCGTCACCGGGCCGGTGAGCATGCCCTTGACCTGCTTCTCGGTGAGCGACTGCGCATAGCTGATCCACTCGACCGTGAACGGCTTCGGGCGCACGACGTCGCCCCAGAGGATGCTCGGTCGCGTGCAGCGTGAGCCATACGACTGCACCCAGCCGTTCTCGGTGACGTCGAAGCCCTCGAAGTTCTCGGCGAAGTACTGCACCATGTCGTTGCGCTCGGCCTCACCGTGCACGAGTACGTCCAGCCCGATCTCTTCCTGCAGCCTCACGACATCGGCGATATGGCCCTTGATCTGCTCGTTGTAGGCGGCCTCGTCGATCTCGCCCTTCGTGAACTGCGAGCGCGTGCGACGAATCTCAGGCGTCTGCGGGAACGACCCGATGGTGGTCGTCGGCAGCAGCGGCAGGCCGAGCTCGGCCTGCTGCACCTTGGCGCGCTCGGCATACGGCGTGCGCGAGAAGTCGGCGTCGGTGAGGGCAGAGATGCGCGCACCCACCTCGGGGCGGTGCACTCCGGCATGCTGAGCGCGGGATGCAAGGGCGGCAGCCGCTTCGTCGAACGCTGCCTGCACCCCGGCCTTGTCGCCGTCGTAGGCGCGTGCGAGCGTGACGATCTCGACGACCTTCTCGGCGGCGAAGGCCAGCCAGGAGCGCAGCTCGTCGCCGAGCTTCGACTCGTCGTCGAGCGTGTGCGGCACGTGGAACAGCGACGTCGAGCTCGAGGCCACGACCCTGCCGGCCAACGGGCGCAGCTCCTCGAGCTTCGCAAGCGCGGCATCCAGATCGGCACGCCAGATGTTGTGACCGTTGATCACACCTGCGACCACGACCTTGTCTCGCAGCCCGGTCACGCCGGGGGCGTCGGCGGCAGGCACGCCGCCTTCGACCAGGTCGAGCGCGACGCCCTCGATCGGGGCCTCGGCCAGTGCGGGCAGTGCCTCATCGAGAGCGGCATACGACGCCTGGGCGAGAATCTGCGGGCGATTCTCGAGCGCGCCGAGCACGTCGTAGGCGTGTTTCGCTGCGGCGATGAGCTTCGGGCGGTCGCTGGGCAGCAGCTCGCTGACCAGGGCCGACTCGTCGAGCTGCACCCAGGGCGCGTCGAGCTCGGCGAGGCCGGCGAGCACCTCGGCGTAGACCGGCAGCAGGTCGTCGAGGCGGTCGAGCGGGTCGAAGCCCTCAGGCGCATCGGCCGTCGGCTTCGCCAACGCCAGCAGCGTGACCGGGCCGACGATGACCGGGCGAGTCACGAAGCCGTGCGAGAGCGCCTCGGCGAAGAGCAGAGCCGGCTGGTCGCTGCCCTGGCGAAAAGTCGTGTCGGGCCCGATCTCGGGCACGAGGTAGTGGTAGTTGGTGTCGAACCACTTGGTCATCTCGAGCGGCTGCACGCGGTCGACGCCGCGGGCTGCGGCGAAGTACCCGTCGAGGCTCAGACTGCCGTCTTCGTCGACCCACTGGTCGAAGCGCTTGGGCAGGGCGCCGACGAGCACGGTGGCGTCGAGCACCTGGTCGTAGTACGAGAAGTCGCTGGGAATGCTGGCGTTGTGCGCTTCGAACCCGAGGTCGTGCAGACGGCGCCAGTTGGTCGCGCGGATCTCTGCTGCCGTCTCGGCGAGCTCCTGAGCCTCGATGCGGCCGCTCCAGTAGCGCTCGAGCGCCTTCTTGAGCTGTCGGCTGCGCCCGATGCGCGGGTAGCCTAGTGCAGTGCCGCCTTCAAGGCCGGCCCCTGTGTGTTGAGTAGCCATGGTTCTCTTCCTGTGTTCTGGCCGAGCGCGCCTGCAGGCGAAGTGCTGAGAGCGTCGAACACCCTGAGCGCGGTCGGCTCGTCATTCATGGTGAACAGCTGTATGCCCGGGGCTCCGGCTCGCGCCAGCTTCTCAGCCAGCTCAACTGTGTTCTGCACCGCGATGTCGCGGCGAGTCTGTGCGTCCGGGGCGGCCTGGAGCGCTGCGGCGAGCGCAGGCGGGGGCGTGAGCCCGGAGAGTTCTGAGATGCGCTCGAGACGGCGCACCGTGGTCGTGGGGGTGAGACCGGGAACAATCGGCAGCGTCGCACCCGTTGCGGCGACCAGGTCGAGAAAGCGTGTGTAGTCTTCGGCGTCGAAGAAGTGCTGGGTGATCGCGAAGTCGGCGCCGGCCTGCTGCTTTCGTGCGACGTTCTCGGCGTCTTCACGCAGATCGCGGCTGTCGGGATGCCCCGTCGGGAACGCCGCGACGACGATGCGGATGCGCTGCCCCGCTGCTTCGGCACGCTGCCGAACACGTGTGATCAGATCGGTGGCGTGCGGCAGCACCAGACCGCTGCCGTCGTCTCGCGCGTCACCGCGCAGGGCGAGAATGCCGGTGACCCGGGCCTCGAGCAGCTCGTCGATCGTCTCGTCGAGTTCGCGCAGAGATGTGGCCTGACACGTGAGGTGCGCATAGGTGGGCACGCCTGACTGTGCGATCCAGGTGACCAGCTCTTTCGTACCGGCCTGACGGCTGCCCGCCGCGCCATAGGTGACCGTGACGAAGTCGGGACCGAGCTTCAGGAGCTTGCGCACGGCGGTGACGTTGCGCCGCAGCTGCGGCACGCCCCGGGCCGGAAAGACTTCGAGCGAGAGGGTGGGCGCCGCGACGCTCGGCAGGGTGTCCCAGGCGGGCGCGACCGATGCCGCGGTCTCGCGCGGGGCATCCGCCGCATCATCGGCCTCGTCGAACTCGTCGTTGACCGACAGGCCGAAGCGGCTCGCGCTGAAGCGGCGCTCGGCGATGCGCTCTTCGGCGCTGACCTCAGGCGAGACGGCAGCATCGTTCGACCGCGCGACCTGGGGTCGGCGATCTGCTGCGTGCTGCGCGCTTGCGGTCATAGTGGCTCTATCGTATTCTGCGCGGCCGCACTGACGCCAGACGTGTGACGTCGCGTTACATCGCGTGGCTCAGGTGCGGTCAGGTGCAGTCAAGTGCGACCAAGTGCGGTCAGGGCAGTCAGGGCGGTCAAGTGCTCAACGCTGCTGTCGAAACGCGTGCAGCGACTGACGGCGCCGTGTGAAGTGGCATCTGCAGCAGCACTGGGCGTCATGCCGTGTCTCCCGGTGTCGTGCGCAGTATCTTCTCGCAGAACCCCGTGCGGCTCAGACGCAGATGCGCGTGGCCGAGGTGCAGAAACTGTGGTCATTGTCGGCCTTTCCCACATTTTTTGCGTACCGGCATGTCTCAGCTCCCGTCGAGATTGCCGGTTCGTCGGTGTGGACACCGAGATTGCAGAACGCACCAGATTGAACACCGAGACTGCAGAGAGCACCGTCGAAGTGGGTGCGGTTTCAGGTGGCGAGTGGGCAGGTGACTGAGTAGAGCAGGTGGCTGAGTGGGCAGCGATTCTGATACCCTTACAGGCGGTCACAGACCATGCGGCTGTAGCTCAATGGTAGAGCGCACGCTTCCCAAGCCTGATACGCGGGTTCGATTCCCGTCAGCCGCTCCACTCTCTGCCGTCACCTGCAGCACTCGCACCGGAGCTCCGCCCGGCGCCTGATCGCGCAGAACGGCCGCCCACCCCCGGGCATCCGATCACCCCCAGCATCCGGTCAGCTCGACCAGCCGGGCCCTCCCCTGCGAATACACCACCGTGCCGACCTCGGCCGGAATGTCGCTCAACCCGGGCTTCTTCACGTTGTCGACGATCGCGTCGCCGAAGTCGAGCACGAAGTGCAGATCGTTCGCGCGCACGATCGGGCATGTGCGATCCTTCCAACTGGCATCGCTCAGGTGCCAGTCCAGCGTCTGCAGGTCGTCAGGCACATCGCTGAGAATGTGCACGCGCGTCACCGGCACGTTCTCGAACGCATAGGCGAGCGCACCTCCGTTGCCCGGGTCGACCAGCACGGTCTGCCCCGCCGGCACATAGTCGCGCAGATGCGCGAGCACATCACGCTCATCGGTGTTCAGCAGCTTCGACGTCGGCGCGATGACGTAGTCGCGCTGCGCCCAGCTCACCACCTGTGCGATCGCCCCGTTGCGAATCGGCAGCACGAGCACCGCGGCCAGCATGAGCAGCACGACCCCGACGACCGCACGCCGCATGGCCTGCGCCGACCGCGAAAGCCGATGGGTGTGCTTGGGCCCGATGCGCATGACCGCGATCGTCACCAGTGCCCAGACCGTCGTGAAACCGATGACGGCCAGCGGCAGAAAGCCGAACACCGTCAGCCCCGCGATGCGCTTCGGGTCGCGGTAGAACCCGGCGGTGAGCACGTCGCGCAGCAGCGGAATCGGCGAGGCCACCACCACCAGATACAGCACCACGGTGAACCCGAAGACGATGAGCGGCCACCACCGCCGTGAGCGCAGGCAGCGCACCAGCCCGATCAGTGCGAGCACGCTGACCGCGATGGCCGCGGGGCGGTCGACCGGCCCGTTCGTCACGATGTCTGTCAGCGCGTCGAGCAGGTTCTCATCCGCGTTCCAGGGCGCCACGTCGAGCCCGGTGCGCAGCACGCCCCAGAGCAGCACGAACACGCCCGCGACCGACCAGATCGCGATGCGGGTGCCGCGCACGCCCAGCCAGCCGACGAGCGTCTCGGCGGATGCCCCGCCCGCGCCCGCCTGCCCGCTGTCGGCCCGCATTCGGCGCAGCTGCGGCCCCAGTGTGGCGAAGACGATCATGGCGGCGAAGCCCACAGCGGCCAGCAGCGAGTTCGGGTGCGCGAGGGCGAGCCCCGGCACCGCGAGCAGGAGCGCGGCCGTCGCGTTCAGGCGGTGCCGAACCGAGTCGGGGCGGCGGCGACAGATCGACAGCGTCAGCGCGAGGGCCGCGGCGATCAGAGAGTTGCCCAGCAGGTTGGGGTACAGCGGCCCCCAGTGCAGAAAGAGCCAGGGGAACGCGGGAAAGCACGTGCTCAGCAGACCGCCGGCCAGACTGCTCGCCAGGTTCGGGCCGCCGATGGCCTGTGCGAGCCAGATCGCACCGAGCGGCCAGACCACGGCGCTCACCACGAGCGCCACGACGTTCGTGGCCTGCGGCACGCCGATGCCGCTCAGCTGCGCGACCAGCGCCACCACATCGTGCCATGCTGCGGGATAGAACGCTGAGTTGTTCGCCTTGTTCGTGATCGACCACAGCGTCAACGACGAACCATCTCCGCTGTCGAGAATCGCGCGCACGGCGTTGAGGTGGAACGTGGTGTCGAACAGTTGCATGATGTACTCGGCGTCGGGCACCAGCGTGAAGAACGTCGACGAGATCAGCGCCACCGCGGCGATCAGCGCCAGCAGCCCGGGAGTCACACCGCGACGCCAGGCCGACCTCGTGAGCCGTGAGCCGCCGTGCCCGGGCAAGGGCGTCGATACGCTCGATGCGGCCAGCGCATGGTTCTCTGCCGTCGAGACGCCCCGTGCACCGGACGCGACCGGCGCCGGGCGGCGAGTCAGCATCCGTCGAATGACGCGACGCAGCCCGACGACCAGCGCGAGCGCGACCGCCCAGCCGATCAGCAGACACCACAGCGACCAGCGCAGACCGAGCCGGGGAGTGACGATCGCGCTGATCGCGATCACCGAGACCGAGACCGGCGCAGCGGCGCCCCACACCGCCATACCGCGCAGCCCGAGCCCGCGGACGAGCACGGCACCCGGAACGAGCAGCAGGGCGACGGCGATGAGCATCGCGGGCACCAGCTCGACCCAGGTCTGCGCCTGTGTGAGGTCCATCGTCGTTCTCTGCTCTCATTCGTTGCCTGAGCACCTGCTGTGCACGGTCTTTCCATTGTGCCCTGCGCGATACGCTGATGTATGCAAGCGCGCGTGTACGCGCAGCCATGCACAGCGCCGCCACAGCGCTCGAATGGCTTCTGCAGTCGAAAGGCGATTCAGACATGACCGACAGTTCGGCCGATACCTCAGCTGACCAGCCGAAGCTTGCCCGCCGACAGTTTCTCGGATTCGTCGCGGGCACCCTCGTCGTCGGCTCGGGGGTCGTCGCGGGCGTCGTGACCGCCGTGCAGAATCACCAGCAGGGCGCACGCGGGTTCGTGCAGAGCAGCGACACGGCCGACGCCGACGCCACGCCGGTGGCCGACGCCGGATTCGGCGAAACGGTGCCCGTGCTCACCACTGCGGTGACCGGCCTCGGGGTGCAGCGCGCCTTCACGCTCGACCCCTCGGCGTCGTTCGCCGGCCGCTGGCCGGTGCTGACCGGGCAGGATGCGTTCAACGGCCGCGTCGAGGCCTGGGTGCGCCGAGCGCTGCAGGACTACGCCCACGAATACGCCCGTTCCGGCGGCTTCACCCCGGTGCGCACGCCGGTGCCCGGCCATGCCGACGACGGCTCGTACGTCGCGCCAGCCGACGCAGTCGGCACCGCTGACGACCTGCGCGCCGGCACCTCGACCGCGGGCACGGCCTGGAGCCGCCCCGACGCCGCACAGGCCGTTGGCTTCAGCGCCGGCAGTGTGCTCGACACCATGCCGCTGCCCGGCTCGACGCGCAGCGACGCCGACTCGAGACTCACCGATCGGGCCGAGTTTCCCGAACCGCAGGCGCACGGGCATCTGCTGGCGGTCAGCTGCGACGCGACGCAGGCCACCGGCTCTGTGCTCGGCGTGCAGCTGCGAGCCACCCGTGCCGCAACCATCGACAATGTGCACCGCACCCTCTTCGAGCAGCGGCAGAGCGTCTTCGTCGACATTGCGAGCGGCACGGCCGGCACCGGGGCCAGCCTGCTCACCGACGCCGGACGCAGCCGCACCGTCGCATCCCTCGCCACCCTCTTGGGCTCCGACCTCGAAGCATCGATCGGCACATCGAAGAAGGATGCCCCGGGCTACGATCCGCTGCGCGACGCGATCGACCGCGGCACCCTGCTCGACGACGTCTCGTTCGACCGCCACGGGCAGCTCGTGCTGCGCTTTGCCGTCGAGACCGGCCGCCTCACCGACGAGCAGCGCGGCCGATGGGCCGGCGGCCTGGCCACAGCCGGTCTGCTGACCGTGCGTGTGGCGGTCGGCGACGACGACTGCACCCCATTCGGCCGTGCGGCGCGGCAGGCGGCTGGCGGGCGGATGCCATGGTCGGGCCCGGCTCGCGCCGGCGCGACCGATGCCCAGGCGGCTCGAACGCAGGTGTCGTTCACCGCGCCTCTTGCTGCGGAGGCGACCATGGCATCCGCCGTCAGCACCCTCGACGCTGACCAGAGCGCGCAGGCCGAACCGCGCACCGACGGCCCGGTGCGCCCCAGCGCGTACGTCTGGCCGACGCCGGCCGACCTCGTCGCATGCGCGGCGGTGACCTTCGACGACGGGCCGAGCGACTACACCGACACGATCTTGGGCGACTTCGCCACCGCCGGATCGCATGCGTCGTTCATGGTCGAGGGACAGCACGCCGTGATCTATCCGCAGCAGATTCGCGACGAGATCGCGCAGGGGCACACGGTGTGCAATCACACCTGGGATCATCCCGCGCTGACCGATCTCACCTCGGCGCAGGTGCACGATCAGCTGACCCGCACCGACGACGCGGTCGAGCGAATCTGCGGGGTGCGCCCTGCCCATGTGCGGCCGCCGTACGGGTTCTACGACGACACGGTCGCGCAGGCGTCACCGCACCCGTTGGTGCTGTGGGATGTCGACTCGCTCGACTGGAAGGAGCCCGGGCAGGGCGTCGTGCACGACAAGATTCTGCGCGAGGCGAAGGCGGGGTCGATCGTGCTGATGCACGACGTGCACGAGCCGACCATGGAGATGATGCCGAAGCTGCTGCGCGATCTGCGCGCCGCCGGGCTCACCCTCGTCAATCTCGACACGCTGCTGGCCCGGGCGCCCGAGCAGCAGACGCAGAATGTGATTCACCGGCTGGGGTGAGGTGCGGCCTGCGAAATCTTCGCAGCTCTCTTCATTCTCTCGCAGAACCGTGGCGTCTTCGCGAAGATTTCGTGCGGTCTGCGAAGATTCGGGTGCGCCAGCAGGCGCCAGCAGGTGCCAGCAGGCGGTTCAGAACATCGGGGCCGACGCCGTGCGCATGAACTCGAGCACACGACGGTCGACGATGATGTCGCCACGCCTGACCGGCCTGGCCAGATAGAGCCCGTCGAGACTGGTCAGACGGCTGAGCGCCACGTAGGTCTGACCCGGGCTGAACGCTCGCGCGCCCAAGTCGATGACCGCACGGTCATAGGTCTGCCCCTGCGACTTGTGCACGGTGACCGCCCAGGCCAGGCGCAGGGGGAATTGCGTGAACTCGCCGATCTGGTCCTGCTCGATCGTCTTCTCGGCGGGGTCGAAGGTGTACTCGTACCGCTCCCAGACCACCGGCTCGACCTCGACGTCCTGCCCGTCGAGCTCGACGACGACCACGTCGGGGCGAATGCTCACCACCTTGCCGATCGACCCGTTGACCCATCGGCCCTCGGGGTCGTTGCGCAGGAACATCACCTGGGCGTCGACCTTGAGCTCGAGTTCGGGGTCGGCCGGGAACGCATTGCCGAACTCGCCGTCGATCTGCGCCCGCGCGACCTTGGTGCGCCCCGGAAGCTTCGCGAGCTCGGTGGCATTGCGCTCGTCGACGATGCGGTTCGTGGTGGCCAGCGTGATGATCGGCTGTTCGGGGTCGGGGTCGCGGTGACCGATCTGGTTCAGCCGCGCGATCCAGTGGTCGGGCACCGTGCCCTCGCGCACCGCATTCAGCAGCTGTTTGAACCCGTCATGGTTCTGCCGATGAATGTTGGTCAGCTCGTAGACGCTCACCGTCGCCTCGGCCCAGACGTGCGCGTCGAAGAACCACTGACTCGCATAGTGCTCGGTGTAGAACGCGCGCTCATCGGTCGAGCGCGGCGGCACCGGCGCCAGCTGGTAGGGGTCGCCGAACATCACGATCTGCGCACCGCCGAACGGCGTTCGGCTGCGCTTCTTGGCCAGCCGCAGGCTGCGGTCGATCGCATCGAGCAGGTCGGCCGACACCATCGACACCTCGTCGATGATCACCGTGTCGACCGCGGCGAGCACCTCGCGCGTCTCGCGACTCATGTAGCGCGCGATCTTGGCGACGTCCTGCACGCCGACGCGCAGCCCGAAAAGCGAGTGGATCGTCTGCCCGCCGACATTCAGCGCCGCGACGCCGGTCGGGGCGCACACCACGACCTTGCCCGGCAGCTCGCGCATCAGCCGAGCGAGCAGCGTCGACTTGCCGGTGCCGGCTCGCCCGGTGACGAAGACGCTCTGCCCGCGCATGGTCGCGTCGATGACGGCCTGCTGTTCGCCGGTGAGCGTGATGCCCTCGGCGGATGCCGCAGCGCTCTGGTGCACCCCGGTTGCGTCCGTCGTCGGGTCAACTCCAGGGTCGGCTCGACCGTCGCCCGTCGACTCGCTGTCGGTGGCAGCGGCAGTGGCAGCGGCAGCGGCAGCGGCGACATCGACTGTGCGGTCGCGATTCGCCTCGGTCGTCGCGACTTCGCCGGTCTGATCTGCGCTCTCGACGCTGTCAGTCTTCGTGCGATCGCTCGCAGCGGGTTCGCTCATGCTCTGCGCCCCTTCGAGGTCTGTGCGTCTGCGGCGTCGGCATCTGCAGCCTTGCCCATGCCATCGGCGCCGACAGAGCCCTGGTGTCGCAGATCGGCCAGCATCTCGTTGTAGGCGTTGAGCTCGGCGTCTTCGGTTCTGGCCGCATTGCGGTCGCCGCGCCGACGCTCTTTGGCGTCGCTGCGCGACCACAGCAGGCCGACCAGCAACGCCAAGATGATCGTCGGGAACTCGCCCAGCCCCCACGCGATGGCTCCGCCGATCTGCTGATCGCGAATCGCACTGTCGCCCCAAGTGCGCCCCATGGCCCCGTACCAGTCGGCCTCCTGCAGGCCCGTGCCCATCATCATGAAGATTCCGAAGAAGGCATGGAACGCCATCGTGACCACCAGGAAGAGCAGCCGCACGGGATACGGCGGACGATTCGGCCCCGGGTCGATGCCGATCAGCGACTGCACGAACAGGTAGCCGCTGATCAGGAAGTGCACGATCATCCACTGATGACCGAGATGATCGCGCGTCGCCCAGCCGAAGAGCGGCGTGTAATAGAAGACCACCAGCGAGAACGCGAAGATGAAGGCGGCGACGACGGGGCCGGCGACGAACTGCCCCCACCGGCTGTGCACGGCCCAGAGTATCCATTCACGGCCGCCCCGCGAGCCGTCAGTGCGCCGGGTGATCGCGCGCATACAGAGGGTCACCGGCGCGCCGAGCACCAGGAAGAGCGGAATCAGCATGGTGAGCATCATGTGACCGGTCATATGCACGCTGAACAGATAGGTCTGATACAGGTTGAACGCGCCGTTGGTCGTCCAGAAGAGAAAGAGCACGCCGATGCTCCACAGCAGCGTGCGATGCCACGGCCAGTGATCGCCGCGACGATGCAGTCGCCAGGCCCCGACGAGGTACAGCGTCAGTGCGAAGGCGCACACCACCAGCCAGATCGGGTCGATGCGCCAGACCGTCAGGTACGTCAGCCACGTCGGCTCGGGTGGCACCTGCTCGCCGGTGAGCAGCTCGGCCGGGGTGGGGTCGCTCGAGAGCTGCTGGGGAATGGGCGTCGCCGTGCGGCTGAGGGCTGCGCTGAAGCCGCTGACCAGCCCCATCAGCGCGAATTCGCAGGTCACGATCCAGCCGAAGGCTCGCTTCGCGGTCTCTGACGCGCTGAGTCGCCTGATCAGCCGCATGCGGTTGACAGCGCCGGCCGCGCCGAGCAGAATCAGCCCCGCGGCCTTCCAGAGCACGATCTGGCCATAGGCCGTGGCGAACAGCTGCTCCCAGGTGCCGACGCGCAGCACGGCGTTGACCACGCCCGAGAACGCCACCAGCAGGAATGAGACCAGGGCGAGCGACGAGTACCGCTCGGTGACCGCACGCAGGTGGCGCCCCAGCTTGGGCGAGACAGCGGCGAGCACGACGAGGCCGCCGATCCAGATGGATGCGCCGCCCAGGTGCAGCAGCATCGCGCTGACCGCCTGGTTGTGCCCTGCGGTGCCGGCCGCGTGCCCGGCCGAGGCCAGCGGGATCAGCCCGGCGAACGCGGCGACGCACACGAAGAGCACGCCGATCTGTCTGCGCACCCCAGCGGCGAGCACCGTGACGACGGCGGCGATGCAGATGTCCCAGAGCGCCAGCTGACCGACCTGCACCTGCGTGAGAAACAGCCACAGTCGCGCCCCGAAGGTCTCAGACCCCCAGGAGTCTGGATCGAGCGAGATGTAGGTGAGGATGGTCGACAGCGCGCCGCTGATCGTCCACACTGCAGCGGCCACCGCCGCGATGTTCAGCGAGCGGTTGTACGCACCCTTCCAGTCGGGCGACAGCGCCCAGACCGCCATGACCAGGCCGCCGATCGTGACGCTGATCGAGATGTTGTTCAGCGCTGTGACCGCGGGCAGCCCCCATCGCACGACCGCACCTGGATCGAGCAGCACAGAGGCCGCGGCCCCACCGCCGTGCACCAGGGCCAGGACGAGCCCGATGCCGGTGGCGATGACGCCGAGAAGAAGGGAGAAGAGGGTCTTGCGCTGCACCACACCAGCCTAGTGCCACCCGCCGACTCGCACTGATCGGCGCACGCCGCCTGCAGACGCAGAAAGGGCGCATCCCAGAGGATGCGCCCTTTCGAACGAAGCGTTGAAGGCTACTTCACTGCAGCCTTCAGCTTGCTGCCTGCCGAGATCTTGACACCCTTGCTGGCGGGGATGTTCAGGGTCTCGCCGGTCTGCGGGTTGCGACCGGTGCGTGCGGCGCGGTTGGTGCGCTCGACTGAGAGCCAGCCGGGCACGCTCACCTTGACGCCGTTGGCGATGTTCTCTGAGACGGTCGCGAAGACGGCATCGAGAACGCCGTTCACAGCGGCCTGGGTCTCGCCGGTCTTGTTCGCGACCTCAGCGACGAGCTCGCTGCGGTTCAGGGTGTTGTCAGCCATGAGTACTCCCTAGTGTTCAGTTCGATTTTGGCTACGGACGGTTCGTGCTGTGCTTGAGATCCGCCGGTCGAGCGCCGAAACGCTGCATGACCGGCGGAACATCAGGCTACCAGCTGGACTTGGTGATACCTGGAAGCTCACCGCGGTGAGCCATGTCGCGGAAGCGCACACGAGAGATGCCGTAGGCGCTCAGGTGGCCGCGGGGACGACCGTCGATGGCGTCGCGATTGCGAACGCGCACCGGCGATGCGTTGCGGGGCAGCTTCTGCAGGCCGACGCGGGCCTCTTCGCGCTGCTCGTCGGTCGAGTTGGGGTCGACCAGCTGCTTCTTGAGCTGAGCACGCTTCTCGGCGTACCGCTCGACGATCACTTTGCGCTGCTCATTGCGCGCGATTTTGCTCTTCTTAGCCATGCTTCTTAGCGCTCCTCGCGAAACTCGACGTGTTTGCGAACGACCGGGTCGTACTTCTTCAGCACGATGCGATCAGGGTTGTTGCGACGGTTCTTGCGGGTCACGTAGGTGTACCCGGTGCCGGCGGTCGAACGCAGCTTGATGATGGGACGAACATCAGACTTCTTGGCCATCAGAGCTTCACCCCTTTAGCGATCAGTTCCTGCACGACGGCATCGATACCGCGGCTGTCAATGACCTTGATGCCCTTCGCCGAGACGTTCAGCGTGACCTTGCGACGCAGTGACGGAACGAAGTACGTCTTCTTCTGCACGTTGGGGTCGAATCGGCGTTTGTTGCGCCGGTGTGAATGCGAGATGCTGTGCCCGAAGCCCGGCGTGGCTCCAGTCACCTGGCAGACTGCTGCCATGGTTTCCTCCTGTACCGTGACCGCCCCGATGGCGATCACCCAAGATCTCTTGTCGGCTGTGATGCGGGGTTCCGCATCACGCGATGCAGACGTGGAAGATCTGCAACCTACTCAGTTTATTGGTTTTCACGCGCAGATCGCAACAGACATCGGCGACCGCCCAGCGCAGATCGGCAGCAGACCTGCGCCAGATCAGCGCCAGGACTGCACCCGATCAGCGCCAGGCCCCGTACCGATCAGTGCCATGCCTGCACCAGATCAGCGAAAGACCCGACGCAGCCAGATCGACAGCGCCTCGACGACCAGCACGACGCCGAACACCAGCAGCACGATGACGCCGACCAGCCCGTAGTTGGCCCCCTGCGAGGCGTTCAGCAGATAGTAGCCGACGCCCCCGGCGCCCACGACTCCCAGCAGCGTGCCCGCGCGGATGTTCGTGTCGAGCATGTACATCGTGTGCGCGATCAGCGAGCGTCGGCCCTGCGGCAGCGTGGCCGCCGTGTAGACCTGTGCGCGCGTCGCGCCGGTGGCCGACAGCGCCCGCTCCGGCCCGGCATCCACCTCTTCGAACGAGTCGGCGATCAGCTTGCCGAGCAGACCGATGCCGCAGAAGCCCAGTGCGAGCGCCCCGGCCTGGCCGCCCAGACCGGTGATGATGATCAGCATGATCGCGAGAATCGTCTCGGGAATGCCGCGGATCACCACCAGCAGGAATCGGTTGAGCCCGCGCACTCCCCCGGTCGGCGCCACGTTGCGTGCGGCGAGCGAGCCGATGACGACTGAGAAGACCAGGCTGATCAACGTGGCCGCGAGGGCGATCGCGATCGTCTCGCCCAGTGCGCCGGTGATGATCTGCGGCCCGTACGAGCCGAAGTTCAGCGGCCAGAATTTCGCCAGAGTCGCCGGCAGCTTGGCCCAGAACGTGGCGAAGTCGCCCCACTGGATATCGCTGACGATGACCGCGAGCACGATGACCACCGCGGCGACCCAGCCCCAAGTCGTGTTGCGCACCCGCGAACGGGTCCACGGTCGCCGCAGTGCCGCGACGGCCGCCCGGCTGGCCCCGCGCTGACGCAGCGACCCGGTGGGCTCGGTGACGGCGGATGCCCCGCTCGCGCCCGCCCGCCTGACGCCGCTTCGCGACGTGGCCGCCTGCGTTCGCGACCCGACGATTCGGTCGAGCAAACGGTCGATCACGCTGCGTCGCTGCGCGGCCGCGCCCAGCATCACCTTGCGGATGCTGCTCGAGATGACCTCCATCACGACGCAGAGTGCGAAGATCACGATCGCGATGCCGACGCCCTTGGAGTAGTCGAGCTGCGCGAACGAGTTGGCCATGTCGTAACCGAGGCCGACGATGCCGACATAGCCGAGAATCACCGAGCCGCGCAGATTGATGTCGTTGCGGTGCAGGGTGGTGGCCACCCAGGAGGGGGCGACCTGAGGCAGAATGCCCGAGACGAACTGCTGCATGCGCCCGCCGCCGGCAGCTCGGATGGCCTCGACCGGCCCCGGATCGATCTGCTCGATCGCATCGGCGAACATCTTCGAGATCATGCCGACCGAGTGCAGACCGATCGCGAGAATGCCGGGAAGCGACCCGATCGAGAACATCAGCACGAAGACCATCGCGAGCACGACGTCCGGCAGCGCGCGGGCGAACACGCCGATGAACCGGCCGAGCACCTGGCAGAAGCGGTTCGGGGCCGTGTTCGACGCGGCGAGGTAGGCGACCGGAATCGAGATCAGCGCCGCCATCAGCGTGCCGAGAATCACGATGCCGAGCGTGATGCCGGTCAGAAACAGCAGACGATCGGGAGCCGGAAAGGTGATCGACCCCACCCGGCGCAGAAAGCGCTGGGCGTTGGGCCCGCTCTCGAGAAACGTGCTGACTGAGAGGTTCAGCCCGAAGATCGAGGCGACGGCCAGCACCAGCAGCACAAGCAGCGCCGTGATGGCGAGGCCCTGTGAGAGCACCTGCGCCAGCGGGCGACGCGACCCGCGCGCCCGATCCCGCAGCGACTGGGCCTCGGCCTCGCTGAGCGTCGCCCGCACCGAGGCGGGAGTGAGCGCGGTCATCAGCGCACGCCCTCGGGCTCGCTGCCGGCCAGCGGATGCGACTCGCCGCGATCCGCGCCCACTCCGGTCGCGATGAGCTCGTGCTCGATCGCGTGCAGCTCGCTCGTCGAGGTGACGACGCGGCCGTAGATCTCCATGACCTCTGCCTTGTCGAGGCCTGCGGCGGGGGTGTCGAGCACGATCTCGCCCGAGCGCAGACCGACGATGCGGTCACCCCAGCTGAGCGCGAGATCGACCTGGTGCAGGCTGCAGATCACGGTGAGTCCCTCGTCGAGGGCGATCTCGCGGATGAGGTTCATGACCTGCTCACTCGACTCCGGGTCGAGCGACGCGACCGGCTCGTCGGCGAGCAGCACCTCGGGATCCTGCATGAGCGCACGGGCGATCGCGACGCGCTGCTGCTGACCGCCCGACAGGGTGTCGGCGCGCTGATATGCGCGCTCGAGCAGCCCGACGCGTTCCAGATGCACGAGCCCTTTGAGCCGCAGCTGTTTGGAGTAGCCCCAGAGGCCGAGACGCGGGCCCCTGATCTTCGCCAGTGCGCCGGTGAGCACGTTCTCGAGCACCGTCAGCGACCCCACCAGCTCGAACTGCTGAAAGATCACGCCGACTCGTGCGCGCAGCGTCCGCAGCGCCTTGCCTCTCAGCGAGCTCACCTGTTGCCCGAGCACTGTGACGGTGCCGCTCGTGGGCTCTTCGAGCGCGTTGAGATGGCGCAGCAGCGTCGACTTTCCCGAGCCCGACAGGCCGAGCAGCACGACGACCTCGCCCTGCTGCACGGTCACGTTCACGTCGCGCAGCGCGGTGTTGGTGCCGAAGCGCTTCGTGAGGTCTCTCACCTCGACCACCGTCTCGCCGGCGTGCGGCTGGTGAGGTCTGGCGGGTTGGCTGGTCATCGTGTTCTCCTTGAGTCTGCGCCGAGTGAGATCTGTCTCGCGCGGTCGTCGATGGATGCTTGCTGAGTGGCGTCTGAGACACGAGCGCGTCGGCCGGTGACGGAGAGCCGCACCGACCGACGCCGTCGTGGTCACAGGTCAGGGGATCAGCCCTGGCACTGCTTCGCGTTGGTCTTCGAGCAGATGTCGCGAATCGTGTCGTAGTACTGGTCGTCGACCGGCTTGGTCTCGTAGAACGCCGAGGCGAAGCCCTCGCTGGTCGCGTCCTTGATGCCGGCATCGGCGATCTGCGTGATGGTGACGTCGCTGAGCGTCTTGCTCAGCGAGTCTTTGACGTCTTGCGGCAGTGCGTCGTTCATGACGATCGGGGCGCCGGGCACGAGCACCTTGTCGATGACTTTGACCTTGTCGCCGGCCTTCTCGACCTCGCTGTCCTCGGCGAAGCCGGCCTCGCACTCCGTGCCCTCCGAGACCTTCTGCACGCTGACGTCGTGCTTGCCGGCGAACACCGCGGTGACGTCAGACTGCGACGGATCATCGGCGTTCACCTTGATGTCCTGGTTCAGCAGCTCGTAGCTGGGAAAGAGAAAGCCCGAGGTGGAGCTGGGCGAGACGAAGCAGACCTTCTTGCCCTTGAAGTCGGCGACGCTGCTGATCGACGAGTTCGCGGGAACGATGGCCTCGGAGTAGTAGCCGGGCTCCTGACCCTCTTTGGTCACGATCGACGAGATCGGGGTGAGCTCTGCACCGTTGTTCTTGGCGGTGACATAGGTGAAGCCCGAGAACGAGGCGACGTCGATCTTGCCCGAGACCGCGGCCTCGATGAGCGCTGCGTAGTCGGTCGACTGCTTGTACTCGACCTTCTTGCCGGTCTCTTTGGCGATGTAGTCCATCAGCGGCTGGTAGTTGGTCTCAGTGTCGGCCGAGTCGGGCACGGCGCCGAAGACGAGTGTGTCGGAGTTCTCGGCGAAGCTGCCACCGACATTCGACGACGAAGCCGAGTCTGATGAGCTGGAGCAGGCTGCCAGGCTCAGTGCCGCGGTGGCCGCGAAGCCGACAGCCGCGACCTTGGTGAACAGTTTCTTCATGGAGAATCCTCATCCGATCTGCGCCAGGGGCGCGCTCTTGCTGGTGAACGACTCGAATCTAAGGACGCCATGTGAACAGACCTTGCCGCAGGAGTGAACGCCCACCGCTGCACAGGTGAACGGGGCCGTCACCGGGTGAATGCCGGGTGAACTCGACGCCCTGCGTCGACGCGTAGAGGTCGCCCAGGCCTCGGGTGTCAGGTGTTGGAACACGCTCAGAGCGCGAGCACGACCACTCCCCCGAGCACGACCGTGGCACCGATCAGTCGGCGCACGGGGCTCGGCTCCCGAAAGATCAGCCACGAGGCGAGCGCGACGAAGACGACGCTCACCTCTCGCGCCGGTGCGACCAGCGAGACCGGCGCGATGCGCATGGCCATCAGCGCGGCCACGTACGACAGCGGCGAGAGCACGCCGAACACGAGTGCCGGGCGCCACGAGCCCCGTATGGTCGCAGCGACCTGACGTCGGGCGTCGCCGCCTCGTTCGCGCAGACTCTTCCACGCGCCGGCCCTGCGATCCGAGAAGCGCTGGGCGTCACTCGACGAGACGTCCACGCGACGAGACGGGCGCAATGGTCGGCCTCCGAGCAGCATCCAGAGAAAGGCGAACGATTCGCCGAGGCTGCACCCGACCATCAGCGCGACCGGTGCCACGCCGGCGCCGTTGACCATGTGGGCGTCCCAGATCGTGTACACGGCGATCGTGACGCCGGTGAGCGTGCCGAACACGACGCCCACGCGCGTGCGTGCGGCGTTCGTGGTGCGCAGATCGCTCAGCCCGATGAAGAGCACGCCCGCGATGATGAGCGCGACGCCGATCACCGCGGATGCGCCTGGCCGCTCGTCGAAGAGCACGATCGCGAAGATCACCGAGAGCAGCGGCCCGGAGCCCCGTGCCGTGGGGTAGACCACCGAGATGTCGCCCACCTGGTAGCCGTGCTGCAGCAGCAGCATGTAGCCGACGTGCAGCAGGGCCGAGACCGCAGACCCCACGATCAGGGCCGACCACGAGGTCGGCGTGATGACGAGCACCCAGGCGGCGACGGGTGCCCAGACCAGTGTCGACGCGAGCGCGCCCACGAGCAGGAATGCGACGCCCCCGGCGGCCGCGCGCTTCGAGATGAGATTCCAGGCGGCGTGGGCGAGCGCACCGACGGTGATGAGAGCGATGGCGACGAGAGACACAGGGGAACCCAACTGGACGGCGCGGGCGCGCCGAACGGGTTCCTCCGGGCTTTTGTCCTGTCAGATGACGACGTTCGATGGCGACCGCCGTGGTGCCGCTCGGACCAGTCGTGCGCGATGCACCGGAACCCTAGGCACTGTCGCTCAGCACACTAGCCCGTGCAGGTGAACACGCGGCAAACGACGCCCGGCGGCGTGCACGGGCCGAGCCCGAGATCCCACAGCGCGACCTCTCAGCCTCGTGTGACTGCCGCCACGCTGCGCCGCAGCGTCCTGGAGTCGGCGGCAGGCTCGAGCAGCGCGTCGTGCAGCCGTGCCAGCGGCAGCGGTGCTTCGACCAGCTCTTCCCACAGCGGGTCGCGCGCCAGAAGCTCGACCGCCCGAACCAGATGCCGGGGCTCGTAGTTGTGCACCCCGGTGATGGTCAGGTGGTCGCGCACCACGTGTTCCGGGTCGACGGCCACCTCGCCGATCGGAGAGACCGCACCGACCATCACCAGCACACCGCCGAGCCGCAGCCCGGCGAGTCCGCTGTGCACGCCCGACGGCGTGCCCGAGAACTCCAGTGCGACATCGAAGCAGCCGGCCGTCGCCGACCCCGGCTCATGCACACGGGCGCCGAACCGGCCTGCCGTGCGCAGCCGCTCGTCCGAGAGGTCGCAGACCGCCACCTGGCCGCCGAGTGCGACGGCGCCAGCCGTCGCGATCGTGCCGAGCGCACCGGCGCCGACCACCAGCACCTCGAGACCCGAGAGATCCGCGCGCCCGAGCATCCGCGTGGCGACTTCGAGCGCTGCGACGGCCGTGCCGCCGGCGCACGAGGCGAGGGATGCGGCCCGATTCCCGAGACGGTCGGGCACCCGCGTGATCGCCGTGCCCACAGGCAGCAGCATGTGCGAGGCGTAGCCGCCGGAGAGCGGCCATCCGCTGTCGGCCCGCTCGTGACCGACTTTGCGCAGATGGCGACATTTGGCGGTGACACCGGCTCGGCAACGGTCGCACTGCCCGCAGGCGACCGTGACCGACCAGACGACGCGGTCGCCGACCTGCAGATCGCCGCCGCCGACGTCGGTCGGAGCCGGCGCGTCGCGGCCGGGCGAGCCGATCGCCACGATCTCGCCCACCGACTCATGCCCGAGCACCGACGGGCACGGCGCGTCGCGATGACCGAGCACGGTATGACGGTCGGAGCCGCAGACGCCCGCCACGAGCACACGCACCAGTACCTCGCCGGGCCACAGCTCGGGCATCTCGACTCGGTGCTCGTCGAAGCGGTCTGCGCCGAGCCAGACCATCTCGGTTGCGGCGGTCATCAGATCGCCGCTGCCGCGATGTCAGCGGGCAGGTCGATCACGGAGTCGACCACGAGATCGGCCCCGGCCGCCTCGAGCTGCTCGCGACTGCCGGCACCGGTCAGCACGCCGACGGCTCGCACACCCGCATGCCGGGCGGCCAGCACATCGGCCGCGGTATCGCCTGCAGCAACCACGTGTGCGACGTCGTCGACACCGGCGAGCTCCATGGCGTGCTGAATCAGGTAGGGCGCAGGCCGGCCGGCACGCACCTCGGTGGCGCAGATCAGACCGTCGAGCGTCGCGTCCGCGTCTCCGGCTTCGACCCGCCAGCCCAGCCCCTCGAGCAGCGCATCTGCGACCGGGCGCGCGAAGCCCGTGGTCAGCACGACGGCGGCTCCACCGGTTCGCACCTCGCGCATCCACGTTTCGACGCCGGACACCGGGCGCGGCGGCGTCTCTCTATAGGCCCGCTGCAACATCGAGGTGAACGCGGCGAACACGTCGGCGACCCTGGCGTCATCGTGGTCGGCCCCGCCGAGACGCAGCAGGTTGCGAATCGCCCACTGCTTCTCGACGCCGGTCCAATCTGCGAAATCGGCCTCGTCGATCGTGGCGCCGGCTGCTGTCACCGACCGGCGCAGCACGTCATAGACGATGTTGCCTTCATCGACGGTGGTGCCTGCGATGTCGAGAGCGAAGAGTCCGTGCATGAGGGGTCCTTTCCATTGGTGTGTGATTGCTGGTTCGTGATTCGTGGCTCGCGACTGGTGCGGCATGATCCACGCCGAGGCTGGAGCCGATGCCGCACGTCGCGTCGTCTTCAGAGCTCAAGCGTCGCGTGCGCGAGCCCGAGCGCCGTCGTCATGCCGATGCCGGTGGTCACCGTCGAGATCTGCACGCCAGCGCACGGCGACTCGACGAGATACTCGCGCTCGGGCGCCGAGGCGTAGACCCCCTGCCACCGCTGCTCGACATGCAGCTCGTCGACGCCGAACAGATCACGGGTGAGTGCGAGCAGCGTCTCGAAGCCCTGCTCGGGCTGGAACGGCTGGGGCGCAACGGTGCGCAGATGCGTGTCGCCGATGTAGAGCTCACCGGTCGACGACATGGTGTGCATGTGGTTCAGATCGAGTTCGGCGGCGACCGGGTGCTCGGCGTGCAGCCGCGAGCGCAGGGCAGCGGCCGCCTCGCACTCGGCGAACGCCGAATAGCGCAGCATCGACCAGCCGGTGAAGAGCGGATGCCGAAGCGCGAAGCGCAGGCGCGGCCGAGCTCGGATCATCTGCAGCTGGCAGCGCAGCACACCTGCGCGTTCGGCCGACTCGGGAAAGAGCTCGTCGAGATCGTGGTTGACGGCGACCACGATGCGGTCGGCCTGCACGTCGCCACGCGAGGTGCTGACGACTCCCTCGGCAACGCCGGTCACCGCCGTGCGCAGCAGAAAGCGCACCCCCGTTGAGGCGAGCCAACCGGCGATCGCCGGTGCGGCAGTTCGCGGATCGACCTGGAGATCGAGCGGCAGCAGGGCACCGCCCATGGTCGTCTCAGGCCGGACAGGCACCAGTTCGTTCGTCGCCGCCGCATCGAGAAGACGCGCCTCGCCGTCGTGCGTGCCGACGAACTCGTCGAGCAGTGCGCGCTCTTCGTCGCTGCGAGCGACGATCACGGTGCCAGACTCGGCTGCGGCGAAGCCCGCCTCACGGGCGAGACGCAGCCAGCGGGGTCTGGCCAGATCGGCATACTCTCGTGCGACACCCGACTGAGCGGTGATGCAGGCGTGCCCGAAGTTGCGCACCGAGGCACCTCGGATCCCGGCGGCACGGTCGATCACCAGCACGCGAGCACCGCGTTGAAGCCCCTCATAGGCATACGAGAGACCGACGATTCCCGAACCGACGACGACGAGGTCGAAGCGGTCGGCCCCGAGCGCCGAGAGAACACCAGAACGTGCGTCGTCGGGGAGGGCCTGGTGCGGGCGCTTCGGAGACGCCGCAGGGGAGGCGGCGGGGGCGAAGTCGGCGGGATCGGAATCGAATGTGTCGGGGGTCACAGCAGAACCATGTCACTGCAGGTCGGTGCACCCGCGCAGATCACGGTTTTCTTCGTGAACCCTTCACCGGTCAGTCACCTGCTGGTCACCTCGGGCAGCAGACCTGTGCGACATGGCAGGGCCTGCCCCGACCCCGCCATGACCGGCGGCAGTGGCGACTGGGCCGGTCAGCGCAGCTGCGCAGCGCGTGCAGCGGTGCACTTCGGGCACAGGCCGATCACGTCGATCACGTGCGTCTCGTCGGTGTACCCGTGTTCTGCGGCCACCTCACGCGCCCAGCGCTCGACGGGCGGCGCCGAGATCTCGACGGTGGCCCCGCACCGACGGCAGATCAGGTGATGGTGATGGGCTTCGCTGCCACAGGCTCGAAAGAGCTGCTGACCGTCAGTGTCGATGTGCACATCGGCCTCGCCGTCTTCGGCCATTCGGCTGAGCGCACGGTAGACCGTGGCGACGCTGACGGTCGATCCGGCATTGGCCATGCGCAGATGCAGCGCCTGCGCATTGATGAAGCCGTGCTCGCGTTCGAGAGCCTCGCGCACCGCGGTCTGCTGCCAGGTGTTGCGCCGTTTCACGTCGGTCATGATGCCTCCATTGTGCCACCCGCAGAAACGACTCGTCAGGCCCTGCTCAACCCGCTGCCCGCGACGATGAGTCCTCCGACCGCGCGACTTCGCGGTTCTCGTGCGCCGCGGCCGCCCTGAGCGGCCCTCGGGCGGATGCCGGATTCGCCCCGCCTCGACGCACCAGCCGGAGTGCGCGGCGCAGCAGCCACGCCACCAGCAGCGTTCCGGTGGCGCTCAGCACGATCGCCGGCCCGGCCGGAACCGGCCACCGAGCCGAGACGAGGAGTCCGACGACGCCGCTCGCCGCACCGATGATGGGTGCCACGATGAGCATGCCGCGCATGCTCACGGTGAGCTGTGCCGCTGCGAGTGCCGGCGCCGCCAGCAGGGCGATCGAGAGAATCGCACCGACCGCGGGCATCAGCGCCACGACCGTGGCGGTGATCAGCACCAGCACGACCGCATCGATGCGCCAGCCGCGAAAGCCAGATGCCTCATACCCCGCGGGGTCGAAGGTCGAGAACAGCAGCTGTCTGCGGAGCAGCGCGATCGCGACGATCGAGATCGCGAGCAGAACGCCGGCGAACTGCACGTCTGGCAGGTCCACAGCGAGAATCGAGCCGGTGAGAAAGGTCTGCACCCGAATGGGAAGCGACGGGTTGAGACCGGTGAGCACGGTGCTCAGGGCGAACCCGCCGGTGAGCACGACACCGCTGGCGACGGCGGCACGCTGATGAAACCAGGTCGTCAGCGCGAGCATGACCATCGTGAGCACGACCGCGAAGATCGCATTGCCGATGAGCACGTTCCAGCCGAGCAGCACCGCCATGATGCCGCCGGGAAACGTCGCGTGCGTCAGCGCCGTGGCGAAGAAGGTGCGTTTGCGCAGCACGACGAGCACGCCGACCAGCCCGGCGAGCGCACCGACGAGCACCGCCTCGACGAGCGCCTGGCCGAAGAATCCGACGGCATCGGTGAGCACGTTCATGACGCGCTCCCCCGCCGAGACCGGTGCAGCCCCGCCCGTCTCACCGCACCGACGATCAGCGACGCCAGGTAGACGACGATGAACGCCCCGACCACCGAGCCGCTCGGCGACAGGTTCACGCCGCGACCCACTGAGGCCTCAAAGGCGACCGCCAGCCCGACCCACCCTGAGACCAGTGTGAACGCCCCGGAGAGTACGACCATGCCGATGATGCCCGCACCGAAATTGCGCGCAGATGCGGCCGGAATGATCAGCAGTGCGAGCACGAGCAGGTTGCCGAGCACCTGCGACCCGGCGACGACCGCCACGGCCAGCGACATGTTCAGCACGAGGTCTGTGACGATCGGTCGAAAGCCCGCGGCACGAGCGCCGGCCGGGTCGAACGCCCGATACAGCTGCCCGCGTCGAGTCACGAGCATGGCGATCACCGCGACCGAGGCGACGACGGCGATCGACCAGATCTGCGCCGGACGAATCGCGAACATCTGGCCGAAGAGCAGCAGCTCGAGCTGCCCGGGAAAGCCGCTCGCCGAGACCGCGATCACGCCGATGCTGAACGCCGTGGTCAGCACCACGGCGACCGGCGCATCCGCCTGCCTGATGCGGGTCGCCGTCAGCGTGAGCACGGCGGCTGCGAGCGCCCCGGCGACGATCGCGCCGGCGAGCGCCCCGTCACGGCCGAAGGCGAGCGCCCCGATCGCCAACCCCGGAAACACCGCGTGCACCAGGCCGTCTGAGACGAACTCGAGGTCGCGCAGAGCGACGAACGGACCGATCGCCGCGGCCAGCACGGCCAGCACGACGAACGCGAACAGCGCGCGCATCATGAAGTCGTACTGCAGAAACGGGGCGATCAGGCTCATCGGTGGTCTCCGAGCGCCGAGGCGTGCGAATCGGGCCCGGTGTCATGCGTGCCCGACTCGGGATGGTGCGGTCGCCAGCTCGAGGCGAAGGCCTCGGCGATATCGCTGCCGCCGCTGTACGCCTCTTCGATGACTGCGGGGGTGAGCACCTCGTCGATCGGGCCGAAGGCGATCTGCCGCCCGGCGAGCACCGCGACGTGCGAGCACACCACCCGGGCGAGGCCGATGTCGTGCGTCGAGAGCACGACCGAGAGCCCGTCTGCGAGCAGTGTCTCGAGAATGCGCTCGAGTGCGGATCGGTTGGTCTCGTCGAGGCCGTTGAACGGCTCGTCGAGCAGCAGGATGCGCGGGTCGCCCGCCAGAGCACGCGCCAGCAGCACGCGCTGCTGCTGGCCACCGCTCAGCTGGCCGAAGCGGCGACTCGCCAGCCCGGTGAGCCCGACCCGGTCGAGGCTGCGGTCGATGGCCGCACGGTCGTCGGCGCTCGCACGACGCAGCCAGCCGAATCGACGACCGGTCTGTCTGCGGTAGCGCCCCATCGACACCACCTGTCGCACCGTCACCGGAAACGTCGCGTCGATGTCGGTGGCCTGGGGCAGATAGCCGACGTCGTCTCGGGCATCTGCCGGGCGTCGCCCGAGCACGGTGATCGAGCCGTGCTGCACGCGCAGCAGGCCGAGAACGCCCTTCAGCAACGTCGACTTGCCCGACCCGTTCGGGCCGATCAGCGCGAGCGCCTGCCCCTCGCAGAGCGTGCCGTCAACGCCGGTGAGTGCTGGGGTGATGCCGTCATACCCGAGATCGACTTGGGAGAAGTGCAGGGTCGGCTTGGGCTCGTGCATGGTGTTCACTGTATCTGCACTCGGTTCTGGTCTGCAGCGAGGACGGGCGCGGCACGTCGCCGTGATGGTGCCGCTCCGGGCACCAGAGCCGGGCTCAGCCCTGAGTCAGAGATCCTGATGCCGGTCAGAGCCCCTCAGGCGCCTTGGGGTCGAGCCCCCATGACTGCCCGATGAGCGTGACGTTGTGCACGGTCGCCTTCAGGTACGTCTCGCCCTCTGAGCCTGCTTCACCGAGCGAGTCGCCGTAGAGCGCGTCGTCACCCGAGTAGAGCTTGACACCCGACTCGTCGGCGATGCGCTGCACGATCTTCGGGTCGACCGAGGCCTCGGCGAAGACGGCCTTGACCCCGGTGCCCTTGATCTTGGTCACCAAAGCCTGCAGCTCGGCCTCACTGGGCTCGGCATGGTCGTCGAGGCTGTTCAGCACCGAGTCGTCCTGGGTGATGTCGAAGGCCTTCACGAAGTAGGCGAAGGCGTCGTGCGTCGACACGAACTTACGGGCATCGGGTTGCACCGGGGCGAAGGTGTCTGTGATCCACTTGTCGACGTCGTCGAGCTTCGACTCGTAGGCCGAGGCGTTGCTCTTGTAGGCGTCAGCGTGGTCAGGGTCGGCCTTCGCCAGCCCGTCAGCGATGTTCTGCACCTGGATCTTCGCGTTCGCCGGGTCGGTCCAGATGTGCGGGTCGTTGACGAGCTCGGCATGGCTGTGTCCCTCTTCGGCCTCTTCCTTCTCGTCATCTGTTGCGGGAATCGGGGTGACGCCCGTGCTGGTGTCGATGACCTTGTCTGCCGGTGCCGCGTCGGTGACGACTTGGTCGAGACCGAAGCCGTTGACGATGACCGCCCCGGAGTCGGCGATCGCGGCCGAGGTGGCCGCGGTGAGCTCGAGGTCGTGAGGGCTCTGGTTCGGAGCGACGATCTCGGTGACCTGGGCACCGGTGTCACCGACGACCTGTTTGGTGAAGTCCGCAAGCTGCGTGGTCGAGACCGTGACTTTGAGGTCGCTCTTCGTCTGTGCCGCCGACGTGCTGCTGCTCTGGCTGCTGCAGCCGGCGAGCAGCAGGACGCTCGCGGCGGCGACACCGATGACTGATGCGGTGCGGGTGTGCTTCATCGAGACTTCTCTCTAAAAATGCTGATGTGAATGCGCGGTGTCGTGAACCGCACGCCTACTCTAAGCGCTAATGTGAATCGATGTCAATTAGAGACGTGCGGCGATGTCCGAGTTCAGTACAGCCCCGCGAGCACTCGCTGATACCCCTGACACCAGCTCGGGCGAAGCCCCGGCAGAGTGCCGATCGACACCGGCTGGTCGGCGGCGAAGACCTCGGTCTGCGCCCCGGTCACGTTCGGCATCATCACATAGCCGTCGTCCGAGGCGTCGGCGGGTGCCGTCGTGACGGCGATGAATCTTCCCGAGGGCGATGCGCACACGCCCGAGACCGACCCGCGCCCCTCTGACGTGGCAATGCGACGCGCGCCGTCTCGCGTCAGCGAATACACCGTGTCGATGGTCTGGTCACCGGCGCTCTTCTCATACACCGCCACCGCACCGAACGGTGCAGGCGCGAGCTGCACGAGCCGTGAACCGCCGTCGACGTCCTTCGGCAACGACGTGTCCAGGCGCTGGCGCCCGCCGTTGACCGGGTCGACCAGGGCGAACGTTCCGTTCTGATCCGACACGAGCAGCCGCTGCTGCGCCGCCGAGCCGAGCACCTCGGTATAGCTGCCGAGCGGCAGCGGGGCCCGTTCGGCGTCGTCGTACTGCTGATCGGTGCGCACGGCAGACAACGCGACCCGCAGCATGGTGTTGTCCCACTGCCGCACGACCGCGAACCGACCGTCTTCGGTGAGCACGACCTGGTTGCCCTGCACCAGTTCGCCGTCGGGCGTGTGCACCGGAGCACCCGACACCGACCCCTCGCCCCCGACCAGGCTCCAGGCGATGACCTGGCCGCCCGGCTGGCTGTAATCGAGCGGGTTGATCGTCGCCGAGACTGTGTCGCCGGCGAGCGCCAGACCGATGACGGTCGCTTCGATCGGCAGCACAAGTTCACGGGCGTCCTTCGACGTCGCATCGGCGGCCTGGCGATCGAGCAGCTCCAGCTTCGTGGCAGCCGTTCTGCGATCGGCCACAGCGACCACGATCCAGCGGTCGTCCACCACAAAGGTCTGAATGCGCGGCGCCGTGAACACCGTCTGCATACCGGCATCTGCCATGTCGGAGCGCACGATGCGGTCGTCACCACGCAGCGCACCGTCGTCTTGGTAGCCTCCGCCGCGCCGCAGCGAGAGCACCGGGGTCTCGTCGGCGACGGCCGCCGCATTGGCGTCGGTCAGCACGGTGGTCTCGCGCTGCCCGTACCATTGGGCACCGACGAACACCACGACGAGCAGCACGATCGTGGCGATGACTCCCGCCCGCCAGGGCCACCGGGCACGACGCGGCTCAGCAGAGCGGTCAGTTGAGATACGGGTCACCGGGCTCCTCGATGCTGTGCAGGTCGGTCGGCGCGAAGACGACGGCGTACGGGCTCGACCGGCTCGCGTTCACCGCGAAGCCGCCGCTGCCTTCGACCCACGACTGCGCCGGGTAGGTCGTCTGCCAGCCGGGGCGGTAGACGGGAATCGACACCGGCTGCGCGTCGAGCGTGCAGCAGGTGACCATGAACCGGGTCACGAGCATGACGTTGTCGGGATCCTGCCGATCTGGCGTCACGAACCCCGAGAACGTCGCGCTGTGCCCGTCATAGAACGAGAGATCGCCGCGCAGCTGCATCGTCGACGCCCAGTCAGACATCGTGAACGACTCAGGTCCGGCACCGACCGTCGCAATGTCTCCGGTCATCGTCTGCGCCAGCGTGGTGCCGCCCGAAGCCTCGCCACGCGTCACCGCCTGCGAGGCGCTGAGCGTCGTGGGCTGCGCGGCGGCGAGCATGGCCACGACGGCGAGGGTACCGATGCCGCTGACCATCGGCCAGCGTCGGATGCGTCGCGTGGGATGCCGCGCGCCGTCGTCATGCCGGTGGCCGTCATAGTCGTCGTCGTGGTCGTGGCCGAGATCGGGCAGCACCACCGAGACCACGCCCAGCAGCAGCGCGACCGCGGCCATGACCACGGCGAACCAGATGTATCGCGGATTCACATAGAGGTCGAGATGGTGCTGCGCCGCCAGCCACAGGATGAAGGCAGAGAGAACCACGGCGATCACGACACCGTGCCAACGCCGAAAGTGCTCAGGCCAGTGCATTCATCCCCGATCCGAGTACCAGCACGAACAGCGCCACGATCGACGTCAGCCAGACCAGCGTGCGGGTCGAGAAGGTCGTGCGCAGCAGTGCCAGCATTTTGATGTCGATGATCGCGCCGAACACGAGGAACCCGACCAGTGCCCCCGGCAGAAACGTCGAGCCCAGCGCGAGAATGAAGAACGCGTCGACATTCGAGCAGATCGAGACGACGAACGCCAGCAGCATCAGGGCGACGACGCCCCAGACCGGATCGGCGCCAAGATCGACCAGCACATGTCGTGGCACGAAGACCTGTATGGCTCCGGCGACGAACGCGCCGCCGACCAGAGCGACCAGCATGGCCTGCGTTTCGCTGCGGAAGACCCCGCCGCTGCGTCGCAGCCGCCCGACGAATCCGCCTCCCGCATGCTCATGCACGTCGAATCGACAGGCTGCGTCGAAGGCCGGGGTCAGCAGACGACGCTGCTCGGGATAGAGGCTGAACAGCCAGCCGATCAGATTGGCCAGCACCAAGGCGCCGATGACACGGCCGACAAGCACGCCGTTCTGCCAGCCGAACGCCTGATAGGTCGTGATGATCGTCACCGGGTTCACGATCGGGGCAGCCACCAGAAACGTCAATGCATCGCCAATGCTCATGCCGCGGCTCAGAAACCCTCGGGTCACTGGAACGTTGCCGCACTCGCACACCGGCAGCAGGATGCCGAACAGCGAGATGATGATTCGGCGGGTGAAGCCGCTGCGCGGCAGGTGATCGAGCAACAGCCCCTGCGGCAGCCAGAAGCGCAGGGCGATGGCGATGATGATGCCGAGCACCACGAAGGGCGTCGATTCGACGAGCACGCTGAGCGACAGCGTGATCCAGTCGCTCAGGGCATCGCCCCACGTGACATCCTGCAGCGGGCTCGCAATGCGAACGACGACGAACACGACCAAGGCGAGCAGCCCGATCAGCGACCAGAGCATCCGCCCCCGGCGAGGGCGCGCACCCTCGTGGCCCGACGGCGACGACTCGCCCACCGATTCGGTCGCCGGGCGCTCGGCAGCGGCGCGAAGCAGCTCTGCGCGCTCGGCGGCCGTCTGCAGATCGACCTCGATCGGAGGCTCTCGAAGAGCCGTGCGGTCACGGCGCAGAGCGGCACGAGAGCTGCTCGCACTATCGGATGCGGCTGACACGGCGCTCATTATCTCACGGGATCCTGTGCACAGCCCGCCGAGCCCAGCACCGGTCGAGGCGCGGACGGCCTGCGCCCGGCGTCACGGCTGACGCGTGCGCGCCGACCGGATCGGCGCGACCAGACCGGCGCGACGCAGAGCTCCAGCGAGCCAGACACCGATCTCAGCCCAGAGCAGCTGCCCGATCAGCAACGAGAGCCCGGTGCCGACCTGCACCCAGAGCGGAGTGCGGGCCAGGTGCCAGACGAACCAGTGAATGCTGAACAGGAACACCGCGTTGATCAGCGCCGCGACCATGCAGCTGAGCAGGCCGAAGCGCCGGTACCGGCCGAGGAGCATGGCCAGTTCGACCGCGAACGCGACCACGAGCGCCGCGACCATGTTGCGCGGGTTGAAGCCACCGAACGGTGTCACCACCACTGCGGCGACGAAGCCGGCCACGAGCGCCGCGCCGGGCCGGCGAATGAGGCTGGCGGCCAAGACGCCCACGAACAGGGCGGTGCCGGTCATCGGGGCGGCGATCATGGGCGAGACCGCATAGAGCGCAACCGCCGCGACCTTCGTCGCCGCGGTGATGACGGCTCCGAATGCCCCGATCACCGCGGCGACGAGCAGTTCACGCGTCGACCAGTGCCAGACGCTGCGCACAAAGCCTGGATCGGCCTCCGTGGCACCGGCGACGTGCTGCGTTTGAGAAGCGAGAGAAGCTCTATTGCGAATCATATTCATTAGTATAGGGGCGGAGTCAAATCGCGACGGCCGGTTGCCGGGCACACCGTACATCCGGTGCGTGAGACACATCGTGCGTCCAGTGCGTTAATGGGCTATGCTTGAGCGTCGGGTTGCATACCCACACAGCTTTGACGTATTTGCCGCCTCGGTAAATGTCGTACAACCGAGAAGAGAGGAGTGACCATGAAGGTTCGCGCATCGCTCAAGTCACTGAAGAACAAGCCGGGCTCGAAGATCGTTCGCCGCCGCGGCCACACCTACGTGATCAACAAGAAGAACCCGCGCTGGAACGGCCGCCAGGGCTGATCCTCACGAGGCTCGTTGACCGGTCTTGCCGGTAATAGACTGAAACCCCCGATCTTGATGATCGGGGGTTTCAGTGTCTCCCCCCCCTGTCAACGCCGGTGGGTGCGGGAGCAGAGTGCATCACACCGTCGATTGGAGCCGTTCACATGTCATCCGTTCCACCCAACATGCCGCCCCGTGTTCCGTCATCTTCGAACGCTGGCGGTCAGGCCCGCCCCGAGGCCGTGCTCGAACAGCAGCTCAAGAGCGATCCCAAACGCTTCGGCGACGTCGTCGAGCTGAGTTCGAAGTGGAGTCTCGTGGTCGGCATCGGTGTCGTCGCAGGCCTGGTGCTGCTGGTGCGCAACATCATCTCGGCGTTCATCTCGCTCGGCAACGCCAAGAACAAGGCGGCCAGCGCCACCTTCTTCGACCTCTTCGCCTCGACCACCGGACGCGACGGCACCTTCTCACCGGGCCTGTGGCTCTTGGTCTGGGGGCCGCTGATTCTCTTCGCCATCGCGATCATCGCTGCACTGATCGACAAGGCCACTTCTGCCGGCCGCCTGCAGCGCGCCCAGCAGGCCTTCGTGCAGAGCGGGTTCGTCGCCGACCCGATCGTGATTCCGGTGCAGCTGACCCGCACCAACGATGCAGCAGTCACTCCCCTGCTGCTCGTCGGCCACACCGCCTCGCCGCAGCACGCGCAGGCCTGGGCCGCAGCCTTCTCCGACCGGCTGCAGACTTCGCCCGACGAATTCGCGGCCTTCTCGAAAGCGGCGTTCTCGGCGCTCGGATCCAGTGTGAAGAGCGGAGACTGCGAGAAGGCCGTCGCTGCCGACACGCTCGTGCCAGATGCGCCGGCGGGCACATTCTTCAAGATCAGCCGAGACAACGGCCTGAAGATCGGCCGTTACGTTGCGATCTGGGCCCCGAAGCCCAGCGCGCTGCGGGCCGTGCACATCGCCGCCTGACGTCATCGTGGCACGGTCGCGGCGTACCGCGACCGTGCCACGATGCTCAGACGATCTGGCCGGCAGCCGCTTCCACCTTCTCAGGCGAGCCGGCGGTGCGACGCTCCAGACGCTTCGCGATGATCTCGGCCAGACGCCCGAGAGAATAGTTGACCGCGACGAACAGCGCAGCCACCACGATCAGCGTGGGAATCAGGTTGCCGTTCGCCGTACCGACCAGGCGCGCCTGCCGCAGCAGCTCGGGATATGTCACGATGTAGCCGAGCGCCGTGTCTTTCATGATCACGACCAGCTGTGCGACCAGTGCCGGCATCATCACCACCAGAGCCTGCGGGAGCTCGATCAGCCGCAGCGCCTGTCGGGGAGTCATGCCGATGGCGAGGCCGGCTTCACGCTGCCCTTTCGGCAGGTTCTCGACGCTGGCGCGAACCACCTCGGCGATGACTGAGCCGTTGTAGAGGGTGAGCCCCACGACGACGGCGAAGAAGGGGGAGCTGCCGGCGTCGACGATCTTGCCGAACGAGAGAAAGTACCAGAAGAAGATCATCAGGATCAGTACCGGCACTGATCGGAAGAACTCGACGACGATGCCCGATGCGATGCGCAGCGGAGCGAATCTGGCGAGTCTGCCGACGCCGAACAGCAGACCGAAGGCGATCGAGCAGAGGATGGCCGCACCGGCAGCCTTCACCGTGCTCAGCAGACCGGGAAGAAGATAGGCCGTCCACGTGGGAGCAGACACCAGGGGCGACCACTTGTCTGCAGTGAGCTGGCCCTTCTGCTGCAGGGCGATGAGCACGTAGACGAGAACGCCCAGGATCACGACCCAGCTGATGACATTGATGATTCGAGCACGGCGGCGGCCCTTCGGCCCCGGCACGTCGAAGAGGACGTTCTCACTCATCTGGCGACTCCCAACCGCTTTGACAGGAATGTGGAGATCAGACCGATCGGCAGCACGATGATCACCCAGCCGATGGCGACGATGGTGAAGACCGCGAAGATCATGTTGCCGTTCTGATCGATGCCCGTGATCATGAATGACGCAGCCTGCACCACCCCGGCGGCCTGCACCACGGTGGTGTTCTTCGCCAGTGCGATGAGCGTGTTGCCCAACGGCACAATCGAGCCGCGAATGGCCTGGGGCAGGATCACCAGACGCATCGTCTGCCCGAAGGTGAGCCCGATGGCTCGAGCGGCCTCTGCCTGGCCGACGGGAACGGTGTTGAACCCGGCACGCAGCGACTCGGCCATGAAGCAGGCGGTGTAGGCGGTCAGGCCGAGAACGGCGAGGCGAAAGCCGTTCTGGGCGAGAAAGTCGGGTGAGTCTTTGGCGGCCAGTTCGATGCCGAGCTGACCCCACAGCCCCAGAGAACAGGCGAGGATGATCACGGTCAACGGGATGTTTCGCACGATGTTGATATACGTCGCGGCGCCCCTGCTGAGACTCGGCACCGGAGAGACGCGCATCGACACGAGGATCAGCCCGAACAGGAACGAGAGCACACCGGCCCACAGGGTCAGCTGCACGTTCACCCAGAACGCACCGACCACATCGTACTTTCCCAGGAGGTAGCCGATGTCAGAGAACAGATTCCCCATCTTCACTCATTCCCTTCTAGTAGCGGGGGCTGCCGCAGGCGCACTCTGCGCATGCCGGCGGCAGCCCGCCTGATGAGTCATGACCGTCTGGTCAGATGTTCTTGTCGCAGCCGCGCGGTGTGGGCGGGTTCTTCGTGGGATCAGGCGTGTAGCTGTCGCCGAAGTTCGACTTCACGAAGTTCTCCCACGTGCCATCCGAGATGATGTCGCTGATCGCCGTGTTGATCGCCTCGCACTTGTCTGAGCCCTGGGGGATGCCAACGCCGTAGGGCTCCTCGGAGAACGGCTTTCCGACCAGCTGGAACTTGCCCTTGTACTGATCCTGCGCGGCGAAACCGGCCAGAATGACATCGTCGGTCGACACCGCGTCGACATTGCCTGACGACAGCAGCTCGATGCACTCGGAGTAGGTCTGCGCCGGGTACAGCTGGGCATCCTGCGCGTACTGGTCGCGAAGACGCTCGGTCGAGTTCGACCCCTCGACCGCGCACAGCACCTTGCCGTTGAGGTCGCCGGGGCCATTGATGTTCTTCGGATTCTCGCTGGTGACCAGGATGTCCTGGCCGGCGTTCAGGTACGGGCCTGCCCAGTCGATGACCTGATCGCGCTTCTCGTTGATCGTGTAGGTCGCGAGGATCATGTCGACCGTGCCGTTCTGCAGCAGAGTCTCACGCTGCGATGACACCGACTCGACGAATTTGACCTCTTTGCCCATCCGCTTTGCGATCTCTCGTGCCATGTCGGCGTCGAACCCGGTGATCTCACCGTTCTCGTTCAGGCCCATGCCCGGCTGGTCGTACTTCACACCGACGGTGATGGTGTCTTCGCTGCCCGAGCCACTGCCGCCTGACGAACAGGCGGTGGTCGTGAGAGCCAGCCCCACGGCTGCGGCGAGAGCACCGGCCACGCTCAGTTTCCGTCTCATGTTCATGGTTTTCCTCTCGTTGGGGTCGGTGGTCACCGACCTGATCTAACAGGCTGATTGGCCCCGCCTCAGTGGGTCAGGATCTTCGACAGAAAGCTCTTCGCACGCTCCGACTTGGGGTTCGTGAAGAACTCCTCGGGAGTGGCCTGTTCGACGATCTCACCGTCGGCCATGAAGACCACTCGGTCGGCGGCGCGCCGGGCGAACCCCATTTCGTGCGTGACCACGATCATGGTGCTGCCGTGTTTGGCGAGATCGGTCATCACATCGAGCACTTCATTGATCATCTCTGGGTCCAGAGCGCTCGTCGGCTCGTCGAAGAGCAGCACCTTCGGATCCATCGCCAGGGCACGAGCGATCGCAACGCGCTGCTGCTGACCGCCAGAGAGCTGTGCCGGGCGTTTACCGGCCTGGTTGGCCACCCCGACGCGCTGCAGAAGGTCCATGCCCAGCTTCTTGGCGGCCGAGGTCTTCACTCCCTTGACCTTGATGGGGCCCATGGTCACGTTGTCCAGAATCGTCTTGTGCCCGAACAGGTTGAACGACTGAAACACCATGCCCACTTCTGCACGCAGCGCCGCAAGCTGCTTGCCCTCTTCGGGCAGCGTCTTGCCGTCGATCAGAATCGTGCCGTCGTCAATGGCCTCAAGCCGATTGATCGTGCGGCAGAGAGTCGACTTTCCCGATCCTGAGGGGCCGATGACCACAACGACCTCACCTTGGTTCACGGTCAGGTTGATGTCTTTCAGCACATGCAGATCGCCATAGTGCTTGTTCACAGCCGTGAGCTGCACCAATGGGCGGGGGCCTTCGGTGTTGGTCGTCATCTCGTTACTCCTCTCAGGCGAAGCAGCAGCGAGGGCCAGAAGAGCCTCACTCATCGCACTTTCAAATCTTACGGAACAGATGTTTCGTGCAGATTAATCATCGAGTCTGCGGTCATCATCCGCAAACCCGTATATACGATGTGTATATTCCGACGCAGGTCAGATATCGAGCAGCAGCGCGGGCTCTTCGAGTACCGAGGCGACGTCGGCGGTGAAGCGGCTGGCGACATCCCCGTCGACGCAGCGGTGGTCGAACGAGGCCGACACCGTGGTCACGAAACGCGGCCGCACCTCGCCGTCGACGACCCACGGCTTCTGCCGGATCGCTCCCATCGCGGTGATCGCGACCTCGCCCGGATTCAGGATCGGGGTGCCCGCGTCGACGCCGAAGACGCCGATGTTCGTGATGGTGATCGTGCCGTGCTGCATCGCCTCGGGAGGCGTTCGTCCGGCGCGCGCCGTCGCCGTCAGGTCGCCGAGCGCCTGGGCCAGTTCGCGCAGGCTCAGCGACTGGGCCTCTTTGATGTTCGGCACCAGCAGCCCGCGCGGGGTCGCCGCGGCGATGCCCAGGTTCACGTAGTGGTGAATGGTGATGCGCTCGTCGTCGAAGCTCGAGTTCACCTCGGGGTTGCGCTGAGCGGCCCAGATCACGGCCTTGGCCATGATCAGCAGCGGCGAGACCTTGACACCGGCGAATGCCGGCGAGTTCTTCAGCCGACGCACGTACTCCATGGTGCGCGTCGCATCGACGTCGACGAACACGGTCACGTGCGGCGCCGTGAACGCAGACGACACCATCGCCTTGGCGATCGACCGACGCACGCCGTGCACCTTGACCACCTCGTCGCGGTCGCCGGCCGGCACGACCTGCTCGCGCCCGGCCGGCCATTCCGGCGTCTCGATGTTGCGGAACACGCTCATCTGCTGCGCGTGCGCGACGACGTCCTGTCGAGTGATCTCGCCGCCGTGCCCGGTGCCGGTGATCTCTGAGAGCTTGACGTCCAGGTCTTTGGCGAGCTTGCGGATCGGCGGTCGGGCCATGGCGGGCAGGCTCGGACTGCCCGTTCGCGGATGCGGTGCCTGTGCCCCGGCGGCCGACGAACGGGAGACTGCGGCACCGTTGTGCGGCGAGCCGCCCGTGTGCGCGTCGGTCTGGGTGTGCTGCGAGGTGCTGTGGGCCGCGTGGCGCCGCGTGCGCCGCGACTTCGGTCGCTTGCTCGCGCCGTAGCCGACCAGGTTCGCCCCGCCCTCTTCGGCGTCGGCCGAACGGCTGGCCGAGGGAGCCGCGGGTGCGGCCGCCGGCTGCGGTGCGGACGCGGCAGCGGGTGCCTGCACTGGCTCGGTCGCCTGTGGCGCGGGTGTCGACGGCGCTGCAGCCGCGACCGCGACGGTGACCAGCGGTTCGCCGACCTCGACGATGTCTCCGACGTCGGCGTGCAGCTGTTCGACCGTGCCGGCGAACGGCACCGGCAGCTCGACGACCGACTTCGCCGTCTCGATCTCGACCACGGTCTGATTCATCGTGACGGAGTCACCGGGCTTGACCAGCCAGCTGACGATCTCGGCCTCGGTGAGGCCCTCGCCCACGTCGGGGAGTGTGAAGGTCTCACTCATGCGTCATTCCTCAATTCTGCTCTGCTGCCGGTCGATGTCGTCTCGCTGCGCACGCCGATCAGTACTCCAGCACGCGATCGACGGCGTCGAGCACGCGATCGGCGTCGGGCACCTGGTAGTGCTCGAGCTTCGCCGGCGGGAACGGCACGTCGAAACCGGTGACTCGGGCGACCGGCGCCTCGAGCGAGTAGAACGCCCGCTCGCCGAGCTGTGCGGCGATCTCGCTGGCCACCGACACCGACCCCTGCGCCTCGGCCACGACCACGGCGTGTCCGGTGCGCTCGATCGACTCCACCAGCGGGCCGTAGTCGATCGGCGAGACGGAGCGCACGTCGATCACCTCAAGGCCGATGCCCTCTTTCGCGGCGATCTCCGCGGCGTCCAGCAGCACGGGCAGCATCGCACCGTATCCGATCACGGTCGCCCGGTCGCCCGAGCGCACGATGCGCGAGCGATGCAGCTCACCGGGGGCGGCGTCCAGCGAGACCGGCCCCTTCTGCCAGTAGCGGCGCTTGGGCTCGAAGAAGAGCACCGGGTCGTCGCTGGCGATCGCCTGCTGAATCATCCAGTAGGCGTCGTTCGCGTTCGACGGTGCGACCACGCGCAGTCCCGGGGTGTGCGCGAAGTACGCCTCGGGGCTCTCCTGATGATGCTCGATCGCACCGACCCCGCCGCCGTACGGCACGCGGATCACTACGGGCATCGACATGGTGCCCTCATGGCGGTTCGTCTGCTTCGCCAGCTGGCTGGTGATCTGGTCGAAGGCGGGGAAGATGAACCCGTCGAACTGGATCTCGACCACCGGCCGATAGCCGCGCATGGCCAGCCCGATCGCCGTGCCCACGATGCCGGCCTCAGAGAGCGGCGAGTCGTAGACGCGGCTCACGCCGAACTCCTGCTGCAGTCCGCTGGTGACAGTGAACACGCCGCCGAGCGCGGCGACGTCCTCGCCGTAGAGCAGCACGCGGTCGTCATTCGCGAGCGCCTCGCGCAGCCCGGCGTTGATCGCCTTGGCCATCGGCAGTTCACGCACACGCTTCTGCGTCACGGTCTGGGCGCTCATGCCTGTTCCTCCTCGTCGGCGAAGCCCGCCTCGTAATCGGCCAGCCAGGCGGCCTGCGCCTGCATCACCGGGTGCGGTTCGCTGTAGACGTGGGCGAACATGCTCGCCGGTTCGGGGTCGGGCAGGTGCAGCACGCCTTCGCGCACGCGCGCGGCCTCGTCGTCTGCCTGCTGCGCGACCTCGTCGAAGAACGACTGCGGCACGTCGCGTTCGCTGCGCAGCCATGTCTCGTAGCGGGTGATGGGGTCGCGGTCGGCCCAGCATGCCTCGAGCTCTCGGGTGCGATATTTCGTGGGGTCGTCGGATGTCGTGTGCGGCCCGCGACGGAAGGTCACCGCCTCGATGAACCCGGGCCCCCTGCCGGCGCGCGCGTCGTCGAGCAGGCTGCGAGCGACGGCGTAGCTCGCGAGCACGTCGTTGCCGTCGATGCGCACCGCGTTGAGACCGAAGCCCGCCGCACGGTCGGCGAGAGGCCGTACGGCCTGGATGCCCACCGGCACCGAGATGGCCCACTGGTTGTTCTGACAGAGAAAGACCTCTGGCACGTGCAGGCTCTCGGCGAAGATCATGGCCTCTGAGACATCGCCCTCGCTGGTCGCACCGTCGCCGAAGCAGGTGAGCACCGCCGTGTCCCGGTCGAGGTCGCCGGTGCCGACCAGTCCGTCGAGCGCCACGCCCTGTGCGAAGCCCGTGCCATGCAGCGACTGCGTGCCGATCACGAGCGTGTACAGGTGAAAGTGCGTGCTCTGCCAGTCCCAACCGCCGTGGGTGTTGCCGCGCAGCATGTCGAGCAGATCGACGAAGTCGACGCCGCGGATCATGCCGATCACGTGCTCTCGGTACGACGGCATGACCCAGTCCTGCGGGCGAGTCGCGCGACCGGCGCCGACTTGGGCGGCCTCCTGCCCGACCGACGGCACCCACAGTGCGAGCTGGCCCTGGCGCTGCAGTGCGGTGCCCTCGGCATCAAGGCGGCGCATGATCGCCATGTCGCGGTAGAACTGCTGCAGCTCGCCGAGCGCCAGCCCCTCGACGAGCGCCTGATAGGGCTCGTTGCGGTCGTTGTGCTGCCGGGCCCCCGAAGGGTCGAGCAGCTGCACTCCGGTCGTTGAATCGAATGGTGCGTCTGACGTCGCAGTGTGCTCGGCCTCAGCCGGGCGAAGCGTCGAAGCGGGCGAAGTCGAAGTCATGCTCCCCAATCTAGGCGTGCGCTTCTGTGTTAATTCTCCAGACCACGCACAATTTCGGCGGTGGCGCTTAGGAGGGGTTCTATAGACTGCCGTTCTCCGACCGTCACGCGGATGCCCTCGGGAAAGACTCGCGCGATGATGCCGTGCCTTTCGAGAATCTCGGCGGCGCGCTCGGTCTGATCGCCGGTCGGCAGCCAGACGAAGTTGCCCTGCGACTCGTGCACGTGCCAGCCCTGGTCGATGAGCCCGGCTTCGATCTGGTTGCGCCGGCTGACCAGGATGTCAAGCCGTTCGTCGAGCTCTTCACGGGCGTCGAGCGCAGCCTTCGCCGCTTCGATCGTGGCGGTCGTGAGCTCGAAGGGCAGCCCCGAGGCCCGCACCGCGGCGATCACCACGGGGTCGCCCACGACGTAGCCGACGCGCAGCCCGGCCAGCCCATACGCCTTGGACAGCGTGCGCAGGGTGACCACGTTGCGGTGGTCGGCGATGATCGCCAGCCCGTTGACGGCATCCTCAGCACGCACGAACTCGGTGTATGCCTCATCGACGACGATCAGCACGTCGCGCGGGGCAGACGCCACGAAACGTTCGACGTCATCATGCGTCAGCGTGGTGCCGGTCGGGTTGTTCGGGCTGCACAGCAGCACAGCGCGTGTGCGCTCGGTGATCGCGTCGAGCATCGCGTCGAGATCGTGACGGCCGTCGTCGGTGAGCGGCACCTGCACCGAGGTGGCGCCATTGAGGGTCACCACCGCGGGGTAGCCCTCGAACGACCGCCAGGCATAGACGATCTCGTCGCCGGGCACGGCCACCGCGGTGATCAGCTGACGCAGCACCGAGATCGAGCCTGGCCCCACCGCGATCTGGTCGTCGGCGACGTGGTTCAGCGCGGCCAGCCGGCGCACCAGATCAGCGGCTGACGAGTCGGGATAGCGGTTGATCGACTCTGCGGCGCCTTCGATCGCCGCCACCACAGAGGGCAGCGGGGGAAAAGGCACCTCGTTCGAGCTGAGCTTGAAGCCGCCGGCCGGAGCAGGGCGCCCCTGGCGGTACGCGGCTGCGCTGGCGATCTCGGGTCGAATCTTCACTGGAGCCGTCTCGACGGACGGCTGTTGTCGCGGGTCATCCATTCCCTCAGTGTATGCCGTCTGCACGCGATTCGCCGGGCTCACACGCCCTCGAGGCTCTCGGATCTGTGCGACAATCGAGACCGTCATGCCGTTCTGCGCTGCGCACGCCTCGGCTTGAGCTCCCCTTCCACCTGAGTGATCTGTGATTCACGCTGTCGTGTCTGCGAGGTTTTGATGGCTTCTCTCGGCGAGGTCGCGCGCATCGACGGCCTGGCGCGTCTGATGGGCTCGCAGCTGATCGCCCGCATGCCGCAGGGCATGCTGAGCATCGCCCTGCTCATTCACGTCGAGCACGTCTTGGGGCGGTATACGGATGCCGGACTCACCGTGGCCGCGTTCTCAGTCGGTGCAGCGGTGTCCGGCCCGCTGATGGGGCGCTGGCTGATCGTGCTGGGCGCCCGTCGCCTGCTGGGCGCCACGCTGCTGCTCAACGCCGCGGCCATGACGGCCATCGCCTTCGGGCCGCATCTGCTGTGGGTGTTCATGGCGTTGGCAGTCGTGCTCGGCTTCTGCACCCCGCCGATTCTGCCGATCACGCGCAGCCTCTATCCGGTGCTCGTGCCGACGCGCCTCAGCGCCCAGGTCTATTCGCTCGACTCGATCACGCAGGAGCTGATCTGGGTGGTGGGCCCGGTACTGGTCACCGCAGTGGCACCGCTGGCCGGCAGCAGCGTCGCACTGCTGCTGGTCGCCGTACTCGGCTTCGCCGGCGGCGTGCTGCTGCTGACGGCCCCGGCGATTCGGCTCGCGACGTTTCCCCTCAGCGGCAAGAGACTCGGCGGCGTGCTGCTCAAGTGGCCGGTGCTCATCGCAATCGTGGCGTGCGCACTGCAGAACGCCAGCTACGGCGCGGTCGAGGCGGCGTCGGTCGCCATGTTCGACGGGCAGCAGTTCACCGTGGGCGTCGTCATCGCGGTGTTCGCGGTGGGCTCGATCGTCGGGGGCGTCATGATGTCGCGCGCGCCCATGCGACCGTGGTCGATGGCCACCCGGCAGATCACGCTGGCGGTGGGCACACTGGCCGCGGCGCTGTCGCCGAACCCGTGGTGGGTCGGGGCTGCACTCTTCGTGGCCGGACTCGGCACCGCGCCCTCGCTTGCGGTGATGTACAACGTCGTCTCGTCGAGCCTGCGCAGCGGCGATGCCGCCGAGGCCTTCGGCTGGATGTCGAGCGGGCTGCTCGCCGGCATCGCACTGGGCAGCGCCGGTTCAGGCGTGCTGGTCGATCACATCGGGGCGCAGTCGGCGATGCTCTTCGGCGCCGGACTCGCCGTGCTGGCCGTGCTGCTGCCGGCGCTCGGAGCATCGAAGCTGCCAGATCTCACGGTGCGCTCCGGGCCGCTGCTCGACACCAGTGCCGTGCCGGTGATTCGCATCGGCGAGCGCTGATCGCACGCCGGCCTCGCCAGACGAGCAGGAGCGATCGCCGCCGACGTCAGATCGCGGGGAGATGCTCGGGTTCGCCCTCGAAGTACGTGCGCAGCACCACCATGGTGCGCGTGCTGACGTTCGCCGCACTGCGAATCTGCTGCAGCAGCTCTTCGAGCACGCTCGGAGCCGCTACGCGAACCAGCAGCAGATAGCTCGCATCCCCAGCGATCGAGTAGCAGGCCTCGATGCCCGAGACGCCGCGCAGACGTTCCGGGGCGTCGTCGGGGGCGGCCGGGTCGAAGGGCGTGATCTCGATGAACGCCGTCAGCGGACGCCCCACGGCCTCATGGTCGATCACGGCACGGTAGCCGCGAATCGTGCCGTCGCGCTCGAGACGCTGCACGCGCGACTGCACGGCTGAGGTGGAGAGCCCGGAGACCTCGGCGAGGCGGGCGAGCGTCGAGCGCCCGTCGGTCGACAGTGCGGTGACGATGACCTGGTCGATGCTGTCCATGGCATCGAGTCTACGGCTCGCGCCCGTCAGCGCAGTCGGCCGGCGAACCGCACCAGTCGCCGCATGCCCTCGACGATCTCGTCGAGGTCGCCCGCATACGAGATGCGCACGAACCCCTGACCGCACGCGCCGAACGCCTCACCCGGCACGACGGCGACGTGCTCCTGCTGCAGCAGGCGACTGCTGAACTCGGCCGAGTCGAGCCCGCTGTCACGCACGTCGACGAAGACGTAGAAGGCACCGTCGGGTGCGACCGCGCGGAGGTTCGGGGCGCTCTGCAGCGCAGAGAGCACCGCGTCACGGCGCACGGCATAGGCGTCGCGCATGCGGGCGATGTCGGCGTCAAGCCCGTTCAGCGCTGCCACGCCGGCGAACTGTGCAGGAGTGTTGTTCGATGAGTGAATGAGCTCGGCGATCTTCGCCGTCTCTTCGACCAGAGCGCTCGGGCCGAGCAGGTAGCCGATGCGCCAGCCGGTCATCGCATAGGTCTTCGACAGACTGTCGACGATGACCGTCTGATCGCGCATGCCCCGGCACGCGGCGATCGACGGAGCGATCGGGGCGTCGCCGTAGACGAAGGCGTGGTAGACCTCGTCCGAGATCACCCACAGACCGTGCCGCTGACAGACCTGGGCGATGCGCTCCAGCTCATCTGCCGAGGTCACCGCACCGGTGGGGTTGCCGGGTGAGTTCACGATCACGACTTTGCTGCGTGGCGTGACGGCTCGCTCGATGTCGTCGGCCTTGAGCCGCATGCCGTTCTCTGGCCGAAGCGGCACGGTCACCGGGCGGCCTTCGCAGAGCATCACCTGGGCGTCGTACGAGGTGAAGTGCGGCGAGGGAATGATCACTTCGTCACCGGGGTTCAACAGCGCCCGCAGCGCGAGATACAGGCCGAAAGTCGCCCCCGGCACGGCCTGCGCCTCAGTCTCGGCGTCGTAGTCGAGACCCTTTGCACGGTGCGTGTAGGCGACCGCGGCGGCGCGGAACTCGGGCACGCCGAGCACGTTGGTGTAGTGGGTGTCCCCTCTGGCGATCGCCTCGCATGCGGCCTTCGCCGCCCGATCAGGCACCGACTCGGCCGGCTCGCCGACGGCGAAGGTGATGACGTCGGGAATCAGCTCGCAGTCGTCGAAGACGTCACGAATTCCCGAGCGCGGCGTGCTCTGCGCGATGAGTGAGAGATCTCCCGGAGCCATGTGCGTCCTCCTCAACCTGCGAATGAATAAACAACCACACTCACATTACGGTGGATTTCCGGTCAATACAACTATCCACCGGATAACTTCCTGCACATTGCAAGTTCAGCCAGAATTGCAGGCATCCCTCTCCGGTGTTCCCCCCTGGGCGACCTTCGCAGGCCGAGCCGGGAACGATCAGGAATCGATGCCCGGCCGGCTCACCGCGTGCCCCACTTGTAGCTCTGTTTGACCAGTTTCAAGTACATGAAGGTCTCGGTCGCCCGAACGCCCGGCACTTTGCGGATGCGCTGATTCAGCAGCGTGAAGAACTCCTCGTCATCAGCCGTGACCGTCTCTACGAGCAGGTCGAATCTGCCGGTCGTCAACAGCACGTAGTCGACTTCGTCAATGCCGGCCAGCCCCGCCGCAACCGCTTCGAGATCGCCCTCGGCGTGAATGCCGATCATCGCCTGCCGCGCGAACCCCAGCTGCAGCGGGTCAGTGACCGCCGTGATCTGAATGACACCGCCCTCGACAAGCCGCTGCACGCGCTGCCTCACGGCCGCCTCGCTCAGGCCGATCTGCCGCCCGATCTCGCTGTAGGAACGCCTGCCGTCCTCCTGCAGATGCTCGATGATCCTCTTGGCCGTGTCGTCCAGGCGCAACGCGCCGCCCTCGTCACTCATTCTGACTCTTCTCTCTTGCCTGTCGCGACGCCAGCCCCATGCTCGACGACGGATCTCGTCGCACCGGTCGCCAGATCGGTCAGTTCGCCGCACGAGCTGACCGGCCTGCTCTGGCGAATGACTCAGCCGAGCAGATCGGTGTCTCCTGAGCGGATCAGCTTCTTGTTGACGAACTCCTGGATGCCCAGTGCACCGAGCTCACGGCCGCTGCCGGAGTTCTTCACCCCGCCGAACGGCAGTTCGGCTGAGTCAGCATCGACCTCGTTAATGTAGACCATGCCTGCTTCGAGCCGGTCAGCGATGCGCACCGCCTGCGCCCGATCGGTGGTGAAGACGTACGACCCCAGGCCGAATGGCGTGTCGTTGGCGATGCGAACGGCCTCGTCTTCATCGGCGACACGATAGACCTGTGCCACCGGGCCGAAGAACTCTTCTCGGTAGGCGTCGTTGTCCGGCGTGATGTCGGTCAGCACGGTCGGCTCGAAATACGCTCCGTGGTGCTCTGCACCGCCGAGTGCCACGGTGGCGCCCTGCTCGACCGCCCGCCACACCTGCTCGCTGAGGCGTTCTGCCGCGAGCTCCGAGCTGAGAGGGCCGAGTGCGATGTCTGGGGCGGCATCCGTGTTCTGCGCGTGAACCGCAGCGAGCGCCTCGGTGAAACGGCGCAGGAACTCGTCGTAGAGACCATCGACGACGAGAAAGCGCTTGGCCGCGTTGCAGGCCTGCCCGTTGTTGCCCATGCGCGCATCGAATGCGGCCGCGACCGTGGACTCCATATCGTCGGTGCTCAACAGGATGAACGGGTCAGACCCGCCCAGTTCGAGAACGACTTTCTTCAGGTGCTGACCGGCTTGCGCGGCAACGGCGGCGCCGGCGCGCTCGCTGCCGGTCAGCGAGATTCCGCGCACTCGAGGATCGGCGATGACCGTGCTGATCTGTTCGTTCGTGGCGAAGATGTTCACATAGGCGCCTTCGACGCCGGCGTCGATGAAGATGCGTTCGATGGCCAGCGCCGACTCCGGGCACTGCGGTGCGTGCTTCAGCAGCACCGTATTGCCGATGATCAGGTTCGGCCCAGCGAAGCGAGCCACCTGATAGTACGGAAAATTCCACGGCATGATGCCGAGCAGCGGACCATACGAGCTCTTACGGATCAGTGCGGTGCCGGGTTTGGCCGGCACGATGTGCTCATCGGCCAGAAACTCCTCAGCATGGTCGGCATAGTACTCAAAGATGTCTGCAGAGAAATCGACCTCGCCGAGCGACTGGTCGAGAGACTTGCCCATCTCACGCGTGGCGATCGCCGCGAGGTCGTCGCGACGCTCGCGGTGCAGCTGTGCCACGCGACGGATGCGCTCGGCGCGCTCGGCGACCGGAAGCCCGCTCCAAGTGCGGTGCGTCTGCGCGACTTGGTCGATCGCTGCGGCGATCTGTTCGTCTGTGGCGGTGGGATATTCGGCGACGGTCTCGCCGGTCGATGGGTTCACGACAGCATAGTGCGACATTGAGCTGCTCCAGACATCTGCGGGATTGACAAGCGGTTAGGCAGAAGAATAACGAAAATCGTCGTTGGATGACATATTTCTTGCGGTATCGTAAATCTTGTGCCTGCTCAGTGTGTGATCAAGCATTCAGCCAGACACCCTCTGAGCAGACAGTCGCAGCGTCGCATCATTCGACGCGCACGCTCGAACGCCAGGCCGGTCGAGCGGCTTTCATCGTGACCAACCGGTGCCAGGCCGACCGGTTCGAGAGGGAAAGACCATGGCCGTCAATATCGATGCCGATCGCATCGCCGAACTCACCGCAGTCGAATCTGCGAAGCTGAATGCGCGCACACAGGGCTCGAAAGCGATGTTCTCTGAAGCCAGCCGTCATCTCAGCGGCGGCGTCGCGTCGTCCTATCAGCTGCGCGACCCCTGGCCCATCTATATCGAGCGAGGCTCCGGACCGAAGATCTGGGACGTCGACGGAAACGAGATGTGGGACTTCCACAACGGCTTCGGATCGATGGTTCAGGGGCACGGCCATCCCGCCATCGGCCGTGCCATCGCCGAGCGCTACCCCAAGGGCACGCATTTCGGGTGCGCCACTGAAGACGACATCGTCGTCGCAGACGCACTCTCGTCACGCTGGGGTCTGCCGAAATGGCGCTTCACCAACTCTGGGTCCGAAGCCACGATGGACGCCATCCGCATCGCCCGCGCCTCGACCGGGCGTGACACCGTGGTCAAGATCTTCGGGTCGTATCACGGGCACCACGACACCGTCATGGTGTCGATCGGCGTCGACTACGACGAGATCGGCGATCACGACGACTTGGCGTCGCTGCCGTACGGCGCTGGCATTCCAGATGCGACGGTGCAGATGACCGTCCCCGTGCCTTTCAATGACGCCGTCGCAATGGAACGCCGCATCGAACGACTGATCGCAGAGGACCGCAAGCCGGCCTGCGTGATCATGGAGGCCGCCATGATGAACCTCGGCGTCGTGCTCCCCGAGCCCGGTTATCTTGAGGCCGTACGCGAGATCACACACCGGCACGGCATCGTGCTGATCTTCGACGAGGTGAAGACCGGTCTGTGCATCGCTCCGGGTGGCGCGACCGAGAAGTTCGGCGTCACCCCCGACTTGGTCACACTCGCCAAGGCGCTCGGCGGCGGCCTGCCGTCGGGAGCGATCGGCGGCACCGAAGAGATCATGAAGGTCGTCGAAGACGGCACGGTGTATCAAGTCGGCACGTATTCGGGCAATCCCCTGTCGATGGCGGCAGCGCGTGCCTCGCTCGAAGAGGTGCTCACTCCCGACGCCTATGCTCACCTGGCCCACTTGAACGACCGTATCGTACGCGGCTGCGAAGCGGTGATCGCACGATACGACCTGCCCGGCTATGTCGTCGGCATCGGGTCGAAGGGCTGTGTGACCTTCTCAGATCAGAGAGTCGTCGACTACGAGACGTACAAGGCCAGCCAGCGCGGCGACCTCGCCGACCTCGCCTGGCTGTACAACCTCAACCGCGGCATCTTCATGACACCGGGCAGAGAAGAGGAGTGGACACTCTCGGTCACGCACACCGACGAGGCCATCGACGCCTATGTCTCGGCGTTCGACGACCTCGCGCACGACCTCACGGCCTGACCCGTTCTCCCGGTTGAAGGCAATGCCGGAGAACACCATCCGCGCATCTCACCGGCTGCCCGGGAATACCCATGCGGAGCAGCAGCCGGCACCAAGCAGAATCTGTGAGTTGCTGACAATTCGTATTCAACCGGCACCAGAGGTTGTCGCATGAAGTATGTTGTCAGCGGCAGGAAGATCTGCCACACAGTTTCATAAGGAGTCTGGAATGCAAGTAACCGCAGCAGTCGTTCCTGCACAGGGAGCACCGTTCGAGATCGAAGAGATCGAACTTGACGAGCTTCGCCACAATGAGGTTCGCGTGCGCATGGTCGCTACCGGGATCTGCCACACCGACGCGCTCGTGCGCGACGCCATCTACCCCACGCCTCTGCCAGCCGTGCTGGGCCACGAAGGCGCCGGCATCGTCGAGGCGATCGGAGACTCGGTGACTTCGGTGCAGCCCGGCGATCATGTCGTGCTCGCAGCCGCCTACTGCGGCCACTGCAAGCGCTGCAGGCAGGGGCAGATGGCCTACTGCGAGAACCTTTTCGCGGCCGACTTCGGAGGCCGCCGCAATGACGGCACCACTGCATTCTCGAAGGACGGCAAGCCGATCTCCTCGCACTTCTTCGGCCAGTCGTCCTTCGCCACACACACCAACGTCGTCGAAGAGTCGGTGATCAAGGTCGACGCCGATCTGCCGTTGGAGCACCTCGGCCCTCTCGGCTGCGGCCTCAACACCGGTGCGGGCACCGTCCTCAACGAGCTGCAGCCCGAGATCGGGTCGTCCCTCGTCGTGTTCGGCACAGGAGCGGTCGGTGATGCCGCCGTCATGGCGGCGAAGGTCGCTGACTGCGCGATCATAGTCGCCGTCGACATTCACGACTCGCGACTCGAGCTCGCCCGTGAACTCGGAGCCACCCACACGATCAACTCGCTGACAGAGAACGTCGGTGAGCGGCTGTCCGAGATCACCAACGGAGCCGGCGTCGACTACGTCGTGGATACCACCGGTCGCCCGGAGCTGCTGCGGCAGGCCGCGGATTCACTCGGCGTCCGCGGCACCGTGGCGCTGGTCGGCGCTGCGAAGCCAGGCACTGAGGCGACCTTCGAGGTCGGCGCCTCCCTGGTGAAGGGATGGACGTTCAAGACGGTCGTGCAGGGCAGCTCTGTGCCTCAGGTCTTCATTCCGCAGCTGATTCAGCTGTGGCGCGAGGGAAGATTCCCCATGGAGAAGCTCATGCGCGACTACTCCCTTGCCGATATCAACAAGGGGTTCGCCGACTCTGCATCAGGTGAGACGATCAAGCCGGTCATCGTCTTCTGAACCTGGTCGCGCACTGACGCGGTCTTCGTTCTGCGCAGTGCATGCTGTTCCAGCGAGGCGCATCGAGGGCATCACGTTCTCATGTGCCTGTCGTGCAGATGCACGCATCGGGGCCTGGGCCAGACATCCATTGTCTGGCCCAGGCCCCGATGCGTCTGCGCAGCTGCATTGTGTGAACTGGAGCGGAAGGGCACTCTCAGGGGGTTGACCTACCCCTGCAGCTCGGCCTCCGCAGCGTCGCCGGGCAGCCCGGCTTTCAGCGTCGAGCCTCGGAAGAACGCCGGGTCTTTCACGTATCGCCAGATCATCACGACGACGCCCGACAGAATGAGCACGAGTCCGAGGATGAACACCAGTCCGATGCCCCCGATGCTCGATCCGGAGCCGTACTCGGGGTCCATGCTGTCGATCAGTGTCACGAAGAACAGCACCACCAGCACGACGCCGCCGATCAGCGGGAACAGAAACTGCTGGAAGAAGTTGTGCACGCTGGCGAACCACTGTCTGCGGAAGTACCAGACGCACGACAGCGCCGTGAGCCCATAGTAGAAGCAGATCATCATGCCCAGTGTCGTGATGGTGTCCCACAGCACGGCCTCCGAGAGAAAACGCATCACCGTGTAGAACACAGCTGCAACGACACCCGAGACGATCGTCGCGAAGCCCGGTGTCATGTACTTGGGGTGCACCTTCGCGAATCGCTTCGGCAGCGCTCCATAGTGACCCATCGAGAGCAGCGTGCGTGCAGGACCGACCGCAGTCGACTGCAGCGACGCAGCCGACGAGGTCAGCACCGCCAGCGAGACCAGAATCGCCAACGGCCCGAGCACGGGCCCGGCGAGAGCGAAGAACACGTTCTCCTGGCTCTCAGGATTGTTCAGCCCGTACCCCTCTTCGCCAATGCCCGCATAGCTGATCAGCGAGATCGCCAGGAAGAGATAGAGCACGATGATGAAGACGATCGTGATGGTCGCGGCACGCCCCGGAGTCCTCGACGAATCCTTCGTCTCTTCGTTCATCGTGAGGATGACATCCCAGCCCCAGAAGATGAAGAGCGACAGCGAGATGCCGCCTGCGAAGGCCGAGAACGACTCCACGCCGAACGGGTTGAACGAGTCGAGAGTGATCGGCGTCGCGTCGAATGCCGTGCCCGTGAAGAAGTGCCAGAACGCCATGCCGCCGAAGAGCAGCATCACGAGCAGCTGGAACCCGACGAGCAGGTACTGAAAGCGCTGCGTCGTCTGCATGTCTCGGTACGAGATGCCCATGGCGATCGCGATGAACACCAGACACGTGATCACGTTGATCACCGGGTTGCGCGTCAGATCGGCGATCTCCGGATTGCTCACGATCTGAGACAGGGCCAGATAGAAGAAGTCGACGGCGATGCCCGCGAGGTTCGAGAGCACCACGACCGTCGCGACGATCAGTCCCCAGCCGGCCATCCACCCGACCCACGGCCCGAAAGCCCTGGTGGCCCAGGTGAATGAGGTTCCGCTGTCCGGCATGTGCCGGTTCAGCTCTTTGTAGCCGAACGCGGTGAGCAGCATCGGCAAGAAGCCGACGATGAACACGGCAGGGAGGTGTGTGCCGACGACCGAGACCGTCGGGCCGAGGGCTCCGGTGAGGGTGTAGGCGGGGGCGATGCACGAGATGCCGATCACCATGGCCCCGAGCAGCCCGACGGTGCCCTTGCCGAGTCCTTTGCGAGACCGGCGGCGCGCGCTGATCTCACCGGTGTCGGTCGATGCGGCGGATGCGGTGGATGCTGGCTTGTTGAAAGTCATCAGACACCTGCTCTCGGTGCGCTATCGGTGCGGTGCTGCTCATCCCGTGGCACGACGATCATCGGCACGGTCAGCGACCGGACGAGTTTGGCGGCAGTCGACCCGAGGAAGGTCGTCGGAGCCTGAGCGATGCGGCTCGAACCGATCAGCACGATCTCGTTCGGATCCCACTCGACTTGTTCGACCGCCTGATCGATGCGCGCGGCGACCTCGACATGCGTCGTCACGTCGATGCCTTGGGGCAGCTGCTGCAGAGCTGCCGTGTCGAGCACGCTGATCGACGACGTTCGCACGCGCTCTTCCTCTTCTCTGCCCCGCCGTCGGTCGACGGCCGCCAGAGTGAGCAGACGCACCGGAACATCGCGTTCGGTCGCGAGGTAGGCGGCGGTGGCGAACATCCGCCGGTTGCCGCCCAGATCGCCGATCGCCACAGAGATGCGACTGATCGGTTCGTCTGCGGAGACTTCGCGCGTGTTGTCGGGGGCCAGCGCGACCGCGACGTCAGAGCTGTGCAGCAGCACGTTGCTCACGCTGCCGAGCGTGAACCGGCCCAACAGCCCACCGGTCGCCGTGCCGATCACGATCAGCTTCGCGCCCAGGCGGTGCGTGGCGTCGAGGAGCCCCTGGGCCTCTGAGTCGTTGACCTCGATGTGCGTATGCGCCTCGACGTCTTTCGGCACCAGCTCTCTGGCTGCTTCCAGCCATTCCTGAGTCTGGTCGAACAGGTAGCGGTCGTAGGCTGCCGAGCGTGGGGCGAGCGTGCCCCGCTGCGCCTCTTCCGGCGTGACGGCGACGATGTGCATGGCACCACCGCCGGTCGCGGCGATGCGCGACCCCAGCCGCAGAGCATCGCGGCCGGCCGAGGTGTTTCTATATGCGACGACGATTGACAAGGGATTCCTCATTTCAGATCATTCGAGCTCTCGAAGTGGATGTGTCTGGCTCAACGGCGTTCGCGGCTCAACGCCTCGATGACGCGGGCCGCCGCCGCACGGCCGCTGCGCAGTGCTCCGTCGACGTGTTGGAACCCCTCGCCGGCGATATCGCTGCAGGCCCATTCGATCGCTTCGACGGCCTCGGTCTGCATGCGGCCGTAACGCGTGCGGCCGCCCACGTCGTAGCTCGCCGCATACGCGCCGCGGGTCCACTCCTCGGCTCCCCAATCGCTGAGATAGAAGACCTCGGGCTCCAGCGTCTGCTGACCGTAGTAGTGCGACATCGATTCGAGAATGCGCGCCCGCCGCTCGCCCTCGTCGAGCCGGAACAGCTCGTCTGCCCTCTCGTCGCTCACGAAGCCCACCAGCGTGCCGCGTGAATCGTCATAGTTCGTGTTGTCATACGCTTCGTGGCACAGCTCGTAGGGGCTGAAAGCAGTTCCCGAGAGCCCTTGCTCGCGCCAGAACGGGCGCTCGTAGACCGCGTGCACTTTGATGACGAGCCCCAGCGAAAGGTGCTGGTGCTGCTGCTGCCGCAGTCGTGGCAACGGCGGCTGAAAGTCGATGCGTGTGTAGAGATTCGGCGGGATCGCGATGATCGCCCGCCGCGCACGCACCGTGATGCCGTCGGCATGCGCGACGACGGCATCCGCCGAATAATCGAGGCGGCGCACCGGGCTGCTCAGATGCACGCTGTCGCCGAGGCGGTCGGCCAGTCGTTTCGAGACCTCCTGCATGCCCCCGATCACACGACGGTCGAGAATGAAGTCGGCTTCGACCAGGTTGGCGAACGATCCTGCGGATGCCGCCATCTGGAACGCCTCAAGCGCTGAGAACGCGTGAGCGGGCTTCGTCAGCATGGCCTCTGCGATGTACAAGGAGATGTTGTCTCTCGCCTCGACGTCGTCGCTGTTGCGTTCGAGCCACTCGCGCCAGGTGATCGTGTCGAATTCTCGGGCCCGGGGGCTCTCCCATGCCCGCAGCGGATCGATGTCGGCGACGATCTCGTCGATGACCGAGATCAGCCGCTCGATCTCGGCCTGCGTCTCGGCCGATGCCGGGAAGATGTCGCCCGTGAACCGACGCGGCGTGCCATCCCGACCGATGTACACGCTCTCGCCTTCGCGGTAGCGCTCATAGGTGTCGAGGCCGAGGTCGTCGAGCGTGGCCAGCAGCTCGGTCTGATCGGGCGAGACCCACTGCCCGCCGATCTCGAGCACGGCGCCGTCGATAGTATCCGTCCATGTGCGACCGCCGACACGGTCACGGGCCTCGAGCACAGCGACGGCATGGCCGGCTTCGTGCAGCAGTGTGGCCGCGCGCAGTCCTGCCGGGCCGGCTCCGATCACGACAGCGTCGACATCAAGGTTCTGGGGGGTCATGGCACCTCTCCTTCTGTTTGCGCAAGCGTCATTGCTTCGAGACTGAGAGCACAATTTCGTGGCCCCAATGCGCACTTGAGTTTGATTATGCACGTTGAATGGCATTCGACCAACCAATTCCGCAGAAATATACGAGGTGGAAACATGCGTTTCGCACATCACACCTGCGCCGACGCCGGATGCACGGTCGGCACTACACTGAGAGAACCGCGCCTGTCATGCTGCTCACGGCTGGGATGCCGACTCCGACACCGCTCAGACCATGGTCTGCCGCGAGATCAGCCAGCAGCCGACGCGCGCGGTGCAGCAGACCAGCCATCGCATCCACAGGAGCCACCTCTTGAGCACTCTCGACCACCAGCCACTCAGCCCTCTCGACGGCCGCTACCAGAAGGCCGTCAGCGGTCTCGGCGAGTACCTCAGCGAGGCGGGCCTGAACCGTGCGCGCGTGCACATCGAGGTCGAGTGGCTGATCTTTCTGACCGAGAACGGCCTGTTCGGCACCAGCCCCCTGACCGCCGATCAGCAGGCAGGTCTGCGCGCGCTGGTCACCGACTTCGACCAGACCAGCATCGACGAGCTCGCCAAGCTCGAAGCCGTCAAGAAGCACGATGTGAAGAGCGTCGAGGTGTTCATCCGCCAGCATCTGCCCGCCCTGGGCCTGGCCGATCGCGCCGAGCTCGTGCACATCGCGTGCACCAGCGAAGACGTCAACAACCTGTCCTACGCCGTGATCGTGCGCGACGCGGTGCGCGAGGTGTGGCTGCCGAAGGCGGATGCCGTGGTCGCCCAGATCGCCGACCTCGCCGAGCGCTACGGCGACGTGCCGCTGCTCGCGCACACGCACGGGCAGCCGGCGACGCCCACCACGATGGGCAAAGAGCTGGCAGTGTTCACGCACCGGCTGCGTCGCCAGCTGGGGCACGTGCGCGAGCAGCAGTATCTGGGCAAGTTCAACGGCGCGACGGGCACCTATGCGGCGCACGTGGTGGCCGACCCGAGCGCCGACTGGCCCGACGTCTCACGCGACTTCGTCGAGGGCCTCGGCCTCACCTGGAACCCGCTGACCACACAGATCGAGTCGCACGACTGGCAGGCCGAGCTCTACTCGACGATCGCGCACTTCAACGGCATCCTGCACAACCTGGCCACCGATTTCTGGACGTACATCTCGCTGGGCTATTTTCACCAGATTCCCGTCGCCGGCGAGGTCGGCTCGTCGACCATGCCGCACAAGGTCAACCCGATTCGCTTCGAGAACGCCGAGGCCAACCTCGAGCTCTCGAACGCTCTGCTCGCCTCGCTCGCGCAGACGCTGATCACCAGCCGCATGCAGCGAGACCTCACCGATTCGACGACGCAGCGCAACATCGGCGTGGCGTTCGGGCACTCGCTGCTCGCGCTCGACAACGTCTCGAAGGGGCTGAACACCGTCGAGCTGGCCGAGCCGGCACTGCTCGACGACCTCGACCACAACTGGGAGGTGCTCGCTGAGGCCATTCAGACGGTGATTCGCGCCGAGGTCGCCGCCGGTCGCTCGAAGATCGACGACCCGTACACCCTGCTCAAGGGGCTCACCCGCGGGCACCGCATCGGCCAGGCCGACCTCGAGCAGTTCGTGCGCGGGCTCGACATCGGCGACGAGGCCAAGCAGCGGCTGCTCGCCCTGCGCCCCGAGACCTACGTCGGGCTCGCGACGCAGCTCGCGCAGGTGAACTGACTCAGGCCGAGGCGACTCGGCCCGAGACGTAGGCGTTGACGATCTGCTCTTGAGCGTCGTGCAGATATGCGCGCATCTCTGCCGCGGCGTCTGCAGTGTCGCCTGCCTGGATCAGATCGACGATTCGCGCATTGCGGCCGATGTACTGCTCGTGCATGTAGCGCGGGCTGCCGATGAGCCCGAACATCAGTCGCAGCTGCGCTGAGAGGGAACGGTAGAGGTCAGCGAGAATCGGACTGTCGGCAAGCGCCACCACGGCCTCGTGAAAGGTCACGTCGGCCGTGCCGACGGCCCTCCAGTCGTCTGCCGACGCCGCCGTGCGCGCACGCTGCACACATTCGCGCATGCGCTCGACTGCCGGATGCCCCGGGGTCGACCCTGCGACCGCGTCGACCTCGACCAGCAGACGAACGCGAAACACGTCGACGACTTCGGGCAGCCCCGGCCGGCTGACGAACACCCCGCGATTCGGCACGTGATCGACCAGGCGCTCGCGCGCCAGCAGCCGGAACACTTCGCGCAACGAGTTTCGTGAAACGCCCAGGCGATCAGCCAGCTCAGCTTCAGGCAGCTTGTCTCCGGGTGAGACCTCACCGTCTGTGATCATCAGATGCAGCGTCTGCGCTGCCTTCTCGGGCACAGAGAGCGGGAGCTGTCGATTCACAAGTCGATTCTACCGAGGCCTCGGCCGCCACCCGTGCGCGCAGCAGATCGCCTGCCATCTGTTCACGTGATCTGTTCGTAACATGAACGAAACCGGGATCATATTTCAATCCTTCATGCTTTTTGTTGAACAACCTGTACGATATCGCACAGTCGATGATGACCGCGGGCAAATACCCGCCTGTTCGAATGGAGCACCATGAGCGCAGAGAACTCTTCCGGGGCGGCAGCCCGCGAGCACACCTCCTCATCTGCGAGCGGCAGCCCCTCGCCGTCGAAGAACGGCCAGACGGCCCAGTTTCTCAAAGAGCGCCGAAGTTCGCTGATCGGCGCCGTCTTTCTCATGGCCATGTCGGCCGTCGGCCCCGGCTTCATCACGCAGACGACGACCTTCACAGTTCAGCTGGGCGCGGCCTTCGGGTTCGGCATCCTGCTGTCGATCGTGATCGACTTCATCGTGCAGCTGAACGTCTGGCGCATCATCGGCCTCTCGGGCAAGACTGCCGGAGAACTCGCGAATGCCGCCATACCGGGCACCGGCTACGTGCTCGCCGTCTTGGTCATCTTCGGCGGGCTCGTGTTCAACATCGGCAACATCGCCGGCATCGGCCTCGGCCTCAACGCCGCGATCGGCCTCGACCCGAAGATCGGCGGTCTGATCGGCGCACTGCTGGCCATCGGCATCTTCCTCTACAAGCGCGCCGGCAAGGTCATGGACCGCGTCGTGATCGGTCTCGCCGCCGTCAAGGTGGCCATCGTGGTGGTCGTGCTCTTCGTCGTGCAGCCGCCGGTCGGGCATGCACTCACTGAGACGGTCATGCCCGACAACGTCAACCTCGCCGCGCTGACCACCATCGTGGGCGGCACCATCGGCGGCTACATCACCTATGCCGGTGCACATCGTCTGCTCGACGCGAAGATCACGGGCAGCCAGAACATCAAGGCGATCAGCACGGCGTCGTTCTGGGGCGTCACCATCACCGGAGTCATCCGCTACCTGCTGTTCCTCGCCATTCTCGGCGTCGCAGCGAGCGGAGTCACGATCGATCTCGCCAGCCACACCGCCAACCCCGCCGCGCAGGCCTTCCAGGTCGCGCTCGGCGAATGGGGGTTCCGCATCTTCGGCGTGATCTTCTGGGCGGCCGGCACCACCTCGACCATCGGGGCCGCGTACACCTCGGTGTCGTTCTTCAACGTCTTCAGCCCGAAGTTTCTCGAGCCGCGTCTGCGCAACGTCACGACGATCATCTTCATCGCCGTCTCGCTGGTCGTCTACCTGCTGCTCGGCACGGCTCCCGCGGCGCTGCTGGTCTTCGCCGGCGGCTTCAACGGTCTGATTCTGCCGATCGGCCTCACGCTGATGATCTACATCGGCTTCGCCCGACGCGACCTGCTCGGCAACTACCGCTACCCGATCTGGCTGCTCATTCTCGGAGCACTCGTCTGCGTCTTCACCTGGTGGATGGGCATCTCGTCGATTCAGCCGATCTTCGCTCTGCTGGGCCTCTCGTAGACCCTCGACACAGCCTCTCAGACTGGGTCTGGCAGGTGCTCTCCCCTCCCCCGGAGCATCTGCCAGACCCGCACCATCCTCACGGCGGCTTGCGCAGAGCCTCACCGCAGCACCGCACACGCGTCGCCCAGACGTCGGACACAGAATTGGAGCATCATGACAGCAATCGATCTCAACAGCGACATGGGCGAGAGCTTCGGCCGGTGGGCCCTCGGTGACGACGACGCCATGCTCGACATCGTCACCAGTGCGAACATCGCCTGCGGCTTTCACGCCGGCGACCCGATCGGCCTCGTGCGCACGGCGAAGTCGGCCGTCAGCCGAGGCGTCGTCATCGGCGCGCATCCGGCCTATCGAGATCTCGCCGGCTTCGGGCGTCGTGCGATGGACGTCGCGTCACCCGAGCTGACCGCCGACGTGCTCTATCAGATCGCCGCCCTCGACGGCATCGCTCGGGCGGCCGGCGGGCGCATGCGTTACGTCAAGCCGCACGGCGGGCTCTACAACCGCATCGCCGTCGATCCGGTACAGGCGGCCGCTGTGGTCGAGGCGATCCGCGAGTACGACGCCGACCTGGCCGTGATGGCCCTGGCCGGCTCGGTCTTCGCTCGCGTCGCCGACGAGGCCGGCCTCCGCGTGATCGCCGAGGCATTCGCCGATCGCGGCTACCAGCCCGACGGCACGCTCGTCTCACGTCGTGAGCCCGGTGCGGTGCTGAGCGACGCGAATGCCGTGGCCGATCGCATCGTTCGTCTCGCCGAGACCGGCACCCTGAACGCCGTCGACGGCAGCGCGCTGCACCTCGACGCCGACTCCGTCTGCGTGCACAGCGATTCACCCGGCGCCCTCGACATGGCCCGAGCCATTCGCGACCGTCTGAAGAGCGACGGCGTCACCATTCGCTCCGCGCTCGACCGCGGGGAGGACGCATGACCTCCGCCATCGCATCCGCTCAGCTGCAGGCCAAAGCCGCTCGCGAGCGCTACCGCGCCGGAGAGTGCCTGCCGACCGCCGGGGTCGCCCCGGGCATGGCGCAGGCGAACCTGCTGGCCGTGCCGCGCGAGTACGCCTACGACTTTCTGCTCTATGCACAGCGCAACCCGAAGCCCTGCCCGGTGCTCGATGTGAGCGATCCGGGCTCGCCCCGCACCGCGCTGGCGCCGCAGGCGGATCTGCGCACCGATCTGCCCAAGTATCGCGTGTGGCGCGACGGCGAGCTCGTCGACGAGCCGACCGATGCGACGGATGCCTGGGCTGAGCACCCTGATCTGGTCGCCTTTCTGATCGGCTGCAGCTTCACCTTCGAGACGCCGCTGCAGCGCGCCGGCATCGAGGTTCGACACATCGCTGCCGGAACGAACGTGCCGATGTACCGCACGAACCGACAGTGCCGGCCCGCGGGCGCGTTCCACGGCGAGATGGTCGTGTCGATGCGGCCGATCCCGGCTGATCGCGTCGCCGAGGCCGCCATGATCTCAGGGCGCTACCCGGCGGTGCACGGCGCGCCCGTGCACGTCGGCGACCCGGCCGGTCTGGGCATCACAGATCTGTCTCGGCCGGACTTCGGCGACGCGGTGCCCGTGCACGACGGCGAGGTGCCGGTGTTCTGGGCGTGTGGCGTCACACCCCAGGCTGCGGTCATGGCGTCGCGGATTCCGTTCGCGATCACGCATGCCCCGGGCTATATGTTCGTCTCCGACGTCTCCGACACGACATACGAGGTCTGAGATGCGTGTACTGCCGGTCAACACCGATGTGCTCTTGGTCGAGCTGGACGAGCTCTCGCAGGCGGTGGCGCTCAACCAGTCTCTGCTGGACGACCCGATCGCCGGGGTGCACGAGCTCGTACCCGCGGCGCGCACCGTGCTGGTGCGGTTTCACCCCACACGCATCGACGCCGCAGAGCTCACCCGGCTGCTGCTGCAGCGAGACGTGAGCGCCCCGCTCGGCGCAGACGGCGAGATCGTGCAGGTGCCGGTCAGCTATGACGGGGACGACCTCGTCGAGGTGGCCGGCCTGCTCGGGGTCACACCCGCCGAGGTGATCGCCATGCACACCGCGTCGACCTATACCGTCGCGTTCACCGGCTTCGCCCCCGGCTTCAGCTACCTGGTCGGCGGCGACCCGAGGCTCGACGTGCCGCGACGCAGCGTGCCGCGCACGGCCATTCCGGCCGGTGCCGTCGGTCTGGCCGGCACCTACAGCGGGGTCTACCCGCGCGTCAGCCCCGGCGGCTGGCAGATCATCGGCACCACCGAGCTGCCGATGTTCGATCTGCGACGCGACCCGCCGGCGACGCTGCGCCCCGGAATGCGCGTGCGCTTCGTCGACGTGACCGGCAAGCCCGATCCGCACGCCGCAGCGCCGCTGACGTCTGCCGCGACAGGCGCCGAGAGCGGTTCGCGGCATGCCCTCGAAGTCGTCGCATCCGGTCTCGGCTCGACCCTGCAGGATCTGGGCCGGCCCGGGCACGCCGATCTCGGCGTCTCACGATCTGGCGCGCTCGACCATGACAGCGCACGGCTGGCCGCGCGTCTGGTCGGCAACTCCTCTGACGCCGCGAGCATCGAGACGCACGGTGGTCTGCGGCTGCGGGCGATCGGCGAGCAGGTGCTCGCCGTCACAGGCGCCCGGGTGTCGGCGACCATCCGGCCGGCTCCGCCCTCTGAGACAGCAGCGCCCGCACTCCCGCACCGTGAGCAGGGCATCCGACCGGTTCCCGATCTGCAGGCCTTCGCCCTGCGCGACGGCGAGACGCTCGAACTCGGCTTTCCCACACACGGCAGCGTGGCGTATGTCGGCGTCCGAGGCGGGTTCGCGGTCACGCCGACGCTCGACAGCCTCTCGACCGACGTGCTCTCGGGTCTGGGGCCGGCTGCGCTGAGCGCTGGCGACGTGCTGCCCGTGCGTCGCGCCTCGGTCGGCGCGGTCGCACAGGTCTGGGGCGCAGATTCGACCGCAGGCGCTCCGCACCGCAGTCTGCCCGCCCCGGGCGACGTGGTCACGCTCGATGTGGTGCTCGGGCCGCGCACCGAGATGTTCACCGACGACGCCGTGCAGACGCTTTTCGCACAGCAGTGGGATGTCACGGCACAGTCGAACCGCGTCGGGCTGCGTTTGCACGGCCCGACGCCGTTGGAGCGTCGCGACCACCGAGAACTCGAGTCGGAGGGAACCGCGTCGGGTGCGCTGCAGGTGCCGCCCAACGGGCAGCCTGTGCTGTTCATGGCCGATCACCCGCTGACCGGGGGATACCCCGTCATCGGTTCGGTCGCCTCATACCACCTCAACCTCGCCGGGCAGGTGCCGATCGGGGCCAGCATCCGCTTTCGGACGGTCACCGACCCGCCGCAGCCGGCATCCGCCGTCGACGACGCCTCTTTCACGAAGGAGAACTGAACATGATCAGCAGAGTGCTCATCGCCAACCGCGGCGAGATCGCCGTGCGCATCGCTCGAGGATGCGCCGCCTACGGTGTGACCTCGATCGCGGTGTACTCCGACCCCGATGCCGACGCGCTGCACACCCGCGTCGCCGACGAGGCCTACGCCCTGCCCGGCGCGACCGCAGCCGAGACGTATCTCGACATCGCCGCGCTCATCGACGTCGCTCGGCGGACGCATGCCGACGCCGTGCACCCCGGTTACGGCTTTCTGTCTGAGAACGCCGATTTCGCACAGGCCGTCATCGACGCCGGCCTCGTCTGGATCGGCCCCAAGCCGCAGACGATCCGCTCGCTCGGAGACAAAGTGACCGCCCGCCAGCTGGCCGCCACGGTCGGCGCTCCGCTCGTCGAGGGCACTCCGGGGCCGGTCGCCGACGGTGCCGAGGCTCTGGCATTCGCCCAGCAGCACGGCCTGCCCATCGCGATCAAAGCCGCCTTCGGAGGTGGTGGGCGCGGCCTCAAAGTGGCCTGGCGCCTCGACGAGGTGGTCGATCAGTTCGAGTCGGCCGAGCGCGAGGCAGTCGCGGCATTCGGCCGCGGCGAGTGCTTCATCGAGCAGTACGTGCCGCATCCACGACACGTCGAGGCACAGGTGATCGGCGATGCCGACGGCCACGTCGTGGTGGTCGGCACTCGTGACTGCTCACTGCAGCGACGCAACCAGAAGGTCGTCGAAGAGGCGCCTGCCCCGTTTCTCACCGACGAGCAGCGCGATGCGATCGAGTCGGCGGCGAAGCGCATCTGCGAAGCCGCCCAGTACGTCAGCGCCGGAACCGTCGAGTTTCTGGTCGGGGCGAACGGCACCATCTCGTTTCTGGAGGTGAACACCCGTCTGCAGGTCGAGCATCCGATCACCGAGCTGACCAGCGGCGTCGATCTGGTGCGGCAGCAGCTGCGCGTCGCAGACGGGCTGCCGCTCGAGCTCGATCAGACGCCGGAGCCACGTGGCCATGCATTTGAGTTCCGTGTCAACGCCGAAGACGCCGGGCGCGGGTTTCTGCCGGCACCAGGCCGCATCACCCGCTTCGACGCACCCGGCGGCGAGGGCGTTCGCCTCGACTCGGGCGTCGTCGCCGGAAGCACGGTCAGCGGGCTCTACGACTCGCTGCTGGCCAAGCTCGTGGTCTGGGGCGCAGACCGCGACGAGGCTCTGCGCAAGGCGCGGCAGGCGCTGCGCGAGTTCGCCGTCGAAGGCGTGCCGACGCTGCTCGACTTCGACCGGCGCATCGTCGACGATCCGGCATTCGCCGCCGCTGACGCAGACAGTTTCGCGGTGCACACGCGATGGATCGAGACCGAGTGCTCCTGGCTCGACGAACTGCACCAGCCGTTCTCCGACCCGATGCCGCACGAGCCGCTGACACGCACCTGGATCGAGTTCGACGGCCGCCGCGTCGAACTCGGGCTGCCGGCGCAGCTGGTCGGCTCATTGGCCGGCGGAGTCTCGGCGGCGGCCGCACTCCAGACCGGCGTGAGCGGCGATCCGGGCACGACCGGCGCGTCCGTCGCGGATGCCGCCTCTGCCGATTCGACCGAGCCCGGTGCGGTGCGCGCGCCGATCACCGGGACGCTCGTCGCGTGGAAGGCGGAGGACGGCGCCTCGGTCGCCGAGGGCGAGGCGGTCGCCGTGATGGAGGCGATGAAGATGGAGACGCAGGTGCTCGCACCATGTGCCGGAGTGCTCACGCATGAGCTCGACGTCGATGCCACCCTGCTCGCCGGGGGCGCCCGGATCGGCTTCGTGCGCTGAGCGCAATGCTCGACGCAGACGGGCAATGCGCGACTCACACGCGTCAGGGTGCCGCCGAGGTCGATCAGACTCCCCATACGGCACCCCGGTCTCGGCGCGGCTCCGGCGTTGAGATGATCAGCCCACGGCTGCGTCGCCCGTCTCACCGGTGCGCACGCGAACGACGTCGAGCACGACCACTGCGTCCAGCTCGCCGGGGTCGAGGGCCGCTCGCCGAAGCGGATCACGCCATCTGCTGATCAGGCAAGCGCCGGGGTGTTCCAGAGGTTCAGCTTGGTGCCGATGCCCTTCGCGATCGCGTGCTCGTAGATGGTCTTGCCCCAGGCGACGTCTTCGACGCCCATGCCGCCGACGCTGAAGAGCACCGGCTGCTCTGCAAACTCGCGCCCCTCGGCCGCGCCGTCGATGATGTCACCGATATTGACGACTCGGTCAGGGGCGAGCTCGCCCGCCTCGATGAGATCCTGCCAGTACAGCCCGATCATGCCGAAGGCCGTCTCGTGGCAGGGCGAGGGGTATTCCTCTGCCCACGACTCGTAGATCTTCTTGGCGTCGGCGACCAGACGCGCCCGGCCGCTGAGCGTGTACTCCTTGTCCATGCGCAGGTTGGCCGGCAGGCTCAGGAAGGCACCGGGCTTGATCCATTCGCCGTCGATGTAGGGGTAGTTCTGCGACCCGACCAGGCCGGTGACAGCCTCGCTCACGATGTCCATGTCGCGCACCGCCTCCTCGGCGGTGTCGACGATCGTGACATCGGTGAACTGCGGGAAGCTCTCTCGCACGAACTCCGCATAGGCCTCTGAGGTCGAACGCCGACGACCGTTGATGCGAATCGTGTCGAGCGTGGGGCGAGCGCTGACCAGAGAGGCCAGAGCACTCTTGTTCATGGCACCGGGGCCGATGATGCCGATGCTCCTGCTGTCGGCGGGGGCGAGACGGCGTGCAGCCGCACCCGGCACCGCAGCGGTGCGGTAGGCGCTCTCGAGGTTGCCCGACATGATGGCGAAGGGGGCCCCGGTCTGTTTGTCGTTGAGGATGATGGTGTGGATCGAGCGGGGCAGCCCCTGCTCACGGTTGTCGATGTTCGAGCCGTACCATTTCACGCCGGCGACGTCGAAGCGTCCGCCGAGGTAGGCGGGCATCGCCATGAAGCGGCGGTCTGCCGCGTCTGTGGGCATCTCGGGGAACGGCGATGACTCGGGAAAGGTCACCATGGCGCCGTGCGAGTTCGCCGTCTGGCCCGCCATGCGGTAGTCCCCTTTGGCCACCAGCACGAGCACCTCCTCCATGATGTCGATGCATTCGGCGATGTCGGTGACGCCAGCCTCGATCATCTCGGGCTCGCTGAGGTACAAGAGGTCGATCTTCGTATCGGACATAGTCTCTGCTCTCCAATGCTCGGTCGGCACAACGTCGAAGGGCATTCGTCGACATTGTGTTCAGAACTCATTATGAAAGCAATTGTGTTTCATCCATGTATCATGGCCATATCAGTCGGTTAAAGTATCTTGCTTGAAGAGCGCGCGAGACGACAGACAGAGGTCACCTTTCAAGACCCAACACTCACAGACGAATAACGCGATCATTGACGCACCGCATTCGCACTGAGACAGCACTGAACGATGACTATCATCGCCTCATTGAGCTGTGAAATTCGATGCTATCGGGCCTCTTTCTGCACGAGGTCTTGCAGTACATCTGCCAGAGCAACCGCGCCAGCATCGGCGTCGGCGTCGGCACAATGCTCCAACGGCGAGTGCGAAGTGCCCGTCATATTCCTCACATAGAGCATTGCAGACGGCAGCATCGTCGACAGCACTCCGGCGTCGTGACCTGCACCGGTATCGAGCACCGGGGCGTCAGGCAGCACACGTTCAATACGGTGACGAAGTGTCTCGTCAAAATGAACGGTCGGACTGAACGACTCCTGGGTGATCGAAAATGAACATGACTCGCGTTCGGCAGACACTGCAGCCGCGTCGCTGATCGCCTTGACAATGGCTCTCGTCTGCTCGTCATCGAAGTGGCGAACGTCGAGCCACATCTCGACTCTCGAGGCGATCACGTTCGTGCCGCCCGGCACCGCACGAATGCGCCCGACCGTTCCCCGCGCCTCGTCGACGTCGAGCACCGCGCGTCGCACGATGCCGATGACTTCGCCGGCGACCACCATCGGGTCCTGTCGATCGGCCATGCGCGTCGTCCCGGCATGATCCCCGCGCCCCTCGATCACGATGCGCCAGCGCCCGTGCCCCAGAATCGACCGACCGATCGCAACCGGCTGGTCGAGGTCGGCCAGGCCCTTTCCCTGCTCGACGTGCAGCTCGACGAACTCACGAAGCCGGCCGACTCCCGCGGGGTCAGGGCCGATGAGATCAGGGTCGACGCCCACCGCGCGACTGGCCTCGGCATAGGTCATGCCGTCAGCATCCTTCAGCCGCCGCACACGCACGGGGTCGGCGAGCCCCGAGGCCAGGCGGGAGCCGAGACAGGCAAGCCCGAAGCGAGAGCCTTCCTCCTCGGGAAACACCATGACGACAAGCGGACGAACAGGCTGCACGCCTCGCGCACGCAGGTGGTCGACGGCGCTCAGCGCCGACATGACGCCGAGCGGCCCGTCATAGGCGCCCCCACCGGGAACGGAGTCGAGATGGCTGCCGGTTCCCACCGCATCCGCTCGCACGCCGCCGGGCGCATCCCACCAGGCCCAGACGATGCCGTTGCCGTCGACCTCGACACTCAGGTCGCGAGCCTCGGCCTGCCTGACGAACCACTCGGTGAGCTCGCGCTCTGGTCGCGAGAAGACCGGCCGCGTGTAGCCGCCCCGATCGGGGTCTCGTCCGATCTCGCTGATCTGTGCAAGCAACCGGCTCGGTGTGGCGACCTCGTCGTTCATGGTCGGCTCTCTTTCGGTCGTGATCGGCGGTGCGGGTGAGGCGCAGACGTCAGAATCGCTGGCCGCGAGCGCGGAACTGCTCTGGAACGGTCACGGCACCGGTCACCATGCCTGAGATGAAGTCGCCGAGCAGCGGGGTGAACTTCGCTCCCTGGCCCGAGCAGGGCGACACGACGGTGATGCCGTCGGCCTTGTCGATGAGGATGTCCTCGCCGGGCACATTCGTGAACAGGCAGGTGGTCTCGGCGTAGGGCTCGGGCACGAGGCCCGGTGCGAAGCGCTTGACGAAGTCGATGACGCGTTCGCGATTCACCGGATCGATCTGGCCGTCTTGGTCACGGGCCGAGGGCAGCATCTTGCCGCCGTTGTACTCGGCGACCTTCTGCCCGCGAAAGCCCGCGTCACGACCGCCCGGCAGCCCGTAGGTCTTGATCTCTGCACCCTTGTAGATGAAGGTCGGCCATGTGGTCGCCTCGCCGGCAGGAGTCTCTCCGGCGGCTGCGACGTCGCGGTAGGGAAAGTGATAGGCGTTCTCCTGCCGCACCTGCAGGTCGGGAATGCGAGCGAGAAACGCCGAGGGCAGCCCGAGGTCGCCGAGCAGTGCGGGCAGCCAGCCGCCGGCAGTTACGACGACCTGCTCGGCGTCGGCCACCTCACCGGTGCTCGAGGTGATGCGGTAGCCGGTCGCGGTCTTGGCGACGCTCGCGACCTCCCAGTTGCGCACGACTCTGGCGCCGAGCTCTTCGGCGAGACGGATCAGCGTGTTGACGGTGCTCTCAGCGTCGATGACGCCAGCACCGGGGTGCCAGAGCACCTCGGTGTCGAAGGCGAACTGCGGCCAGCGCGCGCTCGCCTCATCGGTGCTCAGCAGCTCGTGCTCGACGCCTTCGGCCTCGAGCACCGCGGCCAGCTGACGTGGGTTGCGCACCGCACCCGAGTCGAGCGACCCGCTCGGCGTGATGAGCCGTCGCCCGCCCGCGGCCTCGAGCTCGTTCCACCCGCGACGTGCCTCGACCACGAGGTGCGTGTAGAACCGGTCGACGTACGGGTAGCGGAAGATGCGGGCTGAACCGTGCGAGCTGCCCTGCACGTTGGCCGGGGCGGTGCGCTCGAGCACAAGCACCTGCTCACCCTGCTGCGCCAGCCGCCAGGCTGCAGCGGCTCCGGCCAGACCGGCTCCGACGATGACCACCTTGGCTGACTCGCTGTTCATGCTGTCTCCTGTCTGGGCGCCTCACAGCGCGACGGCTGATCCCAGTAGACCCGAGAGACTCATTCGTGTCCAATACCTATTCAGAGGTCATTATGATTGACTCGGTATCAATATCTCCGAAAGGCGGCACCTTCGTGGAGCTGAGACAGCTGCGCTACTTCGCCACGGTGGCCGAAGAGCTGCACTTCGGGCGGGCGGCGGCACGTCTGCACATCTCTCAGCCGCCGCTGAGCGTGCAGATCAAGCGCCTCGAAGACGAGCTCGGCGTCACGCTGCTGCACCGCTCGACACGACACGTGGAGCTGACCGCCGCCGGAGCCGAACTGGCCGCCCGCCTGCGCACCGCTCTGCCCGAACTCGACGCCAGCTTCGTCGATCTGCAAGAGATGCAGGCCGGCCAGCGCGGCCGCCTCACCGTCGGCTTCGTCAGCTCGGCGAACTACACGATGCTGCCCGCCGCCGTGCGCCTCTTTCGCGAACGCCGCCCCCACGTGCGCCTCGACCTGCAGCCGCTGACCAGCGCCGAGCAGCTGGATGCCCTGCTGAGCGGCTCGATCGACCTCGGCATCGTGCGTGACGCCGCCCCCACCGACACGTTCGACTTTCGCGATCTGCTCGCCGAGCGGCTCGTCGCCTGTGTCCCCTCCGGCCACCCGATCGCCGCGCAGAGCTCGGTGCGGCCCGCCGAGCTGGCCCGGCTGCCGATGATCACTTTTCCGCGCAGCCTCATGCCCGGGTACGTCGACCAGATCAGGTCCCTGCTCGGCGAGTCGGCCCATCATCTGCACATCACGCAGCAGGTGATTCATCAAGAGACGGCGCTGAGCTTCGTCGCCGCCGGTGTCGGCTTCACCGTGCTGCCAGAATCGGTGACGCGATTGCAGCCAGGCTCGATCACCGCTGTCGCCATCGCTGGATCGCCTCAGACGCGCCTGAGCACCGTCACCGTACCCGGGCGCGACGCCCCGGCCGCCGCAGCTTTTCTCGCCTGTCTCGACGAGACGCTGCAGCCTGAGACCGAGCGCCCGCAGGAGCCTCCAGAAGCACAGGTCTGAGCCGATGAAGCTCTCGAAGCGCCCCTCTTCTCACTGCTGATCGGTCTCAGCCACCGTCTGCAGCGCCAGCCAGACCTCTTGGCGCACCCGCGGGTCGCGCAGATCGACCTGCAGCACCCGTGCGCAGCGCTCGATGCGTGAGCGCAGCGTGTGGCGATGCACCTGAAGCCGCGCTGCCGCGGCCTCCCACTGCCCACCAGCATCGAGCCAGGCCCGCAGCGTGACGACCAGGTCGTCTGCACGGCCGCCATCGCGGTCGAGCAGCGGTTCGAGCAGGCGCCGGGCGAGGCCGTCAAGCCCGGGCACCCGCTGAATGGCGTCGACCATGCTGTCGGCGACCACCGGCTGATAGCGCACCTGCGCGTCGTCACCGGCGACCGCCTGGCGCAGGGCCGCCATCGCCTGTTCGAACCCCTGCTGCACGGATTCGTAGAGGACGGCCTGTGAGACGCCCATGCGCAGCTCGTCTGGGGCTGGTGCGGCCTGGGCGAAATCGTGGTGCGCGATGATCATGACGGCGGTGCCTTCGTTCACCGCCGTCAGCGATCGCACCCCACGATGGGCGCGCTCGAGCGAGCTCACCACCTGGTCGCTCGAGAGGGAGTCTGCGCAGGCCGCCACCACGATGATCGGAGCGTCAGGCAGCGGCGCGAACGGCGCCGCCGTGCGGTGAGCCGCCCCGACGGCACCGCTGAGCAGCAGCCGCAGCACCGCCGTGCTCAGCCCCGCCTCGGCTCGACGCACCTCCTGCGTGCGCACGAGAGACAGCGAGAGCAGCGCCGTAGCCCGAGCCAGCAGCTGGCGCTGCGCATCGGCGCTCAGCGGCTTTCGCCCGATGCCCATCGCGACGGCTCCGAGCAGCCCGTGCGATGGCCCCAGAGTCTGGAGTCGGGCGTGCACGTCATCGGCGTCGATGCTCATGGCTCCGCGGAGTCCCGCGTCGAGCACCCGCACGGCTGAGGCGCGCAGCACCTGCATCTGCGCGGGCCGCAGGGCATCGGTCTGAGTCGACCCGTACACCGGCCGAGCCAAGTCGTCGAAGCACACCACCCAGGCCCCGATCTCGTGCGCCAGCTGTGCGACGACTGCGGCCGGGCCCTCATCGGTCAGAGCGGCGTCGGTGATGCGCTGCTGGGCGTCAGCCAGCCACGCCGCTGTGACCTCCTGCTCACGCCGAATGATGCCGCCGAGTTCACGCACGAACTCGATGAAGACGAGACGATCGCTCCACAGCAACGGCATGCGCAACTGCTCACAGGCGCCGATGAGCGGCGCCCAGCGACTCTCGACGGCCTTCCTGCCTGCCGTGACGGCTGCCGCGGTCGCATCTCCGGCATCCTCCGGGTGCACCGGGCCGAGCAGGATTCCCGCCGCCCCCGCGTCGCGCAGCCCTCTGACATATCTTTCGGCTGCATCGGCGTCGAGGGCGGCCAGGGGCTCGTGCGCGCTGTCGCCATCGTTCGAGGACGCGTCGGAGTGCCCGTCTGCGACCTTCGGCGTCGCTGCTGCCCGGGGCACCCCGGTCGGCGCCGTGACGATCGGACCGGTCGTGAGCACGAGTTCTCCTCCGCGCAGATATGGCGACGGATCGGCCAGGTTCGTATAGGCCGGCCAGCTGATCGACGCCTCGAGGGCTTCATGCCAGCTGCCGTCGTCGACGCCGGCGAGCAGCTGCAGGCTGTCACCGAAGTGGGCGATCACATCGTTCAGAGAGATGCTCATGGCGCTACACAGTACAGTCCGCGCGTGTTTCGGCGGTGTAACTCTCCAGTAACACCTGCCTCGACCGGCCGGCCGACGGCCCGTGCAAAACCGCGCCAATCCGCCGTGACGCTCTCGTGCAGCATCGGTGCGATGGACATTCTGGTGTTACAGATCGGTGAACTGCGCCATTGTGTCCTGCATCGGGGCCGGAACAGGTCATAGGTTCAACAGCACACCACGCAGCACTGAAGACGAGAAAGTCGAGGCACTCAGTCATGCATCTCACGAAAGCCCACCTGGCGCTGATCCTGCCGATCGCCGCGCTGATCCTCACCCCACTCCTCCCATTCGTCAACACGACGACGAGTGTGCTCGGCCTGCCCCCGATACTCTTCTGGGTCGGCGGATGGGCGATCGCCACCACATTCATCCTCTCGATGCTCTATCGCAGAGAGCCCGAGCTCGACGACACCCTCGTCGATGCAGACGAGCAGGAGGCCCGCGCATGATCATCGCAACCGTCATCGGCCTCGCACTCATCGCGACGCTGGGCTTTCTCGGTCGGCGCCAGACGCTGAACACCAACACCGGCTGGTCGATCGGCGACCGCGGGATGAGCTCGCTGACCACCTTCTTTCTGCAGGCCGGCGCCATCTTCACCAGCTTCACCTTCTTGGGCATGTCCGGGCTCACCGTGCTCGGCGGCGTCTCGGCCGCATACATGCCCGCCTACCTCGTGATCGGCTACATCGGCATGTTCCTGCTGGGGCCGATCGTCTGGAAGCTCGGCAAGGTGTTCAACTATCACACCAACGCCGACCTGGTGGGTCACCAGTTCTCCAGTCCGTTTCTCGGTCGCCTGGTGGCGGTCATCGCCGTGCTGTTCTTCATGCCGATCGTGCAGGTGCAGATCGTCGGCCTGGGCACCATGGTCTCTTTCGGCACCGGTTACAAGCAGGCGGGCACGTTCAGCATGATCGTCGCCACCGTGCTCATCCTGCTGTTCGTCTCATGGGCCGGTCTGCGCGGCGTCGCCCTCACCGCCTACTTCAAAGACGTCGCCATGGTGGTCGCCCTGGTCATCATCCTCATCGGCGCCCTGGTCACCTACCACGCCGGCGACGTGATGGCCGATGTGATGACCAACGCCCAGAAGCTGCTCTTCGTCGCACCGGGCACGCAGACCTACGGCCTCGTGTGGTTCGTCTCGAGCGTCATCATCAGCGGCATCGGCCTCGGCGCGATGACCCTGCCCGAGAGCTGGCCCGCGGTGCTCGCGGCGAACAAGTCGCGAGCGGTGTCGAAGAATCACGTCATGCTGCCCCTGTACACTCTCGCCACCTTCATACCGATCGTGCTCGGCTTCTTCGCCGTCAGCCACCTGCAGATCAACAAGGGCGAAGAGAACTCCGCGATTCTGAGCCTCGCCTCGTCGGCGCTGCCCGAATGGCTGATGGGCCTGATCATCATCTCGGGTCTCGCCTGTGCCATCGTGCCGGCCGCTCACTGCGTGCTCGCGATCGCGACTCTGGTGTCATCGAATCTGACCCCCTCGGGCATCACCGACAAGCGCAAGCTGCTGGTCGGCCGAGTCTCATCGGGCGTGATCCTGCTGCTCTCGCTCGGTCTCGCTCTGTCCCGCCCCGATCTGATGGCCAACCTCTATCTGCTGACCTATGCCGGTCTCGCCCAGCTCGCGCCGTCGAACGTGCTCGCCGTCACGCGCCAGACGTTCGTCAACGCCAAGGGGCTCATCACCGGCCTGATCGTCTCAGAGCTGGTCGTCATCGTATGCACCTTCGGCAAGATCAGCGTGTTCGGTCTGAACATCGGCGTCGTCGCGCTGGTGGTCAACATCATCGTGCTGCTCATCGTCTCGGCTGCCACCGGCCCCGCCGACCGCCCCGACTGGCCGCGAACGCGAACCCAGCACCGCCCTGAGACCGCCCCAGTGGCGATCGCCGATCTGGGAGCCTGATCGACATGGCCGACACGACGCAGCTCGACGGCTCTGCAGATCCCAACGACCTGGCCTGGGCCGGGGCCGGTGAGCTGGTGCAGGCGTACAGCGCTCGTCGGCTCCGACCATCGACGGTGGTCGAAGCCCTGCTGAGCCGAATCGACCGGCTCGAGCCGAGGCTCAACGCCGTCACTGAGACGCTGGCAGACTCGGCCCGGGCACGGGCGGCTGAGGCCGACCTGCAGTACGCGCAGGCGGTGGATGCGGGAGTCGCCCCCGCCGAGCTGCTCGCCGAGCGCCCGCTGCTGGGTGTGCCGGTCGTGCTCAAAGAGAAGCACGATCTCTCTGGGCACACCGTCACCCAAGGCGTCGTCGAGCTGGCCGAGGAGTCGACTGCGAACCACCCGATCGTCGAGCGACTGCTCGCGGCCGGCGCCGTTCCGATCGTTCGGTCGACGGTGCCGGAGTTCTGCGCCGCGACCGTCACCGAATCGCTGCAGTGGGGGGTGACGTGCAACCCGTGGAACACCGAGTGCAGCCCGGGCGGCTCGTCAGGCGGCTCGGGTGCGGCGCTGGCCGCAGGCTACGCCCCGCTGGCCACCGGCTCGGACATCGGCGGCTCGACACGCATTCCCGCCTGTTACTGCGGAGTCGTCGGCTACAAGGCTCCCTACGCGGTCGTGCCCGGTCAACTGCCCTCGAGCATGGACTGGTATCGCGGCGACAGCGCCATGGGCCGCACTGTCGACGACGTGCGCGTCATGCACAACGTCATCGCCGGCCAGCACGTCGACGACCAGCTCTCCATACCGTCTGCCCCGATCAACGCACAGCCGCGATCGCTCGACCTGCTGCGCGAGCGGCTTGCCGGCAGCCGCGTGGTGCTCAGCACGGCGCTGGGAGACTACCCGGTCGAGCCAGACACCGTGCGCGCCCTGCAGGCGAGCGCCCAGGCGCTCACCGAGCTCGGCGTCGAGATCGTCGAGCGGGAGCCCGACTGGCATGCCGATGAACTCATGCAGACCGCCTTCGCCCACTACGGTCACATCCTCGCTCCGTCGATGGCCGACGCGATCGAACGAGCCCAGGCAGCCGTGTCGCCCTACATCACGCAGTTCGTCGAGCATGCGCTCGCAACCGCCTCACGCATCCCCCTGCACGAGACGTTTCGCCGCGAGACGATCATTCGCGACCAGCTCAGCACCGTCATGCACGGCGCCATCGCGCTGCTGGCGCCGGTCACCGCACGCACCGCGCTGCCGGCCCGTGCCCCGGCTCTGTCGATCGACGGGCACGGGCGTCACTACTGGCAGCAGCAGATGGCCGTTCCCTTCAACATCAACAACCGCTGCCCCGTGCTGGCCGTGCCCAGCGGCATCGGCGGCGAGGGGGTGCCCACCGGTCTGCAGATCGTCGGGCGGCCGTATGCTCAAGACGATGTGTTCCTCGTCGGCTCTGCGCTCGAGGCTCTGCGCCCCTGGCACGAGCGACACCCGTCGCTCTGACCCGAGCTCCGGCCCCACGCACCGTTTTCCGGCTTCACGACGCGATCCCGTGATGCCCCACCCACGCTGTTCACCCGTGCACAGCTCACCAGTCATGAAAGGCCTGACAGATGAATCGCTTCGACGTCGTCGAGAAGAGCATCTCTGAATTGCTCACCGCGCTTGAGAACGGGGAGGTGACCAGCGTCGACATCGTGTGCGCCTATCTCAACCGCATCGCCTACTACGATCGCACGGGCATCTGCCTGCACGCCGTGCCGGTGATCAATCCCGATTGCCTGCGCGAAGCGGCAGCATCAGACCGACGTCGCCGGGCGGGTGACGCCGGGCCGCTCGAAGGCGTTCCCTTCACGATCAAAGACAGCTACAAGGCGCGCGGTCTCACGGTGGCCTCTGGCAGCCCGGCTCTGGCAGACCTCGTCGCGACTGAGGATGCCGCCTCGGTCGCGCAGCTGCGGGCGGCGGGTGCGGTGCTGCTCGGCAAGACCAACATGCCGCCGATGGCCGCGGGCGGTGTGCAGCCCGGCGTGTACGACTACGCGCGAAGCCCGTATCACCCCGAGTACCTGACCGCCGCATACGGTTCAGGGTCGTCGAACGGTTCGGGCACGGCGACCGGCGCGAGCATGTGCGCCTTCGGCATGGGCGAAGAGACGGTCTCATCGGGTCGTTCCCCCGCGTCGAACAACGCGCTGGTCGCCTACACGCCGTCGCGCGGGGTGCTCTCGCTGCGCGGCAACTGGCCGCTGCGCCCGACCTGCGACGTGGTCGTGCCGCACACCCGCTCAGTGCACGATCTCACCCTGCTGCTCGACGTGCTGGCGGTCAAAGACCCTGAGACGGTCGGCGACTTCTGGCGCGAACAGCACGTCGTCGAGCTGCCCGCTCCTGAAGACGTTCTGCACCACCCGGTCTCACGCGACCGCCCGACCGGCCTCGACGGTCAACGCATCGGCGTGCCGAAGATGTACATCGGCGAAGACTCGATCAACCCCGACGCTCCAGCCATTCGCGCTTCGGTGCGCGAGCTCTGGGACCGCGCGGCCGACGACCTGCGCGCACTCGGTGCCGAGGTCGTCGAAGTGGACTTTCCCGTCGTCTCGAACTATGAAGAAGACCGCCCCGGCGCCCAGGGGCTGCCGGCCCGCGGCCTCGTGCCCGACACCTGGCGCGCCATCGAGGGAGACACGCTCACCGCGATGGCTCTCGACTCGTTTCTGCGCGTGAACGGCGACCCGAATCTCAGCTCGTGGGCCGATGTCGACGGCGACTCGGTCTTTCCGCTCGAAGACGAGCCCGTGCCGCTGTGGGTGACGCGCACTCGCGGCGGGTTCGACTGGCAGCGCCTGGCAGAGTTCGTCAAGCAGGGGCTGCCGGCTGCCTATGACGACGTTCCAGGCATCACGCAGCTGCTGACCGGCCTCGAACAGGCGCGGCGAGACGACCTCGAGCAGTGGATGGCCGATGAGCACCTCGATCTGATCGTCTTTCCCGCTGCCGGCGACGTCGGTCGCGACGATCTGTTCCAGCGCCCCGAGAGCCTGGCAGCCGCCTCGCGCAATGGCGTCGCCTACTCGAACGGCAACCGCGTGCTGCGCCACCTCGGCATTCCGACGGTCACGGTGCCGATGGGGGTGATGTCCGACATCCGCATGCCCGTCGGCCTCACCTTCGCCGGCCCCGCCTACAGCGACGACCGTCTGCTCGACGCCGCGGCGGCCTACGAGCAGGCCACGCAGCGCCGTGAACCCGCCTTTCTGACCCCCACCGTGACCGGCAATCAGATCGAGACGATGGCCGCAGCCGACATCGCCGAGCCCCCCGTTCGCCTCGAGCACTCGGTGTTGATCGAGCACGACGACCGCTTCTGGATCGTCGAGGTCGTCGTCAGCGCCTTCGACGCTCATGGTGCGCCCGTGCCGGCCCGGGCGGCCGGCGCCGAAGTCTGGGCCGACGGCCATCGGCTGCGTGCGGTGCCGGGGCAGTCAGGCGTGTTCCGCGATCAGATCTCGCTGCGCCGCGATCGTCTCGACGAGACCATGCTGATTCTGGTCAAAGACGGTCACAGTGCGGCGTCGTTCGACATCGCCCCACTGCCCGCCGACTGCTGAAGCGGCTCGAGGGCCAGGGCGAGACGCACCAGTCGTGCGACTGCGGCGTCGTACTCCAGGTCGCGCCCCAGGGCTTCGGCCAGAGCACGCACGCGTCGCACGACCGTGTTGCGGTGCACGCCCAGTCGTTGCGCGGCCTGCTGCCAGCTGTGCGAGCTGTCGCACCAGACCACGAAGGTGCGGGCCAGATCGGCCTCTCGAGCGTCGGTGTCGGCCGCGTGCACCGCGGTGCTGATGTCGCGCAGCACGGCGGCGGCGGCCGGTTCTTCTGCGAGCGCCCGCAGCACGGCCATCTGGTCGGTGTCGATGCGCTCGATCATCGGCTCGCCCGGCACCGCAGAGCTGACCGGCGCAGCCGTCTTCCACCGCCACAGCACCACCGAAAGTGCACCTGACAGCGAGTCGGCCCGCTCTTCGCCGAGCGATTCTGCCGAGACTCCGGCAGCTGCCGCAGACAGCCGAGGCAGGTCGATCGCGACCGCTCGTCGGTTCGCCGCCTCTCGACGCGAAGCGCCCGAATGCCCGGCACCGGCCCCCTCTGAGACCGCCGAGCCGTGCAGCAGACGCCGCACCATCGCATCCTGATCGTCACCGGGCACGACAGCGGCCAGCGTGACCCAGACGCCGCGCTCGGCCAGACGCGTGCTCACCGCTGGCTCGCCGTGCACGCTCGGCGCCTCTGCCGAGCACAGCAGCTGCCAGCGCGACTGATCGCTCGCCTCGCCGAGCAGCGAGCGCTGCAACAGGGCCCAGCCGGTGGCCGCATCGTCGTTCAGCAGAGCGCGCAGTCCGAACTCGGCAACCTCGTCGTGTTCGAGGGCACCGGCCGGGCGGGCAGTCAGGGCCAGCTGCAGCATGGCCACTGCACTGTTCACGATCATGCGGTCGTCGCGCTCGTCTCGCTGCGCACCTCGCGCCGACAGCCCTGTGCGTCTGCGCGCGGCGGGCCGCAGCAGGGTCAGCGCGCCGAGCGCGGCTGTCGGCCCGGCAGTGGTCAGCAGATGGATGGCCAGATCCTGCCCGTCGTGCACCTCGCGCCCGGCTTGCCGACGCCGCTGCCCAGCGCGCAGCCGCTCACGCACGACCGCGCCGACCCATTCCGCTGGATCTTCAACGGGGGCGGCGCCGAGCACCCGCGCATCAGCGCCCCAAAGCCACACCGTGCAGTCGAGCAGCAGCGACAGCTCTCGCACCAGCGCCTGCGCGGGCACGCGCTCGAGTGCTGCGAGGGTGAGCGCGTGCTGAGCGTGCAGCACTCGGCGCATGCCTTCACGTTCGGGGTCGCTGCGCCCGCTGCTGATCGCCTCGCTGATGCCGATGAAGGGCGTCGAGAACGGCGCCTCGAGCAGCGGCATGCCGAACTCGACGCACGAGCGCCGCAGCATCGCCTCCCACCGGCCGTTCGGCTGTTCGAGGGTGTAGACCAGCCCGGCGGCTCCGCCTTGCGCGATGCGCGCGACGTAGTCGTGCGTGATCTGCGCCACGTCGCCAGAAGCCGCCCAGAGCTGCTGCCCGGTGGTGAGAATCAGCTCCCGGCCACGCAGAAACGGGGTGGGGTCGAGCAGGTCTGTGCTGTACCCCCAGCGCAGCGGACGATCGAGTGACGCCGAGCTGTCGGCGCTGACCGCGCTCACCAGCTGCAGCGACAGATCGTCGCGCTGCAACAGGCCGCGCAGAGTGATCGCGTTCATGATGTCGTGTCGTGCCCTTTCGTCGGAGGCAATGGTTCGGCCCGTCTGTAACGTCGCCTTCACATTCCGGTCGCAGCGAGCACACCGGCCGTCTGACCGGGCAGGACGTCGCCTCAGCAGCAAACCCGCGTTACTCATGCAGCATATCGCTGCGTTCCATGTCTGTACATGCACTGATTCGTGAGCTTTCGGTGTGGAGTCGTTCCGTACCGTTGAGACCAATCGGCAGGCATCTGCTTCTTGCCTCTGCCACGGACACCGCGATCTCATTCGCACAGAAAGGTCTCGACATGACTGAACTCGACGCAGCGACCGTCGTCGACGAGGATGCACGCTATGTGCTGCACTCCTGGTCGGCCCAGAAGAAGATTCACCCGATTCCGGTCAAGACCGGCCACGGCGTCTACTTCAGCGACTACGAGGGCAACGAATACCTCGACTTCGCCTCACAGCTGGTGAACCTGAACCTCGGCCATCAGCACCCCGATCTGGTGCAGGCGATCATCGACCAGGCGCAGACGCTGGCCACCATCGCCCCCGGCTTCGCCAACGACAAGCGCAGCGAACTCGCTCGCCTCATCGTCGAGAACGGCCCGATCAACGACGGCAAGGTGTTCTTCACCAACGCCGGCGCAGACGCCAATGAGAACGCCGTGCGCCTGGCGCGCGAATTCACCGGCCGCAGCAAGGTGCTCGCCAGCTACCGCAGCTACCACGGCGCGACCGGCACCGCCATCGCGCTCACCGGCGAGGGCCGCCGCACCATGCAGCCTGTCGTGCCCGACCCCTCGGTCGTGCACTTCTGGGGCCCGTTCGCCTACCGCTCCGCGTTCTACGCCGAGACGCCCGAGCAGGAGACCGAGCGTTCGCTCGCCCACCTCGAGCAGACCATTCTCTCCGAGGGCCCCGACACCGTCGCGGCGATCATCCTCGAGACCGTCGTCGGCACCAACGGCGTGCTCGTGCCGCCGCCCGGCTACCTGCAGGGCGTGCGCGAGATCGCCACGAAGTACGGCATTCAGTACATCGCCGACGAGGTCATGGTCGGCTTCGGTCGCACCGGCCACCTCTTCGCCGTGCAGGGGTTCGAAGTGACCCCCGACCTGCTGACCTTCGCCAAGGGCGTCAACTCGGGATACTCCCCGCTCGGCGGCGTGATCATGAACGCTGCCATCGCGGCGACCTTCGACGAGCGCAAGTACTCGGGCGGGCTGACCTACTCAGGTCATCCGCTGGGCTCGGCGATCGGCGTCAAGACCTTCGAGGTGCTCAAGCGTGACCGCATTCTCGAGCATGTGCGCGAGCTCGAGAGCACCGTGCTGGTGCCGTGGCTCGAGCAGATGCAGGCCAAGCACCCGTCGATCGGCGAGTTCCGCGTCAAGGGTCTGTTCGCCGCGATCGAGCTGGTGAGCGACCGCGAGACCCGTGCAGCACTGCCCGCCGTCGAGGCCGGCGGCGAGGGCAACCCGCTCGTCGCCATCGAGAAGGCCGCCATCGCCAAGGGCCTGTGGCCGGTCGTGCACGGCAACCGCGTGCACATCGCGCCTCCTCTGATCATCACCGCCGACGAGCTCAAGAAGGGTCTCGACATCATCGACGAGACCCTGTCGATCGCTGACGAGGCCGCGCAGGCCTGAGCACGACTCGTGCGTGTGGCCGACGATTCGTCACACCACCCAAGTCGCGGCCCGCAGGCGCACCTCCCCCCTGACGTCTGCGGGCCGCACACCATTCACGCATTTCCGCATCCACCCGAACACAGAGAAAGAGAATCCCGAACATGCCACTCGTCAGAATCGACGTGAACAAGACCCGCGACGACGCCAGCGTGCGCGCCATCGCCGACAGCATCCACAGCGCCATCGTCGACGTGTACAAGATTCCGGTGCGCGATCGCTTTCAGATCATCACCAAGCACGAGCCGGGCGAGATCATCGCCGAGGATGCCGGGCTGGGCTTCGAGCGCACCGACGGCGTCGTGATGATTCACATCTTCACGCAGGGCGGCCGCACTCCTGAGGCGAAGCAGGCGCTGTACGCGAAGATCGCCGAGAACCTCGGCGAGGTCGGTGTGGCCGGCGAGGACATCTTCCTCGGTTACTTCGAGAACACGCCGAACGACTGGACCTTCGGATTCGGTCGCGCGCAGTACGTCACCGGCGAGCTGGGCGTGCCGAAGCGCTGACGCACCGCGGCACAGGCAGCAGAGATACCGCCAGCTCGCTGAAATCGCTGCCGGCATCACCACGATGTCTGGCCGCATTTCACGAGACTGGCGGTATCTCTGCTTGGCGACAGGCAGCATGCGGCGCACCGCCGTCACTCGTCACACCGCAGAAACACGACGGCAGTATGATCGTGCCGGTTCGCGAATCAGGATGTCTGCGTGCGGGCCGCGCACTCTCACACAGGAGTTTTCATGCCCGCCACATCGCGGCCCGACGCGACCGACGCGCTGTTCCACCGCATCGTCTTCGCGCTGTTCGCAGCCGGCTTCGCCACCTTTGCACAGCTCTACAGCGTGCAGTCGGTGCTGCCCGAGATCTCGGCCGACTTCGGCGTCGATCCTTCCCAGGCCGCGCTCACGATCTCAATGGCCACCACGGGCATTGCGATCGGGGTGCTGCCGTGGGCCTTTGCCGCCGATCGCTGGGGGCGCGTGCGGGTGATGAAGGTGTCTGCCGTCTCGGCGGCCGTGATCGGGCTGATCACACCGTTCCTGCACTCGCTGCCGCTGATTCTCGGATCTCGCCTGATCGAAGGCCTCGCCCTCGCCGCCATCCCGGCGATCGCCGTCACCTACATCGCCGACGAGCTGCCGGCTGGTCGCGTCACCGCCGCAGCAGGCGCGTTCGTGTCGGGCAACAGCATCGGCGGCCTGCTCGGCCGTCTCATCGCAGGCCTCGTGGCCGAGCACTTCGGCTGGCAGCTCGGGCTGATGACAGTCGCCGTGCTGTGCGTCATCGCCTGCACCGTCTTTGTCATCGCTGTTCCGGCCCCGCACGGATACCTGCCTTCGCGACTTCGCACGAAAGATGCCCCACGCTCCTCTGCCGTGCAGCGTCTGCCCGCTGCGACAGCGGCTGTTCCCTCGCTCTCAGCGTGGCGACGGTTCGCAATGGCCCTGACCACACCGGCGCTCTGGGGCGCCTATGCGCAGCCGTTTCTGCTCATGGGGTCGTTTCTCTCGCTGTTCAGCTTTCTCGGCTATCATCTGCAGGCCGCACCATACGGTCTGAGCACCGCCGTCACGAGCATGGTCTTCACCGTCTATCTCGTCGGCACGTTCACCGCCCGGTGGTCAGGCTCGGTTGCCGGACGCTTCGGGCATCGCCGTCTGCTCTATACCGGCATCGGCATGATGATCGGTGGTGCCGCGCTCACACTGACCGCGCCGTTGGCCGTCATCGTGCTGGGCGTCGCGCTCTTCACCGCGGGATACTTCGTGACCAGCCCGGTCACCTCAGCCATGACATCGCTGATCGCCGGGCCGTGTCGATCACAGGCGACAGCGGTCTACCAGCTCGTCTTCTACATCGGCAACAGCGTGTTCGGGTGGATGCTGGGGCGCGTCTTCGAGAAGTTCGACTGGGCCGGGGTGGCCCTGGGCATCGTCTCGCTGTGTCTGCTGGCGGCGCTGATCGCCGCGATGCTGCTGCCGGCGCGGCCGGCGCGACCTCGCGGTTGAGGCGCAGAACGAAACTTCCTCAGCCCTGACGAATCTGACCGTCACGCGGCACGATAATCATGGGAATCGGCAAGGTGCGCACGAGCTTTCCCGCAGTGCTGCCCAAGAACGTGCGCCGCGTCTGGGCCAAACGCGATGAACCGATCAAAGCGATCTCTCCTGGATCCCAGTCCACCTGATCGACTGCACGGTCGACCTGGCCAGCAACCTCCACCTGTGTGGTCACGCGAAGGTGCTCTGGCAACCGCTCGATCGCCGCAGTATCGAGCGTGTGCCGAGCTCGCTGCAGGGCATCCTCGCCAAGGGTGGGCACTGTTTTAAACGTCAGCAGACGAACCGGCGTATCTTGCGGCTGCGCCAACAGCGTCGCGGTATCAAACATCGAGCGGTTGCCTCCAAGATCACCGACGGCGACCGTGACACGTACCAGCGGAGCAGCAGGACCGATCTCACGGGCATTGTCAGGAGCCAGCGCCAGCGCCACATCGGCGCTGTGCAGCAGCACGTTGCTCACACTGCCGAGCGAGAATCGGCTGAGCAAGCTGTTGCGTGCCGTGCCGATGACGATGACGCGAGCGTCAAGATCGTGAGCCGCAGTCAACAGCCCAGCGGGCACCGACGGGTCAACAACAAGGTGCACCCGCACACTTGGGCCTCCGGGTACTAACGCGCCGACGTCGTCGAGAGCGTCTTGAGTCTTCTGGCGACGGGCTTCGAAACCCGCAGCCCCTTTGGCATCCTCGGCCGGAGCGATGACGCTCACGACGTGCAGTTCATCTGCGGTGATGGATGCCAGGCGTGCACCGAGCATCAGGGCATCCCGTCCTGATGTGGAATCGCGATATGCGACGACAATCGACATGTGTTCCTCCTGCTGAGTTCGCTGGTGCGGGCAGGCCCGTTCCAGCAGTGAATGGTTGGTAAGCGAGAGCTTTATCAGCATGCTCATAAGGCACCTCTGCCTCGTGCACGCTGTCGGTCGCAGATGGTTGCCGCTGCCCCAATGGCATCGCCGGCCGCGGCGACAACCACGATGCCAAGAACGCGCTCATCAAGGTGGTCTGCAACCGAGACCGTTCCCGTGGTTTCTTGGGCACCAAGTTCAACCTTCAGATCGCCATTGACGAACACTCTGGCCCGGTCAACGGGCTGGTCGCTGACGATCTCGTAACTCAGGGCCTGCTCGTTCTGCGAGAGTTGCGCAGTCACAGAAATCGGCAGCCCGCCCACAGCCCCGGCCCCAACCAGTCGCGGCAGGGCCGGCAGCTGCGGGGTTCGGCGCGGTGCACACCTGCGCTGTGATGAACGTTCGTACTCGGCGGCGACCTGCAGCAAAGTCCCATCTGCTCCAGAGACCCCGGCAAAGGTGATATCGACGGGCATGTCCGTGTCGGGCATGATGCCCATACACACTGAGACCGTTGGAATGCCGAGATGTCGAATCATGCGATTGCCGTTGGAGAATCCCGTGCCATCTTGCCGTGCGACGACATCTTCAACCACGCTGACGTCAGTGTTTGCTGCGCCAATATCTGAGTTCGCCGGAAAGACGACAACATCGAGGCCTTGGTCTTGCATCCACTTCTCCAGCCAGATGCGACGAATCTGCTCGAGCCCTTGTACCCCCGCGGCAAGCCCGGGCACGTCAGCGAGCTCATGCACGGATTGCTCAGCGAGACGCGGGATGACTTCACGATAGAAACCATACTGACGCCCCGACTTGCGGTCGACCGAATCAGGCCGCGTCGGAAAGATGGTCTCGGAATCGATGTTCACAAGTGAGTGCGGACCAGTGAAGTTGAAATCACGCATGAACTGTTGCGTCACCAGGGGGTTGAGCACCCCCCACTCCGTGCTCATCCATTCGGCGGGCAGCACCCCATCACGCACGAACGATGCGAGTGTACGTGGTGCCGACTCATAACGATCACGCAGCGGAAAGTCGACCCAGATGACTTGGGCCCCGTGAGCGCGAAGGGTCTCGAGCGCCTCATCGAACAGCCTTCGAATACTAGGCCGCACGTGCACAGCGGGAATCTCTCCAGAGGTCAGCCCCGCGTACGGGCTGAGTACACCAATGCGCAGACCAACAAGCCCTTGTCTTTCAGACAGGTCAACTGTGGCAAGCTCGACAGCCTGCTGCTGCCGCCAGAAATCGCCACGCGTATCGTCGTCAGGCACGGCCAGTACGTCGATAACTTCACACAGATCAGCAACCGTGCGCGCATGTGGCACCACGACATCCTTTGTCGCGTGCAACGGCCAGTTGCCCCGCAGCGAGAGCACGCCCCGAGAAGGTGTATACGCCGCTAAACCATTGTTCGATGCCGGGGATCGGCCAGAAGAAACGGTCTCCTCAGCCATGCCGAATGCGGCGAAGCTCGCTGCAGTCGAGACGCCAGACCCGTTTGACGACCCAGAATCCCAAGCAGCTGACAACCAGTCGCGGCTATACGGGCTCTCGGCACGCCCGTACACCCCTCGTTGCACACCACCAGCAGCCATCGGCGGCATGTTGGTGCGGCCGATCACGAGCGCACCTGCCGCGCGCAGCCTAGCGACTGTCGCGCTGTCCTCATGCGACTCGGTCGCAACCAATGCAGGCGATCCAGCGGCCATGCTCATGCCGCGCACAAGATAACTGTCTTTCACGGTGAATGGAATGCCGTGCAGAGGCCCGAGAAGCCGCCCCTCGGCCCGAAGTCGATCGAGGCGGGCAGCCTCAAGGAATGCGTCACGTGCCACCAGAGGGACGGCGTTCAGACGAATGCCACCAAGGTCATAGCGGAAGATCCTGTTCAGATACTGCACGACGAGCTCAGTACTTGTCACCGCTCCGCATTCGAGCCAGCCTCGCAATGTGGCGACCGAGGCCTCCACCACATCCACTTCTCGTGGATTCTCCATCTTCCTTCTCCTTCACCCTGTCAGCTGCACTCACTCTCACGCGAGCACTGAGGGTCCGGGGGCACCATCCACGAATGAATGATGCCCCCGACCACCAGCGTCATACGCTGGCAGAGATCGGCTACTCAGTCAGCTGCAGCGAGTAGAAGATGGGCCCCTGGATGCCCGTGCGATACCCGCTGAGCGAGTTCGTGCGGACACTGACCTGCTCGAGTTGGTCGATGATGACCACAGGAACGTAGTCATAGAACCAGTTCTGTAGCGCGTCATATCCGGCCTGCTTCTCTTTGTCGGTGCTGGCAGTGTTGATCTGCTCGTTGATGCTGGTCAGATCGTCGCTGACGGTCCAGCCTGAACCGGTGGGTTGCAAGAAGGCATAGTTCGTCGGGTCAGATGAGTAGCTGTAGTCGGTGAGCATCATGTCCCAGGCATCAGGCACGAACAGTTTTTGCAGCTGTGTAGCCCAGTCCATGACATCAAGTTGAACGTTGAGGCCGATCTCTTTCAACTGCTGCTGGATCTCAAGCGAGCCATCGTACATGAAGGAGTAATCCTTGTTCGCCATCATGTGAATGGTCTCGCCGTTGTAACCCGACTCAGCGACCAACTGCTTGGACTGCTCGACATCTCCTTGGTTGTATTTATCGAGTGATGCATCCGAACGGAGCGAGCTGCTCGCTGGCATCATGCCACCGTCAAGCGTGTAAAGATCGTCTGACTGGTGTGCAGCCTTGGCAATCTTTGACATGTCCAGCCCAGTAAGCACGGCTTGGCGAAGCTTCTGGTTGGTCGCGAAGACGCCTTGCTTCTTGTTGAACAGCAGCACCTCGACCATGGGGTCATTCTCTGCCGTCAGCGTGGAATCGTTCTTGACCTGCGAATACTGGCTCTCAGCGAGCGCGTAGCCGACTTGGTCAGTACCGCTGGTCACGTTCGCCAGTCGCGTGTTGCTATCTGGAATGATGTCAAACTGCAGAGCGTCAAGGTGAGGCGTACGATCACCGGCATAGCCGTTGGCCTCACCCTCAGGGCTCTTGTAGTCGGCGAACTTCTCCAGTTTGATGTTCTGGTCTTTCTCCCACGAGACGAACTTGAATGGGCCAGTACCGATGTATTCCTTGACGCCAGTCGCATCTGCGGCATCAATAGCAGACTTTGGCATGATCGCCATCGCTCGGTTCATGTCTGCCATCTGGTAAAGACCAGTCGCCAGGGGCTTCGCTGACTGGATCACCACGGTGTCAGCCGACGGTGAGGTAACGGTCGCATCGCCGAAGTAGGTCTTACCAACCAACGACTGTGATGCCCAGCGCTGCACCGAGGCCACAACGTCCTCTGCCGTCATGACAGCGCCATTGTGGAACTTCACACCTTGACGAAGTTTGAAAGTGAAGGTCTTGTTGTCATCGCTGACGTCATAGCTCTCGGCCAGCAACGGCGCAACGTTTCCATCAGCATCCAGAGTCACAAGCGACTCGAACACATTACGAGTCACATCTCGCGTGACATACGCACCAGTCATGATGGGGTCAAGCGTAACGGGGTTCGCGTTCAATGCGATCCGAGCCGTTCCGCCTTCTTTCGGCGTTCCACCGGTCGAGGAGCCGCCAGCACATCCGGTGAGTGATATCACCACAGCCAATGCCGCAGCGACAACGAGACTTCGTTTCGTTTTCTTCATTTCTTCTCCTTATTCAGCCGATGCCCTGACGGATCTCGGTAGGTGATGCCGCACCGTTGCCGTGCAACGAGACGGAGTTCTCAGACAAGCTGCCTGCGGGTGGGGTCGGGGATCGGAACGCTGCGAAGCAGCAAACGGGTGTACTCCGACTCCGGGGACTCAAAGATCTGTGAGACGTCACCTTCCTCGACCATTTCACCCATGCGCAGCACACCGACTTTGTCGGCCATGAAGCGCACGACGCTGAGGTCGTGTGTGATGAACAAGTAGCTCAGCGAGAATTCAGACTTCAGCTCCTGCAGAAGGTTCAACACTTGGGCCTGAATCGAGACGTCGAGAGCAGACACCGACTCATCAAGCACGATCAGTCGCGGACGCACGGCGAGCGTGCGCGCAACGCTGACGCGCTGCAACTGCCCACCAGAGAACTGGTGGGGGTACCGGTCGAAGTGCCACCGTGAGAAGCCCACGCGCTCAAGTGCAGCAACAGCCAGCTGCCGACGTTCCTCACGCGAAGACCCCAGACCTCGAATGCGCAAGGTCTCTTCGATAGCTGCACCGATAGTCTTCCGGGGGTTCAGCGCAGAGAAGGGATCTTGGAAGACCATCTGCACGCTGCCCCGCAAGGACTGCCTCAAGACGCGCTCTGGATCGTGCGTGTAATCACGCCCGTCAAGCTCGACGCTGCCCGAAGTGATGTCTTCCAGCCGACAGATCATGCGCCCGGTCGTGGTCTTACCGCTGCCTGATTCCCCCACCAACGCGTAGGTCTGACCTGCTTCAAGGGTGAACGACACCCCTTTCACGGCGTGTGTCACCGAGGTCGTGCGCCCGAAGCCACGGGCGACATAATCCTTGACGAGATCCGTCACTTTCAGCAGGGGTGCCGCGTTCGTCGTGGTGCTCATGCTAAGACCTCCTCGAGCGTCTGATCGGTCTTGATACAGCGCACATCGTGAGTGACTCCGAGACCGACATCATGCATGTCGATGTCTTCTGCGACACATGCAGCAGTCGCGAGCGGGCATCTGGTCGCGAAACGACATCCGACATGATCACTTGCCAGACGAGGCACAGAGCCCTCAATTGCCGACAGGCGCTCAGGGATTGGCCCCGACATCGGCGGCGTCGACGCGAGCAGACCGCGTGTGTACGGGTGTCGCGGGTGAGCGAAGAGCTCCTCGACGGGGGCAGTCTCGACGACTTGTCCCAAATACATGACCGCAACTCGATCGCAGACCTCGGCGACCACGCCCATGTCATGGGTGATCAGAATGACACTCATATCACGTTCGCGACTCAACTGGCGGATCACCCGCAACACCTGTGCCTGAGTGGTTACATCGAGCGCCGTCGTGGGCTCATCAGCAATCAACAACGACGGGTCGCCGAGCAGTGCGAGCCCAATCATCACACGCTGAATCATGCCGCCAGACATCTGGTGCGGATACCGGGCCATCCATCCATCCGGGTCGTCCGATCCTGCCGCCGTGAGTGCGCGACGGCACCGTTCGAGTGCTTCAGCGCGCGATTCCTCAGGAAAGTGCACATGCACGGTCTCCAGGAGCTGCTCCTGAATCGTGAACAGCGGGTCCAGGCTCGACATTGGGTTCTGAAAGATCATGCCGATCTGTCGCCCACGCAGATGCCGCAGAGCAGCCGCGTCCATGTGCAGAACGTCCTCGCCTTCGAAGCTCACCTCGCCCGAGTACTGGGTCGAGACGGCATCGTGCAGGCGAAGCAGCGAAAAGGCTGTGACGCTCTTTCCGCATCCGGATTCGCCAACCACACCGAGGATCTCCCCACGGTTCACCGAATAGCTCACACCTTCGATGGCCGGGTTCCACCCGCCGTCCTCACCGCGAAACCGAACTTCAAGGTCGCGAATCGAGACCAGCTCGGAAGGAGGTGTCGCATCGTTGGCTGCCACTGCGTCATGCGGGCTCATGTCGACTCTTTTCTTCGTCTGAACGTGTGTTGCTGCCGTGGATATATTCATCGCCTTCCCTTCGGATCAAGCCACTCGCGCAACCCGTCGCCGAAGAGGTTGATGCCGAGCACCGTGATGGCCAGCGCAGCGCCGGGGAATGCCAGCATCCACCCGGCTTGATAGAGGTAGTTTCGCGCGTCGTAGAGCATGTTGCCCCAGCTCGGGGTGGGGGCCGGTATGCCGGCGCCGATGAAGCTCATGGCCGCTTCAACCAGAATGGCATCAGCAAAGATGAACGTTACTTGGATCAGCCAGGGCGAGATCACGTTCCGGGCGATATTCCCCCACAAGATGCGAGTACTGGAAGCGCCCATATTGACCAAGACCTCAACGAATTGCTCGCCCTTGACAGTCATTGCCGAGGACCGAACAACACGTGCAACGTAGGGAAAGAACACCACGCTCAGGGCGAGAATCACATTCTGGATGCTCTGTCCGAAAGCACCCATCAACACGATTCCAAACAAGATCGCGGGAAAGGCCATCAAGCCGTCGCAGATACGCATGATCACGTAACCGACGCGAGGGTAGTACGCTGCGTATAGACCGGCCACGAAGCCCGAGGCACCCGAAATGATGGCCACGGCAAAGCCGACAGTCAGTGACACCTGACCGCCGATCAGCACTCGACTCGTCACGTCACGTCCGACGTTATCCGTACCCATGAGATGTGTGCCTGATGGACCGAGCAGCATCACATCGGTATCTGTCGAGTACGGATCGAGGTTGGCAATCAAGGGGTAGAGCATGCACGCAACGATCATGAAGAGCAGCAGTACAGCGCCCATGGCCAGTGCGGGATAGTTCTTGAGACGCCTCAGTAGTTGTCTGCGCTGAGCCCGTCGAGTGGGTTCACCCGGCTGCATGGGGGCAGGCGCCTGTCCTGGGATCTTCTCGAGTGTGGTGACAGTCATGTCAGAACGACCTCTCTCGGATGCGGGGATCAATGACTGCGTAGAAGATGTCAACGACCAAATTGATGATGATGAATGCGAGTGCCGTGAGCATAAGCACGCCCTGTACCACGGAGTAGTCGCGCCTTAGAATGGAGTTGGCGACAAGCTGCCCGATACCGGGAATATTGAAGACGGTCTCAACCACCACGGTGCCTGCGATGAGAGCACCGAACGATTGACCAACAACGGTCAGCACGGGGATGGAGGCGTTCTTCAAGCCGTGCTTCCAGATGATCTTTCGCTCTGGAAGACCTTTTGCACGAGTCGTTCGGATGAAGTCTCCAGTCAACACATCGACCATTGATGATCGGGTCATGCGCGTCACCACAGCGATCTGCAGAGAAGTCACCGCGATGGCGGGGAGCACCAAGTGCGAGACAAATCCAGCGAAGTTCTGGGTGGGTTCAACCCACCCACTCGCGGGGAGCACCTTGAGAGTCACCGCGAAGAACGCGATCAGGAGCAACCCCACGAGGAAGCTAGGGAACGCGGTGGTGAGTGTGGCAAAGCCCATGATGCCCTGGTCAGTCCAAGTACCCTTCCGCCGTGCGGCCTGAACTCCGAGAGGAATCGCCACGAGCAGCGCCAGAATCTGTCCAAGCAAAGCGATCGCGATGGTCGGCCCGAAGTGACTCGTGATCGCTTCGGTCACGCTCTGCTGCATGACATACGAGTAGCCGAGATTGCCCTGCACTAAGTGTCCACCCCAAACCAACAGCTGCTCGTACAAGGGATGGTCGAGGCCCATCTCGGAACGGACTGCTGAGATCTGTTCATCAGTGGCGTCGCCTCCGAGCAGGACACGTGCAGGATCGCCTCCGCTGAGACGGGTCATGAAGAACACGATCAGCGCGACGATGATCAGCACAGGAACCGCCGAAACCAATCGCTTCAGGATGTATTTGATCATTAATGACCCAGACCTTTCATGGACGAGATGCAGGCAAGTATCCAGTGGTCGTGTTTCCTCGTGATTTCGCTATGTTTACCAGCAGCAAACACTCTGTCTGTGTTCATTAAGGCGCTAGCGCTCGCTGTTGCGACCAGTGATCTACTGGTCATGCCTCGGCAATATCCGAGAAACACTTAGCTCCTAGCCTCCGAACAGTAACGACCGAATCTCGGTCATCCCATGGAGTCATGAAGGAGTGTCATGGTAGACGAATTGTGGGCGTGGTCGGCCACGCGATTGGCGACGGCCATCGCTGCGAAGGACGTCTCAGCGAAGGACGCCGTCACTGCATCCTTCGCACGCATTGATGCGCTCAACCCCAGCCTCAACGCGATGGTCGACGTCTATCGGGAGGAAGCCATCAACGCGGCCGAGGCTACCGACCAGTACCTTGCTGCAGGCTTCTCACTCGGCCCATTGGGCGGTGTTCCCGTGGCGATCAAAGACAACACGCATTCAGCCGGACACCCCGCCACAAATGGTATTCCTGCTCATGCGACGGAAATCTCTGCCGTTGACGATCCGGTGGTCGCACATTTGCGCCGAGGCGGGGCGAACGTCATCGGCCGCACCAACCTGCCGCCTTGGTGCTGGCAATGGTTCTCGACGAATGAGCTCTTTGGCTCGACGCTTAACCCACGAAACTCCGCTCTTACCCCCGGAGGATCGAGTGGTGGCGCTGGTGCTGCCGTCGCTGCCGGTTTTGTCTCGGTCGCGCAGGGCAATGACATCGCCGGTTCGATCCGTTACCCTGCCTACGCCAATGGCGTGGTGGGGCTGCGCCCGACGGTTGGAGCGGTGCCGGGCAATGACCCTTCGCCCGAGGATAAGCCGCTAGCGAATCAGCTCTTCGCCGTTCAGGGCCCCCTCACTCGCAGCGTGTCTGACGTGAAGCTGGCCTTCCAAGTGATGCGTGGGTACTCTCCCCGAGATGCGGTGACAGTTCCCCCTGTTGATCTTTCTGCCGGAACACGGCGCGTGGCCATCTACCGAGGAACCGAGATCGCCCCACTCGCTCCTGAGGTGGCGCAGGCACTCAACGCTTCAGCGCACGCGTTGGAATCGGCTGGCTACGAGGTCGAAGAGATCGAGACGAACCTCTTCGAGCAGATGTTCGAGTTGGAGGAGCTGCTTGCCCTGCAGGAGTTCATCCAGTCTGGGTCTACTCACCTCGATGAGGGAGGCGAGATTCTGCAGAAGGGCTTGGAAGGGCACCGTGCCCTCGTTGAGCAGTACTTCGGCAAGGGGTACGAGCTGACGCTCGGCGACTACACGCAGGCGCTGGCACGCCGCGGCACGGTCATCCGTGGTCTGCAGGCGCAGCTCGAGAAAACCCCAATCATTCTTACCCCAGCCTCTGCCGAGCTTCCATACGCACAAGACGAAGACCAACACGCACCGCTCGCTCGCAAGCTCGAGATGGTGCTCGCAGCTTGGCCGATGTGCACGACTCCGGCCGTCGGCTTCCCTGGCCTCGTCGTTCCCACTGATGTTGTAGGGCAGGGAGTTCCTCTCGGTGTGCAGCTGGTCTCGCGGCGATTTGCTGAGAACGATCTGTTCGCTGCTGGCCAAGCGCTTGAGGACACATTTGGTCCGGTGACGATCGCCCAGTGAGGTGATGCCACTCGGCATCAGAAAAGCGCCGAGGCCATCGAGAAGATGGCGCCTCGGCGCTTTTCTTTGTCTGAGAAGCTGATCAGCGAAGAGCCCGAAGCGACTCCACGCGATCATCGACAGACATGTCTAACACCCGCGTGAGCGGAGTGACCAGATCAGTCGCGTGCGAAGCCAGGTACGCGGCACGTTCAGGAGACTGCGCCGAGGCCAGCCCTCGCAGCAGGATGCGTTGGGCCTGACGCGCCGGAGCAGCCACAGCAAGCACTTGCAGTTCGGTATCGCTGATCGGGCAAACACTCTGATAGCCCGAGACGAATCGCTCAACCAACCACCAGCCTCGAGCATCCAAATCGATCATGCTGCCGGCAGCGACAGAAGTATTGAGAATGGCCGCGGTGCGCACCACATCGCCGAAGTCGATGACGCCGGCGATTCGTGCACCGTTGCCGACAAGAACGTTGAAAGGGTTGAAATCGTTATGCTCTACTTGCCAACGCATATCAGCGATCGCTGGCCACGCATAGTGAGCAAATTCGTTCAAGGATTGCTTGGTGAGGTCGAGATCCTGCCCGTTGAGGTGCTGAGTCAGTGGAGCCAAGGTAGGCAGCTCCGCAAGGTCCCAAGCGAGCCGCCGAGAATCGGCGGGGTGATTGAACCCGTTCAGGGATTCGGCAAGGCAGGCGCACGCTCCCCCAAGACGCTCCATTGCCGCCCCGTCGAGTTTCGGAGCATCATCGCTGCCAATCGGCACTCCCGGAAGAAACTCGAGCACCCGAAGCACGCGCGGGTAGCGCTGGGATTGCGAGGGATCGTCTGTCAGTGAAACTGTGGCGGCCCCAGTGGTGGTGCGCAGCACCCGGGGCACCGGTGGGCCTTCGGCACTCATATGCGCACCGGCCCAGATCATGGCCTCGGTCTGCAGACTGATAAGGTTTGGCGCCTCTGAGGCAGCAGAGATCTTGACCGTCCACGAGGCTTCATCGGTCGCCGCACGAAAGGTGTCGTCTTTCTCTGTCGGCAGTCGACGCAAGTCGACGTCGAGCGCGTAGTGCTCACGGAGCAGATCTCGAACCTGATGTTCATCGAGATGATTCACTGGCTCTTCGGTAAACCCCGATTCGCCAAGCAGAGCGGTGAGGTCGGCCTCGCGTGCTGGTGTACTGACTCGGGACATTTAGAACTCCACTTCCTGGTTCACCAGACTCGACGGCCGGGTGCATTCGACCAAGCGCTCGACGTGACTGCGCAGCACGCGCTCCCGTGCGTCAAGGAACGATTCCTCTGAAAGAAAGGCGGCATGCGGCGTGATCACCGTTTGTTCAAGTGCGCTCAACGCCCTCGGCGGCACGGGCTCGCCTTCGCAGACATCGAGCGCGGCTCCGGCGATGACCCCGTTTGTGAGGGCCGCAACCAGCGCGGTCTCGTCGACGACTGCTCCCCGGGCAGTGTTCACGAGCACCGCGCTATCACGCATCCGTTGAAACTCTGCGGTACCCATCAGGTGCCGGGTCTCAGGCAGCAACGGGCAGTGCAGCGAGACGATATCGCTCTGCGTCAACAACTCGTCGAGCGTGCCCACCTGACGAGCCCCGCACGAGCGGATGAACTCTGCTGTCTTGGTGGGAGCAAAGACGAGAATCTCGAGGCCGAGCGCGCGCAGACCGGAAACCATGCGCTGAGGAATGCCCCCGAAAAACACCAGCCCGACTGTGCGCCCGACCAGTCGGTGAGGCATTGGCGCAGCAAACGGATTCCATTCTCCGCGTCGCACTGATCGGTCAAGGCGCGTGATGCCACGGGTGATGTCGATGATCAGGCCAAGGGCGTGCGCGGCGACCTCTTCGACGCAGAACCCCGGCGCATTCGTCACACACACTCCACGCTCGGTGGCTGTGCCGGAATCGATGTTGTTTGTGCCGATAGCTTGCACGGAGACTATTCGCAGGTCGGGCAGGTGCCTGATAACCTCGCCAGTCACCTCGACGTACTCGACGACAACGCCGGCTGCACCTTGGGCGGCCTCGATAAGTGCCTCGGCGGTATCGGGGCCCGTGGCCCGTCGCAGCGTGATTTCATCAGCTACGCCCCAGCGACTGAGCAGCTCTTGTTCGTATGCTAAATCGTCAGCGATGTTGAAGTACACGACCTCTGGATGCGTCGTCATGAGGCCTTCCCCTCTCCCGTTGCTGCTTCGACTGCGACATCCCAGCCTCGATATCGACTCCCCGGAGTTAACCAGGCTTGATGTGGGGTCACCAAAGCGTGGGGCGCCGAAAGCAACGGATCTGTCTGCCACAGCGGAGGCTCGTGTTCGAGCACATCGAGTACGGCACCGCGAAGATGCTGCCGATGCAGCGCATCGGCCACCGCAGTAGCGTCGATTAGCCCACCACGCGCAGTGTTGACCAAGCCGCTCCCAGCCTTCATCCAGGTCAGAAACTGTGGACCGACCATGTTCGCCGTGCTATTGGTAAGTGGGACGTGCAAAGACACGACATCGCACGTTGCCACCAAGTCCTGCATGGAGGCGCAGAATTCCACGTGCGATGACTCCGGATACCGATCAATGGCTGAGCGGTTCCAAACGAGCGTGCGTACGTCCAATTCATGCAGCTGCACAGCCAAGCGACGCGCAATCGTGCCAAACCCGATGAGCCCGACCACAGCATCCTGCAGGGCAATGGGTTCAAGTTGACGGCAGCGCCACTCGCGATCTGCCACGGTAGCGGCACCACGCAGGAGGTCTTTGAGCAACAACAATATTCCGCTTAGTGCATATTCAGCGACTTCGGTGGCGTTGTACCCAGGAGCGCTACAGACGGTGATCCCCAAAGCCTGCGCGGCGCCAATGTCGATGTGATCGACTCCGACCGACGGAGTGGCTACGGCCCGAAGCCCAGCGATGCCACAAAGAAACCGCCCATCGACTGGCGACGCCGGCGCCGCGAGCAGCAACGATGCTGCTTGGCCCTCAGGAACTGACTCAGGACTTGCCGAAACCAGGTGAAAACCCCGATGCTCGACCAAGGATCGGATGTACTCTACCTCAGCATCGGTCTGATCGACGCGCAGCAGCAGAGCGGTGCCAGTGCCAGACTCAGCCATCATCTCATACCCACCGAATCCAGCCAGCTCAGGCTTCATCTGACGGCACTAGCGAAATGTCCTCAGGCGCCCATGACACGCTCACTCGCTCGCCCTTGCGCGTCTCTCCCTCTGGAAGGTGGCGGCGCACACGAACTTCGATTTCGAAGCCAAGGTCACAGCTTACGTAGAACCGGTATGCTGTGCCTAGGTAAATCACCTCACGCACCGTTCCCTGCACCTCAGGCCCCTTGACCTGCGCGGTATCAGCGCGGGAATGCCGGCTGCGCAGTGTGACCTGTTCAGGCCGCACGATGATCGCCGCCCGGTCTCCATCAGAGATCCGCCCCTTGCTACGTGTGGGAATCGGGAAGACCTGACCTCCAACCGCAAGGGCTCCTTGGCTCATCTGCCCGCGAAGAATATTCGACTCACCGATGAAGTCAGCAACGAAGATGGACGCGGGGTTTTCATAAAGATCCTGCGAGGTACCATACTGTTCTATTCCGCCATCGTTATAGATGGCGATCTGGTCGCTCATCACTAAGGCCTCTTCTTGGTCGTGTGTTACGAAGACAACCGTTGAATTCAGCTGCTCAGCGATGTTCTTGATGCTGATCTGCATGGTCTCGCGCAGACGCTTGTCAAGAGCACCCAGTGGCTCGTCCATGAGCAGGAGATCCGGCTCAAACACGATCGCTCGGGCCAAAGCGACACGCTGCTGCTGACCGCCTGACAGCTCCTTAGGGAATGCTCGGGCTCGGTGCCCGAGCTCAACAAGCTCGAGAGCCGCGGCTGCCTTCGCTGCAGCTTCTCGCCGCTTCATTCCTCGCACCTCAAGTGGGAAGGCCACGTTGCGCAGTACGTTCAGATGGGGGAAGAGCGAGTAGTTCTGGAAGACCATGCCGATAGCGCGCTTGTTGGGCAGAAGCGTGGTGATGTCTCGGCCGCGCAGACGAATGGTTCCTTCCGTGGGATCGAGAAACCCCGCGATCATGTTGAGCGTCGTCGACTTGCCTGAACCAGATGGGCCCAGCATAGTCAGAAAGGTCCCTTGCTCAAGTTCGAAACTGACATCACGCACAGCGTAGGAATCACCGAATTTCTTACCCACCCCCTCAAGTATGAGGGCGGGCCCGTCTGCCTCTCGTGCAGCGAACTGGTCAGCGATGGATGGGGTATTCAACGCAGTCGACATGGTTACTTCGAGCCTTTCTGTACGCGGGTTAGCCCGATCAGAGCCACTGTGGAGATGATCATGAGCACGGTACTCAATGCCGCAAGCGTTGGCGTGAGCGTGGTGCGCGACTGCGTCCACATCTCGACGGGCAGCGTTTTCAACTTGGGCGACACCAAGAAAGTCGAGACGACCACTTCATCCCACGACGTCACGAAAGCGAACAACCCGCCGGCGATCACGCCGGGGGTAATCTGCGGGAGTGTCACTCTGCAGAAAGTGGTGAGCGGCCCAGCCCCCAAGATGGATGCCGCGCGAGCCTGGTTCGGGTCGAGTTGAGCGATGCTCGACCCGACCACGACCATGACAAATGGAATGCAGATGACGGTGTGCCCAATGACGAAGCCAAGCAAGGTACCGTACAGCCCGATCTTGAGGAACAGCATATAAAGGCCAATACCGACGATCACAGCAGGGATGATCATGGGCGCCATGGTCAGCCCCTGGATAATGCCCTGCACCTTCTTAGACGACTTCAAGATACCCATCGCTGCGGCAGTGCCGAGCACCGTGGCAAATACCGTGGCGATCAGCCCGACCTGCAGGCTCACCCAGGCGGTGCGTGCCCACACGGGGTCTTCTACCAGCTGCTGGTACCAATGCAAGGTCCAACCCCCGCGGAACTGGCCGAGAGTTGGACTCTCAGTCAACGACATCGGAACGATGAACAGTGTGGGAAGCACGAGGTAGAGACCAATCAAGCCGGTGAGGATGCCCAGTACCACCCACCGAGGCTGCACCCGGCCACGAGTTTTCCGTATCGAGGAATTGCTCACTTGCGCTTCTCCTTGGTTGTGGTTGTGATCTGCTGAACCGCTGCAACCAGAGCCAGTGAGACCAGAGTGCCGCCCAACAGAATCATGCCGATGGCGCTGGCACGCACCGTGCCGATCTTCTGCACCTCTTGGATGAGCAATTCACCGACCATCATGTTGTCGGGCGAGCCCAGGAGCGCCGGAGTGATGTAGAAGCCAAGGCTCATCACGAAGACGAGCACGCCCCCGGCGAGCACCCCAGGCACAGACAACGGCAGAAAAACCTTAAAGAACCGCTGCCAAGGGTTCGCACCCAAGCTGACTGCAGCACGCAGATACGAACCGTCGATGTTGCCCATCGCGTTCATCAGCGGAATCACAGTGAACGGCAGCAACACATGCACCATGCCGATGAGTACTCCCAGTTCAGTGCGGATCAACGGCAGTGGCGCGTCGGTCACCCCCCAATCCATGAGCGTCTGGTTGATCACCCCTGTGTCTTGCAGCAGGCCGACCCAGGCAAAGGATCGGGTCAGCACACTCACCCAGAACGGCATGAGCACGAGCGCTGTGAGCAGCAACCTTAATCGCGCCCCCACACGCTGCATGACGTAGGCGTAAGGATAGGCCGATGCAAGGCAGACGACGGTGGTGATCACCGCTGTCTTCAAGGTGTTACCGAACACTTTCATGTGTGAGGGAGATGTAAACACCTCTGCGTAGGTGACCACGCCATCTTTCAGAGAATTCGCTAGCATCAGTGCCAGCGGCACGATGAAGAACACCGCGAGAAAGAGCACGCCTGGGAGCACCAACGTCCAGCCAGGCAATCGACGAGGTGCAAATCGCGTGCGCTCTCGCGCTGAGGCTGTGCCTTGAGTCATCATGCGGTGTCCTTCGTGCGGGCCTCTCACTTGTCGGTAGGCCCGCTGCAGATCAGAGATTCTTGCGATGATGCCAAATACCGTTTCACGGACACGTTTCCGATGAACGTGCCAACTGTTACATCCATGTGTCCGGACGACGAAACATGCAGCGATCGTTCAGTGCAGAATTCCCTCGCTGCGCAGCTGCGTGCACACGGCATCGAACTCGCTGAGCAGACGATCGGCGTCTCCTGCCCTGAACGCCATCGGAGGACGAATCTTCAGTATGTTGCCGTCCACACCAGAGGCAGAGATCAGCACCCGCCGCTCGCGCAATCGATTCACGATCTCCGAGGCCAATGCTGCATCCGGCGTCCAGCGTTCTCGGTCACAGACCAGATCGACACCAATGAACAACCCACTACCACGTACCTCGGCAACAGCGGCATCGTTCGCCGTCACCGACAGCAGCCCTGCCATGATCTGACGCCCCACGGCCTGTGCGTTCGCGATGAGGTGCTCATCCTCGATCACGTCGAACACCGCCTGGGCAGCTGCGATTGACACGGAGTTTCCCCCGAAGGTGTTGAAGTACCTGATTCGAGCGCCGAAGCTGTCGAGCAGTTCTGGCTGGAATACAGCGGCGGCGATGGGGACGCCGTTGCCCATGGGTTTGCCCATCGTCACGATGTCAGGAATCACCCCGTGACGCATGAATCCCCACCACCCATCACCGAGACGCCCGAACCCCGGCTGCACTTCATCGGCGATGTACAGGCCGCCAGCCTCGCGCACCACAGTAGCGGCCTCAGCCAGCCAGCCAGTGGGGTCAGGATGCACACCGTCAGAAGAGAATGCGCAGTCAGTGATCAGCGCAGCCACGGCGATCCCGTGCCGCTGCAGATCGTCCACGGCGGCCTGCACGCTGGCGCGCATCACGGCGTTGAATTCTGCTCCGCTCACTCCTAGGCGAAGCGGGTCGGGGGCTGGAATCAAGCGCACATGTGGACCCAACGGCACATGCTGTCCGAGCGACGGAGAGAATGTCGCGACCGTCTCTGTGACCCCATGATAGGCATTCGCCGTAACGATAACGCCGGTACCTCCCGTATGCCAATGCGCAACTCGCATTGCGAGATCATTGGCTTCCGATCCAGAGCAGGTGAACATTACGTGGCCCAGCTCGTCGGGGAATGTGGCCAGCAGCCGCTCGGCGTAGTCCACCAGACCAGGTTGCAGATATCGGGTATTCGTGTTCACCCGCTGCATCTGTGCATGGACTGCCTCGACGACATGAGGATGGGCGTGCCCTACGCAGGGAACATTGTTGTAAACATCAAGATACTCGTTACCGTCAGGGTCGTAGAGGTGCACCCCCGAAGCATGATCGACGGTCACGGGATGCTTGTAGAACAATCGGTATGCTGGCCCCAGAGATTCGTTACGACGCCTGATGAGCGCGCGTTCAGCACTGGAAAGTGTGTCAACGCGCGACGGGTCAAAACCATTCACCATTGCACCAGACGAAGATGTTTCAGACGTTCGGACAGACATGGAGGCACTCCTCGCTCAGATCGACCGCAGGGATTCGCGGCCAGCCTCTTCATTTCACTCCACAGGGGCCTCTCGTACACATGAAGTCGCGACACTGCAACGAACTGGAAACACTCGCGTCACAGAGCGAGCTTAGATTTACCATCATGTCCATCCACCCGACTACTGACGTACCACAGGGCACACGGGCCTGTATTTTTGGCGGCAATCGCGGTATTGGTCTTGCGGTCACCGAACGACTGCTGAGCGTAGGCGCCGAGGTCTGCTACCTGTCGCGCGCACCGGCTGATGACAGCCGGGCCACGGGCGCGCAACATCTGCCGGTGGATCTCCGATCGCCAAAAGACACGCGTCGCGCCTTCCACGACGCGATCGACACGCTGGGTGGGCTCGACCTGCTTGTATTCGGCTCAGCCTCGTTCGACCGCGGTCGCCTTGAACACCTCGACCCGCAGACTTGGGATTCCGTCGTGGCAGTGAATCTCTCCGCCGCCTTTCATATTATGCAAGAGGCCATCCCAGTGCTGCGAAATTCCACGTGCCCGCGGATCATCGTGATCTCATCGATCACTGGCCCAGTGACTGGGCTGCCCGGGATGGCACACTACGGTGCGACGAAATCAGCCCTTGAAGGGCTCGTGCGTGGTACCGCAGTCGAACTCGCCCCAGATGGCATCACCGTCAACGCTGTGCAGCCCGGGCTGATCCTCACGGACAACATGCGTGAAAGTTACGGAGCCGAGCGCCTTGAGCAGATGGATTCCCTCGTGCCAGGCGGAACGATCGGCCGGCCCGAAGACATCGCCGCTGCAATCTCATACCTGGCCAGCCCTGCCGCAGGTTTCGTCACGGGGACCACGCTGTGCGTCGACGGCGGCATGACGCTCACCGAAAACCCGTACGCGCCCTGATCGTCGGCGCCCGCCGAATCATTCTTGCAGTATCTGATCAAGCAGAGTTCGCAGCCGACCCCCGACATCGCGATACAGTTCAGTCGCTGAGCGGTCTGAGTACCACCCCATGTGCGGAGTGAGCAGCACACGCCCCATGCTCAGTAACGGGTCATCTGCTGCAGGGGGCTCGGTCTCAAGTACATCGAGGGCCGCATGCAGAATGTGGCCTTCATCAATCGCTCGAGCGAGTGCCTTCTGATCGATGATCGCGCCTCGAGCCGTATTGATGATGGCGCTGCCAGGTTTCATCATGCGAAGCTGCTGAGCCCCGATGAGCCCTCTCGTCGCAGGAGTCAGCGGGATGTGCAGCGACACAATATCCACACTCGACAGCAGCGTCATCAGGTCGGGCGCCTGCCTGGCACCCGCAGCCTCGGCCGCCGGAGTCAGACCTTTGATCTCATGGACCAACACATCCATCCCTAATGCGAGCGCATCCATGGCGACGAGCTGAGCGACATCCCCAAAACCGATCAATCCGAGCCGTCTGCCGCGAATGAGCCTCGGGCGGGTCTCCAGCACGTTCCACTCGCCGGTGCGGGCAACTCGATCGGCCTGCCGAAGATCGCGAATCACGTTGAGGATGAGCGCAAGCGTGTGGTCTGCCGCCTCACGACGATTGTGCCCAGGAGTATTGACCACCTGTACCCCACGCTGCTTCGCTGTGGCGAGGTCAACATGGTCGGTTCCCACCGAAGGCGTGATGATGACTTTGAGGTTGGGCGGCGCCAGTATGGTGTTCCTGCCAAATGACAGATCGGTCTCAGCCACCATGGCCACAGCTGCAGGGTCGTTCAAATCGTTCGGCCCCATAACCACGCGGTAGCCCGCCCCAAGAGTTTCTTGCAGGATATCGCGTTGATGAGCAAGCGGCAGCCTCGTCATCAAGGCCACGATGGGTCTCTCTATCAACTTAGTGCTCCTGTCGTCAATGCTCCTTTGACCAGTGGAACAACACCGATCGCTCAGTCACTGCCCTAATGCTGCCAGATGTGCAGGGATGTCGTAATCGGCTGCTGCGAAAGTAATCTCATCACCGAATACGAATTGCTCAGCCATTTCACCGACGGCCGGGGCGAGTTTGAAGCCATGTCCAGAGAATCCGGTCAGTGTAAGTACGGTCCCCGTCGAATCGACGTCGACCACCGGCACCTTGTTAATGGTGAAGGCGTCATGGTGCACGCTGGAGTGCACGGGCTCTGGGTTCAGATCGGGGAAGAATGACTGGGCTAAGAGCCCAATCTCGCTGAGCTTCTCGGGCGTAATCACGGCAGGAACCTCGCTGACATCAGCCACTGGGTCGTGGAAATGGCGTGGAGTGACTTTCAGGCTATAACCGTCGAGCGACGGCGCACCGAAGAAGTGCACGCCGCCCTCATCTCGAATAAAGGCTGGAAAGCGATCGGGGGTGAACAGCTCGAGATGATGCGGCATGAACCACGTCAAAGGCAACGGTTGCACAGAGAGGATTCGGGACAGCTCGGGTGACAGCCGCTTGGCCCAAGAGCCTTGTGCCACAACGGCCTGACGGGCACGAATCGTGCGACGATCAGTGGTGATGGTAACGCGTTCAGGGCCATCGACCGAGATGTCGAGTACTTTTTCGTTGGCCAGCACTTGGGCGCCGAAGCGCTGAGCCTGTTCCAGTGCACTGAGCACGCTCAATTCGGGGCGCATACCACCACCAAAGACGTCAAGAACTCCGATGTTCCCGTTCTTTACTGCGTGCTGCGGGTAACGCTCGCGCAACTGAGCAGGGTCGAGGACTTCATGCGGCAGGTCGTACTCACGCACGCTGTCGATCACGTTCTGCACCGCGGCGTCTTCGGCATATCCCACAGTCAGTGTGCCAACCTGCAGCAGCAGCTGACGACCGCTGTCCTTCTCAAGTTCATGCCAAAGCTCTCGCGACCTCAGCAGTGTGGGCACATAACGGGTTCCCTCATGATAGGCCGTCCGGAACACTCGAGACTCACCAGTAAACGATCCATGGCTGTGCACCAACCCGTACTGTTCAATGCCGACAACGGAACGAGCAGACCTGCGTGCAATACGCCACAGAGCCATCGCCCCCATTGTGCCCAGTCCGACGACCGCGACATCCGCCTCGATATGGTTCGACTCTGTCTGCTTGCGGGTATCCACCTTGTGCTCCTCTGTCTCTTCACCCATCATGTTCAGCTGCTACGCGAGATCTGGCTGATCCCAGAAGGGCAACCGGGTGCCAATGCTTTGGCGTACTGCATTGCGATAGACCTCGGTACCCCACGCCATGTCTTCAACCGGCATACCGCCAATGCTCAGAACGATGATCTCGTCATCACTCGTGCGCCCCGGATGCTCGCCCTTGATAATGGCTCCGAGGTTCGTGACTTCGTCTTGGCTGATGTGACCTTCCTTTACCAGGTCGATAAACTCCGTGCCAATGATGCCGATGAACTCGTGCAGAGCGGGCACGTCATACTCGTTTGCCCAAGATTCGTAGAGCCCAAGATAGTCGACGATCTTAGTCGCACGATTCATCAAGAATTCAGGGTCAAGCTGGAGATTCGCAGGCACGCTGAGCAAGGCACCGGGTTTGATCCAAGACTCATCGATAAAAGGATAGTTCTGCGAGCCGCGTGCACCTGTGGTGGCGGAGCTCACGATATCGGCACCACGCACCGCCTGCTCGATCGAGTCTGCGATGACGATGTTCTTGATCCCAGGAAAGTGCTCGCGAGCGTAGTCGGCGAATGCTTCTGAGGTGACGGTACGGCGACCAAAGATTTGCAGCGTGTCGATGCCCGGTCGAACGCTGAGAAACGACTCCAGCGCAGTGCGGTTCATCACTCCGGGGCCGATGATGCCCAGCACGTGGGCATCTTCTCTGGCCAGGTGGCGCGCACCGACGCCTGGCACCGCGCCAGTGCGGTAGGCACTGACCAAGTTACCCGCCATAATCGCCTTGGGTGCTCCGGTCTCCTTGTCGTTCAGCACGACAACGTGGATGGATCTGGGAAGCCCCTGTTCACGGTTCTTGGTGTTCGACCCATACCATTTGACGCCCGCGGCATCGAAGCCGCCGCCGATATATGCCGGCATCGCCATAAACCGTCGATCAGGGGCGTTCACAGGCATGTTCGGGAACGGCGAGGCATCGGGGAAAGTGATCATCATCCCATGCGAGTTATGGTCGCTTCCACCCATCCGGTAATCGCCATCGTGCAGCAGCGTCAAAACTTCTGACATGGCATCGATGCATTTAGGCATATCCTTGACACCGGCTGCGATCATGTCTGGCTCGCTGAGGTACAACACATCGAGAGCGGTTGATGAAGTCACAAGAATCTCCTTGAGGGTGCAATGGTGGCGGTCGTCATGAGGTCAGGCATTGATATCACCAAGACCGATGACTTTGAGGTTGACGAACTCCAACAGCCCCAGCTCAGTCAGCTCACGGCCGTACCCAGATCGCTTCGTTCCGCCAAATGGTACGTCAGCCCCGCCCAGCGATGGCCGGTTGATCGACACCATGCCCGTGTCGAGCCGCCCGCCGACAGCCAGGGCCCGCTGCTCATCGGCACCGAAGACAGAACCGCCCAGCCCATACGGGCTCGAGTTCGCCACAGCAACGGCTTCATTCTCATCGGCGACGCAATAGAGTTGCGTGACCGGACCGAAGAACTCTTCGGTGTAGGCGGGGTTGTCAGGAGTAATATCAGTCAGGATTACCGGCGTGAAAAACCAGCCGGAGTCTGGAAGCGCCACGTCAACGGTCTCGACGGTTGCACCAGCGGCACCGGCCCGGGCCACCTGTGCGAGCAGCTCGTCGCGTGCAGCCTGTGAACTCAGCGGCGCGAGGGTCGTGGTCTCATCACGGGGATCACCTGCGACCAGTGCGGCAACGTTCTTGCGGTACGCCGAGACGAAACGGTCATAGACAGCGTCGACAACAATCATGCGCTTCGACGACACGCACACCTGCCCCGCATTTCGGTGACGCCCGTTCGCCGCCCATTTTGCGGCGAGATCGACATTGGCATCATCGAGAACGATGAGGGCATCCGCTCCGCCGAGCTCCATAGTGCTCTTCTTGAGCGCTGCGGCAGCCTGACCGGCGATGATCGCTCCAGCCTGCTCACTGCCGGTCAAGGCAACACCGCGTACGCGCTCATCGGCGATGATGCGCGCGCTCTGCGCATGAGTGGCGAAGACGTTCGTGAACAGACCGTCTGGCGCACCAGCCTCCCCCATGAGCTTCTGCCACGCGGCTGCGGCACGAGGCACGTTTGAGGCATGCTTGAGAATCACGGTATTGCCCGCAGCAAGCTGCGGCGCGAGCACGCGAGCGATCTGATAGTACGGAAAGTTCCAAGGCTCGACGATGTAGATGATTCCTACCGGCGTGGGAACCACTTGATACTGCCCGCCCTTGTAATTCTGTGAAGGTCGCACTTGAGGCGCGAGCGCTGCTGAAGCGTGCTTCGCGTACCAGCGCAGAATGCGCACGCAATTGTCCACTTCGGCACGAGCCTCAACCAGTGTTTTGCCCATGTCAGCGGTCAGCACAGGTGCGTACGTCTCACGATCTCGTTCCAGCAAGTCGGCAATGGCGCCCAGCAGCCTTGCACGCTGCGCATGATCTGTCTCGCGCCAGTTCAGAAAGGCCTGATGAGCAGTATCCAGTGCCGAATCGACCTGCGCATCGGTCGCGTTCGGGAACTCTTGCTCGACCTGCTCGGTATAGGGGTTGATCGCTGTATACGCCACTTCTCTACTCCGTTCGCCTTATCTGGTTGACACTAGGCAGCGTGTGTTTCATTGACATTTCACATCGGTTTCCATCCCACACGCACAGGAGCCGAACGTCCAGTCGCCCACTGCGACAGCCATTGCTCGGAGGTCTACTAAACACGGCAAACACCTGGTGCAGATTAAGACTCAGTGCGACAACGTTAATGCCTATGAAACACAGCTGTCTCACAAGATCCTTAGGGTCTTCCACAAGCGAAGCTACCGCGCCGCCGTCTCACCACCAGCAACGACGAAAGAAAGAAGAGCCGCGATGAGTCTGAGATCCACCGCCAAAAAGTCCCGTGCCCTGAAGCACTCGCGTATAGCCCAGGGAATGGCAGTCGCCGCGGCAACCGCGGCTGCATTCACACTCGTGGGTTGCGCCGATTCCTCCGATGACTCGAAAACTATAACCATTTACGACTGGAGTGCGACCACTGGCACCGGCTACACACCGACGAACAATACCTATCTCTATGAGCCATGTGCACAAGACCTGGGCGTAACGGTAGAGGTCGACAACCCCATCGATTACTCCAAGATTCGCACCGCGATCGAGTCAGGCAATGTGCCTTGGGATCTCATGAACGTGCAGAACGACTTCGGGGCCAGTCCCAACGAGCTCGAACCAATTGACTACTCAGTAATCAATCGCGACCGCTTCTCCGACGACTACGCGCAGGACTACCGTGTGGGTTCAGACATTCAGGCCACAGCTGTCGCCTACAACTCCGAGTTATTCCCCACCGGTTTCGATGACTTCTCGGCCTTTTTCGACACTGAGCGGTTCCCTGGCAAGCGTGCCGTTCCCAAAAGTCTGTTCGCCGGGCTAATCGAGGCTGCGCTCATCGCTGATGGCGTGCCGAAGGATCAGATCTACACCATGCCCCTAGATGAAACACTCGACCGAGCATTCGCCAAACTCGACACCATAAAGGATGACCTCGTGTTCTGGGAAACCGGTGCTGACTCCCAGTCGAAGCTCTCCAGCGGAGAAGCAGTGGCAGGGCTAGTCTGGGTCAACCGTGCCGATGACGCAGTCAAAAATGACGGTGCACCACTTAAGGTCGTCAAGAGTGAGTGGATCCAGACCGATGACTACTGGGTCATTCCAAAGGGTGCTCCCCACGCCGAGCTGGCACAGCAGTTCATAAACTGCATCACCGACCCGGCAAAGCAGGTGCAGTGGTCGAACCACATCGTGTTCGGGCCGACGACCACCGAGGCACTGGAATCACCTGATCTCGAAGCGAACCCCAACCGTCCCACGAGCTACATCGAGGGTCAGGTAAAAGTTGACGACGACTGGTGGACTGAGAACTACAAGGCGATCGCTGAACGCTACAACTCGTGGATGCTCAGCTGATTGCTCTGTAGCAACGTGTCAACACCGGGCGGGGTCGCGGCTGGGGTCTTGACCCCGCGCGGTGTTATCAGAGCATATCTTCCAAGCGGCAGTTAACCAGCAACTCGGCAACTGACGCCTCGTTCGGGAGATCGACGATCGTACGCATCAAATGGGCGAGAGTGACCGGCTGTGTCATCTCTTTAGGGGCAATCTTCGTGGCATGAGCCGTCATATCAGTGCGCACGAAACTCGGGCACACCACACATACTCGCACGCCATCGTCCCAGGCCTCTTGACGAAGAGTGTGCGCGAGAGCAACCACACCGGACTTGCTCTCGCTGTACGCGACTTTGTCGTTACGCACGCGTTTCCCTGACATGGATGCCAGCAAGAGCACTCGGCCGCGGTGCGATGCGCGCAGGCTGGGCAGCACGGCCTGCGCTAGCATCGTGGGGGCGAGTGTGTTCACCCGCCACACCCGTTCGATTTCATCAGGCTGAGCTGTCTGGAACGGCTGAGAGCTGTTAACGCCTGCACAGTGAATCAGCGCATCCACGTGACCGGCCCAACGCAATGTCTCTTCATGCCAGCACCCGGCTGCAGCAGTGTCACAGGCGTCATACCAGGTCACCAACACGCGCTTTGAACTCGCTAGTTCCGTATCCACGCCGCTGAGGTCTCGCACGCCCAAAGACAGTTGCCAACCGGCGTCATACAGTTCTCGAGCGACTGCAGCGCCAATGCCGCGTGTCGCGCCCGAGATCATGGCCAGCCGCGGGGTCTGCGATGGCATGACCGTGTCAGTCCTCGACCACAGGAATCCACGGGTGGATCAGGTGTTCGGGCAGCAGAGCGGCCTCCAGCTGCTCGTCGCTCATGAGGCCCTCTTCGCGCACGATATCGGGGATGCTGCGGTTCTGCGCCAGCGCATCCTGCGCCACGCGGGTCGCGGTCTGATACCCGAGCACTGGAGACAGAGCAGTCACGATCGACACCGAGTTCCAGACCTGCTCGCGCAGGTGCTCAGTATTGGCGGTGATGCCGACGATGCACCGATCGGTGAGCGTGCACAGTGCACGCTCGAGATGCCGGATCTCTTCGAAGAGCGAGTGCGCGATGATCGGTTCGAAGGCATTCAGCTGCAGCTGCCCGCCCTCGGCTGCGAGCGAGATGGTCACATCGTGACCGATGATCTCGTACGCGACCTGGTTGACCACCTCGGGGATCACCGGGTTAACCTTGCCCGGCATGATCGACGAACCAGCCTGCACCGGAGGCAGGTTGATCTCACCCAGGCCCGAGCGCGGGCCGCTCGAGAGCAGCCGCAGATCGTTGCAGACCTTCGAGATCTTCACCGCGATGCGTTTGAGCACACCCGAGAGCTGCACGAAGCCGCCGACGTCCTGCGTTGCCTCGACAAGGTTGCCGGCGCCCAAAAGGCCCAGCCCGGTCAGTCGGTTCAGCTCGACGATCATCGCCGGGGCATACTCCGGTGGCGTGTTGATGCCGGTGCCGATGGCGGTGCCGCCGATGTTCAGCTCTTTGAGCAGCGCGCGAGCGGCAGCCAGCACCTTGATGTCTGCGCGGATCATCTCGGCGTAGGTGCCGAACTCCTGACCGAGCGTCATCGGCACGGCATCCTGCAGCTGGGTGCGCCCGAGCTTCAGCACATGCGCGAACTCGCTCTCTTTCACGGCGAAGGCGTCGGCCGTGTATGCGAGCGCCTCGCTCAGCTCGTCGAGCATCAGCAGCAGGGCGATCTTGATCGCACTGGGGTAGACGTCGTTGGTCGACTGGCAGCAGTTGACGTCGTTGTGCGGGTCGATCAGGTCATAGCGCCCCTTCTGCTCGCCGATCTCTTCGAGGGCCGCGTTCGCCACGACCTCATTGGCATTCATATTGGTCGAGGTGCCGGCGCCGCCCTGAATCATGCCGACGGCGAACTCGTCATGCAGCTCACCGGAGCGGATGCGCTCGCACGCATCGACGATCGCCTTCGACGTGTTCGGCTTGATCAGCCCGAGATGCGCATTGACCGAGGCCGCCGCCTGCTTCAGCACAGCCAGAGCGTTCACGAACTCCGGGTAGCTGCCGACCGGCTTGTGCGTGATCGGAAAGTTCTGCAGCGCCCGTTCGGTGTTGATGCCGTAGTAGTGCGAATTGTCGATATCCAGCGTGCCGAGCAGGTCGCTCTCCTGCCGCCGAGATTCGGCGGTCGCGGTATCGGTGTGGGCATCCATGATCTTGCTCATGCGCGGTGTTTTCTCCTTGTGGGAACGTAATCGGTCGCATGACCTGGGCAGCCGGCCCTCGTCTGCCGGACGCATGCCGTTCAGTCTAGAAGCGCCGATGTGTCAGCCGTGTTGCGAGAAGTTGTCCAGTCTGGATATCGAAGAGCCACAGCGGCGCTTGTTCGAGTCGGCTCGCTGTGGCAGACGTGTGGCAGGCAGCCGATCAGCGGTCGGAGTCTCTGGTTCGGCGCTCGTCGTCTGACGTCTCGGCTGTGTGCGGTGCACGACTGTCTGGCCGCTGCGCCTCAAGCTGGTCGTTGAGCTCTTTGACCCGAGCCGTCTGCGCCTCGATGCGCGCGGCCTGCTGCCGAATGGCCTCATCGATCTCGCGCTGGCGCTGCTCTCGCTCGATCTCCTGCTTTTCACTCTGATCTGGCTTCACCGTGAGCGCCAGCGTGGCGAACACCACCAGCACCACGATGAACGCGATGCCGAAGGCGGTCGCCGTCAGCGTGACCGAGCGCGTACCGATCATGACGACGGCGGCGGCGAAGACGCTGAAGACGCCCGCAAGGCTCACGATCTCGTAGGGTTTCGCACGGGCCTGCAGCGGCGGACGCTGCTGAGGCTTGGGTGCGGACGTTCCGTTCTCGCCGTTCGACGGCGCTGAGGATTCTTCGCTCATGCGTGGTTCCGCTTCGTCTGGGACTGTGCAGGACCGACTTGGCGCCCTGCGCCGCGCAGCCCCACACCGGCCAGAATGAGCTGCACTCCGATGAGGGCGGTGTAGAAGCCGAACAGGCCCGCTCCCCAGAGCCCGGCACCGCTGAAGTACTCGGCGACGGCGAAGAGCACGGTGAGAGAGCCGGCGATGATGTGATCAGCCCGCATGTCTGAGCCCGCTGAGAGACGCAGCCCGAGGATGAGCTCCACCAGACCTGCGACGATCGCCCACACGGCGATCAGCACAGTGATCGGCTGGTCGGTCATGCCCTGCCAGAACGGTGCCAGCACTCCGGCGAGAACGGTGACGCCGGCGAGCACTCCGACATAGAAGCGAGACATCGTCTCGGTCAGACCGGTGGCGGCGAATCCGACCATCGTGGCGCCGACGACGACGCCCCACACAGCAAAGATCATCGTGGTGAACTGATCTGTGTGGTTCAGGCTCAGCGTGATGATCACACCCATGGCTGCGCTGGCGACACCGCGTGCGAGCACCCACCACCAGGCGTTGGGCGTCACAGTCGTGGTGAGCACACGTTCTTCATCACTCACAGTGGTCTCATTCATATCGACTTGAGTCTAGTCGAGCTGCCTTTCAACCAGCGCCATCGCCTCACATGCTGCGAGCGCACCGACGCGCGTTTCCACGACGACCAACCATGACGGTGAAGAGCCCAATCAGGGCGGCTCCTGAAGCGGCAGCTGCGACGACATGCCAAGCTGCCATGGCAGATCCGGTCTGCGCAAGCTGCTGTTTCGGTCTGCCGCCCCCGCCAGACGAGCTCGAAATCCCCTGCTGATCGTCCGTACTCACGGGTGACGTGGGAGTCGGCTGAGTGGCGAGACTCGTCTTGTCGGTCGGAGTCGGCTCCGGATTCGCAGGCGTAGAGCCCGTGGGCGCCACGGGCGATACAGGCGACGCCTCTCCGGGCAGCGGATGGCCTTGCGGCAGCGTGATGTAGGCGGTGCCGTTCGAGCCGTTCAGCCAGACCTGCTCGAAGTTCGCACGGGGGTAGATTCGGCGCACCTCCTCATTGGTCGGCGAGTACGGGTCGTTCACGATGACATCGCCCGCAGCGGTGAATCCGACGATGACGAGCAGGTGCCCGTTCGTCGAGTACCCAGCCTGGGGCAGTTCGGCGCGTGTAAATGCCACCGATGCCACGAGAGGAATGCCAGCGGCGATGTACGTCTCGGCTTCGGCCAGGTTTTGCATCCTGGTCACGAAGCTCTTCAGCCCGAACGACGCGGAGTACGCCGAATTGAAGGGCCAGTTCCCGGCCCCTTCGTATGCGAAGTCATAGGTGTGCATCGCCGCCCAGTCGACCTGGGGGTCGCCATTCGGAGCTATGACGCTCTGAAGATTTGCCGACTTCGGTCCCATCTTCCAGTACCCGAGCACCATGCTCGAAGAAGTCGGTGAGCACCAGGCTTCGCCGCCGTTGTCGAATTCCGGGTACTCGCCACGGTGGATCTCTTGTGACAGCTGCGGCACGTCGAGCGTCATGTCTTTGGTCATACTCGTCGTGCTCGGCTTCGTGGTTGTCGCTCCAAGACGAGAGGCGACGACACTGACCAGCGAGACAGACACGTCGGCGAGCGCCCCAACCGGCCGCAGCAGGGTCACCCTCGCCTGGTCGCTCACGATCGGTTTGCCATCGGCAGCTGAGAACGTGTCCGTGTAGACGTCTCCGTCGGCGTTCGACTGCCCGTCCACCGAGGTGCGGTGGATGTCGCCGGCGGCGAAGTCCATGCCGCTCGCCCAACGCCCCATCACGAACCACTCGGTCCATGTTCCGTCGGCATGCCGGCCGCGCATCTCGCTCTGCACCCAGGTGCCGGTCGGAGTCGCCGCGTTCCACGAGACGATGGCGTCTGAGGCCTCGAAGCCGATGTCGTGCACTGGTGACGTCCATGTGCCCGTCTCATACTCGACAGCGGCACGCTGATCTGCGAAGGGGTCGGCATACGATGTACGCCCCTCGGGCATTGACGTCAGACTCAGCGTCTCGTCTCGGTCGATCTCGACTCCCGTCCCCTCTCCGAGGCTGAAGTCTGCTGCCGAGTCCCAGGCCTGAAAGTCGGCAGTCCTCGGTTGGGCTTCACTCTGCGGCAGCTCATCGGCTGTCGCGGTGGGCACCCCGATCATGAGCACGGCCCCGATCGCGGTCAGGGTGGAAAGCGCCGCACGAAGTGTCTGTCTGTTCACGAATCTCTTCCTTCCACGCTTGCTGTGGGATGACGGCGGTCTTGCCTCGGCTCAAGACCTAGCGGTGCAGCCTCACGTCATCCCCCTTGATGAAGGCGAGTCTGTGCCCGAGATACACCAAGAGGTATTGGGTGCGCCCCACGATGTCGACATGATCGCCGGGGGTGTCAGGATCGAAGGTCTGCGCGCGGTAGTAGTCGGTCGCCGGTCGGTCGCCGACGACCACATAGCGCTGGCCTCGCCCGAGCCGGTAGACAAGAGGCGGGGCCTCGACCACATCCGCCGCATTCGCGAAGGCCTGGGCCTCTGGGTAGGCGGCGCCGAAGACCGCCGTGTCGTCATGCCTAATCTCAGCGACCGTCGGCCGCGACACGACCCGCACGACGGGCCGCTGGGCCGAGTTGCGCAGCCAGCCGCGAGCACCGAGGTACCAGACGGCGATCCAGTCGTCGCGTACGTCGGCGACGACGTAGTCCGTGCCCGCCGATGCACGAGCGCCGACATCGGCGACGTCGGTGGTCGGGGTGTCATTCGGATGCTGTCCGACGTCGACGAGCAGCGGGGCGTTGTCGTCGGGCGCGGTGCGCAGCGGCACGAAGTTGCACGAGGTCGGCGAGCCGTCGAGGGTGCCCTGCGCGGAACTGCCGGTGATCACCTGCAGGTTCTCGGCGAATCCCGGCAGGATCCGAACGGTGCTGCCCGGGCGCAGACGACGTCCTGCCGGCGTCGTCCCTCGGTCGAGAGGCCTGCCCAGCAGGCGGAAGTAGCGCTCCCAATCCCAGAACGGTCCCGGATCCCAGTGCATGCCACGAATGCCTTCTGACTTGAGAGCGGGCACCTGGTCGTGTCCGAGGATGTGCCCACGATCTAGCGGGATACGGTATTTCTCGCACAAGTACGCGACAAGGCGAGCCGACTTGCGGTACATGGCGTCGGTGTACCACTCGGTGCCGCTGATCGCGTAGCCCTCGTGTTCCACACCGACGGCGTGCGTGTTGACGTACCAGTTGCCAGCGTGCCAGCCGATGTCTTTCGTGCGCAGGTGCTGTGCGATCTTGCCGTCTGAGGAGCGAACGGTGTAGTTCCACGCCAAGTAGTTCGGATCCTGTACAAGGTTCATCGCCTGATCGTATGAGCACTCGGTGTCATGGATGACGACCATGTCGAGCGAGGGGCTGCGCGGCCGGTCGCCGAGATCATGGTTGCCGTAGTCTCCGGCGCCGGCGCCCGTCTGCAGGTATGGCGCCTCGACCCACTCCACGCCGAGGTCGCGCGGCGCGTCGACGGGCGATGACGACGGCACTGCGTGATGCCACCGGTCGCGGCGGCGGCGCAGCGCCCTGTCGCTCCCGGTTCGGTCGACTGACCGACCCGGCTGGCGCACGACGTCATGGCCGACCTTCAGCGTCGTGCCCTGCTCCAGACGCTCACGAAGACCGTCAGCGAACGAAGTCTGAGCGTCGAGAGACGGGCGGCCGCTCACCAGGGTCGCCGCCGCGATCCAGTCGGCGGGGTCGGTGTCCTGCCCCAGGCTTCCACCGGACTGCCGCTGAGCGTCGGCGAGCAGCGCTGCAGCCGCCTGGAGGTTGGCAGCCGGATCGCTCACGACCTCTTGTGCAGGTCGGCCGGAGAGCCGAACGGCTTCACCCAGCTGGTCGACAGGTGCCGGCGCGCTGCCGCCGTACGCTGCGTCTCTCGCCTGACGCGCAGCGGATCCGTCGACCAGGGTCGTCGGAAGGCCCGATTGGGAGTTCGAGCCATCGTGGTTGAGTACACAGAAGGCGGCGATGACGGATATCGGCACCTGATGATCTGCGGCCGCCGCTTCGAGGCCGGCGGAGACCTCTGCGGCGACGGCGGCCGGTGGCCGCGAGGCGTTCAGTGTGCTCACGGCAGCAGCCGAACTCAGAGCAAGAAGAAAGTGACGTCGGGAGATGGGCATGTGGGACTCTTTCACGAAAGCGCGACACTACGCACATGTGACTGAGCTGACAGTGACCTTTGGGCAGGCTGTCAGCTCCGGGGGACAAGAGTCACTCTAGGAGCGTGGACCGTGGAGGCACCGTGCATTCACCACTTCGCAACAATCGTTTACCTTGCTGCAATATTGCATATTTGTCGGATATTATCCGGCAAAAAACATATAGTGCAGCAAATGCACCGCCCGTTCAGACCGGCTCTTCGACGTCGCTGTACGCCATGTTCGCGAAGCGCGACAGATGCCCCTGGAAGGCCACACGCAGATTGGCCGTCGGGCCGTTACGGTGCTTGGCCACGATCATCTCGGCCTCGCCCAGTCCCGAGACCGCCCCCGGTTCGTAGCTCGACTCGCGGTGCAGCAGAATCACCATGTCGGCATCCTGCTCAATCGAGCCCGACTCTCGCAGATCGCTCAGAGCAGGCCGCTTGTCTTGCCTCTGCTCGGGGCCACGGTTCAGCTGCGACAGCGCGACGACCGGCACGTTCAGCTCTTTCGACAGCAGTTTGAGCGCACGAGAGAACTCGCTGACCTCCTGCTGACGCGACTCCACCTTCTTGCCGCTCGTCATCAGCTGCAGATAGTCGATGACGACGAGCTTCAGACCGATCTGCTGCTTGAGGCGACGGCACTTCGCACGAATCTCGACCAGAGTCAGGTTCGGCGAATCGTCCAGATAGAGCGGCGCATCATTGATGCGCCCATGCGTCGACGCGATTGTCGTCCAGTCTTGCCCGTCGAGCATGCCCTTGCGGAGCTTCTGCAGCTCGACCCCGGCCTCGGCCGAGAGCAGGCGCATCGCGATCTCGGTCTGCCCCATCTCGAGAGAGAAGAACGCGGTGGGCATGTTGTGCGCGATCGCGGCCGAACGGGCGAAGTCGAGCGCCAGTGTCGACTTTCCGAGACCCGGTCGGGCAGCCACGATGATCAGCTGGCCGACGTGCAGGCCGTTGGTCAGTTTGTCAAGGTCGACGAAGCCCGTCGGCACGCCGGTCATCGAGCCGTCGCGCCCCTTGGCCGACTCGATCTCGGCGATGGCCTTCTCGACCGCCGCCGACAGCGGGCTGACGTCTTCGGACTGATCTTTGCCTCCGACGCCATAGATCTCTGCTTGCGCCTCGTTGACAAGGTCGGTGACTTCACCCTCGGCGTTGTACCCGAGTTGCGCGACGTGCGTGCCCACCTCGACCAGTCGGCGCAGCAGCGACTTCTCTTGCACGATGCGCGCATAGTAGCCGGCGTTGGCGGCCGTCGGCACAATGGCCGTCAGAGTATGCAGGTACTCGATGCCCCCGGCGCGCGAGATCTGCCCGGTCTTGGTCAGCTCGTCAGTCACGGCGATGACGTCGGTCGGTTCACCCTTTGAATACAGGTCGAAGATCGCATTGAAGATGATCTCGTGCTTCGGCTGGTAGAAGTCGGTGGCCTTGACCTCTTCGAGTGCGGTCGCCACAGCGTCTTTGTTCAGCAGCATGCCGCCCAGCACCGACTGCTCGCTCAGATCGTCATGGGGCGGCGTGCGATCGACGCCGGACAGCGTGCCGGCGAAACCCTCGCCGCGTGACGATCCGCGGTGGTCATCGTTCCAGGAGTCTTTCGAGCGAGAGCCGCCCGAGGCATCGCCCGTGATGTTCGCGATGCTCATCATGAGTGGCCTCCTCTGTCGTGCGATCCGTCGCCATCATTGTGATGGCACCCTGCGACATCGCTCCAGGCGCGGAGCGCCGCACGGTCACACCGTGGGCAGTCGGGGCGGCTGCCCCGCACCTCTCAGAGAGACAGCCCGCACCACTCTATGCACCTCGGGCCACATTGTGCACCCCTCGAACCGTGAGTTATCCACATCCACAGGAATCTTTCTGTGGATAACCTGGTGAGAACTCTCCCCAACCTGCGCATAACCATGTGGAAAACTCCGACTTTTGTGCACAGCCTTCCACACACAGACGGAACTTCCCCGGAATTCCGGCGTTCTCTCGTGTGGAAAACTCGACACCGCAAGTTCACCTGAATCTCATATTGAAGGTTGTCCGGCATTTGACAACACTCCCGCGAGCGCGCTAGCGCTCGATTCCACACCCGTTATCCCCAAGTTATCCACAGGCGCATCGGCGTTATTCCGGCCATCTGCCGGCAAACGCCGCATCCGTCGATCACTCCGGCCATCGGCGCAGACCCGACGACACGCCCACCCTCGGGTAACGTGTTGGCATGACTGTGACGCAGCGCGGCGAAGCCCGACGCAGAGACATTCTTCGGCACACGATCGAGACAATTGCCGACCGCGGCATCGAGAACACACGATTCCAAGACGTGGCGGCGTCAGCCGACGTGTCGATCGGCACGGTGCAGCATTATTTCGGCTCTCGCGACGACCTCATCGACGCAGCGCTCTCAGCACACACTCTCGCGACGATCAGCGAGATCTGGTCGACCATTCCAGAAGCGGGCGACCCCTGGCAGGGGCTGGTGTCCTTGCTGCACGGGTACCGTGTGTCTGGCGATATTCGTCAACGCGCACGAATCTGGATCTCACTCTCGAACTCTGCGATGAACAACCCGAGACATCGCACGCTGCTCGAGTCACTGTACTTCGAGTGGGGGCGCCCCTTCATGGCGGTCATCCAACGCGGCACAGAGCAAGGGGTCTTCCATCTGCTGATGCCGGTTGAGACCTGTGTCGACATCTTGCTGCGGCTGACCGACGGCTACGCCATGGCCGAGGCGACCAGTCTCACCGGCGGGCCCGCACTGAGCAGCACGCTCGCTGCGCAGGCCGTTCCCGGAGTCGACGATCGTACTGAAGCCGTCTTCGTAGGGCTGGCCGCCGCACTCGTCGGCAGAAGAGCAGCGTGAGGGTCGGCGACTCCGGAAGGATCCGACCCTCACGTACAGGCAGCCCAGTCGCCGCGCCACGCCGGGTGTTACTCGATGATGCGGTTCAGCGGGCGACGCACCAGCATCAGCACACCGCCGAGCACGAGACCCGTGCAGGCCACGATGGTGAAGTAGGCCCCGTTCGGAATTGCGGTGAAGAGCTGACCGAGCAGACCGGAGAGCGAAGAGCCGAGGGCCAGGGAGAGGAAATTCAGCCCCACCATCTGCGCCTCGAACGACTTCGGTCCGATCTTCGTGGCCAGCGCGAGGCCGATCGGGCCGATGAACACCTCGGACGAACCCGCGAAGCACATGAACAGCAGAATCAGTGCCAACGGGATCATCGCATCCCCCGTCACGCTTGAGATGAGCAGCAGATACAGATAGGCGCAGCCGATCTGGATCAGGCCGATGGCGTACTTCGTCGCGGGCTTCGGCTGGCGCGTGCCCAGACGCTGCCAGAGTTTGGCGATCAGCGGCGTGATCAGCACCGCGGAGAGCGGGCTGACCATCGTGATCCAGGCAACCGGGAACGTCCATGACCCGATGTGCAGGTCGATGCGCTCGGTGACCAGGATCGAGATGGCCGTGAACTTCTGGAACAGCAGGCCGAAGTAGATTCCTGAGAGCAGGAACAGCGGCAGGAAGGCTGCGACTCGCCGCTTCTCGAAGGTCGTCACCTGTTTCGAGGAGAGCATGACGGTGAAGTAGGCACCCGCTGCGACAAGCGCGATGATCGTCACGATGCTCGAGAGGTTCTCGGCACGCAGCAGACCAGTCACCGCGGCGACGACGATCACGCCGACGCCGAGAACCAGCCACACGACCGGGGCGAGGCGACGCGAGCGCGGGAGCGGGTTGTCCACCTGGCCGGCGCGCTCCGGCAGACGCTTCATCGACGGAATGTACTGGATCAGTGCCGCGATCATACCGATCGCCGCGAGTCCGAAGCCGTAGTGGAAGCCCAGCTGGTTCTGTGCCAGACCGGTCGTGAGCGGACCGACGACTGCACCGACGTTGATCGCCATGTAGAAGTATGAGAAGCCGGCATCCCGACGGCTGGTCTCGGCACCCTCGAGCATGTAGCCGACGATCGTGGTGATGTTGGTCTTGAGGGCGCCAGTGCCGACGATGATGAGCACCAGCCCCACACCGAGGCCGAGCAGGCCTGGCAGCGCCGCCAGAGCGAGGTGTCCTGCGGTGATCACGATGCCGCCGATCAGCACCATGCGCTTCGGCGAGATCAGTCGGTCGCCGGCCCAGGCGCCGAGCAGCTGAGCGAGGTAGACCGAGCCTCCGTAGGCCCCGACGATTCCTGCAGCCGCTGCGGGCGCGACCTCGAGCCCGCCTTTGTCGAGCGAGTAGAGCAGGTAGAACGAGAGGATCCCCTGCAGCCCGTAGAACGAGAATCGCTCCCAGAGCTCGGTGAAGGCCATCTGCCAGATGCCTTTGGGGATGCGATCTCGACGAGACGCCTCAGGCGCATCGCCTGGTGGTGTCTGCACGTACGGGGCAGTTGTCATCATGTGTTCTCCTCGACATTCGACGCTCGGAGAGGTGGGGGAACCGAGCGGATGGTGCGGGCCCGGATGGCGCCCGCAGGCCGTGACTCCGAATCAGGAGCACGGCGAGCTTGGGGGTGGGAGTGTCAAGTCCTGTCAGTACGTCGGGGGCGACATGCCCCAGACCACACGCGCCGACTGACGGCCGGTGCTCTCGACCACTCAGTGCGGTTGACTGCTGCGCTAGTGCACCGAGTCGAGGGCCGAGAGATGGTGCTCCTCGTCTGCGATGAAGACGTCCACCTCGCCCTCGATCACGAGCAGGATCTCTTCTCAATCGCCATGTGTGCACGTCTCTGGCCCGGTCGAGCCGCCGGGGTCGAAACCTCCCAGCAGCAGTTCCAGATGGTCGAAACCCCGAGGGTTCAGCCTGATCTTCGAGGCGCCCTCTGGGAGAGGTCTCGCTCGGTGATTCCCGCCTGGGTCGCCACATCACTGAGGCTCAGGTGAAGCGCCTGTCTGCGTCGACGGATGCGCGAGCCGGCGATGATCGTGGGATCCTGCTGGACTGTCATGAGCAGTAGTCAAACCCAGATTCAGCCAAGGTTCAAGAGAATATATTTTTGGTAATACAGTTTTTACATTCATTGTGGCCTGTATTTACAAGGATCATCGCCATTTATACCTGCCGCAGAGACCCCAGCAGTTGCCAAAGTCTCATACCACGGTATTATTCAGAACACCTGCTGCCACCTGGTTCCTCCCCCCTCCAGGTGGCAGCAGGCTTTCATCTGCCAGTCAGTTATCTACAGTGGGAATTCCCATGGAGCCCGCCACCGGCTCTGCTCCGCCAGTCGAAAGTGAAACGATCATGAAGAACGGGCACATCTCCTTCTGGATGGACCGAGACCTCGACGACACGCACCCGGCGCGCCGGCGCCTCGACGCCAATCTTGACTGTGACGTCTGCATCGTCGGAGCCGGGTTCACCGGCCTGTGGACCGCATACCTGCTGCAGCGCCACGACCCCGCACTGCGCATCCGCATTCTCGAGAGCGATTTCGTCGGCCACGGCGCATCCGGTCGCAACGACGGCTGGGTCTCAGCGCTGCTCAGCGCGAACCGCGGGAAGCTGGCCGCGGCATCCGGCCGCTCGGCGGTGATCGAGTTCCAGCGCACCATGATCGACGCCGTCGACGAGATCATCGAAATTCTCGATGCCGAGCACATCGACGCCCATCAGATCAAGGGCGGCCACCTGCGCGTCGCCCGCACACCTGCAGCGCTCGCCCGTCAGGAGGCCTCGCAACGCAGTGCCCTCGACTGGGGGTACCGTCCCGAGCACATCACCATGCTCTCCAAGGAGGAGGCCGACGAACTCATTCGCGTCGACGGCACCGTCGGCGGCATGTTCAACACGACGACCGCCCGCATCGACCCGGCGCTGCTCGTCACCGGGCTCGCCCGCCTGGTAGAGCGCCGCGGAGCCGTCATCCACGAGCACACCCGTGTCGCATCCGTCGCCGCGCATACGGCCCGCACCGAACGGGGTCAGCACGTGCGGGCGCCATACGTGCTGGTGTGCACCGAGGCCTACACCGGGCAGATCGACGGCATGCCGAAACGACGCATCGCCCCGGTGAACTCCTCGATCGTGATCACCGAACCGCTGAGCGAGGCCCAGTGGTCGACCATCGGCTGGAACAACGACGAGTGCTTCGGCGACTCCGCCCATGTCTTCACCTATGCGCAGCGCACCGCTGACGGGCGCATCGCCATCGGCGGCAGGGGCAAACCCTACCGATACGGCTCACGCACAGACGAGGCGGGAGAGGTCGACGACAAGACCGTACAACTGCTGCACAGCCGTCTGACCGAGTACTTCCCCGATGCCGGAGAGATCCCTCTTGCCCACGCCTGGTGCGGCGTGATCGGCGTCACACGCGACTGGTGCGCGTTCGTCGACCTCGACCGCCAGACCGGCATCGGCACGGCCGGGGGGTATGCCGGGCACGGTGTGACCACCGCGTTCGTCGCAGCCAACACCCTGGCAGACCGCATCTGCGGGGTCGACTCCCAGTACAGCAGGCTGCCCTGGTTCGGGCATCGCCCGCCGCTGTGGGAGCCGGAGCCTGCCAGATGGATCGGCATCACCAGCATGTATGGCCTCTTCGGCGTCGCCGACGGCCAAGAGGAACGGGCGCACGCCGAGCGCACCGCGCCCATCGCACGCCTCGCCGCGAAGATCACCGGGATGGGCTGATCAGCGCCCCGAGAAGCGCCGATCAGCCACGTGGCCGCAGGCTAGCTGCGCCGGCGGCGCGCCGCGACGAGCACGACCATGCCCACCAGCGTGGCCGTGGCGCCGATGCCGAGCGCCCAGCCCGATTGCGCCCCAGTCTGCGCGAGCTGGCCGTCACCCGACTGCTGCGGCTGCTCGTCGTGCACCGGATCAGCTGAGTCGGCCGGGTCAGTGGGATCCGTGGGATCAGTGGGATCCGTGGGGTCTTTGGGGTCTGTGGGATCCGTGGGGTCTTTGGGGTCTGTGGGGTCTGTGGGGTCTGTGGGGTCAGTCGGCGTACTCGGCTTCTCGCCGATCGAGAACGTCGTCGCCACCGCGCGATGATCGCTCGGCCAGGCGTTCGAAGCGGGGTCGGCATTGCTGGGAAAGCCGGCGACGACGGTGCTCGAATCCTCGACGGTCAGGCGACTTCCCGCGAACCAGACGGCGTCGACCCGATCCTGAGGCTCCGCTGCGCCGTGCTCTTCGTTCTCGGTGACGAATGCCGACCAGGTGTCGCCGGGGTCAACCGCCGGGTCTGGGTGCGCGACGCGGTACGAGTCGGTCAGCTGTGCGCTGCTGGCTCCCACCACGCGCAGCGCCGCCGCCACCGGCCAGTCGACCGCACCGACGCCGCAGTGCTGCGCCGCAGTCGCCTCGGTCCAGTCCTGCCCCGATGGCGACTCCAGATCTCCGAGCAGCATGAGCGGTGTCTCATTCGCAGCCTTGACGTCATCCGCGAGACGTGCGGCGACGGCCTGCGCCTGCGCGAAACGAGTGGTCTGCTTCTCGGCGGCGACGAGAGCATCCGCGTCTCGCACCCCGTCGAAGCAGGCACGATACGGCCCGTACTGCTCGTCGCTCAGGCCGGCAACCCACACACGCACCTTCGTGCCGGCGATGTCTGCGGTCGCGGCTGCGGCAGGAGCATCCGCCGTCGCGTCGACCTCGTCAGTCAGCGGCCAGGCCGACACGATGCCGAGCCCGTCGCTCGCCTGCGAGTGGTACCAGCCGAGAGCATCGGCGAGTTCGGTGGCGACGGTCCCGTCGTCCTCCTGCACGCCGATGACCGCGAGGCTGTTGTCGGCGATTGCCTTCAGCTCTTTTGCCAGCCCGTCGTCGACGTTCTCGCCGGCATCCCACAGATTCCAGGTCGATGCGACGACCTGTGGCCGAGCATCAGCGGCGATCACCGGCACGGTCACCGTGATCTCGCTGGTGCTGTCGCCGAGTGGGGCGCTGACCGTGACATCGGCGTAGTCGCCGGCTGCGTCAGACGGCGCGGTGCCGCTGACCACGCCGTCATCGCTGACCGAGAGCCAGTCCGGGCCATCCACCTTCGTGAATTTCGCCGGGGTCTCACCGTGCCACAGCCCTGCAGCGCGCAGGCGCACGTCACTGCCTGCGGGGGTCTCGGGGGTGTAGAAGGCGTCAGTCACGAAACCGTCAGGCAGCTGCGTGCCGGAGTGCGGCCCGGTGCTGCCCTTGACCTGCACGTTGTCGAACATCCAGTACCAGTTGTTGCTGCTCTTGAGGTACTCCCAGCCGAACTTCACCTTGTGCGTGCCAGCGGTCAGGCTCACGGTCTTTGTCACCGTCTCGTTCGAACGCGTGTCGGCGAACTCCTCCAGGGCGGTCGGAGCGCCGCCGTCGACGCTCACCAGCAGATGCGCCGGCGGGTTCTGCCCCTGGCGGTACTGATTGTCGAACGCGATCTGCACCGCGTCGACGTCGGTGAAGCTGTACTCCGGGCTCCACAGTGTTGAGCTGAAGGTGCCGCTGGTCGGCTTGTTGCCGTCTGACTCGACGATGGCGACCTGCCCCTGAGCCTTGGTGAAGTCGGCATAGTTGCCGCCAGCGCCCCAGTTCTGGATCGTCTCATCGAGCGTGTGGAACGTCCAGCCGTCCCAGCCGTCGCGCATGCCGGCGGTGTTCACGTCGGTCTTCGTCCAGTCGGCAGGAGGCTGCGTCGCCGACGACGTGGTGAAATCCTGGTCGAGAGCGGGTTCGGCCGAGGCCGTGAAGGCCGGGGCCAGCAGCATGCCGAACAGGACGGCGAGAGCTGCGCCGACTGCGCCCAGGCGTGCGGCCCGGCGCGTTCGTCGATGGCGGGCGGGTGAGCGTTGCATGTCGAGAGTCTCCTGATTCGCTGTCATGATTCGTTGGCTGTCTGCGGATGCGATGTCACGCCGTGATCTGAGCGACGCGGCCGGCATATCGGTGCTGCCACCCGGCACCGTTGTCGGCGGTGATGACGACGTCGTAGTAGCCGTTCTTCGTGGGCCAGATGATGGTCTGGCTCTTGTCGAACGCGACGCGCACCGACTGCGTGCGACCGTCGTAGTCGTTTGCGGTGAGCGTGAACTTCACCGGGCGACGGCCGTCGTTGTGCAGCGTGATGCGCACGCCGGCATCGCTGCCGGGCACGAGCTCGACGTCTGCGCGAGGCACGCCTCCCGTGTTCTGCCCGGCCGGAATGACGGTGCCCGCGTGCGAACGCACGAAGCCGTCAGGGCCGTAGACGCTGAACGCATAGCGGCCGTCGGTCTTCGACACATCGACCGTGTGGGTGCGCGGGTTGGCTGCGGTGACCGTGTACGGGGTGTTCGTGAACTCGGCGTACTTGTCGGGGAACGCCTGCAGGCTCACACCCTTGCCGCTGACCCCGCCTGCGAACGAGAGGTTCGCCTGCACCGTGCCTCGAGCACGATCTTCGGTGAACGTGCCGTGCGCGTGATATGACAGCGGGCGATGCTGCAGTTCGGTGACCGCCGACCACTTGTGCTCGTCTGGCACCTTCTGCGTGAAGGTGGCGTTCGGGTCGTTGTCGGCGATGTAGATCAGCGCCGAGGTGTCTGGCAGCGACGGGGTGTCGACGATCGGGTGGGCGAAGTCGATCGCGCTGGTCAGGTCGCCGCTGATGGTGCGGCGCCAGTCGGTGATGTTCGAGCTCTTGGCCGGCTTGCCCAGTGAGGCGGTCCACTTCTCGAGAAAGCGAATCACCGAGGTGTGGTCGAAGACCTCGGAGCACACCCAGCCGCCTCGCGTCCACGGCGACACCAGAATCATCGGCACGCGCGCGCCGTAGCCGATCGGCGTGCTGTCCGAGTACTCGCCCTTCGTGCCGGCCTCGGGACGCGGCGGCAGCACGTGATCGAAGTAGCCGTCGTTCTCGTCGAAGGTGAGAATGAAGAGCGTGCTCTTCCAGATCTCGGGATTGCTCTGCAGCGTCTGAATGACCCTGTTCGTGAAGTGCGCCCCGTGCTCGGGGTTCGCCGAGGGGTGTTCGCACCACTTGTACGGAGCCACCACCCACGAGACCTCGGGCAGCGGGAACTCGGCGTCGGGTTTGCAGGCGTCGATGAACTTCTTCAGCACACCGTTCAGGTTCTCGTCCGAGTCGTTGTTGGGCGCGCCCGACGGCTTGTAGGGTTCGCCGCCCGCGCGCCAGATCAGGCCGGTGCCGGGTGCGTTCTTCTCAGCGTCGGCACGGTTCGCGAGATCCTGCGCACTGCTGCCGTTCGTGGTGAAGTTCGCAAAGCCGCGAATCGGGTTGTCGGTGTAGTCGCCGACCCAGCTCGAGCCGTTTCCGCTGTTGTCGACGTAGATGCGCCAGCTCACACCCGCCTTCTGCAGCTGCTCGGGGTAGGTCTCCCACTGCTTGTCGCCGTTCGACTCACCGCCGTTGCCGGTGCCGCCGTTCGACATGCCGCTCCAGAGGTACAGCCGGTTCGGCGTCGTGGGGCCGGCGACCGAGCAGTGGTGCATGTCACAGATCGTGTAGGCGCTGGCCAGAGAGTACTGCCACGGCATCTCGTCGCCGGTGAGGTAGTTCATGGTGCTGTCGCCCTTGGCAGCGATCCAGCCGTTGTACCGGCCTTCGTTCCAGGCCTTCGTGCCGCCGGCATACGAATGGTCGAGGCCGGTCTCCATGCCCGCGACGGTGGTCACATGATTCGGCTTGACGAACGACGCTCCCTTGGGCTGCGAGAACACGTCGGTGCCGTTCTGAAAGCGCAGCGCCTGCTTGTCGTCGTGCCCGCGCACACCGGGCAGTGAGCCGTAGTAATGATCGAACGAGCGGTTCTCCTGCATGAGAATCACCACATGTTTGAGATCTGACATGTCTCCGGCGAAACCGGTGGGCAGCTGATAGCTCTCAGCGGCGTGCGCGAGAGGCGATCCGACACCGCCGAGCCGCCCCATGACTGCAGCGCCGCCCATGAGGCCCAGCGTCTGCAGCACCTGGCGTCGTGAGAATCCCTGCTTCAGCAGATTCTCGGGAACCAGCTCGGGGCGATCGTACGGTTCTGACTCGAACGGAACAGGGGTCGAAGACACGGGAACTCCTTGGGGATGGATGGCTCAGCACACGGCATCTGCCGCACGAGTGCCATGCAAGAAGTCGCGGATGAAGTCGCGGTGAACGTGCGGTTATGTCTCGGCGCCGTTCAGGGGGCCGAGACCCGAAATGAGGGTCCGACTGCGCACAGCAGGCCTGTCTGCCGGCCTCGTCGCGTGGGCTCAGTCGTCGAGTCGGGGGATGCCATCGTGCCGACGCGTCGTCTGGCGTGTGCTTCGTGCTCCATGCGTCGACAGGCGGCCTAGGCTGTTGGCATGACAGGTTCTGACCACCCATCTCGCACAGACGAGCCCCTGCACGAGCAGGTCTATCTGACGCTTCGCGAGCTCATCCAGGTCGGCACTTGGGCCGAGGGCGAGCGTGTGCCCACCGAGAAGGTCCTCATGACCGAGTTCGGCGTGTCCCGCTCGACGATTCGCCAGGCGTTCAGCCGGCTTCGAGCAGAGGGTGCCGTCGTCGGAGGCCGTGGCGCGCCGCCGCGCGTGCACCGAGTGATTCCGGGCCAGTCTTTCGAGACGTTCATGTCGTTCACCGAGTGGGCGAACGGCTTGGGGCGCACACCCGATCAGCGCGTGGTCGGCACTGCGCGTCGGTCAGCGAGCGAGACCGTGGCCCGCGAACTCGGCATCGCCGTCGGCGACCCCGTCGTGACCAATATTCGAGCGCGGTATCTCGACGGCGATCCGGCCATGCTCGAACGCTCCTGGTTTCCCCTTCGGGTGGGCCTGCACCTGCTCACCGCCGACCTCGACCACGCCAGCATCTACCAGACGCTGCGCACCGTGCGCATCACCCCGGTGCGCGCTCGGCACCGCATCGACGCCGTCGCGGCGCACCAGCTCGATGCCGAGTGGCTCGAGATCGATCGTGGCGCTCCCCTGCTGCGATCGCGCCGGGTGTCATACGATGCGCAGAATCGTGCCATCGAGTACGCCGACGACCGCTATCTGCCCGCGACTGCCGCATTCGTCATCGAGAACTCGATCGACGGCCGGTCACCGGCGACGCACCTGTCGACCAGCGAGTGATCTCACGCCCTCAGTTCGCTCAGCGTCTCGTCGAGCGTCGTGCAGACCTGATCGATGTCGCGCAGGTCGAACACCAGCGGCGGCCGCAGCTTCAACACGTTGCCGGCCGCACCGGCCACCGAGGTGAGCAGCCGCCGCTCGCGCAGCCCCTCGAGCACGGCCAGCGCGAGGGGGCCGTCCGCCGTCTGGCCGTCGACCGGCGAGACGATGTCGACGCCGGTGTAGAGACCGACGCCGCGCACCTCGCCGATGCCGACATGCTGCTCGGCGACACGGCGCAGCTCGGTGCGCAGGCGCTCTCCGACCAGCAGTGCATGCTGCTGCAGATCACGGCCCTGTATCTCGTGCAGCACCGCGAGCGCAGCGGCCATCGACACGGGGCTGCCGCCGAAGGTGTTGAAATACGGCAACCGGTCGCTGAACGCGGCAAGCACCTCGTCGCGCCCGAAGAGCCCAGAGACCGGAATGCCGTTGCCCATCGGCTTGCCCGTGGTCACCAGGTCGGGCACCACGCCGTGCCGCGCGAAGCCCCAGAATGCCTCACCGGTGCGGGCGAAGCCCGGCTGCACCTCGTCTGCGATGAACACGCCGCCACGTCGGTGAACGACGTCGACGGCCGGCGCGAGCCAGCCGGCGTGACCGGGGTGCACGCCGTCAGACGAGAAGATCGAGTCGGCCAGAAACCCGGCGAACGGCGCACCGGCCTCCTCGAGGCTGTCGATCGCCGCCTCCATCTCTCGAGCGAAGGCCTCCCCCGCAGTCTCTCGGGTCAGGGCGCCGCCGTTCGCCATGGCATCCGCCCACGGCACGCTCACCCGACGGCACGCGCCATCGAGCGGCTGCCCGCCGCCCAGCGCCGGCGAGTGCCGAGAGGTGAGATCGGTGTTGCCGTGATAGGCCTCAGCCGACACGATGATGCCGGTGCCGCCGGTGTATTCGCGCGCGACCCGAATGGCCAGATCGTTGGCCTCCGAGCCCGTGCACATGTACATGGCTCGGGTGATTGCGTCGGGCATCGTCGACAGAATCTGCTCGGAGTAGTCGACGATGTGCTCGTGCGCATAGCGGGTGTGCGTGTTGACGAGCCCCATCTGCTCGGCGACGGCCCGCGCGACCGCAGGGTTCGCATGGCCGACGCTCGCGACGTTGTTGTACATGTCGAGGTACTTCGCCCCGGCCGCGTCCCAGAGGTACTGCCCCTCGCCGCGCACGAGGTGCACCGGGTGCTGGTAGAACAGCCGGTAGGCTCCGCCGAGCACGGTCAGCCGACGCCTGACCAGCTGCCGGGTCTCGCCGTCGAGCTGCTCGAGGGCGTCGGCGCTGAAGCTGTTCGTGTCCATGATGGTCGATTTGCTGGTCATGAGTCTCTCTCTCGGCGGGCCGCGGGCTCAGGTGAGCGCACGCGCCGACCAGTCAACCGAGCGCCGATGTCTGGCAGGTGAACAGACGCCGCCTGGCGGTCGCCCGGTGGTCACGACCGGCCCACCAGCGGGGCCAGGTGTGCGCATCAGGCCGTTGCGGCACCGGCGGCCGCGATCTCGAACACGATGGTGTCGGGCAGGTACCGGTCTTCGCCCACCTCGACGACGCGACCGTCTCGCGAGAACGTGACACGACGCACCTGCAGCAGCGGGCTGCTTCTGCGCACGCCGAGCAGTCTCGAGTCGGCGCTCGAGGCCGCGACCGCTTCGATCCGGTGCTGCCCGTAGACGACGTGGATGCCGTGGTCGCGCAGCGTCGCCGTCGTCGAGACGATGTCGTCGGGCACATCGCGGATCAGGGGCAGCACCCACGGTGCCCACGTCGATCGCTCGACCATGACCGTGCGCGCCTGCAGCGTGCGCACGCGGGTCATCCGCAGCACGGCGTCATCGATGTGCGTGCGCAGCAGACGTGCCTCTCGCACGTTCGCCTTCGCCTGCTCACGACTGACGATGCGGCCGCCCGGAACGAGCCCGCGCCCCTGCGCCCACTGCGCGAACGAGCGCATCTGGTCGAAGCCCTGCGACTGTTCGGTCTGCGCGACGAACCAGCCGCTGCCGCGCCTGACGGTGATGAGGCCCCGCCGCTCCAGTGCCGCCAGCGCGTTGCGAACGGTCTTGCGCGAGACCCGGTAGTCGTCGCCCAGAGTCTCTTCAGAGGGCAGTCGGCTGCCGACCAGAAACTCGCCGTCGAGGATGCGCCGCCGAAGATCGGTGGCGACGCCTGAGTACTGAGACATGTGTCGATCGCGGCTTTCCGAGAAGAGCGAGACGACGCACTGAGCGTCGCGGTACTGTCATCCCCCCGAGACTGCGCGGCCAGCGTACCATCGTCGCGTCGACGCCCGAAATACGAGCAGGGCCCCGACATCCTCGAAAGGATGCGGGGCCCTGCTCGTGACGTGAGCCGGTCAGGCTGCCCGATCAGAGCATCCTGCGGCGCTCACCGCGACGAGGTCACTTCTTGGCGATGACCTGCAGCGTGATGTCGGCGACGACGTCGGGGTGCAGCTTGAGCTGCGCCTTGTGGTCGCCGGTCGACTTGATCGGGTCGGCGATGACGATGCGCTTGCGATCGACCTTGCCGATGCCGGCTGCGGCGATCGCCTCGGCGATGTCAGCGGCCTTCACCGCGCCGAAGAGACGGCCTTCACGACCGGCCTTGGTCTCGAGGCGCACGCGCACGTTCTCGATGCGCAGCTTGAGATCGCGGGCCTCTTCGATGGTCGCGAGCTCGCGAGCGGCACGTGCCGCGCGAATCTGCTCGACCTGCTTGGCGCCACCCGCGCTCCACGCGACGGCGTAGCCGTGCGGCAGCAGGTAGTTGCGGGCGTAGCCGGCCTTGACGTCGACGATGTCACCGGCGGTGCCGAGGCCGTCGACTTCTTGGGTCAGAATGAGTTTCGACATTGTGGTTCAGTCCCTTTCGCTTCTCGCGCCTCAGTGGCGGCCCGCGCCGGAGTACGGCAGCAGAGCGAGTTCACGGGCGTTCTTGACAGCGCGTGCGATCAGGCGCTGCTCCTGCACGCTCACGCCGGTGATGCGGCGCGAACGAATCTTGCCGCGCTCCGACACGAACTTGCGCAGGGTGTTGACATCTTTGTAGTCGACGACGTCGACGCGGATCACCTTGGAGGGCACAACCTTCTGGTTGAGCTTGGCGTTGCGCGCGGCCTTGGCGCGCGCTGCTCCCTTACCAGCCATTTTCTACTTCTTTCTGAGTTCTTGAAACTGTGTGTTGCGGATGCGGGCTCACGCCCGCCTGCTGCCCGCTTCGATTCTGACGCTGAGGCGCGTTTAGAACGGGGTGTCGTCGAGGTTGACGCCCGGCTGGTTCCAGCCGTCGCCGCCCGAGACAGGCTCGCCCCAGGCGTCTCCGCCGGGCTGACCGCCGCGGTTCTGGCCGCCCTGGTTGCCCTGGCCGGCGGCGGACTGCGCGGGCTGACCGCCGTAGCCGCCTTGGCCACCCTGGCCGCCCTGCTGGCCGTAGCCACCCTGACCGCCGCCGACCTGGTTGCCCTGGCCGCCGCCGAACCCGCCTTGACCGCCCTGGACACCGCCGCGGGCGACGCGCTCGACCTGAGCCGTCGCATAGCGCAACGACGGACCGACCTCGTCGATGTCGAGTTCGTAGCTGGTGCGGTTGTTGCCTTCACGATCCTGGTATGACCGCTGGCGCAGCCGACCCTGGGCGATGACTCGCATGCCCTTGGTCAGGCTCTTCGCAACATGCTCTGCGAAGTCGCGCCACACGCTCGCGCGAAGGAACAGCGCGTCGCCGTCCTTCCACTCGCCCGATGCGCGGTCGAAGCTGCGCGGGGTCGAGGCGATCGTGAACGACGCCACTGCGACACCGTTCTGGGTGTAGCGCAGCTCAGGGTCGCCGGTCAGGTTGCCGACGACCGTGATGACGGTCTCGCCGGCCATGGTCAGCTGGCCTTCCGAGGCTGACGCAGCACGACGCGGGCGTCTTCGGCGCGCAGCACCTTGGTGCGCAGCACGGAGTCTGACAGACGCAGCAGACGGTCGACCTCGTTGATGGTGTCAGGAGTCGAGCTGATCTGCACGAAGGCGTAGCTGCCCTCGGTCTTCTTCTGAATGGGGTATGCGAACTGACGACGGCCCCAGATGTCGACGTTGTCGACGGTGCCGCCCTCTTTCGGGACGACAGCCAGGAACTTCTCGATGGTCGTGGCAACCTTTCGGTCATCCACCGACGGATCGAGAATCACGGCCAGCTCATACTTGTTGATGTTCTGAGACATGAATCACCCACCTCCTTCGGACTCGAACGGCCGCAGAACTCTTCTGCAGCAGGAGGGTAATCTCAATGTCCAGCTGTCAGCATATGGATATGCGACGGCACAGACCGCTCAAGCATACCAGCAGAACGCTCCGATCGGCCACCGCAACGGCAACATCCACACCCCAGCCCCAGTCCCTGCAGCACCCACACCTCAACCCACCCACACCCAGTCCCAGCCACCCCGCCAAATCACCGCAGCACCGACCAAATCACCGCAGAATCACTGCTTCTCTGCGGGGGTTGGGCGAGAGCTGCGCAGATCTTGGCGGGGCTCTTCGCAGTAACCGGCAGTGCAAGGCAGCGCACACCTCAGCGCACACCTCAGCACACTCAGACTCGCCTCCGGCAGCAGTCTTCAGCCGAGCAGATGCCGACGAATGCCCTCGCCGACTGTGCGCATCTGCTGCAGAGCCTCGTCTCGTCGGTCGTCGCCGCGACGCCAGTTGGCGAGCACCGCATAGGCGACTCGGCGCGTCTTCGACATCGCGACACCGATGTCGGCCCGAGCGCAGCCGATCGTGCCGGTCTTGTTCCACAGCCAGATCTCGGGGTCGTAGTAGTAGTGCGAGAGCGGATCGACGTTGAAGGCGCTGGCCACCATCGAGCAGTCCATGCCGGCGCCCAGCCAGCGGGTGAAGACGTCGATGCTCGAGCGGCTGAGCGACTCGCCACGGGCAATGCGCGCCACGAAGTCGGCGAGCTCGCGGGCGCTGCCGTGCGAGAGCGTCGTCGGCTGCCCCGGCTGCATCGGCCAGCGCACGCTGTCGTCGAGCCCTGAGTCGCGATAGCCCAGACGCTCGGTGTGCCGCTGCACAGCGTCGAGCCCGACCACCCGACACAGTGTGTTCGTGGCCGCGTTGTCGCTCACCGCGCCGATCAGCGCACAGATGTCGTAGACGCTGAGCGTGTCAGCCTGAAGCAGGTACCAGAGCCCGGAGTTGTCCATGAGCTCCGAGGGGCGTCGCGTGATCTGCTCCTCGAGCACCCGCTCGCCGCGATCGACCTGGTCGAGCACCGTGTGCAGCAGAAAGATCTTGCCCACGCTCGCGGTGTCCAACACTCGGTCTTCGCAGTGCTCCAGCAGCACCTCGCCGGTGTCGATGTCGAACACCCTCGCCGACCAGCGCATGGTCTCGTCGTCGTGCACCTGCATCAGCTTTCCTCCTGCTCTCCACGAACGAAGGCGCTCAGACGCCCCGTCCACGCCGTCGTCGACGCCTGCACCGTGATGCGATCCTCCGTGAGATCAGCCACCGCGGTCGCCAATGTGCACAGATCGTCGCGTCGGTTCAGCACACCGGGCGCGCGCAACGCCGCCAGCACACCGGCGGCATCCACCGCACCCGCCGACGTCTCAGCGCTCTCGACAGCCGAAGACAGCGCACGACGCCGAGTGCGGCTCTCGGCGAGCCACTCGTCGTTATCGGGGACGCTCAGCCCGGCCTCCGTGCCGTCGACCAGACGCAAATGGTTGGTGTGGCAGAACACGGCAGAGTCTGCGGAGACCTCGCTCACACGCCCGGCCGCGTTCTCGATCACGTCAGCTCGGCCGTTCACGGCATCTGCGATGTCGAAAGAGAACCCTCCGGCACACGGCGTCTCGCGCACCACGCGGCGAGCAGCCTGCCCATCAGGCTGGCGCTGGGCATGGCGCGCGACGAAGTGCCGCCCGCAGCCGGTGATGCTCGGGGTCGACACCGGCACATGGTCGAGGCCGAAGACCAGCCCTGCTGAGGTCGCGACGAACGAATTCGCAGGCAGCATTCCCGGGTACCAGATCACCGTGCAGCTGGGGTCGCCCTCGACATCGAGCGTAATGAGGCGCATGTCTTCGCGAAGATGGGCGTCGCCGTCTTCGTTGTGGCCCAGCACGACGTGTCCATCGTTCGCGGTGCAGACGTCTGAGCATCCGGTGCCGTCACGTCCGAGATCGCCACGCAGGTTGTACACCCAGAGATCGAGTTCGTGCAGACCGGCGCCTGCAGCGATCCAGGCGAGCTCCTGCGCCTCGATGGGCAACCATCGTCTGGTGCTGTCGATGATGCGGCTCAGTCGCTCAGCCCGCTGCGGGTCATCGATTCGGTTCATCAGCGACTGCCACTGCTGGTCGACGCGGCCGCGCACCGACGAGATCAGCTCGGCGTGATGACGGCCGAGGGCGAGAAAGACCGACTCGCGGTCACCGCGAAAGACCGTCCACGGCAGGCCCGCGACAGCCGGCAGCGTCTCGACCCGGGCGGTCATGCAGGCAGCCCGGTGACGTGCGCGCGAATCTGCTCGCCGATGGCGTGCATCGCCTGCAGTACAGGAGCGCGCAGATCGTCGGGTTCGCCTTTCCAGTTGGCGGCGACGGCATAGGCGACACCTGCCTGCGGCCCGTTGACGACGCCGACATCGATACGCGCGAAGTCGGTGCTGCCGGTCTTGTGTCGCAGCACCATCTGCTCGTACTCGGGTTCGACGTGCGCGAGAGGATCGAGCAGAAACGCATCGGCCACCATCGACGTGTCGACGTCTGCGGCGAGCCAGTCGAGCACCTGCGCGCTGACCGCCGCTGAGATGACTTCGTGACGCCCGAGCCGCCCGATCACGTCGCCGAGCTCGGCGGCGGTGCCGTACGACGGCGTCCAGGGCAGGTCTGGCGTGCGCTCGTTGCGAATGTAGTCATGCAGTGAGGTGCGCGCATACCCCAGTGCCGGCGCGACCGCGCGCACCGCGTCGAGACCGCACAGGTGGATGAGCGCGTTGGTCGCCAGATTGTCGCTGACCGCGCCGACCAGGAGGGCGGCGTCATGCACGGTGATGCGCTGGTCATGCATGCGGTAGAGCAGACCCGAGTCGGCCACGCGCAGGGCATCGGGAATCTCGATGCGCTGTTCGGCGGCCAGGCTGCCCTCGTCGAGTCGCCTCGCCACCTCGATCAGCAGAAAGATCTTGCCGATGCTCGCGGTCTCGCACTGGGTGTCGGGCTCATGCGAGGCGAGCACCTCGCCGGTCTGCGCATCGGCGACGTGGATCGACCAGGTCACGCGTGAATGCAGCTCTGGAATCTCGATGGTCACTGCGGCTCCTTCTCTGTCATTGTGGGGTCAGACGTGGGTGGTGCGCCCGTCGATGCGTCGGCCAGCTGCTCATGGCGGTGTTCGAAGGGAGTGCTCAGAATGATCGTGGTTCGCGTCGTGACTCGCGCGTGAAGGCGAATGCTGCCGATCAGCTGCTCGAGCGCGATGGGCCCCTCGACCCGCACGAACAGCACATAGCTCGCTGCGCCAGCCACCGAATAGCACGAGACGATGCCGTCGATGTGGCGCAGCCGATCTGGCGCGTCGTCGGGCTGCCCCGGATCGACCGGGGTGATCTCGATGAGTGCGGTCAATGAGCGTCCGAGCCGATCGTAGTCGACCTGTGCGCGATAGCCGGTGATGAGGCCGGTGCTCTCGAGTCGACGCAGGCGCAGCTGCACCGCCGATGTCGACAGACCGGTCGCGTCGGCCAGCGCGGCGAGACGGGCCCGGCCGTCAGACATCAGCAGATCGATGATGATGCGGTCGATCTCGTCGACTCTCTCAGTCATCAGGCATCACCTTCTGGTGTCTCAGACCGACTCGACGACCAGACGGGGCTGCTCGCTCGTGTGCGCGTGCAGTCGCACCGTCGCGCCCAGGGGCACGCTCGGCGCTTCGGGGTCATGCCCGACGCCGAGCTCCCAGGCCACCGGCACGCCCAGGTCTCCGACGTAGTGCATTATGAGCGCGCGCACCTCATCGATCGGCGCACAGTTGTGCCATGAGCCGAGCACGATGCCGGCGGCCGCACGAAGCCAGCCACAGCGCTGCAACTGGATCATGAGGTTGTCGAGGCGGTAGAGGTCTTCGTCGATGTCTTCGAGAATCGCGATGCCACCCGCAGGCAGTGTGAACTCGGGCGCGCCGACCGACGCCGCGATCAGGCTCAGATTGCCGCCGAAGGTGCGCCCCTGCACCTCGCCGGCGACGAGGGTCTCTGCGCGTGGCCCGGTGATCACCCGACCGCGCCACGGCTCCATCAGCCACCGATGCACATCGGCTCGAATGAACGTCGAGTCGCGAAACACGTCATTCGCCGGCATCGGGCTGAACAGCGTGGGAACACCGACGTGTGCCCCCCACGCCTGATGCAGGGCGGTGACGTCAGACGACCCCGTGAGCAGCTTGGGCCGCCCCGTCGCCCCGATGCGCGCGCCACGCATCGCCGACCAGTCGATCCCGTCGAGCAGACGCATCGCGCCGTAGCCGCCGCGCAGACAGATCACCGCCTGCGCCTCGGGGTCGAGCCAGGCGTCGACGAGGTCGGCGCGGCGATCGTCATCGCTGCCGGCGAGGTAGGGCAGCTGCCTGTCGACGTCGTGCGCGTGGTGGCCGACCACGGGGCGCAGCCCCCAGATGCTCAGCTGCTCGACGGCGTAGGCGATGCTGGCCGCCCTGCCCGGGCCGGATGCCGCCACCAGGCGCACGCGATCGCCCGGGCGCAGGGGTGCCTCGCTGAGAAAGGCGTCGTCGAGAAAGCCTGCATCCCTCGCGCCGGCCGAGCCGAGGCCGGCGACGCTGGTGGCGACAGTCATGCCGTCGCCCGCTCGATCTGCGGAGCCGCCTGCAACAGCCGTTTCGTGTATGCGTCCTGCGGGTCGAGCAGCACCTGCTCGGTGGTGCCGTGCTCGACGATGCGCCCCTGATGCATCACGGCGACGGTGTCGGCGATGTTCCAGGCCAGACCGAGGTCGTGCGTGATCACCAGTGCAGAGAGCCCCAGGCGACGACGCAGCCCCAGCAGCAGGGCGAGGATCTCGCCGCGCACCGACGCGTCGAGCGATGCGACCGGCTCGTCAGCGATGAGCATCGACGGATGCAGCGCGAGCGCGCCTGCGATCACGACCCGCTGGCGCTGCCCGCCCGAGAGCTCCTGTGGAATCGCTCCCAGATAGCGCGATGCGGGGCGCAGCTCGGCGTTCTCGATGCTCTCGACCACGCGTGCGTGCTCGTCACCGCCGTAGCCCTGAATGCGCAGCCCCTCGGCCACTGACTCGTAGACGCTGAGCTTGGGGTTCAGCGCCGCCGATGGATCCTGCAGCACCAGCTGCACCTGCTGGCGAAAGCGCCTCAGCTCTTTCGACCGCGTCGGAATGGGGCTGCCCGAGTAGAGCACCTCGCCGCCGGGATCGACGGACTGCAGACCGAGCAGCGCACGGGCGAGACTCGTCTTGCCCGACCCCGACTGGCCCACCAGTGCGAGAATCTCGCCGCGATGGCAGGCGAGGTTGACATCGTGCACAGCCGTGTGCGGGCGTTTGCCGGTGCGGTACGTGATCGACACATTGCGCGCTTCGAGCAGCACCTCATCGGTCATCTCATGGTTCAGCCCGTCATCGGGTTTGTCTCGATGCTGGCGCGTCACCGGATGCATGCGAGATGCGGGGTCGCCGATCGTCGGGAAGGCGTGTGCGAGCTGCTGAGTGTACGGCTCACTGGGCTCCGTGCAGATGCGGTGCGACTCGCCCACCTCGACCAGTTCGCCGCCGCGCATCACGGCGATGCGCTCGCACGCGGTGGCGAGCACAGAGAGGTCGTGACTGATCATCAGCAGTGAGATGCCCCGCTCGGTGACGAGGTGGGCGATCATGTCGAGAATCTGCTTCTGAACGATCACGTCGAGCGCGGTCGTCGGTTCGTCGGCGATGATGATCTGCGGTTCGCAGGCCAGTGCCATGGCGATCATCACGCGCTGTTTCTGCCCACCCGAGAGTTCGTGCGGGTAGCTGGCGGCCTTGGCCTTGGCCAGGTCGACCGATTCCAGCAGCTCGTGCAGACGGGCGCGCCGTGCCTCGGCGGTCTTCCATTTGCCCTTGGTGTGCAGTTCGAGGGCCTCGAGAATCTGCTGCCCCACCGTGCGCACGGGGTTGAGCGAGTGCATGGCTCCCTGAAAGACGATCGAGGCCTCGGCCCAGCGCACGGCTCGCAGCTCGCCGAAGCTCAGCTCGTCGACTCGCTTGTCGCCGAGCAGCACCTCTCCGTCGATGCGAGCGTTCTTGGGCAGCAGTCTGAGCGCGCTCATGGCGAGCGTCGACTTGCCCGAGCCCGATTCGCCGGCGAGACCGAGGGTGCCGCCTTCCGGAAGAGCGAGCGAGACCCCCTTCACCGCGGCGACGGTGCCTCGGTCGTTGCGACCCGAGGTGCGATAGGTGATCGAGACGTTGTCGAAGACGAGATCCGGCATGGTCAGCGGCTCCTCAGTGTGGGGTTGACGATCGACTCGACGGCGCGGCCGACCAGGGTGAAGGCGAGCACGACCAGCAGAATGGCGATGCCGGGCACGAGCACGTACCACCAGTAACCGCTCGTGGCAGCCGAGACGTCCATCGAGTTCTTCAGAATGGTGCCCCATGACTGCTGGTTCGGATCGCCCAGCCCCAAAAAGGCCAACGTCGACTCCGAGATCACGGCAGACCCGACGGTCAGCGTCGTGTTGGCCATCACCAACGGCATGACCGCGGGCAGCACGTGTTTGAAGATGACATGCCAGTGCCCGGCGCCGAGCACGCGCGAGCGCTCGATGTAGGCACGCGATTCGACCGACAGCGTCTGCGCGCGAACCACGCGGGCGGTCGACGCCCAAGAGGTGATGCCGATCGCGATGACGATGGTGAGCACGCCGCGCGACAGCACGGTCGAGAGCACGATCGCAAGAATGAGCGAGGGCAGCACCAAGAAGAAGTCGACGATGCGCATCAGCAGCCCGCCAGTGAACCCGGTGAAGTGACCGGCCGCCATACCGATCACGGTGCCGATGATCATCGACATCGCCGTGGCGGCGAACGCGACGATCAACGAGACTCGGGCGCCCCACAGCATCCGCACCCAGAGCTCACGGCCCTGATGATCGGTGCCGAGAGGATGCGCCAGTGACGGCGGTGCGAAGCGCGGCTGATCCATGAGCTGCGTGACGTCGAGCATGCGCGCAGGAGCGATCACGGGAGCGAGAATGGCCAGCAGCACGATGACAACCAGAAAGATCAGGCCGACCATGCCTGAGCGGCTGTGGCTGAACAGCCGAAACGAGTCGCCGACGGCCTGCGCGCGGCGACGCCAGGCCAGTCGTCCGGGCGATGTGGTGGATGTCATGGTGGTCTCGGTTGTGGTGGTCATGCCCGCCTCACTCTCGGGTCGAGCTGCCGGTAGATGAGGTCGGCGATCAAGTTCATCAGGATGATGATCGCCGAGAAGACGACGAACGTGCCCTGCAGCAGCGGCAGGTCGGGCCCGCTGATCGCCTCGTAGGTGAGTTTGCCGAGACCGGGCCAGGAGAACACCGTCTCGACGGTGACGGCGCCGGCGATCAGACCGCCGAGGTGCATGAAGACCAGGGTCACCGTCGGCAGCAGCGCGTTCGGCACGGCGTGGCGACGACGAACGAGATCTTCGCGCAGGCCTTTGGCTCGTGCGGTCGTGAGGTAGTCGGCCGACATCTCTTCGAGCAGCGATGCACGCATCACCATGACGTATTGGGCGTAGATGACCGCGACCATGGTGATCACGGGAAGAATCATGTGGCTGATCACGTCGAGCACCAGCCCGAAGCCGCTCGATGGCGCGTTGGGCGAGACCATGCCGCCGGTCGGAAACCAGTGCAGCGTGCCGCCGAAGATCATCAGCAGAATCAGACCGAGCCAGAAGGTCGGCACTGACCAGAACACCAGCGACGTGCCGGTCGTGATCTTGTCGAACAGACCGCCGGCCTGCCAGGCCGCCTTCTGCCCGAGCCAGAGGCCGAGTGCGATCGCGATGACCGCAGAGGTCGCCGTGAGCAGCAGCGTCGGGCCGAGGTACTGCACGATCAGCGACGACACCGACTGGTGGTACACATAGCTCTCGCCGAAGTTGCCCGTGAACACGTTGGCCAGGTAGTCCCAGAACTGTGCGAGCAGCGGCTTGTCGAGACCGTACTCCTGACGCAGTTGGGCGATCTGCTCGGCGCTCATCTGCTTCTCACGCGCCATGGCGCGCACCGGGTCGCCGGGCAGAATCTTGAACGCGAAGAATCCGAGCACGATGACCATGACGAGGCTGATGAGCGCCCCGCCGACCTTGTTCAGCAAATACCGCAGACCTGAGCCGCCGCCGGCGACGCTCTCTTCGTCTGCCTCGTTCTGCAGCACCGCCCCGACGGGCGCCACGACATCAGGCATGTCGACTCCTTGAAATCTCGACTGTTGCAGTTGTGTCTGCCGACCGTCGCGAGACGGCCGGCAGACGAAGCGGGGTGCGCTCGACCTCTGCGAGCGCACCCCATGAGGCATTCTCAGCCTATTCGACGTCGTCAGCGCGCTTCTTGCGCCGAGCGAAGAAGATGACACCGCCGATGATCACCACGACGAGCACGCCTGCGCCCACCCACAGACCGACTGCGGTGCCTGATCCGCTGCCGGCCTCTGACGCCGGCTCGACGTTGATGTAGCTCCAGTAGCCTGCCTGGCCCGCGATCATGCCGTTCGAGGCGGGCTGCGTGCCGAATCCGGTGAAGCGATCAGATCGGTAGGCCTCAAGCGCCTTGCCGTACCACAGCGCGACCTGTGCGGTGTCGTCGTAGTTCATGCGCAGCATGTCGCGAACGATCTCGGTGCGCTTGTCATGATCCTGCTCCGAGCGCTGCTGCGCGTACAGCTTGTCGAACTCGGGGTTGCAGTAGCCATCCTGCGTGGTGCCGTTGTCGCCTTCGGCATCGGGCAGGTTCTCACACGTGTTGATGCCGAGCTGGTAGTCGGGGTCGGGGTTCACGCTCCAGCCGCTGAAGTACATGTCGTAGTCGCCCTTGGCCGCGCGATCGCTGATCGTGTCGGAGTCAGACGACTGCACGTCGACGGCGATGCCGATCGACTGCATCCACGGCTTGAAGTACTCGGCGATCGACTGCTCGGTCGGTTCGTCCGCGTCGACGAGCAGTCGCAGCGACAGCTTCTGCCCGTCCTTCTCGCGGATGCCGTCAGCGCCGGCCTTCCAGCCGTCGTCTTCGAGCAGCTGCTTGGCGGCGTCCGGGTCGAAGCTCTTGATCACTGAGTCGTCATCCGGCAGGTGCCACTGGTCGAAGGCCGAGGGGATGAAGCTGGTCGCCACAGTGCCCTGACCGTCGAGCACCTGCTTGAGCAGCGCCTCAGAGTCAGTGCCCTGTCTGATGGCCTGTCGCACGGCTTTGTCGTGCAGAGCCGACGATCCGGTGCCGTAGGCCTCACCCTCAGGCGTCTTGAGGCCGGAGTTGATGCTGATCGAGGTGTACCTGCGACCCTCGCCCGAATGGGTGGTGACGCCGTCGGCGCCGTTGAGGGCGTTGAACTGGGTCGGGCTCAGCCCGGTCACGAAGTCGATGTCGCCAGAGCGCAGCGCCTGCACCTGGGCGTCTGAGTTCGTGTAGTACACGTACTGGATGCCGTCGATCTTGGGGCGACCCTGCCAGAAGTTGTCATTGGCCTTGAGTGTGATGGACTGGTTGGCCGAATAGCTCGAGAGCAGGAACGGCCCCGACCCCACGACGTCAGTGTCGTTTGCGTAGTCGCCTTTGTCGGCGATGCCTTCCCAGACGTGCTTCGGCACCACCGGAATCTCAAGCCCGGGGTTCGGTGCCTGAGGCGTCTTGAGGTTGATGACCAGAGTCTGGTCGTCAGGGGCCTCGACGCTCTCGAAGTTCGAGACCAGATTGCCGTTGGCCGTGCCGAGCTTCGAATCGTTCATCATCTGCTCGTAGGTGAACTTCGGATCGGCCGAGGTGATGGGCTGGCCGTCAGACCACTTGAGGTCGGACTGCATCTTGTAGACCCAGCGCTTGCCGTCCTCTTCGACCGTCCACGAGTCGGCGAGGCCCTTCGTGGGCGAGCCGTCCTGCTGGTCGTTCTGCACGAGGTTCTCGTAGACGTTGCGCAGAATCTGCGTCGGGGTGAGGTAGATCGAGGTGAACGGGTTGAAGCTGTCGACGTGGCCCGACGTGGCGATGCGCAGCACCTGACTGCTGCTGTCGCCCTCTGCCTGCGTCGTGGCGGCGGACTGCGCCGGCTCGGCGAATGCCGCTGTGCCGACGCCGAAGGCAGAACCCATCACCAAGGCGGCGGTCGTGAACGTGGCGGCCAGCGGTCGCATCCGCCGAGAGTGTTTTCCAGATCGCATAGTAGCTGTTCCTTTGTTCAGAGATCGATGATCATGACGGGATCATCAGCTCGCTACTCACGATGCAAGTCGATGTCCCGAGACACGTCAAACCGAAACAGGGCTTTCGTTGATCTTTTTACGTAGCGGAAACAATGCTGTCATCTGGCAGAATCGCTCGTCGATTTCATGCGCCCTTGCACGAATCATGGATCTTTTCCAGCACCATTGCCTCACCATTTCGTCAGTCTAGCCAGTCTGACGAGTATGTGCCGCGTGAGAGCAGAACGTATATATGATGCGTATCATGCCAGCACCCGCACCCCTGCCGCACATTCTTCTGCATCGCATCCCCGGCCCAGTCGATCTCGCCGACACGTGGGTCTCGCCATTCGTCGAATTCGCCTTCGGGGCCACCGAGCTGGTCGCCTCCTGGAATCTGTCATTCAGCGCACCGCAGACGACATCGACCGCATCCGCCCTGCGCACTGACGGTGACGCGGCATCGCAGTCGGCCATGTGGGCCTTGTCGACCGCGGCTGACACACCTGGCGGCGTCAGCGGCGGTCACGCGGCTGAGAGACCGCCCGCGCGGCGCACCGTTCAGATCGCCGTGCAGATCGACATGCAGGCTCGCCTCGCAGACGGCTCGTGCACAGGATGGATTCCCACGGCCCGCTGGAACGACCAGCCGACCGACCCGGCCGATGTGGCATCCACCGTGCGCACCAGCGCACCGAACCTGACCACGCCAGCCCGGGCAACAGGGAGACTGCTGGCTGCGACAGCGGCTGCGACAGCCACGGGGACAGCCACGCCGAATACAGCAGCAGAGGCGGCTGCGGACGGCTCAGGTGGCACGACGATGCCTGATGCTGTGAGCCTGCAGACCGACACGCTCGTGGCTCATGGCGACAATCGAATCACGGCCGCCCGGCTTCGGTTCAGCGTGCAGCCCGCAGCTGACGCGCCTGCCGATCACGCGAGTGCCTCATCTGTCGGTGCTCATGTGATCGTGCATCTGGCCACGCTCATGGGCTCTGCCGGCACCGGCGCAGCCGGCCACGTCGATGCAGACACCGCCGACGCTGCGACGTTTCCGGGCAGCAGGATGCCTCAGGGCGAGACCACACGCATCCGTGCGCGCACACCGCTGGACGTGCCCGTGCGGTCGCAGATGCTGCATCGTGACACGCATCGTTCGATCGGCGGGGGCGGCGACTCGTGGTGCTCGCCCACGTCGCTGGTCATGCTGCAGGAATTCTGGAGAGGCTCAGCGGTCGACACCCCTTCGACTGCTCTCGAGGGATCCGCTCCTGACTTCTCCTTGAGCCCGGGTTCCAGGTGCAGCCCGGGTTCCAGCTCCAGCCTGGGTTCCAGTTCCACAGCTGGCACAGGCACAAGCTCCAGCACCGGCCCCAGCCCCAGCCCTACGGCTGTCGCAGACCCAAACTCCAGCTCCAGCTCAAGCCCCAACTCCGGCCCCAGCCCCACGGCTGTCGCAGACCCAAACTCCAGCACCTGCACCAGCACCAGCTCCACGGCTGAGCATCCAGTGCCATGGACAGCTCGCCGCACCTACGACGCCGCATACACCGGCACCGGCAACTGGTCGTTCAACGTCGCGCATGCCGGCCGCCGCACGCCTGACGGCCACGGACTCGAAGCGTTCGTCACACGATTGCGCAGCCTTCGCGAGGCGCAGGAGCTGACCGAAGCCGGGATCCCTGTGGCAGCATCCGTCTCATTCAGCCGCACGCAACTGCCCGAGGCAGGCTACTCGACTGCGGGGCACCTGCTCGTGGTCACCGGTTTCACCGCCGAGGGCGATGTCTGCGTGAACGACCCCGCGGCCGAGACCGATGACGGCGTGCGGCGAATCTACCCGCGGGAACGCTTCGATCAGGCTTGGGTCCGCAGTGGGCGCACGGTCTATCTCGTGCATGCGTTGAACGCCTCGTTGCCGTTGGCTCGTGCCGACGAGCCAAACTGGTGAGTTCGAGCCCCGACAGACGGGGCTCATGAGCAAGACCGGGCTGCAGCAGACGAGACAAGCCAGCAAGACCGGGCCATAACGAGTGGACTCAGTGCAGCCGCGCTGCATCAGCGCGTGCCCAATGAGGTCGACCCACCAAAATCACCGCAGCACCTACCAAATCACCGCAGAATCGCTGCTTCTCTGCGGGGTTTAGGCGAGAGCTGCGCAGATCTTGGCGGGGCTCTTCAGGCAGCCGACACCCGAGCATGGGCCAAACCGGTAGCCGGCCGGCTCACTTCGCCAGCAGCGCCGCCAGCAGCTCGATGCGCTGATACAGCGTCGGCAGCACGATGTGCTCGCTCACGGCATGTGCACCGCCGCCCAACGGCCCGAAGCCGTCAATCGTCGGCACACCCAATGAGCCGATCAGGTTGGTGTCCCCCGCTCCGGCGGCCGGCCGACCCGTGACCTCCAGCCCCACCGCCTCACCCGCTCGCGCGGCCCGACCGCAGAGCGCCGCGTCGGCATCCCCCGCCAGCCAGGCCGGCCGGTGACTGAGCATCTCGACCTCGACCACCGCGCCCTCGCGCACCGGCGTCAGCTGCTGCAGCGCGTCGAGCACTGTGTGCTCCGACTCTCCGTCGATGAACCGCAGCCCCAGTTCGGCCTCGGCGTGCGCCGCCACCACGTTGGCGCGCGTGCCGCCGCTGACGGTGCCCGAGTTGCAGAGCACCTCGGTGCGCTCGCTCGCCGAGGCCACGATGCTCCGCACGCGCACGAGTTGATCGACCAGCTCGTCGATCGCGCTGATGCCCTTCTTCGGGTCGAGTGCGGCGTGGGCCGCGCGCCCGGTGACCGCGATGCGCACCCGGGTGCTGCCGCGACGCCCGACTTTGAGCGCGCCGTCAGGGTGCGGCGATTCGAACCCGATCGCTCCGGCGACGCCCTGCAGCGCACGCCGCATCAGCTGCTGCGAAGTCGGCGACCCCACCTCTTCGTCGGCCACGATGATGATGCGCACCGGGCGATGCTCCCGGTCGTGCAGCACCTCGAGCGCCGTCAGCATGCAGATCAGGCCGCTCTTCATGTCGTAGACCCCCGGGCCGCGCACGATGTCGCCGTCGACGACCCAGGGCACGTCGCCCTGCAGCGTGCCGAAGGGCCAGACCGTGTCAGAATGGCCGATCAGCAGCAGCGGCCGTGAATCGCTCGCGCTCGTCGCGCCCTCAGTGACGGCTGCGTCTGCGGCGGATGCTGCAGCGGCCTCCGGCGATGAATCAGCGGTCGTCGGGGCGAAGCGGCCGGTTCCCGGCACCTCGATCAGCAGGTGCACACCGGCTTCGGCCTCGACCCGCTCGACCTGGCCGCCGACTGCCTCGAACCACTCGACGAGCAGATCGGCGATCTGTCGCGATGCCTCAACTGCGAATGAGGGAGTCTCGAGGGTCACCAGATGGCGCAGCCGCTCGAACACTCGCTCTCGCCCGTTGTGCACCCGCTCATGAATCTCACTGATCGTCGCCACCGCGTTCATCGTCGTTTCCTCTGTCTCTCGTTCTGCGATTGCCTTGCATGCTCTGCCGTGCTGCTCTGTGCCTGCTGCGTTCATGCGTGCTGCGTTCGTGCCTGCCGTTCCTGCCGAGCTTGCCGCGTCGTGCCTGCCGAGCTGTGCCGAGCCTGCCGAGCCTGCTGCGTTCATGCGTGCTGCGTCTCTGCGACTGCTGCGCCCTCGAATCGTGCACCAGCCGCATCTGCACGCTGGCGCTGCCCCGCCCTGCCCGCTGACACCAGCACCAGCACCAGCACCAGTGTGCAAGAACTGTGGTTGTTGCCGGCCTTCACCACATTGTCTGCACCTCGGCCGCGCCTTTCTCTGCGAACGCCCGACGAAGCCAGACCTGGCCGACAGCGTCTGCCGATCCATGCAGTCCGTGATATCACCCCGTCACAGACGATGTGACACATAACCAGAGGATACCCTCCCCGAAGAAATGCGACAGCCACCGTATATTTTGCTAACACGCCTGAAACATAGGATACGTATACTCGTCTCTTGTGAACACCTGCACGACTTCTCAGCCTGGTTCGGAGCCAGCCGCCGACGCCTCGGCGCCGGCCCCGCAAGATCTGGCACTCTGGAGCGGCACGCTCTCAGAGCACGCCGAGTTCATCGAGGCCAGTGAGCTCTACAACCGCGTCTTCCGCTATGGCGACAAGGGGCTGGCGCTCAACAGCAACCTGCTCAGCGCGCTGGTGCACAATGGCGGCTCAGCGGTCGGCGTGCGAGCGCCCTCCGGCGAGCTGATCGGCTTCGCCTATGGCTTTCCCGGCACCGATGGGGCTCACTCGTTCCATTACTCGCAGGCGGCCGTGGTCGACCCGGGCTTTCAGGGGCACGGCATCGGCCGCATGCTCAAAGAGCAGCAGAAGCAGGTGGCGCTGGGCTGGGGCTCCCACCGCATGCACTGGACGTTCGACCCGATGCTCTCGCGCAATGGGCACTTCAACTTCAACTCGCTCGGCGGTGTCGGCGTGCAGTTCGTCGAAGACTACTACGGGCGCGAGCGCACCGACCGCGTGCTCGTCGAGTGGATTCTCGACGATCGCCCCGACCCCTACGCCCGATACCGAGGCCTCGCCCCGCAGATCGAGCTCGGCGAGAGCGACTGGGGGCACGTGATCGCCGACGCCGAGAAGCGCTGGGTGCCGATCGACGCGGGCATCAGCGCGGGCGACGACGAGACCGAGGCGGTCAGCTGGGGCCGCGCCAACCTGCGTTCGAGCCTGCGCGATCTGTACGATCAGGGCTACGTCATCGTGAGCTGCCGACGCCTCTCAGCCGAGACCTCGGTCTACCTCGCGGTCGAGCGGGCCGATGAGCCCACGACCGGCGAGACAGCAGAGTCCCCTGCGACAGAGGAGGCCGCCAAGTGACGCCTGACACATCACAGGAGCGGGCCCAGCGCCTGCACGACCGCACGCTCTCGTCACCGCACGACCGCTTCGGCGAGCGCCTCAAGACGAATGCCACCGCCGAGGTGCTGCAGACCCGCCTGATGCAGACCGAGGTCGCCTCGCTGAACGCCACGTTCGAGCACCTGACCGAGTCCGGAGCACTGCCGGCGGCGGCGGCAGCCCTGCTCGGCGCACGCCGGCGCTATGTGATGGGCGTGGGCAAGTCGGCGACCTACGCCGCACTGCTGGCCGCAGATCTCTCGGCCGCGCTCTCGAACGTGTTCGGCGTCGACGGCCGTTCGCTGACCGAGCTCACCGTGCTCACCGACGTGCGCGCCACCGACGTGCTCGTGATCTTCTCGCTTCGTCGCTACCGCGTTGAGAGCGTGCGCTTCGGCCGTCTGTTCGCAGAGGCCGGCGGCACGCTGGTGGTCGTCACCGATTCGGCGGATGCCCCACTCGCGTCTCTGGCGTCGTGTCTCGTCATCGTGCAGACCGGCTCGGCCTCGTACGCCGACTCGCCCACGTCAGTCGCAGCCGTCTGCCATGTGCTCAGCGCGCTCACCGCCGCGAGCGCCAAGGGAGCCCGACGACGCCTGACCCTGCGCGATCGCATCAGCGCGACGCTGGGCCTGTACCATGCCGAACCATCCGCCGGCACCGCACGCACGACCCTCAGAAAGGGAGCTCCGACCGATGAAGATCACTCGCATCCAGCTGCATGAGGTGCGCCTGCCGCTCGTGCACAGCTTTCAGACCAGCTCGCACCGAAAGTCGAGCCTCGACCACATTCTGGTCGAGCTGACCGATGACGCCGGGCGCACCGGCTGGGGCGAGATCGCCTCGCCGGCAGATCCCTTCTACTGCCCCGAGACCACCGACACCGCCTGGCTGATCTCAGAACACTACCTCGTGACCCGCGCGCTCGACGCCGACTGGACGACACCTGCCGAGCTCGAGACCTCATGGGCGAAGATCCGCGGGCACGAGTTCACCAAGGCCGGCTTCGTCGGCGCGGCCTGGGATCTGTGGGCGAAGGCCGAGGGCGTCTCACTGGCATCGGCGCTGGGCGGCACCCGTCACGAGGTGCGGGCGGGTGTCTCGCTCGGCATCGAGCCGACCGTCGATGCGCTGCTCGCGCAGGTCGAGAAGCAGCTCGCCGCCGGCTACCACCGCATCAAGCTGAAGATCGCACCGGGGTGGGATCTCGAGCCTGTGCACGCCGTGCGGTCTGCGCACCCCGACATCGACCTGCACGTCGACGCCAACGGAGCCTACACCAGCGACGATCAGACGATCGACTACCTGCTGAGCCTCGACGCGGCGCACCTGACGATGATCGAGCAGCCCTTCGCGCCGCGCGACTTCGTCGGGCATTCCCGACTGCAGCAGCGCCTGCAGACCCCGGTGTGCCTCGACGAGTCGGTGGTCTCGCTCGACGATCTGCAGACCATGATCGCGCTCGACGCCGGCCGCGTGCTCAACATCAAAGTGTCGCGCATGGGGGGGCTCACCGTCGCCAAAGCCGCACACGACCTGGCGACCGAGCATGGCATCCCCGTCTGGTGCGGCGGCATGCACGAGTTCGGCGTGGGCCGCGCCGCCAACGTGGCGATCTCGTCGCTGCCCGGCTTCACGCTGCCCTCCGACGTGTCGGGCTCGGACAAGTACTATGCCCGCGACGTGATCATGCCGCCGGTCGTGGCGCATGATGGCACCGTCACCGTGCCGTCGACACCGGGCATCGGGCATGAGATCGATGTCGAGTGGGTCGCCGAGAACCGTCTGCGCCACCTCGACACTGATCTGGCTGAGTCGGCTCAGCACTGATCCGCTGAGATGCACACCGTTCCGCTGACATCGGCCTGATCTCGACGGAGCCGTGTACATCTCGACGGAATCGCGTTCAGCTCCCCCATCCACCCTGTCCTCCACCCACCAGACCCCCAGAACCCCAGCACCCGCACGAAAGAAGCACCAATGTCAGCACCAATCCTGTTCTTCGTCGACGACCTCGCCGAGGGCGTGAGCACGGCCGCCAGCGCCGGCCGCTTTCACCAGGCCGACCCTGCTGCGCCGCAGATCAATGTGATGGATCTGAGCGTCACCCGCGGTGACGGCATCTTCGAGACCGCCGGCGTGCAGCACGGCAAGCCGATGGCCATCGAGGCTCACCTGGCCCGCTTCGCGCACTCGGCGGCCCTGCTCGACCTGCCCGCACCCAAGCTCGATGTGTGGGCTGCCGCGATCGAAGCGGCCATCACCGCCCACTCGCCCGCCGCCATGCTCTCGGCGAAGTTCATCATGACCCGCGGCATCGAGGGCACCGGCGTGCCGGTCGGCTGGGTCTACGTGTTCGAGGGCGACGAGCACGAGCGCGAGCGCGAGAACGGCATCTCGGTCGTCACCCTCGACCGCGGCTACCGTCACGACGTGGCGAAGACCTCGCCGTGGCTGCTGCAGGGGGCGAAGACCCTGTCGTACGCGGTGAACAAGGCCGTGCTGCGCGAGGCCGCACGCCGCGGCGCCGACGACGTCATCTTCATCAGCAGCGACGGCTTCGTGCTCGAGGGCCCGACCTCGAGCGTCATTCTGCTGATCGACGGGCGCTTCGTCACCCCGTCGACCGACCAGGGCATCCTCGCTGGCACGACGCAGGCCGATGCCTTCGCCGCGCTCGAGTCTCTGGGACATGAGACCGAGTACCGCGAGGTCGTCGCCGACGAGCTGGGTCGCGTCGACGGCCTGTGGATGCTGTCGAGCACCCGGTGCGCGGCTCCCGTTCGCGAGCTCGACGGGCAGGCCGTGCCGATCGCGCGCGAGATCACCGACCAGCTGAACGACGCGCTGCTCACGCGCACGAAGTAGCACACGACCACGCCCCGTCGAGCACAGAGCTGCGGGCCCAGAGGAGCACCATGTCGTTCCACACCGTCGCCGACACCGCGCCGGCGACTTCACGCGCTGCGGCGGTTGAGCTGCCGCTCGTCATCGACGGGCACAACGACCTCGCGTGGGCGTGCCGCGAGCATCACGGCTACCGCGTCGACGGCGTCGGCACCGGGCTGCCCGATCTGCACACCGACCTGCCCCGGCTGCGCGCCGGTCGCGTCGGGGGCCAGTTCTGGTCGGTCTGGGTCGACGACGAGACGCTGCACGGCGCTGAACAGGTGACCGCCACGCTGGAGCAGATCGACTTCGTGCATCGGCTGGCGGCGCGATACCCCGACGATCTGCGGCTGGCCCGCACGGCGGCAGAGGCCCGCCAGGCCATGCGCAGCGGCCGCATCGCCTCGCTGATCGGCGTCGAGGGCGGAGACCAGATCGACGAGTCGCTCGGCGTGCTGCGCTCGTACGCTCGGCTGGGCGCCCGGTACATGACGCTCACCTGGGCGCAGACCATTCCCTGGGCAGACTCGTCGACCGACGAAGCGCGCAGCAACGGTCTGAGCGACTTCGGCCGCGAGGTGGTCGCCGAGATGAACCGCATCGGCATGCTGGTCGACCTGGCGCACGTCTCGGATGCCACCATGAGCGACGCGCTCGACGTCTCGACGCTGCCCGTGCTGGTGAGCCATTCAGGCGCCCGCGCGCTCTGCGACCACCCGCGCAACGTGCCTGACGAGCTGATTCGGCGCATCGGCGCAACCGGCGGCGTGCACATGGTGGCCTTCGTACCGTCGTTCGTCAGCCAGGCGCGACGCGATTGGGTCGTGGGCGGCGAGCACGGCGAACCGCCGACGGTGACCGTCGCAGACGTGGCCGATCACATCGAGCACGTTCGCGACCTCGCCGGGGTCGACGCTGTCGGGATCGGAGCCGACTACGATGGCACCGGCAGCATGCCGCACGGTCTCGACGACGTCAGCGGCTACCCGCGGCTGCTCGCCGAGCTCGCCGGCAGGGGGTGGTCGCACGCCGATCTCGACAAAGTCGCCCACGAGAACGTGCTGCGCGTGCTCGAGGCCTCCGACCCGAACCATCTCACGTTTCTCGCCGGCGAGCGCTGAGCGCATCCCGCGGCATCCGCAGCATCGCCGACCAGCATCCATCGACAGAAGAGAGAACCCCATGCCCACCACCGACCGTCTGACAGCCCGCACCGCACCCCGGGTGCTCGTCGTGGTCAACTCGGCGTCGAGTGGTCTGCGCCGTCTCGAAGAGTGGCTGCAGACGGCGGGTCTCGACCTCGATCAGCGACTCGGCAGCGAGGGGCTGCCCGAGACCCTCGAGGGGTTCGACGCGCTGGTCATGCTCGGCGGCGGTCTGATGCCCGACGACGATGATCGCGCGCCCTGGCTCGCGAGAGAGCGCCAGCTCGCCGCCGAGGCCATCGACCGCGACCTGCCCACCCTCGGCATCTGTCTGGGCGGCCAAGTGCTCGCCCAGGTGTGCGGCGGTGAGGTGAAGGCCAAGACGGGCGTGCCAGAGCGCGGCATGACTCGCATCGAGACGACGCCGGCCGGCAGAGACGACGCCGTCATCGGCGCGCTCTCTTCGGCGGCGCCGATGATCGAGAACCACGAAGACCGCATCACCGCACTGAGCGATCGGGCCGTGCTGCTGGCCAGCAGCGCCGACTGCGAGTTCCAGGCGTTCCGGCTCGGGCGGCACGTGCGCGGGCTGCAGTTTCACCCCGAGGTGAACGCCGAGCGGCTGCGCACCTGGGACGACGCCGCGCTGGCCGAGCAGAACTTCGACCTCGCCGCCCTGATCGCCGACGCCGAGCAGCACAGTGCAGAGAACACGGCGGTCAGCCGGGCGCTCGCCGACGCCTTCGCCGCCGAGGTGCGCGAGCACGCCGAGGCTGCTCGATGAGTCTGCACGTCGAGCGTCTGCGGCCCGATCGCGACGCGCTGACGGCTGCCGGTGCGGCGGCGCTCGAGCAGCGCCTCGATGCGGCCACGCTGCGTCTGGCCCCGTCATTCAGCGCTGCGGTCTTCGATGCGGATGGCGTGGTCGCCTGGGTCGGTCGAGGTCACCAGCGACGCGATGCGGCGGTGCCGACGCGTGACACGATCTATCGCATCGCATCGATGTCGAAGAGCTTTCTGGGAGCTGCCGCGCTCGTGCTGCGCGACGAGGGCCGGCTCGACATGCACGCGCCGATCACCGACTACGTGCCCGAGTTCGCAGCGGCCACCTACCGGGGGCGGCCGGTGCATGTGACGCTCGACATGCTGATGTCGAACCGGGCCGGTCTGGCTGAAGACAACCCCTGGGGCGACGATCACCTCGGCGCCTCTCGGGCCGAGATGAGCCGGGTGCTCAGCGACGGGCTTCGGCTCGCGCTGCCGCCGGATGAGGCCTACCAGTACTCCAACCTGGGCATCTCGCTGATCGGGCGAGCTGTCGAACAGGTGACCGGCCAGACTGTCGAACGGTTCGTCTCAGAGCGACTGCTGCGCCCCCTGGGCCTGCACCACACCGCCTATTCACTCGACGACATCGAGACCGGTTTGGGAGGATCGTCTCGTGCTGCGGCTGACGCAGCCGGTTCACCCGCTGCCGCAACCGTCGAAGGTGAAGCGCCCCGTGCGGCGAGCCACTCGCCCGGATCATCTCAGGCCTCAGCCGGAATCGACGCCGCAACTGGGTGGCGCAGCTTCGACTCCGGAGCGACTTGGGCTCCTGAGCCCTACGTCGGCTGCGGCGCGCTCGGCTGCATCGGGGCGCTGTTCAGCACCGTCGACGACATTGCCGCATGGGGCCGTTTTCTGCGCTCTGCCTTCACTGAGCATCCGGTGCGCGAGGATGTGCTCGCGGCCGCCTCACGCCGCGAGCTGCAGCGGGTGCACACCATCATCGCCGGCACTGACGAACGGCTGTCGAACCGGCCGCTCACCGGCGCCGGATACGGCTACGGTCTGGTCGTCGAACACCATCGACGTCTCGGGCGCATCGTGCAGCATTCAGGAGGTCTGCCCGGGTTCACCTCGCATATGCGCTGGCACGTCGACAGCGGTGTGGGCGTGGTCGTCTTCGGCAACAGCGACGCCACGAGCGCCGCAGCAATCGCGATCGACGTGCACGACCGGCTGCTCGACGAGGTCGTGCTGCGCCTCGCCGCAGACGCCTCAACCGGCCCGGTCGTCGCTGCTGCGGCGCCCGACGAGGCCCGACCCGGTGCATCGGATGCAGCCGGCGACGAGTTGGCCGGGGGTGCGGGCACAGGTACAGGTGCGGACACAGGCTCGGCGGTGCGCACAGCAGGTGCAGATTCGGCTACGGTGCTGAGCGCAGCCGGTGCGGGTGCGGCTGAGGGCGCGGGTGCGAGCCCAGGTGGTACAGGTGCGAGTGCGGCGCTGAGCACGACTACGACTACGACGCTGAGCGCAGCCGGTGCGCCAGCCAGGAGCACTGGGGTGCTCGCAGGCCAGGTGCGGCCTTGGCCAGAGACGCTCGCGGCAGCCCGAACCCTCGATGCATTCGTGTGCACCAGCACGGGTGAGACGTCGATTGCGTCATGCGCCGGGCTCTTCGCTCGCAATGTGCTCACCGACGAACCCGCTGTGGTGCGCGATCGCGCCCTCGCCGAGGCCAGAGCAGCGGTCGGAGGAGTTCCCACTCAGGCATCCCCCGTTGAAAGCCGACTGCTCGAGGCCCCGACCGAGGCCGTACTGCGCTGGATCGTACCCGGCGAATCAGGCGATCTGGTGTGCACCGTACGCATGGTCGGGCTGAGCGACCCGCTCGTCCAGGCTTTCAGCGTGGACGCCGCCGCTCGCAGCGGTCAGCAGGGACGCATGGCAGCCTTCGGCGCATAGCTGGGTCGCCTGCTCGGCACTCGGTTCGCCAGCTGGCGCCACGTTTTTGTCTACTGGTGCCCCGCTCGCCTGCCCGGCACCTCACGCACCCGCCCAGCGCCGAGATTGCCCAGCTGCGCACAAGTCGCACCCAGATTGCGCCACTGCACACGATTCGCACCCAGATTGCAGAAATTACGCGCAAACAGCCGCCCGTTCAGGCCCGCGTTCGCGCAATCTCGGCACCTCACCCGCGCGTTTGCGCAATCTCGGCACCTCACCCGCATGCTCAGACACCACGGTTTACCTGCTGCTCGTGCGCCCGGGCACCCCGGCTTGCCGAGCGCCACGCGCAGCCTGCCGAGACTGCCGGTGACGAGCAGTGACAGGGAGTGCCGGTGCCGGGAGCGCCGGGCGGGGGCTGCCGGGAGCGCCGGTGACCGGGAGTGCCGGGAGCGCAGACCGCCGAATCTGGACGGTACGGCAGCCCCAGCCCCAGCCCCCAGCGACCAGGCCAGATCAGGTCAGATCAGGCCAGCGCGCCCATGGGATCCCACGCATCGAGCACGATCGGCTCGGCACTGACCGCGGCCTGCAGATCGGCAGGCAGGCGGTCTTTGCGAACGACGACCTCGAAGACGTACTCGTCGAACCAGGAGTCGTGCATGGTGCAGAAGCCCTTGTCGAACTTCTCGATGCCCCAGCTGTTCTCGACCCGCCACCGTCGCGGCGTGCCCAGGGTCGTCGCTGACGCGGCATCTGTCTCGTCTGCGCTGAGCGTTCCCGCCGAGTCGGAGTGCTCGGCCAGGTCGACGCCGGTGAAGAGCATCGCGTGCGTCATCTCACTGTCGCCGTAGCGAATGCGGTCTTCTTTGGTCGTGCTCAGATCGACGCCGTACACGCCGGAGTAATCGAACAGGTCGGCGGCCCAGACGCCGTCTTCACGGTAGAACTGGGGGTCGACGTCACAGCCGAACCAGACCGGCTCGCCATCGGCGATCGTCGCTGCAGTGACACTCTTGATCGTGTCGATGTCTGCGTTGAGATAGAGCACCGGGTCACCGCCGACCACGTTGCCCAGGTGGGCGACGGTGAGCGTCGAGCCCTTGGGGTGCTCAGGCCGCGGGTCGTCGACGAGGCAGATGTAGTCGCGCAGGTCGACGTCGGTGTATTCCGCGAGAAACTGCTGGGGTGTGAACACGCCCGCACGATGAAACTCGTTCTTGTCGTCGTTCCACTGCCATTCGAACTCGGTCGGCGGCACGCCCAGGTGAATGGTCAGAATGGTGTGCGTGTCGGCCAGCAGGCGGTCTTTGAACGCACGGGCATCGTCGAGGCTCGCGCCGGAGCGCACGAGTTCGCGCAGCTCTTTGGCGCCCTTGCGCAGCAGGGTGCTGAGCGATGAGTTCATGCGGCTCGTATTGCCAGACGACTCGGTCTCGGGCATGACCTCTTTGGGCACCACGCCGTGTTTCAGAAAGACGCTGACCTCCATGTTCCACTGCCCGCCGTCGCTCAGCAGGTTCTTCAGCAGAAACGACATGAGGCGGTCGTCGGGCTCGCGGTCGGCCAGGGCGATGACGTCTTCGAGAAAGTAGTTGGCCCGCTCGATCTTGTCCCAGTACATCGCATGGTTCTGGCTGAACTCGAAGTTCTTCACCCCGAGCTTCTTGCGCGCATCGCTGCGCAGCAGGTTGAGCGCGGCGAAGAGCCAGCACCGCCCGCTGTTCTTCTGATTCGCCGCCTCCCAGTCGTCGAGACGGTTCGACATGCTGCGAGGCGTGTCAATCAGACGCTGCCGGTTCAGCGCGATGTCGTCGATCTTCGACTTCGTGACCGCATTCTCGGCTCGCACGCGCTCGGGGTCGGCGAGAAACTGCTGCCTCAACTCGGCGAGCCGCGCTGAGGTGAGAACACCATCGTGTGCATCTGTTGCAGACACCATTACTCCACTTCTCATTGTTCAGAGACGTCGTCTGTCACGCAGATCCGCGTGATTCACAGCCACCGCCGCCAGACATCGACATCGTATTATCTGATCGAAACTGCTCTCAGCGTACAGCGCTGCCCGCATATCGAGGTTCCATCACCTACAGCCCCGATTATTCGTCACATATCTTTAACATGTATCACCGAAGCCCCCTGAACATGCACCGCTGAAGCCCTTGAACAGTCATCGCTGACGTCACGAGCAGACCGACGCCGTCAGCCCCTCCTACAGACCGAACCGGGAGAGCGCGAACCGGGGCATCGGTCGGGCGTCGGCATCCATCGCGAGCTCGGCCAGCATCCGCCCGACGGCGGGAGTGAACTTGAAGCCGTGCCCGCTGAAGCCGGCCCCGACCACGATCGGGCCGCGCCGGTCGATGACGAAGTCTTCGTCGGGGGTGGTCGTGTATGTGCAGCTGACCGGCACCAGCCGGTCGGCGTCGGCGCCCGGCAGCCACTCGCGCACGTAACGCTGCAGCGCCGCCAGCTGGCGAGGCTCGGGAGCATACGAACGATGATCGGGGTCGACCACCGGCCCGGTGCCGTGCCAGCCGGCCTTGACGCCCTCGCCGGGGGTGAGCATGCCGTAGACGTTCGAATACCACCACTCGGTGCGGCGGTCGCCCGGGGCAGCCAGGTGGTTGAAACCGGGCCAGAGGGCTTGGGTGGCCTCGTCGGCGCCGTCGAATGCTGCGGCGCCGGCAGCAGCGCCCGCAGCAGTGAGGGCGAAGTGGGCGGGCTGCTCTTGCGTGACGCGCAGCGGCGGCAGACCGACAAGCCCGTCAAGCAGCGGATGCGCCCACGCGCCCGCCGTGACGACCAGGCTGGGTGCGGCATAGGTCGCGTCGTCGGTGCTCACACGAACGGTCTGACCGTCGGCGGCGATCTCGATCGCGCGCATCGCGGTGTCGTAGCGAAACTCGGCGTCGTGTCGGGCTGCAGCTGCCTGCAGCGCGGGAATCGCGCGATCGGGGTTGAGCCGGCCGCCGTCGGGCGTGTAGGTCACGCGGGTGTCGAAGCGGATGCCCGGCCAGCGTTCCTGCGCCTCTTCAGGGGCCAGCGTGGTCGCCGAGAAGCCGTGCAGATGCAGCAGTTCGTCGTGGTGCTCCAGCTCACCGGCGCCGTGATTGACCAGACCGACCAGGTCGAGCACACGCGTGTCTGTCTCTGCTTCGAGGGCCCGCCACAGATAACCGGCCTCTGCGACGAGATCGAGGTAGTCGGGCTCGGTGTAGGCGATGTTGAAGTTGCGGCTCGCTCCGTGAGATGCGCCGTGGTCGTGCAGCTGCGCGAAACGCTCGATCAGCAGCACCGACCTGCCGGCGCGGGCGAGCTGCCAGGCAGCCGCCGAGCCCATGGCTCCGCCGCCGATGATGATGTGGTCGTAATGTGCAGTCACTGTCGCTGATGCGCTCATCGTTTCAGCCTAACGAGGTGTCGCCACCACCTGCTGACAGTAGAAGGCGCGAGCCGCCGCAGAAGGCTTCTCTCTCGTCGATTCAACCCGTCACACGCTTGCCTTCGCCCGTGTTCCAGCACTCCAGAGCAGCATCAGGGTGATTCTGCGGGGTGAAGTCGCATGCTCCGCGTCGAGGGGCCCCGCAATTCTGACAACTTGGCGCCGCTCATTCACTGGCCTCAAGCCCGCGATTCACCCCACCACTCACCCATTGTGGGGCACCTGACGTGCGCGACCTCGGCCTCTACCATCAAAGCGCAGAGTTTCCTGCAGCATCCGCTTATGCGTATTAGCATGTGAACTTTTCACTTCAGGGAAGCTGCAGCAATCACACCGCACAGGGCCTTCCGGCCTGCGCACTCGCGACATCGAAAGGGACAAGATATTGCGACAAATCACATCACTCGGCGGAGCCCTTCGCCGAACAGGAAAGAAAGCGCTGGCGACAGGTGCCGCAACGGCGCTTCTCGTGGGCGGCAGTATCGCCGGTTTCACGGCGACTGCTTCGGCGACTGAGAGCGACGCCACGGCTGGCTGTTCATATGGCGAGGGTGGCCCCGGCGCAAACGGACTCTGCTGGATCAATTTCGCCGGCTTCGGCAGCGTCAACCCGAACGACATGCCTGTGAACAAGCCGATGACGATCAAACTCGGTGACTACGTACTGTCCTTTACCGCGATTGTCGACAAGGGCGCTGACGGCGCGAATGGTGTGACCGCCACGGCACTGCCAGCTTGGGACGGAGCTGTTCTCGGAAACACGCTCAACGGCCAGCCGTACTACACGGGAACCACCGGTCTTCCTGCGCTGTATCAGGACATCGCAAATCCTGATGTCCCGCACAATGACTCGCTGCGCGACACAGTCACCCTGTCAGACATCAAGGTCTTCGACACCAAATCACAGGCATATGTCACTTCCGGCTACGGAATCGTCATGGCTGACGCAGAGTCGTCAGGCACCGGCGAGGGCTTCACCTGGACCTCTGACCAACCGTTGAATGCTTATCAGGAAGTTGTGCCTGAAGGAGGAGAGCCCCCGTGCACGGCTGAGAAGTCAGGGCTGGGAACCAACTCGGTCACCTGCAAGTCGACTGTCAAGGTCGCCGCCGGATATCGCGGCATCATGATGGTGCAGGCGGAGAACCCGACGACGATCTCCAGCAGCTTCGTGAACGCGACAGCCAGCACCTCTCGCCAGGGCGTGGCGTTCGCAGTTGTGTTCAGCAAAGCGACCGGAACCGTCGACGTCAAGCAGGATGGTGGCTCAGACGGCCAGTTCAACATCACCATCGACAAGAATGGCGACCCACAGGGAACGTCTGAGACCACTGGAAAAGACGGGGGCAGTGAGAACACCTCGTCACCGCAGTTCATCACTGGCACAGACACCACGGTGAATTACACGGTCGACAAACCAGCGGGTAGCACTCCGATCGAGGCCTATGACATTAACTGGGTCTGCACGATCGACGGCAAAGAAGCTCCTGCTGGTACTGTGACCACTTCAGGCACAACAGCCTCTGTCAAAGTCACCGGCAACCAGGTTCCTGATTGCACAGCGACCGTCGTGGCAAAGGGCCCGAAGACCGGCCCGGGCACGGTTAAATCGAACCCGACTGACCAGGCACTCGACCTCGGCGACCTGGGCACCACACCCGGCAACGGCACGGTCAACAAGGCAGTCTTCGACAACGGTCAGACCACCAAGGAAACCGACAAGGGCACCTGGAACATCGAGCTCGTCGACGGCAAGGCCAAAGCAACCTTCACCCCGAAAGACGCCACCGTCACCGGCCAGATCCCCGTCGAGCCCTACACGATCACCGACACCAACGGCCTGACCGCAAAATCAGACCTCAACGTGTTCATCAACCTGCCGCCGACCACCGGTGACGACACGAAGACGATCAACCCTGATCAGACCGCGACGCTCACCCCGGAGACCACCAAGGGAACCGGCGACATCACCGACGTGAAGTTCGACAGCCCCAACGCCACCGACGACGGCAAGACTCTCGTCGTCCCCGGCGAAGGCAAATGGACCATCCAGGTCGTCGACGGCAAGGTCACCTCGACCTTCAAGCCCGAGACGGGCTACCACGGCTCAGTCACGGACCAGCCGTACTCCGTCACCGACAGCAACAAGCTGACCTCCAACCAGGGCACGCTCAAGGTCAACATCAACGTGCCGCCGACCACCGGTGACGACACGAAGACGATCAACCCTGATCAGACCGCGACGCTCACCCCGGAGACCACCAAGGGAACCGGCGACATCACCGACGTGAAGTTCGACAGCCCCAACGCCACCGACGACGGCAAGACTCTCGTCGTCCCCGGCGAAGGCAAATGGACCATCCAGGTCGTCGACGGCAAGGTCACCTCGACCTTCAAGCCCGAGACGGGCTACCACGGCTCAGTCACGGACCAGCCGTACTCCGTCACCGACAGCAACAAGCTGACCTCCAACCAGGGCACGCTCAAGGTCAACATCAACGTGCCGCCGCAGGCCAACCCTGATCACCAGACCATCAAGCCCGGTGAGACGGCCACGCTGAATCCTGAGACGATCCCCGGCACCGGCGAGCTGACGCAGGTCACGTTCGACAACGGCGAGACCACCAAGCACGTTCCCGGTGAGGGCACGTGGAAGATCGAGCTCGTCGACGGAAGGGTGGTCTCCACCTTCACCCCCGACGACCCGACGTACACCGGAAAGGTCACGCCGCAGGCATACACCGTCACCGATGTGAACGGTCTGACTGCAACCTCAACGCTCAGCGTCGACATCGTCACCGACCCGGTGACGCCGACGCCGAGTGACGAGCAGCCTGTTGCGCCCAATTCGCCTGACGACTCCAAGCTGGCACACACCGGCCTCGAGATTGGCGCATGGGCAGCAGGTGCCCTGGCGCTGGTGGCCGCCGGTTTGGCCGGCATCATCGCAGCACGCCGCAAACACTCATGACTCGAGCGCTGCAGCAGATGATGGTCTGACGACCATCGTCTGAGAAGGGCCGGGCCATCACCCTTGGGTGGTGTCCCGGCCCTTTCTCGTTCGAGGGCCTGTCGAAATGCCCCGGGCATGCCAAGATGCGGAATAATCAGTAAGGGGTGACCACGCCGCACGGGCCAAGTCGCGGCGTCAACGCACACCGCATGATCCACCCGCCGAACGTCCAGAAAGAACCCCACTCAGATGCCTGCATCCGCCAGCACAACATCCTCAGCCAGTGACTACGGGCGTCTGCCGTCTGACTCAGCTCGACTGCCGGAGCATCACGTGGCTCGCTCCACTCTCGTTCAACACGTCTTCGAGAGCGAACAGGTCTGCATCATCTCTGGCCCGATGGGTGCAGGAAAAACCATGCTGTTGCATGAATGGCTCACCATGCTGGCCGCATGCCCTACCTCGCCGAATACATACATCGCCGCGCCTTCATTGGCCCCTGACGAGCTAGACGGCCTCGAAGCCGCTTTGGTCGCATCGCATGCCGACTATCGAAAGGTTCATGGCACTGACGCGATTCGCCGCGATGTGGTGCTGGTCATCGACGGTTGGCCCGCCTCTCCTCGCGAACGAGCAGTCGAGTGGCTGACGATGCAGATGCGAAGGCATCCTTGGCTCGGCGCGGTCGTCACGACTCGTTCGAGCTCTCTGGCCGAGCGAGTAGCCACTCTGCTCGGGGGCTCTGTCAACGTGATCACTTCAGATCTGCTCGCCTTCAGTGAGAAAGAGAGCCGACAGCTCTACGCCAACGTGACCGGTCAGCAGCCGTTGGCGGGGTCGCGGTTCAGTGAGCTTCCCTACCTCACCCTCCAAGAGGCCAGGCGGCATACCTCGGCTTCTGACGATCAGTCTGCAGACCCTCGCCCCTTGGCGCGAGCTCTCGTGCAGAGCACGCTGATGCAGACGACGACACGACCTCTGCGAGATGAGCTCATCGTTCTGTGCGCTTTGGGAACGGTCAATGCCGCAGCGATGCAGTCAGCGCCTGACACGTCAGCGGCGTTCGCTGCCCTGCAAGGGCTCGGGCTGAGCAGGACAACCCCAGAGTCAGACCGTCTGTCACTCGTCCAGGCGTACAGCTCGGTGTTCACCGGCTATCTGCCTGGAGTCTCGAGCAAAGAGCTCAGACGCACGCTCACATGGTATGGCGAACGCTGCGCCGCCGCGCAACAAGAACTCGCAGCTTTCGAGGCGTTTCTCGCGGCTGGTGAACTCGCACGAGCGACGCGGCTGGTCACCGAGATGGCGCCTGCTCTGATCAACCGCGAGTTCGGCGAGATCACTCGACTCCTGGGGCAACTCAGCTCGGCGCAGCTCAGCGAACAGCCGCTGCTCTGTGCGCTGTATGCCAGCGGTCTCTTCTGGGCCCCGGGCAAACAGCACCAGGCCGGAGCCCTGCTGAGCCTGGCTCTGAACAAGGCTGCTCGGGCACTCGACGATGCCCAGACCCCTGACATCACCGACACGTTGTACTGGAATCTCATTCGCATGATCGCGCTGCGGCTGGGGTTTCTCGACGGCGACACGCTGACCGAGGTCGCAGCCATCAAACGCATCATCTCTCAGCATCGTGCTGAACTCATGCAGACCAAGGTGAAGATTATGGTCGAGTTTCTCGAGCGGTCGGCCGAGGCCGAGCTGCTTCGCGGCCGGCCAGATCAGGCCGTCAAGACCATTGAGCACGATGTGCCGCCATTGGATGCAGACGGAGCACGCGGCGAGACCATCGGACACGCCGTGTGCGCCAACGCGCACCTCGCGCTGGGCAACCGCAGCAGAGCAGCAGCGTGCATGCCCTCGTCGAGGGGTCTGCAACCCGTCATCGGCGACGAGCGAGAGAATTCGTTGATCGTTCTGAGCGCCTTGTACTCGGCAAACGAGCTCATCGAGGCCACCCAGTATGCCGAAGCGCAGACGGTCTTGAACGATTACTCCGACGTGATCGAGGCATACGACGGCGTGCATCTCGGAGCCCACGCCTGGGCGATGCTCGCGATCTGTCAGAATCGCGTCGCAGACGGTCTGCTCGAGCTCGAAGAGCTCAGGCTGCGAATTCAGGGCACCCGCCCGATGAACCGATACTCATTCGCCCAGTTTCGTCTCGCTGAGGCAGAGCTCACACTCGCCGATGGGCGGCCTCGCGCCGCAACGCGCATCATGCAGCAGGTCGCTGCCGATCTGCCGAGGCTCTCTCGCAATCTCTTTCTCGCCCGTGCCGCTCTCTGCCGGCGAGATCTCGACCGGGCCAACACCATTCTGAACGAGACTGCAGAGCCGCGTGCAGCCGATTCGCGGCACCGCATCGAACTCGCGCTGCTCACTGCAGCGGCACGCCTGAGCAAGCAGGGCACGCACTCTGGCAAGCAGCAGCTGCACAAGGCGGCCTTTCTGCTCGATCGCACCGATCTGACGCTTCCACTGGTCAGGCTCGACAGCCAGTCGCGGAACCGCCTGTTGGCCTTCTGCACGACCTCTGATGATCCCCTGATGTCAAAGCTGAGAGCGAGAGCCGAAGGTCTGCCTGTGCTTCTGCAGCTTGAAGGCCCGGCGGCAGACGATGACTCCTGCCCAGAGCTGACCGAACGCGAACGCATCGTGCTGACCGAGCTCGCCGAGGCGAAGGGCCCTGTTCAGATCGCAGAGAGGCTTTCCGTATCTGTGAACACCGTCAAGTCGCAGGTGCGCAGCCTGTACCGCAAGCTCGGCGTGCACGGCCGAGACGAGGCGGTCGCAGCGGCCTCACGCCTGCGACTGATCGATGTGCCCGCACGATAGCCTGAGCATATGACTGCCTCTGACCCTGCACTCACGCAACCCGATCAGATGCGCTCCCGCGACATCCGCCTGCCGGGCTTCGTGAACCTGCGCGACGTCGGCGGGCTGCCACTCGCCCACGGCGGGCAGACCCGCTCGCAGCGCCTGTATCGCAGCGCGGCGCCGGGCACGCTCAGCCCCGAGGCGTCGCAGTGGCTCGAGGCCAGCCCGATCGACACCGTGGTCGACCTGCGCACCGCTCGCGAGCGCACCGGGCTGCCCAGTGCGTTCGGCGTTCAGCGCCCCGTGCGCACGCGCAACCTGCCGCTGCTCGAGGGGTCGCTGCAGGCGAGCCTCGCCGGGCTGCCCACGCTGCCCGACCTCTACCGCGGCATGCTCGACGACGATGCGGCCGTGTTCGCCGCAGTCGCGCGTGACATCGCCGCCGATCGCGGCGCGGTGCTGGTGCACTGCACCGCGGGCAAAGACCGAACCGGCGTGACCATCGCTCTGCTGCTGCTCGCTGTGGGCGTGTCGCAGGATGCCGTCGTCGCCGACTACGCCGAGACGACGGCGAATCTGGCGGGTCGCTGGCTGCAGGGCACACTCGCGAAGGTCGAGGCCGCCGGCGCCGTGGTGACGGATTCCCTGCGCACGCTGATCGCCGAAGCCCCGCCCGCAGCGCTGGAGGCTGCGATCGACCACCTCGACACTCGGTACGGCAGCGCGGTCGAATACCTGCTGCGCAACGGCCTCACCGATGTCGAGATCGCGGCGCTGCAGAGCTCGCTGAGCGCCTGAGGGATGCTGCTGGCAGCTTCGTCTGCACCTGCGCTGAACCTGAACCTGCGCTGAACCTGAACCTGCGCCTGAACCTGCGCCTGCGCGCCCGCGCAGTCAGATGCCGCGCACGGATCCGCCCGCCAGGACACCGTTCCGCTCAAATCAGCTCAATCTCAGCGGAACGGCGCCCGCCTCAGCGGAACCGTGCACGGGCCCCGTCGCTCTCCTACCCCAGTGCGACGACGCAGGCCCCGAGCGCCCCGAAGATTCCGCCTGCAGGCCGATCGGCACGGCCTCGGCAGCGCCGAGACAAGAGACCAACCACGTCGCGCAACGCACCTCGTCGCAGCTGTCGAGACAATTCGGCGATCACTCCCAATGCACCGCGATCGCTCAAGATCAACCGACTTCGAGCGATCGGCGATGATGCCGGGCAATCCACATCAATGACGCAGTGCGCAAACGCAGCATCCGGCTTCAGGCCGGCTCACACGGGCGATGAGCGTCGAGGCCGTAGAGCTGCGGGTCGTAGCCGTCGGGCAGTTCCCCCAGCGCCAGCGTCGCCGCCCACTTGCTGAAGATCGGCGCGAACTTGAATCCGTGGCCGGAGAGCCCGGCGACGATGGTCAGTCTGCCGTCATCTGACGAGTCGATGATCGGCACACGGTCGCTCGCGTAGGCATCATGGTGCATGCTGACCCGAACCGGCTCGGGGTTGAGATCTGGCAGAAACCACGAAGCCGTCTGGGCAATGCGCTCGAGGGTCGGCAGATCGACCTCGGTAGGGGCGTCTGCGAGACGCTCGGAGTTTCCCCAGAGATCGCCCGCGCTGGCCTTGATGCTGAACCCGTCGAGCGTCGGCACGCCGAAGAGATGCGAGCTGCCCCGATCACGCAGAAAGACGGGAAATCGATCAGGGGTGAACTGATCGATGTGGTGCGGGGCGAACCAGGTGAGCGAAAGCGGCGTCACCCGCAGAAGTCCGGCGAGCTGAGGAAGCAGCTCTGCGGCCCGGCTGCCAGCGCAGACCACCACGCGATCGGCGACGATCTCACCCTCTGCGGTGATCACGGCCATGGCATCCCCACGATGCTCGATGGCGGTTGCCGGCGACCGCACCACGATCTCTGCCCCGTTCGCCGAGGCGATCTCCAAGCCGCTCAGCACGGTCAGCTCTGGGCGAAGACCGCCCCCGAGCAGGTCGAGAAAGCCGACGTCTTCTGCATCGAGGTCGTGCTGCGGGTAGCGCCGATGCAGCTCGGCGTGGTCGAGAGCCTCGTGAGGCAGGTCGAAGCGCTGTGCTTCGGATGCCGTGGTCTCGATGGCCGCAGAACCGCTGGGGCCGATCGAGAGCACGCCCGTCTCGAGCAGCAGTCTGCGCCCGACCTGCGCGCCGAGACGCTTCCAGAGTCGCCGCGCCTCGAGCAGAGCGGGCACGTAGCGCTCGCCTTCGTGCACCGCTGTGCGGAACACCCTCGACTCTCCGGTGAAGGCACCATGGCTGTGCACTGGGCCGAACCGTTCGACTCCGACGACCTTGCGCCCGGGAACGCCGCTCAACTCGGCCAGGGTCAGCGCCCCGATGGTTCCCAGGCCGACTACGACGACATCTGCACGCATCTGTCTTCGCCTCTCAATCTGTCTCAGTATCTCGGTCTTTCTCAGTCGCTCTGCCCCGCAGAGCCGTCACTCGGCCTGGTAGACGCTGACACCGTCGACGAACGTCTCGATGACCTCGACCGTCGACAGGTCTGGAGTCTCGCGAAGGTTCTGCCGCAGCAGCACGAGGTCTGCGGCCAGCCCCGGTCGCAGCGCCCCACGGTCATCGAGTCGGTTCACCCAAGCGGCACCGGTCAGGTAGGCGTCCAATGCCGCGCTGAACTCGATTCCCTCCTGCCGTTCGAGCGGATGCGTCAGCGCCTGACCTCCGATCGCGTGCACGTCGGCCGTCGGCGCGGTGCGCAGCATCCCCGTGTGCACGGCCCAGAGCGGGTTGGGGTCAGAGACCGGCCAGTCGCTGCCGGCGGCGAGGCGCGCGCCGGCTCGTCGCAGAGAGGCGAACGGAAACTGCATCGCCTCACGTGCGACGCCGAGCTGCGGCAGCTTGCGCTCGATCATCTCTTTGTCACGACGGGCCCAGAGCATCTGCACGTTGGCGGTGACGTCGAGTTCGGCGAAACGCTGCAGATCGGCTGGGTGCACGACATCGAGATGGGCGATCTGATGCCGCCGTCCCGCTCCCCCGCCAGAACGACGAACCGCTTCGACCGCGTCCAGACACTCGCGCACGGCTCGATCTCCGCAGGCGTGATAGTGGATGTCGAAGCCGAGTCGATCGAGCCGCTGCGAGATCTCGCGAAGCTCCGCAGCAGGTATGAACGAGTCGCCGCTGATCGGCTCAGTACTGTCGGCGTAGGGGGCGAGCATGGCCGCCGTGTGGTTCTCGACCATGCCGTCCTGCATGATCTTGACGGTCGACGCGCTGAGCAGGGGCTCGTCGCGCGCCTGTTCACGCCGTCTGACGAAGTCGTCGATCTGTTCCAGGCCTCGTGTTCGATCCCACCAGAGCGCCAGTGAGACGTGGCTGTGCAGCGCCCCTTCACGGGCCAGCTGCAGGTAGGCCTCGAACGGGTCGGGCCCCAGCTCGCTGACGCCGACCATGGCATCCGCCCACGCGGTCACGCCGACGGAGTTGAGCCGATGCTGCGCGGCGAGCAGCGCGGCCTTCACCCCGTCGATCGACTTGGCCGGCCGCAGGGCCGCAGCGAGATCCATCGCGGCATCGAGCAGCGTGCCCGTAGGGCGACCAGATGCGTCTCGAACGATTCGACCGCCGCGAGGGTCGGGCGTCGCCTCGGTGATTCCGGCCTCCTGCAGTGCGCGCGAGTTGCACCACATGCTGTGACCGTCGTGGCCGTTCACGATGACCGGTCGATCGTTGATCGCCTCGTCCAGAACGGCGGCGCCGGGCATGCCTCCCGGAAAGAGATCCCCATACCAGCCGTACCCCACGACGACCTCGTCCTGAGGATGCTGTTCTGCGTATTCCTGCAGCAGCCGCTGATAGTCTGTGACGTCGTGCACCGGCGCCAGATCGACGCCGAGAAGGCCGCTGCCACCGTGCTCGGGGTGCACATGCGCATCTTGGAGGCCGGGCAGCAGGCTTCCGCCGCGAGCGTCGATCACCCGCCCCTCCTGCGGTGTGCCCGAGACGTCGGAGGCATCGGCTGAAACCGAGGTGATGAGCCCGTCGCTCACGCCGACGCACCCTCTGCTCCAGCGTCCCTGCCCGAGGTAGAGATTCGCGTCGACGATCGTGAATGTGCGGTCGGTCTGCATGAGGTTCCTCTCGCTGTGAGCCGCTGATCAACGGCTGGAGTCAACCGTTCACTCACTCATTGAGCCGAATGCCGGTCGATCATTGCAAATCATCCGGGCAAGGGGAGTGAATACAAAAATCAGATATGTCATTCCTGTAAACCGTGGCGACGCTGATCCGGCTCTGCGCACGCACCACGTTGCCACCGTGTTACGCATTCATTTCTTCGTTATTACGAATGGGCTATATCAGTTATTTTGATGTTTTGGGCAATGGAAGCGCATTTGCTTGCACCCCGCCACACGTCGAATCTTGAGTCATGAAACGCACGGCAGAAGCTCGATTCCGTGCGACGAACGATCGAAGGAGCCCCTTGTTCACCATCACATCACGCCCTTCTCGGCGACGCGCCCTGGCCGCCACGGCCCTCATCACCGCTCTGTCTGCGAGCGCCCTCGTCGGCTGCAGCTCTGCGAACTCCAGCAGCTCTGACAGCGCCACCGACACCATCTCGATCGCGACGCAGCCGTGGCTCGGCTATGGGCCGTGGTACATCGCGCAGGACAAGGGCTATTTCACAGATCAGGGCGTCAACGCCAAGATCACCAGCTTCGACGACGACTCGCAGATGACCGCCGCGCTCGGTTCAGGCCAGGTCGATGTCGCGAACGCGGCCTCGCACTCTGCCCTGCAGTGGCTCGAGAACGGCCAGGACGGCTACATCGGTCTGCTGCTCGACACGTCGCTCACCGCAGATGCAGTGCTCGCATCAGATGGCATCTCGTCGATCGCCGACCTGAAGGGCAAGAAGGTCGCCTATGAAGAGGGCTCGGTCAGCAACCTGCTGCTCGACCACGCGCTGACCGAGAACGGCATGTCGATCAACGACGTCGAATCGGTGCCGATGGCCCCGTCAGACGCCGCCGTCGCGCTCTCTTCGGGCCGCGTGGATGCCGCGGTCACCTATGAGCCCTACATCACCGATTCGCTGGCTCAGAACTCGTCGATCAAGAAGCTCTACACCGCCGACAAGAAAGAGGGGCTGATCTCAGACGTGCTGTTCATCTCGAAGAAGGCCCTCGACGAGAAGCCGGAAGCGGTGCGCAAGACGATCGCAGCCTGGGGCCCCGCAGTCGACTTCTACAACTCGAACCCCGACGAGGCGCAGCAGATCATCGCCACCAACGTCGGTTCGTCGGCCGAAGATCTGAAGACCGCCTTCGCCGGCGTGAAGTTCTTCTCGCTCGACGACAACAAGACCGAGCTCGGCGGCAACTACCTCGAGAACGTGCTGCCCAGCGTGCAGGAGTCGGCCATCAGCGCCGGCATTCTGACGAAGAAGACCGACCTCTCGAAAGTCGTCGACACGCAGTTCGTGAAGTGAGACCGGCTCAGGCGAGACGGGTGAGATCGAAGAGAGAGGGCACACAGCCATGACATCGGTTGCACAGAGCAGCGGCAACAGTACCGCAGACAGCCGCAGAGCCACACGACGGTTCAATAGCGTTCTGCCGACGCCGATCGGACGAGTGAAGTACATCGGCATCGCCATCAGCTCGTTCGTCGTCGTGCTCGTCATCTGGTCGATCATCACCGGTCTCGGCCTGGTCAAAGAGATGTTCCTGCCCTCGCCGCTGGCCGTTCTCGACGTGCTCGTCAAGACGACTGAGAACGGCCAGTTGTGGGGCGACATGTCGGTGAGCATCTACCGCGTCATGATCGGCTATCTGCTCGCCAGCGTGGTCGCTCTGCCTCTGGGCATCCTGGCCGGATCAGACCCTCGCTTCGAGGCGGCCATCGAGCCCTTCGTCGACTTCATCCGGTACATGCCCGTCGTCGCCTTCGTGCCGCTGACCATTCTCTGGGTCGGCACAGACGACACGCAGAAGTTTCTGATCATCTGGCTCGGCACATTCTTCCAAGAAGTGCTGATGGTGGCCGATGCGGTGCGTCAGGTACCGCGCGCATATCAGAATCTGGGCGCCACGCTCGGCATGTCTCGATTCCAGATTCTGATTCGCATCGTGCTTCCCTCGGCCATGCCGCGCATCTGGGACACACTGCGCATCTGCCTCGGCTGGGCCTGGACGTGGCTCGTCGTCGCCGAGCTGGTGGCGGCCACCAGCGGCATGGGGTATCGCATCACGCAGGCCCAGCGGTTCCTCGCAACCGACACGATCATCGCCTACGTCATCGTGCTCGGCGTGCTCGGTCTGGTCTTCGACCAGATCATGCGCGGCGTCGGGCGCCGCATGTTCCGCTACCTGAAAGGACGCTCATGAACGCCACCATCCAGTCAACCGCCGAGCAGACCGATGTGGTCGTGCGCGTCGGCCAGGTCACCAAGCGCTTCGGCGACGTCACAGCCCTGCACGACGTGACGCTCAACCTGCACCGCAACGAGTTCGTGTCGATCGTCGGGCAGTCGGGATGCGGCAAGTCGACGCTGCTCTCGATCATCGCGGGCCTCGAACCGGCGACTGAGGGCGACGTGGCCGTCGGCGGCAGCGAGATCTCCGGCCCCGGCCGTGATCGCGGCGTCGTCTTTCAGAGCGCGACGCTGCTGCCGTGGCTGACGGTCTTCGACAACGTCATGTTCGCGCTGCGCGGAGAGCAGGGTCTGTCGAAGGCCGAGGCGAAGCAGATCACGCAGGAGCATCTGCACCTCGTCGGTCTCGACGGCTTCGAAGACAAGTTTCCCAACCAGCTCTCCGGCGGCATGCAGCAGCGCGTCGCCCTCGCTCGTTCGCTCTCGTACCGCCCCAAGGTGCTGCTCATGGACGAACCGTTCGGGGCACTCGACGCGCTCACCCGACGCAGCATGCAGGAGCTGCTCACCAGGGTCTGGGAGCAGCACAAGCTGACGGTCATGCTCATCACGCACGACATCGAAGAGGCCGTCTTCACCTCTGACCGCGTCGTCATCATGAGTTCGCGCCCCGGCACCATCAAGCGCGAAGTGCCGATCGATCTGCCGCGGCCACGCGACAAAGAGGTGATCGTCAGCGACCGGTTCCGCGCCCTCTACGCCGACATTCTGAGCGAGTTCGAATGAGCACCCGGGTCGACTCCTCGGCCACCGCCGCGGCACTCGCCTTTCGGTATCTGGACGAGCCAGCGCTGGTGCGCTGCGGTGCCAGAGACATGGCCGCCTGCATGTCGACGCTCGACGAGATGTTCCGTCTGCTGGCAGAGGGAGACTATGTCATGGCGGGCGAGCTCGGCGAGTCGCACGGGCTCGAGATGGGCTTTCCCGACAGCAGCCCCTTCGCGGGCATGCCGCTGAACGGCCCAGACCGGCGCTTCGCCGCGATGCCCGCATATCTCGGCGGCCGCTTCGACATGCTCGGGCTCAAGTGGTACGCCTCGAACGTCGACAACCGCAGCAGAGGGCTTCCTCGCTCGATTCACATGATCGCCCTGCACGACAAAGACACGGGCGCGCCGCTGTGCATCATGTCGGGCAATCTGATCAGCGCCTACCGCACGGCCGGTGTGCTCGGCGTCGGAGCACGGGTGCTCGCCCGCGAGGATGCCCGGGTGCTCGCCGTGATCGGCCCAGGCGCCATCAACATCGCCGCGTGCGAGGCCTACCTGGTCGCGCGACCCGGCATCGAGCGCATCCTCATCGTTGGACGCTCACAGGCCGGCATCGACCACTTCGCACAGGCCCTGTCAGATCGCATCAGCCCGCTTCCCGAGATCGTGGTCGTCTCGTCTGTCGCCGAGGCGCTGGCCGACGCAGACATCGTGAGCGTGGCGATCTCGAGCGATGCGCCGCCGGCCATCAGCACCTCCCAGCTCAAACCGGGAGCCCTCGTCTGCCTGCCGGCCGACGTCAGCCTGGATGATGCCGCCTGGGAGCACACGACCATCGTCGACAGCACGAGGCTCTACGAGCAGTGGATGCTCGAGGTCGCCCCGCCTCGCGAGTCGATTCGTGGGCTGTTCGGCGTGCAGCTGGCCGAGCGATACCAGGCCGATGCGACATCCGCCACGCCCGTCGCGCTCGCCGACGTCTTCTCGGGTCGCCACAGCGGGCGTCGCAGCGACGACGAGATCATCTTCTTCGGCACCGGAGGGCTGCCCGTCGAAGACGTCGCGTGGGCCACAGAGCTGTATCGGCGAGCCGCAGAGAGCGACCTCGGTGTGCGACTGCCGATCTGGGAGGCCCCGGAGCTGCGCTGAGCTGCACTGCACTGCACTGCGCACGAGGCCGGACACACGATGCGGACGAGCACGGTGAAGGCCCTGCAGGCGCTGTCGAGCGGCCCGCAGGCGAAAACAGAAGAAAGAGGAGATCACTCATGTCACATCTGCCAGAGAACTACTGCATCGTGGGCGGCGGCCCCGCCGGCCTCGTCACCGCACGCGCGTTCAAGCGCTACGGCATCGACACCGAGATCATCGAGCGGCACACGAGACCGGGCGGCATCTGGAACAAGGATCAGCCCGGCTCGCCGCTGTACTCCTCGTGCAACTTCATCTCGAGCCGCGACTTCGGCGGTTTCATCGGCTATCCGATGCCCGCCGACTACCCGATGTATCCGCGCTGGGATCAGATCCGCGACTACGTTCAGGCGTTCGCGCGCGACTTCGGGCTCGCCGATCATGCGCGCTTCGGCGTCAGCGTGACGCGGGCGTGGCCGGTGGGCACCGGCCGAGACCGCTTCTGGAAGGTGCAGACCAGCGACGGCGAGATCAGATCGTATCGTGGCGTCGTGGTGGCCTCTGGCGGCCAGTGGGTTCCCGTTCTGCCAGACATCCCCGGCCTCTCCAGCTTCACCGGCACCATCATGCACTCTTCGGCATATGAGGGGCCGCACCAGTTCGCCGGCCGTGACGTGCTCGTCGTGGGCGCCGGAAACTCCGGAGTCGACATCGTCGCCGATGCCGCATTCCATGGCCGCACGGCCTACCTGTCGACTCGACGAGGATACTGGTATCTGCCGAAGTATCTGTTTGGGCTGCCGGTTCCCGACCTGATGGCCGGCAACATCCCGCCGCAGACCTCGGGGCCGCTCGCCGGCAAGACCCCTGAGCAGATCGAGCAGATGATCGTCGACTCCGTCGGCGACTTGACCACCTACGGCCTGCCACACCCAGACCATCAGCTGGGCACCACGCACACGATCGTGAACGGGCAGGTCATCCACTGCCTCGCGCACGGCATGCTGAGCCATCGGCCCGACGTCGCAGAGGTCAGAGAACGCTCGGTGGTGTTCTGCGACGGCCGTGAAGAGACCGTCGACACAATCGTTCTCGCCACCGGCTATCGCGTGTCACTGCCCTGGCTGGCTGACGAGCTCGTGTCGTACTCGCACGGGCACCCCGACACGCACTTGGGAACCTTCTCTCCGACGCAGGCCGGTCTGTACTTCGCCGGGGCCATCCACTTCGGGGGCAGCACCTTTCCGACGTTCGACCGGATGGCCCAGCTCGCCGCAGCCGACGCCCACGCCCAGTTGACCGGCGAGAATGCCGAGAACATGGCGGCCATCCGAAACGACTACCGCCCCGATCTCACCGGCGGATTCCCCTTCCTCAGTGTCGAGCGCAACGCCAATCAGGTGCATCTGCCCGCGCTCGAGCAGGCGTTCACCACCATCTCTGAGAAGTACCAGGTGCCCATCCCCGCAGTTCGCGACGCCGACTTCTACCAGGCGGTGCAGTCGCCCGAATCGCTGGGGCTGCGGCACTCGGTCGACCGCGAACCCGCTGCAGCCTCACGGTAGTCCGACAAGAGGAGCGTGGTGCCGACCAGACGTCCAGCGCACTGGCTGGCACCACGTGCACCCCCGCCAGGCAGAGCGGCAAGCCCCTGGCATCGTTCACAGCGTTCAGGGTTCTACGCCTCAGCCTCGTCTGCTTCGCTCAGCGCAGCTCAGCGCAGCTCAGCGCAGCTCGGCCTCCAGGTCGGCATCCAGGTCAGCCGCAACCAGGTCGACCGCGCGCTCGGCGAGCATCATGATCGTGATCACGGGGTTGATCGAGGTGATGGTGGGAAACGCCGAGGCGTCAGCCACGCGCAGCCCCTGCACCCCGCGCACGCGCAGCTCGGCGTCGAGCACGCTCGCAGGGTCGTCAGCGGCGCCGATGCGGCAGGTGCCGCAGGGGTGGTAGACCGTCTGGTGCACGGCGCGCTCGGCGGCCGAGATCTCTTCATCTGTCTGCACGTGCTCGCCCGGGAACACCTCGCGCACGACTTCGTCGGCGAACGGATGCTCGGCGGCGAGCCTGCGTGCGTTGCGCACGCCGAGCACGAGCGCGGCCTCATCGTGCTGCTCGGGATCTGTGAAGTAACCGTAGTCGATCTGCAGTTCGTCGTCTGGATCGTTCGAGTCGATCCAGACTCGACCGCGACTGTGCGGCCGTGACACGTTCGGGGCGACGCCCGCGATGTGCTCGGGCAGCGGCACGCCGGCGCGCACCAGCTGTTCGACCCAGGGCACCTGCGGCACGTGCGTGGCGACGACGGGCACCGGGTCGAGATCCGACATCTCCGGGTCGTCGGCGTGCTCATCGCCGAACAGATACCCGGCGTCCCAGCCGGTGGCCGACTGCGGCTCGACCGGGCCGGTCACCTCCCAGACCACGATGCCCTCGGCGTGATCCTGCAGGTTGCCGCCGACTCCGGGCAGCGAGACCCGCACGGGCACTCCGGCAGCATCCAGCACCTCAGGGTCGCCGATGCCCGAGAGCATGAGCAGTTTCGGCGTCTCATAGGCGCCGGCGCACAGCACGACCTCGCGAGACGCCTGGATCTCTCTGGGCTCGCGGCCGGCATCTGCACCGGCTGCATCGTCTGCGGCGACGACAGCGCCGACGACGGTGTCGCCGTCGAGCACCAGCCGCAGCGCGCGATGCCCGGTCAGCACCGTGAGATTGCCGCGCAGCTCGGCGCGGGTCAGAAGGTCGCGGTAGGCGTTCGATCCGCTCGATCGCTGGTTGGTCTCGGGCACGTAGCCGATCTCGAAGAAGCCCGCACCGGGCCGGTAGTCATGGTCGTTCCACTCGGTGACCCGCTCGATGCCGAGCGCCGTGCTCGCCGTGTCGACCATGCGCGCGAGGCGCGGGTTCTGGTCGTACTCGGGAATCACCGAGATACGGGTGCGCAGCCGGCCGGCATAGGGCAGAAACGCGTCGGGCCCCCAGCCATCGGCGCCGCGCCGCTCCCATTCCTGCAGGTCGCCGCGAAACGGCACCCACGAGATCATGGTGTTCGCCGTGCTGCACCCGCCCAGAATGTGCAGTCGCGTGTGATCGATGTTGCTGTTGCCTCGCACCTGCGGCACGCTCTGGTGCTGCACGGCGTATTCGCTCTCGACCATCTCTTCCCAGCGCCGAATTGACTGAGCGCGCGGCTCGCGGGCGTCATCGGGGCCCCATTCCACGAGGGTGACGTGCGGATGCTCCGGCAGATCCGCCAGTCGGCCCGCGACGATGCATCCCGCTGTGCCTCCGCCGATCACCAGGTAGTCGGTGTGCTCCATAGCTGTCTCCTTGGGCTGCGTTCAGTCTTCGGCCGCGAACCAGGTCGTCTTCAGCGCCGTGAACTTGTCGAGGGCGTGCAGCGACAGATCTCGGCCGAAGCCCGACTGCCGCACACCACCGAACGGCACCATGACATCCAGTGCGTCGACGGTGTTGACCGAGACGGTGCCGGCGCTGAGCCGACGACTCACCCGGCGTGCGCGGTGGATGCTGTCGGTCCACACCGACGCGGCCAGACCGTACTCGCTCGCGTTCGCCACCTCGATCGCCTGCTGCTCGGTGTCGAACGGCATCACGGCCAGCACGGGGCCGAAGATCTCTTCGACGGCGATGGTGGCGTCGGGTGCGACGTCGGTGAAGACCGTGGGCTCGAGAAAGCTGCCCTCGGCGCAGTCTCCGTTGAGACCGTTCGGCCTGCCGCCGCCCGTGGCCAAGGTCGCCTCCTCTGCGCCGATGCTCACATGTCGGCCGACGCGCTGCAGCTGCTGTGTCGAGACCAGCGGCCCCATCTCGGTGCGCTCGTCGAGCGGATCGCCGACGCGCAGCGCACGTGCGTGCGCCACGACCCCCTCGACCACCCGGTCGTAGATCGACCGCTGCACCAGCAGTCGGGAGTTCGCCGAGCACACCTGACCGCTCAACGCGAATATGCCTTGCGCGGCATGTTCGATCGCGCGGTCAAGATCGGCCACGTCGTCGAAGATGATGTTGGCGCTTTTGCCGCCGCACTCCAGCCAGACCTGCTTCATGTTCGACTGACCGGCGTATTCCAGGAACATGCGGCCGACCGCCGTCGACCCGGTGAAGGTCAGGCTGTCGACGTCGGGGTGGCGCCCCAGGGCCTGCCCGGCCTCGGCGCCGAATCCGGGCACGACATTGAGCACACCGTCGGGCAGCCCGGCCTCGGTCGCGAGCTCGGCGAGCCGCAGCGCCGACAGCGGAGTCTCCTCCGCCGGTTTGAGCACGACGCTGTTGCCTGCCGCGAGCGCCGGGGCGAGCTTCCACGCCGCCATCTCAAGCGGGTAGTTCCAGGGAATCACCGCGCCGACGACGCCGAGCGGCTCCCGCGTCACGATCGCGAGGTCGTCTCCCCCGGTCGGTGCGACCTCGCCATAGACTTTGTCGAGCGCCTCGGCATACCACCGGAAGATGGCTGCGGTGCCCGGCACGTCTTCGGTCGTGGTCTGCGCGATCAGCTTGCCGCCGTCGAGGCTCTCGAGCAGGGCCAACTCGGCCGCATGCGTCTCGATGAGATCGGCCAGCGCGAGCAGGGTCTCGCGGCGTGCGCGCGGGGTCAGGTCGCTCCAGCATCCCGAGGCGAAGGCGCGGCGCGCGGATGCGACGGCGTCGTCGACCTCGTGCTGGCCGCCGCGAGCGACCCGGGCGATGACGGCTCCCGTCGCCGGGTCGCTCGTCTCGAAGGTGCGGCCGTCGTGCGCGGGCAGGAAGCGCCCGTCGATGTAGACCTGCGTGCGCGGCCGCAGCTGCGCGGCCCGCTGCCGCCAGGTGAGAGTGGTGTCGGTGTCGCTCGCGGTCATCTCGGTGCGCCTTTCTCAGTGCTTCGTCGTGCTCTTCGTCGTCAAGTCTGCGGGGTTGACGTCGGTCCCTGCTGTGTGGTCATTCGCGCCACCGCCCGCACCGCACTCGTCTGCGACGGTCAGCGCCATGAGCAGCGCCCCGTCGATGACGGCGCGTGCCCCGGCCGGGGTCATCGTGGCGTCGGCGAAGGCCGCCTGGTGGTTCACAGCGGGCAGCGATTCGATGCCCAAGTACGGGTGAATCGCTCGAATGCGGCGCGAGACGTTGCCCATGTCGGTCGAGGCGGTGTTCATTCCGCCCGGCCGCCGCTCGTGCACGTCCATGTCTCGGCCCTGGGCCGCGGCCCAAGCCACGAATCGTTCGAGCAGCCCCGGGTCGTTGCGAAACTCGCTGTAGCGCGGGCTGGTCTCTTCCGACGAGAACTCGCATCCGGTGGCGAGCGCACCGGCCTCGAAGCAGCGCATGACCTTCTCGAAGACGCCGTCGAGCTGTTCGAGTGTCTGCGCGCGCACGTACCAGTGCCCGGCCGCCGAGGCGGGAATCGCGTTCGGCGCGGTGCCGGCCTCCGAGACCACGCCGTGCACGCGCACGCCGGCGGGCAGCTGCTGCCGCAGCATCCCGATGGCGACCTGCGCGATGACCATCGCGTCGCTGGCGTTCACGCCGGCTTCGGGGTAAGCCGACGCATGCGATCCGACACCGGTGTAGCGCACGTCGAGATGGGCGACGGCGAGCGGGCGGGCCCAGGCGGAATCCGCCGGCCCGGGGTGCACCATCATCGCGAAGTCGAGGTGGTCGAAGACGCCGGCATCGAGCATGAGGATCTTGCCTCCGCCGCCCTCTTCGGCCGGGGTGCCGATCGCCTCGACGGTGATGCCCAGCTCGTCGGCGACGGATGCGAGCGCGAGCGCCGCCCCCAGCCCCGCGGCCGCGATGATGTTGTGCCCGCAGGCGTGCCCGAGCCCGGGCAGTGCATCGTATTCCAGCACGATGCCCACATGCCGCGGCCCGGTGCCGGCGACGCCGACGAAGGCGGTGGGCAGGTCTGCCACGCCGCGAGTGACGACGAAGCCGCCCTGCTCGAGGCGTTCGCTCAGCAGCTCGGCAGAGCGATGCTCCTGCCACTTCACCTCGGGGTGCGCGAAGAGGGCGTCTCGCACGCCGATGAGGTCGGGCTCGAGCGCCTCGACCGCCGCTCGGATGCGCTCTTCTGCCGCGGTCGCCTGGGTGCTCATTCGTCGCCCGGCACGCCGTAGCTCGGCGCCGCATCAGGGTGCAGCGCCCGCAGGGCGTATTGGTCGCGCTGCGGCAGCCAGAGCGTCAGCAGGCGCTGCAGCTCGGTGAGCGGAGCATCCGCATCGTCGACGCGCAGGTCGGTGAGCCGCCAGGGGCGATCATCGATCACGGAGAGCCCCGCAGAGCGCACCGGTCCGGCCTCGCCGCCCAGCGCGAGCCCGGCGGTGATGCCGTCGAGCAGGCGCTGCTCGAACTCGTCGGCGGTGCTCGCCAGAAAGCCGTCGACCATGGCCTGGGGCACACCGGGGTCGGCGAGCATATTGCCTGCGGCGACGGCTCCGGGCCCCTGTGCGAAGGCGTGCACGCCGAGTGTGCCCTCGCCGTTGAACACCGCCGAACGCCCCTGAGCGTCGAGCACGGTGACCTGGCGATACTCGATGTGCTCATCGGCATCGCGCAGCCCGGCGATGACCTCGTCGGGGGCCAGACCTTTTTCGAGCAGGTCGAGGGCGAGCGAGCCGAGACCGGGATTGGTGACGTTCTGCGACGAGACCGCGCCGACCCCGGCGCGCAGATTCACGCAGCGCGCGGCGACGGCCGGGCTCGACGAGCTGACCACGAGGCCGAACCGGCCGGTGCGTGGGTCTCGGGCGGCAAGCGAGAAGGTCATCAGGCGCCCTGCCCTGCTGCGGATGCTACGGATGCTCCGGCCTGCGCCGCGGGCGCCTGGCCGGTCACCGGGTCGCTGACGACGGCCGTGGCGTCGATCTCGACGAGCCACTCCGGGCGGGCGAGCGCACTGATGACGAGACCGGTCGAGACGGGAAAGACCCCCTTGAGCCAGCGGCCGACCACGCGGTAGACCTCCTCGCGATAGCGGATGTCGACCAGGTAGATGGTCACCTTGACGACGTCTTCGAGGCGGCTGCCCGCCTCGTCGAGCAGCATCGCGATGTTCGACATGGCCTTCTCGGCCTGCGCCTCGGCGTCACCGACGCCGACGTTCTCACGGGTGTCGAGATCCTGCCCGATCTGCCCGCGCAGGTAGACGACGCCGCCGGCGACGACCGCCTGGCACAGATCGTTGTCGAGGTGCTGCTCGGGGTAGGTGTCTTTGGTGTTGAACGGCCGGATGCGGGTGTGCGTGCTCACCGTGCGCTCACTTTCTCGAGATGTTCGGCTGGTGTAGATGGGTCGGCGCTGGATGCAGCGGCGCTGGACGCGGGCTCAGCAGGTGACGTGCCCGCCTCGGGCGAGGCGCTCTCGGACTGCTCGTCGTGTGAACGGTATTCGAGGTAGTTGTGCTGGATGACGATCTGGTCGGCGACGTACTTCGCATCGTGCCAGACGCCCCAGATGAAGCTCGAACCGCGGCTCGACTGCCAGGGCAGGCCGAGAAAGTACACTCCCGGCTCGTTCGAGACGCCGCGCTGCTGCAGCGGGCGGCCCAGTTCGTCGAAGGTGTCTGCGTGCAGCCAGCCGTAGTCGAGTCTGAAGCCGGTCGCCCAGACGATCGAGGTGACCCCTGCCGCTTCGAGGTCGAGCTCCGACAGTGGGTTCGTCACACACTCGGGCAGCGGGCCGAGCAGGCGCGCCTCCGGTTCTTCGGGCAGGTCGAGCCCGTTGCGCTCGATGTACTCGTCTGCCGCGTCGAGCACCGAGAGGTAGTTGGCGTCGCCCTTGGCGATGTTCGTCGCGAGGTCGGCGTTGAAATGCATCGACGAACCGTCGAACGACGACGTGCGCCCGACCAGGGTGATGCCGCTGGCCGCCAGGTCGCGAAAGTCGACGGTGTGACCGCCCTTGGCGCCGCTGACGACGATCGTGACGTGGTCTGCGCCTTCGGGCGGGGTGGCCTTTCCCCAGAGCCCCAGCACGCCGAGCCACCAGACGTTGTCCCGGTCGCGGTACCGGCGCGGAGGCCGGTCGTGCGGGCCGACCGAGAGATAGACCTGCCGCCCGCTGTGCTGCAGCTCGTCGGCGATCTGCACGCCTGACGCGCCTGCCCCGACGACGAGCACATTGCCCTCGGGCAGCTGCTCGGGGTTGCGGTACTGGCTGCTGTGAATCTGGGTCACCGCGGCGTCGCCCGGAATGATCGGGGGAATCGCCGGCTGCTGGAAGGCGCCGGTCGCGGCCACGACGGCACGTGCGACGATGCTTCCGCGCGTCGAGCCGTCGGTGTACTCGGCGACGAAGCCGGGCTGCCCGTCGCGCTTGGTCACCGAGGTGACTTCGACGCCGCAGCGCACCGGTGCGTCGATCTCGCGAGCGTAGTCTTCGAAGTACTGTGCCACACGCTCTTTCGGCACGAAGTCGTCAGGGTCGGCGTCGGCGAACGTGAGACCGGGGAATCGGTCGTGCCAGACGGGGCCGTTCGTGACCAGGGAGTCCCAGCGCTCGGAGCGCCAGCGCTCCGCGATGCGGCCGCGCTCCAGCACGATATGCGGCACGCCGCGAGCGCTGAGGTGCTCGCTCATCGCCACCCCTGCCTGGCCGCCTCCGACGACGAGGACTTCAGTCTCTTCTTGCTTGGGCATCCCGATCTCCATTCCAATGGGCTCGCTGGTGCCCCAAATGTAGGTATCGGCTCTGACTCAGAGCAAGTAACTGCAACTGGTGCTCTGTATCAAAATAGGTGATGATGCCATGTCTGCAATATCTCTGAAACACATTCGTAACGCACACCCCCGGATGGTCGACCATTGGGGGCTTTCACGAGATTTTCTCGGGGCCGTCACGCCCAGAACCATGCGATCCACACAATCATCGGCGCCCTGCATCAAGAACACAGATACACTTCTCATGCAATATCAATGAAACCAACTCGCAACACGGGATGCGTAGGCTCGGCCCAGCTGAGGAGGGCACATGGGTGTGAATTCGGAGATCTCGATCGCGCAGTTGGTCTACTTCGTGCACGCTGCCGAGAACGGCAGCATGACGGCCGCTGCCGACGAACTCTACGTCGCGCAGTCGGCGGTCTCGACGTCGATCAGCCTGCTCGAACGCCGACTCGGCACGACGCTGTTTCTGCGCAAGCGGGCGAAAGGTCTCGAACTCACCGCAGACGGCCGCGAACTGCTGATCCGGGCCCGCCAGATCCTGACCTCCATCCGTGACGCAGTCGACTCGGTGAATCCCAATGCCCTGAGCGGCGTGCTCGAGACGGCCTGCTTCAAGACGCTGGCCCCCTTCTATCTGCCACCGATCTGGGCGCGCCTCTCAGACGCCTGCCCCACCCTGCAGGTGAAGGTGACCGAGCTGTCGTGCCCAGAGACGCTGACCGCGCTGAAAGACCGCCGCATCGACGTGGCCCTCACCTATGACATCATCGCCGACGCGGCCGTGCACTTCGAGGTGCTGCAGGAACGACCGGCCTACATCGGCCTCGCCAGCAACCACCCGCTGGCCTCGCGCTCGGCGATCTCGCTGCGCGAACTGGCCGACGAGCCGTTCATCCTGCTCAACCTGCCCGCCAGCCGGGAGTACTTTCTCAACGCGTTCACCTCGAACGGCGTCGCGCCCAAGATCAGCTACGAGTTCGAGAGCTTCGAGACGGTGCGAGGCATGGTCGCCGGCGGGCACGGCTACACCCTGCTCAACCAGGCCCCGTCGCACGAGCTCACCTACTCGGGTCTGCCCATCGCGGCCGTGCCGGTGCTCGAGCCGGTGACTCCCCTGAATGTGGTGCTCGCCTACCGCACGGGCGAGCGCCTCACCGCGAAGGCCCAGGCGTTCACCTCGATCTGCCGCGAGGTGGTGCATCAGGCCGGCGCACTCCCTGTGCTCTAGCCCGAGCAGCGCCCGAACAGTTCCGGGCACGCTCCCAGGCCCAGACCCAGCATCCCCTCAACCCAGCATCCCCGGCCACCCACATTGCAGAAATGATCGCCGCCGCCGCCGAGTTCGCAAAAATGCGCGTCAAATAGCCGTCTCAACCCGGCATCTTCGCAATCTCGACGGCCCCGAAGGCAATATCCGCAATTTCAGTGGCCAGGAACAGCACCGCGGCCGCAATGTCATCCAGCGTGCCCGGACACCCAGTCCACGGGCCCGCCACCGCAGCACCGGCACGACGGCTAGAATCAGTGGCAGTGCAACGACTCGGCGCAGAGGATTCGTGCAACGACCCCGTGCAACGACCCCGTGCCACGACCCAACGCAACGATGAGGGAGTATCCAGTCATGTCCAAAGTTCTTTCGGCGCTTCCGGTGGGCGAGCGCGTCGGCATCGCCTTCTCAGGCGGCCTCGACACCTCGTGCGCAGTCGCGTGGATGCGCAGCAAAGGCGCGATCCCCTGCACCTACACCGCTGACATCGGTCAGTACGACGAGCCCGACATCGAAGGCGTCGCCGGTCGCGCGAAGCAGTACGGCGCCGAGATCGCGCGTCATGTGGATGCCAAGCGCGCGCTGGTCGAAGAGGGCTTCGTCGCGCTGCAGTGCGGTGCGTTCAACGTGCGCTCGGCCGGCAAGACCTACTTCAACACCACCCCGCTGGGCCGTGCCGTGACCGGTACTCTGCTGGTGCGTGCGATGAAAGAAGACAACGTCGAGATCTGGGGCGACGGGTCGACCTACAAGGGCAACGACATCGAGCGCTTCTACCGCTACGGGCTGATGGCCAACCCGGCGCTGCGCATCTACAAGCCCTGGCTCGACAAGCAGTTCGTCGCCGAGCTCGGCGGTCGCCATGAGATGAGCGAGTGGCTCGTCGCGAACGGGTATCCCTACCGCGACGCCACCGAGAAGGCCTATTCGACCGACGCGAACATCTGGGGCGCGACGCACGAGGCCAAGAAGCTGGAGTTTCTGAACGCCGGCCTCGACACCATCGAACCGATCATGGGCGTCGCCGCCTGGCGTGAGGATGTCGAGGTCCTGACCGAAGAGGTGTCGGTGCGCTTCGAGGCCGGTCGCCCGGTTGCGATCAACGGCGTCGAGTTCGACGACCCGGTGGCGCTCGTCTACGAGGCGAACACCATCGGCGGTCGCCACGGCCTGGGCGTGAGCGACCAGATCGAGAACCGCATCATCGAGGCGAAGTCGCGCGGCATCTACGAGGCGCCCGGCATGGCGCTGCTGTACGTCGCCTACGAGCGTCTCGTGAACGCCATTCACAACGAAGACACCATCGAGACCTATCACAACGACGGCCGCCGTCTGGGCCGCCTGATGTACGAGGGCCGCTGGCTCGACCCGCAGTCGCTGATGCTGCGCGAGTCGCTGCAGCGCTGGGTCGGCTCGGCGATCACCGGTGAGGTCACCCTGCGCCTGCGTCGCGGCGACGACTACACTATTCTGAACACCGAGGGCCCGAACCTCAGCTACCAGCCCGAGAAGCTCTCGATGGAGCGCACCGTCGGCGCGGCCTTCGACCCCGAAGACCGCATCGGCCAGCTCACCATGCGCAACCTCGACATCGCCGACTCGCGTCAGCGCCTCGAGCAGTATGCTCAGCTCGGCCTGGTGCAGGGCGAGACCGCAGAGCTGCTCGGCGAGCTCAAGAGCGGCGGGGCGAACGAGATCGCCAGCGCCGTCAGCGATGTCGACCCCAAGGCCGACAAGCTCGGCCTCTCGGCGGCGTTCGACACCGGCACCGACTGATCAGCACCGGCTCATCGCCAGTTACTGATCGGCGCCGGCTGATCGGCACTGTCTGATCGGCACTGCCACAGAGCGCGTGCAGCTGCGCTGAAGTGCCCAGCTGCACGCGCTGACTGTCGCCGTCGAAAGCTGCTGTCAACGCCCCGCGGCGCCTCTGCTTGTGCAGGCGCCTCGGGGCGTTCTGCATGTGCTCCCGGGTATTTGCAGCGCCGCACTGCTGCACCGCCCGGCTCAGCTTGCCGCAGCCCAGCCCAGCTCCCCCGGCCGCAGCCAGCGCCCCCGCCCGGCAGCAGTTCAGCAGCGCACCCCACCACAATCTCCTCAGCCACAACACAAACCACGCAGCAATGCCTTGATTCTGCGCAAATATGGTGCAAACCGCGGAGATTGCGGTGTCAACCCCGCCCTTACGTCGCCCCCAGCCCTACTGCTCGCTCAGATACGCATCCAGTCGGGCGAGCAGCACCTCTCGCTTGCCGTCATCGACCCAGCTGATCTCGAGCGAGTTGCGCGCCAGCAGCGCGAGGTCATCGCGGGTGAGCTGCTTCTTCTCGGCGAGCGCCAGCATGTTGTCGACGACGTAGCCGCCGAAATAGGCCGGGTCGTCAGAGGCGATCGACACCTTGACGCCGTCGTGCAGCAGCTGCACGATCTCGTCGCCCTTCATGTCTGCGGTGACGAACGAGTTCGAGACGGGGCAGCAGGTGAAGCCGATGCCGCGCTCTCTCGCTTCGGCGACCAGGGCGGGGTCTTCGACGATGTTCGTGCCGTGGTCGATGCGTTCGACCCCGATGGTGTGCAGCACGGTGCGAATGTGGTCGATCGACCCGACCTGGTCGATGTCGCAGTGCATGGTCAGGCGGTAGCCCAGCTCGCGAGCGCGGGCGAACACCTCGGCGAACTTCTCGGGCGGGTTGTCGCGCTCGTCAGAGTCGAGCCCCACGCCGACGATGCGGTCTCGGTACGGCGCCGACGCCGTGAGCGTCTCCATCGCCGACTCTGCCGACATGTCACGCAAGAAGCACATGATCAGCGCGGCGTCGACGCCGAGCGAGGGGGCATCCTGCACAGCGCGCCACAGCCCGTCGATGACGGTCTTGAACGAAACACCGCGGCTGGTGTGCGCCTGCGGGTCGAAGAAGATCTCGGCGTGCACGACGCCGTCGGCGGCGGCGCGGCGCAGGTAGTCCATGGCCAGGTCGTAGAAGTCGTCTTCGGTGACCAGCACGTTCATCGCCGGATAGTAGACGGCGAGAAAGCTCGTCAGATCGTGAAACTCATAGCTGGCCTGCACCTGCTCGACGGTCGTCTGCCCGATGTCGACCCCGTTGCGCTGCGCGAGCCGCAGCTTCAGCTCGGGTTCGAGCGTGCCCTCGATGTGCAGGTGCAGTTCGGCCTTCGGCAGCCCGGTGATGAATTCGCGTTCGGTGGATGTCATGGTTCGGTTCTCCGTCTCTGTGCGTTCTCTGCCTTGTGGTTCTCATTGCCGCGTCTGTCATGTTTCACGTGAAACCGCCTGCTGAGTGGGCGCCCAGCGCGCATCCGGTCTTGCCGTGGCGCTGGCCCCATTCGTCGCGTGCAGCACGAGCCAAATCCCCGACATTGTGACCGCTGCAGCCGCAAACCCGGTCAGGGCCCCATTGAGGCCACCGATGAGCACGCCTGCGATCGGCAGCAGAAATTGCAAGGCGGTCTCTGTCAGGCGCCCGGCCAGCAGACGTCGACCGGAGAACTGCCCCCGCGCGACAAGATACGCAAAATACGACACAGCGTTGCCGAAGACGTAGAACGCCGCTTGCAGCGCGTGTGCGGCAACGTCACCGAGCACACTGGCGGGAAACAACTGCAGTGCCGCGATGACATGAAGCAGCACATAGGCCGCTCCCGCGAGCGCGCCGGCGAAGATGCCGAGCATCAACACCCATGGCAGACGGACGACAGTTCTCGAGCTGAGGCGCGATATGCGGGGCCTGATCGGGTCGAGCAGAATCTGAACAGGCGACCCCACGCTTCCGGTGGCCCGGTAGATGCCGAACTGCGACAGAGGCAGCCAGATCAGCAGCGTGATGGGGGCGAGGCTGCCCCCGGTGTCGTACAGCGCGGTATCGCCCAAGAGCGGCAGGATGACACGTCGATGCTGTCGCCCCCAGCGCAGCGCTCGGCGAGGCCCGCCCAACGAGATCGGCAAGAAAACCATCAGACCGGCGACGTTGGCGAGGGCCCATCCGGCGAGCACCTTCTGCAGCGCGTCGTCTCTCGTGGCGTCGAAGATCACCTCGATGACGACCGTGATGAACACGACCGCTGCCACAAGGTCGCTGACGAAAACCCGCCACCCGATGCGGCCGTGCATCACCCAGGCGTAGCGGATCGCCCCGCGAAACACACCCGCGAACACCGCAACTCCAGCGCAGACCCAGATCACGGCATCCCCAGTGAGCAACGCGGCGACGATGCAGGCGAGCAGCCCGCCGATCAGGGCGACCCACGAGACGGCTGCAGTAAAGTCGCGTCGATCGACTGGGTGCGTCACGGTACTGACCCGCAGCATCACATCGCACGCGCATGACAGCGCGGCCGACCAGGTCACCAGAAAGCAGGTGTAGATGATGGTGAAGGTGCCCGACTGCGACGAGTCGAACGCCAGAAACGGCACCAGAGGCACCAGTGCTGTGCTCAACGCCCCGGTCAACGAGCTGAGCAGGTAGCGGCTTCTGGGTACGGCAGCAGCCTCCGCGGAAAGCCCGTGCACCGCCACCGGCATTGATTCGGCCATAAGCCAAGAGTCTACTGGGGCTCTGTGTGCTTTGACTGTGTCAGGCGTTCGACACGTAGCCCGCAAGCGTCATCATCTAGACTGGGCCTTTGCGGCGACCAGAGTCGCTTGATCAATTCTCGATCTCGACAATGCAGTAAGGTGCCATCTCGTGACCAGTGATTCACTCGCAGGCATGACCCGTCCGGGGCACGGGCACGGCCTCTTCGACGTCTTCCGCCGACGCCACCTACTCGCGCTGCTTGTACGCAAGGATGTGCAGATCAGGTACCGAGGCTCGATCCTCGGCTGGTTCTGGTCGTTTCTCAAACCGGCTGCTCAGTTCTTGGTCTATTTCGTAGCCATGGGCCAGTTTCTCGGACTGAACCGGGGCATGCCCAACTTCGCCATCTATCTCTTCTCGGGCCTGCTGGTGATCAACTACTTCAACGAGGCCTTCGGCAACGGCACACGCTCGATTGTCGACAACGCCGCACTGATCAAGAAGATCTACATGCCCCGGGAGCTCTTTCCCACGGCATCGTCTCTGATCGCCTTGGTGAACTTTCTGCCTCAAGTAGTCGTGCTTCTCGTCGTATGCCTGTTGGTCGGCTGGCACCCATCAGCGGCACAGATCGTCGCCCTGCTCTTCGGCATCGTGATCATCTTCGTGCTCGCACTCGGGCTCTCTCTGCTGTTCGGGGCCATCAATGTGAGCCTCCGCGACGCGCAGAGCATCGTCGAGATGATCTTGATGTTCACCACGTGGCTGTCTCCCGTGCTGTACAACACCAATCTGGTGCGCGACGCCCTGCCCGACTCTCTGTACTTCATCTACCAGCTGAACCCCATCACAAGTGCCGTCGGCATGTTCCACTACGGGTTCTGGGCGCCGACCACTGATCAGTCGCCCGAGACCATGGCGCTCATCGGCGACCACATCCTCGTGTACGGGGCCTACGGGCTCGTGGTTTCGCTCGTCTTTCTGTTCATCGGCCAGGCGGTGTTCCGCAGACTGGAGAAGAACTTTGCCCAGGATCTCTGATCTCAGCGCGATAACGCCGCGTACCGCTATCGCGTTCGACCACGTCACCAAGCAGTTTCATCTGCGCCACACACACTCGATGAAAGAGACCGTGATGGCGCGGCTCAAGGGCAAGCAGATCAGCGACGACTTTCTCGCCATCGATGATGTCAGCTTCACCATCGAGCAGGGAGAATCTGTCGCCCTGCTCGGCCTGAACGGCTCGGGCAAGTCGACTTCGCTGAAGCTCATGAGCGGCGTGCTCGTGCCCACCGGTGGCCAGGTGCTCACCAGAGGTCGAGTCGCCGGCCTGATCGAGGTCGGCGCAGGTTTCCACCCGGATCTCTCGGGCCGAGAGAACGTCTTTCTCAATGCGGCCATCCTCGGCATGTCACACGAAGAGACCGAAGCCCGCTTCGACGACATCGTGGCCTTCTCAGAGATCGGCAGATTCATCGACACCGAGGTCAAGCACTACTCGTCGGGCATGTTCGTTCGCTTGGCCTTTGCCGTCGCCATTCACACTGAGATGGATACGCTGCTGGTCGACGAGGTCCTTTCCGTCGGTGACGAGCCCTTCCAGAAGAAGTGCTTCGGCAAGTTTGAAGAGTTGAAAGAGCAGGGCAAGACGCTCGTCGTGGTGAGCCACGACTTGGAGTCGGTCAAGAAGATCTGTGCGCGCGGCTTTGTGCTTGAGCACGGCAGAGTGAGATTCGATGGTGACGTGAATGGTGCGGTCGCCAAGCTACGAGCATAACGCGAGCAGAACTGGTCGGGCGTACTCCGGGCTGACAGTTCTGAGTACCGGTGGCTGTGCATGCCGGGCGGTCAAGCGGGTAATCTGGCTTTCATGGCTCTCACGTCCCGAAAGAAGCGTTCGCTTCTCGTCTTGCTGATCGGGGTTGTTCTGCTTCTCGTCGCCTTCGCCGTGTTTATCATCGCGCAAGGGCAGGAAGATCCGAGCGTCTCCACCTCTGGGACTCCCGCTGTCAGAGCAACAGCATCAGCTTCCGAGCCTCCCACTGCCGAGGCCACAGCCTCTTCCGCGTCACCCTCGACTTCTCCCTCCAGCGACGATGGCACGCGTGGAGACGACGGACCACGCGACTCCCCCGTCCCTGCTCCTTCTCAACAGGGCGATGACGGCCGACGTATCGCGGCCGTCACGCTCACGTCTTGGGGCATGTCCAACGACCAGCTGGAGGCCTCAGGTTTCATTACCGGCGTAGTCGAGAGCTCCGGAACATGTACCCTCACAGCTTCTGACGGCTCCTCATCGTTGTCGGCTACAGGGCCCGGCAACCCGGCGGCAAGTACCACTGCATGCGCTGAAGGCCTCGCCATTCCCCCCAACAGCTTGCACTCGGGCACTTGGAAGATAACGATCACTTACTCCTCTCCAGAGTATTCCGGCACTTCTGAGCCCCAGACGATTGAGGTGGAATGAGCAACACACGAAGGTTTATGATCGCATTCATATCCTCGCTGAGCCTGGCCGTTGCTGCCGTTCAGATGATCGGCGGAGTTCCGTCGGACACCGCGTTGGCGGCGAACGCACAAGACTACGACGCAGGCAATATCATCTCCGATGCCAATTTCTATGACAGCAATGCACTGACGGCTGATCAGGTGCAGTCATTCCTGAATGAGCGCGTTCCGACCTGCCACCCCGAGTGGGACAGCAACCCCGCAGACATCACCTGTCTCAAGGATTACCGCACTGCAACCGTCACCAAGTCTGCCAACGCTTACTGTTCCGGGTACCAAGGCGGCCTCACACAGTCAGCAGCACAAATCATCGACGGCGTCGCCAGAAGCTGCGGCATCAGTCAGAAGGTGCTGCTCGTCATGCTGCAGAAGGAACAGGGGCTGGTGAACAACGTCTACCCCAGTTCGTACCGTTACCGATCGGCGATGGGCATGGGCTGCCCTGACACCGCTGCCTGCGATGCGCAGTACTACGGCTTCTTCAACCAAGTCTACGGTGCCGCACAGCAGTACAAGATCTACCAGGCGAAGCCCTCGAGCTATGCATACCAAGCTGGTCGCAACAACTACATTCAGTGGAGTCCCAATGCGAGTTGCGGCGGCTCCACCGTCTACATTCAGAACCAGGCCACGGCGGCCCTGTACATCTACACACCCTATCGTCCGAATTCCGCCGCCCTGGCAGCGGGCTACGGCTCGGGAGACGGATGCTCGACTTACGGCAATCGGAACTTCTTCCTGTACTACAGCGACTGGTTCGGCAGCCCGACACAAAGACCACCAATCGTCGGAAACGTCGACGAACTCAGCGTCCAGGACACCGATGCAGGGGCTTCCCTACGCGTGCGCGGGTGGACATATGATCCGACGACCTCGGCGAGCAGTATCCAGCTGCACGCGTACATCACCCGCATCGACGATGGCAGCCGCAGTGGCACTCCTTTCAGCGCCAACGGGGCAAGACCTGATGTGAACGCTGCCTTCAGCATCACCGGGAGCCACGGTTTCGACGTTGCTATTCCGATCACCAAGACCGGCACGTACCAGATCTGCCTGTATGGCGTAAACAGCAGCCGGAACACGCTTCTGACCTGCCAGACTCGCGCACTCACAGAGCAGGCCTCCCCCCAAGGTTCCTTTGACGAGCTGTCGCTCGGCGAGAACGGGAACACCAACGGTTTCCTGAACGTTCGGGGCTGGGCTTATGACCCGGCCACTTCTGCCACGTCAATCCCAGTGCACGTGTACGTCACCCGCCCCGACGGCACCACAGCCGGTTACTCCACGATCAACGGCACACCCTCAATAGCCAACCAGGCCAGACCCGACGTCAACGCAGCATTCACCATCACCGGCAACCACGGATACAACTTCCAGATACCCATCACCCAGACCGGAACCTACAAAGTCTGCACTTACGCAATCGGCACCAACTGGCGCAACACGGGCAACAACCCCCAAATCGGATGCAAGAACGTCACAACAGGTGCGGCGGCGGCCCCGCGAGGATCATTTGACGAGCTCTCGCTCACCTCTGACAATGCCCTGAACGTTCGGGGCTGGGCTTATGACCCGGCCACTTCTGCCACGTCAATCCCAGTGCACGTGTACGTCACCCGCCCCGACGGCACCACAGCCGGTTACTCCACGATCAACGGCACACCCACAATAGCCAACCAGGCCAGACCCGACGTCAACGCAGCATTCACCATCACCGGCAACCACGGATACAACTTCCAGATACCCATCACCCAGACCGGAACCTACAAAGTCTGCACTTACGCAATCGGCACCAACTGGCGCAACACGGGCAACAACCCCCAAATCGGATGCAAGAACATCACAACGAAGTAGATCAGTATGTCACGTTGCTTGTACCTATGAGAGGGTTGCTGCCAGCCCCTCTCCATGACATACCTATCGCGAAGACCTGCACACTGTACGTCCCGTGCTGAGTGACGGGGATCGTCAGATCCAACCCATGGTTTCCGGCTATGCCGAAGTATGTGTTTACGTCTTGGCGCTGTTGATCTGCCACAATCGCTACTGATTGAATCGTCGAGTAGCCGGTCGTCTTCCCCGCTGGATCTCTGACGTAGACATGCACCGGAATGGACTGTGATGGCAATGCAGGGTCGAATGCCCAGCCGCGAATCTGAATACCGGCTCCGTCATCTGTAGCGGCCGCCTTCACCTCATCGACTACTCCGCGTGCAGTCACCGACGCCAAGGCATTTGTCGTCGTGCATCTTGCGTCAGAGTGCGCGTCGCCGTTCACCGCTGCATAAACACAGATCTCGTAGGTGCCTGGCCGACTCACGGCGATGGTCTCATCGAAACCATGCGTGTCTCCAGGGGAGTAGCTCGTCTTGAAAGCCTTCCCCACATCGCTGCGGTCCTTGTCTGCGGTGAACCGATAGCCTGCGCGGCTTCCGTCCTCCAACCGCTTCACATAGACATCGGTATTAATCGGGCGCGACGGGTCGCTGACGTCAAATGCCCAACCTCGCACACGTATTGTTCCGCTGGCCCCTGCATCGCGAGTCGTGATCTCATCTGTCGAACTGAGAAGTCGAATTCCTCGGTCAAGAACAGCGGACGCACCTCGTGGTTGCACTTCAGTTTCTTTGCGCACGAGTGTCACCTCAAGTGACTCGATTCGCAGTGACTGACCGGTGGTGCCCGAGACTTGTCCGTTCTTGGACCATCCCATCCAGCCGACATCCTGAACGTGCACACGGTAGTACAGATCGTACTTGTCCGCTAACTCTCCGGTGACTTTCAGCTGTAAGGCTTCCACCCTCAGGCTCTTTCCGACACTCCCGACCGGTTGGCCACCATCCTGCCACCCAGTCCAACCCTGGTTCTGTACGTGTGCATTTCCTACCACAGAACCGGCGAGTGGGGATCCGGCCGTCTGAAACTTCACGGCTTCTAGCCGCAAAGACCGACCTGTGCTTCCAGACTGCATGCCATTGGTCGCCGGGAACTGCCAGCCGACATTCTGCACATGGGTCGAGTAAGTAAGCTGTGTGCTGTCTTCGACAGGAACACCGTCGGGCAGCCCATAGACTCCGTCCAGATACGCGACACGCTTGGCTATCCAGTTACTCAGGTACGTCTGACTACCACTAACTGACCGCACTCCGTCAATCGAGTATTTGCCCGCCGCAGGCCACTTCTTCTCATTCGCAGCAGCAGACTTCTTGTTCGCGGCCAAGATCACGTCGAGATTACTCGGGAGCTGCGCAAGCGCTTCACCTACTCCCCCTGCCTTATTGTAGAGTTCGCGAAGCCTGCTCTCGAACTCAGGGTGTTGCGCAAGTTGACGAAACCAAGCGTTGCCGCTCCCCACGAGTTGGGCAGCATTCTTGGCATAGTTGGTCGTCTCATCCATACCAGGTTGACTGTACAGTGACCAGTCATAGTCCCAGATCGGGCCGATGTGGAGCAGATCGTCCTTGCCATCCATATAGAAGAAGACACTCGTAGCGGTCGAATCACGATTCTCCGTCAGTTCGACGATGAAATAATAAAGTGCAAAGGAATCGATATCGATAAGCTTCTCTATGTCTGTCCATCTTGGACTCGGATCAGACAGAGCCTTGTCCAGCGCATCGACCTTGTCTTGAAAGCTCGTCCAGCCCACTTGTGTATCTGCATCGAGAGTTCCATCATCGGCACCGTTCTTTGAATCTTGGAGTACGAACAGAGTACCGCTCTTTGTCCGATGCCCATGAGGCTCACCCGAACCGCGGAGCGTGTCCAGTTCGACCAGCACCCCATCCTTGTTCTTTAGATTGACTCGATCCTTGCCAACCTCCACTTTGTCGGTCAGGAGATAGTTCCCCAGGTACTCACCATTGATCACAAGATCAACGTAGGCTGCTGGTGGCGAATACGTCATACCTAGGCGCTGGCCAAGGTCATAGATCAGCTTGTTTCGCGCCATAGATGCGTCCAAATGATTCGCCAACAACACCCACGACTTCGCCCCCTTGTCCTTGTCCAGACCGAGCAAATTGACCTTTTCCGAAAAGGAGATCTGATAGGGCTTCTTTGCACCATCCCAAGTTGAATTGCCTCGACCCCGAATCGTGACATCTGTCGCATTGAGATTATTCGAAGCAGTAATGGGGTCTTGAACAGATACGGTAGACCCCCCGAACTTTGGCCATGATCCATTTGTACGCTTGCTGGAGTTCAGATCGGCAAGTGTCTTTCCTCCACCCATGGAAATGCTCAGCAAAGGGATGTCGTTCTGTGGGGTCGCCTGGTATGCTTTCGCGGCGCTTCGCCCTTGAGGTGCCGATGGACCGTTGGACTCCGCCTGCACCTCGCGCAACTGTTCTGGCGTAAGTTCTGGGTCGCTTTCGCCCGCGGTTGATTCTGTGCGTCGATCCTCAGTGGCATCATCGCCCTCAGTCGGCAGCGAGCTCGTCTCACTTTGACTTGGTGATGACAAATCATCTGCATCATCAGGTGCGGCATGCGCGGAGATGCCGACCCCTGAGACGAAGACTGAGCACAGGACAATCACCGCGCCCAGGCGCCCAAGACGCGAAAACCTCGATGTTACGTATGGATACACGGCGCCCCCTCCGGGAAAGTCACAGATCTCGGTGTATCTTAGCGCCATATAGGCGTTACCCATGAATCTACTGTGTGCCTACGCCCGTCCAGGTTGTGTAACCTCTGCGATGTAGACGGTGGTTGTCCCTTGTGTGATCACCTGAAGCGTTCGCGCACATGGCGATTCGACAGGCACGTCGCTCAGCACAAATCGCACATTTGACTGTGCAAAATCGCTACATGCATCGAAGGTGACGTCGATGGCATCAGGCGCTGGGTTCGATACCACTGGCTCGCCTGCGCCGAGCGTCCATTTCACCTGGGCGAGCCTGTTCCACTGGTGCTCATATCGGCCCATCGGGTCAATCTCGTTCCACATCAGTGTCGGCGGATACGTCTGCATGCCGCCGTACATCGGGACGCCCGCCTCGAAGAGAATTGACATGACCTCGGGTCCGCCGACGTTCACCCAACGCGCTCCCCCATTGGCCGCGGACAGGGCAAGCACTGCCCTCCCGGCCTCTGTCTCACGCAAGTCATAGACACCTGAAGTCATTGGATTGACTCGGCCGCACAGCGCAACTGACACCAATAGGAGAGCCACCGCCGCGGGCAGTAGTCGCCGACGTACAATCCAGACGACCGCAGCAGTCAGCGCCAAAGCTACGCATATCCAAACACTTTTCGGCTCCGTCACCGTTGAATGGGCATTCCTGAGGCCTAACGCAACGACGATGACACTGAGCACCACCAGTGCCGCGACAGATGAAGCGACCCACCACGGGCCTCGCCGTTTGAGCGTATCGAGACGATGGACCAGCAATGCCACTGTGACCACGTTCAGAACGACGAAGGCAAGCCGGAGCCTGTGCTCGGTCGTCAGGAAGAGCCCCAGCGGTTTGGATATCACCGCCCAGCCAGGAATATACAGAAAAGCCAAAACGAACAGATTGGCTGCGAGTGTCGAGACGAGTGCCCAATCGAGATAGCCGGTGGTCCTACGAAAGTGCACAATCACCCAAATGACTGCTGGAACAAGAAACAGGCCGACAAGCAGAGGACTTGCAGATTCCGGGGGGTTCACACCGAGGCCGCTGAAGTCGCCTGAGTTCAGAGCACTCTGGAACGGTGCAGACATCAACGCAAGCAAATCATGGCGATCTCCTTGCCCTGGAAGCGTGTTCCTCGCTCCCGGGTACGCCGTTGAAAGCACTTGCTGCACGGATGTTCTCTGCTGGAACAGCCAAAGCCCCACCACGAAGACCGCGACAGCCCCCGCCACAAGCAATGGAGTGAGGCGTGCAAGAACCAAGCGCCAGCGTAGAGCCCCTGCACGAGCAGCTGACGCCGCCAGCCCTACAGAGACGAAAAGGACTGGTACGAAGGTCGCAACCATGTACGGAACATACAGGCTCATAGCCATAGTGACTGTGAGGTACCCGGCCACGACTGCAGCGGCCACGCGCACCCAGCGTTTGCTCACCTTTAAGGCGAGGACGACGGCCGTCAGAACAGCGAACGCCCACGCCACAGGCCACAGCGTGGAAGGAAGCATCCACCATTGAATGATCGGACTGCAGAACGCCGCAATGCTCAACGCTGCTGCTGAGAGAGGCCGAGTCGGAAGAAAGAGAACGATCAGCACGTAGCACATGCCAACGAGAGCAACGACTGGCAACCACCAGCGCACGCTCATAGCTTGGTCCAATGGCAGCACGAAGAATCCCAACAGATGCGGGCGAAAGGCCATCGACCAGTGCAGAGTCGGTGCATCGTTGTACATCAGAGAATTGACCCCACCAGGGAATGCGCCGTTCATGACGGGGAATCCGAGCTGGTACTGAGACACAACCCAGCCAGATTGAATCATCCATTCATCAGATCGAATCGGCCTCGGCTCCCCGGCAAGCACTGTCACCCCTGCTTGGTCACCAAAGTAGGACGCCCAAGCTGCAGTGGAACTCCCCGAGATCCCGAACATCACCAACACACATGCGGCACCGACCAAGAGGCCGGGAAACCACAACAGGACCAGCAGATTCGGCATCCCGCTCAGACGCGGCCTTGTCAGACGGACAATTCGTCCTTGAACGATCGCCTGGAACCGGTTGATCTTCGCCAGGGTCTCCTCTGTAAGAGACATGCACACCCTCCGGTATTAGTCAGATGACAACTCTGGGAACGGTCGCCATGTCGATCCCGAAAGAGCAAGCTGGCCCGCTCACCATCGTCTAGAGTTGGACGTATCGCGTGCAACTCCCGAGCACGCCACCACGGGGAGACATGTTTCCAGAACTCGAAATCGCAGCAATCATACCCTGCCACAATGAGGCTGCAGCCGTCGGCAAGGTGATCACCGATCTGCGTAGCGCCGTTCCGCAGCTGAGAATCTACGTCTACGACAACCTCAGTACAGATGGAACGGCTGCCGTGGCACGCGACCACGGTGCCACGGTGCGCACCGAGCTCCGCAAGGGTAAGGGCAATGTGGTCCGCCGCGCTTTCGGCGACATCGATGCAGATGTCTACGTGCTCATCGACGGCGATGACACGTATGACGCCCACGCCTTGCCCCAGATGATCCAGGCACTCCTTGACGGTCCGTTCGACCATGTCCTAGGGGTTCGACAAGAGCAATCCGACTCTGCGTACCGACCTGGCCACTCGCTTGGCAACCGGGCATTCAACAGTCTGGTCAGTTGGCTGTTCAAGGAGCCCGTCAGCGACATGCTCAGTGGTTACCGTGTGTTCTCGAAGCGATTTGTGAAGTCCTTCCCCGCGGTGTCACGCGAATTCGAGACGGAGACCGAGCTGACTGTGCACTACGCGAGTCTCCGCATACCGCACACTGAAGTCGAAGTGGGCTTTAAGGACCGCGCTGAGGGCACGGAGAGCAAACTGAACACGGTGAGTGACGGCATCAAGATACTCTCCCTCATCGTTGACCTCGTACGATTCGAGCGCCCCCTCGTCTTCCATGGCACCCTGGCGCTCATCGCTCTGGTTGCTGCTCTGTGTTTCGGGGTTCCCGTTCTGGTCGATTTCGCGCAGACGGGCCTCGTCCCTAAATTTCCGTCTGCAATCCTCGCGTCCTCTCTCGCCATCGTGGGCTTCATGAGTCTCTCGATAGGAATGACACTCGACGGCATTCGCCGCAACCGTCACGAGAACGCGCGCCTGCTGTACCTGCAGTACCCGGCAGTGGGGTCAGGCAAGGAGTTCTAGGAGTCGGCGCCCATAGCCGCTCTTCACCAGCGGTTCGGCAGCGGCACGGAGCCCGTCGTCGCTGAGGAATCCTTGCCGCCAAGCAGTCTCCTCGGGGGATCCCACAAACAGCCCCTGCCGCGCCTGCACTGTTCGGATGAAGTTGGTGGCATCGTTCAGGCTGTCAAACGTTCCGGTGTCCAACCATGCGGTGCCTCGAGGAAGAATCTCCACCTGCAGCTCTCCACGGTCAAGATAGACACGGTTCAGGTCGGTGATCTCGAGCTCACCTCGCGCTGAAGGTTTGAGCCCCTTGGCGATCTCCACGACCTGATTGTCATAGAAGTAGAGACCCGGCACGGCGTAGTTGCTCTTCGGCTGTTTGGGCTTCTCCTCAAGGCTGATGGCCTTGCCGTTCTCGTCAAACTCGACAACGCCATAGGCTGTGGGGTCAGAGACCCAGTAGCCGAAGACGGCTGCACCGTGAAGATCGTCGAATCGCTTGAGCTGAGTTCCCAGACCGGCGCCGTAGAAGATGTTGTCCCCGAGCACCAGAGCGACATCGTCATCGCCGATGTGGTCTTCGCCGAGAACGAAGGCCTGGGCCAAGCCATCCGGGGATGCTTGAACCGTATAGGTCAGGTTGATCCCGAACTGAGAGCCATCTCCGAGCAGGCGCTGAAACTGCTCAGCGTCGTGCGGCGTCGTGATGATCAGGATGTCCTGAATGCCCGCGAGGATGAGCGTTGAAAGCGGGTAGTAGATCATCGGCTTGTCGTACACAGGAACCAGCTGCTTGCTGATGCCGTAAGTGATCGGGTGCAGTCGAGAGCCGGTGCCACCGGCCAGAATGATTCCACGCATGCTGCCATTCTCCCACATACCAGCCTCACAACAGGGAGACCTCGCGCGCGCCCAGTAGGATGGGAGCCATGGCTGAAGTGATTGTGACCGGCGGCGCCGGGTTCATTGGATCGAATTTCGTGCATCATGTCGTGGCCGAGCGCCCGGACTGGCACGTGACCGTGCTCGACAAGCTGACGTACGCGGGGAATCTCGCGAACATCGCTGGCCTCCCCGAAGACCGCGTGTCTTTCGTAAAGGGTGATATCGCCGACGCTGACCTCGTCGACGCCTTAGTGGAAAAGGCAGACGCAGTAGTGCACTACGCTGCCGAGTCACACAACGACAATTCTCTCCAGAACCCACGCCCCTTCATCGATACGAATCTGATCGGCACCTACACGCTGCTCGAGGCCGTCCGCCGCCACAATGTGCGCTTCCATCACATCTCGACAGATGAGGTCTACGGCGACCTCGAGCTGGACGATCCCGCCCGGTTCACCGAGCACACTCCGTACAACCCCTCATCGCCGTACTCATCGACGAAGGCCGGCAGCGACCTCCTCGTTCGGGCATGGGTGCGTTCGTTCGGCGTGCAGGCGACGATCTCGAACTGCTCGAACAACTACGGCCCCTACCAGCACATCGAAAAGTTCATCCCTCGGCAAATCACCAATGTCGTGGCGGGCATCCGGCCGAAACTGTACGGGGCCGGTCTGAACGTGCGCGATTGGATCCACACCAACGACCATTCTTCGGCTGTGCTCAAAGTACTCGAAGAGGGGCGCATCGGCGAGACTTACCTCATCGGAGCCGACGGCGAGCAGAACAATAAGACCGTCGTAGAGCTCATCCTCGAGCTGATGGGCAAGGACCCCCATGACTACGATCATGTGAATGACCGCCCTGGTCATGACCTGCGCTACGCGATCGATTCGAGCAAGCTGCGAGCAGAACTCGGATGGCAGCCGAAGTTCACTGATTTTCGCTCTGGGCTGGCCGACACGATTGCCTGGTACACCGAGCATGAAGAGTGGTGGGCTCCCCAGAAGGCGGAAGTGGAAGCGAAGTACGCGAAGGCCGGGCAGTAAGAGGAGATGGCAAACGTGAGTGACGACCTGCACTATGAGCGTGATCTGACTGCCACGGAGACCGACATCCCCGGTCTGGTCGTGTTTGACCTCCCCGTTCATGGTGACAACCGTGGGTGGTTCAAGGAGAACTGGCAGCGAGCGAAGCAGCTGCCGCTCGGTCTCCCAGATTTCGGCCCCGTGCAGAACAACATCTCGTTCAACGCGACCCGCGGCACGACGAGAGGTATACATGCGGAGCCCTGGGACAAGTACATCTCAGTGGCGACTGGCGCAATCTTTGGCGCTTGGGTTGATCTGAGGAAGGGGCCGAGTTTCGGCGCCATCCACACGCAGGTCATCCGGCCCGACCAAGCGATCTTTGTTCCGCGCGGAGTTGGCAACGCCTTTCAAACACTCGAAGACGCCACGGCCTATTCATACCTCGTCAACGCTCACTGGTCTGCAGACAAGCTCGACCAGTACTCTTTCGTCAACCTGGCCGACCCGATACTCGCCATTGAGTGGCCGATCCCGCTCGACCGCGCGGAGCTCTCTGACAAAGACCGCAAGCATCCGATGCTTGCAGATGCGAAGCCTGTCGTTCCACGCACCACTTTGGTCCTCGGGGCCAATGGGCAGCTCGGCCGGGCGCTGCACGCAGAATATGGAGATGAAGCTGCCTACGCCGATCGTTCCGTGATCGACATGAGCAGCGACACGCTCGCCTCTGACTATGACTGGTCTAATGTCGGCGTGATCATTAACGCTTCGGCATACACGAATGTCGACGGCGCAGAAAGCCCTGAGGGTCGGCGCACTGCGTGGAAAGTCAACGTCGATGCCGTACGCCAACTGGTTGAAATCGCACGCGACAACCATGCCACCTTGGTCAACGTCTCCAGCGACTATGTCTTCGACGGCACCGAGCAGCTACACGATGAGTCCGAGGCGTTATCACCACTCGGCGTCTACGGGCAGACTAAGGCTGCAGCAGACCAGATCGTGACCACTTTACCGAGCCACTACACGATCCGCACCAGCTGGGTCATCGGCGACGGCAACAACTTCGTGCGCACGATGTGGAGTCTTGCCAAGAAGGGTGTACACCCCAGCGTTGTCGATGACCAGTACGGGCGCCTGACCTTCACCGATACGCTGGCCTCGGCGATTCGACATCTCATCGACATCAAGGCACCCTTCGGCACCTACAACGTCAGCAACACCGGGCCTACCCAAAGCTGGGCAGACGTCGCAAAGGTTCTCTTCGCAGCTGCGGGAGCAGATGCCGAAGACGTCACACCCATCACCACTGCCGCCTACTTCGAGGGGAAGACGGGGATTGCACCGAGGCCCACGCACAGCACGCTCTGCGTCAACCGCATAGAGAGCACCGGCTTCTCGATTCCGACCGCAGCGGAGGCACTCGGTGAATACGTCAGCCAGGTCTGGGGAGATCGTTGACATCACTCGGCCTCGATACCTCGCTGCCACTCGTGATCATGCCAGCATGGAACGAGTCGGCAGTCATCGGGTCGACCATTCGTGACGTTCAGCAGAATGGCCCGAGGTGCGTCGTCCTCGTAGTCGATGACGGCTCAGAGGATGCCACGCCAGACATAGCGCGTGAAGCTGGTGCTGTCGTGCTTCAGCTGCCGTTCAACATGGGCGTCGGGGCAGCCATGCGTGCCGGCTTCACATTTGCCGAGCGAATGGGATTCACCAGGGCAGTGCAGCTTGACGCTGATGGCCAACACAACCCCAAGGACGTGCAGAAGCTGCTTGACGCTGTGGATGCCGGAGCCGACATCGTTATCGGCGCACGGTTTGCCGACGTCGGCGAATATGAGGTTCATGGGCCGCGCAAGTGGGCGATGAACGTGCTCGCCGGCGTGCTGTCACGACTGGCCAAGACCAGACTGACCGATGTGACGTCCGGTTTTCGGGCTGCAAGTGAGAAGGCAATACACCAGTACGTGCGTCACTATCCTGCCGAGTACCTCGGCGACACCATCGATTCGCTGGTCGGCGCGATCCGAGCGGGGTGTATCGTGCAGCAGGTTCCTGTCGCAATGCGCCCGCGGCAAGGCGGAGTACCCAGCCATTCACCGTGGAAGGCCGCGATCTACCTGGGAAGATCAGGACTGGCCTTGGGCTTCGCACTCATCCGGCGCACGCCCGGCGCAAAGCCCAAGAGAGAAGGAGTTCGACAGTGAGAGTGCTCGCAGCGATCTTCGTTCTCGCAGTACTGGTTCTGCTCCTCGACTTAGTCAGACGGCAGAAGCTCAAGGAGAAGTACGCAATACTCTGGATGACGCTCGGGGTTGCCACGCTCATACTGGCGATCTTCCCACGGATCCTCTACTGGCTCTCCGAGCTCGTAGGTATTCAGGTTCCCTCAAACCTGTTGTTCGCCATGACCCTGGCTCTGCTCGTGGGAGTCTCCGTCCACCTTTCATGGGAGCTCTCCCGCAGCGAAGGGCGCACACGCCGACTGGCCGAGGAAGTCGCTATCCTGCGCACCCAGGTGGAACTCGTCAACCGGGCCGATGAAGGTCTCGACGCGAAGGACGAGCGTTCATGACGTCTACCGGTCTGGCAGCGGTGATCCCCACGTATCGCCCTGATGCTGGCCTGCTCGAATGTGTCCAGTCTCTGATCGAGAATGAGATCGGCGAGATCATCGTCGTTGATGACGGATCGGACCAGAACAGATCCAATGCAGCGCTGCGCGCACTCGAGAGTCGCGAAGCGGTTTCCGGCGTGAAGATCAGGATTATCCGGAAGCCGCAGAACCTCGGCATCGCAAACTCTCTGAACGTCGGAATCGATCAAGCGAGAAAGTCCCCGCTGATACGGGCGATACTCACAATTGACCAGGACTCTCGACTCCCGCGTGGCTACGCAGCTTCCGCGCTCCAGCAGCTCGCACAAGCACGTACCGATGACGTCGAAGTCGGCCTTCTGGCTCCCAGCTCCATCGCGGGACGACAGGTCAAACGAGACTCACACGGTGCCGAAGGACGCTGGGCTCATCTGTTCGACCCGATTCAATCGGGAGCTGTCATTCCCGTGGAGACCTTGGACGCTGTTGGCCCCTTCGATGAGGGCCTGGTCATCGATGGCGTCGATACAGACTTCAACTACCGGTGCCTCGAGCAGGGTCGTTCCCTACTCGCCGTAGACGGGACCGATCTCTCTCATGCGATCGGCGAGCCGACTCCCCTTGAGGTGTTTGGGCGCCCCGTGCGCATATTTGGGCACCAAGTCACCGTGGCCCGGCACAACCCACTCCGCATGTACTACATCACTCGGAACTCGATACTCGTCGCCCGGACGCACAAGCGCGGCATCGGCTGGCGGCGAGTCCTGCGGCGGCAATTCATGGATATTCCCTCAGTGATCTTGTCAGTCACGGTTGACAAGAACAGATCTGCGAACCGTCTGGCGGTTCGAGCCGCGCTTCGGGACGCCAGGCAAGGAGTCAAAGGACAACGCCCAGCAGAGACGACGCAGTGATCCTCACTCACGACCACGAGCTTTGGGCTGCAGCCGACTGAGCAGGCGATATGCACGAGAGGTGATGTGCCAACGTGCGGCCTGCTGCGCCCTGCGCCATCCCTGAGCGGCGAACTTTTGCTCGAACTCTCGGAACAGCTCCTCTTCCTCAGTGAATCTGCCGCCTTCACGGGCAAGCTCAGATGAGACAGACTTCTTGTGTCTGCGATAGGTGAAGCAGACTTCGTCGCTGATTATCATGCTGCCGCCGTCACCTATGACGCTCAAGAGCAGCCGCAGGTCAAGAGCTGTTTCCATGCCCGAGTCAAAGCCAAACCCTTGTACGCTGGCGGTTTTCCAGGCGATGGAGGGGAAGTACGCCCAGTCGCCTCGGAGCAGACTCACGGCAAGGGTCTCTCCCGACAGTATGCGCTCTGTTCCGCCTTTCAGGCGTGGCCTGATCGCCGCTTTCACTCGGTCTACGAGGGGTCTGACTTCTTGCCCGGTTTGATCGATCACGCTGACTCCGGGCTGCACAATGTCAGCATCAGGGGCGATACCCGTCAGCCGATCGAGTTCCTCGATGTAGTTCGGCAACAGCACATCGTCAGAGCCCAGCAAGATCGTGTACGTCCCGGCAGAGAGCTCCAACGCCTTCTGGAAGTTCAGGGCCAACCCCAAGTTTTTCGGGTTACGGATGTATGTGATTCGCGGATCGTTCAGACCCTTCGCCCAACGGCCTGCAGATTCGTCAGGATATGCGTCGTCAAGAATGGTGAGCGACCACCCAGTGGCTGTCTGCTGACGAAGCACGCTCTGCACGGCCTGCTGGAGAAGCGCCTTCGGGCCATAGTAGGGCAGCATGATGGCGAACTTGATGTCACTCATGAGCGTCGTACCCTGCCTGGCCCTTCCTGCGGAACAAGGGCGCAAGAGCCCGGCTGACCGTCAATTCACGCACCGATCCAACGTCCAGAAACCCTTCCTGCTGCTCATGCTGGAGCCACTTCGAATACTCGATGAGGCCATCTCGCAGGAAATGCTGCTGGGCTTCCAAGAGCTGTGGAGAATAGCTCGAAAGACGCTCGCTCAGCGTGCCCACCATAAGGTCGCGCCAGCCGGTACCCATTCGAAAGACTGCTCGCGTCATAGCTACAGGAGAGCCCGATCGTTCATACTTGCGGGCGATGCCCCGGAGTATGCCCAGAGTCTTCAACGGATCACTGCGTCGCTCTTGGAGGCTTTGCTCTCCGATGACGTTGCCACCATGCTGAACATAGTCTTGAAGCGTCTCGTCGATGACCGCCACGGAGCCCAGTGCACCGGCACAGGCCGCAACCCAGTGATCATGTACCTCTGAACGTGAAGACAGACCCGGGAATGGGAGTGCAAGTGTTCGGGCCTCTGGGCAAAAGAGCATCATCGCACCGGAGAACTGATTGATCAGGAGAAACTCAGACAGCGACACCGCCCGACGGTCGGTCTTCTCCTTGATAACTCTGCCGCTCGGATACTGGACGATTCGGGCTTGTCCGGACACCAGCGAGTGCTGGTCGAGAGCAGGAATGAGCTTCTCAAGCTTTTCAGGGTACCAATAGTCGTCCTGATCGCTGAAGCCGTACCAATCTGCGTCATCTGGACAAGCTCGCAGCGCTCTCTCGAAGTTGCGATAGAACCCCACGCGCTCGTCAGACCCTGATACAGAGAAGCGCGAGTCATTGTCAGTGGACTCGCGGACGAGCTCAAGAACTTGATCAGGTTCGCCGTCTGCAGATATGACACAGACAAAATCCTCAACAGACTGTGCCTGCAGAGATCGAAGCTGACGAGCGAACAGCTCTGGATCAGGTTTGTATGCTGCTAGGGCAATCGCGCCTGTCATGCCTCACCATCCCTCTTCTCGTTCGGTACTCCGAATCGGCGTTCCCTCTTCAGCTCGATCATCGCGCTCGGTGCGAGAATCGAGAAAACAGCAATCTCGCTGACCACGAATCCTAAGGCTACTCCCAGCGCTCCCCACAGATGCCCCCCAACGAGCATGGCCGGGACAGAGCAGATCGCGGCAGAGGCCGTTGCAACCAACACGGTCGAGGTCTTGCCTGCAGGGATCAGAACATTGCGATTCAGCGGGGTAGAAACAGAAATGAGCAGAAAGACTACACCATAGGCCATGAGTACTGGTCCCGATACCGCTACCTCGGTGCCGAAGGCAACGCGGGTGAGCCACGGCCCGAGCAGTGTCAGACCGAGGAATCCCACGATTCCGAGAATCAGATGAGCCGCTATGCCCATCCATTGTCTGCGCAGACGAGTGCCCCGCTGGTCGGTTTCGAGCACCCAGCTCTGCAACGTGTTGCCAAGCACCATGACCGCCATCGTCGCCAACCTGTAGAGCTTGTCAGCAGAAGTCATCTCTGCAGTTGCCGCGACACCGGCTGCAATAGCTGCCGCCGTCACAGGTGCCGCAGTGTAGAGCCCACCGGCCAGCTCGATGAGCGCAGGCTGTCCGTTCACCCTGAACGCGTGACGAACATCTCGGAACGCCGAGTCAACTCTCGGTAGACCACGCCCCAAGACGTGTCGGTGGAACAAAAGCAGCCCGATCAATGGCCCAGATGCTATCCCGATCGGATACCACAGCAGGTTCCCCGTGAGGATTATGACGACAGCCGACACGATCATGCAGACAACGGTGGGGATCGTCTCGAATCTCAGAATGAGTGAAGGTTTCCCTTCCCCCACCGCGAACCAGGCGAAGGACATGCCGGTGATCATCGCTGCCACCGTCATCATAAGACAGAGAGTTGTGACCTGGGCATCCATGTCGAGGGTCAGCGACAGAGCGACACAGCTCACGATGGATAGAAGCACCAGCAGTGCAGGACGAGTGAGCAGACTCTCCTGATAGATTCTCAGCCTGTCTGCAGACGATTTCGCCAAGGCGATTCTCGCACCGCCCACAGTATTCCAGCCGTAGCTCACCGCGATGCCGCAGAACGACCCCACTGCCTGTCCAAGACCAATAGCGGCCCACCCATCGACACCGGCCATGCGCGAGACGACAGGGAGAAGAACAAGCGAGCTGAGGGAGCCAATCAGCGGGAGTGTGCTGAATCCAAAGAACCTCTGCAGCAACTTCCCTCTGGAGTCCCCTCGTCGCTCAGCCATCAGCAACCTTCAATGCGCAGCAGCCTTGCACTCCCCATTTGATAGAGCGTCTGAAAATCAGATGATGTGAGATCTTCGAAGCCTTCATAGCCATTGGCGAATGTTGTATTCAGCGTGTTCCCATTCCCAAAGTCTAAGACGTAATAGGCCTGCAAACTCCGGACGGCCTGGCACACGGCAGGCATACTATCGATATCGTCGAGCGAACGGCGAAGAACTTGCTCCTGCTCAGTGGGAATATTCAAGATTGCTGACTCCGTCACTCTGCGATCGGCAAGCGCATACGCAAAGGCAGCACCCGTGCCCGGATTCACAATAATCGTTGCACCTTGTGGTACCAGGTCGCCGACTTTCTCGAGTACCGCTCTCTCATCCCCTGTCAAGATCTCTGCGTCTCCAGTGTTGCGGAAGAAGGGAGTTACCTTACCCGCCGTGGCTTGAACAACGTGGATCTGCGTCAGCCCGACGGTGAGAATGGCGAGAATCGTCAGCGCCAGCGCCTTCACCGCTGCAGGACGAATCCAATCAAGAAGCACCGCGATTTTGGTCGACCAGGTAGTCACAGCATCGAAGCAAGAGACCAGTCCAAGTATGGCCAGCGGGACCGCTGTTATCGCAGTCAAAGCGGCCACGCGATACTGATCCGTATAGAACCCTCCGGTGAGAATCTCACGAATGACCTGCTGCAGGCCCGGATCGAAAGAGGCTGTGAACACATACATGACACCCGTTGCGGCCCACCAGAGAACCAATACCCTCCTGTGAAGCGTCCAGGCCTTCCACCCTCCCCACAGCACGGCGAAGCTGACGACCAGGGCAAAAGCATGCCCTACGGGTGCGTTGCCCAGCCACTCTCCGAAGCCCTGCGCCATCGTCACTCTGCCTTGATGCCGGGATGAGTCAGCAACTGGAGTCCGCAATTTCCACCAGAGAAGGGAGAAGAGCAGGACAATTGTCACCGCTGCGAAAGCGTGAACCCATTTCTGTCTCAGGTCTAATCCGGGGTAGCGTCGAAAGAGGCTGAAAACCCCTGCAATCGACATCAGCAGAGCACTGAACAGCAGCGCACTTGGATGGACTAAGGCGAGTCCAGGAACGCTCAGTAGGAGAAGGGTCAATGCGATTCTCCGAGGCCCTAGCTGTACCCGAGTCAAACCGCAAATGACCAGTGTCAAAGCCATGACAGCCGGCATGAAGCTGAATCCGTATAGGTTGGGGTAGAGCGTCCCCCACTCGAGGAAGAACAATGGAAAAGCCGAAAAAGCCGCAGCAGCTATCCCACTGCAAATTCCCACAACGAGCCGAGGTCCAGCCACGACCTGGCCAAGAAAGACCACACCTCCAGCCCACACCAGCCCACAGATCAAGATTGTCGCCACATTCACTGCGGCGGGAATTGATACTCCCGACGACGCGCTGACGAGCAGGGCAACAAGTGCGTGCCAGCCCGAAGGATAGAACCCCGGTGGAGTATCACCGGAAACGAGCGTCCCGATCCATAATGGCGAAGCGTCGCCAGTGTCGAGAATGTATCGGATCGCATTCAGGTGAAAGATGTTGTCAAAACGTTGTGCAAAATTCTCTGGATCACCGATCACCCGGCCGACCGTCAGACCGATTACTCCAGCGCCGAGTACGAGCCCCGGGAAAGTGTCCATCCACCGTGTTCGTGTTCTCGTCGAGGGGAGCCGTAGCCGGCCCCAACGCGAGCGTCGGAAGAAGAGCCCCCATGCTCCAACAGCGGCGATAAGACAGCCAGCCCACACCAGGAGAAGTCCCTTGAACCCCCAAGAGACTCCAAAGGCCGGTAGAGCTGTGGCGGCACCAGCAATAAGACCAGCGCTGACGACCGGGCTGCACATCCACGTGAGACGGCCACGGGCACCGGCCAACCAGACAAACGGCATACCCAAGCCCCATATGAGGAAGATTGCAAGGAGAAAAGTCGGCCACAGAGCGAGCCAAGCGCCAAGTGTTTGAATCACCTTCCGACTTTCTCCACCGGTTCATCTTCTGCCAGTGTTCGTCGCCAGCTGTCAGCAGACATCAACAGGTCGCTCTGGTCGCGATACAGTCTCGCAATTCGTGCCCAATTTCGGTACAGCTTCACATGCAGCTTGATGCTTCTCTTGAGCTGTGATGTGAACGTCGCGCGATCACGTACGTACCATGATGCACCCGTACCATCCGAGCTCGAGACGAGCGCTGAGTCCAAATTGGCCAAATGCCACCACTGCGATTCAATGGCCAGCACGCGTGCCTGCGGATGCTCGCTCGCCGCCTTCTTCGGGCTAGGCGAAAGCTGTCGAAGGGTAGCGAGGGCAGCCTTCATCCAGAAGTCAAGGTGGCCTTTTGGTGCCTGTGGGACACCTCGACGTTCTCCAGCTACCTCCGGGTAATCACTGGGAAGGTTCAACTGGCGACCGTCCGGAAAGTTCTTGCGCAGCTGACGCATCTCGGGCATTTTCGTTGCCAGCACCTTCGGGAGTTCCGCAGGCCCCTTGAGCACATCTTCCAATGCACGCAATCGCAACTCGACTGCGGCGTACTGCATGGAAACAAGATGTTTGACGTCGCTGGCGAAGCTCTGTTTTGCCAGGATGCCACCATGCGCATAGGGAGAATGCAGCAATGCCGCAACCCACCGGTTGCGCTGATGGAAGTATGCCTGCCAGTCGAGCCGGTCATCTTTGGCGGTCCACGGCATGTGCCAGACAGCGACCCCCGGCAGAGTCACTGTTCGGTAACCGTGTTCTTTGGCGCGAATACCGTACTCCACGTCATCCCATTTGATGAAGAGCGGGAGCGACAGGCCAATCTTCTTGATGGTCTCAACGGGGATCAGACACATCCACCACGCGTTGTAGTCAACGTCAACACGTGGGTGCAGCCAAGCGTTGACACGCAATCCGTCTCGAGCATAGTCAACGTTGTTGATGCGAGAGTTCGATGAGGAGTAGTTAAAGCCCTCCATGTTGACCTGCTCACCAAAGGTGAACATGCGTGAGCGCTCGTAGAGGTTGAGCATCTGCCCGCCTACCAGCATCGGCTTGTGTGTGTAGTCAGCGAAATTCAGTGCCCGCAGAATGCACTCTGTCTCCACATCAACATCATCGTCGAGCAGCATCACGTAGGTGGTATCGGGATTTGCCGCACCCTCAAGCTGCCCACGTGCAAAGCCCCCCGAACCTCCAAGGTTACCTTGCTGAATGAGACGGAACTGTTTACCCAGACGTTCTCTGACCTCAGTGAAACCGTCTGCTGCTTCGACGTGTTTCGTGCCCTGATCGGTGATCATCAGCTGGTCAAGACGTTCAAGCAGCTCAGGTGAGTCGGCAAACCGACGCATCTGCACGATGCAGTCGTCAGGGCGGTTGTATGTGGTGATCGCCACGCTGAGCTTGCTGTCCTCGTCGGCTCGGCGGAATTCCGAGCAAACCGACCAATCAGCAGACTTGAGTCTGACCGGGCCCTGATCGGCTTCGATCTCGAACCACAGCCATCCTCCGTCACCGAAGTGCTTGAGCTCAAGGTCGAAGGCGAGGGTACCATCTTCGTGAACTGCGCCGTCGACACGCTGATACGTGCCCCGCGCATCCGAACGAATGACATCGACCAAGCCTCTGCCTTCGAGCTGCAGGGTGAGTCTCACAGAATCAGCGTTCGTCCACTGACGCCAATAGGCTGCCGGAAAGGCATTGAAGTACGTTGCAAACGATGCACGTTCAGTCGCCGGGATCGTCGCTGCACGTCTCTCGACGTCGATCAGTCGGGTCTTCGGCAGCTCGGCATCGTCAAGGCGCTTGTCGAGTGCGAGAGCCGTCAAGACTTCACCACGCATGCGACTGCCCGTGAAATCGTCCATGGTGATCCCACGCGGTGAGATCACCACACCCCAGTCCACGTAGAGCGGCAGAAGCGTCGGATCTTCACTGGTCGGGAAGACAACCCGATGCACTGTTTCGTAGGCATGGGCCGGAGGTGCAGCCTTGGAAGCTGTTGTCGATTTCGTAGTCATGTGCGATCCTTCCAGGCCTTTCGGCCGGTCTGCAGCCTAGGCGAACCATCCGCGCACGACGTTGTCGAACCTGCTCAACGCGGATCCGATCGCCATGTGCATGTCGAGGTACTGATAGGTTCCGAGTCGTCCGCCGAAGAGAACCTGGGGTTCATTGTCAGCCAGCTCACGATACCCCTGCAGCTTCTCTCGGTCCTCTGGGGTGTTCACCGGGTAGTACGGTTCATCACCCTCTCCGGCGAAACGGGAGTACTCGCGCATAATCAGCGTTTTCTCCGACTGATAGTCACGCTCCGGGTGGAAGTGACGGAACTCGTGGATGCGAGTGAATGGCACATCCTGATCTGCATAGTTCATCACCGGCGTGCCCTGGTAGTCGCCGGTGGGCTTGACCTCTTTCTCGAAGTCCAGGGTGCGCCACGACAGGGAGCCCAATTGGTCGTCAAAGTAGGCGTCGAGCGGCCCCGTGTAGACGATCGGCACCTTGCCGACGAGTGCCTTCTTGTTCAGAGGCTGCGACTCATCGAAAAAATCGGTATTGAGCTTCACCTCAATGTTGGGGTGATCGGCCATGCGCTCCAGCCACGGAGTATATCCATCAACCGGCAGACCCTCATGGGTGTCCTTGAAATAGTGGTTGTCGTATGTGTACCGCACGGGCAGACGGTTAATGATGCCTGGGCTCAGCTTCTTGGGGTCAGTCTGCCACTGCTTGGCTGTATACCCCTTGATGAAGGCTTCATAGAGGGGACGCCCGATCAGCGAGATGGCCTTCTCCTCCAAGTTCTCCGGCTCTTTCCCCTTGAGCTCAGCAGCCTGCTCGGCGACGAGCGCGCGCGCCTCGTCAGGGCTGTATGCTGCGCTGAAGAACTGGTTGATCGTGCCAAGGTTGATCGGCAGCGGGTAGACCACGCCCTTATAGTTGGCATAGACATGATGCTGATAGTCGGTGAACTTAGTGAACCGATTCACATACTCCCACACATGCTCGTTGGAAGTATGGAAGAGGTGTGCTCCGTACTTGTGATACTCGATGCCCGTCTCGGGATCAATCTCGCTGTACGCATTACCACCGATATGGCCGCGGCGCTCGATAATAGTGACCTTGAGTCCGAGCTGGGTCGCCGCACGCTCGGCGATGGTGAGCCCGAAGAAGCCGGAGCCGACGATGAGCAGATCCACTGAGTGCGTTCCAATCTTCTATATGATTGCTGGAGTCTGGATCACCTGACCGCAGACATACGCTCCCATTGTACGTGCCTTGACGAGTGAAGCCACCTGCTCCAGCAGTGGCGTGCACGTGCACCCGACTGCGGGGGAGCTCCACGACCATATCTGAAGGCTTGAATGAGCGTACGACAAACCCAGCTTCGGTTCCTCTTGATCGGGGGAATGAATACCCTGATCGATTTCGGGCTGCTGTTCGCTCTCGTCGCACTCGGGGTCCATACAATCCCAGCGAACATCATTTCGACAGGTATCGCATTCGTGGTGAGCTTCTTCGCCAATCGCAGCTACACGTTCAAGGCGTGCCAGGGATCCCTGCCCCGCCAGATGGCACTTTTCGTGCTGGTCACTCTCTTTGCGCTCTGGGTCTTGCAGCCCCTCGTCATCACGCTGGTTTCCCCAGTCATCGCGAATCTCTCCGGTCATCGGCTCAACGACGGCGCTGTTCTGCTCATTGCGAAACTCCTGGCCACAGGGGTTTCCATGATGTGGAACTATATCCTGTACGCCAAAGTGGTCTTCCCCGCCTCAGCAAGGTCCTCCGACCAGAGACCCCGCTGATCACAAGCATCTGAAGCAACTCGCGGATCACACGCCGATCACCGCACCGATCCCGGCCGAGCGGCTGCCAGCCGCGCTCTTGCTGGAGGCTAGAACGCTTCCGGTAGCATTGGTCAGTCATGCCTTCACCCAAGTACCGCAACGATATTCAGGGCCTGCGCGCCGTAGCCGCTCTGCTTGTCGCCATCTATCACATCTGGTTCCATCGAGTTTCTGGCGCGGTCGATCTCTTCTTTTTCATCTCGGCCTACTTCATGACCGCTTCACTGATGCGTCGTCTCGCTGGAGAGACGGCCGGTGATCAGTGGAGCCAAGTGCGTCGGTTCTGGACCAACCTCCTGAAGCGCATGCTTCCCCAAGCGTGGACGGTCTTAGTCGTCACCGCTCTGCTGACGTGGATCATCATGCCGATCACGTGGTGGCGGCAAATCATCAGTGAGGTCATCGCTGCCGCCACGTTCGTGGTGAACTGGGTGCTCGCAGCGCACGGCAATGACTACCTGCACGCAGGCGATGTGCCTTCCCCCTTGCAGCATTACTGGGCCATGGCCGTACAGCTGCAGGTGTATCTCATCTGGCCGATGATCATATGGGGCACCATCCGGGTGGCACGCCGCTTGGGCGTGTCGTCTCGCAGATCAGTCTTCATCGCACTGTGCGGATTGGGTTTGATCTCGCTCGGCTATTCGGTCTTTCTCACCAGCGTCAACCAGCCCCTCGCCTATTACGACACCTTCACTCGGTTCTGGGAGTTCGCAGCCGGCGGCATTTTCGCCATCGTGCTGCCATACCTGCGCATTCCACGCATACTGCGTCTGCTCTCAGGCTGGGTCGGGCTCGTGGGCCTGCTGTGCTTCGGCATGTTGGTCAATGTCTCTGCAAGCTTCCCGGGTTTCATCGCTGCGGTGCCATTGGCATTCGCCGCGCTCATCTTCATCTCGACCGAGACCGGCAGCAAGTTCAGCACCGAGTATCTGCTCTCGCGGCGGCCCGTCACCTGGCTCGGCGCCAACTCCTATGGCCTGTACCTGTGGCACTGGCCTATTCTGACCCTCTGGCTTGCTCGCAACGGGCAAGACCAGCTGTCATTCGCTCAGGGCGTGGTGGCGATCGAACTGGCAATCGCGCTAGCCTGGCTGACGACCAAGTTCGTCGAGGCCCCTCTGCGCCGAGCCGCGCCTTCGACAGCGCCGCGCAGACGTTCGCTCCAGCCGACGAGACGCACCATCGTCGTGCCAAGCAAAGCCTTGCAGGGCATTGGGGCCATTGGGTTGTGCCTGGTCTTGGTGATGACTCTCTGGGCCACCCACATCCGTCAGCTCACCAAGGTTGCCAACGGCTCCGACAATCCGGGTGCGGCAGTGCTGCAGCCGGGATACGATGGCCCTCAACTCTTCGATACCCTGCAGCCTTCACTGGCATCGCTCTCGTCGCAATGGCCAGAATGGTCTCCAACGTGCGAAACTCACGCTGCCTACGGGCAGGAGATCAGCGAATGCACCTATGACGGGCGCCCCGCAGACGCAGCTGACGCGCACCCAACCGTTTTTGTCACAGGCAGCTCTCACGTTGATACTTGGATGACAGCCTTGGCTCCGCTGGCACAAAGGCACCAGTGGCGCATCAAGTCAATCGTGGGCCCCGGCTGTGATATGCACGCGTACAGCGATGATCAGGCCGAGCTGACTGCGGATACGACGGATACGTGTGCCGCCCAGAACCAGATCGCGCTCGATCGTATCCGAGAAGAACGACCCGATGCGATCTTCACCACAGGCAATCGCTCTGTGCCCGGCAGCCCCGAACTCACCGTCGATTCGCGATTCATATCACGTGTCGAACAGCTGCGTCAGCTCGATATCCCGATCATTGTGCTCCGTGACAACCCGAGGTTCGCCGCCGATCCCAACACATGCATCGCCGAACAACGGGACTACCAGGTCGGTGTAGAGAAGTGCTCTGTCAACCGCGATGATGTGCTGGCTCCGGCAGCCTACGACGAAGCTTTCCCCGAACCGCTTTTCAGCGACCCAAGTGTTGTCACCATGGATCTGTCCGATCAGTTCTGCACGGACACCCGGTGTCCACCAGCAATTGGTGGGGTACTCATCTACCTGGACAAGAGTCACCCCACCAAGACCTACGTGCGCACGATGATTCCGGCCTTCGATCAAGCTTTCACCTCTGCCCTCACACAGGCGATGCGAGACGAAGGCCAATACCCCATCGTCTAACCTGTACAGACGATGAACAACAAGCAAACGAACGGATACAGAACCGACATCCAGGGCCTGCGAGCACTCGCCGCCCTGCTGGTTGCCGCCTACCACATCTGGTTTCACCGGGTCTCAGGCGCCGTCGACCTGTTCTTCTTCATCTCGGCCTACTTCATGACCGCGTCTCTGCTTCGTCGTTTCACCACCGCCTCACCGAGCGAGGGCCTGCGAGAGCTGCGCCGCTTCTGGGGCAATCAGTTCAAACGCCTGCTGCCCCAAGCCTGGACGGTGCTCGCGGCCACCGCCATCGCCAGCATCCTGATCACCCCGATGGCATGGTGGCGACAGATCGTCGACGAGCTCACCTCGGCGGCGATGTTCACAGTCAACTGGGTGCTCGCCACAAACAACGTCTCGTACATTCACAACGACGACATCGCGAGCCCCGTGCAGCACTTCTGGGCCATGGCCGTGCAGATGCAGGTCTTTCTCGCCTGGCCGCTGCTGATCGGCCTCGCCGTGCTCGTCGCTCGCCTCCTGCACCGCCGACCCACCCCGTTCGTCGCCGGAGCTCTGCTGCTCGTCGGTGCAGCATCCCTCGCATACTCGATCATCACCACCGGCACCCGCCAACCCTTCGCCTACTACGACACCCTTGCGCGAGTCTGGGAGTTCGCCGCCGGCGGCCTCTTCGCCATGGTGCTGCCCCACCTGCGTGTCGCGCGCCCGATGCGACTCGCGGCCGGCTGGCTGGGCGTGCTCGGCCTGCTGGTCTTCGGCCAGATTGCGGATGTCTCCTCGAGTTTTCCGGGAGCCATCGCCGCCGTGCCCCTCGCCTTCGCCGCACTGATCTTCATCTCGACGAACACCGGCCGCGAGCCCGGTACCAGCAGCCGGTTCGGCACCGACCGCCTGCTCGCGAGCCGGCCGCTCACCTGGCTCGGCGGCATCTCGTACGGCATCTATCTCTGGCACTGGCCGCTGATGACCCTCTGGCAGGCGAGCACCCGCTCGACAGCGCTCACCGCCTGGCAGGGCGTCGTGGTCATCGTGGCTGCGATCGGTCTGGCCTGGCTGACGACGACCTTCATCGAGAAGCCGATTCGCGCCCCGCGCCCACCCACTGCGAGCGCGACAGCACGTGCCCCGTTCCTCACACGGCATCCGCACATCGCGCGCACCCTTCGCGTCAGCCGCCGCCCAACCATCCGGGTCGTGGGCATCGCCGTCGTCCTCGGCATGGTGGTCGTCGGTTGGCAGGCCGACATCAACCGCATCACCGGGCGCAGTGCGAACGCCGACAATCCCGGCGCCAGCATCCTCACTGCCGATTATCAGGGGCCACAACTCTTCACGACGCTGCAGCCCGCCGTCACCGGGCTCGACAACGAGTGGGCCGACTGGTCGTCGCAGTGCGACCCGCTCAACGCGCACGGCAGTGAGCTGATCACCTGCGTCAACCAACCGGCCGACGACCCAGCCATGGCCGACGACGAGACCGACCCGACGACACTGCCCCACCGCACGATCTTCGTGGCCGGCGACTCGCACATCGACACCTGGATGACCCTGCTCGCCCCGCTCGCCGACCGCAACAACTGGACGCTGCGCACGTTCATTCTCGGCGGCTGCCCGGTGCAGTCTGAGGGCACTGGCAAATACTGGCCCGACGAGACCCAGCGCATCGCCGACTGCCAGGCCATGAACGACACCATGCTCGACGCGGTTGCGACACAGCACCCAGATGCCGTGTTCACCGTCGGCAACGTGTCGGTCGCCGACTCGCCTGATGTGCATTTCGAGGATGCGCTGGTCACCCAAGTGCAACGCATCACGCAGCTGGGCACCCCGGTCGTGCTCATGCGCGACAACCCCCGTTTCTCGACAGCACCGAGCCTGTGCGTGTCTCAGGCACAGGATACGATTCTGGCCGTTGACCAGTGTGCGGTGCCCAGAGAACAGGTGCTCGCCGACGTCAACCTGGCCGACTCACTACCCGGAGCACTGGCGAACGACCCCGGCGTGCTCACACTGGATCTGGCCGACTTGTTCTGCACTGCTGACAGCTGCCCGCCTGCCATCGGCGGTCGACTGATCTACATCGACGACAATCATCCGACGAAGAGCTACGTGCAGACACTCGGTCGGTGGTTCGACCCGGCATTCACAGATGTGTTGGAGCGGGCCGTGCAGCACCGTCAGGGCATCGCGCATCTGGCGGCATAAGCGGCGCCAAGTTCTCGACAAACAGTGACGGCGCCTATCTGCTGTGCACCACAACCAGATGTTTCACGTGAAACACAGTTGTGCCTCACCCGATCAAAGGCTTCAGCGCAGTCTGTTCTTCATCGGTCAGCACCTGCTCGTAGTAGCGAAAGATGTTCCCGGTCATCAGTCGACGGGCTTCAGCGGGTTCTCCCTGTCTGATCGCCTCAAGCAGACGCCCTGCGTCTTTGGCCGACTGCTGCACCACACGCTGACGGTCACCCGGCTCCGTGAGTCGGCTCTGCGCAATGTGCGTCAACGCGTCACTCATGGCGGCACCGCTCACTTCGATGAGACGGTTCTTTGCGGCTGCCCGAATCGCCTGATGAAAGCGTTTGAGCCACGGCCCGAAGGTCTCGGGGCCGACCTGACCGGATTCGAGGAGCTGATGGATCTCATCAGTCAGCCGTGCGATCTCGCCGATCGCCTCGTCATCGTGATGTGCGGCAGCAAGCAGGGCCGCCTCACCATCGATGATAAAACGAAACTGCAGCAGCTCGACTCTGGTGGTACCTGCTTGGGCGGCCATTCGCTGCAGAGGCCCGTCGAGCACCTCGGCAGTGAACGGCATCACGACGGGGCCACGCGGGTCACCTGGCCGAGAGTCGACCAGGCCTGTCGCGTGCAGTACTCGCATAGCCTCTCGCACGGTCGATCGGCTGACCGAGAAGGTCTCGACGAGCTTGCGTTCCCCTGGAAGCCGATCGCCGGCCTGCAGCTCGCCCGAGATCACCGCCTGCTCGATCTGCTCGACGATCTGCTCATACGCGTTCACTCGTCGAACCGGGTTGAACTCCATGCTGCCTCCCTACATTGGTGTGGCATCTCAGCCAGCGTGGGCAACTCTGGCGCTGCAACTCTCTTCTGACGACAAGGCGGAGTGCGAGAACAGCAGCCAGAGCTGGCCTGACCAGTAGTCTACGCGTTCGCCGACAACAGCACCCGACCTCAGCTGACGGCGCGATCCAAGCGGGGAATGGCCGCCAGTAGACGCTCTGTATAGTCATGCTTCGGCGAGTCGAACACAGCGTCGACGGGGCCGGCCTCAACGATCTGCCCAGCTCGCATCACGGCAACCGTCTCACACGAGTGACGCACGACATGCAGATCATGCGACACGAAGACCATGGTCAGGTTCTCTTCGTGCACCAACTCGTCGAGAAGGTTCAGTACCTCGGCCCGCACCGACACGTCCAACGCCGACACCGCTTCATCAGCGATCAGCACCTTCGGCTTCATGATCAGGGCCCGCGCGATGGCGATGCGCTGCCGCTGACCGCCCGAGAACTGATGCGGAAAGCGATCAGCGGCCTCTGCGGCCAGCCCCACCCGTTTCAGCAGAGCGACGACCCGTTCACGGCGCTCCTCGGTCGAGACTCCGCGCAGACCCTCTGAGACGATGTCGAGCACACGCATCTTGGGGTCGAGCGACCCCATCGGGTCTTGAAAGACGATCTGCACCGACTCACGCAGCCACCGCAGACGTGACTCTCTCGTCGATTCGATCTGATTGCCCAGAATCGACACCGAGCCAGACGTGGCGTTGTCGAGCCCGGTGAGCAGACGCAGCAGCGTCGATTTGCCACACCCTGACTCTCCGACGATGCCGAATCGCTCACCGCGACGAACATCGAACGAAATGCCGCGCAGCGCTTCGACCGTACGTTTTCGGCCCAGAGGGCCGCTCGAGGTTCGATAGGTCATCACCAGATCGCGCACCCGCAGAATCGGCTCGGGCTGTGATGCGGCAACGGCATTGAAGACCTTGTCGGTCGCCGGTTCGCCAGAGGGCTCGAGCCAGGTGTGTGCGGCCGGTGTCAGCTGCGGCCTGGTCGTGCTCGAATCTCTGACAGCGGCCGTCACCTGGGCGGCGCGGTCACGAGCCTGCGAGAGATCGACCACTGTTGCGAGACGCCCGTCTGCACGTGTGCGCAGCTGTGACGCCGCCAGCAGCGCGCGCGTGTAGTGATGCTGAGGCTGGGTGAACACCCGATCGATCGGCCCGGTCTCGACCACGTCTCCTCGCTGCATGATGACGACGCGATCGCAAAGCGACGCAACGACGCCCAAGTCGTGAGTGATGAACAGCAGCGAGGCGTCATGCTGCCGCACCTGTCGACGCATCAGCTCCAGCACCTGTGCCTGCACCGTCGCATCGAGCGCCGTCGTCGGCTCGTCGGCCAGAAGCAGATCGGGGCGATTCGCCATGGCCATCGCCAGCATCACGCGCTGGCGCTGCCCTCCTGACAGTTCGTGAGGGAACGCGGTCGCGGCGCGCGCAGGGTCTGGCAGCTGCACCTCGTCGAGAAGCTCGACCGCGCGGCTTCTGCACGCCGTGCGCGGCAGAGACGAGTGGAGACCGATGATCTCGGCGACCTGATCGCCGACTTTCATCAGCGGGTTGAGCGCGGTCATAGGCTCTTGAAAGACCATCGAGAGACGATCTCCACGCACCTTCGACCACTCCCCCTCGTCCAGCTGCGACAGGTCTCCGACGCCGTCAAGCGCGATCGTGCCAGTCGAGGTCAGCGGATCGGGCAGCAGCCCGATGATCGACAGGCAGGTCAGCGACTTGCCTGATCCCGACTCTCCGATCAGGCCGATGCGCTCACCGCGCTGAATCGTCAGATCCAGCCCGTGTACCAGCTCTTTGCGACCGGCGTTGACACGCAGCCCATCTATCGTCAACAGGGTGTTCATCGTGTTGCCTCCATTCGCGGGTCAAAACGATCGCGCAGGCCATCGCCCAGCAGGTTGAAGCCCAGCACAGTCACCGCGATGGCGAGACCTGGCCAGACGAGAGTGAGCGGCTGCACGTAGAGAAAGCTTTGTGCCTCTTGCAGCATGCGCCCCCACGAAGGTGTCGGGGCCGGTGTGCCGGCACCAAGGTATGACAGCGCTGCCTCGGCCAGAATGGCCACGGCAAAGCCGACTGAAGCCTGCACGATGAGCATGCCCCGGATGTTGGGCAGCACATGCCGGAAGGCACTGAAGATCGGGCCACGGCCCGCAGCACGAGCGGCCATCGAGTATTCGCGACTCAGCACCTGCAGGGTTCCGGAGCGCACGAGCCGGGCGACACCCGGTGCCGCACCGATACCCAGGGCGATCATGGCCACTGTCGTGCTGCCGCCGAACACGGCAGCCAGAATGATGGCGAGCAGCAGCGGAGGGAACGCCTGAACGATGTCGTTCCACCGCATCATGACGCCGCCGATACGTCTGCCTGACATCGCCGACGTGATGCCGAAAGGCACTCCTAGCACGAGAGAGATGCAGACCGTCACCGCTCCGACCATCAGCGGCGGCCGAGCGCCGGCCATGATCTGACTGGCGATGTCTCGGCCGAGGCCGTCGGTTCCGAGCAGATGAACGGCACTCGGGCCTTCCAGACGATGGGTGGGGTCTGTCGCCAGCGGATCCATCGGAGTCCAGACCAGCGAGACCAGTGCGAGCAGCACCATTAGAGCCACCAGGATGGCACCGACGATCAGCGAGCCGTTCAGCCGCGAACTCTGTCGGCGCACCGCGGCCAGAGAGAGAGCTACGGTATTGACACTCATTCGACACTCCTCAGACGTGGGTCAACCAGCGTGTGGATGACATCGACGATTAGGTTCACCAGCAGCACCAGCATGACGATCACCATCACGATGCCCTGCACCTGGATGAGATCTCGGTTGGCCACCGAGCGCAGCAGCAGGCTGCCCATGCCCGGCACGACGAACACCGTCTCGATGACGACCGCCCCAATGATCAGTGCGGGAAACTCGACCCCGGTGACCGTGATCACCGGCACGATCGCGTTACGCAGACCATGTCGACGCATGGCCTGCCAGGGCTTGAGCCCCTTCGCCCTCGCGGTGCGCATGAAGTCTTCTCGCAGCACATCGAGAACCGATCCGCGCATGTATCTCGAGAGGATCGATCCGCGCACCAAACCGAGTGCGAGCGCCGGAAGGATGAGATGCTGCAGAAACCCGACGAAATCCTCACCCGGCGCCGTCCACCCGCCAGAGGGCAGCCAGCCGAGCATCACGGCGAAGACCGTGACCAGAATCAGGCCCGCCAGAAAGCTGGGAATCGAGATGCCGACTTGGCTCACCGCCGAGTAGAAGACTCCATCAGCATGCTTGCGACGAACCGCTGCCAGCGTGCCGAGGGGCAATGCGATGATCAGGGCGACGATGATGCCTGAGAGCACAAGAATCAGAGAGACCTGCAGGGCGTCGAAGATCTGCGGGCCCACCGCGGTGTGACTGGCATATGAGGTACCGAGGTCACCCCGCAGGAAACCGCCGATCCACTCGAAATAGCGCACGATCAGCGGACGATCAAGACCGAGCTGCTGCTGCAGCCGCTCGACATCGGCTTCAGTGGCGTCGGTGCCCAGCTGAGCTCTGGCCGGATCACCGGGCATGACGCTGAGCAGCAGGAACACCACGACCGAAGCCACGATCACCGACGCCACGAACGACAGGATTTTTCGTGACAGGGACACAAGCATGTTGTTCAGTCCTTTCCGACCGAGTCAGAGAGAGGTCAGGTTGCCGGATGGCGGGCAGTCGGGCGCACAGGCCCAGGCTGCCCGCCATCCGAGCGCGACTACTTGCTGACGGTGACCTGCGAGAAGTCGATGCCCGCTCCGTAGTAGTCTGTGGGAAGACCCGACACCGAGGCCTTGGTCGCCACGATGTTCGGAGTGTTGTACAGCCACACTGCCGCCGCATCGTCGACGATCTGCTGCTGGGCTTTCTTCATGGCGGCTGTCTTCGCAGAGTCGTCAGTGGCGGCCTTCGCCTCAGCGAACGCCGACTGCACGTCGGCATTGTCGTATGACCAGTAGTACTTCGGGTTGCCGAAGTTCGTCATGTTGTGCGCCTCGATGTGGTTGGTCACCGTGAGGTCGTAGTTCTTGCCAGTCATCGTCTTCTCAACCCAGACAGCAGGAAACTCCTGCACCTCGAGGTTCACCTTAATGCCGACCTCCGAGAGATCCGACTGAATGACCTGAGCAGCTGCCTGTGCATAGGGGCGGTTCGGCACGGTGAAGGTCAGCGACAGGTCAGACACCCCAGCCTCTCGCAGCAGCTGCTCAGCCTGATCCTTATCGTGCTTTCCGGCTTCACCGAACTCCTCGAACCAAGCGTCAGTGGGCGCTGACGGGCCGTTGAGCACGGTGCCGTGACCGCTGGTGGCCGCGGCGAGCACGGCATCCTTGTCGATCGCGTGTGTGATTGCCTGGCGCACGCGAACATCTTTCAACGCCGGGTTCGCCTCGTTCATCGGCATCACGACGACCGATTGCGTCGACCCTTCAGTCACCGTGTACTTCGAATCGGATTTCAGCGCATCGATCTGGTCGTATGCCTCAGCCTGGAAGAGCGCGTCGGTCTCGCCGGTGCGCAGCGAGTTCGCTGCGGCCGAGGCATCTGCGTAGTAAGCCAAGTCAACCTCGGCGTTCTTCGCCGGCGTGCCCCAGTAACTGTCGTTGCGTTTCAGCTTCATCTTGACCCCGGGCTCATACGATACGAACGTATATGGACCAGTGCCGTTCGCCGTGGTCGACATGGTCGACGCCGAGTTGGGCGCGATCATCGATCCCAGCACCGTCGTGAGCCAGAACAGCAGATCTGAGTCCGGCTTCGACAGCACCACGTCGGCCTGAGCGGGCGAGACGACTTCGACGTGGTCGATCGCAGCGAGGTTCGACGGAGTATTCGCCTTCCACTGCGGCACCCGCTCAAGCGAAGCCTTCACCACGTCAGCGTCGAATGCAGTACCGTCGTGAAACTTGACGCCGTCACGCAGAGTGAACGAGTATCGCAGGCCGTCGTCGCTCACCTTCCAGTCGGTTGCCAGCAGCGGCTGAATCTGGCCCCTGTCATCCAGCTTGACCAGGCCTTCATAAACGTTGCCCGCGAGTGCCTGGAAGATGGCTGCGCCGCCGCTGGTGGTGAAGTCCAGGCCGGCCGGTGACGCGGCCATCCCCACAGTGACCGTGGCCGCATCGTCGGCCGTGCCAGAACCTCCAGAGCCACTGCCCCCGGCCGAGCAGGCCGAGAGAGAAATGGCGACTGCTGTCGCGACGAGACCTGCGCCGATGCGGCGCAGAGAAAGTGATCTGTTGACTGACATGCTTGCTCCTCAGGGTTATGCAGGGGTTTACGGTTCGACTATGCAGAGTTCAGAATCGGTGGTCGTGCAGATGGATCAGGCTGAGAGAGTCGGCCAGGGGCGCTCGGCGCTTGCAGGTCGCTCGCTCTCGAAGAAGTGCGCGGCCGCCAGCGCGAGACGATCTTCGTATCGAGCCGCAGCGATCTGCACACCGACCGGGCTGCCGGCCTCGGTGAACCCTCCGTTGACGCTGACCGCTGGCTGTCCCGACATGTTGTAGGTTACGCAGAATCCAATATGAGACATTGGATCATTCACGTCGTTGCTCGGCATCGGCCATTCTGCAGGGAACGCCGCACCGGGTGAGACCGGCGAGAGAATCACATCCACGTTTGCAGTCGCAGCGATCGTGCGACGTGCGACGTCCAACTGCGCATCATGCGAGCGCAAGGCATCCTCACCGCTGATGCCATGGCCTCCACGACACCACTCGGCGATGAACGGCAGCAGCAGCTTGCGGCGCTCGGGATCCATCCCGCAGTAGTCGTTCCAGTGGCCGATGCGCCAGAAGAGATCGATGAGGTCGATCGTTCCCCTCTCAAGAAAGGGCGGTATCTCAACGATGGTCGCTCCGGCCCGCTCGAAGACATCTGCAGCCTGTCGCACGACATCACGCACCTCGGGGTCGACCGCAGCTCCGTCGCCGACGTCAAGCAAGAGGCCGATGCGTCGACCTGCCGGGTCGAATGTGAGATCAGCCCAGTCGATACGCTGTTTCGGCAGACTGTAGGGGTCACGGTCGTCGGGCCCGGCAAGTGCACCGGTGGCCAACGCGAGGTCGGCGACGCTGCGCCCCATCGGCCCGATGTGCCGACCAAAGTAGGGCGGGTCGACTGCAATACGACCGAACGTGGGTTTGAATCCTGCGACTCCGCACCACGACGCGGGCAGCCGCACCGAACCACCGATGTCTGATCCCAGGTTGATCGGGGCGTAGCCGATCGCCGCCGCCGCGCCGCCGCCGCTGCTCGAGCCGCCTGGGCTCCAGGCCAGGTTCCACGGGTTGCGCACCGTCTCGTGCAGCGATGAGACGCCCGATGAAAGCATTCCGAGCTCTGGCATCGTCGTGCGACCCAGAATGATGGCGCCTTCGCTCTGCAGCCGGTCGATGACGGGAGCGTTCGCCTCAGCGGGAACCGGGGTCGTGGCGGCCGAGCCCCATGGTGTGGGTCGGCCTTTGACCTTCTGATTCTCTTTCAGCGTGACAGGCACACCGTCAAGCGGCCCAAGAGCGCGGCCGCTGGCCCAGCGTCTCGCCGACTCCTGCGCCGCCTTGAGCGCCTCTTCGGGAAAGCTGTCGTATATGGCGTGCAGCGCAGGTTCGCTCTTCTCGATCAGCTCGAAGCTGGCCGAGACGACAGCCTGCGGCTCGAGATCGCCCTCTTTGTAGCTGGCCACCAGTTCGGCAGCCGAAAGCCCGGTCAGGTTGGTACCGCCGGCCTCTGCAGCCGGGTCATGTGTTGTCGAAGCAGACATCTTTGCGATCAACTCCTCGGTTGTGATGAGTCCATCGTCGGGGTCGTTTGTTACCAGGCAGTGTCAGACAACAGCCAAGTGTGTTACTGATCAGACCAGTAGCACGAGTCGACTGCTTGCCAGCGTGCTCACACGCTGCCTTCTGTGCGACCTCTGCCCGCGCACAATGGCACGCAGGAGCACACTCTGCACAGACAATGCGGGCTGCCTGCCTCCTGTAAGCGAAGACCAAGCAGCCCGCATGCGTGGGTTTTCAGCCCATGTGTCTATCGATGCAGCGCACGCCTCCGCGTTGCAAGACCGACCAGTACGCCACCGGCAGCGAGCAGGGCCAGACCTGCCGCAATGCCCGATGTCGGCGCCCCGGTCTGTGCCAAAGCCTGCTGATCAGAGCGGCTGTCGGTCGACTGCTCCGCTGAAGCAGGCGATTCGGTTACCGCTGGTGACGTCGGGTCAGTCGGTGCCGGTGCTGACGGTGTCTGAGTGTCGCCCTCCGGGTCGATCGGGGTGACGGGGTCAACCGGATCCACCGGGTCAACCGGAGTCACCGCGTGGTCTACCAGCTGATAGTCGTAGACGGCCTTGGCGACCTGCTGCACCTGTGTGTTCGCCGTGGCGAACGCTGTGTCCCAGTTTGCAAAGTCGCTGGGTGCGAACGACGTCATCACCGAGATCGCGACCTCTTTGCCTGGTACCAGAATGTACCCGGTGTCGTGACTCACGTCGGTGTTCTCGCCGGTCTTGTTCGCCAAGACATCCCGGGGCACCACAGCGCCGAACTTTGTGTTCACCTTCTGGGCTCGCATCCACGCAATCACCTGCTGAGCAGACTGCTGCGAGATGATGCCCGGGGTGGTCGGCCCGGCTTCGGCCGCCTGATAGATCTGGGTCAGCAACTTGGCATCTTCGTCAGAGCTGATCCAGTTCTCCTGCTCAGCCGTGTGAGGCAGAATCATCTTGCGACCGAGGTGAAAGCCGGAATCCTGCAACCCGATCGACTGCGTGTAGGCATTGACAGCGTCAAATCCACCCGCCACATCGATCAGCCGATTCGTGGCCGTGTTGTCACTGACGGTGATCATCAGTTCGATGAGCTGCGCGAGGGTGAAGTCTTTCGGCAAAGCCGCTGGGTTGCTCTGAATCGTTCCGCTGCCCCCGACGACGTCAGACGGTTGAATGGTGATTGGGGTATCAAGCGACAGTTTTCCTTGATCGACCTGGTGCATGAGTGAAGCCGTGAGGCCCAGTTTGATTGTGCTGGCCGCTTTGAACGGTGCGTCGTGTGCGCCCGCTGTCAGCACGGCGTCACCGTAGGTGCCAGAAAGATCTTGCACCGTCACTGCGACCTTCACATGCTGTGCGTCTGCCGCGGCGACCAGATGGTCGAGTGTCGCCTGCAGATCGTCGACGGGTTGGGCGGCAGCAGCGTTTGCGCTGGCGAACGGAATGACCGCCACCAGCGCGGCAGTTGCTAGCGCCACGAGAGATTTGCTTACGGGGGATGGCAATTTCACGAGGACCCTTCAGTCTCATTTGCGCCGATCTGGCACCCGCACACCGTAAGATTCAGGTGTTTCTGACACATTTCACTTGAGTTTCGGGCAGCGGCCCCTCGTTCAGCCGACTCAGACGTCGCTTCGAACAGGCTCCTCTTCACAATCACCCACGATGGTCAGAACCACCCGTGCAAGCGCTGTATCGTACGTATATGGCTTCTGTCTCAGTGATCGTGCCCGCCAGCGGGCAGGCTGCACGGCTGCGTCACGTGCTCAAAGACCTCGAGGCGCAGACGCTGCGCCCCATGGAGGTCATCGTCGTGACCTCATCGAATCAGACTGACCTCGAGCATCAGCTCGATCTCGCCAATCTGCAGGCTCGCGTCATCGGCGTCGCGCAGGCAGCCGATGAAGCAGATGCCCTCAACGTGGGAGTCAGCTCATCGCACGGCGATCTCGTCGTCGTGCACCCCGAGAACGTGTCATGGGTGCCGACCGTGCTCGAATCGGCGACCGACTGGCTGCAGTCGCACCCGACGATGGATGCCGTGGGCGTCTCCGCCCCGGCCGGCGAGGCCTCGTTGACAGGCTCCGTTCCCGCGCTCGTGTATCGACGAACGTCGCACGCTGTGCTCGGCTACTACCGTGCTCCCGAGCGCAGCGGCGAGACCGCCGAGCAGAACTGGCTTCGTCGCCTGAGCAGCCGCGGCCCCGTATACGCGCTGCCGAACACCGTCACCGGGGGCGCCGCGCCGCGACTGCTGCTCGCCGGCGACGCGCCGTCTGCAGAAAGTGCAGTGCGCATTGCGAAGCAGGGCTACGCCCGTGTGCGAGACTTCGTCGCCAAGGCTGCGACTGCCCCCGAAGAGCAGCAGGTCGCTCTGCACCAAGCCGTGCGCATCGGAGCGGTCGCGCTCGGCGTGGTCGCCATCGCCGCGATTGCCCTCACCAGCCGTCGCCGCTAGACGTTTGGCCGGCTGCGTTTCTTTCTTTTGGGGAAACGTGGCCCCGCGCCGTATTTCACAGCAGTGTCTCGCGTCTGTTCGGACACTCGTAGCAAGATCTCACGCCCGACGAGATCTCTCAAGATGTCACGTGCCTTAGAGCCGTGGGTCAAGATATTCTGTGGAGTCACACCGGCGACTAGCAGACCAGGCTACTTGATGGCCAGAGCCTCAGGTGAGTGTTCCACTTGAATCAGTCGGAGCGTGCGCAGATCTCCATGAATCAAGGCATTGATTAGCGCTTCGCGGATAGCCTCGTGGGGAAAATCTTGGACGACGACTTGTTGACCTCTGTGCGTAGTGAGCAGTCGCGCTCAGATCTGGCTGTGGACGGCCACTCGATTTCTGACTCCAATCGACTCCTCGTCGTTCGTCAGAGAGGCGTGATACGGCTGAAGAAGTGAGTGGAACGCAGTTCGAACTGTCAGCGCCGGTTCGTACCCCCGCGCCGCTCGAGCAGCGCGTGCACGACCAGCCCGGCCACGAGCGCCCAAAACGCCACACCCACGCCGAACGCGCCGATCAGCGCCAGACCGGCAACCGCCTCGATCAAGCCCTCAGGCGCTGCGGCGACGACGACAAACTCGCCGACGGCCGCTGACCATGCGGCGGGGTCTGCACCGGGGGATGCGCCGGCGAGGGTCGAGGGCGGGGCGCCGGCAGCAGGCGCTATCCGCCGATGCGACGCCGCAGCAGCATGACCGAGAGTCCGATCGTCAGGGCAAGGCCTGCGGCACCGATGCAGGCCCATACCCACTGCCCGTTCTCGCCGGTGTGCGCCAACGCGCCGTCTGACGTGTCGCCTGCCGTCTCAGACGGCGCCGCATCGTCGCCCGCGTCGGCCGCATCATTCGGGGGCGTCTGCGCCGGATTCGTGGGCGCTGGATCTGTGGGTCCCGGTTCGACCGGCGTCGGGTCGACCGGCACGGCCGCAGACCCGACCCTGAGCGACACCACACGCACGGATGGCCTGGTGCCATCCCAGGTGAAGAGCGCAGGGGCGCCGATTGCGAACTGCACCGTGGTGCCCTGTTGGTCAGGGTTCTGGGTGAGGTCTGCGAACGACCTGCCGAGATGCTCACCTGCGCCGGTGCCCATGATCACCGCAGCCCCGGCGACCGCTCCGTCGGCGTTCGCAAGATCGGCGGTATTCAGCACACCGGTCGCCGAGGTCGGCAGGCTGCCCGTCACCAGTGCGCGCGAATCGAGCGCGACCGCGTAGCCGGCGCTGTCCAGGTCTGCGCTGGGCGACCCGTCCATACCGCCGATCAGAAGCATCGACCAGTCCTTCATGCGTGCGGCGCCGACCGCATGGCCGAAGTGATCGTCAGAGGCGATGCCGTTGACCCACCAGCCGCGCTGAGTCTGAACGCCCGAGACGTCAGCCGTGCGCACACTGAATCCCTCAGTCGCATCGGGGTCGGTCGTGACTGAGGCGTTGGAGTCTGACCCGAGCACGACGACGGCGCTGCCGGTCTTCGGCGCGTCGGAGTCGCCGCCGAGCATCACATCGTCGAAGCCGTCGCCGTTGATGTCTCCGATGGAAACGGCCGATCCGCCCAACAGGTCATAGCCACGACCGGGCCCTTCGATGCGATAGCCGGGCACCGCGCCTGCCCCCACCTGCACAGACTGTCGAACGTCGGTCAGCACCCAGTTCACCCCGGTCGCGAACCCCTGCGCACCGGGCATCGACCACGAGGCCGACCCGACCAGCAGATCGTCACGGCCATCACCGTTCGCGTCACCGGCTGACACGGCCGAGACGAGATCGATGCTGTCGGGATTGCCCGAAATGACCGGGTCATCCAGCTCGTCGAGTGCACTGGTCTGCGCCAGATGATCGGCGCTGAGCACAGTGATGTGCCCATGCGTATCTGTGACGCCGATTTCGTCGATCCCGTCACCATCGACATCGCCCACGCCGATCGCGCGAGTGATCGATCCGGTGACGGTTCGGCCACGTTCACCGAGACTGCCAAGTGTCACGTCTCCGAAATCTGCTGCGCCGAAGACGATGCTGAGCGACTTGCCCTGCTGCACCACGGCGAGATCGTCATAGCCGTCGCCGTTGACATCGCCGGCGCAGCGAAGATCTGATCCGGTGCCCAAGTCGGCATCGCTGTCAGTGATGCGCACGGGGTGGAGGTCGGTGACCGATACGCCGCTCTGCGCGACGCTCGCCGTGCCGTCGAGCAGCACGTATGCGGCGTTGGGCTCGCCATCGTCGTAGCCGAACATTGCGAGGTTGCCGATGCCCAGATCTGGCTGACCGTTGCCGTTGACGTCGCATCGAACCTGCGACATCGTCGAGCCGAATCCAGTGGATTCAGTGCTGAGAATCGTCGTGTCGTGGGTCACCTCGGCAGCTGATGTCGCGGCGTATGCCACCTGCGGCATGCTTGCGGGCACGGCGATGCCGAGTGCCGCCGCAAGTGCGGCACACGTGAGCGTTCGAGCACGAGAACGTGCTGGGCTAATGGACGTCTTCGTCATTGGGCTGCTCTCTACGGGGGTTCGAGATCTCGCGTACAGGTTGTGCGCACGCAGGGGCACAACCGTGAAAGATTAGCATGACCTTGGCAAGGGCGAACTCTTTATCAGCAGGTAATTCTCCGCAGGTGTCGTGACCAGACTGCGTGCATGACCTCCCGCCCGACCGGCGCCCCGCGGGCCCATGCGACGAAGACACGCATGACTCCTGCGTCAGGTGGGGCGTCGCAGCAGAGCGGTGAACCAGCAGCAGCCGTTCGGCCAGACCTCGCAGCAGTCGGCCAGCGCAGCCGGGCGACCACGGCACCCAGCCCCAGAGATGTCTGGGGCCAACGGTCCAGTGCTCTCCGGTCAATCGCCTTCTTCGGCAAACGACACTCTGCACTGGCAGAGTGACTCATGCGCGGCGACAATAGAGACATGACCTCACCAGTCAATGACGACCTCGCACGCGCCAGGTCTCGTTTTCTGCGCGACCGACGTGCCGCCGCCGAATTCGGCCGCACTGTGCCGCTGCCGATCGCGGGTTCGTGGCGCCGTTCCGCACAGGCCGGGGTCGACGCCACCGGTGACGACACCCGGCAGGTCACCATCACCAGCGACACCGTGCTCTCGCGGTGCGCCCGAGACCCGATGAACCAGCTCGTGCGCTCCCTGGGCAGCCTCGACGTCGGCATCGTGCTCTCTGACGAGCACTCGCATGTGCTGGCCCGCGCCGACTGCGGACGCGCCGCGACCACCCTGCTCAACGGCATCGACCTCGCGCCGGGCTTCGACTTCAGCGAGGGTTTCGTCGGCACCAACGGGGTCGGCACGGTCATCCAGACCCGCATGCCGATCTATGTCGAAGGGGCGGCGCACTTTCAAGAGCGCTTTCTGCGCTATGTCTGCGCCGGCGCGCCCATCCTGCACCCGATCACCAAGCGCCTCGAAGGGGTGCTCGATCTCACCTGCGACGTGCGCGACGCCAGCCAGATGATGCAGACGGTCGCGGTGCAGACAGCACACGCAATCGAGCAGGAGCTGCTGCGGGCCGCATCGCCAGTCGAACGCGGGCTCTTCGACGCCTTCGAAGAAGCCGTCCGCAGCATCCCGTCTGGCTCTCGAGCCGCCGTGCTCGCCGCGACCGACCTGATGACGGCGCACAGCGACCAGGCTCGCACTCTGCTGACCGCAGCCCAGCGCACAGAGCTGTGCGCAGCGGCGTTCCGCGCGACCGAGGCCCATGGGCGAGCACGCTTCGTCTTCGACGTCGGCGGATGCGACAGGCCGTCCCAGCGCTCCCCTGCGTCGCCTGCGCCTGCCGTGGGCACCGTGCGCACCAGCACCACGCTGCGCATCAGCACGGTGCGCTTCGAGCGCGAGGCGGCGCACGGCGTGCTGATCTGGGCGGAGCCGATGGGCGCGGCCGCGAACGGCGGGGACCTGCCCGATGCTCAGACTTCAGCCGAGGCAGGCAGGCACCTGTCGAGACCACCGACTCGAGCGTCGCAGAAGAACGGGCAGCAGACGGCAGGGCTGACCCATACCGCGGCCTCGAGCCGGGCTCCGCGGCGTCGCGGGCTGTCGCAGGCGAGACCGACACAGACTCCCGCCCTCGTCGACGATGTGAGTCTGAGCCGCGGCAGCCGGTCGAACGCCTGGCAGCTCGCCCGCCGCGAGCTCGGCAGCAGCCTGCGCAAGGGCGAGGCCACCCTGCTGCTCGGAGAGATCGGCGTCGGCAAGGTCTCACTGGTGAACGAGGTCGCCCATGCGCACCGTCTGCACGTGCACGTGGTGAGTGCCGAGACGATCGAACACTGCACCGACCTGCCCGCCATGCTCAACGCGCTCACGCACGGCGGCCAGAACCCGCTGGGCGACCCCGTGATCGTGCTGCGCAACGTGCATCTGCTGCCAGCGCATTCGCGCACACAGCTCGAGAGGTTCCTGCGAGCGCCTCGCGTGCACGGTGACCCGGGACGCATCGTGCTGACCGCTGAGCGGGTCACGGGCGACGACCCCTCTCCCCTCTCGGCGCTGTTGCCGTTCATCGCGCGCACAGTCATCGTGCCCGCGCTCCGCGAGCGTCGCGGCGACATCCCGTCGATCGCCCAGAGCCTGCTCGATGCGCTGCAGCCAGGCAGAGGGAGGCGACTGTCGGCGACCGCGCTGCAGACGCTGGCCGACGGGCATTGGCCGGGCAACATCCATCAGCTCTCTGACGCGCTGCGGTACGCCGTCGAACATCGGCCAGCTGGTCTGCTCACGACCGACGATCTGCCGCCCCATGCGTTCAGCGCGGCGCTGCGCCCACTCACCGAGTTGGCGCGGCAGGAGCGCATCGCGATCATCACCATGCTGTACCGCACCGGCGGCAACCGCTCTGCCGCAGCCCGCGAGCTCGGCATCTCGCGCGCGACGATCTATCGCAGGCTCGCGGAGTACGGGCTCAGCTGAGGATTCCCACGGACACTGTCTCAGGTTGAGACAGCGCCCGTCAGAAGGCGCCTCGAAGGCCGCCCGGCGACTGCCAGCATGAGATCGCAAGGGCGGCGATCCCGTCCGGTGCCGCATCCCCGCGGCACGAATGATCTCGAGGAGGAAATCATGAAGGGTCTTGTCTACGGCGGTCCGGGTGTGCGCGAGTGGAAGGATGTGCCGGATCCGGTCATCGAGAAACCCACCGACGTGATCGTGAAGATGGAGGCGACCACGATCTGCGGCAGCGACCTGCACGTGTTGAAGGGCGATGTGCCCGAGACCCCTGCGGGCACCGTGCTCGGACACGAGGGCGTCGGCGTGGTCACCGAGGTCGGCGACGGCGTGAGCGGCATCGCGGTCGGCGATCGGCTGCTGCTCAGCTGCATGACCACCTGTGGGCACTGCGCGAACTGCCGCAAGGGTCTGCTCAGCCACTGCCTCGGCGACGAAGGGGCGGTGGGCGACGCCTGGGCGTTCGGGCACTACATCAATGGAACGCAGGCCGAGTATGTGCGCGTGCCATACGCCGAGACGTCGTCGTACAAGATTCCCGCCGGCGTGAGCGATCGCGCTGCGATTCTGCTCAGCGACATTCTGCCCACCGGCTTCGAGATCGGGGTGCAGAACGGGCAGGTGAAGCCCGGTGACACCGTCGCCATCATCGGTGCGGGCCCGGTCGGCCTCGCCGCCGTCGCGACCGCGGGTCTGCAGGGCGCTGCGAAGATCATCTCAGTCGACCTCGACGACAACCGTCTGGCCCGGGCGAAGGAGTTCGGCGCCACCGCAGGCGTGAACTCCGGGGCCGCCGACTGGAAGGAGCAGCTGCTGGCCTTCACCGACGGTGAGGGCGTCGACGTGGCCATGGAGGCCGTGGGCATTCCCCCGACTCTGCAGATGGCGACCGAGATCGTGCGCCCCGGCGGCCACGTTGCGAACATCGGCGTGCACGGCAAGCCGGTCGAGATCGCGATGGAGAAGCTCTGGACGAAGAACATCGGCATCACGATGGGTCTGGTCAACACCACCTCGCTCGAGATGCTGCTCAACCTCGTCGCCGCCGGCAAGCTCGACGTCGAGAACTTCGTCACCCACGAGTTCTCATTCGACGAGTTCGAGAAGGCCTACGACGTCTTCGCGAACGCCGCCGAGACCAAGGCCCTCAAGGTGCTCATTCACTGACCCCTGGCGCAGGCATCCCCCCGCCCGCTCCGCCCGGCTCGGGCGGGCGGGCGGGGATACCTGCATTCGGCAGCCATCGTCTTCGCGCGCCGGCGAGAGAAGCGACCGCAGGGGCAGGGGCGACGCAGGGGCAGAGGCAGGGGCCCGCTCCTACCCCTGCCCCAACCCGCGCCTACTCCTGGTGCTGACCGAGAAAGCGCTTCGGCACCTCGGGCTCGCCGAGCCCCAGCATCAGCCGGTTCGCCCAGTTGAAGAACGCGGCACCGTTGATGATGTCGATCACCTGCAGGTCGTCGAGGCCCGCCGATCGCAGCGCGTCGACATCGGCCTCGCCGAACTCGAGCGGGCTCAGCGTCAGCACCGCAGACGCACGCTCGATGGCGTTCCAGAGGTCGTCGCCCAGGTCGGTGGCCGCTCCCCCGTTCAGCGCACCGGCACCGACACCTCGATCGAGCAGACGCTGCACGTCTTCCCGGCGCGAATTCCCGGCGGCCTCTGACTCTTTGCTGGCACGCGCCGAGTGCACCGAAGCGCAGTAGACGCAGCCGTTCACCCGTGAGGTCACCGTTGCCGAGAGCTCACGTTCGGCCCGGCCGATGCCGTCGTCGACGTTGAAGAAGATGTCCATATCGGTCAGGGTGCGTGCCTCGAGTGCATCCGGGTCACGCACCAAGAGCCGAAAGTATGGGTTCTTCGCGCGGATCTCCTCGACCAGCGCCTCACGGTGCCGATCGGTGAGCTCGTCTTCGGCGAGCGGCTCGAGCCAGGGCACCCAGCCGAGCGAGTGCTGCACGAAGTGCGTCGGGCGGGCGAGCTCCGGGTAGATGTGCACTGGTGTGCCCACCGTGCCCAGCGTGTCTGCAGGCAGCGGGGCGGGCTCGCCTGTGGCATCCACCGCTGCGGCGTGCGCCTCGTCGGCGAGCGCGATCACGTCGGCGTTCTCGTCGGTCGCGACCGACCCTGCCGGCGCCGCGTCGGGCGCGATGGCGGATGCCGGTGCCGGAACAGTGCCGGCCAGCGCCCGCAGCCCCCATGCGCTGCGCAGCTGGAACGCGAGAAAGGCGATGAGCTGCTCCAGGCTGACCAGGTCGGTGGTCGACCATCCGGCCTCACTGAGCGGCACCAGCATCTCGGGGCGCGAGTCACGCGGGTGCAGCACGAGAATCTGGGCAAGCTCGAAGGCCGCCGACAGACGCGCGCCGAGGGCGTCACGCTGCTCGTCGGTCAGACGCAGGTCAGGGCCGGGGCGATTCTCGTTCGCCAGCTGCGGCTCGCGGTAGATGCCGAACGGCCCCTGCACCCGATTGCTCGTCACGACCTCGTCGATGATGCTCGACAGCCGCTTGACCGCGGTCTCATCGTCGATCGCATCAGAGAGCAGATCGCGATAGAACCTGCTGGCTTCGTCGAAACCGTGCAGTCCGGCGACCAGGGTCGCGACCGCATAGCGCTCGTCGTAGCCGAACGTGCCGGGCTGCTCGGGCTCGAGCAGAGCCGAAAAGCTGCGCTGCGCATTGTCACGGGCCTGCTGCCGGTGTCTGCGCAGCTCATCGAGGTCGCTGCCCGGGGTGATGCCGGCCAGCTGATCGATGATGTCGACGTTCGGTTCAGTCATGATCGTTCCTTGTCTCGGGGGATGCTGCGGTGCCTGTGCGATGAGATCACACGCTGGCCTGGTGCCGTGTCATGTTGTGGCGCGCTCTGGCCGAACCGCGTCAGTCACACGGCGATGCTCAGTCGAGTGTTTCACGTGAAACGCTCTTCGTGAAGGGCAGGCGGCGCCCCGGGATCGCCGCGATGAGCTGCTGCGTGTACTCGGTCTCGGGGTGCGCGAAGATGCGCTCGGTGGTGCCGACTTCGACCTGCCGCCCATGACTGAGCACGCTCACGGTGTCAGAGATCTGCTGCACGACGGCGAGGTCGTGCGAGATGAACACATACGTGAGGGCCAGCTCGCGCTGCAGCTTGGTGAGCAGGCGCAGAATCTGGGCCTGCACCGTCACGTCGAGTGCCGACACCGCCTCGTCGAGCACGATCAGCTTCGGTTCGAGCACGAGCGCCCGCGCGATCGCGACACGTTGCAGCTGCCCACCGCTGAGCTCACGCGGTCGGCGTTCGAGGGCATCCTGTGGCAACGCCACCAGGTCGAGCTGCTCGACTGCGCTGCGCCGACGGGCGGCTTTGTCTCCCACGCCGAAGTTGGCCAGCGGCTCAGCGATGATGTCACCGATCGTCTGCTTCGGGTCGAGCGAGCTGTACGGGTTCTGGTAGACGAGCTGGATGTCGCGGCGCAGCTGGCGGCGCGCCTTGCGATCGAGCCCGAGGATGTCAGCCCCGTCGAAGAGGATGCTGCCCGAGGTCGGCGCGTTGAATCCCGCGATGCTGCGGCCGGTCGTGGTCTTGCCTGAACCGGACTCCCCCACGAGCGCATGCGTGGTGCCTGCCCGCACGGCGAACGAGACGTCGTCGACGGCGATGAAGGGCTCTTTGCCGCGACCACGATCGAACTCCTGCCGCAGGTGCTCGACGCGCAGCAGCGGCGCATCCGCCGCGGCACCTGCCGCGGAATCGACCGGCGACGCGACCGGGCGCTTCCAGTGCGCCGCCTCGCTGATGTGCGCGAACGACGGCGCGTCATCGAGCAGCTGCCGGGTGTAGGCGTGCCGAGGGTTCGAGAGCACCTGCACGGCCGTGCCGTGCTCGCGCACCTCGCCGTGCTGCATCACGACGACCTGGTCGGCACGATCACCCGCGACGGCGAGGTCGTGCGTGATGAAGAGGATGCCGGTGCCGTCTTGCGACCGCAGCTCGTCGAGCAGATCGAGAATGCGCTGCTGCACAGTCACATCGAGTGCGCTGGTCGGCTCGTCGGCGATGATCAGGCGCGGCTGCAGCGCGATGGCGGCGGCGATCAGCACACGCTGCTTCATGCCGCCGCTCAGCTCGTGCGGGTACTGCTTCGCACGTAGATCGGGCTCGTCGATGCCCACTCGCTCGAGCAGCTCGAACACGCGCCGGTTGCGAGCGTCGCGATCCTTCCAGCGGTGAATGCGCAGGGCCTCTGAGACCGTCTCGCCAATGCGCTTGACCGGGTTCAGCGAATTGTTCGGATCCTGCGGAATCAGGCCGATCTGGCGACCGCGCACGGCACGCCACTCTCTCGGCCCGAGACCGGTCAGCACTGAAGACTGCGCCCGCACCTCGGCGCCGTCCTCGGGTTTGTCCATGCTCACCTGATCACCCACCCGCAGATCTGGGCCCAAGGTGATCTCGCCGCGCACCAGCTCGGCATTCGTCGGCAGCAGCCCCATCACAGCCTGCGCTGTGGTCGACTTGCCCGAGCCTGACTCGCCGACGACGGCAGTCACCTCGCCGGCGCGCACGCTGAGGTCGATGCCGTGCAGGGCGTCGATGTGCCCGCTGCGGGTGCGGTAGCGCACCGCGAGGTCAGAGATGTTCAGCAGGTCGCTCATTGATCCGCTCCCTTCTGAATGGCTTGGCTCAGACGGTTGGTGGCGAGCACGACCAGCAGCACCACGAGGCCGGGCAGCACGGTGAGCCACCAGGCGGTGGCGACGTAGTTGCGACCCTCGGCGATCAGCAGCCCCCACTCAGGCGTGGGCGGCGGAGCGCCGTAGCCCAAGAAGCCCAGAGTCGAGATCTGCAGAATCGCGCTGCCGAACTGCAGCGCTGCCAGGGCCAGCACCGGGGCCAGCGAGTTCGGCAGGATGTGCCTGAGCAGCACGGTGCCGAAGGTGCCGCCGCTGCCGTAGGCCGCCTCGACGTATTCGCTCGCGCGCACCTGCATCACCTGCGAGCGCGCCAGCCGCGCGAAAGTCGCCACCGAGGTGACGCCGACGGCGATGGCGGCGTTGGTCGTGCCGAACCCCAGCAGAATGATCACGCTGAGCGACAGCAGCAGACCGGGAATCGACAGCAGCACGTCGACGACGCGCATGAGCACCGCATCCACCGCCCCGCCGCGGGCACCCGCGAACAGGCCGATCAGACTGCCGACCACGAGGCCGACCAGCACGGCGATCAGTGCGCCGCTGAGCGACTGCACCGCGCCGTGCACGACGCGCGTGTAGAGGTCGCGGCCGGTCTGGTCGGTGCCGAACCAGTGCTGTGCGCTGGGGGCCTGCAGCGAGACGCCGGATGCGACGGTCGGGTCACCGGGGGCGAAGAGACCGGGCATGACGGCCCAGAGCACCGCGATGACCAGCGCCAGCAGCGAGAGCAGCACCGTGGGTGTGCGCCAGATGCGTGTCATGACCGCACCTCCTTGCGCAGACGGGCGTCGAAGACCGGGTAGAGCAGGTCGACGATCAGGTTGATGATGACGAACACGGCGGCCGAGATGATGACCACTGCCATCAGCACCGGAGTGTCGCGGTTGGCGACCGCCTGGGCGGTGATCTGGCCGATGCCCGCGCGGCCGAAGACGGTCTCGGTGACCACCGCGCCGCCGATCAGCTCGCCGAAGAGCAGGCCGGCGATGGTCATGGTCGGCAGCAGCGCGTTCTTCGCGACGTTGCGCCAGAGCACCCAGCTGGTGCTCGCGCCGCGAGCGCGCACCACGGTGACGAAGGGCTGCACCCTGACCTCGTCGATGCTGCGAATGAGCACCTGTGCGAGCGGCGCGGCGATCGGAATCGACAGCGTGATCACCGGCATCACCAGCGCCTGCGGGCCGCTCGCGCCGATCAGCGGAATCAGCTTGAGCTGGAACGAGAGCACCTGGATGAGGATGATGCCGATCCAGAACACCGGCACCGAGACGAACAGCGGTGGCAGGGTGCGAAAGATGCGGCGCAGCCAGGCGAACGCGCCGAAGGTCGAGGTGAAGGCGATCGTCACGGCCAGCAGCACGGCAAGGGCGAACCCCAGCACCGCGAGCACCAGCGTCGAGGGCAGCGCCTCTGAGAGCATCGTCGTCACCGCCGAACCCGTCTGCACCGAATAGCCGAGCTGACCGGTCAGAAACCCGCCGAGCGAGGTCAGATAGCGCAGCCAGACGGGCTGGTCCGCGCCGTACGATCCCCGGATGTCAGCCAACTGCTCGGGCGAGAGGCCGAGCTCCGGGCTGGCGTAGCGGGCCACCACGGCGTCGCCGGGCAGCGCGGCGAGCAGCACGAATGCCACTGTGTATGCGGCCAGCAGCACCAGCAGCGACTGCCCGGCGCGACGCAGAATGTAACTCATATGAGGTGGTTCGCCCCTTGTCTGTGTTCAGCTCTACTTGTTCAGCCAGGTGCCGTAGAAGTCGGGACGGCCCACGGCCTCGGTCTTGAAGCCCTGCACGTACGACTGCAGGCCGAAGACCTGTGGCTCTTCGAAGATGGGCAGCACGTAGGCCTGCTCGCTGAGGTAGTCCTGCACCGCCTCGCTGGCTGCCTGACGCTCGGGGGCCGTGGGCTTCGACGCGACATCCTGCAGCAGCTGCTCGAGGTGGGCGTCGCCGTAGCTGCCGTCGCTCTTGTTCAGGTTCAGCAGCGTGTTGCGGTTCTCGCCGGCGAACTGGCTCTTGATCACGTCGTAGTCGGCACGACCGACCATCGAGTGGTACACCTGCACGGTGTCCTGATCGAGCGACGCAGCGGTCTGCGCGGCCTGATCACCCTGATAGAGACTGACCTCGATGCCGATCTGTTTGAGCTGCTCCTGAATCTTGGTCACGACCTCTTTCGAGCGAGGCTGCGGCAGCGCCTCGTTGAAGGTCAGCGACAGACGCTGGCCGTCTTTGGTGCGGATGCCATCAGCGCCCGGCACCCAGCCGGCCTCGTCGAGCAGCTGCTTCGCCTTGTCCTGGTCGTACACGTAGTACGACGACTGATCTTTGTAGCCGGCAGCGGTCTTCGCCAGTGACGAGGTGGCCAACGGGTACGATCCGGTGAACAGCGAGTCGACGATGTCCTGCCGGTCGATGCCGGCGATGATCGCCTGGCGCACGCGGATGTCGCTCAGTCTCGAATCACGGAATCGGAAGTTCAGCCCGTTGTTGACACCATTTGTGCTGGCGGCCACGAGCTGCAGCCCGGCGCCAGTGATCTGCGCCTCATCGGGGGCTTCGATCTGACGAGCGACATCTGCCTGTCCGGCGACAACCGAGCCGACTCGCACGCTGTCTTCGCCGGCGAGCACGAAGTTGATCTGATCGAGGTACGCACGCCCCTGGTGCTCTGCCGACGGCGGGGCCCAGTTGTAGTCATCACGGGCCTTCAAGGTGAGCTGGGTGCCCACCTGCTCGTCCGAGACCACGAAGGGGCCGGAGGTGATGATGTCGGCGGCGTGTCCGGGGCCGAAATCCTCATTCGACTTGTCGAGCGTGGCGTTGGCCAGCAGCCCCGCGTTCAGCGTCGATGTGGCCTGCTCGAAGCCCGGTGCCGGCGCGGTGAAGTGGAACTTCACGGTGTGCGCGTCGACGACCTCACCGTGATCGTAGTTGTTGATCTGCTCTGAAGCCGTCAGTTTGCGCGCCTTGTCGCCCTTGCCGAACAGATCGAAGTTCTTGACCACGTTCGCAGCATCGAGCGGCGTGCCGTCGGAGTAGGTCACCCCCTCACGCAGTTTGAACGTGTATTCGGTGGCGTCGGCGTTGATCTCGGGAAGCTCTGTGGCGATCCACGGCTTCAGCTCGAGCGTCTGGGGATCCTGATAGAGCAGACGGTCAGTGATGTTGTTGACGATGCCGCCGTTGGGGTAGAAGCCGGCTGCCGGTGGGTAGAGGCCTGTGAACGTCTGCGGCTCGAGATAAGTCAGCGTGCCACCGGTCTTGGGGTCGCCGACCGGCTGCGACGAGCCGGAGCCGCTGGAGCATCCGGCCAAGAGGGCGACGGATGAGGCGACTGCAGCTGATGCGAGCAGTGCGCGACGCAGGCGAGAGGTGCGCATGGTGACTCCTTTGAGATCGGGGGAACCAACACAGTTCACCCGACGGCGTTCGATCGCGCCACCTTTCGCGTCACAAACTGAAACAGTGCGACGCGCAGCGTCGACGCGTGCGTATTGTTTTTCAGTGCTCACCACGAATTCCCCCTCCCCTGTGACGCCTGTCGAGACCAGGCCGACCGCCACCTCTCGCAGCTCCATCGCCATCATCGGCGTCGGGCCGCGTGGCGTCTCGCTGATCGAGCGCCTGGGCGCGGCGCTCGGCGTCGCACAGAGCGCACACCCCGCGCATTCACCCGCCCCGATCGATCTGCATCTCATCGACGACCAGCAGCTGGGCGCCGGTCGCATCTGGCGCACTGATCAGACCCGCACGCTCTGCATGAACACGCTCGCGGGCGCCGTGACGCTCTTCACCGAGCCCGGCGCGACCGTCGAGGGGCAGGTTCGCGAGGGGCCCACCATGTACGAGTGGGTGCTGCTCGCGCTCGACGCCGCACGCCGCGCGGGCATTGCCGCGACCGGGAGCGCCACCTCGGCCGACCCCTTCGCGTCGGCGGATGCTGCGGTCGGGTTCGCAGCGCACGCGCATGATGCCGGCGGGGCGGGCACCGCATCACTGGCGCAGTCGACGCACGCACTGCAGCGCGAACAGCTCGCACAGATCGCTGAAGCGCATCGTCGCGTCTGGGTGGAGCATCCAGCCGATCTGACCGCGCTGTCGCCGGTGCTCGACGAGATGGCCCGCACGCGCCCCGAGTCGAACCCGACGCGCGCACTCTACGGCGAGTACATTCGCTGGTGCCTGGGCGTCGCCCTCGCCTGGCTGCCCGGCAACGTGCAGGTGCACCGTCATCATGCGCGCGTCGTTGGGCTCGTCGCTGCAGACGCAGGTGACGATGCCGGTGCAGATGCAGACGTTCTCACACTCAGCGACGGCGAGCGCATCCGCGCCACGGCGACCGTGATCGCGGGCGGCTGGCTGCGCAACGCGCCCACCGTCGAGGAAGCAGCCCTGCGAGAGGCGACGCACCGGCACCCCGAGCTGACCTGGATCGCCCCGGACAACCCGATCGACCAGCCGCTCGAGACCGTGCCGGCCGGCGAGACCGCCCTCGTGCGAGGCACGGGCATGGGATTCTTCGACGCCATGGCACTGCTGACGATCGAACGCGGCGGGCGCTTCGACGTGACGCCCGAGACCCGTTCCGGGCTCACCTACCGGCCCAGCGGCGCAGAGCCGAAGCTCGTGGTGTCGTCGACCCGCGGCTATCCTTTTCTGCCGAAGTCGGAGTACCACTCGCTGCCGCCCAAGGCCGACCTGCATCGGCTGGGTGCCGTCGTCCGTCGCCTCGAGAGCGAAGCCGCGGCCGAGACGCAGAGCGACCGCCTCATCGGCAGCATCGACTTCGACGCTGAGGTGTGGCCAGCGATCGTGCGCGACGCCTATGAGGCTCACGCCCGCACGCTCGCTCGGGTGCGCCCCGGCGCCCTGCTCGTCGACCTCACCGAGATCACCCAGCTGATCGACACCACCCCGGCCGAGTTCGCCGCGCTCGACGCTGCGCTGGCGCCCGTGATTCCCGCCGAGGCCGATCGGTTCCATCCTGATCGTCTGATCGCACCGCTGGCCGACGCCACCCAGGTCGACCAAGGCGATGTCGCATCCGCCGTCGAGGCGCTCACGCAGCTGATCGGCGACCGCCTCGTCGGCGATCTGCACGAGGCGGGGCTCGGCCTGGACAGCCCGATCAAGGCGGGCCTGTGGGCGTTCAGCGCCGCACGCAAACCCTCGTCGGTGCTCGGTCGCGGGGGGCGCTTCACGTGGGAGTCGCGCTGCGGCCGCTATCACGACCTGATGAGCTTCGGCGGCATGATCGGGTCGGGCCCGCCCGCGTTCCGCAGCCGGCAGCTGCTCGCACTGATCGACGCCGGTCTGGTGCACTTCGTCGGGGCGCACCCCGCGCTGACGATCGACGACGGGCACGATGAGCCGGGCCCCGCATTCGAGCTGCGCTCACCCACCACTGGTGGCAGGCCCCTGCGCGCCCGCACCCTGATCGATGCGTGGATGCACTCCCCTGACGTGCGCATCTCGGCAGACCCGCTGCTCGCCGGCCTGCGGGCGGATGCTCGCGTGCGCCCGCACGAGCTGCGCCGTGCCGACGGCACTCGTCTCGCGGGCGTCGCCCCCGAAGTCGACGTGGCGACCGGCCTGGTCGTGCATGCCGACGGCGCGCTCGATGCGCGTGTGCACGTGGCGGGCATCCCGCTCAATGAGCTGCTCGGCGACGCGGTGATCAGCCCGATGCCCGGCACTGACCCGACGATGCTGCGCGAGACCGACCGCGTCGCCCGCAGTCTGGTGGCGCAGGGGCTCTAGAGGTCGGGGCTCAGGCGTCGAAGGCGTCTGATCTGCGATCAGCGAGCTCGATGCGCGGTCGCACGTCGACATTCGTGATCTGCGTGGTGGGCCCGGCGTCGACGACGAAGCGCACGGCGCGAGCGATCTCGACCGGGTCGATGATCTCGTAGGCGGGCTTCGCCGCAGCCAAAGGGGTCTGCGCAGCTTCGGCGTCATGGTTCATCAGGTGCAGCATCGGCGTATCGGTCGGGCCCGGGCTCACCGTGGCCACACGCACGCCGGTGTTCGCCTCTTCTTTGCGCAGAGAGTCCACGACGCCGAAGAGCGCATGTTTCGACATGGCATAGACGGCGTTGCCCGGCTGCGGATTCGACCCCGCCCCCGAGTTGATGAACACGGCGACTCCGTGACTCGTCCTGAGTTTTGGCAGCAGTGCCGCAGTGAGCGCCGCCGGTGCGCCGACGTTCAGAGAGAAATGCCGCTGCCACTCTGCGGCCGGCGCGTCAGCCACCGAGTTGCGGCGCGCGATGGCTGCGGCGTGCACCACGACATCCACCCGATCGACGACGGTCGCCAGCTCAGCGATCGCGTCGCGTTCACCTCTCATGCTCTCGCTGCCGCTGCCGGTCGCCTCGGCGCTGGCCGCATCCTCAGATCGGTCTGATGCGCCGGTGGCCTCTCTGGCAGTCGCACCGTCTGCAACATCACGCATCTCGGCTGCGGCTCTCGCATCGAAGGCTGCGGCGAGGTCGGCGGTGAACGGCTCGGCCCCAAGCTCATCGGCGAGCCGTCGCAGGATGCCCTGGTCACGCCCGACCGCGATCACACGATGATCTCGAGCCAAGTCAGCGACGATGAGTTGCCCCATGCCGCCTGTCGCACCAGTGACGATCGCGACAGGCCGGTCACCGGCGCCTGGAGCACCCGTGCGGCGGGGTGCCCTGCCACCGATCTGTGAACGGCTGTTGTGCGCGCTGCTGTCTGCGGTCTCTGGGCTGCCGGTCGTCTCTGCGCTGCTGGTCATCACTCACCCTGCGTCTCGTCGCCTGACCGAGGTGCGCCATCACGGCGCTCACCCCCATCACGGCGTGCGCTGTCACGCTGCACGCTGTGCCGCTGTGCGGCCGCGCGATTGCGCGCCTCATCGAGGCTCTGGGCGGCGCGCTGCTCGGCCTGCCCCTCGCGCACGGCATCCTGCGTGAGCAGCGCCGTGCGAATCTCGTCGCCGAGCTGCGAGACGCCGCCCGGCGTGCCGGGCAGCAGCACCGTGGTCGCCCCGTTGCGGCCGAGCGTGGTCAGCGTGTCGAAGTACTGCGTCAGCAGAATGAGGTTGATCACGTCAGACTCTTCGATGCCCTCGTGCCGCAGCTCGGCGATCGAGGCGTGCAGGCCGTCGATGATCGCCTTGCGCTGATTCGCGATGCCCTCACCCTGCAGCTGCTTCGCCTCGGCCTCGGCGCGCGCCTCGGTGACCACACGGATGCGATCGGCTTCGGCGAGATCCTGTGCCGCCACACGTTCGCGCTGCGCGGCGTTGATGCGGTTCATCGCCGACTTGACGCTGGCATCGGGGTTGATGTCGGTGACCAGCGTCTTGATGATCTGGTAGCCGAACTCCCCCATCTCACCGGCGAGCGCCTCGCCGACGGTCTGCGCGATGTCGTCTTTTCGCTCGAACGCCTCGTCGAGCTGCAGGTTCGGCACGGTGGCCCGCACGGCATCGAAGACGTAGCTCTTGATCTGCGCCTCGGGGTCGTCGAGGCGGTACCAGGCGTCTGCCACCCGCTGCGGCAGCACGGCATACTGCACCGAAACCAGCACCAGCACGAACACATTGTCTTTGGTCTTGGTCTCGACCTGCAGATCCAGCTGCTGCACGCGCAGCGAGACCACGCCGGCCTTCTTCTCGATGATGGGAATCTTCACGTTGAGGCCGGGCTTGGCGATGCGCACGAACCGCCCGAATCGCTCGATGATGGTGTTGCTCTGCGTCTGCACGGTGAAGAACGTGCCGAAGGCGAGCAGAATCAGAATGACGATGACGACGGCGAGAACGATGATTCCCATGAGATCACTTGCCCTTCAGGCTTGGGTGATGACTGGCCTCGCGCCGAGACGCGGCAGACCACGGTTGCGCACATTGTATCGAAGCCCGGTGACACCGCACCCGGGGTCTCGCCGATGGTGCACTCTCCCCATCGTGCGCGCCCATCGGCACCCGGTAAGCTGAACGCAGATCGCAGGCCAGCATCCGCCGCATGAGCTCACCAGTCGGCGACGCGTGGTGTTTCACGTGAAACATCTGCTGACCGCTCGTCGTCGATTACGGGGGATGTCATGGAGATGGATGCGGAACAGGTGCGACGACTGATGGTCACGGCACGAGACCCACGAACCTCGGCCGCAGACCTGCAACGAGTCGCGCAGTACGCAACGACCGTGCCCTCTCTGATTCCCGCCCTGCTGTCGCACCAGAATATGTACCCCGGTCTGGCACACTGGCTCCAGACGCTGCCCGGCGCATCGGCAGTGCTCTCAGGCGCGGGTCGCATCGACGCCGTTCACGACGACGAGCCGCGACCGTCTTCGGCATATCTGGTGGCCGGCGGCGCAAGCGCGGCCTCCGCTGCGGGAGCGGCTGCCCTCGGCCTCGCCGGGGGTGGGACGGAAGCGGCCGCCATCAGCGCAAGCGGCGGTGCTGGTGCCGTCGGCGCCTCAACGACAGGAACGGCCAAAGCCGGTGTGGTGAAAGCCGGCCTCGCCAAGGCCACGCTGGTGAAGATCGGCGCGGGCGTGGTCGGCCTCGCAGTCGTCGGGTCTGCCGCCGGGATGTATGTCGCGAATCAGGGTCTGCCGTGGGCGCCGAAGAGTGACACGGCGAACGTGGCCGCGCCGCCGGAGAACGTGCACGCCGATGCCACTGCTCCTGACTCCTCCGCTCAGCCATCACAGGCCTCGAAGCTCAGCGATCAACAGCTGCTCGCACTGCTGCCCACCGCACCTGTCGGCGAGGCAGAACGCGACTACCTCACACACATGGCTCCGCTCACCGGTGGGGCGGCAGCAGTGCCCGCCAATTACAGCGCCTCGACCATTTCAACTGGGACCAACGGGGGTATTCGCGTCGTCAACGACGGCAGGCTGATCACGACCAGCACCTTTCCCGGCCTCTCGGGCTACTCGACGACCAGGTCTCAGCAGCCGGTGATCAGAGACGTCGATGGCGACGGCACCGACGACATCGTGACGATTGTCACCAACCCCGTGCCGAAGAGCGGCATCAGCACCGGTGGGTCGTCTGAGGGATTGGCCGCGCTGACGGTCTACTCCCCGACCGACGACGGTGCCGCGCTCACCATACGCAGCCAGATGGTCATCTTCGATGAGTGGAAGGGTGTCGTGCAGTCGGAGCAGACCGGCTCTCACGGGGCCGACCCCGCGCTCGACCAGCAGTACCGCAGCGGCGGCGGCAAGCACACCAGCACACGAATGCCAGGTGGGTACACAGCCCTTTCACTGAGCACAGACGGCACCCAGGTCACGGTTCGCCGTTCGAACTACTGGGGCAGCGAGTGGATGGATCTCGACCCCGACGAAGGCGCAGACACCGTGACCTACCCGATCGTCTGGACCAACGGCGGCGTGAGCGTCGGCCCCGCGGCGCAGATCACCTCGAGTCGGTGACGGCTCACAGCCCAAGGGGCCGACAGGCTCTCGCGCTACAGTGATCGCATGACTGCTGAAACCCCCGCTTCCACATCTGCCATCACCTTCTACGGTGCCGCCTGGTGCGGCGACTGCCGACGGGCCAAGGCCCTGCTCGACGACCTCCATGTCTCCTATGACTATGTCGACCTCGTCGCGACCCCCGAACGCGCAGATGATGCGAAGCGCATCAGCGGACGCACCAACATCCCCGTCATCGCGTTCGCTGACGGCACTCATCAGGTCGAGCCGTCGAACCCCGAACTCGAAGCCAAGGTTCGCGAGCTCGGCGTCGTGCCCGAGTAGGCTCAGCACATGACGAAGAAACCCGCCGCACAGGTCACCGCATCCTCATCGACACGATCTGCCACGGGACGTGGCCGCGAGATCGCCGTCACCGTCATCGGCATCACGCAGATCGCTCTGGCGGCCGTTGCGGCTGCAGATCTGTCGCACCGGCGCTCAGACGAGGTGCGTGGGCCGAAGATCGTGTGGTCGATCGCTCTGAACATTCCGTGGGCCGGCCCGCTCTCGTACTTCACCCTGGGCCGCAGAGATTCCACGTCACTGCCTCGCATCAAATGATGAGATGAGCCGCTGACTCGTGCCTCCACGGGGAATGCTCCCCATCGGCCAGGTCAGTGGCCTCGGCTACTGTTGTCAGCAGAACAACGCCGCACCATGAGGCCACAACGACTCGGCTTCACCGGCACCTGGGGGGGGCAAGATCCATGCACAGTCAGACAGACGACGCGTTCTTCCGGGCACTCTTGGCGGGTGCTCACGATCCACGCACCACACCTGCGCAACTCCAGGCGATCGCACAGTATGCCACGCACATGCCCCAGCTGATTCCGGGCCTGTTGGCACATCCGAACATGTATCCGGCACTGGCCCAGTGGCTGCGGGCGCTGCCCGGCGTCGCGACTGGCGCGACGCACACCGCGAGCCCTGACGACGCAGATGACGATGAGACAGTGCTCGCCTCGACCATTCTGCCCGGCGCTGCAGCAGCGGTGAGTGCGGGTGGCGTCACCGCGGCCGGGCTGGCAGGCACGACCGGCGCAGGTGCCGCGACCGAGGCAGCAGGCCTCACCGTCTCGGCACCTCTCGCAGCCGGCCACGTCGCCGCAGCAGCACCAGCAGGGTCAGCAGGAGCAGCAGGCGCCGGCACAGCCACCGCATCCGGGGCAGCGGCCGGCGCCAAGATCGCCGCAGGTGTCGCAGCAGCAGCCGTCGCCACAGGCGGCGGCACCATCGGGTACATCGCCTGGCAGAACAACCAGGCAGAGACCACCACGGACACCGTCGCAGCAGCACCAGCACACGCGTCCCTCAGTGACACCGCACTGCGTGAACTGCTCAAGACGGCACCGGTAAGCGACTCAGACCGTGCACTGCTCGGCTACAAGACAGATGATCCGTCCAGTCTGCACTACACCGAGTCGTGGTTGGCGCCTGCCATCAGCCGTGAGAATTTTCTGGGAGTCACCATCGACGGCACCTTCCGTCTGCAAGCCGATCAGGCTCAGATCGATCCGAGTCGCACGACTTCGCAGAAACCGTTCATTCACGATGTCAACGCTGACGGCGCGGCTGACGTCGTGAGCATCAGTCTCATGCAGACGCCGTACTACGACGGTGCGTGGACGCTTGCCAACGTGGTGGCGTACACGCCGAATGCAGATGGCTCTGCACTCGAGATTCTTGACGAGCTGCCACTCGTCGATTCCCGCTCAGGGCGGCCCTCCCCCGAGCTCGAGAAGGTGTACACGGGGTCGGTGGCTGCCGTTCCAGATTTGACGTCATACATCTGCCCCTACAACACCGCAACGGCTAATGCATGCGACGTCTTCAGTACGTCAGACGATAATCTGCTCATGACGCTCAACCGTGGAGAGCACACTCTTGAAAGCCCTTCCGAAGAGATCACCTTCCGGCTGGATTGGGTTGACGGAGCACTGGCTCCACAGCTGCTCAGTATCAGATGAACCGGTCTGCTACTGAACACCCGACCCAACAGGCTCGTACGCACATCCGATAAAATCATCTCATCAGACGCCGAGATCGCTAGCATGCAGAGGCACGCTCATGCCACGGGGGGGGCAAGATCCATGCACAGTCAGACAGACGACGCGTTCTTCCGGGCACTCATGGCGGGTGCTCACGATCCACGCACCACACCTGCGCAACTCCAGGCGATCGCACAGTATGCCACGCACATGCCCCAGCTCATCCCAGCTCTTCTGGTGCACCCTCATCTTTACCCCGCTCTCGACCAATGGCTGCGCAATGTCGCAGCTGACCATGCGCCCGACAACCGCCAGAGGCGCCCGGCGCTCTTGATCCCCGCGGCCGGTTCTGCCGCGAGCGCAGCGACCGCGACGGCAACCGGCTTGGCCATGACCGAAGGGGCCACAGGCGTTGGCGCGGCCAGCAGCACAGCAACCGCCGGCACCACTACCGCAGCATCGACGGTCACTCCGGTCGTGGTGCCCACAGCCACGTCAGCGTCGGCGGCCGCGCCCGCAACGACTGCAGCCACCACTGTGAAAGCCGGCAGCATCGGCATCATCGGCAAGATCGGCATCGGCGCGGCTGCTGTCGCCCTCGCCGCTGGCGGGGGCACCACGACGTACGTTGCCGCCCAGCACAGCGATGCAGCACCCGTTGAGACCACCGAAGCAGCACCGGCACACGCATCACTCAGCGACGATGCCCTGCGCAAACTGCTCAAGACTGCCCCGCTGACTGATGCAGACCGCCGTCAGTTGACCGACGGCACGAACCGCGACGTGCCGAGCAGCGTACAGAACTTCACCAACTCGGTGGCAACCGGCGAGAATTGGACTGCCCCGACACCAGATGCCTCCGGCTGGACCCCGTACTACCTCGACGAGCCGCCGAAAGTTCAAGTGGGCCTCGCAAGCAACAGAGACCAACCAGACTCGTCATACAACGAAGCCCCCAAAGAGTATCCGATCGAAGAGAACACGGCGATCAGTGACGTGAATGGCGACGGAAGCAACGATATTCTGGCATTCGTCACCGATGACTCCCCTCACGGTGGCACCGACACCGCTGGCGAATGGTATCTGGGGCTCACGGCCTACACGCCGAACCAAGACGGCACTGCGCTCGACGTTCTCGACCAGATCGTTCTGGTCAAAGACCTCGCGGCGACACCGACGCTCAACGAGAAGAACACCGGCGGCTTCAGGTCATCCCCGCCGGGTGATGATCCAAGCTATTGGTTCGAACGGTTCGGCCCCTCGTCTCAGGTGAAGGTTGGTGCCGACGGTGTCGAAGCATCTGTCTATCGGTATACCTACTCGGGTGGGAGCGATCTCAGCGCAGGCACACTGCACTTTCCCGTCATCTGGAAGGACGATCATCTTGAACTCGGTGATCTGAGAGACGACCGGCAGGTGGCACTCGACACTCCGTGACCAGTGCTGCATCGTACCCCGGACCGTCACCTGGCATCTGCCAGTGAGACCCACAATGCAGCGCAGTGCGCCACAATAGACGCATGACCACTGCCGCAGCCACTCCGACTCCTCATGACGATCAATCTCATCGCCCGGCCGACCCGTCAAACGCCGACACCGACGCGACACCCGGCTCCATCGGCACGCCCCTGTCGCCTGGTGCGACACGCGCAATGCTGCTGGGCTCCGGCGAGCTCGGCAAAGAGGTGGTGATCGAGCTGCAGCGCCTCGGCATCGAGACCGTTGCCGTCGATCGGTATGAGAATGCTCCGGCCCACCAAGTGGCACACCGGGCCCATGTCGTCGACATGCAAGACCCTGTTGCACTGCGAGCCGTGCTCGACAGTGAACGTCCTGACGTGGTGATTCCTGAGATCGAGGCAATCGCCACGAGCGTGCTCGCCGAGATCGAGGCTGAGCAGCCATGGCCGGTGCGCATCGTGCCGACGGCCCGCGCAACGGTGCTCACCATGGACCGCGAAGGCATCCGTCGCCTCGCGGCCGAGACGCTCGGTCTGCCCACCAGCCCGTATCGTTTCGTCGACTCTGCCGCTGCGCTTCGCGAAGCCGTCGAGCAGCTGGGCCTGCCGGCCGTGATCAAGCCAGTGATGTCGTCATCTGGTCACGGTCAATCAGTGCTGCGGTCGCTCGACGATGTCGCTCCAGCGTGGCGCAGTGCACAGACAGGCTCGCGTGGCCATGCAGCCGACGGCCACGCCGTGCGGTGCATCGTCGAGGGCTTCGTCGACTTCGACGACGAGATCACCCAGCTCACGGTGCGCCACACCGGCGGCACCACATTCCTCGACCCGATTCATCACCTGCAGGTCGATGGCGACTACGCCGAGTCATGGCAGATGTCGCATTCAGACCACCCAGACATGCCACTTTCCATGCCTCGATCTGCAGACGAGACAATTCCCATGCCTCGATCAGCAGCGCACATCGGGAACCGCCCCAGCCACGATGACGGGGTCGGCCTCAGCGAGACGATCGTAGAGAAAGCCCGCGACATCGCTCGCCGCATCACCGATGCACTCGGCGGCTGGGGGCTCTTCGGCGTCGAGCTGTTCGTCAAAGGCGACGAGGTCATCTTCAGCGAGGTGTCTCCCCGACCGCACGACACCGGTTTGGTCACGCTCGTGAGTCAGGATCTCAGCGAGTTCGCCCTGCACACCCGCGCTGTGCTCGGTCTGCCGGTCTCCGAGCCGGAACGGTTTCCGGGCGCAGCCGCCAGCGTGCCCGTGAAGGTCGCCGGCAGCGGCGTTCCGGTGTTCCATCATGTGGATGCCGCACTCGCCGCCGCCCCCACCGCTCAGCTTCGCCTGTTCGGCAAGCCGCGAGTCGACGGTGAGCGCCGTGTGGCGGTCGCCCTCGCCCGCGGAGCGAGCGTCGCCGAGGCACGAGCGCGGGCTCACGCAATCGCTGACGCGCTCGTCGTCGAACTGCGCTGACCACAGATCAAGGGCCGGCCCCAGAATCACCAGGGCACGTCACCAGGCTCGCAGCGAACAGTGCGAACACCACCGATCGCCAAAGCCGAACGTGGAGTGTTTCACGTGAAACATCAGATTTGTCTCACGCGAAACACTCCACGGGATCGCTCCATCAGCTCAGCGCTGAGACAGGTCACTTTCCGCAGTCTCCGCATGCAGGCCCTCGTCAAGCCCCTGACTCTCAACGGCTGCCGTGACGCGAATGCCCATCGTCTTCTTCATCACCCAGGCGATCAGGGCAGTCATCAAGAATGAATAACCGACGCAGGCGGCGATTGCGACGAATTCTCTCCAGATGATCGACGGGTCGCCGCCGAACAGCACGCCGGTCACCCCGGCAGGTGCCGCCGATGACCCGATCAGAATCACACAGACGGTTCCGGCAAGACCGCCGACGCCGTGCACGGCGAATGCATCAAGGCTGTCATCGATGCCCCACTTCGACTTCCACGTCACCGCCCAAGCCACAAGTGCCCCTGATGCGATGCCCACGATGATCGAACCGATCGCATCCACAGCATCTGCCGAGGGCGTGATGCCGACAAGCCCCGCGATCATGCCCGTGATGGTGCCAAAAGCCGTGACTGAGCCGGTGCGCAGCTTCTCCACGATCATGTAGCCGATCATGCCCGCACACCCGGCCAGCAGAGTCGTCATGAACACGTACTGAGCCAAGAAGTTCGCACCCGCGGCAGAACCGCCGTTGAAGCCGAACCAGCCGAACCAGAGAATGCCCCCACCGAGCGCGAGCATGGGAATGTTGTGTGGGCGAGGGTCCATCTCTTTGCGAGGCCCCAGCACCCAGGCCAACGCCAGTGCGGCGACGCCTGCGTTCATGTGCACCGCAGTGCCCCCGGCGAAGTCGTGCAGTTCAATGACGTTTCGCAGCCAGCCTCCTGTTGTGCCGGCCTCATCATCAGAGATCGCGAAGACCCAGTGTGCCAGCGGTGCATACACCAGCACGAGCCAGACCGGCACGAACACGAGCCACGCGCTGAATTTCAAGCGCCCGACTGCACCACTCGCGATGATCGCCACCGTGATCGCCGCAAAGAGCAGATAGAACGACCCCCAGAAGGCATCCTCAGCACCCCCCGTGCCCAAGTCGGTGGTGAATGACGCCCAGCCCGCATAGTCAAACGGGTTGCCGATCAGACCCAGGCCCGCGACCGAGTCGCCGAGCACAAGACCATGCAGAAAGAGCACGTAGATGACGACGGTCATCGCCAGAGCGCTGAACACCATGAGCATGGTGTTCAAGACATTCTTTCGACCGACTGTTCCCCCATAGTAGATCGCGAGACCGGGGAACATCAGCATGACGAGACCGAACGCGGCCAAGCTCCACGCAAGATCCGCTTGTGGAACAGTTTCCATAAAGAATTCTCCTCAGTGAGATGAGCACTTCGGGCAGATTGTGAATACAGTTCAGCCAACGAATGCAGGTGCTTTCGAGCGCGGTATCAAGAGGGCCCAGAGGCGAGAGACTGAACACGCCCCACAAGATCAAGAGTGTCGAACGGGGATGAGGCGACTCTGAGGCGATCGCTTCGAAAGCATCGTCAACGCCACCGACCGATCGTCAGATCGCCGCCGGTCCACGCTCCCCTGTGCGCACACGAACCACGTTGTGCACGGGAACAGTCCAGAGTTTGCCGTCACCGATACTGCCGGTGCGGGCAGCTGCGACGATGGCCTCGATGACCGCGTCGACGTTCTCGTCAGCCACGAGAACGTCGATGCGCTTCTTCGGCACGAAATCGATGCGCACCTCAGCGCCTCGATAGACCTCAGAATGCCCGCCCTGTGCCCCATAGCCGGCGGCATCAGTGACGGTCAGGCCATGAACATCGACTGCTTTGAGCGCATCTTTCACGATCTGCAGACGATGTGGTTGAATCACACCGCTGATGAGTTGCATGAGGCGACTCCTTCATGGGGGTCAGGAACATGTGGTCATGTTCCCTATTCAAAAGCAGTCATGTTTCACTCACATTATCTCGTGGTTACGACCTGAATCAGATGCCAGAAGACACCGATTCACACCGTGTTCTTCTGCTCTCAGCAGCAGGCTGCAACCGCCCGATCACACCTCACGCGTGGCCGTATCACTCAGATGTCGTCACGCCCAAAGGTCGACAGGCCATACTTCGGAGCAACACTCGCGTTCCAGCTGTTCGTGAACGTCTCTTTGGCTGTCGTCGCTGTCTGAGAGTGCCCATTGGCATCGGCAAACGCCGATCTTCCGGCGCCGCATCCCTGACTCAGCACCGCGTCTGCCCACTGCTCATAGCTGAGGTCGGCATCGAGTGATGCCTGCAGAGCGGCACGCAGCTGAGCGACGAGCCCATCACCATTGTCGATCTGGTCGACCGGGGAAGAACTGATCGCTGCAAGCAGATCTTGCCGGTTCTGCGTCACAACGCGCAGCGTCGAGCGAGGCCCGGAGAGACCCGACCCGCAAGCGCTGATGGCAGTCACGGCCGGTTGCAGAGACTGGCGTGCGCTGCGCGACTTCTCGAGCACGTCGACGAGGTACCTCGCCTGGTCGGCGCCCGTCGTGCCCGGGGCCTGCACGCCATACGCTCCGCCGCCATCACCTGACTGGCCGCGCTGCCATACCTGGGCCACGCCGTTCTGTGACCGCGCTGAGGGCGTGTCGAGCACAAGGGTTCCCGGTGTGCTCGTGAAGCAGATGCTCCCCCCGGCAATCGAGCCGCAGATTGAGCCGTCCTGCAGGTGCACGTCAGTGGCCGTGCGATCCCCACCACCGAAGCCGTTCAGACGCAGCGTCGCGGGTCTGCCGTCGCGTTCACCGCAGGAGAGCACCCAGTCGCCGCCGTTTGACCCCCAGCCGACCAGACTCGTGCCGACTTCGCACGAGGGCACCCCGTCAGGCACGTCGGCCCCCTGGCCGAGACCGCTCGCACCGTTGCCCGTGAACCATCCGGTCTGTGTCGGAATCATCTCAGCATCGCCCGAGCGTGGATGATAGGTGACCATTCCGTCTCGGAAGTCTGAGCACGCATCGGCTTCGCCGAGACTGCCGCAGAAACGCGTCCAGTGGTCGTTCACCTTGAGATTGTCGCCAGACAGCGTTCTGCCGTCAGATGCGCGCATCTGCACCTGCGGGCGTTTGCCGTCAGAGTCAGCGCATGCGGTGAACCATCCGTCAGACCATTTGCTCCACGAGAGCAGCACGCGCCCATCGGCGCACCCTGGCACCCCGTTCTGCTCGCTCGCTGCGGTGGATGCGCCATGCCAGCCATTCCCATCGGCGTAGGTTCCCAGGGCGGTCACCGATGTGGCATTCCCAGTCGCCACGAGCGGCCCACCCGTCTCGAGCGCGCTGCGGCCGTCATTGAGCGACATCGACCACAGTTGAGTGCCATCGCTGAGCGAACGTGCCGCCAGCGTGTCATGGTCGGCGACGGCCACAGCCTGGTCGAGGCCCGTCGTGAGCACCGTCTGGTCTGCGGGAAGCGTCGCAGACCACCGCTTGGCTCCCGACTGGGCCTCATAGGCGGTGATCGAGTCACCGCGACCGCTGTCGCGCAGACGAACGCCAAGGGCCTGGGTCGGTGAGATGTCCTGTTCGACGTCGGCCGCAGAAGTACTCTGCGCCATCGTGTTCACGGTGAGGCCGTCACCCGTGTATTCGAGCGAGTTCTCGCTCTTCAACAGGGCAGCGCCCGGCCCCGCAGCTTTCAGCTCGCCGGTGCTGATGGCGAAGACGCCAAATGAGCCGGCACCGTCGGTGTTGATCATCAATGAGTCGCCGAATGGTGTTCGCATGACGAGCGAATCCCACTGCCGGCCATCGCCACCGGCAGCGGGGTGGTCTGTCTTCCACTGCACCTCACCGTCGCTGCCGAGTCGCGACACGGTGAAGTCTGTGGCGCCCGACCCTGCGGCGACAGACTCGCCCACAACCAGAATCGCACTTGACTGCGGGTCGACCGAGACGCCATTGGCGTCGATTCGATAGTCATCATGCCCGAAGAGATCAGAGGCCTCGACCCGAGCGCGCACGTCGCCGCTCTTCTCGTCGAACAGCGTCATACCCCCACCGGTGCTGCAGGCGAACACATCGTCGACGACACTCAGGCCGCACGTCGGCACCGCAGAACCGTCAGTGCCGTCATCGGCAGAGAACAGGTGCGACCAGCGGTATTCGCCCGTTGCACGGTCAAAGGCGGCCACCCCCGTCGAAGCCTTCGTCACGTCAGCGCTCCACACGTCGCCATACTGCTGATGTTCATACGACGCCGTCGAGAAGTTGATGAGCACGTTACTGTCACCGACTGCGAGCGCTGAGGCCCCGACACCTGGAACGCCTTGCCCATATGTGTTCGGCATGAAGGCCGTCGCCTTCAGATCAGCAGGCAGGTCTGCGACCTTCGCCGTCCATTTCTCCACCGGCTGCGTGAGGTATGAGTCAGAACCGGCAGGCAGCGCACCCAGGGTCTTGGTGGCGTCAGAAGCGACCGCCGACGACACAGACGACCTCGCCCACGGTGTCGGCACCACCCCGCTCAGCACCAGCGCTCCGACGACGAGCACGGCAACGGCCCCGCCTGCGATCGCAACCAGTCTCCCCATTCGCCTGGGCGGTTTCGTCGGCGCCTCCGTCGAGAACGCCTGCGTCGAGAACGCCTGCGCCGCTGAAGGCGAAGGCACTGTGTTCGCCGCGTCGCACCACTGGCCTGACTGCCACGCAGGGCCTGGCTGCGACTGCTGCATGGGCCCAGCACTCTGCCCTGGGGTCGAATGCCCCTGACCGCCTGGCATCTGGATTGGCGCGGCCGCGGTCGTCTGGTCAGGGGCGAAAGACTGCCCCGCCACAAGAGTCGGCGCGTCAGAGAACTCATCGCCCACAGCGGTGGTCGAAACGGTCGCCTCGGTGTCGGGCAACGCTCTGATCCAGCCGCGCAGCGGTTCGTCAGCCGCCGGATTCCGCAGGATGACCTGCCGAAGATCTGGTCGGCTCATCGCGATCTGAGCGAGCACCTCTCGATCTGCCTGCGGATGCTGTGCGTACGCCAGCATCTCGTCGTATGCGCTCGATCGGCCGTCAGACATGTCTCCCCCTCTGCAGGCGTCGCGACAGCATCTGTCATGGCGCTTCCTCCTTCGCCAATCATAGGATGCCCCTGCGACACAGGTGATGGTGCGCATTCCCCATGCCGGTGCAATGTTTCACGTGAAACAACGACCTCTGTTACCAACGTGTTTCACGCGAAACTTATGAATCGTATGTGGACTAGACTCGCGCTCCATGAGCAAACCAACACTCGAACGCAACCTACAGAACAGGCACCTGCAGCTCATCGCCATCGGCGGTGCCATCGGCACGGGCCTGTTCATGGGCAGCGGAAAGACCATCTCACTGGCAGGCCCGAGCATCCTGCTCGTCTACGCGATCATCGGAACAATGCTGTTCTTCGTGATGCGCGCACTCGGCGAGCTGCTGCTCTCGAACCTGAACTATCGGTCGTTCGCCGACTTCGCCGGTGACCTCTTGGGGCCATGGGCGACCTTCTTCACCGGCTGGACCTACTGGCTGTGCTGGGTCGTCACCGGCGTCGCCGACGTCATCGCGATCACCGGCTACACCCGTTTCTGGTTCCCGAACATCCCGCTCTGGGTGCCTGCGATCCTGCTGATCGCCCTGCTTCTGGCCCTCAATCTGCCGACAGTGCGCAACTTCGGTGAGATCGAGTTCTGGTTCGCGCTGATCAAGATCATCGCCATCGCCGCACTCGTCGTCGTCGGTGTCATCATGCTGCTGACGCAGTTCCAGACGCCATCGGGCGACACCGCCTCGATCACGCACCTGTGGGACGAGGGCGGCTTCTTCCCGACCGGCTTCTGGGGCTTCGTCGCCGGATTCCAGATCGCCGTGTTCGCCTTCGTGGGCATCGAGCTGGTCGGCACCGCGGCAGCTGAGACCCAGAACCCGCAGAAGACGCTGCCGAAGGCCATCAACTCGATTCCCTGGCGCATCGTGCTGTTCTACCTGGGCTCGCTGTTCGTGATTCTGACGGTGAACCCGTGGAACAAGATCGACCCGTCCCAGTCGCCCTTCGTCAACATGTTCGCGATGGCCGGCATCGGCATCGCCGCACACGTCGTCAACCTGGTCGTGCTCACCTCGGCCGCGTCATCGGCGAACAGCGGCATCTACTCCACCTCGCGCATGGTCTACGGCCTCGCCACTCAGGGTCACGCCCCCTTCTGGCTCAGCGCCCTGAGCAAGCGTCATGTGCCGAGGAACGCGCTCTTCTTCTCATGCACCTTCCTGCTCGCAGGCATCGTGCTGCTCTACGCAGGCGACTCGGTCATCGGTGCGTTCACGATGATCACGACCATCTCGTCAGTGCTCTTCATCTTCGTCTGGACGATCATCATGTGCAGCTATCTCGCCTACCGGCGCAAGCGCCCCGAGCTGCACGAGAAGTCGACGTACAGGCTGCCTGGCGGCATCGTCAGCGTGATCGCCGTGTTCGTCTTCTTCGTGTTCCTGATCTGGGCCCTGACGCAGGAGCAGGACACGCTCCAGGCGCTCATCGTCACCCCGATCTGGTTCGTGCTGCTCGCGGTCGTCTACCTCTTCATGCGCAACCGCATCAGCGGCAACAAGACCGAACTGGCCGAGGCGGGCATCGACATCACGCCTCGCACCGAGCGGGTGCCCGGCACGAACAACGACGTGCCCGCCGACCAGGCCGACACGTCGACGAGGCGCGACTGAGGCATCCCCCGACGCGGCCAGACCCGCACCACGCAGCGTGGCCACAGCAGGCGCGCCACGAAGGTGACAGAATCGTCGACATGACCGCATACCAGCCTCAATCGGGGCATGTCACGATGTTCACCACGCCATGGTGCGGGTACTGCCGCAACCTCAAGACGCAGCTGCAGCGCGCCGAGGTGCCGTTCGAAGAGGTCGACATCGAGCAGCACCCCGACGCGGCCGAGATCGTCAGCAGAGTGAACGGCGGCGACCAGACCGTGCCGACACTGCTCTTCGCCGACGGCACCGCGGCGACGAATCCCTCGCTCGCCCAGGTGCGCGAGCGGCTGGGCGCCGCATAACCGGTCTCGCTCTGCGGCGGATGCCGTGGTCGCCCCCGCCTTGCGCGGCCAATTCGTGCTGCCCGATCGCGCGACGTAAGATCGTCACTGGACCGCCTCGCCGACGCCGGTCCGTCTGAGCCAGAAGATATTGACGCAAAGGAGCTCATATGGCCGCCAAGAAGGCTGACCTTTCCAGCATCGAACTTCCCGAGGAGTTCTCGGGCATCAGCGTGCAGAAGCTGCAGGACGTCAGCGACGCACTGCAGAAGGCCGCCGACGCCGCCCTGCTCGCCGCCGAGACCGGCACCGAGCCTGCGCAGTGGCGCCGTCTCTCGGTATCAACGCTGACCTCGACGATCTCGCGCACCGCGATCGAGACGATCATGCGCGTGACCAACATTCACCCCGCCACGCTGCGCGCCCAGCTCGACGCCGCCGCTGCGATCAACGCCGAGCAGATCGCTCGCGGTGCCGAGCTCGACGCCGACGAGATCAAGACCTCTGTGGCCGCCTCAGAAGAGGCCGTGCGCCTGCTCGAGGCCGCCATCCAGCACCTCACCGAAGTCATCGGCGACTGAGCCTTCGCTTCGACACAGTAGAAGGCCCTGCGGCTGCTGCCCCACCGCGCGATGCGGTTCGGCGGCAGCCGCAGGGCCTTCTCACCTGCACACCACGGCGCTGAGACTCAGCTCTGCTGCTCGGCCCACCAGGCCAGCAGCCGCTTCGTGGCCTCGTCGACGCCCAAAGGCCCTTCGTCGAGGCGCAGGTCGAGCAGAAACTTATAGGCCTTGCCCACGACAGGTCCCGGCTCGACGCCCAACACGTTCATGATCTGCTCGCCGTCGAGCTCCGGGCGTACGGCTGCGAGCTCCTCCTGCTCAGTCAGGTACTCGATGCGCCACTCCAGCTCGTCGTAGGCCGCTCGCAGCCGAGCCGCCTTGCGCTGGTTGCGCGTGGTCATGTCGGCTCGTGTCAGACAGTGCAGACGCTGCAGCAGCGGGCCGGCGTCGCGGACGTAGCGCCGCACCGCGGCATCCGACCACTCCTGCTCGCCGTAGCCGAAGAAGCGCATGTGCAGCTCGATCAGCCGAGCGACCGGCTTGATCACGTCTTTCTCGAAGCGCAGCGCCTTGAGACGCTTGGTCGCCAGACGCGCACCCACCAGATCGTGGTTGTGAAAGGTCACCACGCCACCGGGCTCGAGGCGACGCGTCGCCGGCTTGCCGATGTCGTGCAGCAGCGCCGCGATGCGCAGCACCAGGTCGGGCTGATCGCCTTCGAGGTCGATGGCCTGACGCAGCACGGTGAGCGAGTGCTCGTAGACGTCTTTGTGGTGATGGTGCTCGTCAGTCTCAAGGCGCAGAGCCGGCAGCTCGGGCAGCACATGGTCGGCGACCCCGGTGTCGACCAGCAGGCGCAGTCCGCTGATCGGGTCTTGCGAGAGCATCAGCTTGACCAGCTCGTCGCGCACGCGCTCGGTAGAGATCATCGTGATCGTGGCCGAGCGCTCGGCTGCAGCGTCATAGGTCTCGGGATCGACGGTGAACCCCAGCTGGGCCACGAAGCGGGCCAGCCGCATGATGCGCAGCGGATCGTCTGCGAATGAGACGGCCGCGGGGCCGGGAGTGCGCAGCACGCCGGCGAGCAGATCGCTCACGCCACCGAAGGGATCGACCACGGCTCGTGCCGGCAGACGCACCGCGATCGCGTTGACGGTGAAGTCTCGCCGTTTCAGATCGTCTTCGAGGTTGTCGCCGAACTCCACGGTCGGCTTGCGGGTCTGGTGATCATAGGAGTCGGCCCGGTAGGTGGTGACCTCGACCTGCTGACCGTCGATGCGCGCCCCCACCGTGCCGAAGGCCCGGCCGATGTCCCAGTGCGCCGTCGCGAGCGGCTTCAGCACGGCGAGCGCCTCGTCCGGGCTCGCGCTCGTGGTGAAGTCGAGATCGACTCCATGATGGCCGAGCAGCGCGTCACGCACGGAGCCGCCGACCAGTGAGAGCTCGAAGCCGGCTCTGTCGAAGGCGCGCCCGAGACGCTCGAGCGTCGGAGAGTCGAGCACCCGATGCATCGATCCCATCGCCTCGACGATGCTCTTCGGCTGCTGTGCTGACTCGGCCTGCTCGTTCTCGTTCATATCCTGACAATCTTCCCACAGCCCGCCCGGAATCGGCCCGGCGCTCGCGCCGGTAGAGTAGACACGCACAATTCGAAGGGTACTCATGCACGCAGAACGTCACAGCCGCTCGGCTGGTGGACCCTCTGCGCTCCACCGGTCGACGCCGATGACACCGTGCGCGCGTCGCCTGAGCGCCGCGGGCGGCATCCTGCTCTCCGGCGCCCTCCTGTTCGCGACGACCGCGCCCGCGACGCACGACGCAGCCGCCGCGCCGGCTGCCGACATGTCAGCGCACGTCACCACGGCGTCCGCCGGCACATCTGCCGCACGAGACCGATCCGCAGTGCAGCCCACCCGGATCTCGGCCAGCGACGTGCAGCTGAGCATCGACCGCCCGCCACGTGTGCTCGACGCGCACACCCCGTTGAGCATCACGGCGACGGTGACGAACAGCGGTGATGAGCCCCTGGTGTCTGCGATGGTCGAGTTCTACTTGGGCAACCGCCTGATGACCACCACCACGCAGGTGCGCGACTGGTACGACATCGCGAGCACGACCGGGCTGGGCGGCCGTGCCACGAAGGTCGGCGGGCGACCCGTGCAGACCATCGAGCCGGGCGCAAGTGCGACCGTGACCTTCGAGGGCGACGCCGATCGCCTGCCCACCTGGCAGTTCGCCGACGACAAAGGCGTGCTCGGCTACGCTGTGCGTCTCACCTCGAACAGCAGCGACAGCGTCTGGCAGCAGAGCACACTCGCCTGGAACGTCTCGCAGAGCGATGTACGGCCGCTCAACGTCATCGTGCCGATCACCGGGCCTGCAACAACCGGTCGCTTCTACACCGCCGACCAGCTGGCACAGCTCACCGATGCCGACGGCGATCTCACCACGCAGCTCGACGCCCTCGACTCGCTGAACGTGCAGCTGGCGGTCGATCCCAAGATTCTCACCAGCATCACGGTGCTGGGCGAGAGCGCCCCGCCCGACGCCCTGGCCTGGAAACAGCGGCTCGAGGCCTTCTCAGGCATCATGCCCCTTCTCTGGGGCGATGCCGACGTGCAGGCCCTCTCGGCGGCCGGTGTGTCGCAGATCGGCGACGACCTGCTCGGCAACGGTGCGGCTGGCAGCACCGATCAGCCCCTCGTGCTCGCACAGGCCTCGGGCGACCTCGCCGGCTCAGGGCTCAATCTGGTCAGCGGCCAGCGACCGCTGATCATCGGCACCGATCGACTGCAGGACACCTCGGCCGACGTGAACCTGCGCCGGCTGCAGGGCACTCCGGTGATCGGGGCGAACCACAACCTCATCGACGCTCTGCACGACAGCCTCGAGAGCGACGGCACCCAGCAGCAGCGCGACCGCGACCGCATCACGGCGATGGCGACGACGCTCGGGCTGGCCACACAGGACTTCTCAGCGGTCACGACCGTGCTGCCGCGCGGCTGGAGCCAGCAGGCCAAGCAGGCCGGCGACGCGCTCAGAGCGGTCGCCGGCGCCGGCGTTCAGCTGCAGCCGGGGGTTCAGATCACCCCGCACCACGACGCGCAGAACGGCGGCGACAGCAGCGATCAGAACGACGGGCACGATGCGCCGCAGACCGACCTCGACACGTCGCAGACCGGCGAACAGGACGACCTCAGCCCCCTGGGAGACCTGGCCCAGGCATCCTCGTCGGTCGATCGTCTCGCCTCGATCTCAGCCGATCCCCAGACCGTGCGCAGCACGTTCCTGCAGCAGACCGCATCGCTGTGCGGTGCCGGCTGGAGTCGCGACGACGCCTGGAGCCAGACCGTCGCCGCCCAGGCTGCCGACAGCGCCGCGCAGATCGGTGCCGTCGCGATCACCTCGACGACCAACCTGACGCTGGTCTCGGGCAGCTCGCAGATTCCCGTGGCCGTGCGCAACGACACCGGGCAGCCGGTGACCGTGCAGGTGCACATCTCTCCCAGCAGCGGCCGCATCACGACCAAGTCGCCGGTCAGTCTCACGATCGATCCCCACAGCGCGGCCACCGCACAGGTGCCCGTGCGGGCGATCGCCAACGGCAGCGTCGTGCTGAACATCGGCATCACCAATGTTCACGGCGATGCGATCGGCGAGACGGTGTCTCGGCCGATGGACGTCCAGGCGCAGTGGGAGGGCATCGGCCTCGGCATCGCCGGCGCAGCCGTCACCGCGCTCTTCGGCTTCGGGCTCGTGCGCAGCCTGATCCGGCGCCGACACCGACTCTCGACCGACGACACAACGGAGACCCCGACCCGATGACCGCAGAATCCGCCTCAGTGGGGCGCAGCTCGCTCGTGCTCGCCCTCGGCACCGCCGTGTCACGACTGCTCGGCTTCGTGCGCACATTCCTCATCGTGGCGGCCCTCGGCGTCAGCACGACAGCGTCCAACGCCTTCATGACGGGCAATCAGATTCCGTCGCTGCTGTACCAGCTCACCGCGGGCGGCGTGCTCACCGCCGTGCTCGTGCCCCAGATCGTGCAGGCGACCCGCGGCGCAGACGGCGGCCGCGGCTACATCAACAAGATCATGACGTTGGTGCTCTCGGCGCTGCTCGTGGTGACGCTGGTGCTCACGCTGCTCTCGCCCGTGATCACCAAGGCGTTCACCGGCGGCTGGACCGGCGACAACCTCGCCCTCGCCACGGCGTTCACGTACTGGTGCATGCCACAGGTCTTCTTCTACGGCCTCTACGCGCTGCTCAGCGGCATCTACAACGCGCGCAAGGTCTTCGGCCCGTACACCTGGGCCCCGGTGCTGAACAACGTCATCTCGATCGCCGGGTTCGTCATCTTCATCTGGCTCTTCAGCGCCGACCCCCAGGGCAACACGCCGGTCAGTGACTGGACGCCCGGCATGATCTCGACGCTGGGGCTCTCGGCGACGCTCGGCGTCGCGCTGCAGGCCGCGATCATGTTCGCCTGGTGGCGCCGGGCCGGCCTGAGCTTTCGGCCCGACTTCCAGTGGCGCCACACCGGGCTCAAACCCACGTTCGTGGCCGCCGTCTGGATTCTGGGCATGGTCGCGCTCGACTGGGTGCACTCCTTCGTGAAGACCGTCGTGGCCAACTCGACCGAGCCGTATCGCACCCCCGGCGACACCACGCTGATGGGCATCACCAGCTTCGAGACGGCCAGTCTGCTGCAGCTGGTGCCGCACGGCATCATCGCCGTGTCGATCGCCACCGTCTACTTCACCCGGTTCAGCGAGCACGCCGCGTCGCACGATCGCTCCGCCTTCACACGCGACCTCTCGGCCAGCCTGCGCCACACCGGGGTGCTCACGGTGTTCGCCGCCGCCGCCATGACCGTCGCCGTCATGCCGATGGCGCGCGTCTTCACCACCGGCGACTTCGCGCAGAATCAGGCCTTCGCCCGCGTGCTGCTCGTGCTGATGCCCTTTCTGATCGTCGTGAGCGCCGACCTCTTCGCCATTCGCGCCTTCTACGCCCTCGACGACACCAGAACCCCGTTCTTCGTCGCCCTGGTGCGCATGGTCCTGGTGCTGCCCTGCTACTGGCTGATCACCCAGGGCGACCCGCACTCCGTGGTGTTCTACGAGGCGTTGATCGCCGGCTGCGCGATCGCCTTCGACACCGTGGTGCTCTTCTGGCTGCTGCGCCGTCGACTCGGCGGCATCGACGGTCGCCACGTCGTGCGCGTGCACGTGCGGCTGCTGATCGGCGCTGTGGCATCTGCCGCCGTCGGTGTGGGGCTGATGGCCCTGCTCGGCGCCTTCGCTCCCGGCGGCTTCGCGCTCGCCTCGAAGGTCACCGCCGTGATCAGCTGCGTGCTGCTCGCCGTCGTCATGGGCGTCGTCTACGTCATCATGCTGCGCCTGCTTCGGGTGGATGAGCTGGGCACGCTGCTGCGCCCGGTCGGCAGGGTCCTGGGTCGCCTTCGTCGTCGATGACCCGCCCGAACCCCGCGCGTCGACGGGAATAGGCGCCCCCGACCCGAGGTTGATCTGAGATGTGGGTCGAGCGCATCGTCGACAGCAGCCGTAGGCTGGGTGTCGATCTGCGATTCAACCCCGTGGCCGGCACTCGGCGTGCGGCCGCGGTCACTTCGAGAGAGCACAGGAGACATTCCGCCATGAGCGTGCATGACGTCGTCATCATCGGTTCCGGCCCCGCCGGCTGGACCGCAGCCATCTACACCGCCCGTGCCGGCCTGAAGCCCGTGGTGATCGCCAGCTCGGTCGAGACCGGCGGCGAGCTCATGAAGACCACCGCGGTCGAGAACTTCCCCGGCTTTCCCGACGGTGTGCAGGGCCCCGACCTGATGACCCAGATGCAGCAGCAGGCCGAGCGCTTCGGCACCGAGGTCGTCTACGACGACGTGACCGACGTCAGGCTGCTCGGTGACACCAAGGTGCTCACCACCAGCCTCGGCGACACCTACGAGGCCCGTTCGGTGATCATCTCGACCGGGTCGGCCTATCGCCGTCTCGGCCTGCCCAACGAAGACCGCCTCTCGGGGCACGGTGTGTCATGGTGCGCGACCTGCGACGGCTTCTTCTTCAGAGACAAGACCATCGCCGTCATCGGGGGCGGCGACTCGGCGCTCGAAGAGGCGATGTTCCTCACCCGCTTCGCCTCGAAGGTCTACCTGATCCACCGGCGCGACGAGCTGCGCGCCTCGAAGATCATGCAGCAGCGCGCTCTGGCCAACGAGAAGATCGAGCCGGTCTGGAACTCTCAGGTCGTCTCGATCGACGGCGACGAGGCGCTGCGCTCGATCGAGCTGCAGAACACCGTGACCGGCGAGCGGCGCACGCTCGACATCGAGGGGCTCTTCATCGCGATCGGCAACGACCCGCGCACCGATCTCTTCGCCGATCAGGTCGATCTGACCGCCGAGGGCACCATCGCGGTCGAAGGCCGCAGCTCGCGCACGAGCGTGCCCGGCGTGTTCGCGGCGGGCGACGTGCTCGACGCCACCTATCGCCAGGCGATCACCGCCGCGGGCTCGGGCTGCGTCGCGGCGATCGACTGCGAGCACTACCTCGCCGACCTCGACGACCGGGCCGATCAGGCGGGGGCGACCAGAGCATCCGCCGAAGCCGCTGTCGTGGCCTGAGCCGACACAGACCACCTGACACAGACGATCTGACACAGACAGATCATCGCTGACCTCAAAGGAGCTGAAATGACCGTCATCAACGTGAACGAATCGAACTTCAAGCAGCAGGTGCTCGACGCCGACGTGCCTGTGCTCGTCGACTTCTGGGCAGAATGGTGCGGCCCGTGCCGCGCGATGGCTCCGGTGCTCGAAGACTACGCGAACGACCACGCGGGCAAGGTCGTGATCGCCAAGCTGAACGTCGACGAGAATCCGAACCTCGCCGGCCAGTACCGCATCACCTCGATTCCCGCGCTCAAGCTGTTCTCGAAGGGCGAGGTCGCCGCCGAAGTCATCGGCGCACGCCCCAAGGCACAGCTCGAGAAGGATCTCGCCGGTCACGTCGCCTGAGCGCGTCGCACCGATCTCTGCGCAGAAACTCCCCGCCGTGCGGGTCTCACCCCTTCGAGACTCGCGCGACGGGGAGTTTCTGCGTCGCGGTGCAGCCATGCCTCGAGACCGGTCGCACAGCAGAGCACACCGCCCGAGCGAGAGCCGACGACACGCTTTCCGAGCAGGCCCGCTGTGACGCATACGACACATGGGGAGGATATGCTGGTGCAATCTGGAGGTACAACGGTGTCCGATAATGCAATTCCGTCCACGAACTCGTCGCAGAGCTCAATCCGTCTCGATCCCTGGCTCGACCAGTACGCAGAGCGAGCCTCAGGGCTCAGCGCCTCCGAAGTCCGCGCCCTGTTCGCCGTCGCCTCGCGCCCCGAGGTGGTGTCACTCGCCGGCGGCATGCCCTTCGTCTCGGCGCTGCCGCAGGAGTACCTCGGCGACGCCGCCCGCATCGCGACCACCACGCGTCGCGGCGAGGCGCTGCAGTACGGCTCCGGGCAGGGCATGCCCCGCTTTCGCGAGCAGATCTGCGACATCATGAGTCTGGAGGGCATCCACGCCCACCCCGACGACGTCGTCGTGACCACCGGCTCGCAGCACGCCGTCGACCTCATGGCCCGCATCTTCCTCGACCCCGGCGATGTCGTCATCGCCGAAGGCCCGAGCTACGTCGGCTCGCTCGGCATCTTTCGTTCGTATCAGGCCGAGACCGTACACGTGCCGATCGACGATGACGGCCTGCAGCCTCAGGCCCTGCGCGAGACGATCGCGCGGTTGAAGGCGGCCGGCCGACGCATCAAGTTCCTGTACACAATCCCGAACTTCCACAACCCGGCGGGCGTGACGCTGACGATGGAGCGCCGCCGAGAGGTGCTCGACATCTGTCACCAGCACGGCATTCTCGTGCTCGAAGACAACCCCTACGGGCTGCTCTGGTTCGATCGGGTGCCCCCTGAGGCCATCCGCTCGCTCGACAGCGACGGCGTCGTCTACCTGGGGTCGTTCTCGAAGATCTTCGCGCCGGGCTTTCGCCTGGGCTACGTGCTCGCGCCGCACGCTGTGCGAGAGAAGCTCGTGCTGGCCAACGAGTCGGCCGTGCTGTCGCCGACGACCTTCGGCCAGATCATGGTCTCTGAATATCTCGAGCACAACGACTGGCGCGGGCAGATCGACACCTTCCGGGGGCTGTACCGCGACCGGCGCGACGCGATGATCTCGGCGCTCGACGAGTTCCTGCCGACGCTCGACAAGACGCATCCCAACGGCGGCTTCTACATCTGGCTGTCGCTGCCCGAGGGCTTCGACTCCAAAGAGATGCTGCCGCTGGCCGTGCACGAGCTGGTCGCCTACACACCGGGCACCGCCTTCTATGCCGATGGCGCCGGCCGGGACAAGATCCGGCTCTCGTTCTGCTACCCCACTCCGGCAGAGATTCGCACGGGCATCGAGCGACTCAGCCGCGTGGTGCACCGAGAGCGGGATCTCATCGCCACCTTCGGAACCTCGCCGCGCCCTCGCGACGACGCCGCGCACGGGGTGAGCACTCCCCCGCCTGACACCGTCTGAACGCAGAACCACGCACCCGATGCAAGCCGAAGGCCGTGGACGAGCATCGCATCCCGCGATGCGACCGTGATGAGATTGAGAGAGGCAGACCGATGACCGCAGAGAACGTCAGCAGCGACAGCGCCACGACCAGTGACGTCAGCGAGAGCGAGGTCGGCGCGCTGAATGTTCTGGTGCTCGCCGGCGGAATCTCTCATGAGCGCGATGTCTCGGTGCGAGGCGGCAACCGCGTGGCCGAGGCGATTCGCCGCGCTGGCGCGCAGACCCGTGTGCTCGAGCCGAACGCCCGTCTGCTCGACGAGATCACCGCCGCCTCACCTGACGTCATCTGGTCGGTGCTGCACGGCGCAAGCGGTGAGGACGGCGCACTGCGCGACGTGCTGCGGCTGACCGGCATTCCCTATGTCGGCAGCGGCCCGGCGGCGGCACGTCTCGCGTGGGACAAGCCCACTGCCAAGGAGATCGCCCGCCGCGCCGGCGTGCACACTCCGGAATGCGCAGTGTTTCCCCGTGAGACGTTCAGCGAACTCGACGCGCACAGTGTTCTCTCGGCAGTGGCCGAACGCTTCGGGTACCCCTTGGTGCTGAAGCCGGTCAAGGGCGGGTCGGCACAGGGAGTCTCAGTCGTCGAGCACGCCGACGAGCTGCCGCGTGCGCTGGTCGACGCGTACAGCTACGCAGACGGCCTGCTCGTCGAGCGTCATGTCAGCGGCACCGAGGTCGCGGTGAGCATCATCGACACCGGCGACGGACCGGTTGCCCTGCCCATCGTCGAGATCAGCCCGGTGAAGGGGCGCTACACCTACGAGGCCCGGTACACCGCCGGCGACACCGACTTCTACGTGCCCGCCCGGCTCGGCGAAGATGTCGCCGATCGTGTGGCTGCGGATGCCATCGCCGTGCACACCGCCCTCGGACTCGCCGACTTCAGCCGCATCGACCTGATCGTCGACGCAGCGGGCACACCTTGGTTCATCGACGCCAACGTCACACCCGGTGCGACAGAGACCTCGCTCGCACCGCTCGCCATTCGCGGCGCGGGTCTCACCGAGGGCGAGGTCTATCTCGACATCGCTCGTGCGGCCATCGCGCGCTCACAGGCCTGAACCCACTGCACGGGGCTGTCGCGATCTGTTTCACGTGAAACATATCGTCGACAGCGGGCGACTGCCGATCAGTGCTCTCCGAAACCCTTCACACCGAGTGCTCCGACGATGCGGTTCAGATCGCCCACCGTTGCGAAATCGATGACGATCTGGCCCTTCTTCTTCGACAGCGAGACGCGCACACGGGTGTCGAGATGCTCTTCAAGACGCTCGGCGACCTCATGCAGTTGGTCTTGGACTCCCCCGGCACGCGCTTTGGCCTTTGCCTGACGCCGTGGAGAACGCTCGCTGAGCTGCTCGGTCTCACGAACGCTCAAGCCCTCGTGGATGACTTTGTCGGCTACTTTGTCGATGTCGTGCGTCTGGGCCAGAGAGAGCAGCGCACGGGCGTGACCGGCTGACAGCACGCCTGCAGCCACCTTCGACTGCACGCCGGTCGGCAATCTCAGCAGACGCAGGGTGTTGCTCACCTGGGGTCGAGACCGGCCGATGCGCTGAGCGAGCTGCTCCTGCGTGATGCCGAAATCCTGCATCAACTGCTGGTAGGCACTCGCCTCTTCGAGCGGATTCAGATTCGAGCGATGCAGGTTCTCGAGCAGCGCGTCGCGCAGCATGTCTTCGTCGGCAGTCTCACGCACGATGGCGGGAATCGCCTCGAGACCGGCTGCCTTCGAGGCGCGCAGACGGCGCTCACCCATGATCAGCTCGTAGCCGCCCTCGTCACGACGACGAACCACGATCGGCTGCAGCACCCCGAACTCGCGCACGGAGTGCACCAACTCGTCGAGCGCCTCTTGGTCGAACTCCTTGCGAGGCTGCACCGGGTTCGGCACCACCTCTTCAGGCGAGACCTCGACGAGGGTGAGCCCGGGTACCGCGGCGAGATCGACCTCGGCCTCTGCCGGTGCAATTGCGTCGGCGACTCGGCCTTCGGCGGCAGCGGCCTCATCGGCGGCACGCAGCACGGCCGATGCAGCAGTGTCACGCTCCTGCTCGACGACCTCGATGTGCACGTCAGTGTCGGCCACCGAGGCGGGGCTCGGTGCGGGCACAGGCTTACCTGCCTTCGCCCGGCGGCTCTTCTTGCCCGCCTTCGCCTTGCCGGTCTTTTCTGCCGAGGCATCGGCCCTATCGCGCTGACTACCCCGACGGGAGGCCTCGAAACCGCGCTCAGCGGCCTCTGCGGCTGCCACATCGGAGCGCGCCTGACCGCCTGCGGGTGCCCCGTCGAAGAAGACGTCGACCGGACGTTTGCGTGCGTCTGATGTCTCAGGTCGCCCGCCTGTGCGCTGCTCAGTGTGCGTGGGGATCAGCGAGCTGATGCCGCGACCGAGACCACCTCTTCTACCGGCCATGATGCTCCTCTCGCTGGCTAAGCTCTGCAGCCGCCTCAATGTATGAGATCGCTCCCCTTGACCCCGGATCATACGCGATGACGCTCTGCCCGTAGCTGGGGGCCTCGGCGATGCGAACCGTGCGCGGGATCACCGCCTGCAGTGTCTCTTCGGTGAAGTGCGATCGCACCTCTTCGGCGACCTCTTCAGAGAGACGCGTGCGCTTGTCGTACATCGTGAGCAGAATCGCGCTCAGACAGAGATCTGGGTTGAGCTGATCATTGATCAACAGGATGTTCTTCAGCAGCTGGCTCAGCCCCTCGAGCGCATAGTACTCGCACTGAATCGGAATGAGCACTTCGTGTGCGGCCACGAATGCGTTCACGGTGAGAAGCCCCAGACTGGGCGGGCAGTCGATGAAGATGAAGTCGAAGTGCGTCTCACGGTGCTGGGTCAGACCGTCAATGGCCTGCCACAGTCGATACTCACGGGAGGGCAGTGACACCAGTTCGATCTCGGCGCCGGCCAGGTCAATGCTCGACGGCGCACAGAACAGCTGGTCGTTCTCGGCACTGGGAACGATCACATCGCCCAGCTGGGCATCGCCGATCAGCACGTCGTAGATACCGACGCCGCCTTCGCGAATGTTCACGCCGAGTGCGCTCGAGGCGTTGCCTTGGGGGTCGAGGTCGATCACCAGCACGCGCATGCCGTTGAGCGCTAGGGCCGCAGCCAGGTTGACGGTCGACGTCGTCTTGCCGACACCGCCCTTCTGGTTCGTCACGCTGAAGACGCGCGTACGCCTCGGCTTCCTGAAGTCGAGTTCGGCCACGGCCTTGCGGCGTCTCGACAGATTGGCCAGCTCCTTGGCCAGCGGTGTCGAGTCATCGAATTCCACGCGCGTTTCACCCTCGCTCGAGATCTTGAGATCATGCCCGAGGCGCAAGCCCGCCGGGTCATCATTGGACGTGTTCAGTTTAGTGCCCGGCGCCGACATTGACACGACGTCGGTGTTTCACGTGAAACATTCTCAGCTCAGACGCCGATGTGCGTGGTGTGTTCCGCCGCAGGTTTCACGTGAAACGTCGACCTCGTCGAAGTCAGAACTCCTGCTGCAAGCCGGGCCCAGGCACGCCATCCGCGTCTTCGAGATCAGGAGTCTCGCCCACCGGGTACTCACGAGGCCAGCCCAGGCCCTGCGCGCCGTCTGGTGCGCCGGTGGGAGATCCGAGCCCCTTCGCCACATCCGCCGGCGCCTCTGGCAACTGCGTGCTCTCGTCACTCATCACATACTCCGTTCGCTTTCGTGACCGCTCTCTTGATGCGACCGTGCTCTGAGCTCAGTCGTCTTCGATGGTCGGCAGCGTCGCACAGACCACCGTCGTGGGCTCGCTCAGGTAGTCGACGCCGAGATGCTCGACGTGAACGTCGTGCAGGGCGAACTTGCGGATCGGCTTGCTTGCCGCCTCGATCTCGGCTGCGGCCGAGCGGCCCTTCATCAGCACCAGCGACCCGCCGGGCCGCAGCAGTGGAGCCGTCCAACCGATCAGCGTCTTCAGCGCACTGACCGCTCGCGCCGTCACGACGTCGACCATGACCTCGTCGGCGACCTCTTGCGAACGCGCACGAATCACCCGCACGTTCGCGAGCCCCAGTCGCTCGCTCTCATCTTCGAGCCAGGCGCAGCGACGCTCCATCGGATCGATCAGCGTGAACTCGGCGTCAGGTCGAAGGATCGCCAGCACGAGCCCCGGCAGACCCGCCCCACTGCCGACGTCGGCGACACGCGCCCCCTCGGGGATGCGCTCTTCGACCGCCGCGCAGTTCAGCAGATGTCGACTCCACAGGCGCCCGTACTCGCGCGGTCCAAGCAGGCCCAAGCGTTCGCCCTGCTCATAGAGGTCGTTGGCGAACTGCACCAGCTGCGCACGCACCGCAGGAAAGCGTTCGGCGACGACGGCGGGCTCTTCTTCGAGCTCGCCGATCGGCTGCTGATCGCTCTGGTCGTTCGACATCAGTTCGAGGCCTCGTCCGCGGACGAATCCTGTCTCTCCGCCTCGGGCTCAGCAGCCGAACCCGACACAGCGTCCTGCGTCGAGTCGACCGGCGCCTCACCTGTGGAGGCGTCGCCGCCGAGCATCAGCACAACGTGGCGAAGGCGGCCCTCGCCCTCGGAGTCGCTCTCGAGACCCTCAGCCCGGGCGAAGTCGTGCACGAGTTTGCGCTCATACGACGACATGCCGGGCAGTGCGACGCGGTCGTCGCCCGCCTGCAGCCGGTCGGCAGCATCGTGCACGAGCTCTTCGAGTTCGTGCTCACGCTGCTCGCGAGAGCCCTGCACGTCGAGCACCAGGCGGCTGAACTCGCCGGTCTTCTGCTGCACAGCGAGCCGCGTGAGCTCTTGCAGAGCCGACACCACGCGCGGCGACGCCAGCGTCGATAGGTTCGAGTCTTCGTCTTCGGAGTTCACCCCGATGTACGCCCGCCCGCTGCGCACCTCGATGTCGATGTCGCCGTCGAAGTCGGCGATGTCGAGAAACTCCTCGATGTAGTCAGCCGCGACATCGCCCTCGATCTCGAGTGTGCTGCGCGTCTCGCTGCTCTGCTCGTCGCTCATCGCTTGCCCTTTCTCTTGCTTCGGCTCGACTTCGAGCCTTTGCCCTTGCCCTGACCGGAGTTCTGCTGGCCCGTGCCATCCTGATGGCTTGCGCTCTCGGGTGACTGGCCGCTGTTCGCGCCGGCCTGCTGCTCGTTCGACTGACCGCCCTGCGAGGTGATCTGCTTCTTCGCGCGGCTCTTGCCGACCGGCTGCTGACGCTGCCCCTGGCCACGGCCCTCGTGCTTCGCGAGCTCTTCGCGCTGGCGATCGGTCAGCTTGCCCTTGGCCTCGAGGCGACTCTGACGTGCGAAGTAGGCGACACTGCCCGGCGTGGGCATGCTGCGAATGACGATGGCCTGCTGCACCATGGTCCAGAGGTTCGAGGTGAACCAGTAGATGAGCAGACCGATGGGGAAAGCGACGCCTGAGAAGATCATCAGGAACGGCATGCCGTACATGAGCATCTTCTGCTGCCGGAACATCGGAGACGCCTTCGTCTCTTCAGAGATGTTCTTGCCCATGATCTGAATACTCGTGTAGAGCTGCGACGAGACCATGAAGATCACCAGCACGACGGCAAGCAGTACGACCTGCCACTGAATCGGATCAGCATTGATCGAGTTCATCAGTGTGGTTGACAGCTGTGCCCCGAAGATCGATCCATGCTGAAAGTCATTGGCGAGATCGCCGTTCAGCACACCGATGCCGCTGTGCCCCTGAGCAGCCTCATGCAGCACGGTGTAGAGGCCGAAGAACACCGGCATCTGCACCAGCATGGGCAAGCAGCCGGCCATCGGGTTCGTGCCCGCGTCTTTGTAGAGCGCCATCTGCTCTTGAGCCATCGCCTGCCGTGAGAGCTGGTCTTTCTTGCCCTTGTACTTCTGCTGCAGCGCACGCACCTTCGGTGCGAGCTCCATCGACGCTCTCGAAGACTTGATCTGTTTGACGAAGAGCGGAATCATCGCAGCGCGCACGATGAGCACCAGCCCGATGATCGAGAGCGTCCATGCCCAGCCCGAAGATGCCCCCATGCCGAAGATGTTGACCCAGACCCAGTGCCAGCTCACGAGCACGAGCTCGATGAGCCATTTGATGGGCCACAGGATGCTACCGATGAGATCCACGTGTTCTTCTTTCGTCTGAAGCGGTCAGCTGGTCATTGGGGTGTCAAGCGCTCGACGTCTCGACACGACGATCTGGTCATTGCATCGGGTGCCGGTGCTGACCGTCGTCGTGATGCGCATGCTGTGATTCATGCCGCCTCTGCGGTACCGGATCGACGCCGCCGGCTGAGAAGGGCTGACAGCGCAGCAGGCGCCAGACAGTGAGTCCCGTGCCGATCACGAACCCGCGGCGCGCATAGGCTTCGAGCGCATAGGCCGAGCAGGTCGGATAGTAGCGGCAGACGTCTCCGTAGAGCGGAGAGATGAAACGGCGGTAGCCGCGCAGCACCAGAACGGCGAGACGACGCGGCGCAGTCCAGACGAAGACCCCGACCTCGCACAGCAGAGTGGAGCAGGGCACAGGGCTGACCGTCATGATGCCCTCTTCGATTCGGTACGACCGAGCACGGCACTGCGAACCTCGCGACGAAGCTCGGCATAGGTGGCACGCGCTGCGTTGGGCTTCGCTCGAACGACGATCAGCCATCCCGTGGGAATCGTGTCGAGGAGTTCGTGAGCGATCTCGCGCAGCCTGCGCTTGACGAGGTTGCGGTGAACGGCATTACCGACCGCCCGGCTGGTGACGAACCCGATTCTCGTGGTCGTGTCGTCATCGGTGGCCAGCAGATGCACCAACAGATGCATGGTGCCACGACGGCGACCGCGACGACTCACTCTGGAGAAATCAGCGGATGTTCTCAGTCGATGCGGTCGGTCGAGCATGCGTGTTACGCAGCGAGCTCGGTGCGCCCCTTGCGACGACGTGCCGACAGAATCGAGCGGCCGGCGCGGGTGCTCATACGAGCGCGGAAGCCGTGCTTCTTGGCGCGACGACGGTTGTTGGGCTGAAACGTTCTCTTGCTCATGATCTCTCCGAAAGATGGTAAAAGGGCATGCCGATATACTCGGGCAACTAGCGGTTAAACCTACCGATCAACCCCGTACAGGTCAAGCCGACAAACATGACAATCCACAATCATGCACACAGAACCGGCGAAACCCGGTTCTGACACGCCGAAATCCGCTCAGTAAGATTTGCGAAGAGCATCTGACCGCGCTAGCGTATCCGGAGCGACTCAATACGAGTGGCTTTCCACAGTTATACACATGTGGGTAATCCTGTGCATAACCTTGTGGAATCGTGAAAAAGGGCCGGGAGTGCATCATGCCGCAGATCGATGCGACAGCAGACCCGGAGGGCTTCTGGCAGCAGACGGCTGCCGCCCTGCAGTCCGACCCCGACATCACCGGTCAGCTCTCTGGCTTCATCGGCCTGATCCACCCCAAAGGCGCCATCGGCGACACCATTCTTCTCGAGGTGCCCGACGAGCTCGCCCGCGAGATGATCGAGCACCGGGCGCGCAACGCCGTGATGCGTGCGCTCACCACAGTTCAGCCCGACGGTCCCGCCATCACGAGCTTCGCCGTGGTCGTCAACTCGTCGCTGCGCGAGATGGTCAGCAAGCAGGCGCCGCAGAAGCCCTCGACCAGGCAGCCGAGTCTGCACGCGCTCGACATCGATCCGCATCCTCCGGCTCCCTCATCGACTGCGGATGCGTCAGTCGCGTCCCAGCTCGGAGCTACGGCCCCGAGCGCCGCCGGCCGTTTCACGACCGACGCTTCCAAGACGGAGGCAAGTGCCGCATCCGCCGCACAGCCCTCGGCGCCGCCGCCTCCGGCACCGATTCGACCGAGTGTGCCGACCGTGCAGGCGACCGCCCCCAAGCCGACGGCCGGCGGCAACGGCAATCGGCTCAACCCGAAGTACACCTTCGACAGCTTCGTGATCGGCGCCTCGAACCGTTTCGCGCACGCTGCGGCGTTCGCTGTCGCCGAGACTCCGGCCAAGGCGTACAACCCTCTCTTCATCTACGGCGAGTCGGGGCTGGGCAAGACGCATCTGCTGCACGCGATCGGTCACTACGCGATCAGCCTGTTTCCCGACATCCGGGTGCTCTATGTGAGCTCTGAGGAGTTCACCAACGACTTCATCAACTCGATTCAGCGCAACGAGGCGGCCGAGTTCCAGTCTCGCTACCGCGACATCGACGTGCTGCTCATCGACGACATCCAGTTTCTGCAGGGAAAGGACTCCACGCAGGAGGCCTTCTTCCACACCTTCAACAACCTGCACGATCACAACAAGCAGCTGGTGATCACCAGCGACCTGCCGCCCAAACAGCTGACCGGCTTTCAGGAGCGTATGACCTCGCGGTTCGAGTGGGGCCTCACGACCGATGTGCAGGCGCCCGATCTCGAGACGCGCATCGCGATTCTGCGACGCAAGGCTGAGAGCGAGCAGATGGAGGTTCCCGGCGACATCCTGGAGCTGATCGCCAGCAAGGTGTCGTCGAACATTCGCGAACTCGAGGGCACGCTGCTGCGTGTGATCGCCTATGCGAGCATCGAGCAGAAGCCGATCGATTTTCCCCTGGCCCAGACCGCGCTCAAAGACATGATCACGCTGGCCGACGACAATCTGGTCGACCCGGACACGATCATTCAGACCACGGCGACCTATTTCTCGTTGAGCGTCAACGACATCGTGGGCACCTCGCGGTCGCAGCAGATCGCCCTGGCTCGTCAGATCGCGATGTACATCTGCCGTGAGCTCACCAGCCTCTCGCTGCCCAAGATCGGGCAGATCTTCGGCAACCGCGATCACACGACCGTGATGTATGCCAACAACAAGATCTCGCGCCTGATGCAGGAGAAGCGGAACATCTACACCCAGGTGACCGATATCTCGACCGCAGTGAAGCAGGCGCACCGCTAGACCGCGTGCGCGGCCTCACAGGCCCTGCAGCGCCTCGCTCAGCTGGAGGGCCGGGGTGAGTCGGCGCCAGCCTCTTCTGCATCCAGCCCTCCTCTCACACGAGGGCGACCCACAACACCATCCACCTCGGGCCGGGCACCGGTCTTTCTCGCACCTCGTCTGCCTCTGCCCCGGAACACGCTGGGTTCTGAACACGCTGCCTCGGCTCGCGGCGGAGACGAATAGCTCTCGCGAGACGCCGGCACCTGGAGACCCCAAAAGGTGAACGACAGGTTTCTGGAAGGCAATCGAGTTATCCACAATCCACAGGTGAATTCCACAAGTTACACAGATGTAGTTCTCGGCGAACCCAACTATCCACGGGTTTGTCCACACCCTGTGGATAACTCGGAAAACCCGCGAAATCACGACTTTATCCACAAAACTCTCCACAGATCTGTGGATAACTGGGGAAAACTGGGGAGAAATCGGCCCGTTTTGTGCACAGACCACATTCTCGAACAGAGCAGCCGCTTTTTCTCCACAGTGCTCTCCACAAGCTGTGCACAAACTACATCGATGTCGTTCCCACGTTTTCTCTAGCCGACAGCCGGTCATGCACGGAATCCACAAGCGTTGTTAACCTTGCAGAGTTACATCTTTCAACAGCGAACTCTCTACGAACCTCGACTCTCGTCGTCGGCCGACGCCCGAGCGATGTGCTGATCGGGAGCGACTGCGGTCGCTCACTTGCTGATTCTCAATAAGGAACGTCTGTTCAGACGTCTCAGATCTGGTACAACAGCTCTGCACAGTCTTCAGCGAGGTTCCAGCGGCATCTACAGAGCACCTGACTCGCACGCGAACACACCAGAATTGTGTCGGCACGGAATTGTGCGAAGATGGTGGGTGCGCTCACGCGCATACCAGTACCTCCGTGCCTGTGATCGGCGACACGCCGCACACCAGGCCGAAGACGATCGTCTCAGCGACGAGACCTCGCACGAGTGCACCGGTATGCGCCGGCCAAGACAGCAGTTCCGACAGAGAGGCATCCGTGAAACTCCAGATCAACCGTGACCTGCTCGCAGAGGCTGTCTCTTTCGCGGTGAAGCTGCTGCCGCAGCGCACGACCCTGCCGATTCTCGGGGGCGTTCTACTCGAAGCGCATGGCGGCGACCTGCATCTGGCCACCTTCGACTACGAGGTCTCATCGCAGACCGCTGTGGCCGCAGACATCGAGACCGAGGGCAGCGTGCTGGTCAGCGGCCGTCTGCTCGCCGACATCTCGTCGAAGCTTCCCGGTGACGACGTCACCCTCTCGCTCGAAGACGGCAAGCTGCTGGTCGTCAGCGGCGCTGCGCGCTTCGAGCTCTACACCATGCCGCTCGAGGAGTACCCGAGCCTGCCGCAGATCGACCAGTGGGTCGGCACCGTCGACGCAGAGAAGTTCGCCGATGCGATCGCCCAGGTCGCCGTCGCCGCCTCGCGAGACGACGTCACCCCGGTCATCACCGGTGTGCAGATCGAGATCGACGAGAGCGAACTGACCTTCCTGGCCACCGACCGCTACCGCGTCGCGGTGCGCGGCATCGAGTGGAACAACGACGGCCAGGCCGAGGGCAACGCCCTGGTGCCTGCCCGCACACTCAACGAGGTCGCCAAGACCTTCGCCCACCAGGGCAGCGTCAAGGTCGCTCTGATCAAGAACGACGATCGCGAGATCATCGCGTTCAGCGCGAACCGACGCACCGTCACCTCGCTGCTGATCAAGGGCAACTACCCGCCCGTGCGCCGTCTGTTCCCCGAGACCGTCGAGAACTACGCCGTGGTCAACACCGCCGAGCTGATCGAGGCCGTGCGCCGCGTCTCGCTGGTGCTCGATCGTGAGAGCCCGCTGCGCTTCACCTTCAACCTCGACGGCGTCACGCTCGACGCGGCCGGCAACGACCAGGCACAGGCTCGGGAGCGCGTCGAGGCGTTCCTCACCGGCGACGAGGTCGTCATCTCGATGAAGCCGCAGTTTCTGATCGACGGTCTGAACTCCACCCGCTGCGAGTTCGCCAAGATGGCCTTCACCAAGACCGACAACCCGCACAAGCCCGGCCCTGTGCTGATCACCGGCCAGACCAGCAAAGACGGCGAGCAGCCCGGTGCGTTCAAGTACCTGCTGCAGCCGAATCTGCTGCTGCGCTAGCGAGCCGCTGTGTACGTGCAGTCGCTTCAGGTGCACGACTTTCGCAACTACACGCGCGCCGAGCTCACGCTGGGGCCACAGATCTGGGTCTTCGCCGGTCGTAACGGCCAGGGCAAGACCAACCTCGTCGAGGCTGTGCGCTATCTTTCGGTGTTCGGCTCGCACCGGGTCTCGAGCAACGCACCCATGGTGCGTGCCGGCCGGCGCCAGGCCGTGGTGCGTGCGACGGTGCTGCACGAGGGGCGCCAGCTGCAGATCGACGCGCAGCTGAATCTCGACGGCCCCAATCGCATCCGCATCAACCGCGCACCCAAACGCGTCGGCGAGGCGCAGGGGCAGTTCTCGACGGTGCTCTTCGCGCCCGAAGATCTCGCCCTCGTCAAGGGCGGTCCCGAGGTGCGGCGTCGCGCTCTCGACGAGCTCTGCATCGGAACCCGAGCCCGTTTCGCCGAGACGCTCGGCGACTATGAGCGTGTGCTGCGGCAGCGCAACACCCTGCTCAAGTCAGCGCGGGCGGCACGCACCGCGGCTGCAGGGCTCAACACCCTTGACATCTGGGATGAGCAGCTCGTCGACCTCGGGGCCCAGCTGCTGGTGCAGCGCGCCGATCTGGTGGCACGCCTGGCCGAACCGCTCAACCGCCTCTACGACCTCATCGCCGACACCGATGCCAGGGCCACAGCGCAGCTGGTCACGAACACTGCGGCCGACCGCCCAGACGACATCGAGCATGTGCGCACCGCGTTCGCCGAGCGCCTGCGCGCCGCCCGCGACACCGACCTCGACCGAGGCGTCACCACGGTCGGGCCGCATCGCGACGACCTGCTGCTGTCGATCAACGACCTGCCCGCCCGTGAGTATGCGAGCCACGGCGAGAGCTGGTCGCTGGCTCTCGCACTGCGGCTCGCCGGAGCCGAAGCGCTGCGCCAGGCCTCTCCAGCAGGCGACCCTGTGCTCATTCTCGACGACGTGTTCGCCGAGCTCGACAGCGCTCGGCGCAGCCGTCTCATCGAGCTGGCGGCAGGCTACGAGCAGGTGCTGATCACCGCTGCGGTGCTTGACGACGTGCCGAGCTTCGGCGATCGTGAGACGAGAACGGTGCACGTCGCTCACGGCGAGCTGACCGGCGACGGGGTCGTCTACGGCAACGTCGAAGTCGGAGCGCAGGATGCTGCGGCCCCGAGTGCAGACGACGCGCGCCCGAGTGCAGAGCGAGGTGACGGTGGCCGAGATCCGCGATGAGGCATCCCTCGTCTATCTGCGCATGCGACGCGTCTTCGCCCGCCGCGGCGCCCGACCGGGCAGCCGGAATCTGCGCGGCGACGGGTCGGACGAGCCCTTCGCCGCCGGTCGCGACTTTCGCGGCATCGGGCAGGTGCTCGGTCGCCTCGCCCAGGATCGCGGCTGGGAGCCGACGCTCGAGAAGGCGCGGCTGGCGAGCGAATGGCACACGATCGTGGGCGAGGACGTCGCGCAGCGCACCAGCGCGAGGCTCAACGGAACCGTGGTCGAGGTGCGCTGCGAATCGACCTCGTGGGCGGCGAGCCTGCGGTTGATGAAGAGCCGGCTGATCGGCCGCATCGCCGAGCTGCTGCCCGAGGTCGAGGTCACCGACATGCGCTTCATCGGGCCGGATGCGCCCTCGTGGAAGCGAGGCATCCGCTCGGTGAACGGGCGCGGGCCGCGAGACACCTACGGGTGAATCGTGCCAGCGGCGTCTCAACGCGAACCCGTCTCTCTGGCGTGGGTGAGTACGCGGAGGCACGGTGAATCGCTCTGAGGGTGCGGTACGGCCCGTTGAGGCGGATTCTTGATAGAATGGGCGAGTTGGGCTGTGACGATTCTGCGTCAGAGTCGGTCACACCACAGAACCAGGAGCACCACGTCGCGATGACTCAAGAGCCGCATTCCTACGATGCCAGTGACATCACCGTTCTCGAAGGCCTGGAGGCGGTTCGCAAACGCCCCGGAATGTACATCGGATCGACCGGCCCGCGCGGGCTGCACCATCTGGTGTACGAAGTCGTCGACAACGGCGTCGATGAGGCCCTCGCCGGGTTCGCCACGCACATCGAGGTGACGCTGCTGCCCGACAACGGCGTGCGCGTGGTCGACAACGGGCGCGGCATTCCGGTCGCCGAGCACCCCACCGAGCACAAGTCGACCGTCGAGGTCGTCATGACGGTGCTGCACGCAGGCGGCAAGTTCGGCGGCGGCGGCTATGCCGTCTCGGGCGGTCTGCACGGTGTCGGCATCTCGGTCGTCAACGCGCTGTCGCACCGGGTCGAGACCGCCGTCAGACGTGACGGATACGTGTGGCGCCAGTCGTTCCGCGACGGCGGACAGCCCGTCGCCCCGCTCGAGCGGGGCGAGGCCACCACAGAGACCGGCACGTCCCAGACGTTCTGGGCCGACTCCGAGATCTTCGAGACGGTGGTCTACGACTTCGAGACGCTGCGTCAGCGCTTTCAGCAGATGGCCTTCCTGAACAAGGGTCTGACCATCACCCTCACCGATCTGCGCGGCGAAGAGCCCGTCGAGGTCAAGTACCACTATGAGCGCGGCCTGGTCGACTACGTCGAGTTTCTGAACTCGACCAAGAAGGCCGAGGTCATCAACGAGCCCGTGATCGATTTCGAGGCCGAAGACGCCGAGAAGCGCCTGTCGCTCGAGGTGGCCATGCAGTGGACGACTGCCTACACCGAGAGCGTGCACACCTACGCCAACACGATCAACACCTACGAGGGCGGCACGCACGAAGAGGGCTTCCGCGCGGCGCTCACCACGCTGATCAACAAGTACGGGCGCGAGAAGGGCATTCTCAAAGACAAAGACGAGAACCTCTCTGGCGACGATGTGCGAGAGGGACTCACCGCCGTCGTCTCGATCAAGCTCGGCGAACCCCAGTTCGAGGGCCAGACCAAGACGAAGCTCGGCAACACCGAAGCCAAGGCGTTCGTGCAGAAGGTCACCGGCGAGCAGCTCGCCGACTGGTTCGACCGCAACCCCCAACAGGCCAAAGACATCGTGCGCAAAGGCATGCAGGCCTCGCAGGCGCGTCTCGCCGCCCGCAAGGCCCGTGAGGCCACCCGGCGCAAGAGTGTGCTCGAGTCGGGCGGCATGCCCGGCAAGCTCAAAGACTGCTCGTCGAAGAACGCAGAGATCTGCGAGATCTTCCTCGTCGAGGGCGACTCGGCCGGCGGCTCTGCCGTGCAGGGTCGAAACCCCGAGACGCAGGCGATTCTGCCGCTGCGAGGCAAGATTCTGAACGTCGAGAAGGCCAGGCTCGATCGAGCGCTGCAGAACAACGAGATCCAGGCCATGATCACGGCTTTCGGCGCCGGCATCGGCGAGGAGTTCAACTACGACAAGCTGCGCTACCACAAGATCGTGCTGATGAGCGACGCCGACGTCGACGGCGCGCACATCGCGACGCTGCTGCTCACGTTCTTCTTCCGCTACATGCGGCCGCTGATCGAGCAGGGCCACGTCTTCCTCGCCCAGCCGCCGCTGTATCGACTCAAATGGAGCGACCGCGAGCACGAGTTCGCCTACTCCGACGAAGAGCGCGACGAGCTGCTCGCCGAGGGCAAGGGCGCGGGTCACCGTCTGCCGAAGGATTCCGGCATTCAGCGGTACAAGGGCCTCGGCGAGATGAACTACGAAGAGCTCTGGGAGACCACCATGAACCCCGAGTCGCGCACGCTGCTGCAGGTGCAGCTCGAAGACGCGGCCCAGGCCGACGAGGTGTTCTCGGTGCTGATGGGTGAAGACGTCGACTCCCGACGCACCTTCATCCAGACCAACGCGAAAGACGTGCGCTTCCTGGACATCTGATGGGCGTGACGCGTTCAGACGCGTGACCACAGCATCCGCATCGCACACTCGAATCGCACAGACGAAAGAGACAAGCAGAACATGGCAGACGACACACAGGGCCCCGAGAACCCGGGCACCGACGACCAGAGCGCAGGCGCGACGCCGAACTCGGGCGTCTCGTTCGGCAGCGCTGGCAGCACTCACAACCACGGGCACATCTCGCAGGTCGACCTCAACGTCGAGATGCAGAAGTCATACCTCGACTATGCGATGAGCGTCATCGTCGGCCGCGCGCTGCCCGACGTGCGCGACGGTCTGAAGCCGGTGCACCGCCGTGTCATCTACGGCATGTTCGACGGCGGCTACCGACCCGACAAGGCCTTCTCGAAGTGCTCGCGTGTCGTCGGCGAGGTGATGGGCCAGTACCATCCGCACGGCGACTCGGCCATCTACGACACCCTCGTGCGTCTGGTGCAGCCGTGGAGCCTGCGCTACCCGCTCGCACTCGGCCAGGGCAACTTCGGCTCGCCGGGCAACGACCCCGCCGCCGCACCGCGATACACCGAGACGAAGATGGCCCCGCTGGCGCTGGAGCTGGTGCGCGACATCGACGAAGACACCGTCGACTTTCAGGACAACTACGACGGCAAGACGCAGGAGCCGGTCGTGCTGCCCAGTCGGTTCCCGAACCTGCTGGTCAACGGCTCGGTGGGCATCGCGGTGGGCATGGCGACGAACATTCCGCCGCACAACCTGCGCGAGGTCGCCGACGGCGTGCAGTGGTCGCTCGAGCACCCAGATGCATCACGCGAGGAGCTCCAGGACGCCCTGATCCAGCGCATCAAGGGCCCTGACTTTCCCACCGGCGCGCTGGTGCTGGGCCGCAAGGGCATCGAGCAGGCCTACCGCACGGGTCGCGGCTCGATCACGATGCGCGCCGTGGTGAACATCGAAGAGATCCACAACCGCACCTGCCTGGTGATCACCGAGCTGCCCTACCAGGTGAACCCGGACAACCTGGCGATCAAGATCGCCGAACTCGTCAAAGAGGGCCGCGTCTCGGGCATCGCCGACATTCGCGACGAGACCTCGGGCCGCACCGGTCAGCGTCTGGTCATCGTGCTCAAGCGCGATGCCGTGGCCAAGGTCGTGCTGAACAACCTGTACAAGCACACGCAGCTGCAGGACAACTTCGGCGCGAACATGATCGCCCTGGTCGACGGGGTGCCGCGCACCCTCTCGATCGACCAGTTCATCAGCCTGTGGATCACTCACCAGATCGAGGTCATCGTTCGGCGCACCCGGTTCCGTCTGCGCAAGGCCGAGGAGCGCGCCCACATCCTGGAGGGCTACCTGAAGGCCCTCGACGCCCTCGACGAGGTCATCGCGCTGATTCGGGCGTCGGCGACCGTCGAAGACGCCCGTGAGGGGTTGAAGAATCTGCTGGGCATCGACGACCTGCAGGCTCGTGCGATTCTCAACATGCAGCTGCGTCAGCTCGCAGCCCTCGAACGGCAGAAGATCACCGACGAGTACAACGACCTGCAGGCGAAGATCGCCGAGTACAACGCGATTCTGGCCAGCGAGCTGCGTCAGCGCGAGATCGTCGGCGAAGAGCTCGGCGAGATCGTCGCGAAGTACGGCGACGATCGTCGCACTGCGATTCAGCTCGGCTTCGACGGCGACATGTCGATGGAAGATCTGATTCCCGAAGAAGAGGTCGTCGTCACGATGACCCGCGGCGGGTACATCAAGCGCACCCGGTCGGACAACTACCGGTCGCAGCACCGCGGCGGCAAGGGCATCAAGGGGGCGCAGCTGCGGGCCGACGACATCGTCGACCACCTGTTCGTCACCACGACCCATCACTGGCTGCTGTTCTTCACGGATGCCGGGCGCGTCTACCGCGCGAAGGCGTACGAGGTGCCTGAGGCCGGGCGCGACTCGAAGGGCCAGCACGTCGCCAACCTGCTCGCGCTCAACCCTGACGAGACGGTGACCCAGGTGCTCGACATCTCGGGCTACGACCAGGCGCAGTATCTGGTGCTCGCCACGCGCAACGGTCTGGTCAAGAAGACCCGTCTCGAGGCCTACGACTCACCGCGTTCGGCTGGTCTCATCGCCGTGAACCTGCGTGACGACGACCAGCTCGTCTCGGCACTGCTGGTGAACGACGATGACGAGATTCTGCTCGTCTCGCGCAAGGGCCTGAGCCTGCGCTTCGTCGCCGAGAACGAGACGCTGCGCCCGATGGGTCGTGACACCTCGGGGGTGAAGGGCATCACCTTCCGTGCGGGCGACTCGCTGCTGTCGGCGTCGGTGATTCCGGCTGATGCGGATGCTGCGGAGCAGTTCGTCTTCGTGGTCACCGAAGGCGGGTATGCGAAGCGTACGGCGGTCGACCAGTACCGCGTGCAGGGTCGTGGCGGCAAGGGCATCAAGGTGGCCAAGCTGAACGACGACCGCGGCGATCTCGCTGGGGCGCTCATCGTCTGCGAGAACGACGAAGTGCTCGTGGTGCTCGCGGGCGGCAAGGTGATCCGCTCGGCGGTCGCCGAGGTGCCGGCCAAGGGACGCGATACGATGGGTGTCGTCTTCGTGCGCGCCGATGGAAGAGATCCCGTGATCTCGGTCGCCCGCAACGAAGAGCACAGCCTCGACGAGGCTGAGGCCGTGGCTGATGCCGAAGCGGCTGCCGAGGCAGCTGCAGCGACCGAGCCGTCAACTGAAGACACTGATCAGCCCGCCGTGGCTGATCAGCAGTGAGAGGAACCCACAATATGAACATGACTCCCCCGTCGGTGGGTGGCTCTGGCTCGAAGGCCTCGCGTCGTCTGGTGCATCTGCGCCTCTCAGGCATCAACGCGTGGTCGGCGCTGAAGGTGTCGTTTCTGCTCAGCCTGGCACTGATGATCGTCGAGTTGGTCTGCGCACTCGTGCTCTGGCTCTTCGTGGCCCAGCTGGGCATGTTCCAGCCGATCAACGACCTGCTCTCGACCACGACCAGTGACGGTTCAGAGAACGTGGCACGCGTCTTCAGCTTCGGCCGCGTTCTGGGCCTGAGCCTGCTGGCCGGCGTCGTGACCGTGATCTTCGGCACACTCGGCGGTGGCCTGATGGCCGTGATCTACAACGCTGTGGCACGTATCGTGGGCGGCGTGAAGCTCACGTTCAGCAACGTCAAGTAGTGGTTTCACGAGTCGGGATGCCCGCGAGCATCCCGACTTGTGTGCAGCGCCCGTTATGCGTTAAGCTTTTCTGGTGCTGTGCATTGGGCCTATAGCTCAGGTGGTTAGAGCGCTTCGCTGATAACGAAGAGGTCCCTGGTTCAAGTCCAGGTAGGCCCACCAATGCGCACTCTTGTGAATCTCGTCATGGTTGCAGACTGGCCGTCGTCTCAGGCTCGTGCAGAATCACAAGGTGAGCACGCGGGGCCTTAGCTCAATTGGTAGAGCGCCTGCTTTGCAAGCAGGAGGTCGCGGGTTCGATTCCCGCAGGCTCCACAACAGTCGTCGAGAAAGCCCCGGTTCGCGAACCGGGGCTTTCTTCGTGGGCGCTGGTAATCGCAGATCCATCTCGATGACTTCGATTGCTGCTGGTTCGTGATGTGGCCATTCCCGGCGCCCTTCCTGTGCGGCGACTATCGTCGCGATACGCGGCCTATGCCACGGATTGTGACGTATGCGGCTGCCAGCGGCTGCGGTTGAGCCCACTTGTGCAGAAGCTTCTCTCTTGGTGTGCGGCTCTCTATGGGGTCACACTGTCGATGGCTCGCAGTCGGCCTCCGTGGAGGCAAACTGGACGCATGTCTGCTTCGTGCGGTCGAGATGGGGCGTCTTGTGCTACGGACGAGGTGAGTCTCCGCAGGCTCCTTCTGCGCGTGGACTCCTCGTCGCGTCAACGGGCTTCAGCTACTGATCGCACCGATGTGATGTCGAGGAGCGAGCGTGACGATCAGGCTGCTGGCCATGATGTCGTCGACCAGGCCCAGCGGATCGGTGCGGCGCCTCAATCGTTCGCTCCCCCGTCGGCCACGTTGCCCAAGCTGTGTCGCAGAGAGCCGACTCCTCGGCCGTGCAGGCGGCCCCTGAGTCTCCTGAGCATGACGGCGCCCGGGCAGGAGTCTTCGTTCGTCGCCGGGCGATCAGTTGAGATCCTGCTGTCCCAGCCAGTCGGATGCGATGGTGCTGGCCGGCAGACCTTCGTTGACGCTGCGTGCATTGAGCGCGATGAGGTCGTCGGTGGTCATCGCAGCGCTGACCTTGTTGATGATCGCAGCGGCTTTGTCATTAACGTTGTCGCTGGCCAGGGGCACCACATGCGAGGCGAGGAAGAGGCCTTTCGTGTCAGTCAGTGAGACCAGATCGTCGGCTGAGATCGCCGGGTCTGCGGTGTAGATGTTCGCGATCTGGACGTCTCCGTCTTTGAGCGCTTTGACGGTCAGGGGGCCGCCGGCGTCTTCGATCGGGGTGAAACCGATGGTGATGCCGTAGGTGTCGAGCAGTCCTTTCGGGCCATAGGGGCGTGTCTCGGCCTCAGAGTTGGCCCCGAGCGTCATCGGCACGGTGACGTTGGCGAGGTCATTGATCGTGCTCAGCTTCCACTGATCGGCGAACTGCCGGGTGACGGTATAGGAATCCTGATCGCTGGCATCCGACTGGTCGAGCACGCGCAGACCGTCGGGAGTCGCGTTCTGCAGTTCGCCGTAGACGTCGTCAGCCAGGCGTGCAGTGGTATCTGGCTTCCAGTACTGCAGCAGATTCCCCGTGTACTCAGGAAAGAGGTCGATCTTGCCCGACTCGATCTCAGGCAGGTACGCCTCTCGCTGCCCGATGCGGAACTGACGGTCGACGGTGAATCCCTCTCCTTCGAGCGCCTGGGCGTAGATTTCGGAGATGATCTCATTCGAGTAGTAATCCTGTGAGCCGATGACGATTGTCTTCGACGACGAGCCCTCGTCGCTGCCGGATGAGAGAGGATCGTTTCCGGCGCAGCCGGTCAACGCGAGGGATCCGGTGAGCGCGAGTGCGCCGAGTGTGATGACCTTGGACCGATGTGACATGTTCTGGGTTCCTTCTTCTTGATGGTGGTCAACGCTGTCGAGCAGACAGCTGTGCAGGGTCGGCACGATGAGCTGAGAGACGCTGCAGCGCGGCAAGGGAGAGCTCGAGCAGCAGGGCCAGCGCGATGACCAGCACAGCGCCCCCGAGCATCTGGGCGTAGTCGCGTGATTTAAGCCCAGTGAACAGATAGCGCCCCAACCCGGTGTCTGCGGTGTACGCAGCGAGAGTCGCCGTGGCCACGACCTGCAGAGTGGCCGCGCGCAGTCCGCCGACGATGACCGGCAGCGCCAGCGGCACCTCGACGAGGCGAATGACTTGGAGAGGGCTCATGCCGATGGCACGGGAAGCGCTTGGAACGGCCGGGTCGATCGCCTGCACGCCGGCGTATGCACCGGCCAGCAGCGAGGGCATCGCCAGTATGATGAGGGCGAGTGTCGGAGCCTGGACCCCGATGCCGAGTGCAAGACCGAACAGGGTGAGCAGTCCCAGTGTGGGAATCGCGCGAGCAGCACCGGTGATCGCACCGATGGTGGCCGCTCCGCGGTGGGTGTGTCCGATCAGCACCCCGGCTGGCAGGGCGACGATCCCTGCCGCGGCTACCGAGACACCGGTGATGGCCAGGTGCTCAAGGGTTCGCCTGGGAATGCCGCCGGCGCCGGCCCAATTCGAAGGATCGGTGAGCCATGCCACCGTATCGATCAGCAGACTCATGCCGACCTCCGACGTCGTCGCAGACTGCGCTGCCAAGGTGTCAGCGCCCGCCCGAGGACAGAGAGCAGGACATCGACCAGCAGGGCCAGCAGCACCGTAGCCACGACGCTGGTAACGACCTCAGCGGTGATGCCGCGCTGGAATCCGTCAGTGAGCAGAGTTCCGAGACTGGGCACGCCTATCAGAGCACCTATGGTGACCAGCGCGATCGTTGAGACGGCCACGACACGCACGCCGGAGATCAGCACGGGCACTGCGAGTGGCAGATCCACCTGCCAGAACACCGCACGAGGCGAGTGGCCGATCGCGATCGCGGCATCGCGGGTGTGGGGCTCGACGGTGGAGAAGGCGTCGGCAGCGGTGCGCACCAGCAAAGCTACTCCGTAAACGGTCAATGCGATGGTCATCGTCGCCGCAGACCGCAGAGGAATGCCGAGAATGACCGGGATGACGATCAGCAGGGGCAGTGCCGGAATCGCATAGAGCAGTGTCGCGGCACTCAGCAGTGGAGCGCCGATACGAGGTCGACGAAATGCGAGACGACCCAGCGGAACGGCGATGAGCACACTGAGTGCGATCGCCGGAAGGCTCAGCATGACATGACTGCGAAGCAGGCCGACGACCTGCGGCCAGTTGAGCGTCAGCCAGGTCACGGCGCCATCACTCCTACCGGGCGGCCGTGGCCGTCGAGCACGATCGAACGGCCCTCGACGATCTTCTCGTGCAGCGTGCGCTCGGCGCGATCGGCACCGATGAAGTCTGCGACGAAACCGTTGGCGGGGGCGGCGAGAATCTCTGCCGGGCTTCCCTGCTGCGCGATCACGCCGTGATCGTGCAGCACGACCACCTCGTCGCCGAGGCGGAATGCTTCGTCGACGTCGTGGGTGACGAACACGATGGTCTTGCCGAGATCGGCCTGCAGCCTCAGCAGCTCATCCTGCAGCTCTCGTCGAACGATCGGGTCGACTGCGCCGAACGGCTCGTCCATCAACAGGATGTTCGGATCAGGCGCCAGGGCGCGTGCCACGCCGACGCGTTGCTGCTGACCGCCGCTCAGCTCTGCGGGATATCGCTCTGAGAGGGCGGGATCGAGCCCGACGCGTTGCATCAGCTCGGTGGCGCGGATGCGGGCCTGTGCCCGCCTCGTGCCGTTGAGACGCAGCACCGTGGCGACGTTGTCGAGCACAGTGCGGTGCGGCAGCAGGCCGCCGGCCTGCAGCACATAGCCGATCGACCGGCGCAGGGCCACGGCGTCGCGCGCGCGTACATCCTCACCATCGATGAGCACTCGGCCGGACGAGGGCTCGACCATGCGGTTGACCATGCGCAGCAGCGTGGTCTTGCCTGACCCGGATGAGCCGACCAGCGCCACCGTGCGATGCGACGGTACGGTCAGTGTGAAGTTCCTGACCGCGACAGATCCGCCAGGGTACGTCTTCGTCACGGACGTGAACTCGATCATCCGGATTCCTTCCGCCGTTCCCTGGGCCTGCCGCTCGCTGAGCGCCGTGTTCACGCAGCTCGAACCGGCAGACGCCCAAGCCCTGTGCAGCGCTCGGCCCGGCAGTCTGATCGTTCGGCAGATGCGCAGCTCAAGCTTATACCTCTGATCGTTGTGCCTCGAATCGTGGTGCTACAGTCGGAGACGTGATCGAGTTGATGATTCTGGGTTTTCTGGCCGAGGGCCCGTTGCACGGGTACGAGCTGAGGCGCCGGATGAACCGCCTGCACGGGTATGCGCGTGCCATCAGTGACGGAACGATCTATCCGGCGATCAACCGTCTCATCGCGTCGGGAGCGCTCCTCCAGACTCTCGAGACCGGGCGTGGGGCGACCACGCGGCGAACCCTGCACCTGACGGAGCGCGGGCATGAGCAGCTGCTGCAGCGGCTGCGTGCCGCCTCGGGCCATGACATCACCGACGGCGCACGGTTCTTCATCGTGCTGGCCTTCCTGTCGCTCCTGCCCGACGATTTCGAGCGTCGCGCCGTGCTGCAGCGCCGCCTCGACTTTCTCGACCAGCCGGTCGGCTTCTTCTTCGACGCAGACCGACCCCTGCGTGCAGCCGAGATTACCGATCCCTACCGCCAAGGCATCCTCGTGACCGCTCGCGCGGCCCGCAGAGCAGAGCTCACGTGGCTGCGTGACCAGCTCGGGCCCACCTCACGCTCAGTTCGGGAGCAGACATGACCACCATGCGCGCAGTCGTTCTCGATGCCCCGGGGCCGGTGGCCAATCTGCACATTCGTGACCTGCCCATCCCGGTGCCGGCGCCTGGGTGGGTGCGCATCACGGTGAAGGCGTTCGGTCTCAACCGTTCAGAACTGCATACACGCCTCGGGTTCGCCGGCCCCGCCGTGACCTATCCCCGGGTGCTCGGCATCGAGGCCACCGGAGTCATCGACGACGACCCGTCGGGTCGTTTCGCCCGTGGGCAGCAGGTCATGACGCTCATGGGGGGCATGGGGCGCACTTTCGACGGCGGCTACGCGCAGTACACCTGCGTGCCGGTTCACCAGGTCATCCCCTTTCACTCGGATCTCGACTGGGCCACGCTCGGCGCGATCCCGGAGATGTTGCAGACGGCACACGGCTCACTCACCATCGGCCTCGACGTGCAGGCCGCGCAGAGCCTGCTGGTGCGCGGGGGCACGTCGTCGGTGGGGCTCGCGGCAGCCGTTCTCGCCAAACGCCAGGGGCTGACGGTGCTGTCGACCACACGCAGCCCGGCCAAAGCCGATGCGCTCAGAGCCGCCGGCGTCGATCACGTGCTCATAGACGACGGAGCCGTCGCACCCCAGGTGCGCTCGGTGCTGCCCGAGGGCGTCGACGCGGCACTCGAGCTGGTCGGCACGCCGACACTCCCGGACACCCTGCGCGCCACCCGTGTGCACGGGGTCGTCTGCTTCACAGGGATGCTCTCGAACCAATGGACGGTCAAAGACTTCTACCCCATCGACTACATTCCCCGCGGTGTGCGTCTGACGGCTTACTCAGGCGACGCGGGTGATCTGCCAGTGGACGTGCTGCAGCAGTATCTCGATGACGTCGAGGCCGGCCGCACGGTCGTGCCGATCGACCGGGTGTTCTCTCTCGACCAGATTCGAGAAGCGCATGCTCTGATGGAATCCGGTCAGGCGCACGGCAAGCTCGTCGTCCGGCTCGACTGATCAAGCCGTTCAGAACTGATGCTCAGGCCCGGGAAAGGCGCCCGAGGCGACATCGGCGGCATACGCACGCGCTGCATCCACCAGCGCGCCGCGAACGTCTGCATACTGCTTGACGAAGCGCGGCATACGGCCGGCGCGCAGCCCGGCCATGTCCTGCCAGACCAGCACTTGAGCGTCGCATCCCGCGCCGGCGCCGATGCCGACGGTCGGAATGCGCAGCGCAGCGGTGACCTCTGCGGCGACGGTTGCGGGCACCATCTCGAGCACGACGGCGAATGCACCGGCTGCCTCGAGCGCTCGGGCGTCGGCGATGAGACGGGCTCCGTCGTCTCCCCTGCCCTGCACGCGATAGCCGCCGAGCTGGTGCTCAGATTGCGGCGTGAACCCGATGTGCGCCATCACGGGCACGCCGCTGTGCACGAGTTTCTCGACCTGCGGCACGACCTCGACCCCGCCTTCGAGCTTGACCGCGTGAGCGCCCGCCTCTTTGAGAAAGCGTGCTGCAGTCAGAAACGCCTGCTCAGGCGAGGCCTGATATGACCCGAAAGGCAGGTCGACGACGATCAGCGCCCGCCTCGCAGCTCGTGAGACCCCACGCGTCAGCATGATCATCTCGTCGACGGTGACCGGCAGCGAGCTCTCATTGCCCAGCACGTTGTTCGAGGCCGAGTCGCCGACGAGGAGCACGGGAATGCCCGCCTCTTCGAAGACCTGCGCGGTGTACATGTCGTACGCGGTGAGCATCGCCCAGCGCTCGCCGCGATCCTTCATCTGCTGCAGATGCGGGATGCGTACGCGTGCAAGCGGCGTTGCCGGCGCTGTGCCCGGCTCGGGCAGGCCGGATGCGGTGGATGCGTCGGCAGAAATGGCCGGGGGTGTGCCGTACGGTGCGGGCTGCTCGCTCACGCGAATCCTCTGTTCGTCAGTCGATGCACGGAGGCACGACTCGGGAAGCGTCAGTGCTCGTGCGGGGTCGTGCTCCAGCGTACTCGACTGAGAGGCGAGCGTTATATGCCGTTTTCGACATATGACGCTCGCCTCTCGAAGAGGTCAGTGCAGGCGCGCTGACTGCTGTCTCGCCTAATTCTCGTCGAGTCCCTCGCCAGAAGGCGACACCAGGATCTTCACGGCCGTCTCGTTGCGATGGATCAGTGTGTCGAAGCCCTCGTCGACCAGGTGCTCGAGAGCGATCTTGCCGGTGATGAACGGCTTGAGGTCGATCTTGCCGCTCTCGACGAGCTTGATGGTCGCCGGGTGGCTGTTCACGTAGCCGATGGTGCCGCGGATGTCGAGCTCTTTCATGACGATCTTGTGCATGTCGAGTTCGGCCTTCTTGCCCCAGATCGACACGATGACGATCACGCCGGTCGGGCGCACGGCGTCGAGCAGGGTGTCGAGCACGACCTGAACGCTGGTGCACTCGAACGCGACGTCGGCACCCTTGCCGTCGGTGAGTTTGCGGGTCTCTTCGACCACGTCGACCTCGGCGGGATTGAAGGCATAGTCGGCGACGCCGGCGTCGAGGGCCTTCTGCCGGCGCAGCGGGCTCAGTTCAGAGATGACGACCTTCACACCCAGTGCGTGCAGCACGGCTGCGGTCAGCTGACCGATGGGGCCGGCGCCGCCGATGATGGCGGTCTGACCCGCCTGAACGCCGGAGCGCTCGACGGCGTGATAGGCCACCGAGAGGGGCTCGATGAGTGCGGCCTGATCGAGAGGCAGACTCTGATCGATCTTGTGCACCCAGCGGCGGCGCACCACGATGTTCTCGGCAAGGCCGCCGCCGCGGCCGGCGAGACCGATGAAGTTCATGTCTTTCGAGAGGTGGTAGTCCTTGCTCTCGGGGCCGGTGTAGACGTCATCGCTGATGATGTACGGCTCGACCACGACGTGATCGCCGACTTTGAGATCGTCGACGCCTTCGCCGACCTCGCTGATGACGCCTGAGAACTCGTGCCCGAGGGTGACCGGGGCCGATTCTCCCGAGATGGGGTGCGGATGCCCTGCCGGCGGCACGAAGATCGGGCCGTCGAGGAACTCGTGCAGGTCGGTGCCGCAGATGCCGCACCACGCGACATCGATGCGCACCGTGCCGGGCTTCAGCTGCTGTGGCTCGATGTCTTCGATGCGAATGTCGCCGCGGTCGTAATAGCGTGCTGCCTTCATGGTGTGGTTGTCTCCCTTGCGTGACGCGACAGCACGCGCACGGTGGCTGTCGCAGTGTTGGGTCGACGGTGTCCCCCGTCGACCCAAGTGTATCGAGAGCGAGACAACGAACTCTGAACAGCAGAGAAACAGCCGCGAAGTGTCTTGTTCTGGGACACTTCGCGGCTGTCGGTCAGCGGTGCAGGTCAGCGCTGACGAGCGAATCAGAGATCGTCGCCGAATTCGTCGTCGATGCCGATCCAGTGTTCGTCGGCCAGCGTGACAGCACGAACGACCGCCACGCCGACGCCGACCACGACCGCGATGCCCAGTGTCGGCAGCACCCAGCGGGCGCCCGACTTCTTTGGCTCGGCCGCATCGGCGACCTGCTCGGTCACCTCGTGCGTCGCCTGCTGAGCCTGCTTCGCCGCCCGCTTGGCCGCCTTCTTCGTCTGTTTCACCGATTCGACCGCAGCCTCTTTCACCTCTGCCGCAGTGTGCTCGGCGCCCTGCTTGAGATCGGCAGCACCTCGACGCACACTCTCAGCCACATCGGCGTTGACCGGAGCCTCTTTCAGCGCCTCGAGCACGGCCTTCGCCGTGCCGACGGCATTGATCGCTGCGGGCACCACATCGCTGTAGAAGCGCTCCTTCGCGGCCTGCGTGGTCTGGCCGGCGACCTCGGCGCCCTTCTGCGCCAGCGGTTTAACCGTGTTGTTCGTGAAGTCCTCGAAGTCTCGGACCGCCTTCTCGAGGCGCTTCTTGAGCTGTTCGACGTTCTCAGTTGCCTTGTCTGCCATGGTGTGACCTCCTGAGCCCATTGTGCCATCTCGGTCAGACGTCGTCAGGCTTCTGCGACAAACTCAACGCATCTTGCCAGCATGCCCGGTTGTGCGAGAATCGACGCATGACTCAGCACACGCATACTGCGACTCTGCACACGAACCACGGCGACATCGTCATCAACCTCTTCGACTTCCAGGCGCCGAAGACCGTCGAGAACTTCGTCGGCCTCGCCACTGGTGAAAAAGAGTGGAAGCACCCCGACACCGGCGAGACCAAGACCACTCCCCTGTACCAGGATGTGATCTTCCATCGCGTGATCCCCGGCTTCATGATTCAGGGCGGCGATCCGATCGGCACCGGCACCGGCGGCCCGGGCTACGCCTTCGACGACGAGATTCACCCCGAGCTGCAGTTCACGAAGCCCTACCTGCTCGCGATGGCCAACGCCGGCCAGCGAGGCGGCCACGGCACCAATGGCTCGCAGTTCTTCATCACCGTCGACGCGACCCCATGGCTGAACGGGCACCACACCATCTTCGGCGAGGTCGCCGATGACGCCTCACGCAAGGTGGTCGACGAGATCGCAGCCGTCGCCACGCAGCCCGGCGACCGCCCGGTCGAAGACGTCGTCATCACCGGCGTCGACGTCGACAAGGCCTGACGCATGCCGTCATTGACTCAGCGGGTGCGTTGGGCGTTGAAGCGTCCCGGCGCACCCGTCGTCAGCTATGTGATCATCGCGCTGTGCGTGCTGGGCTATCTCCTGCAGCTCGTGGTGCCCGGCTTCACATCGCTGATGCAGTTTCACAGCGCGTATGTCGGCACGTTCTTTCTCGCCGGGCCCGAAGCCGCGTTCTCCGGGCTGATTCCCTTCGAACCCTGGCGGGCGATCACCTACGGCTTTGTGCACTCGACTCAGAGCGTGCTGCCGCTGCACCTGCTGTTGAACATGTACACACTGTGGATCTTCGGCACGATTCTCGAGCCGATGATCGGTCGCGGCCGTTTCATCACGCTCTACCTCTTCGGCCTCGTGGGCGGCGCACTGGGCGTTTACCTGCTCTCACCGCAGACCAGTGTGATCGGCGCCTCAGGGGCACTCTTCGCGATGATGGGTGCGCTGCTGGTGATTCAGCGTCGACTGGGCGGCCAGACGACGCAGCTGCTCGTACTGCTCGCGATCAACTTCTTCTACGGGTTCTTTGTCGGTGGGGTCAGCTGGCAGGCGCACCTCGGCGGTCTCGTCGTCGGCCTGCTCAGCGGGCTCATCCTGGCCGAGACGCGTCAGCCCAAAGACCGTACGCTGCGCATCGTCTACTTCGCCGTGCTCGGTGTGGTCATGGTGGTGCTGTTCGCGATCGCCCCGGGGATGCTCTGGCAGCGCTAGACGGTGATCTAGGCGGTGATGTTGTCGTTCATCGGTGCCTGCGGGGCGCGGCGGAGGTCAGCGCCAGCGGGTGGTCATCAAGAAGCCGACCATCAGAATGCCGAAGCCGACGAGGATGTTGCCCTGGCCGAGGGCCGGGATCGGCCACTGGGCGCTGAAGCTAATATAGAAGACGATGATCCAGAGCAGGCCGATCGCCATCAGGCCGAACATGACGAACTTGAACCACGGCGGGTTCGGTTTCGTGATCTTCGACCGGTCGGCCGACTCGGTCGCATCCTGCCGGTCGGAGCTCTTCTTCTTGTTGTTCGCCACGGAAGTACAGTGTAGCCCAAGGAGTGCAGACTTGTGAGTGAACCGATGTCGCGCAGACAGCGCCGCCGCAGCGAGCAGTCGCGCCGTGCACGTCGCTCGGTCGGGTCGGTCATCGTGACGGTGATCGGCGAGCTGATGCTGACGGCGGGTGTGCTCGTGCTGCTCTTCATCGGCTGGAAGATGTGGGTCAACGACTCCAGCGTCGACCGGTCTCAGGAGGCAGCTGCAGCCGAGATCTCGCAGGGCTGGCAGCAGGAGGCGACCCCTGCCGCAGGCGGGCAGGCCACGGCGACGCCGGGTGACCCTGACATCCACCCGCAAGGCAACGATGTGTTCGGCGTCGTCTACATTCAGCGTCTGGGCGACACCTGGCAGCGCCCGCTCGCCCGTGGTGTCGAGAAGAAGCCGGTGCTCGACAGCATCGGCTTCGGCTGGTACCCCGACACCAGCCTGCCGGGCCAGGTCGGCAACTTCGCCATCGCCGCTCACCGCGGAGGGCAGGGATCGAGCCTGCGATACGTCGACAGCCTCACCGTCGGCGACAAGATCGTGATCGAGACCAGAGACGGCTGGTACACCTACACGTATCGCAACACCGAGTACGTCATGGACGTCGACGTGAACGTGCTGAACCCCGTGCCGCAGAGCACCGCGCAGGCGAGTGATCGGGTGCTGACGCTCACCAGCTGCAATCCGTACCCGTTCACGAACGGCGAGCGGATCATCTCGTACAGCGTGCTCGACAGCTTCCAGCCGCGCTCGGCGGGGGCGCCGGCATCGCTCGACTATCTGCAGAAAGGCTGACCATGTACGGACTGATCTGGAGAGTTCTGCCGGGGCCGTGGCCGGTCAAGCTGCTGCAGTCGTTGATTCTCGTCGGCGCCGTGATCGCCCTGCTCAACTGGGTGGTCTTTCCCTGGGTGAACACGCTGGTCGACACGGGCGAAGCGACGGTGGGCTGATGAGCGACATTCTGGTCGTCGACAACTACGACAGCTTCGTCTACACGATCAACGGGTACCTGCAGCAGCTGGGCGCGACGACGACGGTCGTGCGCAACGACGAGCTGCGGGCGAGTGATCTCGACGAGGCGCTGAGCCGCGTCGACGGGCTGCTGGTCTCGCCGGGGCCCGGAACGCCAGCCGATGCCGGTGTGAGCCCTGATGCCATTCGCTGGGCCGCTGCGCACCGTCTGCCCATGCTGGGCGTGTGCCTGGGGCACCAGGCCCTGGCCGAGGTGTACGGGGCGACGGTGTCGAACGCCGAGCAGCTCATGCACGGGCGGCTCTCGACCGTCGTGCACGATGCCGTGCCGTTCTTCGAGGGTGTTCCCGAGCGCTTTCAGGCGACGCGATACCATTCGCTGGCGGTGGTGGATGCCACGGTGCCGCCTGACCTGCGGGTGACGGCCCGCACCGATGACGGCGTCATCATGGCGCTGCAGCATCGCGAGCTGCCGCTGTGGGGGGTGCAGTACCACCCGGAGTCTGTGCTCACCGAGCACGGCTACCGTCAGTTCGGCAACTGGCTCGAGCTGGCCGGTGTCGAGGGCGCCGCAGGGCGTGCAGCCGATCTGAGCCCGCTGATCAACGAGGCGTGAGCCGCGGGGGCGTCTGCGGAATCTTGATGTGAGACTCGCAGCGCGCCCCCGTCGCGCACGTGTTCGGCGGTGCTGCCGTCGATATGGCCTACTGCGCCGGCGGTGACGACGATTCAGGCGCAGGCGTCTCGCTCGACGGTGTCGGTGTCGGTGTCGGCGCACACTTCGAGCTGTCGGCCATGTAGTAGTACAGGATAACTTCGGTTGAGGCGTTCGCAGCCAGCTCGGTGCCCGGCTTCGGGTCAGAGAACTGCACCGTGTACGACGAGGCCTGGCAGCGGCGCACCGGCTGCGGCCGAGCCGAGAGCCCGAGGTCGCGCAGCTGGCTGATCGCGTCATTGATCGGCTTGCCGACCAGGTCTTCTGGGATGACGACGCGGCCGGAAGAGATCTGCAGCCGCACGGAGGTTCCAGAGCGAACCTGGCTCTGCGCGGTGGGCTCGGAGGCGATGACCTGCCCGGTGGGAACGTCGCCGTTGATCGTCTGGGTGATCTGACCCACCTGCAGACCGGCATCGGTCAGCTTCTTGGTGGCCTCATCCTGCGTGAGCTTCGAGACGTCGGGAATGGTGACCATCGGGGCGCCGCTCGATACCTTCACCTGCACGTCGCTTCCGGCGAGAGCCAGCGCACCTGCCGGGGGATCGGTCTCGATGACGCGACCGGGCGAGACGGAGTCGTCGGTCTGATCGACCTTGACCGGGTTCAGTCCGCGGTCTTTCAGCTGCTGCTCTGCTGTCTGGTAGGTGGCCCCGGCCAGGTTCGGAACGGCGACTTGGGCACCCTCAGGGCTGGCGATGCGCGGCTGCAGCAAGGCGAGCCAGAGCACGGCGACGATGCCGATCACGCCCACGCCGATCACGATGGCCCAGATGGTGCCGATGCCGCCTTTGCGCAGCTCGCGATCGATGAAGCGCGACGAGGGGTCGTCGTCTTCGGGGTCGAGGTCGATCGCGTCGTCGATGGGGGAGTCTTCGAGGATCAGCGTGCTCGCGGCGTCATAGCTCGGGCCACGAGTGGGCACGCCCTGCGCCAGTCGATCGACGTCAGCTCGGAAGTCTTCGGCCGTCTGATACCGGCGCGTCGGGTCTTTCGCGAGGGCGCTGAGAATGACGCGGTCGTCGTTCTCGCCGAGGGCGTCGTTGAGGCTGCTCGGGGTCGGTGCGGTCGCGTTCACATGCTGGTAGGCGATCGATGCTGGGCTGTCGCCCTTGAACGGCACACGGCCGACGAGCATCTCGTACAGGACGACACCCACGCTGTAGAGGTCTGAACGGCCGTCGACGCGGTCGCCGCGCGCCTGCTCGGGTGCGAAGTAGAGGGCCGTGCCGACGACCGAACCGGTCTGTGCGACAGTGCCCTCGCTCTCGCTGAGCGCACGCGCCACGCCGAAGTCCATCACCTTGGCATCGCCGCTCGACGTGATCATGATGTTGCCGGGCTTGATGTCACGGTGAATGATGTTCGCCCGGTGCGAGTACTCGAGCGCACGCAGCACCTGATCGGTGATCTTGAGCGCCTCGGCACGGTCGATCGTGCCCTTTGCAAGCTTCTCTTTGAGCGTCTCGCCCTCGACGTACTCCATCACGAGGAAAGGCACCTCTTGCGGGCGCGCGTTCGGCCCGGTGGCGACCATGTCCTGCCCGGCGTCGTACGTGCGCACGATATAGGGGCTGATCATGCGCGCAGCAGCGGTGGTCTCGTTGCGAAAGCGCTTCTGGAAGATCGGATCGTCTGCCAGCTGAGGTCGAAGCAGTTTGATGGCCACGGTTCGGCCAAGACGGGTATCGGTGCCCAGGTACACGTCACCCATGCCACCGTGCCCGATGAGGCGGCCGACTCGGTATCGGCCGCTCAACAACGGCTGTTCACTCATACACCCACCTGTAGACAGTAGATTCCGTCCGTCAGTCTAGCGGAACCTCGGCGAGAACCGTGCGAAGAGCGACCCGACACGGGTCAGAGCGCACCCGAACCCTGCTGATGGCGGCCGGCTCTGGCCGGCGAGAAGACTGTTCAGCTGCACTTGCCCGCCGGTGAGGGGGTTGGCGTGGTCGAAGAGCTCTGCGCTGCCGTCCAGGTGTGCCCGGCGGCCTCGCACGACGCCTTGTCGGTGAACGATGAGGCGGGTGCCGTGTACTTGCCGTACGTGACCGTGATGCTCACCCCGGGCTGGAACGTACCGGCCTCATGACTGAGCACTTTGCCGTCTTGACTCTGCGAGGTCACCGGCTGCTCGACCTGATTGACCGAGAGCCCCTTGCTGTTCAGCTGGGCGCGCACAGCGGCGATGTCTTGCCCGACGAACTCGTCAGCCGCGATGCTCACCGTGCTCTGGGTGGGCGTGGGCGTGGGCGTCGGCGTCTGGGTGCGCGTCGGGGTCGGTGACGGCTTCTCTGAGGGGGTCTCTGAGGGCGTCTCGGTCACCGTCGGGGTCGGTGACGGCGTCTCGGGCTCGCTCTGATTGGCCAGCAGCGCCCAGACGCTGCCACCGGCGACGAGCAGGAGCAGCGCGATCAGCGCGACCAGGGGCCACGTCCATTTGTTGCGCTTCTTCTTCGGCTTGCTTTTTTTCGCATCGTCGACCTGGGTCGCGCTGGCGTCGAGCAGTGGCTGCCCGTTCTGAGTGCCGATGATGGCGGTGGCCGGCTGGGCGGCATCCTGCGTGGTGCCGATCAGCGCGGTCTCGTCGAGCGCCGTGGTCTGCTGACCGGTCGGTGTGACCTGCGGCACCTCCATGGCGGCGGTGCGGATGTCGCCGACGCGCAACGCCTCGGCGGCCTTCGCCAGATGCGTGGCCGACTGCGGGCGGTCGGCGGGGTTCTTGGCGATGCAGCTCATCACGAGCTTGTTCACCGCCGCGGGCACGCTGGTGGGCAGCGGCGGGGGAGTCTCATTGATCTGCGCCATCGCGATGGCCACCTGGCTCTCGCCGGTGAAGGGGCGACGACCGGCCAGGCACTCGTACGCCACGATGCCCAGTGAGTAGATGTCGGTGGCCGGTGACGCGGGATGACCGCTGGCCTGCTCGGGCGAGAGGTACTGCACCGTGCCCATGACCTGCCCGGTGGCGGTCAGCGGCACCTGGTCGGCGATGCGCGCGATGCCGAAATCGGTGATCTTGACGTGGTGGTCGGGCGTGATGAGCAGGTTGCCCGGTTTCACGTCGCGGTGCACGAGGCCCACCTTGTGCGCGGCGGCGAGAGCCTGTGCGGTCTGGGCCACGATGTCGAGCACCTGGTCGACCGGCAGCACGCGTTCGTGCTCGAGCACGTTCGACAGCGGTTCGCCGGGCACGAGCTCCATCACCAGATAGGCGCTGCCCTTCTCTTCGCCGTAGTCGTAGACGCTGGCGATGCCCTCATGGTTCACGAGTGCGGCATGCCGGGCCTCGGCGCGAAAGCGCTCCAGGAACCCGGGATCGCCCATGTACTCGTCTTTCAGGATCTTGATGGCGACGTCGCGACCGATGACCTCGTCATAGGCCTTCCAGACCTCGCCCATTCCGCCGACCGCGATACGGCTCGTGAGCTTGTATCGTGCGCCGTACGTGAGGCCTTCTGTGGGTCTCATCTGTCTAACACCGCCTTCATGATCTTCTGCGCCATGGGAGCCGCCACCCGGTTCGAGCCCTCTGAGTCACCGTAAGAGCCGCCCTCTTCGACCACGACCGCGACTGCGACCTTGGGATCGTTCGCCGGCGCGAAGCCGGTGAACCAGAGATTGTACTGGCTCTCTTTGGTGGTCTCGGCGGTGCCCGTCTTTCCGGCGACCTCAACCCCGTCTATTCTTGCACCTGAAATCTCGCCCGATGAGACATTGTTCACCATCATCGAGGTCAGAGTCTGTGCGTTCTCTGCAGATATCGCCTGGTTGAGCTTCTGCGGAGAGAACTGCTGCGTGACCGACAGATCGCGGCCGCGCACGGCGTCGATCAGCCCGGGCTGCATGCGGGCGCCCTTGTTGCCGATCGTGGCCGAGATCGAGGCGACCTGCAGCGGAGTGACGCGCACGTCGTACTGGCCGAAGCTGGCCAGCTGCAGCTGTGCGGTGCTCATGCCGGTCGGGTAGCGGCTCGCGGTGACGTCGAGCGGAATCTGCTGATTCTCGCCGAAGCCGAAGTCTTTGGCTGTCGAGGCGACTTTGTCTTCGCCCAGCTGCGCCCCGAGCTCGGCGAACGGGATGTTGCACGAGTACTGCAGTGCGGTCTTCAGCGTGGTCTCAGAGCCGCCGTTGCCGCAGGCCCGCCGGGTGACGTTGTAGATCTGCGTGTTCGTGCCGGTCAGCGTGAGCGAACCGGGGTTGGCGAACGTGCTCTCGGGAGTAAACCCGTTCTCGAGCGCCGCAGCCGACATGATCAGTTTGAACGTCGAGCCGGGGGGGTACGTGTCGCCCCCGATCGCACGGTTCACCAGGGGCTTGTCTGACGCCGCATTCAGCTGTTCGAAGACCTGGTTGGCCTGGGCGGTGTCGTTGTCGGCGAGCCCCGCGGCGTCGAAGCCGGGCTTCGAGACCATCGCGAGGATGCGTCCGGTCGAGGGATCCATCGCGACCGCTGCCCCCTTGCGGTCGCCCAGTGCATCCCAGGCGGCCTTCTGCACGGCCGGGTCGATCGTCAGCACCACGTCTGAGCCGCGAGGCTCGGTGCCGTTCACACGATCGACGAGCTGATCGATGGTCTGCCCGCGGCTGGTGCCGGTCAGAGTCAGGTTCTCGGCGCCCTCGAGGCCCGTCGGCGCCAGCGTGTGCGAGTACCAGCCGGTCACGGCCGAGTACATCTCGCCGCCGGGATAGCTGCGCGTGAACCTGTACTGATTGTCGACCGGATCGGACTGCGCGATCACCTGGTTGCCGGCCAGGATGCTGCCGCGCTGCACCTTGAAGCCATCCAGGATGGCGCGAGAGTTTCGAGGATCGCTGTTGAGCTGTTCGCCGAAGATGCCCTGGATCAGACTCGTCGACACGAAGAGCGAGACGAAGAGCAGGAAGACGACGATTGCGACGCGACGCAGGCGCGTGGTCATGAGTGAGCCTCCTTCTCGGCAGGCGACCCGACGGCGGATGCCGGGGCAGCGTCCGTCGCACTGCGCAGGGCTCCGAATCGGTCGGCCTGCGAGCGAATCGAGTCGGTGACGCGCAGCAGCAGCGCCATGATGACCCAGTTGGCCAACAGGCTCGAGCCGCCGGCGGCGAGGAAGGGCGTGGGCAGGCCGGTGAGCGGGATCACCCGTGTGACGCCGCCGACGACGATGAACACCTGCAGGCAGAGCACGAACGACAGGCCGGTGGCCAGCAGACGACCGAAGTCGTCGCTGGCTGTGAAGCCCACGCGCAGGCCGCGGCCGACCAGCAGCAGAAAGAGGCAGAGAATGGCGAAGATGCCGATCAGACCGATCTCTTCGCCGATGCTGGTGAAGATGTAGTCGGAGCGGGCCAACGGGGTGATCTGCGGATAGCCGCGGCCCCAGCCGGTGCCGAACATGCCGCCGTGCGCCTGGCCGAAGAGCCCCTGCACGAGCTGATAGCTGCCGCCGTACTGCTGGTTGTAGAGCGTGTCGTCGAGCGGGTCGATCCAGGCATGGATGCGGCCCTGCACGAGCGGGATGAACCGGTAGGCGGCGAGGCCGCCGGCGACGAACATGAGCAGCCCGATGACTACCCAGCTGGCCAGCCCGGTGGCGACGTAGAGCATCACCAGGAAGAGGCCGAAGTAGAGCAGCGAGGTGCCGAGGTCTTTCTGCACGACCAGCACGGTCATGGCCATCGCCCAGACGACCAGGATCGGCCCGGAGTCTTTGGGGCGCGGGAAGGTCATGCCCGCGAAGCGGCGGCCGGCGGCGGTGATGCTCTCGCCGCGGGCGACCAGATAGCCGGCGAAGAAGACCGCGAGGGTGATCTTGGCGTACTCGCTGGGCTGGAAGGTGATTGGACCGAACTTGACCCAGAGCTCGGCGTTGGTGCCCAGGGAGGTGCCGATGCCCGGGATCATGGGGAGCACCAGCAGCACGATGCTGGCCAGCATGAACACGTAGGTGTACCGCTGCAGCACGCGGTGGTTGCGCAGAGAGTACAGCACGACCGCGGCGATGACGACGGCGGCCGTCGCCCAGAGCGCCTGTCGCAGCGCGGGGGTCGAACCGGTCGACCCCTGTGCGATGTCGATGCGATAGATCGCGATGATGCCGATCGAATTCAGCGTGGCGGCGATCGGCAGGATGATCGGGTCGGCTTTCGAGGCCCGCAGGCGCAACACGATGTGCAGGGCGAGCACGGCGATCCAGAAGACGGCTCCGATGACGAACGGGGGGATGTCGAGTGCGCCGAGTGCGCCGAGCTGGACGGCGGCCAGACCCAGCGCAGAGACGATGGCGCCGAGGATCAACAGCACCAGCTCGATGCCGCGCAGATTCCGGTCGACCAGGCGCAGACTGTGCTGTCGGCTCATTGGGCGACCCCGCTCGTCGTGGCGCGCGGCGACGGGCTGTCGCTCGGGGTGGTCGCGGCGCCCTCAGGATGCGCGGTCAGAGGAGCCTCATCGGGCTCGGCCACCGAGACCGGCCCGGTGCCGTCGTCGGGCTGCGGGCTCGGAGCCGACTGAGTCTGCTCGCCGTCGTCACGTCGGCGGTGCTCGCTGTTCAGCTCGCCGAGTCGGCTGGCGGCTGCGTCGAGAGAGGGAAACGCCACCGTCTCGCGCACCTGCTGCTGGGTGAGCTCGTCGAGATCTGACATCGGAATCTGCGGCAGCCGCGAGTCGTCGACGGTGTGACTGAGCTTGAACGGGCCGACCTGCTGGTTCACGCCCTGGTAGATGACGGCGTAACCGGCGTCTTCGCCGATGTAGTACTGCGTCTGCGTCCAGCGCCACCCGAACCAGCCGCCGAGGGCGATGCCGCCGACGACCAGCACGCTCAGCACGCTGACCACGACCCGGCGCATGATGGTGCGTCGTCTGGTCTCGGCGATCAGCTCGTCGAGGTACTCGTCGGCCTGCGATTCGAACTGGGTGGGTTCGAGACGTCGCGGCTTGAGATGGCTCGCCGCCTCGCGCAGGGCGTGCAGGCTCTGCGCCTTCTGCGTGCGGATGCGGTCGAGGTGGTCGAAACGCACCTCGCGTGCCGCCGCGCCCACGATGACCGGATGCCCGGGAGTGCCATGCGGCGTCGCATCGGGGTCGGCGTCGGGCTCGACCAGCACCACGGTGCAGTTGTCGGGTGCACCGCCCCGCAGCGCGAGCTCAAGCAGATGGGCGCAGGTCATGTCGGCGCTGTCGCCACGTGCGAACGTCTTGGTGATCGCCTCGTCGCCCACCGGCCCGCTCAGGCCGTCGGAGCAGATCAGCAGTCGATCGCCGGGCTCGATGCGCTCGGTGAAGACATCGATGTCGGGGTTGGCCTCGATGTCGCCGAGCACACGCATGATGACCGAGCGCCTGGGGTGTACCAGCGCCTCTTCGGGGGTGATGCGGCCGGCGTCGACCAGGCGCTGCACGAAGGTGTGGTCTTTGGTGAGCTGGGTGAGCTCGCCGTCGCGCCAGCGGTAGATGCGAGAGTCGCCGATATGCGCGATGACGGCGACGTCGTCGACGGCCAGAAACCCCGAGAACGTCGTGCCCATGCCGGTGAGCTCGGGGTAGTCGGCCACGGTCTCGGAGAGCGTCGCGTTCGCCCGGCGCAGCGCCAGCTCGATCGCCTGCGCGGCCTCGTCGACCGTGTCGAAGTGCCGGTCGAGATCGACCAGCGACTGGATGGTGAGCGCCGAGGCGATGTCGCCGCCGGCGTGCCCGCCCATGCCGTCGGCGACGGCGAAGAGGTACTGACCGGCGATGGCCGAATCTTGGTTGTTGCGCCGCACCTTGCCGATGTGGCTCAGTGCGGTTGCTCTCAGCACGGTCATGGGATCAGCCTCGCAGCTCCATGACGGTGGTGCCGATCGTGATGGGCACGCCGATGCCGACCGGCGTCGGCCGTGAGATGCGCTGGCCGCCGACCATCGTGCCGTTGGTCGAGCCGAGATCTTCGACCATCCAGGTCTCGCCCCGCTTCGCCAGCCGAGCATGGTGCGTCGAGGTGTAGTCGTCGCGCAGCACGACGCTCGAGTCGACGCTGCGGCCGAAGGTGAGGGCGTCTTGGGTGAGCGTGAGCTGGCGGCCGCGCACCGGGCCCGCGGTGAACACGAGGTGTGCCGGAGTGCCCGTCGACGAGGCGGCGGATGCCGCGCGCCGACCCGAGGGCGAGGGCGCGGGCGGTGCAGCGGCAGGGGAGGCGACCGCAGCCGAGCCGGCGCTCGCGGCTGCTCCGCGCATCCGCTTGACCTTCGGGCCGAACAGGTCGGAGCGCACGGCCCAGATGACCGAGAAGACGAACAGCCAGAGCAGCACCAGGAACACGGCGCTGATCAGCAGGTAGAGCAGCTCGCCGCTCATCAGCCCACCGCCTTCGGCGCTCGATGATACGAGATCGGGGTCGAACCGACGACGAAGTCGATGGGCTCGGTGAGCTCCAGGGCGGTGATGCGCTGACCGTCGACTTTGGTGCCATTGGTCGAGTGAAGGTCGCGCAGCACGGCGGTGGTGCCGTCCCAGGTCACGCTGGCGTGCTGCTTCGAGACGGCCGAGTCGTTGACGGTGATGTCGCATTCATGGCTGCGGCCGATCGTGGTGACACCGTGATGCAGGGCATGTGACTGCCCCTGCACCTCGAGCACCGGCACCAGGGTGACGTCGCCGACGGTGGTCGAGCCGGTCACGTCGAGCATGCCGACACTCTGACCGGCGTCGGGCACGATGGCCACCGTGAGCGGGCCGGGAAACTGGTAGCCCTGCTGATGGGCGTAGGTGTGCAGGTCGGCGACGAACTGATTCGCCAGTGACGAGCCCTGAGCCTTGAGCCGGTCGAAGTCGGCCTGGCTGATGCGCACGCGCAGGGCGTTCGGCACCAGAATCGTGTCACGCGAGAGGATGCGCGTGTTCGAGTCGAGCTCGCCTTTCAGCGCGGCGAAGATCTCGAGCGGCTGCAGGCGAGAGCGAAACGTCTTGGCGAAAGCGCCGTTGACGGCACGCTCCAAGCCGCGTTCCACGTTATCGAGTAGTCCCACTCGTCTCCTCACACCGATCTGTCGCAGCCATGGTACCCGGTTCAGCTGTGAGAAACGGAGTCGAGTTGCCGTGGGGCATCATTTTCATGCTAATCTGTTCCAGTGCAATCGCGCAGATCGGCCCAGCCGAAGTGCGCAATGCCCGAGTGGCGGAATTGGTAGACGCGCTAGCTTCAGGTGCTAGTGATCGCAAGGTCGTGGGGGTTCAAGTCCCCCCTCGGGCACACCGGCTCATCGCAGTGAGATGAGCGAAACCCCCGGAACCTCAGTGGCTCCGGGGGTTTCTTCGTCTGAGGCCCTCAGTGCCTCTGAGGCCCTCAGTCAGGCCGGCTGCAGCACTGTCTGAGCGGCATCGGTGAGCCGTTCGCCGCTCGCCGGGTCGAAGAGGTGCAGCCTCTGCTCGTCGAAACCGATCGGCACGATGTCGTCGACCGCCGGGTGGGTGCGACCGTCGGTGCGCACCACCAGACGCGTCTGGTCGGCGGAGTGCGGCCCTGCAGTTGGGGAGGAGCCGGGCGTTCCGTGCTGCAGCATGCCGGCAGCGGGTCGAGCCTCGGCGACCCAGTCGAGTGCGGAGTCACTGCTGGGCAGCAGGTCGCCGTACAGGAAGGCCTCAGCGCCCAGCACCTCGACCGAACGCACCAGCAGGCGGGCCTGGGCCCGGTCGGCGGGCACGAGCCGAACATCCTCGGGGCGGATGCCGACCAGAGTGGGGCGACCGTCGCGAACTGGCGCCTCGAAGAGACTCATCGAGGGGGATCCGATGAATCCGGCGACGAATGCGTTCGCCGGGGTGTCGTAGAGCGCCACGGGGGTGCTCAGCTGCTGCAGGGTGCCGTCGCGCAGCACGGCGACGCGATCGCCCATCGTCATGGCCTCAGTCTGATCGTGCGTGACATACACCGTGGTCACACCCAGTTCGCGGGTCAGGGTCGAGATCTCGGCTCGGGTCTGAACGCGCAGACGGGCGTCGAGGTTCGACAGCGGCTCGTCCATGAGAAACACCTTGGGCTCGCGCACGATGGCGCGGCCCATCGCCACCCGCTGGCGCTGGCCACCGGAGAGGGCCTTCGGCTTGCGTTCGAGCATTTCTGTCAAGTCGAGCATCTCGGCCGCGCGACGAACCTTCGCCTCGCGGTCGACGCGGTTGACCTTCGCCAGCTTGAGCGCGAAGCCCATGTTCTCGGCGACGGTCATGTGGGGGTACAGAGCGTAGTTCTGGAAGACCATCGCGATGTCGCGGTCTTTGGGGTCGACGCTGGTGACGTCGCGCCCACCGATGCAGATGCGACCGTCGGTCACCTGCTCGAGCCCGGCGAGCATGCGCAGGGTCGTCGACTTGCCGCAGCCTGACGGGCCGACGAGCACGAGGAACTCGCCGTCGGGGATGCTCAGCTGCAGGTCATTCACCGAGGGGGCATCAGCACCTGGGTAGACACAGCTGACATGGTCGAACAGCACGGATGACATCGGGCTCCAATCGCGGCGAACGGGTGCGCATCAGAACGAGGGCGCACGCTGAGCACGAAGATAGCGGCCGCACTCAAGCATTCCGTGAACCTGCGGTGAACGATCTTGAAGGTTTGGTGAACGAAGGTGAACTCTGTCTGACTGGCTGCTGAAAGTGGGCAGAGACCCAGACGCACGTTTCTAAGCTGACTCGGTGTCAGCGCTCTTTTCGACAGCAGAGCGCCTCGAACATCAGGAGCCTTCATTGAGTGTGACCTCTGTCTCAGAGCGTGTCGCCGCGGGTCGATCCGACCGCCGGCCCGGGCCTCACGGCACCGAGCCTCGCCGCTCGCGGCGGCGATACAAGTGGAGCGACATCGGGCTCTTTCTGTTGCTGGCCGGCCCGAACGTGGCGCTGCTGGCGCTCTTCGTCTACCGCCCCCTGCTGCAGAGCTTCAGCTATTCGCTGCTGCAGTGGAACGTCGGGTCGCAGGTCGCGCAGTTCGTCGGCCTGCAGAACTACGTCAACTGGTTCACCGCGCCGTCGACCGCACAGATCATGCTGAACACGACGATCTTCACGGTGGTGACCGTGGTCGGCGGGATGGTGTTGGGCCTCGGCCTCGCACTTGTTCTGAACCGCAAACTGCGGGGACACACGGTCGTGCGAACCGTCAGCTTCGCCCCATACGTGCTCAGCGGCGTGGCCGTCGGGCTGCTCTGGCTCTTCATCTTCGACCCCCGCTACGGCGTGCTGGCATCGGTGCTGGGTGCCGTCGGGCTGCCGTCGCCCGACTGGTACAACTCGTCGCCGTGGCCCCTGATCATGCTGATGATCGTCTACATCTGGAAGAACGTCGGCTACGTGGCCCTGATCTATCTGGCAGGTCTGCAGGCGATTCCGCACGAGGTGTTCGAGGCCGCCGCACTTGACGGCGCCACTCGCGGTCAGACGACGCGGCGCGTGGTGATCCCACTGCTCAGCTCGACCACGTTCTTCTTGAGCATCACCACCCTGCTCAGCTCGCTGCAGTCGTTCGATCTGATTCAGGCGATGACACGTGGCGGGCCGGTCGGGTCGACCACGACCCTCATGTACCAGATCTATCAGGAGGGCTTCGTCAACGGCCGAGCCGGATTCGCCTCTGCCGTCGCAACCGTCCTCTTCTTCATTCTGCTCGTGATCACGATCATTCAGCTGGTGGTCATGGAGCGAAAGGTGAACTTCTGATGAGCACCCCCACGATCACCGAGCCCCGGTCGAGCGCCGACTATCTCGAGGCCGAAGCCGTGCAGACCAGCCTGACGCGTGCGTCGGAATCGCGTGACGGCGCGCCGCGGGGCGGGCTTCTGCGCCATCTCGACCTCGGCTCGTACCTCGTCATGATCATCGCCGCCGCCATCATGGTGTTTCCGCTGATCTGGATGGTGGTGTCGAGCTTCAAAGAGCAGAATGAGATCTTCACGATCCCGTTGCAGTGGCTGCCGAGCAGTCTGCAGTTCGGCAACTATGCCGAAGTCGCCGACACCCTTCCGATCGGGCGCCTGTTCGTCAACAGCGTGCTGGTGACGATTCTCGGATCGGGACTCAAAGTGCTCTTGGGGCTCACCACGGCATATGCCCTGGTGTTCATCCGTTTCCCGTTCAAGCGAACGATCTTCGTGATCGTGCTGGCTGCGCTGATGGTTCCGCAGCAGATCACGATCATCCCGAACTACACCTTGGTGGCCTCGCTGGGATGGGTCAACACCTATCAGGGCATCGTCGTGCCCGGCCTGGCCAGTGCGTTCGGCACCTTTCTCTTCAGACAGCACTTCATGACGCTGCCCAAGTCGGTGCTCGAATCGGCCGAGGTCGACGGCGCCGGCCACTGGCGGCGCCTCTGGGGCTTCGTCGTGCCGATGTCTGCGCCGACGATCGTCGCGGTGACCCTGGTCTCGATCGTCACCGAGTGGAACGAGTACCTGTGGCCGCTGCTGATCATCGACAAACCCGACATGATGACGCTGCCGGTCGGGCTCACCCTGCTGCAGAACGTCGACGGATCGAATAACTGGGGTGTGATCCTCGCTGCCACGGTGATCGTCACGCTGCCGGTGCTGGCCGTCTTCCTGGCGATGCAGAAGCGCCTGGTCGCCGGTCTCACGGCCGGTGCGGTCAAAGGATGACCGCCGACTCCGAGACCCGCCGACGCACTCTGCCCACCCGACCTCTTCCACCAGCCAGCAATGGCATCCACACCACCCAGCAACACCCCCTCTCGAACAGGAGCGCAGTTACCAAATGAAATCCGCGATTCCAGCATCCTTCGCCAGCCGACAGGTGAGCCGCCGCAGCGTGCTCGCCGCCGGACTGTTCGGTGCCGCCGGCCTCGGCCTGGCCGCCTGCTCGGGGCCCTCGGTCGGAGCAACAGGCACGACGCAGACCGACACCACCGACTGGTCGAAAGTGACCCCGGCAGACAAGATCACCTGGTGGAGCAACCACCCGGGCAAGTCGCAGGACATCGAGAATCAGCTGATCGCGAAGTTCAACGAGAAGCACCCCGAGATTCAGGTGGAGCTGGTCACCGCCGGCAAAGACTACGACGAGGTCGCGGCGAAGTTCCAGGCGGCATCCTCAGGCGACAACATTCCCGATCTGGTGATCGCGAGTGACGTCTGGTGGTTCCGCTACTTCATCAACGGCCAGCTGCTGCCGCTCGACGGCGTGCTCGCACAGGTCGGCACCGAGCTCGACGACTACAACTCCACACTCCTGAGCGACTACAAGTACCAGGACCAGCTGTGGGCGCTGCCCTATGCGCGCTCGACGCCGCTGTTCTACTACAACAAGAGTGCCTGGCAGCAGGCCGGCCTTCCCGACCGCGGGCCCGCCACCTGGGACGAGTTCGAGGAGTGGGCACCGAAGCTGAACGCGGTCTCGAAGAGCGGCCAGGCGCTTGCGCTGGGCAAGGGCACCTCATGGGCCGCCTGGTGGTTCTGCAACATCATGTGGGGCCAGGGCGGGCGCTACTCGGACGACTGGGATCTCAAGCTCACCAGTTCAGAGACCGAGGCTGCCGGCGAGTACCTGCGCAAGCTGATTCACGAGCAGAAGTTCGCGGCCATCGCGACCGAGCAGGACACCGACTTCGGGGCCGGGGCGTTCCCCTGCACCCTGAGCTCGACGGGGTCGCTGGGCGGCATTCTCAAGAGCGCGAACTTCGAGGTGGGTACGGCGTTCCTGCCCGACGGGCCACAGGGCGGAGGCTGCCCGACCGGCGGAACCGGCATCGGTATCCCCGCGAAGAGCACGCCCGAGCGCCAGCTCGCCGCTGCGACGTTCCTCAGCTTCATCACCGAACCCGACAACACCGCGCTGTTCTCGGCGGGCACGGGATACATCCCGGTGCGCACCTCGGCGATTCAGAGTGATTCGGTGCAGCAGCTGCTGTCGACCAAGCCGCAGTTCAAGACGGCCATCGACCAGCTGGCGCAGAAGAGCCGTTCGCAGGATTGGGCCCGCGTGTTCGTGCCCGGCGGCGACAAGATCCTCACCGACGGCATCGAGCAGATCATGGTGAACAACACCCCGGCTGCGCAGGCCTTCGAGGCGATCACGCCGCAGCTGCAGCAGGCCTACGACGAGAACGTCAAGCCGTATCTGAAGAACTGACCAGAGCTGTGAGCGCCGTGCGGCGGTGACGAGCACGGGGCTTGACTGCGGGGCGCGGTTCTGCCCGAGCGGGCACGGTTTTGTCGGCACTACGGTGATTCTGACGGAACCGTGCCCGCTCTGGCGGAACGGCGCCTGCTGTCGGTGCTGGTGCTGGTGCTGCGCGGTGCTGCTGGTGCGGTGCTGGCGGTGAGGCGAGACGACTGAGAGAGCTGAGAGACAGAGAGATGACAAGACGTACCAGGTGGGGCGAGAACCAGGCGGCACCGACGATCATCGGGCACCGCGGCGCGAGCAGCGAGGCGCCTGAGAACACGATCGCGGCCTTCGATGCCGCGGTGGATGCTGCAGCGCGCGAATCGGGCCCGGAAGCGCCCGCCTGGATCGAGCTCGATCTGCAGCACACCGCTGACGGCGAGGTCGTGGTGATCCATGACGATGAACTCGATCGCACGACATCGGGGCAGGGCGCCGTCTCGGCACACACCTTGGTCGAGGTGCGCACGCTGGACGCCGGCAGCTGGCGCGATGCCGCGTTCGGCGACCAGCGCATCCCCACGCTCACGGAGCTGGTCGAATGGACCGCCGCCAACCCGACCGCCCACGTGCTCGTCGAGTACAAGGGTGCGTGGTCGCCGCAGCAGATCACGCCGACCGTCGCACGGTTCGAGGCAGCGGGAGTGGGCGAGCGGCTGGTGCTGCAGAGCTTCGACCCGAGCACGGTGCGCGCACTGCAGCTGCGTGCCGGCGACTACGCGCGTGGACTGCTGATCGATGAGACTGCGCACTATCTCGACATCGAGATCGCCGAGCTGCTGGGCGTCTCGGCGGTGAACCCGCACTGGAGGCGTGCGCTCGCCGACCCGAATCTGGTGCGGGCGGTGCACGAGCGGCTGGGCGCCCAGATGGCGGTGTGGACGCCGGACGAGCCCGCCGACTGGGATGCGCTGGCTGCGGCCGGGGTGGATGCGATCATCACGAATCGGCCGAGACAGGCTCACCGCCACCTGGGCTCCCGCTGAGGCGGAGGAGCCCGGTGACGGTGAGTGCGGGCGACGTGGCCGATCAGCGATCTGACACGTCGCCCGCATGGTGCCTAACGAGTCGACTCGTCGTCTTCGGGAGAGTTCGTGCCGGAACTCTTCTTCGCGGCGTCAAGCGGATTCGGGTTGCCTGACGCGATGTTCGCCTCGTGCACCTCGCGGGCGATCGTGACCTCTGGCGCCTCGACGCCTGCGGCCTCGGCTTCGGCGAGCTCGTCGGCCAGCGGTCGATTCGCGACCACGGGGAACGCACCGGTGAAGCCGATGCGCTCGGTGGCGATGCGCTTGACTTCGGAGCGGCAGGCGTACCAGCCGATCACCAGCAGCGGGATCACGACGACCATCGAGGCGAGGGTGAACGTGCCGGTCGGATAGTCGAGACCGATCAGCACGATGACGAGCAGCAGGAACGCGAGCGTCGCGTAGTTCGTATATGGCGCACCAGGCATACGGAACTTCGGGCGACGGTACAGACCCTGCTTCGCCAGCTGGTAGTAGCGCAGATGTGCCAGGGTGATCGTCGCCCAGCCCGAGATGATGCCGATCGAGGCGAGGTTCAGCACGATCTCGAAGGCTTGCTCGGGAACGAACATGTTGAGCACGACACCCAGCAGCGTGACGACCGCGGTCAGCAGGATGCCGCCGTAGGGAACGCCCTGGGGAGAGATCTTCTGGGCGAACTTCGGCGCCGAGCCGGCCATCGACATGGAGTGCAGGATGCGACCGGTCGAGTACATGCCGGCGTTCAAGGACGACAGCGCCGCAGTGAGCACGACAAGCTCCATGATCGGCGCGGCCGCGTCGATGCCGATGTGGCTGAAGAAGGTCACGAACGGGCTCTCACCCGCGCTGTAGGCGGTGTAGGGCAGCAGCAGTACGAGCAGCAGCACCGAGCCCACATAGAACACGGCGATGCGGACGATCACAGTGTTGATCGCCTTGGGGATCACGGTGCGGGCGTCTTTCGTCTCACCGGAGGTCGTGCCGACCAGCTCGATGCCCGCGTAGGCGAACACGACGCCCTGCATGATCACGAGAGCCGGCAGGATGCCGTTCGGGAACATCCCGCCGTTCTCGAAGATCAGCGTGAAGCCGCGCGGGTCGCCGGTTGGCGTGCCGAAGATCACGAAGATGACGCCGAGCACCAGGAAGATCACCAGGGCACTGACCTTGATCAGGGCGAACCAGAACTCCATCTCGCCGAAGACCTTCACCGAGATGAGGTTCATGCCCACCACGATGATCAGGGCCAGCAGCGCGATGGTCCACTGCGGAATCGACTGGATGAACGCCGAGTACTGGCCGAACCACTTGACGTAGATCGCGATGGCCGTCACGTCGACGATCGAGGTCGTCGCCCAGTTGACCCAGTACATCCAGCCGCTGATGAAGGCCGCCTTCTCGCCGAAGAACTCTCGGGCATACGAGACGAACGATCCGGACGACGGCCGGTGCACGACCAGTTCGCCGAGTGCGCGCAGAATGAGGTATGCGAATATGCCGCAGAATGCATAAATCAGCAGCAGGGACGGCCCGGCCTGGGCGAGACGACCGCCGGCGCCGAGGAAGAGCCCGGTGCCGATCGCGCCGCCGATGGCGATCATCTGCAGCTGCCGCGCGCCGAGGCCCTTGTGGAAGCCGGCCTCCTCTTCGATGAAGATGTTCTCTTCGGAGGCAGCTGTGCTGGAGCTGTTCGAAGCCGGCGGCAGTCCACCGGACGGTGACGTGTGCTGTGTCATTGGTTCTCTCCCTCTTGTGTCATCTGTGGTTCGTCAGGATGACGTCTTTCACCTGCTCGAGATGGAAGCGCATGGCGTCTTCCGCCTCGATGACAGACCCTTGTGCGATCGCGGCGACGATGCTGCGGTGCTCGTGCTCGGACGGTCGGCGGCGGTTCGAGCTCTCGTTCACGTGCGCGGACTGCACAGCCAGCGCAGACTTGATGCTGTGCAGAATGGTCACGAAGATCCGGTTGCCGGAAGCCTCGGCGATAGCGTCATGCAGCTCCGTGTCCTGCCGCACCCATTTCTGCGGGTCATCGGTTGCCTGCATGCTCTCGACGAGAGCCTGCAGACGCTCGAGATCTTGTTCCGAGCGCCGGACGGCGGCGAGACCCGCCGCCGGGACCTCGATGTGCGGGCGGGCCTCGATCAGATCTGTGGCGCTGAAGTCACCGAAGTCGATGCGGGAAGCCGGCTGAGTGGCGACGACGAAGGTGCCGACTCCGACTCGAGTGGCCGTCGTGCCGCGCACCTCCATGACACGCAGGGCCTCGCGGACGGCGGAACGACTGACCCCGAACCTCGCGGCCAGCGCAGACTCAGACGGCAGGCGCTGACCGACGGCGATCACTCCGGCGCCGATCGCGTGCTCGAGATTCTGCTGCACGTACTCGGTGGCGCCGAGTCGTGCGGCTGGAAGGTGTCCAGCAGTCTGGCTGTCTGACAGGTTCATGACACCCATCATGGAGTGGGCGCGTTTCGTCAGTGTTACTTGGCCAGATCGGGCGCGTTGCATGCCCAGAGCACGCCAAGCGACCTCGTCTGGGATCCGAAAAGGCGGTGCGCAGGGCGCGAGGCCTACTTCTTCTTGAAGAGCCCGCGGATCACCTCGCGCACCACGGTCTGGAACGTGCGGGACTTCACCACATCGTCGATCACATCGGCCACACCGTGCTCTTTGGAGGTTCGGGACCCTGAGCGCGAGGTCGAACGAGACTCGCGCTCGCGAGCGGCCTCATCGCGCTGGCGCTCGCGTTCCGCTCGGTCGGCGGCTTTGGCATCCGCATCGGCCTGCTTGGCGGCCGCCGCGTCAGCCGCAGCCTGCGATGCGGCGTCGATGCGGCCCTGCAGCTTCGCGGCGGCGCCCTCGGTCTGCGCGGGGGCACCGTATTTCGCCTGCAGGGGCGAGGCGGCGATGGCCTGCGCCATGGCATCCGCGGGCATGGGATTCATCGAGCCCTGGGGAGCGCGCACCCGGGTCCAGGCCACCGGCGTCGGCGCGCCCTTGTCATTGATCACAGTGACGATCGCCTCGCCGGTGCCCAGCTGCGTGAGCACCTCGCCGAGGTCGTACTCGCTGGTGGGGTAGGTCGAGACCGTCGCCTTCAGCGCCTTCGCGTCGTCAGGGGTGTGCGCGCGAAGCGCATGCTGGATGCGGCTGCCGAGCTGGCCGAGCACGTCGCCGGGCACGTCTTTCGGGGTCTGCGTGACGAAGAAGATGCCGACGCCCTTCGAGCGGATCAGGCGAACGGTCTGCGTGATCGTCTCGACGAAGTTCTTCGACGCGCCCTTGAAGAGCAGGTGCGCCTCGTCGAAGAAGAAGACCAGCTTGGGCTTGTCCTGGTCGCCGACCTCGGGCAGCGCGCGGAAGAGCTCGGTGAGCAGATACATGAGGAACGTCGAGAACACCGCGGGGCGATCCTGCACACCGGGCACCTCGAGCATGCTGACCACACCGAACTCGGTCGTCGCGCCGTCTGGGCCGGGTGCCGTGCTGGTGCGCAGAAAGTCGGTCACCTCGACGGCGGGCTGGCCGAAGAACACGTCGGCGCCCTGGCCGGCGAAGTTCACGATCTCACGCAGAATCACGCCTGCGGTCTGCGGTGAGAGGCCGCCGATGCCCTTGAGGTCGGCCTTGCCTTCGTCGCCGGTGAGCCAGGCGAGCAGCGTGCGCAGGTCGTCGAGGGTGATCAGCGGCAGGTCGTTCTGCTTGGCATGGTGGAAGACCAGGCCGAGGCTCGACTCCTGCGTCTCGTTCAGATCGAGCACGCGGGCGAGCAGCGTCGGGCCGAAGCCCTCGACCGTCGCGCGCAGCGGCACGCCCTGGCCGACGCCGCCCAGTGAGAAGAACTCTGTGGGCGTGGCGACGGGGTGCCAGTCCTGGCCGATGCCCTGCGTGCGTGCGGTGAGCTTGTCACTGGGAGTGCCGGCGACGGCGAGGCCGGAGAGATCGCCTTTGATGTCTGCGGCGAAGACGGGCACGCCGTTGGCGGCGATCTGCTCGGCCAGGCCCTGCAGCGTCTTCGTCTTGCCGGTGCCGGTGGCGCCTGCGATGAGGCCGTGGCGGTTCAGCATGCCGAGCGGTATGCGCACCTGCACGTCTGCGAGCGGGTCGCCGTTGACCAGCGCCCCGATGTCGAGGGTGGTGCCCTCGAAGGTGTAGCCGGCCCTGACCGCGTCGACGGCCTTCTGCGAGAGCGGGCCGGTGGAGGCTGGGGCCGCTGGGGTTTGTGGTGTTTGTGGTGCTTGTGGTGCTTGTGGTGCTTGTGGTGCGGCTGGCTCGGTGGTCTCGGTGGTCTCGGTGGTCTCGGCCGGCTCTTCGGCTGGTTCGGGCGCCGGTGCCGTGGGTGTTGTGGCTTTGGCGAGCTCTGGCGTCTCTTGACCTGCAGCTGGGGTCTCGTCAGCGGGCTGTTCGGTGTTGTTCTCGGCCATTCTGCAAGTCTACTCAGCGGTATGGGCGGCCGGTGGGGGGGGGGGAGTGTGCGGGGGCGTGCACCGTGGGTGCTCGTTCGTGGGTGGTCGGGTGAGAGCGAGCCGGCGAGGGCATACCCACGAGGTTGCCCGAAGGTGCGGTGCTGGTGCCGAGGTTGCCCGAAGGTGCGGATATGAACCGGCGGTTTCAGGTGGTGAGTGCAACATGTTCTTTTGGAGGGTGTTGTGCGGCATGTGGGGTTGGTTGAGCGGGTTGGTGTGATCGAGCGGGTGCTCGCGGGTGAGCGTGTGGAGGATGTTGTCGCTG
>NZ_JAJOZT010000001.1:591237-842291 GCF_021168475.1 Pseudoclavibacter sp. 13-3 | reverse complement strand
GATCAACAGATCACCGAAATGCAGGACCTCCTCAACACCAGACCACGCAAAACACTTGACTGGGACACCCCGGCCCAGAGAATAGAACCACTACTAACAACCGTTGCACTCACCACCTGAAACCGCCGCGCTCAAACAGAGAATCTCTGCAATCTCGGCGACCAGACTGTGCCTATGTGCAATTGAGATGGGGGACCGCGCACATTCGCAATGCTGCCGCTTGTGGACGGCGGGTTATCACAGGCCGAGCGTGACCGATGTGATCTGGAGATGCTGCTGCCAAGCGTCGTCGAGCTCGACTGGTTGTGCAGAGTAACTGCACTGAGGAGTTGACCTGCACTGAGGAGCTGACCTGCGCAGTGGAGTTGACCTGAGCAGGTGACTTGAGTGCTTGACGTGGGGAGCTGACCTGAGCGCTTGACCTAGGATCAGCAGTTGACCTGCACTGAACAGTTGACCTGGGCTGAGCGGATGACGTGGTCGCCAAGTTGGCCTGGGCAGCGCATTCGCCATAGGGAGTTGACTTGTGGAGTTGTCTTGGGGGAGCCGACTCGGGCAGGTGACCTGGGCGCTCGCAGCGGCTGGTTGCGCGCTGGTTCGGTCTCTTTCGGAACGTGATTTGCTACGCGTGCCGGCGAGCATCACCCTGGCCGGTGAATGAGGTGACCCTCAGGGGTGACATTATAGAAATACGACTAGTGTTGGAGATATACAGCAAGTGGCTGTATGGACGTGAGCGAGTCTTTCGCAGCGTCTGGCTCAAACGAATCAAGGGGATTCTATGAAGACGATGACCACTGCCCTGCAGACCCGCGCCAAGGCTCTGCGCAACCGTGACGAGAGCGAGAAGGGCTTCACTCTGGTCGAGCTGCTCGTGGTCGTGGCTATTCTGGCCATTCTCGCGGCAGTGGCTATTCCTCTGTACCTCAACTCGCAGGAAAGCGCCCGCGATTCAGCCGTGAAGTCAGCGTTGTCGAGCGTCGTATCACAGGCTGCTGCTGATGCTGCCGCAACAGGCTCGACGCCTGACTACGCGAAAGCGATCGAGGAACAAGGCTACAATGCGGCGGACAACAAGATCCAGCTCAAGGCGACGGATCCTGCGACCGCAGACTCGGTTGTGAGCGGCAAGCACGATGATGGTGCCAAGACATGGCAGATCAACGCCAATGGCGTTATTACTCAGCAGAGCTAGTATCTACAGCCACCAGCTGCTGCAATTGCAACAGCCGCGATGACGTAGCTAGAAGAACGGCAGGGTCGGTGTTGCCGGCTCTGCCGTTTCTTCTTTCGCGAGATCTGCAACCCGGCATTCCTGAACGGACAGACCGAAGAGACACGTCAATGCGTCGCCGGAATCGCTGTCACAACGTGAGCGACACCGCTCATGTGCACCCTGGCTGCGCATTGAATGAGTCCTGACCCGTGCGCATCTTGGCAGAGCACGGACCCAGCCTGATCCAGTGTGGAGTCTCGTGTCTGTCACGGGCGACTCTTCACAGCCCGGCAACGACCGTTGCCACTGCCTCAACTCCCGTGAAAATCTGAACTCGGAGTCAGCATGAACACTCATCATCTGCGCGGCGCACGTGCCCGCACTGGGGTGAGCCGCTGCCTCTTTCCAGGGCTTCGCCCGGGCCAGCGCGGCGAGACCTTCGTCGAGGCGATCGTGAGCATGTCTCTGCTCGCCCTCATCATGAGTGTCACCGCCCCGGCTTTCATCGCCACGCAGAAACTCAACCACCGCAATCAGTCTGCGGCGACGACACTGTCGTATGCCGAGAAGTACATCGACGAGTTTCGCGCCACCCTGACCGGCAAGAGCAAAGACGGCAATCTGCCGCTGTGCAGCGACGTGGTCTCGTCATTCGATGTCATTCAGCGCAATGGCGAAGACAACGGCTGGTGGGGCATCCCCACCGATTCGGCAGCGGGCAAGATCAAGGTCTTTCGCCAAGTCGTGAACCACGATCACAGCCCAGATACCGGCACACAGCTGCCGAACCGGTTCCAGGTGCGCTTCGACCAGCAGACCTCGGCGTTCGACGAGCCGGCGGCCAGGCCGACGACGACCGGCGGCGCGCCGGTGCAATCGCTCGAAGAACTCAACCAGATAGCATGCACACCAGATGAGCCGTCGAAGAAGACCGGCCTGCTGGAGTTCACCGTCGATGTGACGAGCAACGTCAACGCTGAAGACGGCGGATACATCGCACGATCAGAGCTCACGACGTGGGGGGCGGTGAGATACCAGTGACCACGCTGTGCACGTTGATTACGCGCTCGCGGCAGCATCGGGCATCCTCAGAACGGGGCCTGACCCTCGCCGAGCTGCTCATCGCCGGGGCGATCGCGGCAGTCGTCATCTCACTGGTGGCTGGGCTCTGGATCACCACGTCGGTGATGCAGCGCAATACGACGTCGATCGCGCTGCGCACGCAGCAGCTCGATGCGTTCAACTCTCAGTTTCGCAGCACGACAGCCAACGCCGTGTACGCCGGTCACGTGTCATCGGCCTCGAGCGATGCCGATGACGACTTCGGCGCGGTGCAGGCGATCTCAGTGATCACCGCCGACGACCCGAGCGATCTGTCGCACAGCCCGGTGACCTGCACCGCATGGCTCTGGTGGGGCGGGGTCGAGGGGCGCAGCGATGACGACGACGCCTCGAACCCGTCTGGCGCTGCGACCTCTGGCAGCGCCGGCGTGTATCTGCGGCAGTGGCAGCTGGGCACTCCGGTGACGCTGCCCGCCGCAGGGCAGGGCCTCGACACATCATGGTCGCGAGTCGTCTCGGCGGCGCGGCCGGTTGCGAGCGGGGGTACGGGCACGCCTGAGGCCAACCTCGTGTTCAACACCGCTCCGGCGAGTTTCGACCAGAACACCCAGCTCGTCGCACAGGGGCAGCCCCCGGTCAAAGTGACCATGCTGACCGCTGACTTCACGGCTGCTCCGCTGCAGTCGACCAGCGGCGCAGCAGCGACCGACGCGCTGCGTGTCTCGACGCAGTCACTGATGAGCCTGGCGTTCTCGAGCAGCGATCCCGCAATCACTTCACTGCAGAATCGGGTGGTCAACGACAACGGGGCGACCTGCCTGACCGGGGGGCGGTACTGATGCGAGTCAATCGAGAGCGCGCTGACCTTCAGTCGCGGCCGCGCAACAGGCTGGCCGCGGCTGGCGCCGAGCGGGGGGCGAGCCTGGTCACCGTCATCGCCTTCACCGCGGTGCTGCTGCTGGCCACGGCGCTCATGACGACGGCCGGTCTCTCTGCGCAGCGCACCTCAGCCGACGCCGTGGCCGCGGCGACGGCTCGGGCCAACGCGAACAGCGGCATCGAGGCCGCGCGGGTCTTCTTCGCCACTTCGGCGAGCAGCGAGCTGCCGACCACCGATGCGTGTCTCGACCTGACCACGCTCGGTCTGGCCGCCGACGACGTCTGCGTGCGGCTCACCGCGCAGACGAACAATCCGCATGTGAACACCGACAGCAACACCATCGACTATGCGGTGACGTCGGTCGGCAAGAGTTCGACGGGGGCTGCCGAGGCGACGGCCTCGGCGACGTTCACCGTGTCAGCGGATGCGAAACCGGCTCCCGAGCCGACGGAGACCCCGGCTGCGGGCATCATCCAAGCCGGCAGCGCGCTCACTCTGCCGGCGAACATGACCTGGATGGGCGGTGGTACTCTGGCGTCACCCGGCGACATCGCGTGCAACACGCAGATCGTGGCGGCCCTGATCTCGGCTGGCCCGTTCCACGCATCAGGCAGCGAATGCCGGGTGACTGGCGACGTGTGGGCAGGAGCCGGCACCAGCACCGATGCCGCTCACACCGACACCTTCATCTGCGACCAGAACACCGTCATCACCGGCAATGTCTACACCACGGGGCGTGCGAAGCTGTCGGGGCAGTGCCAAGTCACGGGTCAGGTCTATGCGCAGGGCGACGTCTCAGTGACGGGCAATGCGCAGATCGGCGGCACCGTGCACACTGCAGGCGGTGTCAGTCTGCAGGGGCAGGCTCGCATCGGTGCAGATGTCTTCGCGCAGGGCGACATCACGCTGCAAGACACCTGGTCTTCATCGCCCCGAGCGGTCAGCGGCAGCCTCATCACTCAGGGGCGGGTGTCGATTGCGAACGGCACGGGCATCGGCACGGTGTCTGGCACCTCTGACCCCCAGACCATCACCGGTGGGCAGATCTGGGCTGGGGGCGACGTCACGTTCACGAACGCGGGCAGCGTCACCGCCGGGTCGATTCACTCGGGTGGCACAGTTCTGCTCGACAAGGCGATCGTGATCGGCGACGTCTATTCACGATGGGACATCGAGTCGAAGACGCGCATCACGGGCAGTGCGACCTCGCCGAGCGGGGCGATCAGATACAACCGCATCGACGGTTCGGCGCAGGCGATGTGGGATGTGGCACCTGTGACCGGAGCTGACACCGGGGTCTACCGCATCGGTGGGTCGGCATACAGCATGAACGGGTCGGTCACGGCCAACACGGTGGGCAAAGACGCCTGGGGCTTCTGGACGGTCACCGTCAACAACTCGGCCGGTGGATCAGTCGTGGCTTATGGCAGTGACAACGGCTCTCTGGTCGGCAGCGTCGTGACCGGGCAGGGCAGCACCGTGGGCAAGGACGTGACTGCACGCTACGTCACGCTGGGCCGCGGCGCACAGGTCGGCGGCAACGTCGTCGCCGAGAGTCTGAACCGCAGCGGCGACGGCAACGCCACGGTCGCGGGCAAGGCGACGCTCAAGTACCAGCAGAGCGGCCAGATCACCGTGCAGGGAGGTACCAGCATCGTGGCGAACAGCCCCGCCGCCGACTGGAACGCCCTGCGCAGCTCGTTCGGCTTCCCCACGACCATTGCCCTTGACCCCGCGCAGGCGCCGACGGCATCGGCAGACTCTGCCGAACCCGTGAGAATTCCCGGAATCGATGCAGACGTGGTGACCTCGGGCACAGTTCAGACCCCGAAAGTGAGCGCATTCACCCGGGTGAACACCAGCGAACAGGCGTACAGCAGCTGGGTGCAGGGCGTCACGCGGCACATCTTCTCGGGGGCGAACGCCTGCAGCGACGCCGAAGACTTCTTGCGCGCCGGCAACTGGTCGGGGCCGACCCGCGTCGAGGTCTACAACTGCAGCGATGACGGCCAGACGCAGATGTTCAGCGCGAAGCAGGGATGGCAGTGGCAGCCGATCGTGCTGCACGGCGATCTGACTGTCGTCAGCGACTCGGGCTTCCGTTTTCCCGGCTACCTCGGTGCGTACGGTTCGACCTTTCAGTCGGACAGCGCAGACCACACGTTCAACCTCAATCTCATCGTGCCCGCAGATGCGCAGACTCACCGCGATGTTCCCGACCTGTCGAACGCCGCCACCATGCCGTCGGGGCGCAACGCAGCGGCGACGGGCAGCATCGTCTCATTCGATGAGCAGGGCTCACCCACCTGCGCCACGGGCCGGGGCAGCATCTCGAGTGTGCACCCGCTCTCGATCGCGAGCAACGTGCACCTGCTCGTCTACACGCCGTGCCAGCTTTCAACCGCTGGCTTCGCGAAGACTGACGACACGCCGAACAGTGCCCCAGGGGCGCCCTATGGGCAGCTGATCGTCGGCAGCCTGAACGACACCGGCGGATGGGACGGGCAGCTGCGACTCACCTTCACCGAGATGCCCTATCCCTGGCTGCCGAGCCAGGGCACAGGCCAAGATGGCACCCAGACCGGGGGGCAAGGCGAGGCCGTTCCCGCATCCGCAGGCAGCCCTCGACAGGTCGTCGTAACTGCTCGCACGTCTGCGGTGCCATCGACACCATCAGGCCAAGGCGGCGGACAATGACGACCCTCATCACCACTTTGATCACGGTGCTCGGCCTGCTGATCGGCTCGTTTCTGAACGTCGTCATCTATCGGGTGCCGCGACAGCAGTCGCTCAACGCGCCGCGCAGCCACTGCACGAGCTGCGACCGCCCGCTGGCGTGGTTCGAGAACATCCCGCTGCTCAGCTGGCTGGTGCTGCGCGGGCGGTGCCGCACCTGCAAGGCCCGCATCTCGCTGCGCTACCCGGTGATCGAGGCGCTCACCGCCGCGCTCTTTCTCGCGACGGCGCTGCACTTCGCACCAGGTCTCGCGGCGGCGGCCACGCCGGTCGATGCTGTCGCGCAGGGCAGCATTCTCATCGCCGCACTCTGGTTCGTCGCGGCCAGCATCGCGCTGGCGCTGATCGACTTCGACACGCAGACGCTGCCCGACCGCATCATCTGGCCCAGCATGATCGTGATCGCCGGCCTCTATCTGCTGGCCGCGCTGAGCTCGTCGCTCGGGCCATCGGCTGCGGGCGACGGCATCTCATGGGGCAACGCACTGACCGCCGCGCTCGGCGCGGTCATCACCGGCGGGCTCTACCTGGTCATCGCGTTCATCTCGCCGCGCGGCATGGGACTCGGCGATGTGAAGTATGCGGCGCTGATCGGCCTTGTACTCGGCTGGCACGGGTGGGCGTGCATTATTCTCGGTGTGCTGCTGCCGTTTCTGGTCGGCGGCCTCGTCGCCGCGGCTCTGCTGGTCGCGCGGCGCGCCGGGCGCAAGACGGGCATTCCGTTCGGGCCGGCGATGGCGATCGGCTCGGTGCTGGCCCTGAACTGGGGTGCAGCGCTGATGAGCGCCTACCTGTCGCTGTGGGGGCTGGCATGAGACGAGGGCAACTGTGAGCAAGAACTTCATCGGCGTCGACATCGGGCACACCGCTGTGCGCGGCGCCCAGATGCGACAGCACAATGGCGGCTTCAGCCTGGTCAGATACCACGAGGTGCCCCTGCCGCACGGGACAATCGTGAACGGAGCCGTCGCCGAGCCCGCGCAGCTGACCGCTGCACTCGAAGATCTCTATGACGAGGCGGGCTTCACGACCCGCAACGTGCGCATCGCGGTGGGCAACCGACGGGTGTATGTGCGCGAGCACAGCATCCCCCGGGTGCCGCTCACCGCCATCAGGGCCAGCCTGCGCTACCAGGTCGACGACGCGCTGCCGATCGACGCGAGCGATGCGGTGCTCGACTTCTTTCCGACCCGGCTGACGATCGACAACGGTGCGCCGATGTATACCGGCCTGCTCGTCGCCACCGAGGCCGCACCGCTCGAGGCGATCGCCGATGCGATAACGGCCGCCCGAATGCGCCTGATCGGCGTCGACCTGACCGCATTCGCGCTGATGCGCTCGCTGAGTCGGGCGCTGCAGCAGGCGGATGTCCCGCTCGCCTCCGCCTCCGGCGGCGCAGCTGGTGTGGGGAGCGGGGCTGGCGCTTCGGTCAGCGTGACACCTGCACCGGTCGAGACCCGCGTGCGCCCGACGCTGATCATCGACTTCGGGGCCGACACCACGCAGATCGCGGCCGTCGACCAGGGGGCGCCTGCGTATGTGCGCATCATTCCCGCGGGAGGTCAGAGCATCACTCAAGCGGTGGCAGAGGTGCACAACAGCGATTTCGATGATGCCGAAGAGCTGAAGATGTCGACCGGCTACCGTGGTGATGCGGCCGAGACCGACGAAGAGCAGGCCATTGTGACAGCCGCTGATCGCATCATCGACAGTGTGCAGGACACCGTGGCCTACTTTCGCAACACCGATCGGCTGCACGACATCGGCCAGGTGATCGTGACCGGCGGGGGCAGCCTGCTGGTCGGCCTGCTCACCGAGCTGTCACGTCGGCTCGATCTTTCGCTGACCCCGGCGAACCCGCTGGCCGGTGTCGCCGTCAGCGGTGACCTGCAGCGGTACGCTGCCGATCGGCTGGCAACTTCGGCCGTGGCAATCGGCTTGGCAGAGGAAGGCTGATCATGGCACGCAAATCTCAGGAGTCGACGCAGGCTGGACTGTTCGGCCAGCCCCAGGTCAATCTGCTGCCACCCGGGCAGGTCCGTCGTCTCGACGTGCGCTCGGCTCGGCGCCTGATCGTGATTCTCGGCATCAGCTTCGTGGTCGCCAACGGTGTGCTCATCGCATACGGGGGCGCCTCGCAGGCGGCGGTGAACCGACAGCTGGCATCGGCACAGCAGCAGTCGCAGCAGCTGCAAAGCGAGTTGGCAGCGAACTCAGAGGCCATCAACCTCGCCGGTGACATTCGTCAGCTCGAGAACGCCCGCATCGCGGTCACCGCCCGTGAAACAGATCTGCAGCAGCTGCTGAGCGACGTGCGTGACTCGACACCAGCCAACATGCAGATCACGACGTTCAATCTGCAGTCGGTCGGGGCAAGCCGTTCTGGGGCTGCTGCCTCTGGCAGCGGTGCGAGCGCATCGAGTGACAGGCCGTCGGCGGCGAATATCGGATCGATCAGCATCGAGGCCACGAGCGATGACCTTCCCAACATCAGCCAGTGGATCGACAATGTGCGCAAGGTGCACGGTGTCGCCGGCATCACCGCGCAGAACGTGAAGAGCCAAGACCAGAGCGCCGGCAGCAGCGAGGCTTCTGCCGATGGGGCGAGCGGCTTCGTGTCGAACCTCACGATCGTTCTGAGCGCCGACGTCTTCACTCATCGTTTCGCGCAAGGCGCTGACGCCCAGACATCGGCGGCCCAGACTGCTGGACAGGCGGCTACGACGCAGACTGCGCCGGCCAGCAGGTCGGAGGCCAGTCATGACTGAGCACCACAGCTCTCTGAGCTCGCCGAAGAGCATTCGGCTTCTGACCGTTGTCACTCTCGCGCTGCTGCAGATCGTCGTCCTGTGCTTCGTCATCATTCCGCTGTTTCAGAATGGCTATCGCACAGCCGGCCAAGTCGATCAGGAGACCTCACAGCAGTCGATCTATCAGTCACAGATCTCACAGGCGAAAGCTGCCGCGGGCCAGATCAACACGCTGCGTGACGAGTTCGCTCAGCTGCAGACCAGCATCCCTGCGACGAACGACCAAGACGGCTTTCTGCGCTCGGTCAATGACATCGTCAGCCAGAACGGCGTGCAGCTGACCGGCATCAGCTGGAAGGACGCCATCTCGTATGCAGACTTTGTGAAGGGTGTGCAGGATTACCCGATCGCACCGGCCTCGTCGGCCGCTGATCAGCAGTCGACGCTCACGCGAACGCAGCAGGCCATCGATGCCACTGCGAGTGACGCGTCGCTGCAGGCGGTGCCGGTCGAGATCACGGTGCAGGGCGCGAGCTACGACTATGCTCCGGGGTTTGTGCGGGCTGCGCAGAGCATGGACCGCATCTTCTGGGTCAACGCCGTCACGGTGCAAGAGATGAAGTCTGGCAGCGACCAGAAGGCCTATCAGACCGTGCTCAGCGGATACACGTTCGTTCGACCGACGCAGAAGTAAGCAGTGGATCTTGTGCCCGGCTGAGTGTCGGAGCCGGGCTGAACTCCGTGCAACAGGGTGTACTTCGGGGTGAAGTCTGATCAGGAATCATGCGCCTCTGCTGCTTCTCTGGAGGCAAGAAGCCTGTAATCATGCGGGCATGCCGGAATTCTCGCCACGGCGGTGAGAAAGGAGCCGGAGCGCTCAGCACAGCCATTGTTGCTAGATTCTTACTTGGTCTCATAATCGGTTCGTCGCGCAGGTCGCCCCGCCCGGCATGAAGTGAACGATCGGCGCCACTTGGGTGCAAGGCGTCGTGCCAGCGGGTTCTCGCAACCTCGCCGTCAGAACGTCATGCCGCCCCTCGGTGCCGTTCGCCGATGTGTGCCCACTGACATGAAAACAGCACGGTTCGAACAGAGTTCGTCATCGCGAACAGTGCGAAGGAGGAACTGTGCCTGCACATCGTGCAATGAGAAAACGCCATTTGATCGGCTCACTGCTGACCGTGCTGAGCATTCTGGCGGCAAATGCCCTCTCGGTCGGGACTGCACCAACGGCAGCCACTGCGGCGTCAGACGCCAGCACCTCGACTGTCGCCGCCAGCTCGGATCAGGTCGATGCAGCGGCTTCGTCTTCTGTTCCGAGCGAGCAGGATACGACTGCACAAGCTCTGACAACATCAGATGTTTCAGCACAGGACCTCGCGGCTCAGAACCTTGCTGCTTCGGGCAACGGATGCTCGTATGCGAACGCCGGCAGCGGAGCTTACGCCCAGACGCTGTGCTGGCTTGACATGACTTCTGTCGATCAGAGTTCGGCGCAGTCGTCGGCTGTCCAGGTGAATCTGCCCGGCGGCTATGTGCTCACGGCGACGCTCAAGCTTGAAGGAAACGGCAATGTCAAGTCACGCGGGTTCCCGACCTATGGCGATGCATTTCTGGGCAACACCGGCGCCAATCCTTTCACCGGCGCTACGGAGCCGTTCTACACGGGTGTTTCCGGTCAGCCTGCCCTCTATCAAACTGCCAGTGGTGGCTTGTCGACCGTGAGCCTGAACGATATCAAGCTGTTCAACTCCCAGAACCAACGAGTGAACGACTACGCGATGGTCGTCGCTGACGCTGAGAGCACAGATTCAGGCGAGCACATCGACTGGACGACGACTGGTGCAGGGTTCAGCTGGCTGCCCAATCGGCCTCCTGTGTCAGGAACTACCGCTGAGCAGAAAACCAAGACCATGGGCAACGCATGCTCTCAGTCATTCACGCCCGCCCTGAACGGTTCGAGCCAGTCTGCGACTTGTTACGCAGACACTTCACCGAAGAAGAATGGCACGGCGATGCTGCAGACGAAGCCGCCGACTGGGAATGCCACTTTCAACCTCGTGCAGACGATGAAGGGTAACGGTCTGCAAGCAGTGGCATTCGGCGTTGTCGTCGCCCGTGCGGGAGCCACTGTCGAGGTCAAAGATCGCATCGTTGACGCCAGCGGCGCTGCCACAGCCAGTGATTTCGGCGTCTCGATGACACGTTCCAGCGGCGATGTCGTTGGAAGCACAACAGCCAGCGGCTCGGCGACTCCGATGCAGAACGCGAATTCTGTTGACAGTACATTGCCGGTCGGCAGCGGCAGCAGCGGTACGCAGCTGCAGTTCGCCTCCCAGATCACCAATGAGCCCAATAGCTCGATCGCCAGCTCATACACGCCCTCTTGGACATGTACGAAAACAGATCCGGCGTCGACGGTGGTCCAGCAATGGCCGACGAGCGGTTCGAGTTCGACGCCGCCGGCGTCGAATGAGAGTTTCACGAAGCTGCAGGTTGGTGAGTACCTGCACTGCACAGTTACCTACACACCTCCGTACCTGATTCTTCAGAAGACCGTCGACAACTCGACGACTGACGGGCAGGCGACTGCACGGCCAGAAGACTTTCGCCTGACCGCCAAGAATGCGATGTCAGCCGCGTCGACCAACGGCGTGTCAGATGCGACCACTCAGAAGAAGATCGCTGTCGCCTCGACGACGGGCTATGAGCTCAGTGAGAGCGCCGCGAATTCGAACAATCCGTGGAACTCATGGAAGTACGGCTATGAACTCACGGGGCTGACGTGTGCCACGCCGTCGGGGGCGAAGAGCATCGATCTGCAGCGAGACACCTACGGGGCCATCACGCGGGCAACGAACCTCGCCGTCGACACGGGCGAGACCGTCACGTGCACCTGGCAGAATACTGCGAAACGCCCTCTGCTCGTGACCACAAAGGCCTCAGACCCCCAGAGCGGAACAACTGTGTCTCCCAGCGACGATGCGAACGCGTCTCAGGTCAAATACAAACTGACCTTCGACAATACGCAGGGCACCGCCGCTGTCGACCTTGATCATGTCGACCATCTGCGCGATGTGCTCGACGACGCGTCGTTCGACCATGACAGCATCTGGGTCTCTGACGGCACCGAGACCGGGTACAAGCAGGGTGGAACGACTCAGAACGACGTGGAGGTCACAGACGATACTGCCGCACAGTCACCGGTGCTGAACATCACCGGAAGCGTGCCTCGCGCACAGACCCGAACCGTGTGGTTCACCGTCACAGTGAAGCCGAACGCCTCAGATGACGCACAGAGCAGGCAGAATGCGGTCAAGCCGTTGCAGGGCTACCTCTTGCGCAACTATCTCACCGCGCACAAGAACACAGATGGCAGCGATGTCACCCCGCCCGAGACGTGCGAGGCGTCGAACGCGTCTTGCACGCAGAACCCGATTCGCGCGTGGACCATTGAGAAGAACTCTCAGCCAGAAGACGGGGCGATCATCCACTCCGGAGGCAACATCTACTACCGCGTGAAGGTGACGAACTACAGCAATGAAGACCTTTCTGGCATCACTCTGAAAGACGATCTGTCAGAGACGCTCGCCGCGACCACATGGGACCCCACCGCACCTCCAGCCGTGCCGGTGCAATACGGCGTGAGCTACTACGATTCAGCCGGCAATCGCATCGCCAGCATGGATACTCCGTGGAATGCGGCGACTGGGCCGAAACCCGTGTATGAGGGCGATACGACCTTCAACGCCGATCGTCCCAACGGTCGTGCGTTCTCGGGAACCTGGACGTTAACGGTCGACGATCTCACGCTGCCTGCTCTGGCACCAGACGGCACGACGAAGGTCGCCTATGCGGTCGTGGGTTATGCCGTTCGCGGTGGAACGGTGGCCGACACGTCTGACCCCGCACAGGCATATCTCAATGAGGGCACACCGTTGAAGTCGGTGCCCAACGCCATCTGGACGAACACGGCGCAGGGGCAGGCGACCACCAGCACCGGTCAGCCGTTCTACCCCAACCGCTGCAGCTCTGGAGACAACGACGGGGCGGGCGTGCCCGCAGGCGACGATTCGCGCTACTACGACTGCAAGACGTGGCACTCTCTCGGCGAGAACTACTTTCACATCTGGAAGAAGAGCGCGACAACACCAGAGAACACACAGTATGGCCCGGTGGGCAAGAACCTGCTCGACAGCACCTTCGTGCTCGCAGACTCGAAGGCGAATGCTGAGGCGGGCATTCCCTCGCGCTGGCTGTGCCGCAAGACCAACAACCCCACATCGCCTGACTATCAGGCACCGGGGTCGGTGACGCCGTCTGAGACGCTTGGCGATGACATCTGGGATTTCGGAGCGGGCAGTGCAACCGCGCAGTCGATCATCGACTGGAACGCGGCGCATCCACAAGACCAGCGTGCAGCGTGCGGAACCTTCTACTACCTCGATGAAGACAACCAAGGTCAGTCTGCCGGATCGTGGCGAGGAGTCGACGTTCGCGGCGGCGATACCGCCGGCCCTGACACCACTGATCCCAAGGTCGGATGGCGCACCACGAGCGCTCAGAACGCGGCAGATGACGCCGGTCAGGGCATCCACGGCACGTACTGGCTTGTCGAGGTGCAGTCTCCTCGCGACTACCAGCTTCTGGCGCAGCCGATGAAGATCTGGGTCGCGCCGACGTCGCCGACGCCGACGGCCGTCTCGATGGCTGGGCCGGGCACGGCGGCTTGGTACGACTACCAGGGGCGGCTGTCTCTGCCCGTGGCCGGTGAAGGCGAGGCGTCTGACACGAACCAGAAGATGGCGGGAACGAGTCTCGGCGGGCAGGAACTGCGCCCCCAGTGCGTCAGCCCGTATCAGCTTCCGGCAGACAGCCAGCCGAACTGCGTGATGCCCACCGGGTGGACGATGCCGGTCTTCGACGTGCAGTCCCAGAGTCTGCCCCTGACCGGCGGCCGCGGCATTGCTGCGTTGGGCCTGGGCGGCGGCGTCGTGCTCGTCGGCGCACTTGTCGGCGTCATCTGGCGGCGGCGGCGCGCTCGCCGGGAGGCATGAAGCCAGGGCGTCATCCAGTCACTGCGCGATCATTGCGCATTCCTTTTTCACCGTTCACACCGACTGTCTACACCGAGGAGAGTAATGAATACCCGACACAACACGAGGCGAAAGATCTTCGCCGCCATCGGCACCCTAGTCACCGCAGGGCTGCTGCTCGGCAGCGGTGCTCTGGCACAGGCCGACACTGACAAGAGTCAGCCCGTGCCCGAGCAAAGCTCTGTCGTCATCAACAAACGCACGGCTCCGACGACGTCGAACAACGCCACGGGTGAGAAGATCGCCGATGATGACGTTCCAGGTGCAGCAATTGAGGGTGTGACCTTCGCGGCCTACCTCGTGCCGGACACGCAGAAGGGCGGTACGAACGACATCGGCACGAACGCCGGCCAGCAGTACGCTGCCGGTCTCGACCTCAGCGCGGCCACGGGTTTGATCCCAGCAGCTGCCACTGGGGAGTTCCCGGCGACTGGTATTGACGGCATCACACAGATGACTCTGCCTCGCGGCCTGTACGTTGTCAAAGAGAAGTCAGCTCCTGCCGGTGTGACGCCGTCAGCACCGTTTCTGCTCTCAGTGCCGTTGACCAACCCGACCGATCTGAACAAGTGGCTCGACCCGATCTACATCTATCCGAAGAACTCTGTGGTGACGGTGTCGAAGACTGCGGATGACGCTGCAGCACGATCAGTCGGGGACACGAGCGGCACCCCGCGTGACGGTGTCTCGTGGACCGTTCAGGGCGATATCCCGAAAGACGAGTCGATTACCAAGTATGTCATCGGAGACCCGCTGGATTCGCGACTGACGCTCAAAGGCTCGCTCGCCGACAGCGCCACCGTGTCGCTGATCGGTCAAGACGGCACCCCACTCGCCGGCGTCACGCTGACTCGCGACACTGATTACACCGTGACCGACAACGTGACCGTGACCTTCACCGAGGCCGGCCGCGCCAAGCTGGTCGCCGCCTGGAAAGCCGATGCCGCTGCCAAGGTGCAGCTGGTCATCGACACACGAGTGAATGCGACAGCTGCCGGTGCTGCCAACACTGCTGCGGGTACCATCACGAACACAGCGACGTTGACCGTGAACGACGCAACCCCGGTGACCGATACTGCATCGGTCAAGATCGGCGACATCAAGATCGAGAAGGTCAGCACCGCAAGCGCTGACACGAAGCTGGCGGGTGCAGCGTTCCAGGTTTTCGCCAGTGCAGCGGATGCCAAGAGCCTCACCAACCCGATCAACGTGAACGGTGTGACCGAGTGGACGACCGGTGAGAACGGACAGGTGACGATTCCCGGCCTGTTCTTCAGCAACTTCGTGAACGGCAAAGATGTCGCCGACACGACCCGCACCTACTGGCTCGCTGAGACGAAGGCACCTGACGGCTATCAGCTGATGGCCGAGCCGATCGAGGCCAAGGTCACTGCAGCGGGTGCAGACGTGGCCGTCACACAGATCGCGAACGTGCCGAACACCGGCGGTTTCGTGCTGCCGCTGACCGGTGGTACCGGTACGATTCTGCTCACCGTCGTCGGCCTGGCGATTCTGGCTCTGGTGGTCTTCGTGGCCCGACGCCGTCGTGCCGCTGAGGCCGCAGTCGAGGCCACCTCGACGAAGTAGGCAACAGGTCATCTGTGGCAGTCATCGCTCGAAGCGACGACTGCCACAGATGACGTGAACGCAGAGGGCCGGCGAAACAGAAGCTTTCGTTTCGTCGGCCCTCTGCGCACCGGCTGGCACCGACGCACACGGGTACGTGCTGGCAGCCACGGGGCACGAGTCGGCACGCACGTGCATGCACGACGACAGGCCTTCAGACACACGAGAATCAACACGTGTACCCGTACGCAGTCGACATCTGAAGCGCAGAGCGCAGAGAGCAAAGAGGAGGGCATGATGACGAAGACGGTCGCCCCCTCAGCACCGGCTGCACCGTTACCACCCGCCGACTCGCTCCAGCACGTGCAGCGCAGGCGCAGGCGTGGACGCGGCATGATCGCACCGATCATGCTGCAGATCGCGGCGATGATCGGCACTGCCGTGCTGCTCTATCCGACAGCAGCGAACTGGTTCGCGACGCAGGCACAGCAGTCACAGATCTCTGGCTACAGCAAACAGATCGATGCGCTGCCGAGTGCCGACCGCCAGCGAGCGTTCGAGCTCGCCGCTGCATACAACGAGAGGCTGCCGGCCGGGGTGTTGCGCGATCCGTACACCAACTCTGGCGCCGACCGAGATACTGAAGACACGGCAGCCTATGCGGCCTATCAAGACACCCTCAGCGTCGCCGACAACGGGGTGATCGGCGAACTGCAGTATTCCTCACTCGGCATCGATCTGCCGATTTATCACGGCACCGACGACGACGTGCTCGCGAAGGGGGCCGGTCATCTCTTCGGGTCGTCGCTGCCCGTCGGCGGCGCCTCGACACATGCCGTGCTGACCTCGCACTCCGGGCTGCCGAACGCATCGCTCTTCACTCCGCTGCATGATGCCCAGATCGGTGACGTGTTCACCGTGCATGTGCTCGGCGAGACGCACTACTACCGAGTCGAGAGCACCGATGTCATCACCCCCGACGAGACCGACCGGCTGCGCATCGTGCCCGGTCAAGACCTCATGACGCTCATCACCTGCACGCCGATCGGGGTCAACAGCCATCGGCTGCTCGTCAATGCGGTGCGCATCAGCTCACCTGCAGATGCCGCCGAGACTCAAGAGAGCCGGGGCGGCGCAGGCTTCCCCTGGTGGGCAGTCATCTTCGTCAGCGTCTCAGGCATCGTCGCCTGGCTCGTGTTCGCACCCCCACGACGACGCAACCACCTCAGCACACGCAGCGGCGAGGCCGAACCGACGACAGCATCCGCCGCACAACGATCAGCACAGACTCTGCAGACGACCGACGCGATCACACCCAGATCGAATCTCGGGAAGGACTACCATGACACCCGCAACTGAGGCTCGCATCTCGAACACTCCAGCAGACGCGCGCACGCAGCAGAGCACGCTGCGAGCAACGGTCGCACTGCTGGTCGCACTGCTGGCCGCCGCCGTGGTGGCGATGCTGCCGGTGTCTTCGGCTCATGCCACCGGCGAGCCCGACATCCACGACATCGATTCGTCGGCCACCACGCACTTGGTCATTCACAAAGTCGAGCAGCCCGAGAGCGTCGGACTGCCGACAGACGGGCTGCCCATCGATGCCTCGGCATATCGGCCGGTCGCGGGTGTGCACTTCGTCGCGAAACGGGTGCCAGGGGTCGACCTCACGACCTATGACGGGTGGGATGCGGCAAAGGCGATGTCGATCGGTGCCGCTGCCGAGAGCGTGCAGTCGGCGCCGATCGCCAATGAGGGCACCAGCGCGGCAGACGGCCAGCTCGATCTCGCCTTGGGCGTCGGTCTCTACTACGTCGCCGAGACCTCGACACCAGCCGGCGTGGTCGCGGCCGAACCCATGCTCGTGGCGCTGCCGTTGCAGCACCCCACACAAGACCAGTGGATGTACACGGTGCACGTCTACCCGAAGAACCCCCGCGTCACCGTGGGACTGTCAGTCGATGATGCGGCCGCGGTCAGCGTCGCAGACACTGTGCACTGGCAGTCTTCGGCGGCGATTCCGCGCACCGTCGACCAGAGCGGTCAGCCTGCGATCGACGGCTACCGTGTGCAGAACCTCATCGCGAAGAACCTCGAATTCACCGGCGACCTCGACGCGGTGAAGGTGCAGCTCACGGGACACGACGCGCCCGCCCTCACGCCTCACGACGACTACGAAGTCTCGATCGTGCAGGTGGACGGTCGACAGACCGTGCAGGTCGACTTCACCGCGGCAGGCCGTGCCAAGCTCGGTGCGGCCGTGGCGGCCGACCCCGAGGCGAAGGTCACGATCGACTATGACACGAAGGTGCTCGCCTCTGGTGCGATGACCAATGAAGTGCGTCTGCAGCCCGATCTGCGTGCGATCACAGGCGCGACAGCACCTGTCACTGCGCAGGCCACGACGAAGTTCGGGGCTCTGACGATCAACGTGCACGAGAAGGGCAACCCCTCGAATCTGATTCCCGGGGCGAAGGTCAAGGTCTTTCTGAGTGCAGATGACGCCGCGAACGACCGCAATGCGATCGTCGTCGACGGGTCTGACGAATGGGCGACGGACGACCAGGGGCAGGTCACCATTGACGGGCTGCGTCTGTCGAACTTCGTGAACGGGCTTGATCGTGACACCTCTGACCCGCTCTATCGTTCGTTCTTCGTCAAGCCGACGTTCTACCCGGCGGGCTGGATGGGGGATTGGGCTGTGCGGCAGACGGCCGTCACCTCGGTGGACGACCCGGCTGTGGTCACCTTCGAGGTCTGGCGTGACGACTCGAATGGGGGCGGCGAGACACCGCCTGGAACTGGGCTTGACGACTTGGCTAGGACCGGTGCGCAGCTTGCGGGACTTGCGCTCTTGGGCATTGTGCTGGTCGGCGGCGGTGCGCTGGCGCTGGTTCGGCGGCGTCGCAAATCGGACGACACGAGAATGGCGACGGGTGAGGCGGAGTCGCACGGGGCATCCGCAGACGACGAATGACCTCGCATCGTCTGACGCGCGCGCCGCGCACCCGTGCGCAGAAGCGGCGCCTGGTCTGGAACATCGTGCTGCAGGCGGTGGCCGTGCTCGGCATCGGCCTGCTCGTGTACCCACAGGCGGCGACGTGGTTCGCGCGCATCGCGCAGAACAACCAGATCTCGGGCTACGTCGATCGCGTGCAGCAGACCCCGTCGGCTGAGCGACAGAGGATTCTCGATGCCGCATATGCCTACAACAACGAGCTGAAACCCGGCCCGCTCGCAGACCCGTACATCACTGAGAACCCGGACCAGGCGCAGCGCACGGCGGTCTATCAGGCCTACGAGAACATGCTTCGTGTCAGCGGCACCGACATGATCGGCACGCTGAGCTACCCCAAGCTCGATATCGGGCTGCCGATCTATCACGGCACCGCTGACGAGACGATCTCGAAGGGCGTCGGGCACATGTACGGCACATCGCTGCCGGTGGGTGGGCCCTCGACGCACTCGGTGCTCACTGCCCATGCGGGCCTGCCGCAGTCGAAGCTGCTGACCGATCTGTCGAAGGCGGAGGTCGGCGACACTTTCTGGATCAGCGTGCTCGGCGAAGACCACCACTACCAGGTGATGAGCACTGAGGTCGTGCTGCCCAGCGACACCGATTCGCTGAAGATCACGCAGGGGGAAGACTGGGTGACGCTGTTCACCTGCACCCCGATCGGCATCAACAGTCATCGGTTCATGGTGCACGCCAAGCGGCTGCCCGACGGGCAGGGCGACGCAGGTGAAGAGCTCGGCGCCGATGGGGTGCCGCTCGGATTTCCGTGGTGGGCCGTCTGGCTGGCCGGCGGGTCGGGCGCCGTCGGGTGGATGCTGTTCGCACCCCCGCGCAAGAAGGGCAAGAAGCGGCGCGGTGATGGAGGAGCAGACCGAGTGGGTTGAGCGGGTTGAGGTGGCCGGCGCGCGGGTATGATGTCGAGACATGCCTCACAATGCTCTGACCGTAGGCCTGGTCACGCTCTCTCGCATGTCTGTGATCGTCGGCACGGCGCTGTTCGCAGTCGCTCTGGCCGGCTGCGCCACGGGCACGACGCCGAAGGATGCCGTCGTCGAGGTCACCCCTGACTCGGGGTCGCTGCAGGATGCCGCAGACCGCGTTGCCGAGGGCGGCACGATCGTGCTGGGGGCAGGCACTTACCGCGACTCCATGACGATCAGGACTCGTGACGTGACCGTTCGCGGCAGCGATCGCAACGAGACGATCATCGACGGCGAGGGGCAGCGTCCGCTCGGCATCGTCGGCATCGCCGACGGCGTGCGTGTCGAGAACCTCACCGTGACAGGGGCCACGCTCTACGGGGTGCTGGTCACAGGCACCCACGACGAGAACAGTGCAGACGTGACCGGCATCAGCGGGTACGAACAGTTCGACCCCGAGAAGTTTCCGGCGGTGCAGCGCTTCTCCATCGACCATGTCACCGCCTACAACAACGGCCTCTACGGCATCTACGCGTTCAACGCGAAGAACGGTGCCATCAGAGACTCGTATGCGTCGGGCTCGGCAGACTCAGGCTTCTACGTGGGCCAGTGTCAGCAGTGCAACATCGCGGTGACCGGCAACGTCGCCGAGCGAAATGCCGTCGGCTTCGAGAATGCGAACGCCTCAGACTCGCTCGTGATCACCGGCAACAGATTCACTGACAACCGAGTCGGAATGACGCTGCTGTCGAACTATCAAGAGGCCTTCACCCCTCAGCACGGCAATGTCGTCGCCGGCAACGTGATCAGCGACAACCAGACAAGCCAGTCACCCAGTCAAGCCGATGGCGGGTTCGGCACGGGCATCGGCATCAGCGGTGGACAAGACAACACGATCACTGCGAATCGCATCGAGAACAACGCGCGCTCTGCCGTGATCTTTGCCTCAACCGAAGACCTGCCATCAACGGGCAACCGCTTGATCGACAACCTGATATCGGGCAGCCCGGTGACTGCCGCCAATATCTCTGCCGGGCGCGCACCGGCATCTGCCAACTGTCTCTCGCCGGCTGGAGCTGCGCTGCCGACCGGTTTCGCAGCAGAACTGGCAAGGGCATGCGATGGCGAAAAGATCCAGCAGTCGTCAGCCTCTGCAGACCAGCTGCCCGGGCCGTCAGCACCGGCCGGCATGAGTTTTCTCGAGGTACCCGCGCCCAGACAACAGCCGCAGATGGGCGATCCGGGCACTTCACGAGACCCTCTGCCCGACAACCCGCAGCTGCCTGATGCGACAGGCATCGCGGTGCCCGACGCTGGCCTGCTCGTCGCCCTGACGGGTGTTCGATGACTATGAGGATGCTGACAAGACTCGTGACGCTGGTGCTGACCGCCCTGTGTGGCCTGACCGCCCTGTGTGGCCTGACGGCCCTGGCCGGGTGCTCGTCAGCCGACGACGGGGCAGAGAGCGTCGCGAGACCGGTCTCTACCGACGAGGCGCAGCAGCTGGCGACGGTCAGGTTCAAGCTCTTTGAGCAGGGCAGCGTGCCGGTGACCGTCGCGGCCAAGACGGCAGAAGGCGACGTCGGTCTGCAAGGGTGGGTCGATTACCGCAGTCAGCTCGGCTATGCGCAGCTGACGCAGCAGGGAACGTCCAACCGCGCAGTGCTGTGGTCGGGGTCGACCGCCGGCGTGCATGCCTCGCAGCCTGACGCCCTCGGAAACCCCGCGCTGCCGATTCCCGCCGTGAACGAGACCGGCTGGAGCGCGCAGGGCCTCGGCTCGACGACGGATGCGCTGCCCCAGCTGCTGAAGGTGCTGGCGGCGCTGGGAACGGATCGCCCGGACAACCCGATGCTGCTGCAACAGACGGGAGCACTCTGGCTGCGTGATGACACATTCGACGGGCAGACCGTTCATGTGTTCGCGACACCGCCGTCTGACAGCGTCGCCGAAGGGCAGAGCAACGTCGCGGTCGACCCCGATGCGTCAGGCGTTCGGCTGTGGGTCACAGACGAAGGACGTCTGGTGCAGGCTGAGATTCGGGCGTCCAGCCAGTGGAGCACCGTGCAATTCGGCGCCGAGAGCGGGCCGACGCTGACTGCTCCGGGAATCAGTGCACAGTGAGCGACGAACCCGGTCGACACGATCCTGAGGCCAAAGGGTCGGCCTCTGACACGACAGAGAACGAAGACGGAACCTCTCCCCGGCGGGAGGGCTCGCGCTGGTCGAGGCGTCAGCTGCTTCTCGGCGGGGGCTCGCTGCTTGGCGGAATGGCGATCGGCGCGGTGGGCACGACGGCGGTCTCGAACCGTTCGCCGGTGCAAGGTGACCGTGCGACGAGCGCCGACGCCGGTGACGTCAGCCGGGTCGTGGCCACCGGAGAGCACCAGGCTGGTGTCAACCGGCCTGACGTGCCTGCATCGCACGCGCTCTACAGCGTTTTGGATGCGCCGCAGATTCGAACTCGAGAAGACCTGATCACGATGCTTGCCGCACTGGGCGACCGCGTGCGTTCACTCACTGAGAGCGACTCCGATCTGCTGCCAGACGGCGCCGGAGACCTTGCGGTCTGCATCGGCGTGGGTGCACGTCTGGTCGAGCTGGTCGAGGGGAGCACTGCTCGTGTCGACCTCCCGCTCTTCGCCGGCGATGACGCTCTGCCCCCGGAACGCTGCGGTGGTGACATGTTGATCATCACATCTGCCAGCGATCCCGGCATACTTGAGCCGGTCACCGCCGAACTCGTGACGGCTGCGCAGCTGACACTGCGCTGGAGTGAAGCCGGCTACCGTGGCAGGCCGAGACAAGACGTCGCTCGCAATCCATTCGGCTTCTACGACGGCGTCATGATTCCGCGCGACGACGACGCACTCGAACAGGGTGTGTGGATCGGCTCAGGGGCGTTCGCCGGTGGGACGATCTGTGTGGTGCGCCACTTCGACCTCGACGTCGATCGCTTTCGAGAGCTGGCCGAGGGCGATCAAGAGCAGATCATAGGCAGGCACAAAGCTGACAGCTCACCTCTGACCGGTGGCGACACGTTCGCCGAGTCAGACCTGTTGGCCAAGACGTCGACTGGTTCGTACGTGACCCCGGCGTCATCCCACGTTCGGGCGGCGCACCCGTCATTCGTGGGCAGGCCGCTGATGCTCAGACGCAGTTACAGCGTGCTGTCAGCGGGCACGGTCTCTGGGCTGCTGTTCACGAGCTTTCAGAACGATGTGCGCACCTTCGCGGCCACCCAGCAGCGAATGGATGACATGGACGCGATGATGGCGTACACGACAGTCCGAGGCGTCGGCGCCTTCGCAGTACTGCCGGGATTCGACTCAGTCCAGAAGATGGGAGCCTCGCTATAACGCGGACTTGCATCTGACGTCGAATGCATAGGGCGAAAAAGAGGGTGAAACTTGACTCTGGCGAACGTCGTCCACCGGATTCGTGCATATCATCCTGCTCAGTGGCATATCTGTCACCAGTTTTCGAATGCTCTGCACCCGGGTGCCGACTCTGTGTCTGCACGTCATTCGTGCGAGCCGTCATGAGGGGATTGCGTGAAATCGCACAGCCGCAGTATCGACAGTCAGAGCCGGTCATTCACGAGACGAAGCGGCGTGGCCATGATCGCCACGGCCACGACTGTTCTTGCCAGCATGACTCTTCTGACCCCGGCGTTCGCCGCAGACGAGCCGACCATATCGGGAACGGTCTTTCGTGACTTCAATTCGAACGGTCAGTTTGACGCAGCGAAAGCCGATGGGTCGGCATCGGCTGCCGATGGGCTGATCGATGTGGGCCTCGGGGGTGCCGATGGGAATCGCACCAAGGTTGACGCCTACGCTCAAGACGGGTCGCACATCGGGTCGCAGGTCGAGGTCAATGATGACGGCACGTACACGCTTCCGCTGACGGGAATCACGAGTGGCTCTCCGGTGCGCGTGGTGTTCAGCGGGTATCCCAGCGATTTCTACGACTCCTACCAAGGGTCTTCCTCGGGCTCGAGCGTGCAGTTCGTCACAGCCGGGGCATCCTCAGTGAACCTCGGGCTGCATCGCCTCGATGACTACTCGAAGGGGCTGGACTCCCCAGTGTTCACCGGTCTGCAGGCACAGGGTACCTACGACGGCGTGAACAAGGGCAAGCGAGCGCTGACATCGATACCCGGCACACTGGGGCAGAACGCCACGACCGCTGACTCCACCACTCTGGCCAGCTTCGGGCAGATCGGTGCGACATGGGGCACTGATTACCAGACGGATGACACCAGTGGCGGTGCCGGCTATGTCTACGTCGCTGCGTCGTTGAAGCGCTACTCCGGTTTCGGGCCGCAGGGCATCGGAGGCATCTACCGCGTGCCGGTGACTGCTGACGGCAGGATCGCCGATGACGGTAACGCCACAAGCACCAATCGTTCATGGCTTGATGTGACGACTCTGGGAGTTGACCTCGGCACCGTGACGCGAGACTTGTCCGAGAACACGGGAACGGGGCGTGATGCTGATGCCTGGGACAAAGCCGGTCTGGTGGGTATCGGCGGCATCGCAGTCTCAGGCGACAGCCTCTTCTTCGTCAATCTGAATGATCACAAGATCTACGAGGTCGACATTCCCTCGCAGACCCTCAAACACACGTATGCTCCGGTCAGCACGTGGAGCGACGGCGGCAAGCGGGAGCAGCCGTGGGCGTTGACCGTTCGCGACGGGCAGCTCTACACGGGCATCGTCGATATCGATGGCACGAACGCGCGTGTGAGCCGCACAGCGATCGGCGCCGACTCGTGGGCTGCTGCGCCTGGTCTCGGAAAGATCGATCTCAGTTACAAACGCGGCTACACGTCGTGGGGCGACAACAGCACGCTGAGTGACACTGCTGGGGTTGAAGGCACACAGTGGCACAAGTGGACCGGGGCTTGGGGCACCGACACGGACGCACAGAACGCGATCAAGAAAGACTCTGTGATCTGGCCGAACTGGCGGCACGTCGGCTACGCCCAGCCGATTCTTTCGGGGCTGTCGTTCGACGAGTCAGGCAACGTCGTGCTCGGGCTCGCCGACCGCTGGTCACTGACCACCGGTTACAGGGGCACTTGGCCTGATGGCACGTACAACTATGTCGATGCCGATGGAGTGTCTCAGAACTACGCGACCAATGAGTTCGGCGGCGTGGTCGCCGGAGACACGCTCTTCGCCGGTAACCAGAACGGCACCTGGACACTGGAGAAGAACGGCGAGGTCACGGTCTCGACACCGTCTGGCAGCACAGAGACGCGAACGGCGCAGGTTGTGCCCGCGGGGCAGACGATTCCCGCTGACGAGGCCAAGACCCTGGGCATCCAGGGACTGGGCGGCAAAGAGTTCTTCGAAGACCGCATCGGCTGGGACGGCGGCAACCTCGGTGGAGTCATTCACGAAGAGACCACTCTCGGCGCTGTCAAGGTGCTGCCCGGCCTGCAGCAGGTGGTCTCGACTGCCTATGACCCGCAGAACAGCGTGGAGACTGGCGGTAACAAGTGGCTGAGTCTGAGTGACGGACAAAGCCTGCACGGCTTCGACCAGTATTCAAGCAGTGAGAACGGCTTCTTCGGCAAGGGCGGCGGTCTCGGCGGCCTCGCTGTTCTGACCAGCCCGTCGCCTCTGCAGATCGGCAATCGGGTCTGGCTCGACGCTGACAATGACGGTGTGCAGGATGCAGGCGAGCCTTCACTGGGCGGCGTCACGGTGACGCTGAAAGACAAAGACGGCAAGACCGTAGCGACCAAGATCACCGACGCCCAGGGCAACTATCTGTTCAGCAGCGATGACAAGGACTCTGCGCTGCAGCCGAACACGGAGTACACGCTGGTGTTCTCCACCCCATCCGAGGCAACGCAGAGCACGGTCATTGCCTCGCTTGACGGGACTGACTACGCGGGCACGACCTGGGGGCAGCTCAAGCTCACCACGCAGACGGCCACTGGCGGTACGACGGATGCGGCACAGCAGACGCTGGTCGACTCGAACCCCGATCCGACCACGGGCGCATTCACGTATACCACTCCATCACTCGGTGCGAACGATCATTCGCTCGACGCCGGCTATGGGCTGACCCCCGCAGTCTCCGTGGGCGACTACGTGTGGCGCGACACCGATGGCGATGGTGCACAGGATGACGGCGAGCTCGGCATCCCGGGTGTGGTGCTGAACGTGACCGACCCTGACGGCAAGCCGGTCACCGACGTCTACGGCAACGTCGTCAGACCAGTGACCACAGATGCGAACGGCAAGTACCTGTTCCCGGCCCTGCCGGTGCTGCCTGCGGGCAAGCACTACACGGTGACGATTGACCAGGATGCGTCGAAGGATGCGCTGACTGGTCTGGAGCCCACGAAGAACGACGGCGCTGATGGTGACACCAGCCAGGATTCTTCGACGTGGAGTGCCGAATCGACCGACCTCACGACGAACCTGGCGAAAGATCTGACTCTCGACTTCGGGTTCGTGACCACGCCGCCTCAGCCGACGCCGTCTGTGTCGGTTGGTGACCTGGTCTGGAAGGATACGAACGATGATGGTGTGCAGGGGTCGGAAGAGCCTGGCATTGACGGTGTCGTCCTGAAGATCACTGGCCCTGACGGCAACCCGGTGACGGATGTCAACGGGAAGCCTGTTGGGCCGGAGACGACCAAGGACGGCGGGAAGTATTCGTTCGCGGATCTGCCGGTGCTGCCTGCAGGCGAGCACTACACGGTTGCCATTGACCAGAATGCGTCGAAGGTCGCGCTGACCGGTCTCGAGCCGACGAAGTCGAACGTGGGCGATCCTGCGAAGGATTCGTCGGAATGGTCTGCGACCTCAGGCGATCTCACCACTGATAAGGCGCAGGATCTGACCCTCGACTTCGGGTTTGTGAATACGCCTCCTCAGCCGGCGCCGTCAGTGTCGGTTGGCGACTATGTGTGGGTTGACGGTGATGCCGATGGTCTGCAGGGCGGCGCGGCAGACAAGGCGTTGCCTGGGGTGACTTTGACGATCACGCGCTCGGATGGTTCGCCCGTGACGGCTGCTGATGGGGTGCCGCTGACGACTGATCAGTTGTCGACGAAGACTGATGCGACTGGGAAGTACGAGTTCACGGGTCTCGAGGTGCTGCCTGCGGGCACGCACTATGTGGTGACCGTCACCACGCCTGAAGGCTATGAGCCGACGGAGGCCGGTGCTGGCAGTGATCGTGGCAAGGATTCTTCGACGGGTTCTGCCACGTCGAGTGATCTGACCACGGATGGTGCCAACGATCCGACGTTGGATTTCGGGTTCGTGAAGCTGCCGACGCCGTCTGTGTCGGTTGGTGACTTGGTCTGGAAGGATACGAACGGTGATGGTGTGCAGGGTTCGGAAGAGCCTGGCATTGACGGTGTCGTCCTGAAGATCACTGGCCCTGACGGCAACCCGGTGACGGATGTCAATGGGAAGCCTGTTGGGCCGGAGACGACCAAGGACGGCGGGAAGTATTCGTTCGCGGATCTGCCGGTGCTGCCTGCAGGCGAGCACTACACGGTGACGATTGATCAGGATGCGTCGAAGGAGGCCCTGAAGGGTCTGGAGCCGACGAAGGCTGGTGCGGGCAGTGATCGTGGCAAGGATTCGTCGACGGGGTCTGCGACCTCGACTGATCTGACCACGGACGGTGCGAGCGACACGTCGCTCGACTTCGGGTTCATCACACCGACCTACGCCGTGGGCGATGTCGTCTGGGTGGATGCTGACGGCAACGGGCAGCAGGGCGACGCTGAACGTCTGGCCGGTGTCACTGTCATGCTGCTCGACGCCGATGGCAACCCGGTTGCCGGTGTCGAACCGGTGACCACCGACGAACAGGGACGCTACCTCTTCGACAAGCTGCCGGCTGGCGACTACCGTGTGAAGTTCACACTGACTGACGAGCAGGCTGCGAAGTACCAGTTCACAGGCAAGTCGGTTGAGGGCTCCACCGCAGAAGACGATTCGAACGCCGACCCGGCGACGGGCATCAGCGATGTCTTCACACTGGGGGCGTCGAACGGCAACCTGACGCGCGACTACACTGATCAGGCATTCACCGCGACCAATGGCATCGACCCCACCATTGACGCCGGTGTGACACTGAAGCCGGTGACGCCCACGCCTGATGAGCCCGGTCAGCCGGCGCAGACTGAGACGCAGCCGGCGAACCAGGGCGAGAGCACTCCGTCATCGTTAGCTCGTACCGGACTCGAGGCAGGAGCGGGAGCACTTGGGATCGCGCTGCTGGCCGCCGGTCTGCTTCTGCGGCGTTCGGCACGTCGTCGCGACAGCTGAGCCCGAGCGACTGAAGTGCTGTTCACGAGCCAAGTCATCCTGATCCGCTCGTGCAGCACAGACAGACACTGAAGCAAGACCGAGCAGGGGCCTCATCTCATTCGCGTGGGATGGGGCCCTTTCTTCTCACTCATCGGGCGGTCGTCAGAAGACTCTTCGGGCCGACTCGGCGCCATCGCCTGCTGCTGAAGGAATTGTTGCGCAGTGTTGCAGGCTGACTTCCGTGCCGACCAGCAAAGCCGTAGGCTCTACAGGTTGTGCCCACACACGTTGCCGGCGCGAGTCGATCGCGCCGCGTGCACGCGGCATCCGCACGACGAGGGAAAGCGTCACCATGACGCCAGCAGACACAGAAAGGCCGGAGGTGATCGACAGTGAAGTGGTCGGTCATCGAGAAGGCGCTGCCGCTGTTCGCCGATGCCTTCTGGACGACCCTGTGGCTGTCTGCAGTGGGCATCGCACTGGCCCTCGTGATCGGGGCGGTCGCCGCATTGGTGCGCGAGTTCGAGGTGCCAGTCGCAGCCAAGGCCGCCGCAACCTATGAAGAGCTGCTGCGCAACACCCCGCTGCTGATTCACCTGTTCTTTCTCTACTACGCCCTGCCGGTCGTCGGCATCAAGCTGCCGGCTCAGGCCTGCGCCATCGTCGGGCTCGCGCTGATGGGCGGGGCGTACATGGCTGGCGCGTTCCGCGGCGGGTTCAGCGGCATTCCCAGCATTCAGCAGGAGTCGGCGCGCGCGCTCGGCCTGACCAGGCTGCAGCGCGCCCGATATGTCACGCTGCCGCAGGGGCTGGGGCTCAGTGTGCCCGCCGTCGCAGCGAACATGATCTTTCTCGTCAAAGAGACCTCGATCTTCACCGTGATCGCGGTCCCCGAGCTGACCAACACCGCGCGCTATCTGATCGGCATGTACTACCGCACCGACGAGTATCTGTTCATGCTCGTTGTGGCATATGCGGTCATCCTGGTGCCGCTGTCGATCGGGCTGACACTGCTCGAGAGGAGGGTGCGCCGTGGTTCCTTCGGGCATTGAACTGCTGCTCGATCCCACCATTCTCGGGCGGCTGCTCGGCGGGCTGTGGGTGTCGGTGCGCATCGCCGTGCTCTCGCTGCTGGTGGGCATTCCGCTCGGCATCGTGCTGGGTGCGCTGCGCCTGCTGCCGAGTCGCATTGTACGCACTGTGCTGCGGCTCTACCTCGAGTTCTTTCGCATCATCCCGACGCTGGTGCTGCTCTTTCTCTTCTACTACATTCTGCCGCGTGAGCTCGGTTTGCAGGTCGGCGGCGAGACCATCGCGGTGGTCGCGTTCGCGCTGTGGGTTGCGGCAGAAATCAGCGACGTGGTGCGTGGTGCGCTGGTGTCGGTGCCGACCCATCAGGTGGATGCCGGGCGTGCGCTGGGGCTGAACGCGCTGCAGCAGCTGCGGTACGTGCGCATTCCGCAGTCGATCGTGCTGATGGTGCCGGCGACCATCAACCTGGCCACCCGCGTGATCAAGACCACCTCACTGCTGCTGCTCATCAGTGTGCTCGACGTGGTCAGCGTCGGTCAGCAGATCATGGAGGCCAACCGCGACACCGCCCCCGACGCGCCATTCTGGATCTACCTCTTCATCTTCGTGCTCTACTTCGTCGTCTGCTGGCCGCTGGCGATGTTCGCGAGCCGACTCGAGCGCAGAACGAAGGAGCGCACTCATGGCTGAAACTGCGGAGCGACCGCTGCTGGCGGTGCGCGACCTCGCCAAATCGTATGGTGACCGGCACGTGCTCAAAGACATCACTCTCGCGGTGCCGAAGGGCAGCGTACAGGTTCTGCTCGGCCCGTCGGGGTCGGGCAAGTCCACGTTGATCCGGTGCCTGAACGGGCTCGAGACGATCGATGGCGGGCGCATCGCCTTCGACGGCGACGTGGTCGTCGACATGGCTTCGGGCACCGGCTCGAAGCGCGCCGGCCGGGCGCAGGAAAAGGCTTGGCAGCCATTGCGCAGCCGTATCGGCATGGTCTTTCAGAGCTACGATCTCTTCCCGAATCTGACCGTGGCCGAGAACATCAGGCTGGCACCGACGAAAGTGCAGCACCGTGATCGCCCCGAGGTCGATGCCGAGATCGAACGACTGCTGGCCCAAGTGCAGATGAGCGACTACCGCGACTCATACCCGCGGCAGCTCAGCGGCGGGCAGAAGCAGCGCGTCGCGATCGTACGCGCCCTCGCGATGCAGCCCGACCTGATGCTCTTCGACGAAGTCACCGCCTCGCTCGACCCCGAGATGGTGCGCGGAGTGCTCGAAATTCTGCTCGGCCTCGCCAAACGCGAGATGACCATGATCGTCGTCACACATGAGATGGAGTTCGCTCGTCGCGTCGCCGACACGGTGCTCTTCCTCGATGGCGGGGTCATCGCAGAGCGAGCTTCCGGGGCGGAGTTCTTCCAGCATCCGCGCACTGAACGCGCCCAGCGCTTCCTGGCCAGCATGGCCCCGCTCGAGTGACCACAAGACGAACGACTGAGAACGAGACACAGGAGACACAGATGAAGATTCGCAAGACCATCGCCGCCATCGCCACCGTGGGCATCGCGGCCCTCGCACTCGCGGGCTGCTCGGGCAGCGGCTCAGACGGCTCTGACGGCGCGCAGACCGGTGCGACCGTGCAGCAGATCAAAGACAAGGGAACGATCCGCATTGCGACGTTCACCGATCTGAAGCCCTACGGATACACCAAGGACGACGGCACGAACACCGGCTTCGACGTCGAGCTGGGCGAGCGGCTGGCCAAAGACTTGGGCGTCAAGGTCGAGTGGGTGCCGGTGAATGCGGATGCGCGGGTCGACTCACTGCGGTCTGACAAAGCGGACCTGGTGCTCGCGAACTTCACCGTCACCGATGAGCGCAAAGAGGTCGTCGACTTCGGCACGCCGTACATGAAGGTGTCGATCGGGGTTGCGTCGCCAGAGAGCGCGGTCATCACCGACCCCTCGCAGCTGGAGGGCAAGACCTTGGCGGTGAACAAGGGGACGACGGCCGAGCAGTACTTCACCGAGAACTTCCCGCAGATCGAGCAGACGAAGTTTGACTCGAAGACGCAGCAGTTCCAAGCTTTCAAGGATGGCCGTGCGGCGGCGCTGGCAGACGACAACACGTACCTGTATTCGTGGGCGAAGGACAACCCCGGGTTCACGGTCGGCATCAAACAGCTGGGCGACCAGTCGTTCATCGCCCCGGCCGTGGCGAAGGGCAACGCCGACCTGCTCAAGTGGGTCAATGAGCGCATCTCGTCGCTGACCGGCGAGGGCTTCTTCGAGCAGGATTACAACGATCAGCTGAAGCAGTTCTTCACTGACGACGTACAGCCCGACGACGTTGTGCTGACCAAGGACGAGGTTGCTGCGCAGACGAAGTAGGTCTGAAGCGGGGCCGGTGGGTCAGGCTGCACTCTCAGTGTCCGAGACAGTGGAGTCGGCACCGAGACATGGCAAATGCCGCCTACAGATGTCGAGACAGGGAACTTGTCATGTCTGGATGTTGTGGAGCAGCGTTTGCCCTGTCTCGATCGTCAGATCTCGGCGGGCAGACGACGACCGTCAGATCACGGGCGTCAGATCACCGACGTGTGATCGCGAAGGTCAGGCGTCGTGCGTGCGGCGGCTCCTCGCTTTGACGACCATGGTCGTGCCGATGACAGTCACGCCCGCTGCGACCAGTGCCCAGAAGAGCATGATCGAACTGGTGCCGGTCGTGGCCAGGGCGTTGTGTGCGACTGGCTCCTGAGCATCTGCATCGTCTCGGCCAACAGTACGGCTGCCGTCGACGTCGCAATCGGTGCTGTCACTGATGCCGTCACTGTTTCCGGTCCCGGTGCCGGTCCCGGGGCGAAGGTCAAGGTCTTTCTGAGTGCAGATGACGCCGCGAACGACCGCAATGCGATCGTCGTCGACGGGTCTGACGAATGGGCGACGGACGACCAGGGGCAGGTCACCATTGACGGGCTGCGTCTGTCGAACTTCGTGAACGGGCTCGATCGTGACACCTCTGACCCGCTCTATCGTTCGTTCTTCGTCAAGCCGACGTTCTACCCGGCGGGCTGGATGGGGGATTGGGCTGTGCGGCAGACGGCCGTCACCTCGGTGGACGACCCGGCTGTGGTCACCTTCGAGGTCTGGCGTGACGACTCGAATGGGGGCGGCGAGACACCGCCTGGAACTGGGCTTGACGACTTGGCTAGGACCGGTGCGCAGCTTGCGGGACTTGCGCTCTTGGGTATTGTGCTGGTCGGCGGTGGTGCGCTGGCGCTGGTTCGGCGGCGTCGCAAATCGGACGACACGAGAATGGCGACGGGTGAGGCGGAGTCGCACGGGGCATCCGCAGACGACGAATGACCTCGCATCGTCAGACGCGCGCGCCGCGCACCTGTGCCCACGCACGCAGCCCGACCCGACCCAGCCGGGCCGACCCCCAGTCCCGCCCGGCCTCACTGCCCATGCGGGCCTGCCGCAGTCGAAGCTGCTGACCGATCTGTCGAAGGCGGAGGTCGGCGACACTTTCTGGATCAGCGTGCTCGGCGAAGACCACCACTACCAGGTGATGAGCACTGAGGTCGTGCTGCCCAGCGACACCGATTCGCTGAAGATCACGCAGGGCGACGCAGGTGAAGAGCTCGGCGCCGATGGGGTGCCGCTCGGGTTCCCGTGGTGGGCCGTCTGGCTGGCCGGCGGGTCGGGCGCCGTCGGGTGGATGCTGTTCGCACCCCCGCGCAAGAAGGGCAAGAAGCGGCGCGGCGGGGAGTCAGAGGGCTGAGCGGGCTGAACGGGTCGGGCTCTGAACGCTGGGCCTCGTCGTTCATCTTGCCAGCGGGTTGCCGGCGGGGCCCAGCGCTTCGTCTGAACTCAATTACTCGGCTTCGGCCGCTCTAACCGTCTGGTGCTCGAGTTCTGCGGTTCTCGACGTTTGGCTCTGCGCGGTCTTGCCGTGTACGACCATGTTTCGCATGGCACGGTTTTGTACAACCTGGTCTTGCACTGCTTGCTCCTGGGGCGAGTTGCCGAGGTGCGTTCGTCGAGATGGTAATTAAGCGGTCCATGGGTGAGTTTTGGCCCGTGTTTTTGCCAACTCGGTGCTGGCACGCGTGGTCGTGAGGGCGTCTTCCGCGGGGCGGTCGCACATGCACGGTGTCAGACTCGTGTTCACTGTCAGTTCACCTCGCACTCACCGGGCAGCCACTCACTCGGGAAGAGATGTTCACAAGAAACCCGTAGGTTCTGACGGTCGGCCACGAGACGGTGGCGGGCAGCCCCCCGTCAGCGCATCAACGAGGAGAACCTGTGAAGCTGGGATCGTCCCTCCACGCCCACCCCCATCAAACCCGCGAGTCCCATCAGCGCCGCGACCTGCACGAGGCTGCACACCCGCTCCGGGCCGGCCAACCGCACGTGGCTGCCAACCTGCAACAATCTGCCCAGTCGCACTCGTACGCTCAGCAGCATCGGCACAGCGACATGCACCGGTCCGTTTCGTCGCGAACGCGACGACTGCTGGCCAGCGCCGTGGCGACGCTGAGCATCGCCGCCCTGCTCGCTGCCACGCCCGGGCTCACCGGCTCGGTGCCGGCGGGTGCGGCCGAAGAGGTCTCCGGGCCGATCGTCACCGAGATTCAGGGCGACAACACCGGCGATGACAACTTCGAGTACATCGAGCTCTACAATCCGACCGCGTCCAGCATCGACTTCGCAGCCGACGGAGTGACGCTCGGATACGACGTCAACGGTGCTATCAAGAAGCTGAGTACCGTCGGCATGGACAACATGGGAACCCCGAATCTCGTGCTCGCACCGGGCAAGACGGTGGTGCTCTGGCTCTCGTACAACGATGCCAAGAAGGTCGACTCGTTCTCGAAGACCGAGGCGCAGTTCCGCGACGCGATCGGTCTGAACGACACGGAGGTTCCCGTGGTGCGCCTGACCGGCCAAGCGGGCATCGCCAACGGCGGCGACCGCGGCATCGTGGTGCAGCGCAACGGCGAGACCACGTCGGAGTCGTACTTGCCGGCTGTCTCACCGCTGGCGCCGGGCAAATCGACGCACTTCGCGCTGCCGGCCGATGCGACCACGCATCAGCTGAAGGTGTGGCAGTTGGCCACGGACGGCACCCCTGGTGTGGTCGACCCCGAACAGATCGCCGATCAGGGCACCGACCCTGGAGACAGCACCGATCCCGGCGACGACAACACCGACCCTGGCGACGACAACACCGACACGGGGCAGCCCGCCGCCGACGATCCCACCCCGGGGTTCGAACCCGTTGCAGACGACAGCGCGACGGGCCCGGCCCTGCAGATCACCGAGCTGCTGCCCGACAGCTCGAACGTCGGCGGGTCAGACGGCTACGAGTTCATCGAGGTCTACAACTCGTCGAGCGAGCCGGTGAACTTCTCCGACTACGTGCTGACCTACCTGATCCCGATCGACTACGACACCAACACGACCGAGACGCTGTGGCCGTCGACCAAGCGCGATGTGGTCATTCAGCCGGCCGGCACGCTGGTGCTGTGGGTGAAGAACTCTGCCAACCAGCAGCTCACCGCCACAGACTTCAACGCGAAGTTCGGCACGCACCTCGTCGCCGACCAGAACCTCGTCGAGGTGCAGTCGTCGGGCATGGCCAACGGCAGCATGCGCGGCCTGGCGCTGCGCACGAACACGGGCGACACCGTGAGCCGCGCGTACTACAACATGAGCATCGGCCAAGGGCAGAAAGACGTCGCGGCCGATCAGGGCCTGCACTACACGCTTGGCACTGACGCGGTTCGACCCGATGTGCAGCGCATCCAGAGCACCAGTGCAGCCACCCCGGGGCAGGTGAGCCTCGATCAGGTCGGTGACAAGCTGGTCAAGCCGGCCGCAGACTCCACGCGACCGGTGATCGAGAACCGCACCGTGGCATCCACCGACGGCACGGGCGACCTGACGATCTCGGCGCGCATCACCGATGACCAGCAGGTGCGTACCGTCGAGCTGCGATACCGCAACAACGTCGACAACACCGACCAGACTCTGCAGCTCAAACGGGGCGACGGCGACGTCTACTCGACGACCATCGCCGCGGGCGACCTGACGGGCAAGTCGAGCATCGACTACACCTTCACTGCGTCAGACGGCACCACCGAGCCCTCCGCTCTCAGCGGCACGGTCGCCATCGAACGCGGCGAGACCGGCCCAGTGCGTCTGAACGTCACCGACGGCCAGGTGGTCTCGGGCACGGTCGACCTTGTGACCGACGGCGACGCCGGCGACACGACCCTGCTCATCGACGGGCAGCAGCAGTCGACCACGCCCAGCCTCCCGAGTCAGCCCGCCTTCCTCTTCGAGGCGACCAACACCGATGTGTTCTTCCGCAATGGAGTGAAGGCCACGAACGCCGAGGGGCAGAACGATCTGCTGAAGATCTTCGACGAGGGCACCTACTCGAACGTCGAGACCATCAGCACCCCGGTGCCGCTGAGCTACATCGCGCAGGGGCAGCCGCTCAAGCTGAGCATCTGGGCCGGCACGAAGGCCTGGCCCGACATCGATCTCAACGAGAACAACGACGACTTCATGGTGCAGAACCTGCGCCTCGTGCTGCCCGACGGGCGCACGCTTCGCGCACCCGAATGGTCAGATCCCGGTGAGGTCATCCAGATGGGCGACTCCACGGGCAAGCACGACTACATCGACGCCACGTTCAGCATCGACGACGCAGCGTTCAGCGGGTCGGGCTTCTCATGGAACACCACACAGGCCGCCGATGGCAGGCACACGGTCACCGGCCGGTCAGGCGCCGACGAGTTGCAGGCAGACGTGATCGTCGACAACACGGCGCCGCAGGTCACCCCCACGGTGACGTCGCAGAACGACACCGAGCAGGGCATGCACGGTGCGATCACCCTCGACGCCGCGATCGACGACGGTGACGGGGATGTTGCAGGCGTGCCCGCCTCGGGCGTCACCGCGAAGCTGGACGGCACCGCGATCGACCTGCCCCATCAGACGAGCACCGTCGATCTCGCCCCCGGGCAGCACACGTTCACTGTTGCGGCAGTCGACGCCGCGGGCAACCGCGCCGAGCAGACGACGACCTTCACCACCGTCGACGAGACGCCCTCTGAGGCCGAGCTCGCAGTCGGCCAGCAGGCCACGCTGAACGTCGACGGCACCGCGACCGTCGACCTCTCGGCGACGTCGACCGACCCGACGGGCGACGACCTCACCGTGACGTTCAACGAGGGCACCGCTCAACAGCTCGGCACAGACGTTCAGGCCTCTGCGGGGCAGACGGCTGACGCGCTCGCCACCGATCGCAGCAGTGCCGTGGCGCTGAGCGAAGACGACCTCGCCAAGCTGGGGTCGACAGACGGCGTCGGGGCGACATCCGCCGGCACCGACGGTCTGCCGTACCAGCTGTTCACCGTCGCCGTGCCGCAGGGCGTCACCACGGGCCAGGTGCGCACGGTCTGGTCGGGCACCAGCAATCCGAACGCCCAGGTCACCCTGTACGCGAAGAAGGCCGACGGCTCGGGCTGGGACCAGATCGACCGGCACTACACGCCGGCTGACGACGAGGGCGCGAACTTCACCCTCAGCGGCTACGTGGGCGTCGAATCGCACGCCGTCGACGGCCAGGTCACGCTGATCGTGCAGCATTCCGACGGCTGGTCGGGCGCCGACCTCACCACCCGTGACTCGACGGTCGATCCGTACAACGCGGATGCGACCGCGCGCAGCGACTACGACTTCACGCTGGCTTGGGAGTCTGACACGCAGTACTACAACGAGAACCTCAGCGAGAACTATCACTATCAGCGAGACATGCACCAGTTTCTGCTCGATCAGCGTTCGAACCTGAATCTCAAGTACCTCTTTCACACGGGTGACATCGTCGACGACTTCGACCAGGAGTACGAGTGGCAGAACGCCGACTCGGCCTACAAGATGCTCGAGCAGGATGCCGACGGCAACCCGCTGGCCGACGAAGACCGCCTGCCCTACGGCGTGCTCGCCGGCAACCACGATGTCGGGCATATGGCCGACAGCTACACCGAGTTCAGCAAGTGGTTCGGGGTGAGCCGCTACCAGGGATCACCCTGGTTCGGTGGCGATTACAAAGACAACCGCGGGCACTACGACCTGTTCAGTGCCGGTGGCATCGACTTCATGGTGGTGTCGATGGGCTGGGATCCGGGCACGTCTGAGATCGAATGGATGAACAAGGTGATCGCCGAGCACCCCGAGCGCACCGTGATCATCAACCTGCACGAATTCATGCTGACCACGGGAGGCCTGGGGCCGATTCCGCAGAGCATCATGGACGAGGTCGTCGCGACGAATCCGAACGTGCGCATGGTGTTCAGCGGGCACTATCACGATGCCTTCACGCGTCAGGATCAGTTCGACGACAACGGCGACGGGGTCAACGACCGCACGGTCACCTCGATGCTCTTCGACTACCAGGGGCTCGAACAGGGCGGCCTCGGCTACCTGCGCCTGCTGCACTTCGACAACCAGTCGCAGACCATGCAGGTGCGCACCTACTCGCCGTCGCTCGACGACTTCAACGCCGACGAGGCGTCGCTGTTCGGCCCGAACGGGGAGCCGACCTACTACCAGGACTTCCCGGTCTCATATGCCGACCTCGGCATCACCCCGCGCGACAAGACGCTCACCACCGATTCGTTCAGTGCGTCGGTCTTGCAGAACGTTGCCGGGGTGCAGGGTGCTGCGGGGTTGCAGAGCGTGGCAGCGGCTCAGAGCGCCGCGTCCATCGCGCCGGCGGATGCCGTGAGCGGCCTCATCGCCACGCGTCAGGTTACGAGCGGCGAGACCGCGCACGCGGCCTGGACGGTTCCCGGCCCCGGAGTCTACGGATGGTACGCACAGGTGACCGACCCATACGATGCCAGCTCGGTGTCGGCGGTCAATACATTCACCGTGCGCACTGACGGCAGCGTCGTCGCCGGCTCGGTCGACCCGAATGTGGGCGGCTCGAATGCGGGCGACTCGGACGGCTCAGGCACGGGCACCGGCACTCCTCCTGGCAATACGGGTGACGGGAGTAAGAAGGCTGGTGCTGACGGCGCCGGGGAGGTACCGTCCGTGGCATCCACTGGGGAGCTCGCGCGCACTGGTGCAGACATGCTGCCGCTCGCAGCAGCGCTCGCCCTGCTGCTGGCGGGTGTCTGCGTCCGGCTCGTGTCGGCACGCCGCGCGTGCAAGGGGCGTCCGACCAAGTAAATCAAGTAAATAGGGCCAAGCCCGTCACAGACGACTGTGCAAGAAGGGCCGCAGCTGCTCAGGCAGCTGCGGCCCTTCTTGTCGTTCTGAAGCTGACGAATACACGGTCTGTACGGCTGACGAATACACCGTCTGTACGGTCGTACCCACCATCTGCACGTGCTCCCGTGCACGCCATCTGCGTGAGCCTCCGACCGGCAGCGCCGGTGACAGGTGTTCCGGGCCGCAGCCTCAAAGGTGAGTCAGCATGTGAGCGGTGCGAGGAGGCCCTGCTCAGCAAACACGAGTTCTCAGCCTGAATCGAGAGTGTGGTCACAGAGCTGAACCGAGCGGGTGACAGAGAAGCTCGCACTGAGAGAGGCAGGCATGACGGTGCGGGGCTCTCCGTGGTTGCACTGGTGCTCAGTGCTTAGTGCTCAGTGCTCGGTGTTGACGTGTGACCCGTCTTGACGCGCGCCACCCAGTGAGAGACACGCTGTACCACGGTCGCTCGTGCACGCAGAGTGCGGGCTCTCCGTGCTCTGTGAAGGTACCGAGACATGGCAAATGCCGCCCACAGATATCGAGACAGGGAACTTGTCATGTCTGGATGTTGTGGAGCGGCATTTGCCATGTCTCGATCGTCAGATCTCGGCGGGCAGACGACGACCGTCAGATCACCGGCGTCAGATCACCGACGTGTGATCACGAACGTCAGGCGTCGTGCGTGCGGCGGCTCCTCGCTTTGACGACCATGGTCGTGCCGATGACAGTCACGCCCGCTGCGACCAGTGACCAGAAGAGCATGATCGAACTGGTGCCGGTCGTGGCCAGGGCGTTGTGTGCGACTGGTTCCTGAGCGTCTGCATCGTCTCGGCCGGCAGTACGGCTGCCGTCGACGTCGCCATCGGTGCTGTCACTGTTCCCGGTGCCGTTGCCGGTGCCGGTGCCATCGCCATCGGTGCCGTCACTGTTCCCGTTGCCGTTGCCACCGCCATCGTTCCCGTCACCGTTCCCGTCATTGCCACCGTCACCGTTCCCGCCCCCGTCACCGCTCCCGCTGCCGTCATCTGACTGCCCGATCTGCACGGTGATCGGCTCGGAGTAGACCGTGAAGTCTGCGCCCTGGATGCTCTCGGTCGTCTGCAGCAGCACGGTGGCCGTGCCAGTGGCACCGGCCGCGGCGGTGAGCGTGCTGCCCGTGACCTGCACCTTGTCGCCGCCGTCCACGACGACCACCGAAGGCGCATCGACATTCACGAGATCGCCCACATTGGTCTCGGCGCTGCCCTCCAGCGTCACCGACGAACCGGGAGCCACCTGATACGACCGGCTCGCCGCATCGATGCCGAAGAAGGCGTCTTTCGTCCAGCCAGAGTTGTTCGTCGTCATGCCGTTGATGCCGAGCAGCAGCGACTGCTGAAAGCTCTGACGGTCGCCGTCACCCGAATACGTCCAGCCCCACAGCGTGAGGTTGCGCGCATGCGCGTTGGCGACGAAGGTGCGGTTGTCGGCAGACTGGGCATCGTTGCCGCCCAGCTGGTTGAACGACGGGTCGTAGGCCGCATTCTGCGGGGTCAAATACTGCAGAGCCTTGTGCAGCGTTTCCATTGGCCGACCGGTGGCGATGCCGCCGACCCCCTGCAGATTGCCCACCGAGTTGCCGGGCAGCAGCTGCTGAATGGTCGGAATCTCATACTGGTTGAACGTGATGAAGACGACCTGGTCAGCGGCCTGCTTGGCCTGCACTACCTCGGCCGTGCGCTCTTCGATGGCGGGCGAGGTCGGGTCTTTCAGCTCCAAGAAGAGCACGACGTCGTGGGCCTTGACGAAATCGAGCAGCTCGTCGAGGGTCGGCACTGGCTCGGCCGTCGCAGCCCCGTTGGCATCGCGCAGTCGCAGCTTCTCGATCTGCGCAAGCGTCAGATCGCTGGGGCGTGCATTGGCCCGGGTCACGCCGCCGGTGAACTCCGAGTCGTCGAGTGCTCGAGTCGTCGTGATGTCAGTGGTGCGGGCGAACGTCGAGTCGTGCAGAACGACGACGTGGTCGTCTTTCGTCACGTACACGTCGGTCTCGACCATGTCGGCGCCGTTTTCCTCGACCGCGGTGCGGTAGCCGCTGATCGAGTTCTCCATCGCCTGCGTGGGGATGCCACGGTGGCCGATCGTGAAGATGCGGCGCAGGAGCGCGTTGTCACCGAGTTTGTCGACGACCTGCAGCGCGGTCTCTGGAGCGGCCGAGATGATGGTGTTCGCCCCAGAGGCGATCGCCGCAGCATTGCCTGCGGCCGTGTCGTCGGCCTGCACGGTCACCGAGAGCAGCCGACGCTGCAGCTCTTCGACCACGGCGCGGTCGGCTGCGCCCTGCTTGAGAATGACATGCTGCGAGCGTGAGCGGTTCGTCTCGTCGACGACGGATGCCACGTCGGCCTGCGAGATCGTGTCGCGGTCGCTGAACAGGCCAGAGCGAGTCGACGGGTTGTCGGCGCGGAACCCGGCGAGCAGCTGCACGTCGCTGCTGACCACCTCGACATCGCTGAGTTCGCGCTGCCGCAGCGCCTCACCCAGACGGTTGGCGCTGCTCTGGTCGCTCACACGCGCGATGATCAGCGTCTTGCCATAGGCGGCATCGGCGAAGTCGTCGAATGAGCTGATCTTCGTGTCGCCAGAGAACACGTTCAGAGCGTCATCGGAGTCTGACGCACGCACGTCGACGAGCGTGCCGTCGGTCGGATCGTCAGCGACGATCGACTGCACGTCGTCGAGCGATGCGAGGTGATCGGTCATGATCGGCGTGGTGCCGATCACCTTCGACGTCTTCTGCTTGACCTCGACGTCACCGTCTTCGATGTGCGGAACAGGCCCGAGATCGGCCGGGCTCATCGTGACCTTCAGGTTGTCGACGATCATGGTGAGGTTGTCGCTCTGCATGCCGAGGTCGCCGGCGGCATAGTCGCCGGCTCGGTCGGTGAAGATCATCTGCTGGCCGTCGATGAGCTCTTTCACCCGGTCGCCGGTCACCGTCGCAGCGAAGTGATAGGTCTTCGACCCGTCGATGGCCTCGGTGAAGCTCGAGGTCTGTCGAACATCCCATTGATCCTGCGCGTTGCGGTGAGCGAACTCGACGCCGTTGGCCGCAGTCGCACCCTGACGCACCGCCATCTGAAAGTAGGGATGATCGCCGTTCTGCACCCGATACATCAGCGACCCCCAGCGCGCGCTGTTCGCGGCGTTCTGATAGGTCACATCGGCTTCGATCGTGTAGTCGTTGCGCTCGGTGATGTTCGGAATCAGCACGCGCGTCGACGGCGCCAGCTGCAGGGCGCGCCCCTGGCCGTCGGCGACTGCCTGCACCTGCGAGGCGCTTCCGTACTTCAGCTGCAGACCGGTCGGCAGAGCACCCGCGGTCAGATCATCGTCGAAGTGCTCGTCGATGTAGACCAGATCGTTGTCGTCGGCTCGCACCCAGACGTCGAGAGGCGCCGGGGTCGTTGCGACGGTGGCGGTCAGCCTGGCGAGCCCCTTCTTGCCGAAGACGATCTGCCCGTCCTGCACCGTGGCGACGGCGTCGTCACTTGAGGCCCAGGTCACCGCGGCGTCATCGCCTGCGAGCTGCTCGGTCGTGCCGAGCACCGTGCTCGCCGTCAGCGAGACGTCTGACAGCGACAGATTCTGACCGACGATGTGCTCGGCGAGCTGACGAGAGTCGTCGACCGTCAAGGCCGTCAGCGCCGGGCGGTCGTCGCTCGCCTCGACAGTGATGGGCGCCGTGACCGCACGCGCCCCGACGATGAACGTCAGAGTCGCCTGACCGGCGGCGTTGGTCACGAGCGTTCCGTCGTCTCGAACCGTCACCACACTCGGGTCAGACGAATATGCGCGCACGCTCGAGCCGGTGGCGGTGTAATGATCGCCGTTCGACAGAGCGACCTCGACCGACGGTGCGATCTCGGCATACTGCTTCGCCGAGCCCGGAACGGACGAGGCGACGGTGAGCGAGTCGATGCTGAGCTGTCTGACCACGATGTTGTCGAAGGCGGCAGCCGCCTGGTCGACCTGCACTCCGACGCGCCCGCCGTGGCGCAGATCATCGGCGGCGACGATGCCCGACTGGTCGGCGTCGGCGGTGAGGTCGAGCGTTGCAGGTGATCCGCCGCCGGTGCGCACATGATGCAGATGCTGCCCCGAGGCGGCGACTGACGAGTGATAGGCGACGCCCTGCTGCAGAGCCCCCGGCGACGGGGCGTTGTTGAACGCCTTCCATTCGTTCGCCTTCACCTTCTCGGTGATCTCGCCGCGACCGTCGAGCCGATTGGTGAAATGGTAGTAGCCGAGGCTGTCATCCGGCGCGCTGCGGTAGACGACCGATGCCCACCGGCCGGCGTTGACGGTCTTCTCGAAGGTGACGTCGGCATCCACCGTCACGTCTGACCCGAGTGCGGGCAGCAGCAGCCGCTTCTCGGCGGCGCCGCTGACGGCGAAGTCGCCGTGCAGCGCCCCGTCGCGCACCGACCAGCCCTCGGTGCCCGAGGCCGAGCGAACGTTCGCCGGCAGCTGCCCGTCGGCGATGCCCTCGAAGCTCTCGTCGTAGATCACCGGGCTGTCGGTGTTCTGCCTGGTCTCGTCGTCGAGGCGGAGCACGCCGAAGCCGCTCGTGTCGTTCCAGAAGCTGTTGCGCCCGTTGGTCTCCCACAGCGCGAGCTCGCTCGACGAGCCCGTGAGGGCGGCCGTCTTGTTGTCGACGCCGAGGTCGAAGCCGATCTCGCGGTCGAGGTAGGCGTCGATGCCGAGCTGCTGCCAGGGAATCGCCACCTCGGCGTCCCAGCCGTCTGCGGTGGGCTTGGTGACGCCCTGCACCTCGTCGGCGATGCGCGTCTGGTCGTCGCTGGTGAGTCCGTTTCCCGGGGCCGACCCGAAGAGAATGTGCGGCGCGAAGTTGTCGGTCTGATTCAGGCCGATGCCCAGCTGCAGATCGCCCGCGGCGAACGGAGCAGACTTGTGATTCGACTTGTCGAAGAAGAGCGAGACGATGTCGCCGTGGCCCCAGTTCGTGCCGTCGACGAGGTCTTGGTCGCCGGTGACATGCACTGCGACGTACAGATTCTGGTAGTCCCAGGTCGCATCGAAGGTGTTCTGCGTGGTCGACGGCTTGGTCTGGTCGGTGGTCGGGATGCTCTCGTCTGCCGGGGTGCCCACCTGCCAGACCGAATCGTCGAGATTGCCGTCGATGATCGGCGATCGCGAGACGCTCTTGGCGTCGAATGTGCTGGTTTGAGCCGGTTGCAGGGCGGTGTCGCCGCCTGCGGCCGTCGCGGCGGCGGATGCGATGTCTGGCCCGATGCCGACGGCTGCGGCGCCGGTCGGCGAAGCCGCGATCGTCGCGACCGTCAGCGCCCCGGCGAGCAGAGCCAGCCGCGACTTGTGGATGAATGACATGAACAGCACTCCTTACAGATGCGCCCGAGGCGCGTGGGGGATCGGGGTGGTGCGCCAGGCCCCGTCGCCGCGCAGGGCGCGCTGGCGAGTGTCGGGGCCTCACCGCGTCGAAAGCACTGAGATCCCGCAGAGCCAGCAGACAGGCTGCGTCTGGAAGAAGGCCGAACACCCAGAACCTATGGGCAAGCTGTGAATGAGAAGTGGCTCAGATCTTGTCGTTTCGTGACCGCGGAGTGACGTTCGGCTGCACTTTATGGAGGGCGAGTGGCCGTTCGGTGAACGACTGGTTCCAGGTGTCGTATTCGATTGGTGCGGGCGACCCTGGTGAGAGCAGACTCACTCGTATGCGCGCACTGACAGACTGCGGTGAACATGCAGTACCAGCGTGCAGTGCGTGTCATGGCTGCAGCGCAGACGCAATGCACGCAGCGACCATGCACCCGCACAGGGTGCCGAACAGGTGAGGAGCCTCTCATGACAGAGTTGTCCGTAGACCCCGAATACGCCGCCTTTCTCGCGGCCCAGCAGGCCGAGACAGAGGCATCAGCAGAAGTGGTGCTGCCAGCCGTCGGCGATATCGAAGGCCGCCGCGAAGCGTTCAAAGCGCTGCTGGGCACCGGTGACGAGCCCTTCGACGAGACCGAGGTGACCATCACCGATCATGAGATTCCGCTCGAGGGCGGCCAGAGCATCCGCGGTCGCCTCTTCACACCCGTCGACCGACGCAGCGACGCGTTTGGCGTGTACACCCACGGCGGCGGCATGATTCTTGGCACGATCGAGCAGTACACTCCCATCATCGCCGGCTACGCTGCAGCCGCGGGGGTGCCGCTGTTCGCCCCGGACTATCGGCTGGCGCCAGAGCATCCGCACCCGACGCCGAGCGAGGATTCGTACGCGGGCCTGGTCTGGGCATGGGAGCACCTTGACGAGCTCGGCGGCGGTGATCGGGATCGGTTCTTCGTCATCGGCGACAGTGCCGGCGGCAACCTGGCGGCGGGGCTCGCCCTGATGGCGCGAGACCGTCGCGGCCCGAAGCTCGCCAAGCAGATTCTCATCTACCCCATGCTCGACGACCGCACCGTGGTGACCGACCCCGCGATCGCTGCGTTTCTGACGTGGAGGTTCGAAGACAACATCACCGGATGGCAGGCTCTGCTGGGCGACGGCGCCGGAGCGCTCGAGCCGGTTTCGCCCTACGCTGTGCCCGGTCGTGCCGCAGATCTGGCGGGGCTGCCCGAGGCCTTCATCGACGTGGGCACGCTCGACATCTTCCGCGATGAAGACATCGACTACGCGAAGCGGCTGCTGCGCTCAGGCGTGCAGGTTGAGCTGTGCGTCTATCCCGGCGTGCCGCATGCCTGGGAGCTGCTGGCGCCTGACACCGAGCTGGCGAAGGTCGCCCGCGCGAACAGAGTGCGGGCGATTCGCGCCGTGTGAGGGCGCCGGGGCAGGGGACTGCGGCCTCGTGACGGAGCCATGGCAAATGCCGCCCCTTGACACGGTCGAGACATGGCAAATGCCGCCCACTGACGGTCGAGACATGGAACTTGGCATGTCTGGTTCTCGTGGAGCGGCATTTGCCATGTCTGGATGGGGCTGTCTGGGGGCGTCTGGATGGGGACAGAGCGGCCTGCTCAGCGTCGTGTGTGTTCTGGTGGGGTAGGTGCGTCGAGTTTGTAGAAAAACCGGAATGGCGTGTCTGATAGCCGTACTTTTTGCAAACTCGGCGAAGGAGACGCCGGTGTTCGGCACTGAACGTGCGGAAACGGGTGCGCGATCGTGACGGGTGGCCGAGTCAGAGCGCGCGATCGTGCGACACCCGTATGGGAAGAACCGACGCACCGGCTGCGTTGGGTCTCAACGTGAGTTCGCGGCAGAGGGTGAACCGCGCCGAGGATGAGCTCCGGCAGAAGACTGCAGAGTGCTGCGGCTCGCAGAAACCAGAAACCAGGAACCAGGAGTCTCATGCGCAACCACATTCCCCTGAACGTGCTCGACCTGGTGCCGGTCAGCGCCGGCAGCGACATGAACGCGGCGCTCGACGCGTCACTCGACTCGGCGAAGCTGGCCGATGAGCTGGGCTACGAACGGTACTGGTATGCCGAGCACCACAACACCGAGCAGCTGGGAGCGAGCGCAACCGACCTGCTGATCGAGCGGGCAGCGGCGAACACGCACCGCATCCGCGTGGGGTCGGGCGGGGTCATGCTGCCGAACCACCCGCCGCTCATGGTCGCCGAGGCGTTCGGCACCCTCGCGCGGCTGCATCCCGGGCGCATCGATCTCGGCATCGGGCGCGCTCCGGGCACCGACCCGACCACATCGTCGCTGCTGGCGCGTTCCGGGTCGGCTCCGCAGGCGGTCATGCGCAACATCGCCGACCTGATCGGCTGGTTCGGGCCTGAAGGGCGTGCGCTCAGCGCGCCGGTGGTGTCGGGCGTCTCCGCCGGAACGAACGTGCCGATCTGGGTGCTCGGCTCGAGCCCGGTCGGCGCGACGATCGCCGGCGCGATGGGGCTGCCGTTCGCGGTCGCCTCGCACTTCGCGCCAGACGGCCTGCAGCAGGTGATCGAGACCTATCGGGCAGAGTTCGATGCCGATGCGCCCACGGTTCAGACCGAGTGCCCGCGAGTGATGGTGGGCGTGAACGTGATGGTCGCGCCGACCGATGCCGAGGCTCGGCGTCTGTGGACGACCGTGCAGCAGATGATGGTCAGCGTCCGCACCGGTGCCCGACTGCCGCTGCAGCCCACGGTCGACCCCGAGTCGCTGCCGGTCGAGGTGCACCGGTTCAGCGACGCGATGCTGCGTGTTCGTGCGGTCGGTACGGCGGATGTCGTGGTCGCGCAACTGCGAGCGCTCGCAGACGCGACCGGGGCCGACGAGCTGATCACGGTGACGTATGCGCATGATTCTGCGGATCGGCTGCGCAGTATGCGCCTGCTCGCGGAGGCGTGGGAGAGATGAAGACCACTCAGCGTCGGAACCGGCTGCGGTGCCGACGCCGAACAGTGCACCGACGCTGAACAGTGCACCGACGCCGACGCCGAGGAAATTGCCGATGTTCGGCTCTGCCAAGCGCTGTGCTCCTGTTCAGATCTTCTCTGAATCTTCGCAGCGACCGTCCAATCTCCGCAGTATTGGCTCGTTGTTGCGGGCATTTGGCTGGTGTTGCAGAGATTCGGGCGAAGTCTCGGGCGAGGAGAGCCGAGGCGAACCGGTCGCCGCTGTGACACCGCTGCGCAGTGTGAGTCTCGAACGCAATCGCAATCGCAATCGCAATCGCAATCGCAATCGCAATCGCAATCGCAAACGCCGTCAGCGCGTCAGTCGGCACGTTGGTGCCGATGCACAGGCCGAGGCTCGAGACCGCGCAGAGGTGGGCCGCGGGAGCAGCATGATGCGTCCTGCGGCTGACAGCTCGGTCTCAGGTCTCCGAAAGCAATCACACGGGCATGCGCCATGTCAGTCTCAGGCTCAGCCGCTGTACTGATTCTTGGACGCAGGATGGCGCCAAGAGCACCCGTTGTGGCCGAGCAGCACGATTCGTGCAGAGGCTCACAGGTCGCCGACGAGGCTCGAACGGCAGAATGCGTCACTCGACGACACGAGCCACAGGAGGCAGAGCATGTTCGACGATGATGACACCCGGCAGGTGCCGCAGCAGACCCCTCGGCAGCAGCCCCAGGCCGACCGCCAGGAACAGGGCGAGTCTGAGACGGACCCCTCGCAGGGTCAGCCTCCGCGCTCGCCGAACTGGGCGTTCGTGACAGATACGGCACACCTAGCACAGCAGCCCGACACGCCGTTCGCGTCACCGCGCTCGCCGAACGCGTTCGCAGAGCCCTCGGCGCAGCAGCCCACCGGCCCAGTGGTCTCGGGCCGCGGGCGCTCGGCCTTCTGGCGCAAAGCCCTCGCGCTCGGCGGTGCGATGGCCATCGGCGCGGGGCTGACGCTGGGCATCGGCGCCCTCACCGGTGGCTTCGGCGCAGCGGCATCCGGCTCCAGCAGCCAGGCCCTGCCCGCATTGGGCAACGGCTACGGCGTCAACGGGTCGCGAAACGGCAGCAGCGGGTCGGGCCAGTCCAACGGGCTCGGCGACGACACGATCGACGACTCCGGGCGCACGGGCACGTCGAGTGCGGGCGCGACCGCGGCATCCGCCGAACAGCAGCGCGGCGCCGTCATCATCGAGACGGTGCTCTCGTACGGTGCCGGAGAGGCTGCTGGCAGCGGATTCGTGCTCAGCAGCGACGGAATCGTCGTCACGAACCATCACGTCGTCGAGAGCGCGACCCAGATCAAGGTGACCGTCGCGTCGACCGGAACCACGTATACGGCCAAAGTGCTGGGCAGTGACTCGACGAAGGACGTCGCGCTGCTGCAGCTGCAAGATGCGTCGGGCCTCGAGGCCGTCTCGCTCGACGACGACGGCGTGAACGCCGGTGACACGCTCACCGCGATCGGCAACGCCGAGGGCAAGGGGCAGCTGGTCGCCGCCGCAGGCACGGTGAGCGCCACGAACAAGACGATCACGGCCTCGACGGCGAGCAGCGTGACCGGCGCGGCGAGCGGCAGCGCCACCGGCGGGACGTCAGGGGGCTCATCGAGCAGCAGCGAGTCCGAGACCCTGAGCGGGCTGATCGAGTTCGGCGCCGCGGTGGTGTCGGGCGATTCGGGCGGGCCCGTGCTCGACGCTGAAGGCGAGGTGACCGCGATGACGGTCGCCGCGAGCAGCGGCGGCCAGACCGTGGGCTACGCGATTCCGATCACCACCGTGTCGAGCGTGGTGCAGCAGATCGAGAACAAGGATGCATCAGGCAGCGTGCGCATCGGCGGCTCGCCGTTCTTGGGCGTCTCGATGCAGAGCGCGGGCAGCTCGTCGGGGTCGGTCTCGTCGAATCGTGGCTCTCGCAGCGGCTCGACGGGCTCGTCGGCGCAGACCGGCGGCGCAGCTGTCGCCGGGGTCGTCGATGAGACCCCGGCTGCCGAGGCCGGCATCACTGCGGGCTCCACGATCACTGCGATCGACGGGCAGACCGTGGGCAGTGCCGAAGACCTGAGCACGATCATCGCCAAGCATGCGGTCGGCGATCATGTCTCGGTCACGTGGGCAGATGCGCAGGGCACCTCGCACACCAAGACCGTGACGCTGGCCGAAGGCCCCGTGCAGTAGCAGAAACACCTCGCCGGGCATCGTGCCGCGGTCAGCCCAGCATGTCGACGGCGAGACCGCGCGCACGGCGCAGCCGCTCCAGCACAGCGGTCTCACTCGCCTGCATGTCCGGGGGCAGCTGCTCGGGGCCGGTGACCAGCGCGATCTTGACCACGGCGATCACGACGGCGAACAGCAGTCGCGCTCGCTGCTGCACCCGGGCATCCGTCGTCGCCGTGCCCAGCTCGAGCGCGACCCGCTCGGCGATCGCGTCATTCAGACGACTCTGCAGCCGTTCGACGCGACTCGCTATCTCGGTCAGCAGATGCGGGTGCTCATGCAGAATCCGGTGACGCTGTACCTGCAGCGACGACTGTCGCAGCGGGCTGTGCTCTGCAGATGCGATCAGCTGCAACAGCGCATCGATGATGTCGTCGTTCGAGTGCTCGATGAACTGCTGCAACGCGGCTGCATCGATGCTCGCCGGTATGTACCCGAGAATCGCGGCATCCTTGGTGCCGAAGTAGTTGTAGAACGTGCGCGGCGAGATCTCGGCCTGATCACAGATCATCTCGACCGAGACCTGGTCGTACCCGAGGCGATCGACGAGTTCAACCGTCACCTGCTCGACATGCTCGCGAGTCTGGCGCAGCTTGCGCTGACGCAGCCCCTCGTGCGCGCATGCCATCGCGTCGGCCTGATCAGCCATCGTCGCGAGCCTGTGCGTGATCATGCGTCGATGCCGCGGATGCTGCATGCGTGCCTTGTCGACGAGTCGCGGTCGTCATCTCGGCATCGGCCGGGGCCGCGCCGCCGGTCTTGCCCGACTCATCGAGAGAAGTGGCGAGCGGGTGTTCCTGCACGAAGAGCAGCAGCACGAAGGCGATCAGCAGCAGCGGCATCAGCCACATGAAGATCGGGGTGAGGGCGTCGTTGTACGCGTTCACGATGACATCGCGAATCGGCGTCGGCAGGTCTCTGACCACGGTCGGGGTGAGTGAGTCGAGGCTGGCCCCGGAACCGTCGCCGGCGCTGGTCTGCGGCATGCGCTCTGTGACCAGAGCTGTGAGACGCGAAGTGAACACGCTGCCCACGATGGCCGACCCGAGAGTGGCGCCGATCTCTCGAAAGAAGTTGTTCGCACCGGTCGCGGTGCCGACCTGCGTGATGGGAAACTCGTTCTGCACGATGAGCACGAGAATCTGAATGCCGAGACCGATTCCGGCACCAAGCAGAAACAGGTAGCTGCACAGCAGGAACAGCGGGGTGTCGGCGTGCAACGTGGACAGCAGTACCAATGAAGCCGCCACGAGCAGCATGCTGGCCAGGGGCATCCACTTGTAGTGCGACGTGCGGCTCGCGAGCTGGCCCGAAGAGATTGCCGTGATCATCAGGCCGATGACCATGGGCACCAGGAGCAGCCCTGACTCGGTGGCGCCCGTGTCGTGCACGATCTGCAGGTAGGTCGGCATGTAGCCGAGCGTGCCGAACATCGCGATGCCGACGGCGAGGCCTGCGGCGGTGGTGAGGTTGAAGTTGCGGTTGCGGAAGAGCGCGAGGGGCAGCAGCGGGTCGGCCGCCTTGGCCTCAGCCCAGAGAAACAGACCGGCGAAGACGATCGTGGCGATGATCAGTCCGATGATCTGGGGGGAATCCCAGTCGTACGTGTTGCCGCCCCACGAAGCGAACAGCACTAGGCACGAAACCCAGATCGCGAGCAGCACGGTGCCGAGCACGTCGAGGCGCACTCGGTCTGTCGCATGCTTCGGCAGGTGCAGCAGCACGCTGAGCGCGATGATGGCGATGACTGCGAGTGGAATGTTCATCCAGAACGCCCAGCGCCAGCCGATAGAGTCGGTGAACCATCCGCCCAGCAGTGGACCGGCCACTGCTGAGAGGCCGAACACGGCACCCATGGGGCCCATGTACTTGCCGCGGTCTTTCGGCGGCACGATGTCGGCGATGATCGCCTGTGAGAGAATCATCAGGCCGCCGCCGCCGAGGCCCTGAATGCCTCGAGCGATGATCAGCCAGGTCATGTCCTGCGCGAGGCCGCCGACGATCGAGCCGACCAGAAAGGCGGTCACTGCGCCGATCGTGATCGCCTTGCGGCCGTAGAGGTCGCCGAGCTTGCCATAGACCGGCATCATCACGGTCGCGCAGAGGATGTATGCGGTGGCGACCCAGAGCATGTGCTCGACACCGTTGAGCTCGCCGACGATGGTCGGCAGGGCTGTTGAGAAGATCATCTGGTCGAGCGAGCTCAGCAGCATCACGACGATCAGCGCGACGAAGATCAGATTGATCTGTCGTCTGGGCAGCATGCCTGTCGGGGCGTGCGTGAGAGTGGGGTCGGGCATGGAAGAGCCTTCTTCGTGAATCGGGGGAGTGTCGTGCAGATGTACATGCGGCAGATGCGCATGGACACGACGGCGCGTGCCATCACGGCAGCGTCGCGCGTGTCAGTGCACTAACTGTAAACTTGCAGACTCTGCAAAGTCAAGCTGGGGCTTTGCCGGCGCCCGAGCTGCGGTTCGGCCTCAGCAGACGCCCTAGAATACCCTCGGCGCCTTTCGATCGCGGATGGTGCAGTGATGGGGGGGTGAGACTGCGATGAACCTGAAGCGGCGGCTGCACGTGCCCTCGCATGCGCTGATGCGCGGCACCGCCGCGATGCTGACGCTCTGCCTTGCCGCTGCGGGGGTGATCCAGATCGCGGCCGGGGATGCTCCAGCCGCCCAAGCCGTTGAAGTCGATGCCCTCAGTGCGGCTGCGGCGGTCGACGCGCTGCAGCTGCAGAGCCCGCAGCTGCAGATCGAACTGCAGAGTCGGCTGCAGGGCATCGTCGACAGTGCCGCGCAGCATGGCGTGAAGATGGGCATCGCGCTCGGTGACTTGTCGGGGGTGCTCGGTGGCGAGTCTGTGGCGGTCGGTGCCGCAGACGAAGAGTTCAAAGCTGCCAGCACGATCAAGATCGGCCTCGCTGCAGTGATCATGCGCGCTGTCGACGACGGGCGGTGGGATCTGCAGACCCCCGTCACCGTTCGGCCTTCAGATATCGTCGGCGGCACGGGAACGCTGCAGGGCGGGGCCGCGGCGACATCCGTCAGGCAGCTGCCGTTGGGCGAGCTGCTGCGCCTGATGATCACCGTCAGCGACAACACAGCCACCAATGTGCTGATCGACTTCGTCGGCGGGCTCGACGCGGTCGGGGTCGGGCTGCGCGCGCTCGGCATCGCCGACGCCGACATGCACTTCGGGCGCAAGATGGTGCTCTCGCATGATGCGAGACATGAGAACCTCATCACCGCAACAGGCGACATGCGGCTGCTCGAGCGCATTCATGCTGGTGAGATGCTGTCGCGCGCGGCGAGCGATCAGATCATCGACTGGATGCGCCAGCAGACCGTGAACACCAAGTTCGGCGCGGTTGTGCCGCGGACCGAGCTGGCCAACAAGACGGGCGAGAACGTCGACGTCAGCCACGACACGGGCTACCTGCTCACCCCAGGCCGAGAGGTGGCGCTCGCCGTGATGACCTCGTTCGGCCCGGGTGTCGCGGGTGGGGCAGGCACGGCGTCGGCTGCCGACCGTGACGTGCAGGACGTCGCGCGCGCGGTGCACGACGTTCTTGTCGCGGCACCTCGGCCTGCTGCGGGCTCTGAGGCGGGCGCGAGCGAGTCGGCTTCGCACGTGGGCTCGGCGTCAGGGCTGGCCGATCAGGTGCCCCAAGGCACCGCCGGTGACGCTCGCCTGCCCGCTGAGACCGTCATGGGGATGCCCCGCTCACTTGCCGTGGGGCTGGCCAGCGCCGGGCTGGGTGCGGGAGTGCTCTGCGTGGTTGCGGGCATGGTGCTTGCGGTTCGTCGCCGGCGCGCTCTGGTTTCCGATTCGCACAGATGATTGCTAGGATTTGCTCTGTGACAGTTTCGACTGTCTCTCTGGGGGGAGAGCGGTACATTTCGACCCTTGGATGATTCGAATCAATCATGTTCAAGTTCTAGGGGGGAATGCCCATAATGTCAGCAACTCCAGTGGCATCACGCAAAGCGCTCGGCCTCATCGCCGCATTCGCGCTTTCGTTCTCAGCTCTGATCGGCGTCAGCTCGATTGCGCATGCAGACAACGTGTCGCCTGACGATGGCGCGTCTGCAGGCCAGCACGCAACGTCGAACGACGGCAATGCGTCAGGCGACAACGGCAACGCGTCAGGCAACAACGGCAACTCGAGCGCCGACGACAACTCGAGCGCCGACGACAACGACAAAGACGGCGCGCTGACGCTGGACGACATCACTCTGTCAGACGCCACCGTCGTGCCCGGCCAGACCATCACCGTCTCGACCAAGGCTGGCACGCTGGCGGCTGGCGAGCAGGTCGACATCGAGCTGCACTCGACTCCCGTCGTGCTGGCGAAGGGCGTCGCGGCGAACGACCAGGGCGTGCTCAACGCGCAGGTGACGATTCCCGCCGACACCGAGCTGGGCGAGCACCACATCGTGATCGCCGACCTCGATCCGGCCAAGCTCACGGTCGTGGCCCCCACGGCTGACGATGCAGCGGCAACCGACGCCGGCAGCTCAGCTCAGAGCGGCACCCTCGCTCACACAGGTGCTCAGGATGCCGCCCTCGTCTTCGGCGCCCTGCTGCTGGTCGCCGCTGGTGCGGCCGGTGTGATCGCGGCTCGTCGTCGCGGTGCAGCTCAGCACTGAGACTGTTGAGACGCTGCCTGCGCCTCAAACGCGGGTGACATCCATGATTCGCGCGCTCATCCGAAAGACATGGGATGAGCGCGCGAATCTGTCTGCACACGCAGCGATCTGGCTGCTCGTCGTCTCACAGTTCGTCTTTCTTCCCTATGCAGATGACCGCTGGATCTTTCCCAAGCTGACGGCCATGTGCGTGGCGGTCTTCTTCGCGGCACTCGCACCGGCATCGGGGCGCCTGCCAGCGTTCTTCACCCCGGTTGTGCTTGCCGGGCTCGGCATCCTGCTGCTCGACGTGGGTGTGTCGGCAGACTTCGGAGCACAGCTGCTCGGTCGTGACCCGCGCTATGAGGGGCTGGTCGCCGTGCCGGTCTACGCCGCGGCGATCTGGGCTGGTGCACGCATGTTGGGGCCTGGTGCGACGCAGGGGCACAGGCGGTCGTTCGTCGTGGCCCTGGCCTGCGGTGCGATCGCCACTGCAGTGGTGGCTGTCTCGCAGCGCACCCCGTTGACGCTGATTCCCACCGACTCGGCGCGCCCCGGGTCGTTGCTCGCCAACGCCACCAACCTCGGCGTGATCATGGTCGTCGTCGCCGTCATGCTCGTGCCATCGGCTCTCGCCGGCGTCAGGCAGTTCGTTGCCGCGGTGAAGATCGGCACACGTCTGCAGGCGACCCCGCGCCGCATCGCCCATGCAGTGAGCATCGCCCTGATTCTCGCAGGCCTGGCGAGTGCAGTGCTCAGCTTCGTGCTGTCTGCCTCGCGAGCGGCGTTTCTCGCCGTCGCGGTCTCAGGCGTCGTCGGTCTGGCCGTGATCATCACCGACCGGGTGCGCAGTGGGCGTCGCATCGTGCGGCCGGTGTTGCTGCCCGCGACAATCGCGGTCGCGATCGTCGTCGTCGTCTCGCTGTGCGTGCCCATGACGCGTTCACGGCTGCTCGGCACCTCGAACTTCGCGCTCAAGACGGTCTCAGACCGATTTGACATCTACGAGTCGACGATGCGCATCGTGGCGGATCATCCGTGGACGGGGCTGGGGGCAAACGGCTTCATCGAGGTTGCCCCGAAATATCTCAATGCGAACTGGTATGCGAGCGTCGGCGGCGACGTCACGCTCGACTCGCCGCACAACTGGGTGATGCAGGTGCTCGTCATCGGCGGTCTGCCGCTCTTCGCGTGGGCATTGCTGACAATCGCGCTGTGCGTTCGTCAGCTGTGTGCCCTGCTGCTGTCACAGCCGATCAGCACGCGGTCGCAGGGGCGCCGCAAGAAACTGGTCGGCAGCTATCAGGGCACTTCTGCCGTGACGATGACCTCTGACCGCTGGTGGGCGCACATCGGCCCCGAGCAGCGCGCTCTGCAGCTGTCGGCCGGTGTCGCCCTGGCCGGCTATCTCGCCGCACTGCTGACGCACTTCACCTCAGCCGACAACACCCTGCTCGCCGGTGTGCTCGTCGGTCTGGCCCTGAGCCGGCCGATGCCCGCACGCGGTGCGATCGAGCGCATGTCACTGCTGAGTCAGGCGTTCTCCCGGGTGCGCTCACCACGGCTTCGCAGACGGTGCCAGCGCTTGAAACATGCGGCCGAGCGCCCGCTGCGACCCGCACTCGACGGCGGCATCTCGCGTGTCATCGTGCTCGCCGCGCTGCTGATCTGGAGCGTGTGGATGGGAGTGAACGCCGCCGCCGAACAGCCGCTGCGCACGGCACAGCTGGCCATCTCGCAGACGAACTATGCCCGAGCCGAACGTGAGTACGCCAAGGCCGAGGCAATGCGACCGTGGGATGTCGACCTGCCGTACAAGGCGGCACGTCGCTATGCGGGGAAAGCAGCCGCGGGTGATCCGGTCGCCGCCCAGCTGACCGTCGACTGGTCGCGTCGAGCGCTGGCCGAAGTGCCAGACATGGGGCGGGCCAAGCGCACGCTTGCGATCGGGCTGGAGCATGTGGGCGACGTGCGCGGGGCATACGCAGTGCTCGACGAGCTCGCATGCGATATTCCGGGCAACCCCTCGGTGCAAGAGCAGCGCAGTCGTGTCGGGGAGCTCATCGCCGCCCAGACGCACTGACCTGCGGTCTGCAGACATCGGTCGGTCAGGCCGTGAGTCTCTTCGCTGAGCATGGGGCGCTGCTGTCGCGAATGCGCAGACTCGGCGAGACCAGAATCTCTGCGGGACGCACCCCGCCTGCGGCAGACTCGATGCGGCGGGTGGCCTCGTCGACCGCCAGTGCGGCGATCTGCGCGACGTCTTGGTGCAGAGTGGTCATGCGCAGACCCGACTGCCAGGCGAAGCCGCTGTCGTCGAAGCCCACGACTGACACGTGCTCGGGCACCTGCAGGCCTCGAATCTTGAGGCCGAAGATGATGCCTGCGGCGCATTCGTCGTTGTGCGCAACCACCGCAGTCGGCAGCTGAGCCAGCAGCTGGAGCCGCTTGGCCGCCTGGATGCCAGACTGAAACGTCTCGCCGCCGTGAACGATCGTCGAATGCGCGTTCGTGCCAGCGGCCTGCATGGCGCTTTCGTACCCCAGGCGTCGATCAACGGTGCCCGACGCCTCAGGGGCGTCGGCGAAGGCGATGCGGGTGTGACCGGCCGACTGCAGATACAGCATCGCCTGGCGCACTCCCGCCCAACCGTCGACGCTGACGCTGCTGATCGCAGCACTTGACCTGTTGCTGCCGACAATCACGATCGGCACGGTGTCGATGGCAGCGCTGACGTCGATGTCGTCTGGGTGCGTGCTGACCAGGATGATCGCCTGACAGCGGCTGTCGATCAGGTGTTCGGCCGCCTCCTGCGGGGCGCGGTCATCTGTGACTGCGCTCAGCAGCAGCTCGTAGCCCCGAGATGCGGTGGCCTGATAGAGGGCCTCGATCACCTGTGCGTGAAACGCCTGCCGCAGCGAGAACACGACTCCGATGCGACGCACCTCATGTCGGGCCAGCACGCTGGCAGCCTTGTTCGGGCGGTAGCCGAGCCGTCGAGCGACCTCACGCACGTGCTCACGCGTGCGCTCGGCCGGCCCGGGGGCTCCGGTGAGACACATCGAGGCCAACCCGACCGACACCCCTGCGGCGCGGGCGACCTGGGCGAGGGTCGGGCGAGGTGCGCGTTGCTTCGGCATGAGAACTCCTGTGTGACGGTGCGTCTGAAGCCTCGTCGTTGAAACATTCAGACGAATATCATTTGCCCAGTCTATGCGTTTCTGTCGTACGGTATTAAAACGTTTCAAGCGACGATGTGGTCGGCTGCAGAACCATACGGCGCATCAATCTCGGCAATGACGCGAAATGAGGGATGCACAGTGAAGACGGTTGAAGAGCACTATGACGTGGTGGTCTGCGGCGGAGGCCTCGCCGGCGTCAGCGCAGCGATCAGCGCGGCGCGCCACGGCGCACAGGTGGCCCTGGTCCACGATCGACCCGTGTTGGGCGGCACTTCGTCGTCTGAGGTTCGCGTCACCCCGCACGGGGCTGCCGCGTTTCACGCCTATGCGCGTGAGACCGGCATCATCGCCGAGACGCTCATCGAAGAGCGCGTGCGCAATCATGTGAAGATCACCGAGAACGGCTGGACGAACAGTGTGTGGGATCTCACCCTCTACGACTTCGCGATGCAGACGCCGGGGCTCACCGTGCACCTCAACACACCGCTCGAAGAGGCCGAGGTCGTCGAGGGGCGCATCGCCTCGATCACGGCGCGCACGGTCAACGCCGAACTCAGCCATCGCATCCGCGCCGAGGTCTTCATCGACTGCACCGGCGACGGCACCCTGGGCGCGCTCGCCGGCGCCGAGTCGCGGCACGGCATTGAGGCGCGCTCCGAGTTCGACGAGCCCAGCGCCCCCGATGAGGCGAGCAGCGACACGATGGGCAGCTCGCTGCACTTCAAGACGGTCGACGTCGGGCATCCCGTCGACTTCACCCCGCCGCCGTGGGCGGCGAAGTACGAAGACTCCTCGTTCTTTCGCAGCGGCGGGCGCATCGCCAAGACGCTGGCCAGCGGGTATTGGTGGATCGAGATCGGGCCGCCGTGGAACACCATCGACGACAACGAAGAGATCAGACACGAGCTCACCCGTCAGGTGCTCGGCATCTGGGACTGGTACAAGAACCACGACGACGAGTGGTCGCCGAAGGCGCGCAACATCGCACTCGACTGGATCGGCCAGGTGCCGGGCAAGCGCGAGAGCAGAAGACTGATGGGGCAGCGCCTGCTGACCGAGCACGATCTGCTCGCCTCGCCCGCATATGACGACGAGGTCGCCTACGGCGGCTGGTACATCGATCTGCACTCGATCGGCGGGCTCTATCAAGACGAGGCCGAGCCGCTGACCAGCGCACGCCACGTCGATCACTCCAGCTCATATCAGGAGTCTCGCTATGTCGGCCCCTTCGGCATTCCGCTCGGGGCACTGGTCAGCCGAGACATCGGCAACCTGATGTACGCCGGCCGCAACATCAGCGCCACACACGTCGCCCTCGGTGCGCTGCGCGTGCAGGGCACCACCTCGGTCATGGGGCAGGCGGTGGGCACTGCGGCTGCACAGAGCGTCAGCACGGGCGGCGATCTGTGGCAGAACGTGCAGCGAGACATCATCGAGATTCAGCAGTCGCTGGTGAGAGACGGCTGCTTTCTGCCGCATGTCGCGACAGCAGACCCGGACGAACTGGCAGCGCGTGCCCGTCTCAGTGCGAGCTCGACACACGCGTGCACCGGTGTCGACCCCGACGACGAGTCGGTTCTCGGTGGTCTCGACTACTGGCGCGACTACCCGATCTTTCCCGAAGACGGCAGGCTCGACAGACGTCTGGCCCAGTGGATCGCTCTCGGTGAGGGGCAGGGCGTCGACGAGATCGCCGTCTGCCTCACCAACCGCGGCGACCACGAGGCCGAGGTGCGTGCGCATCTCTACGATGTGCCCGACATCTGGACGTATGCCGCCGAACCCTCTGCGCCTGTGCGCGAGACGACGCTGCATGTCGCCCCCGGCGAGCGCATCTGGGTGCCATGGCCGGTGCAGGCCAGCGCCGAAGAGCTCGCGCAGACGACCTACCTGCGCCTCGATCTCGATGCCGTGCCGAACGTCGAATGGCACGTGTCGAAAGCGGTGCTGCCGGGGCAGGTCGCCGCATACGAGGTCGCTGCGGGCCGTCATCGCCGCTTCGGCGGCGGTGCGACGCTCAGCCACCGCGTCTCGCCGGCCCAGCAGGCCTATCCGATCACCCACGTGGTCAACGGCGTGACCAGGCCGCATCGCGCGACGAACCAGTGGCGCTCGATGCCAGACGACAGCCCGCAGTGGGTGCAGCTCGACTGGGCTGAGCCGCAGACCGTCGCGCAAGTGCAGCTGACTTTTCCCGGGCACCTGCTGCGCGAATACCACGCCTGCCCTCCGGGGTATCGAGACCCACAGAGCGCGCGCGACTACCGCGTACAGGGGCTGACCGCCGATGGGTGGCAGACGCTGGCGGTTCGGCAGGGCAACTATCAGACTCGCGTCGTGCACGACTTCGACGCCGTGCAGATCACTCGTCTGCGCATCGAGATCGATGCGACGAACGGCGACCCCTCGGCCGGTCTCTTCGAGGTGCGCTGCTATGCGCATGCGAAGTGCACGCCGGCGGGCGTGGTGCGAGAGGGGACAGACCATGACGGCTGAGACTGAATTGGGCCGGGTGCCGGCGAGAACCAGACGCAGCGGGTCGACGCGTCGGTTCGCGGTCATTCTCATCGCGCCGGCGCTGGTGCTCTTCATCGCGGTGATCGGCTACCCGATGGTGCGGTCGCTGGTCTACGGCTTCTACAAGGGCAGCCTGCTCACCGACGCGTCGACGTTCGTCGGGTTCGACAACATCGCGAACCTGATGGGCAGCCCGAGCTTCTGGGGCATGGTCTGGCACACCGGCGTCTTCGTGGTCGTCTCGTCGATCGGTGCCTTCGTGCTGGCCCTGGCCCTGGCCCTGGCGCTGAACAGCCGGATAGCGGGCAAAGGCGTCTGGCGCACGTCGTTTCTGATTCCCTGGGTGCTGCCGGGCGTCGTCGTGTCGTTTCTCTGGTCGTGGATCTTCAACACGAACTACGGGCTGCTCAACGGGGTGATCGCAAGCCTCGGCGGGCCGGGTGACACGAACTGGTTGAACTCTCCCACGCTGGCGATGGCAGGCGTGATCATCGCGAAAATCTGGCATTCGTTTCCGTGGATGGCTGTGCTGCTCATGGCCGCCATGCAGGGCGTGCCGAGCGAAGTGCACGATGCCGCCGCGGTCGACGGGGCGAGAGGGTGGCGCAAGCAGTGGTACGTGGTGCTGCCTCAGATCAAGCCGGCCATGGCCCTGACGCTGCTGCTCGAGACCATCTGGGGGCTCCAGCACTTCGAGATTCCCTGGGTGATGACCGGTGGCGGGCCAGTCGGATCGACGACGACACTGTCGATCGGCCTCTACAAGGCCGCGTTCAACAACTACGACCTCGGGCAGGCCGGCGCCATCGGCATCGTGTGGACTCTGATCATGGGCGTGCTCGCGGCGATATACGGAATCTACTCAGTGCGACAGGAGAGGGCAGCACGATGAGCGACACGACCCTGGCGAATGCCATCGACGCCGAACAGAGCCGATCGGGCAGATACGTGCGCGAAGCCGAGAGCAGAGAGGCTGAACGGCGCCCCCGCAGGCTGCGCCGCAGACCATGGGTCGGCTATGCGACCGTCGCAGCGCTCGCGGTGTTCGCGTTCATTCCGGTGATCTGGATGATCATCACGGCATTCACCTCAGAAGAGAGCATCTTCCGCGACCCGCTGGGCGCTGACCGCACGTGGACGCTCGAAAACTTCACCGCTGTGCTCACCGACCCCAATCTGGTGAGATTCATCGGCAACGGACTCTTCGTGTCGCTGACCACCTCGGTGGTGAGTCTCGCGGTGGGGTTCCTGGCCGGATACTCGTTCTCGAAGTTCCGCTACCGCGGGCGCTCCACTGCGATGTACACGCTGCTGCTCGCGCAGATGGTTCCCGAAGTGCTGCTGCTGCTCACGCTGTACACGACCATGGCGAAGTTCGGGCTGCTGAACACCTACCCGGCCCTGATCATCTCGTACACCACGTTCACACTGCCGCTGTCGGTGCTGATGATGAAGAATGCCTTCGACGCCGTGCCCGACGAACTCATCGAAGCCGGGCGAATCGACGGTGCGAGCGAGTGGCGCATCATGAACTCGGTGATCTTCCCGGTGGTCAAGACCTCGATGATCGCCGTGTGCATGTTCGCGTTCATCCGAGCCTGGAACGACTTGGTCTACGCGCTCACGCTGGTCGACACCACGAAGCAGACCCTTCCTGCGGGCCTGACTCTGACCTACCTCGGAGAGTTCCAGAGCCAGTACGGGCAGATGATGGCTGCCTCGCTGATCAGCTCGCTGCCGGTGATCGCCATCTTCCTGGTCTTTCAGAAGCAGTTCGTCAGCGGAGCGCTCGCTGGCTCGATCAAGTGATTCGGCGCGTCGAGCGCGACTGCCGAACGACCAGACTCTCAACACCCGACCGCCACAACCTCGACTGGACAAAGGAGTTCACGATGAATACCACACGCCTCGACCAGAAGTCTGCGTCGCCGCTGCAGATGCCCGTCAGCCGACGCGCACTGCTGGGCCTGATCGGATTCGGCGCCGCCACCGCCGGCATGATGACTCTCACCGGCTGCAGTACAGCCGGATCGTCGGCCACGGGCTCGGACACCGAGACACAGTTCACCTCGTGGATCCTGGGCGATGACAAACAGGGGCCGCAGATCAAGCAGCTGCTCGACTCGTTCGGGCAGTCGAAGTCGGTCACGGTCTCGACCAACACGTATCCGTATCAGCAGTACATGGATCAGATCGTGCTCAAGGCCCGCAACCGCGACATCAGCGGCGTCGCCCACATCGACGAGGAATGGCTCTCCACTCTCGCGACGGCAGGTGTGCTGCAGTCGGTCGATGACATCTTCGACGCCTCGAAGTACTCGTCAGCAGTCAACGACAGCGGGGTCTACAAGGGAACCCGCTATGGAATGCCGTGGGCCTATTCCGCCATCGGTCTGGTCGGCAACAGCGAGGTGCTGAAAGAGGCCGGTGTCGACCCGCAGGGACTGACGACGCCCGAAGGATTTCTCAGTGCGCTTCGGGCCATCAAACGCGCGGACTCCTCGATTGTGCCCTACGCCCCGTGCACGAATGTCAAGCAGGTCAAAGACATCATTCCGTGGATGTGGGCGTTCGGATCCTCGGTGGTGGAAGGCGACCAGGTCACGCTCGGCGACGACGGGTCGGTGAAGGCCCTCGACTTCTGGAAACAGCTCCTGGACGAAGGGCTCATCCAGGCGGGCACGCTCCGAGAAGAGACGAGAACGCTGTTCGCGCAGGGGAAGGCCGCGATCTACGACGACGCTCCCCAGGCGATCGGCGTGATTCCGAAGCAGTCTCCCGACCCGAACATCGTCGACAAGATGGTGCCCGTCGTGCGACCGGGCGGCGACTCGCTCTCGTGGAGTCAGCCGGTCGTGCTCTTCGACACGGGCAAAGCCAGCAGCGAGCTGGCCGGCTTTCTGTCGACGGACGATGGCGCGCTGCAGACCGCGTTCGAGGTGTCGGGTCAGCCACCGGCCCTCGAAAGCGCGACGCAGCAGCCCTGGATCGCGCAGAACCCCTTCTACCAGCAGTGGAATCAAGAGGTTCTGCCGCACGCCAGGCGGAACCCGTTGTGGGCGTTCCCCAGCGCCAGCGCTGCACAGACCCGGCTCAACGAAGAGGTGGAAGCGGCTCTGTCCGGCGCCAAGAGCGCATCTGCCGCGATGGCGACGGCAAAAGACGATCTGCAGGGACTGCTCCAGGGCTGACCCTGGCGCACACGAACGACGAGGAGAGAGCTCATGGCGACAGTCACCTTCACATCCACCACTCGCGTCTATCCGGGGCAGGACCATCCTGCCCTCAACCACCTCGACCTCGAGATCGACGACGGCGAATTCCTCGTGCTCGTCGGCCCGTCAGGCTGTGGCAAGTCGACGACGCTGCGCATGCTGGCCGGGCTGGAAGAGGTGTCAGAGGGCAGGATTCTCATCGATGGAAAAGACATCACCACGCTCTCTCCTCGTGACCGTGACATCGCGATGGTCTTTCAGAACTACGCGCTCTACCCGCACATGACGGTGGCCGAGAACATGGGATTCGCACTGAAGATGGCGAAAGTGCCGAAGGCAGAGCGGGAGCGCAGAGTGCGCGAGGCCGCCCGGCTTCTCGACCTCGAGCCCTATCTCGACCGCCGCCCGAAAGCGCTCTCGGGCGGGCAGCGTCAGCGAGTCGCCATGGGGCGCGCCGTCGTGCGCGAGCCGAAGGTCTTCTTGATGGATGAGCCGCTGTCGAATCTCGATGCCAAGCTGCGAGTGCAGACGAGAACGCAGATCGCCCAGCTGCAGCGGCGCCTGAACGTCACGACCGTCTATGTGACCCACGATCAGACTGAGGCGCTGACCATGGGCGACCGCATCGCGGTGCTGAAAGACGGTGATCTGCAGCAGGTCGGCACCCCGCGAGAACTCTACGAGACACCGGCGAACGAGTTCGTGGCCGGCTTTCTCGGCTCTCCATCGATGAATCTGCTCGAAGGCGTCGTCGACGACTCGGGAGTGCGCCTCGGCACGCGACACATCGACGTGCCTGCCGAGATTCTCATCGGGGCCGGGCCGACGGTCACTTTCGGCGTGCGCCCCGAAGACCTGTACCTCAGCGACAGGCCGGGGGAGGGGCTCAAGCTGAAGGTCGACATGGTCGAGGAGCTGGGAGCCGACGGGTACCTCTTCGGGCATCCCACCGACCAGCCCAAGACGACGGTCGTCGCGAGAGTCGACGGGCGTGACCACCCGGCGCCCGGCGACGTCGTGAGGGTCGTGCCCAAACCCAATCGGGTGCATCTCTTCGATCGGGCGACCGGCAACCGGCTCTACTCGACGGTGACCGCACCCGTTCGGCTGCCGTCGTGACGCGTCGCCGCTGACCGGGCCTTTTCGTCATGGCGCCGCAGGTGCCAGCGCAGTCAGACGACAGCGGGCTCGTCGAGGCTGTCGTCGCCGTCGTCTCCACCAGTCTCAAGGCTGCGGCCTAGACTGGTGGAGCGCGGCCGCACACTTCACTCGGCAGCGCCAGTACCGTCGCAGGTGCGAGCGTACGACGAGGGGAGCACGGTGAGCAGCATTCTGAACGCGCAGACCAGGCAGCAGGCAATCGAGACCGTCAGCGACTCGACGCTGGATGTGCTCGTGATCGGTGGAGGCGTCACCGGCGCCGGCATCGCGCTGGACGCCGCGACGCGCGGGCTGAAGGTCGGCATCGTCGAGGCAGACGACTGGGCCTCAGGCACGTCGAGCTGGTCGAGCAAGCTGCTGCACGGGGGGCTTCGGTATCTCGAGATGCTCGACTTCGTGCTGGTGCACGAGGCGATTCTCGAGCGCAATCTGCTGCTGCGCGTCATCGCCCCGCATCTTGCCGTGCCGGTGCCGTTCATCTACCCGCTGCACCGGGCTGTCACCGAGCGGGCCTACGTCGGCAGCGGCATCACGCTCTACGACAGCATGGCCTGGCTGGGCGGCATGCCAGCCGTGCCCGGGCACCGACACCTCACGAAGCGGGGGCTGCACGAGCTGTTCCCCGGGCTCGATGAGAATCGACTGGCCGGCGGCATCCGCTATTACGACGCTCGCATCGACGACGCCCGCCTCGTCTCGACACTGGTGCGCACCGCTGCGCACTTCGGCGCCCGTGCGGTCAACCGGGCCAAGGTCACCGCTCTCATCACCGACGAGTTCGATCGCGTGCGCGGGGCCGAGGTGCTCGATCGCGAGAGCGGCAAGACCTTCACCGTGCGCGCGAAGAACGTGATCAACGCCACCGGCGTCTGGACGGAACAGACCGAGGCGCTCAGCGGCACCAGCGGCGGGCTCAAAGTGCTCGCGTCGAAGGGCGTGCACATCGTCGTGCCGCGCGAGCGCATCCCCGGCCACGCCGGCATCATCTCGCAGACCGAGAAGAGTGTGCTCTTCGTGATCCCGTGGAAAGGCCGCTGGATCATCGGCACGACCGATACGCCATACACCGGCGACTACGCGAAGCCGGTCGCCACCGAAGAAGACATCGCCTATCTGATCGATCACGTCAACGAGCTGCTCGCCGACCCGATCTCTCGAGAGGATGTCGTGGGCACGTATGCGGGTCTGCGCCCGTTGCTGCAGCCCGGCACCAAGGCAGGCACTGCCTCGACCAAGGTCTCGCGCGAGCACACCGTTGCCTCACCGGCACCGGGACTCACCGTGATCGCCGGAGGCAAGCTGACCACCTATCGTGTGATGGCCGAAGACGCCGTGAACTTCGCCCTCGGGCCGAGCAAGGCCCGCAAGAAGCCCTCGCGCACGAAGCAGACGCCACTGCTCGGCGCCCGTGGGCTCGACGCGATCACCGCCAAGCGAGCCGAGATCTCACGCATTCACGGCTGGCCGATGTGGCGGGTCAACCGTCTGATCAACAGATACGGCACCCTGCTCTACGACGTGCTCGAGCTCATCGGCGTCGAGCCCGAGCTCTCAGACGAGATCGACGGGGCCCCCGGATACCTGCAGGCCGAAGTCGTCTACGCGGTGACGAACGAGGGGGCGCTGCACCTCGACGATGTGATGGAACGGCGCACCCGCATCAGCATCGAGTACCCCGATCGGGGGGCCGCCGCGGTCGACCAGGTCTCGCATCTGATGGCCGCGCAGCTCGGCTGGGGAGAGAGGCAGCGCCTGGCCGAGGTCGACGGTTACCTGGCAGAGACTGCGCACACCGGCATCGGCGACGACCAAGAGCCGGTCGTGCACGCAAGTGGTGACGACGTCGCGCCCGCGTCAGACGAGACCGCGCCAGAGGCCGTCGAAGAGAGCGTCGCCGGCGACCATGCCGACGGGCGGAGTGCAGGCCGATGACGGCCGGTGACCGAACCGTCGACATCGTTCTCTGTGCCCCACGCGTTCCCGCCGGAGTTCTGCCACGGCCCAGACTCAGCGCTCTGATCGGTCGGGGCATCGAGCAGAGAGGCGGAGTGGTTCTGCTCGGGCCGTCTGGCTGCGGCAAGACCACGGCGCTCGCCGACTGGGCGCACAGCCAGCCAGACGACGGCACGATGCGTCTGTGGATCGCCGTCGACGACGGCAGCCGCACGCGTGAGCAGTTCTGGAGACTGGTCGCCGAGCGCCTCACGCGCGCCGGTCTCATGCCGGGCCTCGATGCACAGCGACCGATCGGCCTGGCGACAGACTCCCGAGACCCGCTGCCGGTGCAGATCGCACGGGTTCTGTCTGCGAAGAACACCCGGGTCGTGCTCATGGTCGACCGAGGCGAAGACCTGATCGATCCTCAGATCGCGAACGACTTTCTGATGCTGAGCAGCCGCTGCCCTGCGCTGTCGCTCGTCATCACGGCGCACACGATTCCCCTGGGCATGGACGCCGATCTGCACGCAGCAGGTGCCGCGATCATTCGCGCTGATGAGTTCTCACTGACCGTGGACGAATGCCGTCAGCTGCTGATGCGAGAGGTCGGGCCTCAGGCCGTGCCGCTTGCCTCGCATCTGCGCGAACAGACCGGTGGCTGGCCGATGCCGGTCAGACTGGTTCTCGCCGAGCTGGAGCACACTCGGGCACCAGAGTGGGACGCGCTCATCACCTCGACCACCGTCGCCTTCATCGAATCACGAGTCCTCGGTGACGCGCAGATGCCCGGTGCGGCGGAGTTCATCACGCTGACGAGTTTCGCAGAGACCTTCTCGATAGACCAGGCCGCCCAGATGGCAGAGGTCTCACCGACCGAGGCCGAGCGCATCATCGACACCCTGCACCGGCAGGGCCTGGGCACCTGGCTGCCGTGGGACGGCTCTCCACAGGGGCTCTTTCGCTATCACCGCATGATCGTCGACGTCGCGGCCACGCGCCAGGCCGAGATCTCGGCAGCGCGCCGCCGTTGCATCCACCGTCTGGTCGCGACTTGGGCCGAGCGCAGAGAAGACTGGCGCACAGCGATCCTGCATGCCGCTCGCGGACGTGACATGGCGCGGCTCAACGCCCTCATCTCAGATCATCTGCATGCCACGCTGATGGCCATCGACGCCGAGATCGCCGAGTCGTTCAATGAAATCGATCTCGACACGATGCGCTCTGAACCGCTGGTGCTCTACATGCGGGGGCTCATGCGCATGGTGTCGGCGACCAAGGCCCGACAGGGAGCAGTCGAACTCACCGAGGCAGCTCGGGTCGCGATGCAGCAGGTTCCGAACGCTCGAGGACGGCGCCGAACGACGCTGCTGAGCATGATCTCGGTCGTCCAGCGCATCACCGGCGAGTGGGACGACCTGGGCAAGACCCTGCTGCGACTTGAGAATCAGCTGGACGAGTTCGATGCGCAGCCCGGCCTGATTGCGCCCGATGTCGAGGAGTACCAGCGCCTGCAGGCGGCCCTCGGGCATCTGCGACTGGGCGAGAGCGCGCAGGCCCGTGTCCAGGTTATGCACGCTCTGCAGAAGTCGGATGCCAGCCGGCCGACGCTGTCTCGTGGCAGTGCACTCGGCCTCATGGCCTGTCAGCAGGCGTTCGAGGGGCACCTCTACGAGTCAGAGGAGCTCGTCAGCAAGGGGTTCGCCCAGCAGCGGCCATATGGGTGGCAGAGCTCGTACAATGGCCTCCACCTTCGACTGGCTGCCGCCACGATCGCTCTTGAACGCGGCGACCAGAGACTGATGGACGAACACCTGGACGCCGTCTACCCGCATCTGCCTCGGTCGGAGTACTGGTCCGATGCGGTTCCGCTGATCGGGTGGGGGCTGATGGTGACCCGAGGCATCGGCGCCGCAAACGCCTTCATCTTTCAGCAGGTCGAGATGCACGCCGCAGGGGCGCCGTCGTCACCGGCCGCCCAGCAGCAGCTTCATGGTCTCTGGGCCGGGGCGTGTGCGACCGGCGGGCTGATGCCGCAGGCCGAGCAGCATCTCGTCGGTGTCGATCCGAAGCTCGCACCGGTGCGCCTCGCTCGCGTCATCATCGCGCTGCAGACCTCTCGGTACGATGCCGCTGCTGCCGATGGCATCACACTGGCGACCGACACCACCGTCGCCCTGCGTGGGCGAGTGACGGGCTCTCTCTTCGCAGCCGCCGCGCTCTGGCAGAAGGGGCAGCAGGAGGTCGCGCTGCGATACTACGATGCGGCCAGCGAGGCGGCGCTGCGCGATGGGCTGAGCCTGCCGCATCGCATGCTGCCGGCGACCATCGGCTGTGAAATGCTCGATGACTGGAGACTTCGACATCCTGCTGCGCTCGATGAGACCGAGCACGCCCTGATAGAGCTCTGGGGAAGGCCGATCGGCGCGACTCCGCGAGAGCAGGTCGATCTGACGCCGCGCGAGATCGAGGTGCTGAGACTGCTCAAACAAGGGGGCACGACTTCGTCGATGGCTGCTGACCTGCACGTCACGGTCAATACGGTGAAGACACAGCGCACATCGCTCTACCGCAAGCTCGGTGTGAAGAATCGAGACGATGCGCTCAATCGCGCCTACGAACTCGGTCTGTTCGTCTCGGACTCGGCCGATCCCGGGTCAGGAACGGCCCTGTGATGCAGCGTCGAAGACTCGCGACGACCGTGACGAAGACCGCCGAACCCGTCGAAAGGGCTGGGAAATGATCAGACTCGACAGCGCTGACGACCGGTATCTGCTGGCGATCGACCAGGGCACGACGAGCACCCGCGCGATCGCCTTCGACACGGCCGGGCACGCTCTGGCCGCAGCTCAGCGCGAGCACGATCAGGTCTTTCCCGAGCCCGGCTGGGTGCAGCAGGATGCCATGCAGATCTGGCACAACACCTGTACGGTGATCGCCCAGGTCGTCGAAGCGATGAGCAGCCGTGCCCCGGCGGCGATCGGCATCACGAATCAGCGTGAGACGACGCTGGTCTGGAGCCCCGGGACCGGTGAGCCCCTGCACGATGCGATCGTCTGGCAGGATACCCGTTCGCAGCCGCTGGTCGACCGCATCATCGAGCGCATCGGCGTCGACGGGCTGCGCGAGATCACCGGGCTGCCGGTGCATCCGTATTTCTCGGCGACCAAACTGCTGTGGCTCTTTCACCATGTCACGGGGCTGCGCGAAGCCGCTGAGAGCGGCGGCGCACTCTTCGGCACCATGGACGCCTGGGTGCTCTGGAACCTCACCGGCGGTGCGCACGGCGAGCACACCGTGCACGCCACCGACGTGACGAACGCCTCGCGCACGCTGCTCTTCGACGCCCTCGACCTCGGCTGGAGCGACGAGGCGCTCGCCGGCTTCGACGTGCCCCGACGCATGCTGCCCGAGGTGCATCCCTCGTCGTATGCCTTCGGCCGCGTCGACGCCGCCGCGGCAGGGCTGCCCGCCGCACTCGACGGAGTGCCGATCACCGGCATCCTCGGCGACCAGCAGGCGGCGGCCTTCGGCCAGACGGCGACCCGACCGGGCGACGCCAAGAACACCTACGGCACCGGCAGCTTTCTGCTGGTCAACACCGGCGACGAACCGGTGATCGACTCGGCGGCCGGACTGCTCACCACCATCGCCTACCAGCTCGACGGGCAGGCGCCCAGCTATGCGCTGGAGGGATCGATCGCGGTGACCGGCTCACTGGTGCAGTGGCTGCGCGACAACCTCGGCTTCTTCGATGACGCGGCCGAGATCGAGGCGCTCGCGAACGAGGTCGACGACAACGGCGGGGTGGTGATCGTGCCGGCGTTCAGCGGGCTGTTCGCCCCCTTCTGGCGACCCGACGCGCGCGGCGTGATCGTCGGGCTGACGCGCTATGTCACGAAGGCGCACATCGCTCGTGCGGCTCTCGAGGCGATTGCGCACCAGAGCGCCGACGTGGTCGAAGCGTCGGGGCGCGAGATCAGCGAGCTGCGCGTCGACGGGGGAGCCAGCACGAACGACCTGCTCATGCAGATGCAGGCCGATCTGCTCGGCGTGCCCGTGCAGCGGCTGACGACCTTCGAGACGACGGCGCTCGGTGCGGCCTATGCCGCCGGTCTGGCCGTGGGAGTGTGGCACGATCTCGACGAGCTGCGCGATCTCACCGAGCTCGGGCGTCGATTCGAGCCACAGCCTGACGAGGCGATTCGCGCTCGCATGCGTGCGCAGTGGGCTGACGCCCTGCCACGCAGCTACGGTCTCGCTTGAACGTCCGGTGCACTGAGCTGCGAATGCGCCTCGGGCTGCGTCATCATGCGATGACGGCTCTGGGCTGCTCGTCGCAGCGTGCCTCGACTACAGTTTGCGCAGCAGCACCCGATTCACCGTGTGGTCAGCGGCCTTCTCGAGAATCAGGTCGGCGCGAGACCTCGTGCGCGCGATGTTCTGCCTGAGGTTCGGCAGGTTCACCGTGCGCCAGATGCGGTCGGCGACCTCGGTCGCCTCGTCGTGGCTGAGCTCCGCGTACTTCTTGAAGTAGGCGTCGGGGCTGTCGAAGGCGTTCGCCTGCAGCTTGAGAAACCGGTCGATGTACCAGCGCTCGATGTCGTTGGTGCGCGCGTCGACGTAGATGCCGAAGTCGAGGTAGTCGCTCACGGCGGCCTGCGCGCTGTCGGCCGGCGTCTGCAGCACGTTCAGCCCCTCGAACACGAGCACCTGCGGGCGACGCACGACGACCTCCTCGCCGGGCACGATGTCGTACTTCACATGCGAGTACTGCGGCGCGCGCACCTCGGGCGCACCACTCTTCACCTGGCTGAGAAAGCGCAGCAGCGCACGGCGGTCGTACGATTCGGGAAAACCCTTGCGCGAGAGCAGACCACGGCGCTCCAGCTCGGCGTTGGGCATCAGAAACCCGTCGGTGGTCACCAGGTCGACGCTGTCGATCTCGCTCCAGCGCGACAGCAGCTCGCGCAGCAGCCGGGCCACCGTCGACTTGCCGACGGCGACCGACCCGGCGACACCGATGACAAAGGGCGTGCCGCCGCCGCGGGTGCGCAGAAAATTCTGCAGCCGGTGGTTGAGCCCCTGCCGGTTCACCACGAAGTTCTTCAGCAGCAGGCTCACCGGCAGGTAGACCTCGGCGACCTCGCGCAGATCGAGCGGATCGCCCAGCCCGCGCAGGGCTTGAACCTCGCTCACCGTCAGAGGGTTCGGCACCTTCGGCGCGAGCTCTGACCACGAGTGACGCGGAATCTGCCAGAACGGCGAGGGCCGTTCTTCAGGCGCAGCGGCAGGTGAGACACGCTCTTCGACGGCCGCGGCCGTGCTGGCGTCATTGGCGGGCATGACCTCCATCATGCCTCACCGCCGCGCACTTCCGCACATTGCACAGCCTTCAGACCGCAACCTCCGAGATGAGACGCGATTGCATCCGCACCGACACCGCAGCACGACGGGCTGATGCCAGACGTGCCCAGCGGCCGTTCAGGCATGCCGTAAGATTTGCTCCATGTGCGGAATCATCGGTTATGTCGGCCCCGGAAACACCCTTGACGTGCTGCTCAACGGCCTGCGCCGGCTGGAGTATCGCGGCTACGACTCAGCAGGCGTCGCAATCGTCGCCGAAGACGGCACGCTCGGTGTGCGCAAGCGCGCCGGCAAGCTGCAGAACCTGGTCGATTCGATCGAGGATGCCCCGCTGGCGGCCGGCAGCACCGGCATCGGTCACACCCGGTGGGCGACGCATGGCGGCCCAACCGACGTGAACGCACACCCGCATCTGGGCGACGACGGCCGCCTCGCCGTGATTCACAACGGCATCATCGAGAACTTCTCGCAGCTCAAGCAGGAGCTCATCGACGAGGGCTGCGAGTTCATCTCAGAGACAGACACCGAGGTCGCAGCTGTGCTGCTCGGCCGCGAGTACCGCCGCACCGGCGACCTGTACCAGGCGTTTCTCGCCACCGTGCACCGACTCGAAGGCGCATTCACCCTGCTCGCGGTGCACCAGGATCAGCCCGGCACCGTGATCGGCGCCCGCCGCAACTCGCCGCTGGTGATCGGCCGTGGCACGGGCGAGAACTTCCTCGCTTCAGACGTCGCCGCCTTCGTCGAGTTCACGACGCACGCCTACGCGATCGGCCAGGATCAGATCGCGATCATCACCGCCGACTCGATCGACGTGACCGACTTCGAGGGCAACCCGGTCGAGCCCGAGCCCTTCGAGGTCGAGTGGGACGCCACGGCTGCTGAAAAGGGCGGCTGGAAGAGCTTCATGGCCAAAGAGATCTCGGAGCAGCCCGAGGCCGTCGCCAACACGCTGCTCGGCCGCGTCGCCGACGGCCATGTCGTCGTCGACCAGCTGGGCGCGATCGACGGCGACCTGCTGAAGCACATCGACCGCATCATCGTCGTGGCGTGCGGCACGGCGTCATACGCAGGCCAGACTGCGGCCTATGCGCTGCAACAGTGGACTCGCGTGCCCGTCAGCGTCGAACTCTCGCACGAGTTCCGCTACCGCGACCCGATTCTCGACGACCGCGTGCTGGTGATCTCGATCTCGCAGTCGGGTGAGACCATGGACACCCTGATGGCCATTCGCTGGGCCAGCGAGCAGGGCGCCAAGACGCTCTCGATCTGCAACACGCAGGGGGCGACGATTCCTCGCGAGTCTGACGGTGTCATCTACACCTATGCCGGCCCTGAGGTCGCCGTCGCATCGACCAAGGCGTTTGTGGCTCAGATCGCGGCGCTCTACGTCTTCGGGCTGCACCTGGCCGCCGTGCGCGGCACGCTGACCGGCTCCGAGGTCGCCGAGGTCACCGAGCAGCTCGCGCAGCTGCAGCCGGCGATCGCCGAGGCCGTCGAAGCCAGCAAGGTGATCCCGAACCTGGCCCATTGGATGGCCGACACCCGATCGGTGCTGTTCCTGGGCCGTCATGTGGACTACCCGGTTGCGCTCGAGGGTGCGCTCAAGCTCAAAGAACTCGCCTACATTCACGCCGAGGGGTTCGCCGCAGGTGAGCTCAAGCACGGGCCCATCGCTCTGATCGAGCCCGGCCTGCCCGTGTTCGTCGTGGTGCCGAGCCCGCGTGAGTCACCGGTGCTGCACGCCAAGGTGATCTCGAACATCCAGGAGATCCGCGCTCGTGGCGCTCGTGTGCTGGCGATCGCCGAGAAAGGCGACACCGCGGTGCTGCCCTTCGCCGACGAGGTCATCGCGCTGCCCCTGGTGCCCGCGCTGATGCAGCCCTTCGTCGCCGTCGTGCCGCTGCAGGTGTTCGCGATGGAGCTCGCCGAGGCCAAGGGCCTCGACGTCGATCAGCCGCGAAACCTCGCGAAGTCGGTCACGGTCGAATAGCGGCTGGTCGAAAAGGCTGGTGCCCGCGCCATGAGTGCAGAAGCACAGGTCTCAGAAAGCCGGCAGCTGACCGACAGGCGGCTGAGATCATGATTGCCGGCATCGGCGTCGACACGGTCAACCTCGAACGGTTCGCCGAGCACCTGCATCGCACCCCGCGCCTGCGCGAGCGCCTGTTCTCGCCCGTCGAGCTGTGCGGTAGCGACGGCGACCCCCACGACCGGCACGAGACGACGGATGCCGCAGCGGCCGGGCAGCATCCGCCGCAGGCGACGAGGGCCCCGCGCCCCGAGCAGCTGGCGGCCCGGTTCGCCGCCAAAGAGGCGCTGATCAAGGCGCTGGGCGGTGGCGTTCCAGGCTTCGCCTTCGCCGATATCTCTGTGGTGAACGACGAACATGGCGCGCCCCGGTTCGAGCTGACCGGGAGAATCGCCGACTATGTCTCGTCGCAGCAGCTGCGTCTGCATGTCTCGCTCACCCATGACGCCCCGGTCGCGCAGGCCTTCGTGGTGGCCGAGACGCTGAGCTGAGCTGTCGGTTCGCCGCCTCTCAGCACCTGACCCACGCACTTCTGCGCTGATTCGACAGCCGCGGAACCGTGAATTGTCGGCACAACGCGACTGCAGTGCCACAATGGAGATCATGACTTCTCTGCAAGAGGTGCGCGTCGATCGCGCCGCCTACCGGCATAACCTCGAGACCATTCTGCAGCGGGTGCATCCCGCCAAGGTGCTCGCCGTGCTCAAGGCCAACGCCTACGGCCACGGCGCCGTCGAACTCGCCAAGGTCGCCGACCAGACCGACGTGTCCTATCTGGGCGTGGTCTCACTCGACGAAGCGGTGCGACTGCGCCAGGCCGGCATCCGCAAACCGATCATCGCCTGGCTGCACCTGCCCGGCACCGACTTCGCCGAAGCCGCGCGCCAGAACATCACGCTCGGCCTCTCGACCGCCGACCAGATCGAGGCGGCGGCAGCCGCGGGTGCGCACACCGTGCACCTCGCCATCGATACGGGCCTGGGCCGCAACGGAGCCACACGGGCGCAATGGCCGCACTTCTTCGAGACCGCGGCCCGGCTGCAGGCCGCCGGTAAGATCGACGTCGAGGGCATGATGTCGCATCTGTCGAACACCAGCGTCGACGACGACACCGATCAGCTGCAGGTCTTCGACGATGCCCTGCAGACGGCGGCCGACTATGGCATCCACCCGCGTCTGCGGCACATCGCCGCGACCGGCGTCGCACTCGACCGGCCCGAGGCCCGCTACGACATGGTGCGCATCGGCATCGGCGGGTACGGGCTCTCGCCTGACGACCGCACGAGCGCCGAGCTCGGGCTGACGCCGGTCATGCGGGTCTCGACGCGGGTGGCGCAGATCAAGCGCGTGCCCGCAGGCACCCCGGCATCATACGGATACCTCTATCGGGCACCGCGCGAGACCACCTTCGCCCTCGTGCCCTTCGGGTATGCCGACGGCCTGCCACGTCAGGCGTCACAGGGCGGCGGCGTGCTCGTCGGCGGCAGGGTCTATCCCGTGGCCGGCCGCATCGCCATGGATCAGTTCGTGATCGACGTGGGCGATGACGACGTGCACATCGGCGACGAGGCGGTCATTCTCGGCGACCCCCAGCGCGGCGAGCCCTCGGCGACGCTCTGGGCCGATTCCGCCGGAACGATCAACTACGAGATCGTGACGCGTATCGGTGATCGTCCGCAGCGGGTCTATGTGGATCAGCAGCGTTTGGATCAGCCGCGCGTCGAGGAGCACATCGGTGACCGACATCAGGAACAGGCCAGCGGTGAGTGACACCGAGGCGCTGTCGCCCGGCGCACCGGCCATCTCGACGATGCACGGCGTCGACGAACAGCACATCGCAGACCTCGGCCGCCGCATCGGCTCGATCATGCGGCGCGGCGATCTGCTCGTGCTGAACGGCCCGCTCGGCGCCGGCAAGACCACCCTGACCCGCTCGCTCGGCGAAGGCCTTGGCGTGCGCGGCCCGGTGACGAGCCCGACGTTCGTGCTCGCGCGCACACATCCGTCACAGGTCGGCGGTGCGCCACTCGTGCACGTCGACGCCTATCGCCTGACCAGCGGCATCGAACTCGACGATCTCGATCTCGACCTCGAGGGCTCGGCCACCGTCATCGAGTGGGGGCGCGACTGGGTCGCGCTGCTCGCCGACAGCTGGGTGTCGATCGACCTGATTCCCGAAGAGAACGCCCCGAACCACACGCCCGCCGCATCCGCTGACGCGGGCGAGGCGGCATCCCCCGAGGCGTCGGCCGACGCTGCCGACCTCTTCGACGCCCCGCAGACCCGCACCGTGATCATCACCGCGCACGGGCCGCGGCGTGCGCGCGACCTCGCCGCACGGCTAGAATCGAAGGTCGTATGATCATCCTCGCCCTCGACACCTCTGCCGGCACCAGCATCGCGCTGCTGCGCGACGGCACCCCGATCGCCGTGCGCGATGACCAGAACACCCGCGGACACGCCGAAGCGATGGGCGCGCTCGTCGCCGAGGCGCTCGCCGAGGCCGACGTCGCCCCAAGCGAGATCGACCTCGTCGTCGTGGGAGTCGGACCAGGCCCGTTCACCGGCCTGCGCGTCGGCATCGCCGCCGGCGTCGGATTCGCCGCCGGAGCCCGCTGCCCGGTCGTCGGTGTGCCCAGCCACGACGCCGTCGCCGTCGACGCACTCGCCCCGGCCGAGCCGTGCCCGATCTCGGTGGCCACCGACGCGCGTCGTCACGAGGTCTTCGTGACCGAGTACGACTGCCTCGACGAGCACGGCATACCGCACGAGACCCGTGCCGCCCGCACCGAGCCGAACACCTGGCCCGAGACCTGCGAGCAGGTCGTCATGTCGCCGAACGTGTCGGCCGCCGGCCTCGGGCGCATCGCGTGGCTGCGCCACGAGGCGGGGCTCGACCAGCGCGGCACCGACCCCATCTATGTGCGCCAGCCCGACGTGGGCCGCGCGAAACCGAAGCAGGTGCTCTGACCGTGGCCGCAGCGGCTCGCTCTGAGACGGCCCCGACCGCAGGGAATCAGCCAGAGGCGACCCTGCGCGAGGCGACGGCCGCCGATCTCGCATCGATCACCCGCATCGAGCAGGCGAGTTTTCCCGACGATCCGTGGAGCCCCGCGATGCTCGCCGACACGGTCGCCAGCCCGGACAGCCCCGTGTGGGTCGTCGAACGGGGCACGGCGTCGAACGTCGTCGAGCTGCTCGGATTCGCCGCAGTGCTCGCGGCCCGCGGGGCATCCGACGCCGACGTGCTCACCATCGCGGTGGATGCCGCGGCGCGCGGGCTGGGAATCGGTCGCCGTCTGCTGGCCGCCCTCGCTGCCACAGCCAGAGATCGGGGAGCGCACCAGCTCTTTCTCGAGGTTCGCGCCGGCAACAGCGTCGCGCGCAGCCTCTACGAGAGCGAGGGCTTCGTCGTGATCGGCACGCGCCCTCGGTACTATCAGCCCGACGGCGAAGACGCGATCGTCATGCGACTCGACCTGCATCGGCGGGTCGAGGCCGGCACCGCAGAGGCGACCGCACCGCACGCCGCCGACGGTGACGAGCCGGCGAACCAGACCGTCAGCAGACTTGGAGTCTCGAATGACTGAACCCACGCCCTCAGCAGGTGCAGCAGGAACATCTGCCGCACCCGCGCCGTCGGTGCCAGATGCACCCGTCGTGCTCGGCATCGAGAGCTCGTGCGACGAGACCGGTGTGGGCATCGTGCGGGGCACGACCCTGCTGGCCAACACCGTCGCCTCGTCGATGGAAGAGCATGCTCGCTTCGGCGGGGTGGTGCCCGAGGTCGCTGCGCGCGCCCATGTGCAGGCCTTCGGGCCGACCCTGCGACAGGCGCTCGAGACCGCCGGCATTACCATGGACGACGTCGACGCGATCGCGGTCACGAGCGGCCCGGGGCTCGCCGGGGCCCTCATGGTGGGTGTCTCTGCGGCGAAGGGGCTGGCGCTCGGCAGCGGCAAGCCGCTCTATGCCGTGAACCACCTCGTCGGGCACGTCGGCGCCGAGATTCTCGACAGCGGCCATCTCGAGACCCCGACGATCGCCCTGCTCGTCTCGGGCGGGCACACCTCGCTGCTGCTCGTGCGCGACCTGGTCGACGACGTCGAGCTGCTCGGCGAGACCATCGACGACGCAGCCGGTGAGGCCTTCGACAAGACCGCACGACTGCTCGGGCTCGGCTACCCCGGCGGACCGCGCATTCAGCGAGCGGCCGAGGCGGGCGACCCGAGGGCGATTCGATTTCCTCGCGGCCTGAGCACGGCGAAAGATCTGCGCAGGCATCCCTATGACTTCTCATTCTCGGGGCTGAAGACCGCCGTGGCCCGCTGGGTCTCGCAGGCAGAGGCGCAGCAGGTGGGCGGCGAGCTCGACGACGCCGCACGCGCGGCCGCCGAGACCGGGCTGCCGGTGGCCGACATCGCGGCGAGCTTTCAAGAGGCCGTCGTCGACGTGCTGATCACCAAGGCGCTGAAGGCCTGCGCCGACCACGGGGTGCCGCGACTGCTGCTGGGCGGCGGCGTGGTCGCGAACGCCCGTCTGCGTCAGGTCGCGAGCGAGCGTGCGGCGGATGCCGGCGTGAGTCTGCGCATTCCGGCGCTGTCGCTCTGCACCGACAACGGCGCGATGATCGCCTCGCTCGGCGCGCAGCTGGTGATGGCGGGCAAGCCGCCGACCGGGCTCGACTTCGGGGCTGACTCGACGCTGCCCGTCACCGATGCCTATGTCTCGCCGGGGCGAACAGCCGCACGGCGCGCATAGACTGAGCCGGAGAATCGACGAGGCACCGGCCTCGAAAGGATGCACATGAGCGAGAACACCCCCAGCGGCTCACCGCGCGACGAGGCTGCTGCAGCACCGAGCACCCCTGACGATCAGGCGCTGTCGCGCCCGCGTCCGGCTCCGCAGTACGGGCAGTATGCGCCCGGCTACGACGCGAACACGCAGCCTGCCGTCAGCGATCAGCAGGGGTGGCAGGAGGTGCCGCGGCAGCACCCGGCCGGTCAGCCGCAGTACGGGCAATATGGCCAGGCGGGGCAGAACGGCCAGCCGGGGCAGAATCAGCAGGGCCAGTACGGGCAGCAGAACCCGTATGGCACGCCGGTTCCCGCCCAGCGGTTCTCGTCGCAGGGCGGGTCAGTGCTGCCGAGCGCGAAGACCAACGTGCTCTCGATCATCAGCCTGATCTGCGGCGTGCTGTCTGTCGTCACGTTCTTCCAGCTGCTCGGCCTGCCGGGCATCGCCGCCGTCATCACCGGGCACATCGGTCTGAGCCAGATCAAGCGTCGCGGCGAACAGGGCCGCGGCATGGGGCTCGCCGGACTGATCATGGGATACATCACCGTCGCGGTGGGGCTGGTGCTGCTGATCGTGGGCATCATCCTGGTGGTCATGCTGATGAACGACCCCTCGTCGCTGAACGGGGTCGTGCCGCCCGATCAGCTCGACCAGCTGCGCGACGAGCTCGACGGGCTGAACGTCTGATCGCGCCCAACGTCTGGTCTCGCCGAGCGTCTGATCGCGCTGAACGTCTGATCTGGCGAGACGCCGCACGGGGTGGCTGCACTGCGTGACTGCACCGCACGGAGGCCGCCGTGTGCGGCCGGCGTCCGTTCACGGAACGTTCACCGCGCGGCCGATCGGCGCTCACCTGGCTGACCTATTCTCACGAAGCCGGTGCGTGTGTGGCGCTCGGCAGAAGAGAGCACCATGGCGATCCGCCCACTGCCCGCACCAGCGCATCCGCATGCTGGCGTCATCGATCGGCCGACCCGGGCGACGCGCGCCCGTGCAGCCGGCCATGCGGGGCGCACCGTCTCACACCTGGTCGCCGCGCTGGCCGCCGGATCTCTGCTCGTCGGCGGGGCGGTCGTCGGAATCGACGGCGGAGCACCGGCCTCAGCCGCCGAGCAGAGCGCCTCGATCACTGCCTCGTCACCTGACCGCGCCGGATACCTGAGCGCCAAGGCCGGCGACCTGGTCGACGTGCGCATCGGCGACGTGCACCCGACGCAGCCGTCACTGGGCTATGACGAGGTGTACTACAAGCTGGGTCGATACACGCAGGGCAAAGACGAAGCCCGTGGAAAGCTCAACAAGAAGTTCGACGACTGGTGCGAGGCCAACGGTCAGGGTGAGGGCGCGGCCGCCTCTGCCGGTGCGAGGCTGGACGACCCGACGAGCTTCACCTGCACGATCGCGCTGGGCGCCGAGACAGCTGAGAGCACGGCTGCCATGAAGACCGTCGTGATCGGTCCCGGCGGCAGCCTGTACCTGACCGACGGCCACCACACGCTCACCTCGTTCTCTGAGCTCGCTGCTGACGGCGGCATGAACATCCATCTGCGGCTCAAGGTGCTCGGCAATCTCAGCGACAAGACGCCGGCCGAGTTCTGGAACACGATGAAGGCCAACAAATGGACGTGGCTGCAGGATTCGAACGGCAGGCCGATCGAACCGAAGATGCTCCCGACGACGGTGGGGCTGCGCAGCTTCGAGAACGACGAGTACCGCAGCCTGCTCTACTTCGGCCGTGACATCGGCTACACGGCGGGCACGATCCCGTTCCAGGAGTTCTACTGGGGGCAATGGCTGCGTGACGGCGATTTCGGTGTGCGCGGCGAGGCGGGCAGCCTCACTGGGTGGGACGCCGACGCCGATACCGCGCTGGCGACTGTCAAAGCGATGACCGAGAAGCAGGTCGGGCTCGCCGACACCGAGGCGATGCCGGGAGGATTCACCGCGAAAGAACTCGGCCGACTGGACGAGTGGAACGCAGGCAAGAAGGCGACGAAGGGTGACTTCGGCGACCTGAGCGTGCCCTATTCCGACACCAAGCCGGGCAAGATCGCCTACATGCTGCAGCAGCGTGCTGCGCTCACCGCGCAGGGAGTCGACCCGGATCACGCCGCGACGCTGGTCGACCAGACGAAGACGACCGGGTCGCTGACGATCGCGGCGGCCGATGGTGCGGCTGGTGCTGGTGCTGGTGCTGGTGTTGGTGTTGGTGTTGGTACGGCGACGGCGGCGGATGCTGTGGCGGGCTTCGCACCCGGCGCTGCGGTGACGATCACCGGCGCCGGGTTCGCCACGAACTCTCCGCTGGCACTCGAGCTGCACTCCGAACCGGCCGTGCTCGGCACGGTGGTCACCGACGACGCGGGTCGTTTCACCGCACAGGTCATTCTGCCCCAGGGGCTTGCTGCGGGGGAGCACGAACTACAGGCGTGGCTGCGAGGCCTCGACTCGACGGCAGTTGACAGCGGGCTGGTCGGCAGCGCGAAGCTCACCGTCTCGGGGCCGAGCCCCGATGAGAATGGGAGCACGGACACTCCGCCGTCCACAGACGACACGAAGAACGCCGGCCTGACCGAGCAGGAGCCTGCACAGCAGACGTCCAGCGGCCAGATCACGCTCGCGGAGACCGGTGCGTCCACGGCACTGGTGCAGCCGCTCGCGCTCTTCGGATCGCTCACTCTGCTCGGCGGTGCAGTGGCGGTTCTCGCCGCTCGTGCACTCAGGCGCGGCGAGCGATGATCGCGCGGTGACGGCCGGCCACACGGGTGACGAACACGATCGTCTCGTCAGCCGTGCGGCCTGGCTCGACAGCTGCACCGGCACTGGGACCTGTGCCTGTACCTGTGCCTTTACTTGCACTTGCACCGGCACGGGCACCTATACCAGCTCCAGCTCCAGTACCAGTACCAGCACCTGTACCGGCACCGCTCTGCCGATCGGTCACTGTCTTCGCGCCAGTGCCAGTGACCTGGTGCTGAGCCAGACCGAGAGGCGTGCCTGAAGCCGCCGGGGAGCTCTTGCCCGAGTCTCTGCCGCGCCGCTCGCCGCGCTGTTTGCCGCGCTGTTTGCAGAGCTGTCTGTTCCACTGTTTTGCCAGAGCTGCTGGATCGATGTCGGCACCGCGTTTCTTGACGGTCACACGACGAACGCCCAGCTCGGCGAGACGCATCTTCACCTTGCGGTCGTCGAAGGGCAGGTCGTCGAGCACCTCGAAACCGCGCATGAACGGGCTCTCGACGAACTCTGCCCCTGTGAGGTAGGCGATCGTCTCATCGATCGTCGTGAGGTCGTGCCGGGCCGCGAGAGCACCCAGCGCACGTGCCCGGATGACTGCTCCGTCAGGTTCGTACAGCCACCGCTGAAGCGGCCCCACCTGCGGATCGCGGTCGTCGCTGACGATGCGGTGCCAGCCTGCGTCATCGTGCAGCAGCGCGCTGCGTGCTCCGGGGTGCTCGGTGAGGGCTCCGAACCAGAGCGAAACCTCGACCACGTCGCCGTGGTCAGACACCCACTCGGCCTCGGCGTCGTCGGGAATCAGCTCGTGCGGCAGCCCCGGCCCGAGCTTCACCCCGGTCGGCCACTGGTGCGCGACCCTGAAGACCCAGTCGAGACTGGGGGAGAACTGCTCGGGGTTCCACGTGCGGTGCGACCCGCGCCCGCGTGTGCCGCCGCGCTCCTGCAACGATGCGAGACCTCGCGCAGCGCTGTCGGAGGGGGCTCGTGCTGCGCTGCCAGAGGGTTCTGAGACGCGTCGTGCCGGGTCGAGAAACACCGCTCCTGTGTCAACAGCAGAGCCGTCGTCTTCGGGGCTGCCGAGCTCTCTCGAGAGATCGACCTCTTCGGCCCGCGCCTGCAGCACCCGCACGTTGGGCCACGGCGCGAGGTTGAAGCCTGCGAAGGCGGCGGTGACCGGGTCTGCGTCGACGGCCAGGACATCCACATCAGCGGCGGCGAAGGCGAGCGAGTCTGCCCCGATGCCGCACCCCAGATCGGCCACCCGGAGAATGCCCGCACGAGTCAGCCGAGAGGCGTGCGCTGCGGCGACCGGCAGCCTCGTGGCCTGCTGCACGCCGTCTTCAGTGAGCAGCATGCGCTCGCTGAACTGCCCGAACTTGGTGCGCGCCTGCCGGCGCAGCTTCGCCTGCGTGAGCACCACGGCGATCAGCCCGGGGGCGACGCCCTCTTTGTGCAGTCGGGTCGAGACACGCAGCACGTCGTCGGACGATTCGATCGGCGGGAGGCCGTCGAGCAGTGCGAGAGCTTCTGGCGTGAGCAGGGTGCGGGCGTCTTCGGGAGTCACGCTGCAATTGTGGCACGAGCCGCTGACACGGGCCCATGTGACGGCGATTAGCACTCGGGTTGCACGAGTGCTAACACGTGGCTACAGTTCTAAGTGCACCCACGGAGGGTGCCTCAGTTGTGTTCATTCAGTCCAGTGAAATGGATGAAGAGGAAGAGGTCACAAGTGTCGGTTTCCATCAAGCCACTCGAAGATCGCGTTGCTGTCAAGCTGGTCGAGCAGGAGCAGACCACTGCTTCAGGTCTGGTCATCCCCGACACCGCGAAAGAGAAGCCCAGCACGGCTGAGGTCGTCGCTGTGGGCCCCGGCCGCGTCGACGATAAGGGCAACCGCATTCCGGTCGACGTGAAGGTCGGCGACAAGGTGCTCTTCAGCAAGTACGGCGGCACCGAGGTCAAATTCGGCGGCGAGGACTTCCTCGTGCTGTCGGCTCGCGACCTGCTCGCGATCGTTGACTGAGACTGGTCATTCGATTCTGAACGGGAGTCTGAACAGTTGAGACTCTTCGGCTGAGACGCGCTGGACGCGCCCCAGCATGCAGTGAGGGCGGAGATGCTTCGGCGTCTCCGCCCTCACTGCGTCTTCGGAGTCGGGGCGGAGTCGAGGGGCGGTGCTTGTGCGACGTGGCAACATGCTCTCGCTACGCTCATGGAGGGGTCGGGGCGGTGCTTGTGCGACGAGGCAACATGTCCTCGCTACGCTCATGGCGCGTCTCGGGGCTGCGGCGCAGGGGTCTCGGAGACTGGACTCCGTTGGGCAGAACACTCGCACGGCGCCGGCGCCGTGCATTTGCGGCTCAGGCCGGGAGGCGTTTCGAGTGAGCATCCGCAGAACCGGCGCGCTCGAAACAGAAGCGAAAGATCTCAACTGAGGGAGCATCCGCCGAATCTGATCGTATGCGACTCGTCAGCGGACTTTTCAACACGACCGAACGCACGGCGAAACCCAGACGAAACAGTTGGTTATACTGGCGTAACTCTGCGCACATAACGTCATGAGCGCACGAGGAGCACTCGATGCAAAGGAGCAGGAGTACATATGACAACAGAATCCAACGCACGGAAGTTCGGGTCGACGTTCATGCGACGCGGAGCCCAGTTCATCGCCATTGGCGCTGTTGCAGCGCTGGCACTGACGGGATGCGCGAAGTCGGGCGGCTCGACAGGCAGCGGTGACGACTCGACCCTGAACATCGGCGGTCTCGTGCCGCAGACCGGTTCGTTGTCGTTCATGGGGCCGACGCTCACGGCGGCGATCGACCTGGCTGCAGCAGACATCAATGCTGCAGATGCCGGACTGACCGTGAACACCGACATCAAAGATGAGGGTGACTCGACCACCGACACTGCGACGACGTCTGCGAAGTCACTCATCGAGAAGAACTCGGTCATTCTGGGCGCTGCCTCGTCGGCGGCGTCGAAGAACGTGCTACCGACGGTGTCAAAGCGTCAGGTCGTGCAGATTTCGGCATCGAACACCTCGCCAAGCTTCACGAACATCGATGACAACGGCGGTTACTACTGGAGAACCGCACCTTCCGATCTGCTGCAGGGCAAGAGCCTCGGCAAGCAGATCGTGGCCGACGGCAAGAAGAACGTGGCGATCCTCTTCATGAACGACGACTACGGCTCAGGCCTGAAAGACGCGGTCAAGGCGTCGATCGAGGCCGAGGGCGGCACTGTCTCGAAAGAGCAGTCGTTCGACCCTGCGGCGAAGGACATCTCGAGCGAGGTGTCACAGGCGATCAGCGGAAACCCCGATGCGCTCGTCGCGATTTCGTTCGACCAGTTCAAGGGCGTCGTGCAGACGCTGCAGACGAATGGCTTCGACTTCGCGAAGCTGTACGGCACTGACGGCAACAACGGCATCATGAAGTCGGGTGACACCTCCATCCAGGGGGCGACCTTCTCGCAGCCTGGCCCCTACGAAGGCCTCGACGACTTCATCGACCGTGTGAAGCAGCAGGCCGGTGGCTCTCTGACCTCGACGGTGTACGCCCCAGAGATGTACGACGCGACAGTGCTTGCCGCACTTGCGGCCCTGCAGGGTGGCAAGACTGACGGCACCACCATCAAAGACAATCTGCAGTCGGTCTCAGAGGGTGGCGAGAAGTGCACCTCGTTCAAAGCCTGCGCTGCGCTGATCAAAGATGGCAAAGACATTGACTACGACGGTTTCTCCGGCCCGATCGACTTCGATGGCAACGGTGATGTGACCAAGGCCACGATCTCGTTCTACCAGGTAACAGATGCGAACAACACCACGACGTTCAAGCGTCAGGAAGAAGTCACTGCACAGTAGTCGCTGGTTCAGAGTGGTCGTTGCCGCACGGTGTTCGCTGGTGGCCAGCCCCTACTGGCGCCCAGTAGTTGCTCGGGCGTGCCCAGGGTCAGCTGGGGTACTGGCACAGCAAGTGCATCAGCCGTGTGACAGGGCGTTGACCGTGTGACGGTCACACAGTGCTGACTGTGTGACGTGGGATTGTGGGGTCGTCCTTCGGGGCGGCCCCACTTTTGTGCCGGGTGCCGGGGTGCGGGGGTGCCGGGCGTCTGCTGAGCGGGAGCAAATGGGTCGAGCGGGAGCTTCTGAGAGCCAGACCTGCTCCTGCAGGGCACATATGCTCCCGCAGGGCACATATGCTCCTGCTCGGAACGTCTTCGGTCGGGTCACGCGCCGAGGCGCGTGACCGAAGCTGCTGTCAGCTGCGCACAGGCCAAGTCAGCCGCCAGCCACGCCCACCCGGCCAGCAGCAGCCTATCCTGCGGTGTGATCCTCGGCGAGCGTGCCCAGGTACAGCTTGATCACCTTCGGGTCGTTCAGCAGCTGATGTCCCGGCCCGACGTAGGCGTCTTTGCCCTGATCGAGCACGTATCCGCGGTCGCAGATCTGCAGTGCGCGCCGCGCATTCTGCTCGACCAGCATCACCGAGACCCCGGCGGCGTTGATGCGCGCCACATTCAGAAACGTCTCGTCCTGCCGCACCGGAGACAGCCCTGCCGAAGGCTCGTCGAGCAGCAGCACCTTCGGGTCCATCATCAGCGCCCGCGACATCGCGACCATCTGTCGTTCACCGCCAGAAAGCCCACCCGCGCGCTGTCCCAGACGCTTCGCCAGCTCCGGAAACAACGAGGTCACGAACTCCAGCCGCGGCCCGAACAGCCTCGGCTTCTGAAAGCACCCCATCTCGAGGTTCTCGCGAATCGTCAGACTCGGAAACACGTTCTCGGTCTGCGGCACGAACCCGACCCCGGCGCGCACGAGTTTGTCGGCCTTGAGCCCCGTGATGTCGCGTCCGTCGAGAACGACGCTGCCCGAGCGCACGCTCACCATGCCGAACACCGTCTTCAACAGGGTCGACTTGCCGGCGCCGTTCGGCCCGATGATGCCGACGAGCTCGCCGCGCTCGACGTAGGTGTTGCACCCGTTCAGAATGTTCACCCCGGGCAGATACCCCGCGACCAGATCTTTCGTCTCAAGCACGCGCTCGGTCATCGTGGGTCCTCCTCAGTGGTGCCTGCTGGGCGAGCGGCGGATGCCGTAGTCATGCCGTCCTGCGAACTGCCGGTCGTGCGGGGGGCTGGGCGAGCGGCGGATGCCGTAGTCGCTTCGCCCTGTGACCCGTCTGTCTCACGATGCCCAGCACGAATCTCGGCCACCACCTCGCCGAGGTCGCGGTCTTTGTTCGATCCCAGGTAGGCATCGATCACGGCCGGATCCTGCATGACGACTGAGGGCTCGCCCTCGGCCACGATGCGCCCCTCGGCCATGACGATCACCCAGTCGGCGATCGCCTGCACCATGTGCATGTCGTGCTCGACGAAGAGCACGGTCATGCCTTCGTCTTTGAGCTTCACGATGTGCCCGAGCAGCGACTGCGTCAGCGCCGGGTTGACACCGGCCATCGGCTCGTCGAGCATCACGAACTGCGGGTCGCTCATCAGTGCTCGCGCCATCTCGAGCAGCTTGCGCTGCCCACCGCTGAGCGCCGCGGCGTAGTCGGCCTTCTTCTTGTCGAGCAGGAACTTCTCGAGCAGGCCCATGGCCTTCGCCTCGATCTCGGCATCCTGTCGCTTCCACGCCGGTGGCCACAGGGCGCTCCAGAAGTGTTCGCCGCGCTGCCCCTTGGCCCCGAGCTTCATGTTCTCGAGCACGCTCAGCATCGCGAGCGACTTGGTCAGCTGAAAGGTGCGCACCTGCCCCAGTCTCGACACCTTGAACGACGGAATGCCCGACAGTCTCGTGCCATCGAACGACCACCGCCCGGTGTTCGGCTTGTCGAAGCCGCTGAGCAGGTTGAACAGCGTGGTCTTGCCGGCACCGTTCGGCCCGATCAGCGCGGTGATCACTCCGCGAGGAATCTCCACGTGTTCCACGTCGACGGCGATGTTGCCTCCGAAGCTGCGGGTGATGTCATCGGCGACGACGATGGGATCGGTCTTCTTGCAGCCCGGTGCTGCAGGCTCCGCTGCGATCGGGCGTGCGTCGCCTGAGGAGGCTGCCGCAGTCGAACCGCCCTGCGACGTCTCGCCGACGGCGTGCACCGTGCGAGCCGCCGGCCGGGGCTCGGACGCTGGTGTGAGGGGAGTGTCAGGCATTGAAGTACACCTCCGACTTCTTTCCGAACAGACCCTGCGGTCTGAAGATCACGAGCAGCATGAGCGCGACGCCCACGAGGATGAAGCGAATCTGACCGCCCTGGACACCCGTGATCGGCAGCAGGTTCTCGCTCACGAGCAGCGACACGATGCCGTCGGTCGCGACGATGACCATCCAGAAGATCATCGAGCCGACGATGGGCCCGAAGACGGTGGCGGCGCCGCCGAGCAGCATGATCGTCCAGAGGAAGAACGTCGTCTGGGTGCCGAAGTTGTCTGGCTGCACCGACCGCGGCAGCACGAAGATCATGCCGCCGAGGCCGCCGAGCACGCCGCCGAGAATCAGCACCTGCATCTTGTAGGCGAAGACGTTCTTGCCGAGCGAGCGCACGGCATCCTCGTCTTCTCGAATGGCTTTGACCACGCGGCCCCACGGGCTGCGCACCAGACGCCAGACCAGGAGCATCGCCAGCACGACCACGACCCAGGCGAAGATGATCGTCCAGAGATCCTCTTCGGTATAGGTCAGCGGCCCGAGTTCGTAGAGGCCGACCGGAATCGGATTGAGCTCTTGGAACGAGTCCGAGCCGCTCGGCATGCCGGCCGAGCCGCCGGTGAGCCACGACAGCTCCGGCGTCTTGGCCACCAGCCTGATGATCTCGGCGGCGGCGATGGTCACGATGCTCAGGTAGTCGGCGCGCAGTCGCAGCGTCGGTATGCCGAGCAGCAGGCCGAAGAGCACGGCGCCGAGAATGCTGAACAGCAGGCCGACGAAGAACGGCACACCGAAGGTGTTCGACGTGATGGCGAAGAAGTAGCCGCCGACGGCCATAAAGCCGGCCTGACCGAAGTTGAGCAGCCCGGTGTAGCCGAAGTGAATCGAGAGGCCGAGCGCGGCGAGCGCGTACGCGGCCGTGGTCGGCGAGATGATCTCGCCGAGAGCCTGTGAGATGAACGACAGATCCATGGTGGCCCCTTATCCGATGCGTTCTCTGCGACCGAGGATGCCCTGCGGGCGAACCAGCAGCACCACGATCATGATCACGAGCGCCGTGACGTACTTGAGACTGCCCGGCAGGAACAGGCTGGAGAGGTTCACGGCGATGCCGATGATGAGCGCGCCGACGAGGGCGCCGTAGGCGGTGCCGAGGCCGCCGAGCACGACCGACGCGAAGATCAGCAGCAGGATCGACGCGCCGGTGTCCCACTGCTGCGTCTGGTAGAACGCGAGCAGCACACCGGCGACGGCTGCGAGGGCGGTGCCGCCCGTCCACACCACGCGAATGATCCGGTTGACGTCGATGCCTGATGCGGATGCCAGAGCCGGGTTGTCGGCGACGGCCCGCGTGGCCTTGCCGATGCGCGATTTCGTCAGCAGCACAGCAGTGGCGACGAGCAGCACGATGGCCACCAGAGAGCCGAGCACGTCCCACTGGCGCAGCCGCACCGAGCCCATCACGAGCCAGGCGTCACTCGACACCGGCATCACGATGCGGTCGGGGCCGAAGAGAAAGGCGTAGAGGTAGCGCAGCGCCAGCGAGAGGCCGATGCTCACGATCATCAGCGGGATGATGCCCACCCGCTTCTTGCGCAGCGGCTTCCACAGCGCCGCATCCTGCACCCAGCCGAAGACGCCGCCGACCACGAAGGCCAGAATCACGGCGACCCAGGCCGGCAGCGCCAGCGTGGTCATCGCCGTCACGGCCACGAAGCCGCCGAAGGTCACGAGCTCGCCGTGTGCGAAGTTGTTGAGCTTCGTCGTGCCGTAGATCAGCGAGACACCAATCGAGGCGAGCGCGAGGATCAGTCCGAAGACCACCCCGCTGATCAGACTCGGCACGAACTGGTCGGTGAGAAATCCGCTGCCCTCCTGCGCGAGCACGACTGATGGCGTCGCGTGAGCGAGCGCACTTGCTGTCAAGGCCGTTGTCAACTGAGCCTCCCCGTTTGGCGATGGACGCGTGGGATGCCGCACGCGTCACCGTCACCACCCTGAGAGGGTCGCGACGGGTGGCACACAAGCTACCTCGCTTTTGTGTCGCCAATGTTACACAGGAGTCGGGGTAGACTGAGCACACCGCGTCTGGAAGGAAGAAATGGCACACGACCCCTTTGCCTACACCGGTCTGACATATGACGATGTGCTGCTGCTGCCCGGCCACACCAACGTCATTCCCAGCGAGGTCAACACCAAGACCCGCTTGACCCGTGAGCTGTCGATCAACATCCCTCTGCTGTCATCAGCGATGGACACCGTCACCGAGGCACGTCTCGCGATCGCCCTGGCGCGCCAGGGCGGCATCGGCGTGCTGCACCGCAACCTCTCGATCGACGATCAGGCTCGCCAAGTCGACCTGGTGAAGCGCTCTGAGTCGGGCATGATCACCGACCCGCTGTCGACCTCGCCGGAGGCGACCGTGCAAGAGGTCGACGACATCTGCGGCCAGTTCAAGGTCTCGGGCCTGCCCGTGGTCGACGAAGACAACGTGCTCGTCGGCATCATCTCGAACCGCGACATCCGCTGGGTGCCGGTCGCAGAGCGTGAGAACACCCTGGTCAAAGACGTCATGACCAAGGGCAAGCTGTTCACCGGCAAAGTGGGCATCAGCCGCGAAGAGGCGTACCGCACCTTCGCCACGCACAAGATCGAGAAGCTGCCGCTGATCGATGACGAAGGCCACCTCAAGGGTCTGATCACGGTCAAAGACTTCGACAAGGCCGAGAAGTACCCGCATGCGAGCAAAGACGGCTCCGGGCGTCTGCTCGTGGGCGCGGCCATCGGCGTGTTCGGCGATGCCTGGGAACGCGCCTGCGCACTGGTCGAGGCCGGCGTCGACGTCATCGTCACCGACACCGCCAACGGTGATTCGAAGGGCGAGCACGACATCGTCAAGCGGCTGAAGACCGATCCTGCCACCAGACACGTGCAGGTCGTCGGCGGCAACATCGCCACCCGCGAGGGTGCGCAGGCGCTGGTCGACGCCGGTGTCGACGCCGTGAAGGTCGGCGTCGGACCAGGCTCGATCTGCACCACCCGCATCGTCGCCGGTGTCGGCGTGCCTCAGGTCTCGGCCATCTACGAGGCATCGAAAGCGACCATTCCGGCAGGCGTGCCGCTGATCGCAGACGGCGGCCTGCAGCATTCGGGCGACATCGCCAAAGCGCTGGTCGCAGGTGCAGACACCGTGATGCTCGGCTCGCTGCTCGCCGGAACCGATGAGAGCCCGGGCGAACTGGTCTTCGAGCACGGCAAGCAGTTCAAGCAGTACCGCGGCATGGGATCGCTGGGCGCCCTGCAGACGCGCGGCCAGCGCACCAGCTACGCTCGCGACCGGTATTTCCAGGCAGATGTGCCCAGCGACGACAAACTGATTCCCGAGGGCATCGAGGGGCAGGTTCCGTACCGCGGCCCGCTCGAGGCCGTCACCTACCAGCTCATCGGCGGCCTGCGACAGTCGATGTTCTATGTGGGCGCCGAGAACATCGAGCAGCTCAAAGAGAATGGCAAGTTCGTGCGCATCACGCCGGCCGGCCTCAAAGAGAGCCATCCGCACGACGTGCAGATGGTCATCGAGGCCCCGAACTACCACGGCCGGTAGGCCGAACCCGGCAGACGCAGCAACCAGACGAGGGATGAACGAGGAATCATGAGTGAGACAGTGCAGATCGGCGTGTCGAAAGCCGGTCGGCGAGGCTACGGTTTCAGCGACATCGCGGTGGTGCCCGACCGGCGCACTCGCGACGCCGGCGACGTGTCGGTGAACTGGAGCATCGATGCCTACCACTTCGGTCTGCCCGTGGTCGGCGCGCCGATGGACTCGGCCGCGTCGCCCGAGACCGTCATCGCGCTCGGGCGCGCCGGCGGTCTCGGCGTGCTCGATCTCGAAGGCCTGTGGACGCGTTACGAAGACCCGACCGATGCCTACCGCCGCATCCGCGAGGCCAATGACGATCAGGCCGGACGAGTGCTGCAGGAGGTCTACGCAGAGCCAGTCAAGGCCGAGCTGATCACCGAGCGGCTCGAGCAGATTCGCTCCGCCGGCGTGACCGTCGCGGGCGCACTCTCGCCCCAGCGCACGCAGCAGTTCTACCAGACCGTGCTCGACGCAGGCGTCGACCTCTTCGTCATCCGCGGCACGACGGTCTCGGCCGAGCACGTGTCGGCGACCACCGAGCCGCTGAACCTCAAGAAGTTCATCTACGAGCTCGATGTGCCGGTCATCGTGGGCGGTGCGGGCACCTACACGACGGCTCTGCACCTGATGCGCACCGGTGCCGCAGGCGTGCTGGCCGGATTCGGCGGCGGCGCCACGTCATCCTCGCTGAAGACGCTGGGGCTGCGCACGCCGATGGCGACCACAGTCGCCGATGTCGCCGGCGCACGCCGTGACTACCTCGACGAGTCGGGCGGCCGTTACGTGCACATCATCTGCGATGGCAGTCTGGGCTTCGGGGGCGACATTCCCAAGGCCTTCGCCTGCGGTGCCGACGCGGTCATGCTCGGCACGGCTCTCGCCCGCGCGAACGAGGCTCCCGGGGGCGGCTACCACTGGGGTGCCGAGGCGCATCACGCAGAGCTGCCCCGCGGTCGCCGCGTGCAGGTCGGCAGCGTCGGCCCGCTCGAGCAGGTGCTCTTCGGCCCGGCGCACGACGCCACCGGCACGACGAACCTGATCGGTTCGCTGCGCAAGTCGATGGCCACCACCGGATACACCGAGCTCAAGGAATTCCAGAAGGTCGCAGTCACCGTCTCGCACTACGAGGCCTGAAACAGACGTGTCCGAACCTGAGCCCGACGCGAACACACCGTCGGATTCCGCAGGAGCCTCTGACTCGGTACAGCAGCTTGTCGTCTCGGGCGTCTCTGCGCCTGCCGGTGAGCCCGCTCCGCCGCGCACTCAGACGTCGCCGCGCATCGGAGCGGCCGAGGCCAACGCGCTGATCGACGAGCTTGAAGCAGAGCTCTCAGAGCCGCCGCGCTCGACACTGTCGGTGCTGCTCACTGCGAAGTGGCTCGGCGCGCTGCTCGTCGTGCTCGTGATCGTCGCGGCGTTTCTCGGTCTGGGCTGGTGGCAGGCCACGCGGGCGGTGACTCCGGGTGATGACGGCAGTCGTCAGACCGAGACGGCGCGACCGCTGACCGATCTGCTCACGCCTGACCAGACGATGAACGTGCAGGCCATCGAGCAGCGCGCGACCGTGTCAGGCACAGTGCTTGCGGGCACGGCCACGATCGTCTCGAACCGCACTCAGCAGAACGCGTCGGGCAGCGGCGAAGAGGCTCGCGATCGCACGGGCAACGCGCTCGGCTACTGGGTCGTGGTCGGTCTCCTGGTGGATGCCGCACAAGCGCCCGCCGGAGCCGTGCTGCCCGTGGCCCTCGGCTGGTCTCCCGACCTCGACCAGGCCCAAGCGGCACGCGACCGTGCCGAGGCGGCAGCGAGCGGAGCATCCGTCGCAGCAGACGGCGGCACGAGCACAGACGTCGATGGCCATTCCGTTGCAGAGCCCGAGTCGTCGGCGGCCGGCGAGTCGCTGCACCTGACCGGGCGCATCATGCCGTTCGAAGGCGTCGAGAAGCAGCAGACGTCGGCGGCCGACTACCTGACGCAGGTGGTCTCTGGGCCCGAGCTGATCAACGTGTGGCAGACCGATGATCGGCCGTGGTTCGAGGGGTACCTGGTCGTCTCAGACGGCGTGCCCGCCGCGGTCGGCGACGATCTGCAGACGATCTACTCGCCACCGCCGTCGACCGATGCGCAGATCAACTGGATGAACATCTTCTACGCCGCCGAGTGGGCGGTGTTCGCAGCGTTCGCACTGTTCCTGTGGTGGCGCCTGGGGCGCGACGAGTACGAGCATGGTCTCGAATACGCCGCGCAGGAGCGCGAGCAGCTCGAACTGCTGCGCCGCGTCGCCGTGCCCGGTCCTCGTGTCGGTGGTTCGGCGCAGACTGTTTCGCGCGCGACGGATGCGTCAGACGCCCGCACAGAGCAGACATGAGACGAGAGCGAAGACCATGGCACCGACGCCAGAGCAGACGGCACACGATGAACGCCCGCGGTAAGATGGAACCCATGACCCGTCAGCCGATTCTGCCGAAGCGCGATCGGCAGCGCATACCCGGGGCGATCAGGTTCTACAGCATCTTCGCCTACATCACCGGTGTGTTCCTGCTGCTGCTCTGCGCCGAGATGCTCCTCAAGTACATTCCGTGGAACCGTGAGCTCGGCGTCGGCTACGAGGTCTTCGCCGGCGGCGGCCACCTGCTCAACTTCGTGCCCTCGCTGCCCGAGTACATCGACAGCGCAGGCGGCCTCAACCTGTCGATCGGCGTGCTGATCGTGCACGGCTGGCTGTACGTCGTCTATCTGATCAGCGACTTCCGCCTGTGGACGCTGCTGCGGTGGCCGCTGCGGCGTTTCGTCGCGATCGCGCTGGGCGGTATCGTGCCGTTCCTCTCGTTCTTCGTCGAACATCGCATGTCGCGCGTCGCACGTGCAGATCTCGCCGAGCACAACCAACGTGCCGAGGCGCATGACGCGGCCATTCTGGCGCTGCGCAAACAGGTCGCCGACGACGAAGCAGGTGCGGCGACGCAGGCGGGCGAGCATGGCATCCCCAATGCGTCACACGACGCACCACAGACCACAACCGACACCGACGAAAGCAGCGAGACGAAGTGACCCAGCAGACCCCCACTGCGGCAGCGGCCTCGAACGAGGCAGCCGCTGACGCGACGACACCCACGGTGCTCGTCATCGATTTCGGCGCGCAGTACGCGCAGCTGATCGCGCGGCGCGTGCGCGAGGCGCATGTGTACTCCGAGGTCGTGCCGCACACCTGGAGCGTCGAGAAGATCCTCGCCAAGAAGCCGGCGGCCATCATTCTCTCTGGCGGCCCGGCCAGCGTGTTCGAAGCAGGCGCACCGCACGTCGACCGTGCACTGTTCGAGGCCGGAGTGCCGGTGTTCGGCATCTGCTACGGCTTTCAGGCCATGTCATATGCGCTCGGCGGCGTCGTCGACCAGGCGGCGGTGGGCGAGTACGGGCACACAGAGTCTGCGATTCACGAGGCAGGCACGCTGCTCGAGGGCTCGCCCGCGAAGCAGTCGGTGTGGATGAGCCACGGTGTCGCGGTGAAGACCGCCCCCGAAGGGTTCGACGTGCTGGCCTCGACCGTGGGGGCACCGGTGGCGGCGATCGAAGACCGGGGCCGTCGACTGTTCGGCGTGCAGTGGCACCCCGAGGTGCAGCACACCCCGCTCGGCCAGCAGGCGCTCGAGAACTTCCTCTATCACGGCGCCGGGCTGAAGCCGGAGTGGACCAGCGAGAACGTGATCGACCAGGAGGTCGCGAAGATCCGCGCTCAGGTCGGCACGAGCAAGGTGATCTGCGGGCTGTCGGGCGGCGTCGACTCGGCGGTCGCCGCGGCCCTCGTGCAGCGCGCGGTGGGCGACCAGCTGACCTGCATCTTCGTCGACCACGGCCTGCTGCGCAAAGACGAGGTCAAACAGGTGCAGGAGGACTTCGTCGCAGCGACCGGCATTCGCCTGGTCACGATCGACGCCTCGGCTGAGTTCCTGTCTGCGCTGAAGGGCGTCAGCGACCCGGAGCGCAAGCGCAAGATCATCGGGCGCGAGTTCATCCGCACCTTCGAGCGCGCGGCCCGCGACCTGCAGAACGAGGCCTCGGCCGGCGGCGAAGAGATCAAGTTCCTGGTCCAGGGCACGCTGTACCCCGACGTCGTCGAATCGGGCGGCGGCGAGGGCGCGGCCAACATCAAGAGCCACCACAACGTGGGCGGTCTGCCCGACGACCTGCAGTTCAAGCTCGTCGAGCCGCTGCGGTCGCTGTTCAAAGACGAGGTCCGCTCGATCGGACGCGAGCTGGGCGTGCCCGAGGTCATCGTCGGCCGCCAGCCGTTCCCCGGGCCCGGCCTGGGCATCCGCATCATCGGCGAGATCACGCAGGAGCGACTCGACATTCTGCGCGAGGCCGACGCGATCGCCCGTGAGGAGCTCACAAAGGCCGGCCTCGACGATCAGATCTGGCAGTGCCCGGTCGTGCTGCTGGCCGACGTGCACTCGGTGGGTGTGCAGGGGGATGGGCGCACGTACGGGCACCCGATCGTGCTGCGCCCGGTCTCGAGCGAAGACGCGATGACGGCCGACTGGTCGCGCCTGCCCTATGACGTGCTTTCGGTGATCTCGAACCGCATCACGAACGAGGTGCGCGAGATCAACCGCGTGGTACTCGACGTCACGAGCAAGCCGCCGGGCACCATCGAGTGGGAGTGAGCCGGCGGCCCCGGCCGCGTGGGTGTGAGCCTGCGGGCATGGTCGAGCCGCTGACTGAGGAGCCTCGTCGCACCCGCGGCGGGGCTCTGCTCGTTTCGGGTGCTGGTGCTGCCCCGACCTCCCTGCCCCCCCTGACGCGCCCGGCCCGTGGCACACCCCGTGTGTGCAGCGGGCTCGTCAGCGAGTTGGTAGAAAAGCGGTCCTAGCGTGAAGAATGGGCAGTGATTCTGCAAATTCGATGCAGGCACTCGTGTATCCACTTGGTGCGGGCAGCTGGTGCCGGCAGTTGGTACGGGCAGTTGGTGCCGGCACTGAGCACAGTCACCCGGCGCTTCGGGTCTCGCAGGATCCTCTTTCGCAGGGTCCTCCCCGGATCCGCGTATGCTCTCTGCACAGCGGAGTAGGCCTGACAGGTCTCTCCACATTGGGCCTGCGACGCTGCTGCGACGCTCCGTCGCACGCCAAGCTAGGCCTATGACACCGCACCGGCCTGAGCCTCTACCGCTCCAGCTCCGATATCGACCATTTTCCGTGCAGGAGGCTGGGCGCCTTGGCGTCAACCGGCATCGGCTCAGCGCGGGTGATCTGCACAAGCCCTTCCACGGCATCCGCTGCCCAGACGCGTACACCGACCCGCTGCCACTCGGGTCGAGCAGAGGTGAGAGGCTGAGGGCCGAACTCCTGCGTCGTGCGCATCTGTATCTGCCCTTGATGAAGCCGGGGATGGCCTTCACCCATCTGACAGCTGCGCTGATCTGGAAGCTTCCTCTCCCGCTCAGCCTCATTGTCGGGGTGGCCGCACCGGAGCACATCGATGTCGGCTGCCCACGGACAGTCACGCAGCCTCGACGACGGGGCGTGAAAGGGCGTCGGCTGCCACTCTCGGCACACCGGCATGTCGTCGATGGGCTTCCCGTTGTCGACCCATTCACCGTCTGGCGCATGCTCTCTGAAGAACTGGCGTATACCGATGATGACCTCGTCGCCGTCGGAGACCATCTCGTCTGTCGCAGCAATCTGCGCTCAGACGGGCGCCACCCCGTCGCAACGCCTGGCGAGGCAATCGCCTGGGCAGACGGTCTGAGCGGTCGCAATTGTCGGCGGATGCGGCGGGTCGCCCGCAGCGTGCGTGACGGAGCGCAGTCGCCGATGGAGACCCTGCTGAGGCTTCTGCTCGTGCACGCTGGTCTGCCAGAGCCAGAACTCAATGTGAATATCTTTGATGCGACCGGAACCTTCATCGCCCGAGGCGACATGGTCTACCCGGAGTGCAGGGTGATCGTGGAATTCGACGGAGACCAGCATCGGACCTCGCGGGCACAGTATTCGCGCGACCGGGAACGGTTGCGGGCGCTCCGCGAGGCTGGGTGTCACGTGGAGCAGGCGGATTTTGCGATCCTGATCAATCCGGAACGCGCCAGACGGTTCGTTCAGCGTGTGCGGCAGGTGCTTCTGCGTCGATCCGTGTAATGGCCGATGATCGGGTTGTGGTGAGGTGCGCTGCTGTCTGCTGTCTGCTGTCTGCTGTCTGCTGTCTGGTGTCTGGTGTCTGGTGGGGTGCGGTGTGCGTGTGTGGGGAGGGGCTGCTCGAGCAACGGAGCACCGCGCTATTGGCTCGTGGCTTGCGGCTCGCGGCGCGTGGGCGGCCGGAGTAGGGAGCCGATGTAGGGAAGCGGAGCACAGAGCCGGTGCAGGGTGCCGGAGCAGGGTGCCGGAGCAGGGTGCCGGTGCATGGGGCCGGTGCAGGGTGCCGGTGTAGGGAAGTGGTGCGTGGGGCCGGAGCAGAGAGAGCCGGTGCGGGGGCGAGAAAATCATTCGGCGCGGACATGAATTTCGTGGTCTCGGCTGCCGGCGATCTGCCATGGCTGACGGCGCGACACGCCCGGGAAAAAAGATGTGCGGCAGCCTTGCAGAGCAGTGAGCATCGGCCGTAGCATCGTATTCAATTCGCCGAGAAGGATCTCGGTATCCCAGACCACAATGCCAGTGGTCATCCCTTTCACAGTGAGCGATGAATCGCATCGTTGCGGCGCTGCACTGTGCCCCAAAAGACGTCGTCGCCGGTCACACGGACGTGACCGTCTGCGCCGCAGTGCACGAAGCATCCGGGCGCACAGGCCACGTGTCGAACTGTCGACTGACCACTGCACACCGACCACCGATAACCGACCACCGACCAGCACCCAAGCAACCAGCAGCATGAACCCCGAGAAAGGAACGCAGTGTCCGAGATCAGCGCCGTGACGAGCTCCATCCCCGTGCTCACCGGCTCAATCAGTGTCGTCTCTCCCTCCGCTCACGGCAGCCCCGCAGCCCAGCAGACGACGACGCCTGTCGCACGGCATCCGCTGTCGCGCATCCTGATCGGCACCGGGCAGAGCACGCTGGCCGCATGGCGCAACGCGATCTGCGTGATCTTCGCGCTCGCGGGCATCTCGACTGCGGTGTGGGTGGCGCGCATCCCGGAGGTCAGCGCACGCCTGGGCATCGGCAGCGGGGGAGTCGCTCTGCTGCTGGTGGGCCTTTCCAGCGGCTCGATCCTCGGGCTGGTGGTCGCACCGGCGCTCATCGCACGCCTCGGGGCCCGACGCATGCTCACCGCGGCGATCACCGGGGTGGGAATCGGCCTGACTGCGATCGGCCTTGCAGCAGACCTGCTGGCTTCCAGCAGCCTGACCTTCGTCGCCCTGATGATCTTCGGATTCTCGCTGAGCTCGTCATCGGTCACGATGAACCTCGAGGGCACGACGGTGGAGAAACGGGTCGGACGCACCCTGCTGCCGATGATGCACGCCTGCTACAGCGCCGGAACGATCACCGGCGCGCTCCTCGGCGCATTCGCCGCCTCGTCAGGCACGGCTCTGCTGCCGTATCTGGCCTTCGCCTCGGTGTTCCTCGTCGTAGCGGGGCTGGGAACGGTCCGCTCCGTGCCCGGCGTCGCCGCGCTGCAGCGCATCCACTTCGGCGAGACCAACGAACGTGCGGCCGCAGCTGTCGTCGACGAACCCCAGTCAGGCACTGCGACGACCACGACGAGGAAGACCGGCCTGCGTGCCAGGCTCGGGCTGCTCGCCGACCGTCGGCTGCTGCTCATCGGCGTGATGATGGTCGGCATGTCATTCGTCGAAGGCTCGGCCAACGACTGGCTGAGTCTCGCCGCGGTCGAAGGCCACGGTCTCGACCACGGCGGCGCCGCTCTGGTCTACGCGACGTTCGTGGCGGCGATGACCGTCGGGCGCCTCGTCGGCGGGCCGCTGGTCGATCGCCTCGGCACGACCCGCGTGCTGCTGTGCTGCGCGACGGTGGCATCGATCGGCCTCGGAGTCTTCATCTTCGCCGCGGGCACGCCGCTGATCTTCGCCGCAACAGCGCTCTGGGGGCTGGGCGCGTCGCTGGGATTCCCGGTCGGCATGTCGCTGGCCGCCGATCACCCCACGGATGCGACCAAGCGCGTGAGCATGGTGTCGATCTTCGGCTACTCGGCTTCGCTCGCGGGGCCTCCGGCACTGGGCGTGCTGGCCGAGCACTTCGGCATCCTGCACGCATTCGTGCTCGTGCTGGGCTTCGTGGTGATCTCGCTGGCGGTGCTGCCGGGCACGCGCAAGCGCTGACGGCCGGCCACGACCGCTGCCAGTCCCGCGGCCGTCCAGGGGTACGCGTTTTCCTCAGGCACCCTACGTGATCGGCGGTGATGTGGCTCGCCTGTGTGCACACTGACTGCACACTGAGAGCACATCACCGCCAACGGTCTCTGCCTTCTCGGGCAGTGTGGCCGACTGATCACTGAGGAGATCTCCGATGAAGCTCCTGCCCTCGCTCGCAGCCTGCGCTGCTGCGGCTCTGCTCATAGCCTGCCCGGCCACCGCTGCATCCGCCGCCGCAGCATCCGGCGACAGCACGGAAGACCGTCACCCGCAGGGCATGCTCACTACGAAGAGCACCCAGCAGGTCATGTGCACACCGTCACCGGAGCCCGCGTCGACGGCCCTGCGTCGCGGCATCGCGCAGCTGAGCGTCGATCGTGCCGAGGTGACGTCTGCGTGGATCGACATCGAGCAGTCGAACCTCGACCCGGCCACGCTGCACGTCACCCTCGACCGGGAGGGCACCGAGAGCGGCGACCCCGAGGTGACCGTCATCGACGGCACGGCCGGAGCAACCGACGGGCAGTCGGCGGTGCACGCGACCACGTGGGGCGTGACCGTCGTGGTGCCGATGAGCGTCGGCGACTACACCCTCAGCGTCAGCACGCCACAGACCGACATCGAACAGTCCACGGTCGCGTTGACCACGCTCGACGCGTCGGGCGCTTGGGTCGACGCCGGGCAGCGGGTGATGCCGCTCGCCCTCGACGAACCGGGAGACGCCGATCAGCCTGACGCCAGCGAGTGCAGCGATGACAACGGGCACGCAGGCGCAGACGAAGACGTCAACGGCCAAGGCGCCGGCGATACGACACCCTCAGCAGCCTCTGATGGCGCTGAGAACGCAGAGACGCAGGCGGATGCCGGGGCCGGGTCGCTGGCGCGCACCGGCATGGTCGTCGGCTGGACGCTCGGCATCGTGGCAGCGCTGGCAGCAGCCGGGCTGGCGCTGATGTGGTTCGCGCGGCGCCGCTCGCCGCAGACGGCGACGGCCTCGGGGAAGCACTCAGCCCTCGAACAGCGTGACTCAGCCAGCACGGACACCTCGACCGATCAGGAGAACAACCGATGAACATCCGCATCCCTGCTCAGGTCGCGCGCAGACAGCGCCGCAGCCGCTCTGTGGCTCAGATCGCGATTGCCACCCTGATGGCGCTCGCGGTGGGCATGAGCCAGGCACCGCTCGCGTCGGCCGCTGCCGACCCCTCACTGGTCATCCCCGACGCCGTGCTGCAGGCGCCGAGCGGCGTCGCGACCATGGGTGCGGGCGAGACGTACATTCCCCTGGTCGACACCGAGGCAGGAAAATGGCCGCGCGCCTCTGACGGCTCCACCGCCACCGCCGTGACGTTCGACACCCCCGATTCGTCAGATGCGAAGGTGCCGCTGGAACTCGCCGCCAGCGGCCAGCCGGCCGAGACCGATCCGCAGGATGCGCTCGTCCGAGTCACCGTGCTCTCTGCGCCAGCGGGGCAGACGACGGATGTCAGCAGTGGCGGCGATGTCTTTCTCACCGTCGAAGGCGGGCACAGCCGTAGCACCATGGTGCTGATGCCGGTCGTCGACAAGTCGATCGGCCTGCGCACCTCCACGGCCACGGGGCTGCGCATCGAGACCATGGCGACGTTCAGTGCGAACGTCAATACTCCCGGCGGGCTGCACGCCACCGCGACTCCGCAGGCTCGGGCCAACGCCGTGGTGGGAGGTGCGTCGTCGCTGCAGCCGATCGGCTCCGAAGAGCCGTTGGGTGCGGTCAGCGCGGGAGCATCCGATCAGGTGAACGGAGGCAGCGTCCGCTTCGGCGTGACCGGCCAAGGAGGGGTGCCCAGCACGGATGTGCGGTCAGCCGCACTGAGCGTGCAGGTGCACTCCGCCCAAGCGCAGACACTCACCATCGCCGGTCAGCAGGTTCCCGTGTCGGCGGGAGAGGACGTCGTCAACGTCTTTGCCGACCCCGACGCACGGGGAGAGGTCGAGGTTACGGCCGAACAGCCGACTGCAGTGCGCGCGGTCGTGCGAGGGTGGGTTGACGGTGCCGCTCAGGGCAGCCAGACCCTGAACTCCGGCCAGGGCATCGTCAGCCTCGGTGCCAACGCGACGGCGCTGAGCGAGCCCGGTGAGGGCAAACCGCGTGAATACCATGTCACCGCGGATGCGCCGCAGTCGATCGACTTCACCAACGCGCCGAGCGGTGCGGCCTATGCGTTCGTGCAGGCCGACATCACCCATGTTACGCAGCGCACACAGGCAGAGATCGGCGAGCCGTATCTCGGTCGGGGGCGTGGTCTGGCCGTCGAACCAGGGCGCACGGAGAGCGAGCTGATGGTCGTCCCCGTTCCCGGAGACCAGCGTGCCGGCGGGCAGATCACCATTCGTGAGGGCGCGGCCGACGTCACCCTGACCATTCGTCAGTATGTGCTGAGCGATGACGCAGCCGGCGGTGGAGAGACGGACAACGACCGCCTCGTGATCACCTCGCCGCAGAATGGGAGCACCGAAGATCTCGAGCACAGCGCCACGTTCACCATCGAGGGCCTGCTGCAGAAGAACGGTGAGCTTCCTGACCGGGTCGAGATCTTCGCGCGTGAAGCGAATGCCTCGATGCCATCGCTGGTGACGACGGCGGAGCTGACCTCCTCAGACGACCACCCCGAAGAACTCGCCTGGACCGCTGAGATCGGAGCTCCGAAGAGCGGAACATACACGTACACCGTCGTGGCGAAGAACTCGGGCGGCGCCGTGCTCGCGCAGCAGCAGATCGACGTGACGGTGAACGTCACAGACGATGACAGCACGCCCATGGTCTCCGACGACGCCTGGGTGCTGCGCGACGGCGTCTTCGAGAAGGCAGAAACCGCCTTGGCACAGTCTGCCGGGGAGAGCGCGGCGGCGTCGCTCCTGCGAGCCAACTCTGCAGCGTCGGCACAGCAGCTTCTCGCGGTCACTGCGCAGACGGTAACACTCGCCACGGAGCCGGCGTTCGTACCGGGCGATGTGTTCGTGGTCGGGACGACCGGCACGAATGACACCGGTCTGCTGCGGCGGGTCACGGCGATCGATCATCGGCAGAACGGCTGGGTGGTGAGCACCACGGAGGCCGTGCTCACCGATGTCTTCCAGCAGCTCGATCTCGCTGATCAGCAGAACCTGGCCGAGGTCGCGAGCGATCAGCCGATTCACACAAGCGATGTGGCTGTGCCGCAGCCGGACACCGATGACGTGACCATCGTGCACAGTGAGACCGGTGACGATGTGCAGCCCGTTGCCATTGGAGACGAGGAGGACTTCTCCCCGGGAAGTATCGACGCGGGGTCTCGGGACTGCTCCACCGTTGAAGACATGCCCGATGACGAGACGGCGAACGGCGCAGAGTCGCTCGCAGCCGCTCAGTGCGACTTGGCGACGGCGCCTGCGACACCGACGCTGCTGAGCGCCGTGCAGAAGAAGGCAACCTTCAACACGAACATTCAGCTCGCCTGGTCGACCAACGAGGACAAGCTCGACCCGGGCAATGACGTCTCCAAGCTTCCTGCGGATCAGCGGAGCTCGCAGAAGGCCGGGCTCAAGGCCGCCGGTGGCGTCTCTCTCTCATTGACCGGGTCACTCAGTCTGAGCGCCACCATCGGCGTGAAGATCGGATGGAAGAAGTTTGCGGGGTTCATCCCGCGACCGAACCTGCAGTCCATGGAAATGGTGTTGACGAATGATACGAATGCGAAGGTCGAGTTCAACGCGTGGATTTCTTTCTCAGCGGATGCGAAGGTGGGCTACGAGCTCGTCAAACTGCCGATCACCCCGATCACGATCATGGCCGGGCCGATTCCCGTGATCTTCAAACCGTACGCGGACATCAGCATCGGAGCTTCGTTCAAGGTGAAGGGAGAGGCCTCTCTGGCGTTCGCCATCGTCCGTTCGTCCGAGTACGGCTTCGTGTACTCGGACGGCAAGCTGAAGAGGATCGCGACGAGCGTCGACAGCGGTGACGGGCCGCGGCCCGTCGCCGAGGGGCTGAGGGATGTGCCCGACCTTGCTCAGAAGGTCACGGTGTCGACGTCGGCTGGGCCCACTCTGGACATGGGAGTGCTTCTGTACGGTGCGGCAGGGCTCGGCGTCACGGCAACGGTGGGCCCGCAGATCACTGCGACGATGACCCGCACGGCAACAGAGATTGCCGGGAGGCCTGCCAACCACATCGCTTTCGAGGGAGCGGTCGACCTCAAGGCCTCGGCCGGCGGTGAAGCACAGATCCGCATTCCGGTCGTGAACTTTCGCCTGAAGAAGTTCAAACTGATCGACGTCTCGGGCGCAATCTCCATCTGGAAGGGGAAGATCGAATTCGACGTTCCAGAGACAGCGTGAGACGGCCTCTGCGCTGATTCAGGGCTTACAATCCGAGTGCGGCATTCCTGCAGTGGAGTGCCGCACCGAGCCCGGATCGGAATGGAGGCCACGCCTGTGGCACACGATGCACTCACGCTCCGTCGTCTCAGGCTTGCGCGACAGCTGGCTGAGCGCAGTCAGAAGGAAGACCGACGTCTGGTCGCGGTCGTCGGGGCCTCGGGAGTCGGGAAGTCTCTGGTCGCCGCGCGCGTGCAGGAGGAGCTTCTCGCTGCTTCAGGCGCGCCCGGACTGCGTCGCTCGCTAACCCTGGACGTCGGACTCGGACAACATCTCGACCCCCGTGTGCTGCGTCGGCGCCTGCTTCGCGAAGTGCAGTCGGCCCGTCTGGAACGCAGCGTTCAGGAAGACGTCGAGCGCGGGGATGACGAGCGCGCCATTCTGCGCGGCCTCACAGCACTGGCCGCGGACGGGCTGGCACTGCGGATCGAGAACGCCGACCGTCTCGACACGGCATCTGCGCAGCTGATCTCGGAGGCCATGGTCACGCAACGCGTCGTGGCCGTGATCACCACGCGAGATCGCACGGCCCTTCCAGAGGCGTTGTACGAGCAGACCCGCCGGGCGGGCGCGCTGGTCTGGCGTCTGCCCGCACTCGACACCGACGAGACGAGTGAAGTCGTCGAAGCGCATCTGCAGGCCGAGACGCACTGGCGTTCAACGGCACGACTGCACATGGCCACCGCCGGCAATCCCGAGTTGCTCGCCGCCCTGCTGGACGATCTCGACGAACAGCACGCATGGCAGAGCATCAACGGCATCGAGCTGCTGCGCGGAAGGCTTCAGGCCGGGCCTCGGGTACGCGAGCACGTTCGCCGTCTGCTCAGGAGACTCGGTAGGGGCGAACGCGATCTGCTTCTGGCCACCGCACTTGCCGGCAGTCTGCCGGTGCGCAGTGTCGAGGTGCTCAGCTCGTCGGAAACCGTCGATCTCGCAGCGGCCAGCGGTCTGTTCATGCAGCTGCCAGACGGCCCTGCCGCCAGCAGGCGTGTGGGTGTGCAACCCGAGATCACCCGGCAGGCACTGCTCGCGGATGCCGGTCGGGGCGAACTGCATCGTGCTCTGCTTCGGCTGCAGCAGGTGCCGGCGTCCCTGCGCGCCGGCTGGGGTGCGCAGAGCGAGGCCGAGATCATCTGCCGCCGACTCGATCTCGAACCGGAGACGCTCTCTGCCGCAGAGCTGCTGAACGCCGTCGCCGTCTACGTGGAGGCCGGAGATCTGGCGGCCACACTGCCGCTGCTCGAGACCCTCACGCGTCGTGAGGATCTCACCTCTGAACAGAGCGAGGAAGCGACCTTTCAGCGTCTGTACTCGCTGCTGCGCACCGGGCGGGGCGAACAGGCGCGAGCCGAGCTTTCCGGTCTGCGCGATCCGCTGACCCGAGCATTCGCCGGCCTGTGGTTCGCCGAGGGGCCGGAGCTGCCTGAAGGCCTCGACGCGCAGACTGCCCGAGTTCTCACACTGGTGCGCGAGATTCGCAGAGGCGAAGCCGTCGAGGTGGCCGCGCTGGATGCTGTCGCCGACGACGGTGATGCACCTGCCCGGCTGCGATGGCTGGCATGCGCCTATGCCCTGCTCGGCGACCTGTCGTCAGGTGCGCCCCTGACACGCGTCGAGCGCATCGAGCGAGCGCTCGTCGAGATGCAGGCCAGCGCTCGCAGAGTCGACCGGTGGATCGCCAATGAACTCGTGCACGCCCATCTGTACGGGCTGCTCTGCCACCGACGGCCATGGGGCGCCTTCTCGGTGTCGGCGATGATCGAAGGTGTGGCGCAGACCTCTGTCGACGATGCAAACGCCTCACTCGGCCTGGGAGTGATCGCCGGCGAGACCGGTGATCTGCGCATCGCCAGAACGATGCTGCGGCAGGGGCTCGCCCTCTTGCACAGCGATGATCCCACCGGGCTGCGCGAGTACGCCGTCTCGGCGGTGCGCGCGGTCGAGGCGCTGCTCGATGATGCGCCGCGTGCAGATGGGCGCCCGGCAGGTGTTTCAGGCGGCCTGGAGAGAAGCGGTGCCCAGTCGAGCGGTGCCCAGTCCCTGAGCGATGCGCAGCAGGAACATCCCATCACCGGAGCGTCGCGCATGTTCCGTGCCGACATTCGTCGTCGCGACCTGATGACGAGCGCACTGACGCAGTGGCAGAAGAATCGCCGTGAAGGTGTCGAGACCGACTGGAATGAGGCGTCGAGACGATATGACGCGGCGATCTCCGCTGCAGAATCGCGCAGCGAATCGTGGTCGGCCCTGCGGCTGGTGCATGATCGGGCACGGCTGTTGCCACTGCCTGTTCCCGCTCAGTTGGTCGCCTGCGCGCACCGACAGGCCGAGAATCTCGATGGTGAGCTCGCTGAGGCCATGCTGCGGTTCATCACCGGTCGAGGTCAGGAGGAGCCGGAGATGCTTGCGACTGCCGCTGACCTCTTCGAACAGGTCGGTCGCCCGGTGCAGGCGGCGGAATGCGAGGCGACTCGAGCAGGTCTGCTGCGCGCCTGCGGAGATCGCTCTGACGCGGATGCGGCGCTGTGGCGCATGCACGGCCTGCTCGCCGAGGTCGGTCAGGTGAACACTCCGCTGCTCGGTCGTGCCCGCTGGGACGACCCGCGTCTCTCGCGGCGAGAGCGGCAGATCGCCCCATTGGCAGGGCAGCGACTGACCAATCGTGAGATCGCCGACCGCCTGGTGCTCTCGCAGCGCACGGTCGAGGGGCATGTGCAGCGCATTCTCGCCCGGCTGGGCATCGATCATCGTGGGCGGCTGATGGGGGATCTCGGCGACCGTCTGCCCGGCTCCCAGGAATGAGCGCTCGGGTCAGAACTTGCGAGTGCCCACAACGATCAGGACGACACTCACTGCGGCGATGACCGCACCGCCGAGGAACATGGCGCCGTAGCTGATCATCGGAGCCAGAGCCGAGAGAATCGCCGGGATGAAGAACCCGAGGTAGGTCAGCGAGTAGTAGACGCCGACCATGCCGCCCAGATGCTCGGGGCGGGCATTGCGCTGGGTCTCCTGCAGACCCGCGATGAGCAGCAGGCCGTAGGCGAACCCGAGCGCGGCCGCGGCGATGATGGTGATCACCATACTGTGCGTGAAAGCCGAAAGGGCAGCGATCAGCACACCCACGATCACGGCGCACATCGCCGAGGCGATAGCCCGTTGGCTGTGCGGCTTGATGAACTTGCGCGCCAGCTGCTGGCTCAGCACGCCGAAGGTCAGTGCCACGAAGCAGAGGATGCCGGCGAAGGCGACTTCGAAGCCGGGCACCTGATCCATGACCAGAGAGGGGAGCACCGCATACGCGCTGGCGGCCGCACCGAACACCCACGGAGCCATCGGCAGCACCACCAGCAGGAATCTGGGGGAGACCGCCTCCTTCAGACGCAATGCATCCCGCAGGCTCTCGTGACGCGGGGCCGGGGCAGATGCCGTGGCAGCGTTGCGGTCGCCGCCGAGCGGGATGCCGGTGATCGACGCGTTCGTCTCGGGAGTGCCCAGCAGCAGCAGCCAGAGCAGGCCGGTCAGCACGATGTTGACCGCATAGGGCGCGATCTCGGGAATCGGTGTGAACTGTGCGAGCAGCGCGGCGACGACGGCGCCGAGAGCGAACCCGACCGTCAGTGCCATGGTGGCTCTGCGGGCTCCGGCTCCGGCATCCCCGGTCGTGGAGTACGGCCGCATCGAGAGCTCTTTGATCCAGCTCGACCCGACGGCCATCACGAGGCCGAGCGCCAGGCCCGAGAAGATGCGCCCGACGAAGAGCAGCATGTGCGACTCGCCGCCGAACATGAGCAGCAGGCTGCCCGCGATTGAGAGCGCCGGCGCGAGATGCATCAGCGGTCGGCGGCCGCGCAGGTCGGAGAGCGGCCCGCCGATGAGCAGGGCGGGGATGATGCCGAGAACATATGCCCCGAGCAGCACATTCACGCTCTGCGCGCTCATGTGCTCGTGGATGCGGTACATCGCGAGCAGCGGGGTGAACTCGTTGCCGCCCCAGGCGACGGCGAAGAGCACACCCGCGGCGGCGAGCCAGTCAGGTCGCTTCGGCTGCCAGCGGGGGTGTCGGTCTGGCATCGCTGCTGCTGCGGCGGACGCTGCGGATGCGTTGGAGGGATTGTGCTGGGACATGCGTGTGGTGTTTCTCGTTTTCACTCGACGAATCGAACTGGATGGTGGTGTGGCTGCACCGAGTCGGGATGCGCTGCGTTCAGCACGTGATCAACGGGGGCTTGCCCCGTGGATGTCGTTGAAGTGGTGGTCGAGCGCCTTGACGAACTTGTGTGGGTCACCGGTGCGCAGCGCGTCGAGCAGGTCGTGGTGCTGCTGGAGCACGCGATACGGGCGGTCGCTGCCCGTCTTGACCGCATAGGCTGTCATCCGGCGCTGGCGGTCGCTGAGCTGCCGATAGACCGCAGTGAGAATACGGTTGCCGGCCGACTCGACCAGCAACTGGTGAAAGTGCAGGTCGGCGATGATGAACGCCTGCAGATCTGGCTCTTCGGCGAGTGCGGCCTCTTGGCTGATCAGCGTGGTCTCGAGCTCGTCGGCGACCTTGGTGAGCAGGGCGGGGGCGGCAGCCAGGCGACTCGCCGCCCACGACTCGATCAGTCGGCGGGCCTCGAGAATCTCGTTGCCCTCACTGCTGTCGACTCCTTCGACGAGGGCGCCGCGCTTGGGGTAGAGGTGCATCCAGCCTTCGGCCTGCAGGCGAAGAAACGCCTCGCGCACCGGCGTGCGGCTGACGCCGAGCTGGTCGGCGATCTCTCCTTCGCTGAGCAGTGTGTTGCCGGCGATGTCTCCCAGAATGATGCGCTCTTTGAGATCGCTGTAGACGCGTTCTGACGCCAACGCCGCCACGACCAGCCCCCTTCGGGTATACAACATAGATACAAGATGTATCTCGTAGTGTACCGCACAAGCCGGTCAACGCCAAGAACGGCCGACCACCCGCCCGTGAACGGGGCGCGTGGTCGGCCGAACAATGCTGGCGGAGGGAGCCCTCAGTCGCGACTGCTGGCGATGATCGCGAACAGCCGAAGAAACTCGACGTAGAGCCAGATCACGGTGACGGCGATGCCGAACGCGGCCGTCCAGCCGAACTTGGCCGGCGCGCCCTGCTGCACCCCGGTCTTGACCATGTCGAAGTCGAGGACGAGCGAGTATGCGGCCATGATGACCACGAGAATGCCGACGAGCACGCCGACCGGGATGCCGAAGATCTGCATGCCGAGCACGCCGAAGGGGTTCGTGGTCGCTCCGAAGAGCATCATGCCGACGTTCACGAGGCTGAACAACAGGTACCCGCCCATGGCGATCATGAGAATCTTGGCGCCCTTCGCCGAGGCGCGCACCTTGCCGCTCGTGAAGAGCACCAGGGTTACAGCGAACACGCTGAGCGTCGCGAGCACGGCCTGCATGACGATGCCGCCGTAGTAGGTGGCGGCGAACACCTGCGAGATCGCACCGACGAAGAGGCCCTGGAAGACTCCGTAGGCGAGAATGAGCGGCACCGACGGCTGCTTCTTGAACGAGTTGACCAGGCCGAGCACGAGGCCGCCGATGACGCCGACGAACAGCAGCTGAGGAACCATCCAGCCGACCACGGCACCGATGAGAATCGTGCCGAAGAGCATTGCGGTCTTGACGATGACGCCGTCGTAGGTCATGCGCTCCGAGGTGGGCAGAGCCGAGTCGGCAGCGGGGAAGGCCTGCGGTCGGGTCTGCTGCGGAACGCCCTGCTGGGCCTGCGGCTCGGCGCCGGCGGGGCGATCGTACATCTGGCGCAGCTGATCGGCCGTCGCGGTCTCACCCACCTGCGGCGTCTTGCCGTTGAAATAGGGGTTTCTCGAGAGAACGGGGTTGTCCAGAGCCACGAAGGCCTCCTCAGTGTCGTGTCGTGGTCAGCCGCGCTGTCAATGTCGCTGATCGGCAGCGGTGCCGCGGCGCGTCTACAGTCTAGAGAACGCGTCTGTGCGCCGCCTATTCCCTCACGTCCCTCAACTCATCGAAACGGCCTCGCGCACAGCTCGGTTCAGATCATCGTCGCCGAAGACGAATCCCTCACCGGTCAGCCGTTCGGGAACCACCTGCTGGTCGGCGAGCAGCAGGTCATCGGCCGCCGCACCGAGCACCGCGCGCAGGGCCCATGCCGGCGCCGGCAGCACATGGGGCCGACGCAGTGCCCGGGTGACGGCCCGAGTCACCTGCTCGCTGGTCGCGCCGCTCGGCGCCGCGATGTTCGCCGGTCCCGCGATCTCGCTCGCGGTCGCGAGGTGCACATAGGCCGCGGCCTCATCGCGCAGAGAGACCCACGGCCAGTGCTGTCGCCCGGATCCGAGTCTGCCGGCGAGACCGAACTTCGCGAGTGCGACCAGTGGCCCGAGCGCCGCACGGGTCGAGAGCACGATGCCGGTGCGCGCGTGCGCGACGCGCGTGCTCTCCGTCGCAGCGTTCGTCGCCGCCTCCCACCGTCGTGTGACCTCTGCGAGAAACCCCTCTCCGGCGTCGGCCTGCTCAGTCAGCCGCTCGCCGGGGCGGCTGCCGTAGAACCCGACGGCCGACGCTGACACCCAGGCCTTCGGAGGAGCGGCCGACGCCGCGATCGCCCGGGCCAGCGTGCGAGTGCTCTCGATGCGGCTTGTGAGGATGCCATGGCGGCGCGATCTGGTCCACGGCAGCTTCGCGATGCTGGTGCCGTTCAGCGAGACGATCGCATCGGCCCACTCGATCGCAGCGGGGTCGAGCTCGCCGGCCGCCGGCTGCCACTGCCAGGAGAGCGTCGAATCGGGGCGGGGGCGGGAGCCGGGCCGCGTCAGCACGCCGACCTCGTGTCCGGTGTCGGTCAGCTGCTGACGGATCTCTGAGCCGATGAGCCCGCTGGCTCCGGCGATGAGCACTTTCATGGTCGATCCTCTCGACGGTGAGACGTGCAAGTAGCTTACTTGGTAAACAGGCGATGCTACGATCGGCCCATGCACACCTTGCCCGACACCTCTCATCGAACGGGCTCGCGCCCGCCACAGGGCAGGCAGGCGGCCTCGCCACAGCCGAGCCGCTGGCTGCGCATCGGCCTGCCCGTCGTGCTCGCCCTGCTCTGGCTGGTGCTGGGCGGTCTGGGCGGCCCGACTTTCGGCAAGATCTCGCAGGTGGCTTCGACCGATGCCACCACGTTTCTGCCGGCCAGCTCGCAGTCGACTCAGGTGCAGCAGTGGCAGCAGCGCTTCGCCGACGACCCCGATGCGATTCCCGCTGTCGTCGTGTTCACCACAGAGCAGAACCGCGAGCTCACCGCGACCGACCTGCAGCAGATCACCGACCGGGTCGCGGCCGCCGCTGACGGTGCGACCACTTCGCCGGTGATTCCCAGCGACGACCGGCAGGCGGCTCAGGTCGTCGTCGAACTCGACCGCGGCGACGGACTGAAGGCACCCGTGCAGCAGCTGCAGCAGGCGCTCGCCGACGATGCCCTGGCATCCGCCGGCATCGAGGCGCACGTGACCGGTCCGGCCGGCTACGCCGCCGACCTCAGCGCCGCCTTCGCCGGCATCGACGGCGTGCTGCTGATCGTGGCCCTGAGCGCCGTGCTGGTCATTCTCGTGCTGGTGTACCGGTCGCTCCTGCTGCCGCTGCTGGTGCTCGCCACCTCGGTGTTCGCCCTGTGCGCCTCGATCCTCGCCGTCTTCTGGCTCGCCAAGGCGGGCGTCGTGCAGCTCAACGGGCAGTCGCAGGGAATCCTCTGCATTCTGGTGATCGGCGCGTGCACAGACTACTCGCTGCTCATCGTGCACCGATATCGTGAGCTGCTCACCACCGAGCCAAGCGTCTGGCGGGCGGTGCTGGGCGCCCTGCGCGCGAATCTCGAGCCGGTGGCGGCTTCGGCCGGCACGGTCGTCGCCGGGCTGCTCTGCCTGCTGCTCAGCGATCTGAACTCGAACCGCAGCCTCGGACCTGTGACCGCGATCGGCATCGTCTGGGCGTTCCTCGCCGCGATGACGCTGCTTCCCGCACTGCTCGCCCTGGTCGGTCGCGCGGGCTTCTGGCCCAACGTGCCGCGGCTGCGTGCGGCACACGCGGCGAGTGAGCCGACCGGTCGGCTGTGGCCCGCAGTGGCTCGATTCGTCGACCGTCGTCATCGCACCGTGTGGATCGCGAGCATCGTGCTGCTCGCCGCCGGTGCGACCGGACTGTTCGGGCTGAACGCGAACGGCGTGCAGCAGCGCGACCTGGTGCTCACCGAGAACCAGTCGTCGACCGGTCAGGCGCTGCTCGAGCAGCACTTCGCCGGCGGCACCGGCAGCCCGGTCACAGTGATCGCCGAAACGGCGGATGCGGCGGTCACGCTGAACGCTCTGCGTGCAGCCGACGGCATGAGCGGCGCGTACCAGGTGACCGACGGGCCGAGCGGTGCGCCGATTCCGGGCGCACAGCCGCTCGAGGTCGACGGGCACGTGCAGCTGCGCGCGACACTGGAGCACGGCGCCGACGACCCCAGGTCAGAGCAGGCGGTGCGCGACCTGCGCGACGAGCTGGCCACGGCCGCTCCGAGCGCGCTGGTCGGCGGGGTCACCGCGACGGCGGTCGACACCAACGACGCCGCCATGCACGACCGCAACCTGATCATTCCGGTCGTGCTGGTGGTGATCACGATCATCCTCATGCTGCTGCTGCGGTCGATCGTGGCGCCGATCATGCTGCTGGGGGCCACAGTCCTCTCATTCGCCGCAGCCCTCGGCGTCTCATCGCTGATCTTCGATCACGTGCTGCACCTGCCCGGCGCCGATCCGTCGGTGCCGCTCTACGGCTTCGTGTTCCTGGTCGCGCTCGGGGTCGACTACAACATCTTCCTGATGACGCGGGTGCGTGAAGAGACGCGGCTCTTCGTCGCCCACGGCGTGCCTGACGCAGATCTGACGCGAGAGCAGCAGCGGGCCGCGCACCTCAGCACCCGTCGCGGCATCGACGAGGGTCTGGTGCAGACCGGTTCGGTGATCACCTCGGCCGGCGTCGTGCTCGCCGCGACGTTCGCCGCTCTCGGCGTGATCCCGATTCTCTTCCTGCTGCAGCTCGCCATCATCGTGAGCTTCGGCGTGCTGCTCGACACGATTCTGGTGCGCTCGCTGCTGGTGCCGGCGCTCGCGATATCGATGCGCCGGGTGCTCTGGTGGCCGTCGCGCCTGGATGGTGCGCGAGCTTCGGAGCGCGGGGCATAATGATCTGCAGGCCGGCTGTCACAGCCGGCCTGCTCACCCCATCGAACGGAGCATTGCATGGCGCTGTACGCGATCACCTACAAGTATGTCGACGACACCGAGAAGCTCGGCGAGGTCCGCCCCTCGCATCGCGCCTATCTCTCTGGGCTGTGCGAAACCGGGCAGATCCTCGCCTCGGGCCCGCTGACGACGGCCGGCCCGAACACCGCGCTGCTGATCTTCCAGGCCGACAGCATCGAGCAGGCCGCCGCGCTGAGCGACGACGACCCGATGGTCGCCAACGGTCTGGTCGCCGAGCGCCATGTGCAGGAATGGAACGTCGTCATCGGCGGCTTCTCACACTGACTCTTCGATCAGCACCCGGGCCAGGGCGAGCATCGCCGCGTCGAGCTCCTGGTCGTCGAGGTGCCCGTAGCCGATGACGATCCCATGTCGAGACTCGCCGTCGTCTCCGCTGCTCCAATAGGTCGACAGCGGCGACACTGCGAGGCCGGCGGCGGTGCACCGGCGCACGAGGCCGGTCTCGCGTTCGCGGGATGCCCTGCTCGCGTCGCCCTGGGCGCGCCCGGCACCTGCGGCCGGCGTGCGCATCGCCTCTGCCTGCTTGCTGTCGTGCATCACCTCGATGACGGCGTGCAGGCCGCCGTCCATCGGGAACACCGTGATGCCCCGGACTCCCTGCAGTCGGGTGAGCACACGGCTGCGCCGCTGGCGATAGATGCGTCGCATGCGCGCGGTATGGCGGCGCAGCTCTCCCGACGCCAGATACTCGGCGAAGGCGATCTGCGTCACCGCAGACACCGGCGAGCCGAGATCGCGACGCACCTGCAGCATCCGCTCGCGCAGCCGATCGCCGGCGATCACGAAACCTGTCGCCACTTCGGGCGCCACCGTCTTGGAATATGTGCCGAGGGTCACGACCACGCCGTCGTGCGGGTCGTCGAGGGCGGCGAGGGCGGGCAGCGGCTGGCCGACGTAGCGCAGCTCGGAGTCGTAGTCGTCTTCGATGATGACCACCTCGTTGCGGCGAGCCCACTCGAGCAGTTCGCGGCGGCGGTCGGCGGGCAGCGACCCGCCCAGCGGATACTGGTGGCTGGGAGTCACGATCACCGCGTCGGGCACCGTCTCAGGAGGCTGTGGCAGGCGATCGGTGAGCAGACCCGACGTGTCGACCTGCAGCTGCTGCAGTCGCGCGCCCAGCCGTGTCACCACGCGTCGCAGCGACGGGTACCCCGGTGACTCCACGCCGATGGCGGGGGCAGCGGCCGTGCCGAACAGCGCGAGCATCAGCAGTGCCAGCCCTTCGCGCGCGCCCGCGGTCACGATGACGGCGTCAGCGTCGCGCCTGACCCCGCGCATGCGACGCAGGTGCTCGACGATCTGCTCGCGCAGTGCCGGCAGGCCGGCTGGCGGCAGGGCGGCCGGCACCGTCTCGGCAGCCGTTCGCCAGGCCGCGCGCCAGGCCGGCGTGACCAGGTGCTCGGTCGACGGCCGATCGGGGGTCAGATCGTGGATGACCCGTGGTGCCCGAGGCGCCGTCTGGGGGCGCCTGCGCGCTGGGGTCGGCGCCGAGGCAGACACCGACCCCAGCGGGGCTGCCTGCGGTGTGCTGACGTGGGCGGGTGACGGCGGGCGCGGATGCATCGCGGCCAGACGCGGGTTCACTCGCGTGGCCGAGCCCCGTCGTGCCTCGAGATATCCCTCGGCGCCGAGTTGTTCGAAGGCGGTGACGACCGTTCCTCGTGAGATGCTCAGCTGCCGCGCCCAGGCCCGTGTCGAGGGCAGTGCGTCGCCGGCGGCGAGCACACCGGTGTCGATCAGCTCTCGAACGGCCGCGGCCAGCTGAGACGGCAGTGACGAGCCGCGATCGGATCGCAGCTCGATCGGAAGCTCCAGCAGCTGGGCAGCACGCATGCTCTCCATTGTGATCCATAAGACACGAAGTGGTCCAGAGAAAACATCAGATACTGGATCTTGTCTCATGCCACTTCTCGGACGACAGTGGAGGCCATGACTGAGAACGAGACCATCGCAGACGAGACCACTGCTGCGAACACGACAACTGCATCCGCCTACGGCACGCCCCTCGTCAAGAGCGGGCTCGCCGACATGCTCAAGGGCGGCGTCATCATGGACGTCGTGACCGCCGAACAGGCGCGCATCGCCGAAGACGCCGGAGCCGTCGCCGTGATGGCGCTCGAGCGGGTGCCGGCCGACATTCGCGCACAGGGCGGCGTGGCGCGCATGAGCGACCCCGATCTGATCGACTCGATCATCGCGGCGGTGTCGATCCCGGTGATGGCGAAGGCCCGCATCGGGCATTTCGTCGAGGCGCAGGTGCTGCAGGAGCTCGGTGTCGACTACATCGACGAATCCGAGGTGCTGAGCCCCGCAGACTACGTGAATCACATCGACAAGCAGCGCTTCACGGTGCCGTTCGTCTGCGGAGCCACGAACCTGGGCGAGGCACTGCGTCGCATTGCCGAGGGCGCGGCGATGATTCGCTCGAAAGGTGAGGCGGGCACCGGCGACGTCTCAGAGGCGACCAAGCACATCCGCACGATTCGCGGCGAGATCGCTCGCCTGCAGGCGCTCGCTGCGGCAGAGCCCGAGCAGCTCTACGTCGCGGCGAAAGAGCTTGCGGCGCCGCTGCCCCTGGTGCAGTGGGTGGCCGAGCACGGGGAGCTCCCGGTCGTGCTGTTCACAGCGGGCGGCATCGCGACACCGGCCGATGCGTCGATGATGATGCAGCTCGGGGCCGACGGCGTGTTCGTCGGCTCGGGCATCTTCAAGTCGGGCGAGCCGGCGAAGCGCGCTGCGGCGATCGTGCGCGCCACCGCGCAGTACGACGACCCGGCGGCCATCGCCGAGGCCTCGCGCGGGCTCGGCGAGGCGATGGTGGGCATCAACGTCGCCGATCTGCCTGCTCCGCACCGGCTGGCCGAGCGCGGGTGGTGAGCATGCCGGCCCCGACAGGCGCCCACCCGGCGAGGCGCTCGCGGCCAGACCCGAGCATCCGCCGCGTCGGAGTGCTTGCGGTGCAGGGTGGCGTGCGCGAACACGTCGATCTGCTGGCGTCGATGCAGGTGCTGCCGGTGCCGATTCGGCGTGCCGCCGACCTCATCGGCGCCGACGGCCCGCGAGTGGATGCTCTGGTGCTGCCCGGTGGCGAATCGTCGGTGCTCGATCGGCTCACCCGCACGCTCGGCCTCGCAGATGCGCTGAGCGAGGTCATCTCGGGCGGGCTGCCGACGCTCGGCACCTGTGCCGGGCTGATCATGCTGGCCGATCGCATCGAGAACCCGGCGCCGGGCCAGCGCTCGATCGGCGGGCTGGGCATCACGGTCGACCGCAACGCCTTCGGGGCGCAGGTCGTGTCTGAAGAGGCAACGGTCGAGACGGTCTGGGGGCCGGTGCATGCCGCGTTCATCCGGGCGCCGAGGGTGGTGCAGCTCGGGAGCGCCGCCCTCGCCGCGCGTCACCGGGGCGAGGTCGTCGCCGTCACTCAGGGCAACCTGATCGGAGTCGCCTTTCACCCCGAGCTCACCGGTGACACCACGGTGCACGAGCAGCTGCTGAAGCTGGTGTAGCTGCGCAACACCAGAGATCGCTCGGCACCACCACCGATCGCGCGAAGACACGCAGTTCTGAAGCGAACAGTGGGGTGCCGAGCGATCTGCCTGAGGCGCCCTCGCGCAAGTGGGGTGCCGCTGCGCCGCTACCGCACCGATGCGCGGCGCAGTGCGAGATACTGCGCCAGGCAGGCGATCACGATGATGACGCCGGCAAGCGCGGCCAGCCACCAGAGGGCGAAGTGGGCGCCGATCCATGCCCAGGCCGGCACCGACAGCAGCAGTGCGAGCGCGACGACCAGTGCCAGCGCGATGGCCACGATGGTCGGGCCCTTGTTGCCGAATCGCACCCAGATCGCGCCGAAGGCCCCACCGATCGACAGCGACGCGAGCGTGCCCAAGAACACGGTCACGAGCAGCTGCCACAGCGATCCCGAGCCGAACAACAGCGTGTCGAACACGTAGACGCCGATGAACCAGTGGTTCGTGGCCAGCTCGAGCAGCAGCAGAGCGCCGCCCAGGAGCGCGACGTAGACCGCCATCAGCAGGTGGAACGCCAGGGTGCCGAGTGTGAACGATCGGCGTGTGCTGCCGAGGGCGAGCGTGAACGGGAAAGTCGTCGACACCGAGGCAACGCCCAGGTAGATGAGGAATCCGGGCAGAGACCAGGCCGCACCCGAGTTGTTGCGAAGGCCCGCGATGAACTCCGGGTCGCTGGGGGCGCCACCGGTCGCGCGTTGAATCGTCAGCGAGACGATCACCGAGACGGCGAATACCAGTGCGAGAATGATCCCCGGAGTGAGTAGGCTGCTCGACGGCACATTCAGCTGCAGGCGGGTGACGCGAGCGATGCGCTGCAGTGGGGTGGGGCGGACGACACCTGTGTCGGTGGATGGGCCTGTGGTGGCCGGGCCCGGCCCGGCGGAGCCGTCGATGCGGGAAGAAGAGGCGGGAGAAGTCATGATCACTCCTTAGACGGTCGTGGTGCGCGAGGCACCGAGGTCTGTGTTCGGGCGGGCGGCGCGCGCGTCTGTGAGCGAACCTGCGCCGAGCGCGCTCACGATCTGCTGCAGCGACGCGGGTCGAACATCCACACCGTCTGCGGCCGCCGCGGCGACCAGCTCGCGGCCGGCCTGCCCACGCACGGTCACCGTGCTCAGCGCGCCGATCTCGTGCGAATGCAGAACCTCGTGGCCCTTGATATATGCGGTGACGCGTGAGGTGACGCCGCTGAGCGTGAATGCGTACCCGGCGAGGTCGTCGGCGCTGCGGTCGAGCACGAGCCGCCCACGGTCGAGCACCAGCACATGGTCGAACAGTGGCGCCATCTCGTCGATCAGGTGCGTCGAGGCGATGATCGTGCGCGGGTGTGCCGAGTAGTCCTCGATGAGCACGTCATAGAAGTGCTGCCGAGCTGTCGCGTCGAGGCCGAGGTACGGCTCGTCGAGAAACGTGATCGGCGCCCGCGACGCCAAACTGATGGCGACGCCCAGGGCCGAGAGCTGGCCGCGGCTGAACTTCTTGACCTTGGTCTTAGCAGGCAGCCGGAACGCGTCGGCGAGGCGTGCCGCCAGTTCGGCATCCCACGCCGGGTGGAACAGCGGCGCGATGCGCAGCGCATGCTTCAGCTGGTAGTCGTCGGGGTAGCGCTGGTTGTCGCGGATGAAGCTGATATCGTCCTGCACGCGCGCCGACTCGAACGGGCCGCTGCCCGTGATGTGGATGCTGCCCGCCGTCGGGCGATCCTGCCCGGTGAGCAGCGCCATCAGGGTGGTCTTGCCGGCGCCGTTGCGACCGAGGAGCCCGATGATGCTGGGCTGATCGATGCTGAACGACACGTCGTCGAGTGCGGCGACGTCGCCGTACCGGCGGGTGACGCCGGCCACTGAGATGATGGGGGATTTCATCGGGTCCTCCTGTCGAGGTCGAGCTGGTCGGGGTGTGCTGACTGAGCGGCTTGGGTGGGTTGGGCGGTTTGGCCGGGCGGGTTGGTTGGGTTGGTGCGGGTGGCGTGGCTGGTGTCGACGGTCTGTGTGACTTGGCTCATCTGGGTGATGGTGCCGCGCACCTCGTCGCGAGTGAGTCCGAGGCGCTGGGCCTCGCGCAGCATCGGTGCGACGAACTGCTCTGCGAATCGGCTGCGTCGTTCGGAGAGCAGCTGTGCTCGGGCTCCGGCGACGACGAACATGCCGCGCCCCCGGTGCTTCTCGAGCAGCTGCCGATCGACGAGCAGGTTCAGCGCCCTGCCTGCCGTCGCCGGGTTGATGCGGTGGAACGCCGACAGCTCGTTGGTCGACGGGACCGCCGTGCCTTCGGCGTAGGCGCCGTTGGCGATGTCGTCGGCGATCTGATCAGCGAGCTGGATGAAGATCGGCCGGTCGTTGTCGAATGCCACGGATCACCTGCTCTCTGCTGTTCGGCTCGGATGGTTCTGGTGTTTCTCGAGGTGGTGGAGCGTTGTGCTGGCTGATTGCGTTGTCTGTCCAGTGTCGTGCACTTTGGTTCGTTAGTCAAGTGATGAACCAAATAACCTGACCGGTCACCCCACGTCAGATGCCGACCACGTGCGCCCATTCCAGTCCCAGTCCGGCCGGGCTGGCATGCGCAGATTGCCGCGGTGGATGCCGAGCCCGATCCCTGGGCTCCCGAAATTCCGCAGTGCGCGCCGAATCTCCGCAGATCCACGCAGGTTCTGCGCATATTCGTGCGGAGGCGCGGTGATCTGCGCAGGGTGGCTCGCCGAGTCAGCTGATGCAGGTGAGCGAGCGCTAGTCTGGCAGCATGCCTGACACCACCACTGCATCCGTTGCAGCCCACTCACCGGCGATCGAGACGCGCAGCCTTGACGAGATTCTGTACCCGGCGCTGGAGCCATACCAGACCGAGCATCTCGATGTGGGGGAGGGACAGCGCCTGTACGTCGAGCAGTCGGGCAACCCGCACGGAACACCGGTCGTGTTCGTGCACGGCGGCCCCGGCGGCGGCACGAGCCCGTGGCAGAGGCGGTTCTTCGATCCAGCCGTGTACCGCATCATCCTCTTCGATCAGCGTGGATGCGGGCGCAGCACCCCGCATGCGGCTGACGGCGCCGACCTCAGCGTCATCGACACCGCCCGGCTGGTCGCTGACATGGAGTGCATCCGCGAACGCCTCGGCGTCGAGCGGTGGCTCGTCTTCGGCGGGTCATGGGGCTCGACGCTGTCGCTGGCGTATGCCGAAGCCCACCCCGAGCACGTGATCGGACTCGTGCTGCGCGGCATCTTCCTGCTGCGGCGCTGGGAACTCGACTGGTACTACAACCGCGGAGGCGCGCAGAATCTGTTCCCCGACCTCTTCGACGCCTACGAATCAGTGCTGCGCGAGCATGCGCCGGATGAACTCGCCGGCGACCACATCGAGACGTTCCACCGGCTGCTCAATGGCTCCGATCCGGAGGTGGCCCTTCGCGCGGCGCTCGCCTGGTCGGCGTGGGAGGCGAGGACCAGTCACCTGCTCATTCCCGACGAGCCTGTGCAAGCCTCGCAGCAGCTGGCCGAGCATCGCCGGTTCGCGCTCGCGTTCGCGCGCATCGAGAACCACTTCTTCGCGAACGCCGGGTTCATGCGTGAGAACCAGCTGATCGATGAGGCTGATCGCCTGGGCGGGATTCCCGGCGTGATCGTGCAGGGCCGCTACGATGTGGTGTGCCCGCCGCGCAGTGCCTGGGAGCTGCATCGTGCCTGGCCGCAGTCACAGCTCACCTTTGTGCCGAACGCCGGCCACGGATCGAACGAAGCCGGAATCGCGGCCGGGCTGATCGAGGCCACCGATGCGTTTCGCGCGCTGCGGTGACCGATTCAGTCTTCGTAGGCAGGTGCGACGCCGACCAATTCGCCGAGCAGGCCGATGTCGATGACGCTGAGTTCACCTGCATACCCCTTGGCCGGGCGCTGCAGCAGCCCCGCCTTCGCCGCGCCGAAGGTGACGGTCAGGTCGGCGTGCAGCACAGTCGGGTCGGGCACCTCGCCGGTGTCGGGGTCGATCCCGCTGGGAATGTCGACGGCCACGACCATCGGGCGGATGCCATGGGCTCGATCGCCTGACGCGTCTCGTGATGCCTGGGCCGAGGTCGATGCCGTCGTCGTGAGCGATGCGGTGTCGAGACTCTGCACCGGAAAATCGCTGCGTTCGCCGACCACCTCGTTCACCGCCTCGACCACGGCCCGAGCCGTGCCGCGCAGAGCCGCTCCGGGGCCCGGTCTCGTGCCGGTGCCGAGAATCCCGTCGATGACCACGTCGCTCGTCTCTGCCGCGGTGCGAGCGGCTTCGACACAGGCCTCTTGGGGGGATCCGACGGGAACGGCCAGCCGCGCACCGGCATCTTCGGCAGCGGACAGACCGGAATCGTGCACTCTGTCAGCCGTCGGCACGATGCGCACATCGGCACCCGCATCAGCGAGTCGACCGGCCGCGAAGAGCGCGTCGCCGCCGTTGTCTCCCGCCCCGACGAGCACCAGCACATGCGCATCGGAGATCACGATACTGTGATCGTCAAGCAGGCCACGAACCTCTTGAGCGAGTGCGGTCGCTGCCCGCTGCATCAGTGGCAGCCCGGCTTCGAGCAGCGGCTTCTCGGCAGCACGGATCTGTTCGGCGGTGTATCCCCTCATGCTCTCTAGTATGACGGCTGCGATCTCAGTGCTGTTCAGCGAAGCGCGTCGGCTTCGAGGGCCTGCAGAATCGCCTTGGCCGGCGCGCCGCCTCGATAACCGCCCAGACTGCCGTCGGCCCTCGTCACGCGGTGGCACGGCACGATCACGGGCACGGGGTTGCCCGAGCAGCCCGTGCCGACGGCGCGCACCGCCTTGGGCCGCCCAAGTCGTTCGGCCAGGGCGGTGTACGTCGTGGTGGTGCCAAACGGCACCTGGCGCAGCGCCTGCCGCACTTCGAGGTAGAACCCCGATGACAGCGCATCGTCGATCGGCACGGTGAACGTCTGCAGCCGCCCCGTGAAATACTCCCGCAGCTGTGCTTCGGCCGCAGCCAGGTGACGCACCGATTCATTCCCGATTCCCTCGTCGGCGATCAGTCGGTCCGGACGAAGCCGGTCGACCAAGTCGGTGAGCACGGAATCGATGCTCTCAGCGGCGAATGCGACGCGCACCACGCCGCGTTCGGTCGTCGCCACCAGCAGCGGGCCGATCGGCGTCGACACGACTGATGACGTCAGCTCGTTGCGGTGCAGGGTGCTGGCACGAGGCGCACCACGTGGATGCTCGCTGTGGCTCGCGGTGTCAGGCGTCGGTGCCGGGGTCTCTGTCATCGGATTCATGCATTGAGTCTGCCGCACCGGCAGCCGCCTTGACAGTCCCCTCATGTCGTCTGTGCACAAGTCCAGAGCCGCGGGCCAGCTGTGCAGAATCGGCATCACCGCAGAATCGGCCCGACGTCGCGCGAGCGCTTCAGCTCGAAGAACCCGTCGACGCTGGTCGTCAGGGAGAGCCCGTCGTACAGCCGCAAGGCAGCATCCCCGGTCGGAGCAGGCGACACCACCGGCCCGAAGAACGAGTGCCCGTTGACGGTCAGCACCGGTGTGCCGACGTCGGTGCCCACACGCTCGGCGACATCCCGCTGGTTCGCAGCCAGAGGAGCATCCCCCGCGTGCCGCTCGTCGAAGAGTGCCGCGTCGAGTCCGGTCGCCGCCAGGCTCTCACGAGCCACAGCCTCGACGTCGGTGCGGGCATCCAGATGGATGCGCCGGCCCATCTCGTCATACAGCGCCTTGACCGCAGCGCTGCCGGCGCGCTCGCCGACCAGTGCGACCAGCGGGCAGTACTCCTTCGACCGTCGAATGCCGTCGGCATGTTCCGGGGCGGGCGTGGCGTTCGCCGGCAGCAGCGCGAGGCTCATCACCCGCCAGGTCACCTCGAGGTCTCGCAGCCGCTGCACCTCGGTGAGCCAGCGAGAGGTCATCCATGCCCAGGGGCAGATCGGGTCGAAGAAGAACTCGACGGGTGCGTCCGCCTGCGCCGTCGCGCTCGATGTCGTGGTCGGTGCGGTCTGAGTGGTCTGTGCGGGGAGTGCCATGGGGTTCCTCTCGAATTCACGTCGGTCATGTGCGACCGGCGTGCGTTACCGTGCGGTCGCGTCGTGGTCGACTGCCTCGTTGGGGCCATCAACGTGCTTGCCGCCGTCGAAGAGCTCGACGAGGGCGTCGAGAAAGCCGATGACGGCTCGCTGCTGGTCGTCGTCGAGAGCAGCGGCCAAGCCGATCATGCGGGCGTGCATGTCGCCCAGCGAGCGGCGCACCTCCCGGTGCGCGGCTTCAGTCGACTGCAGCAGCTGGCCGCGTCCGTCGAGGGGGTTCCTCGATCGCGTCACGAACCCTGCGGCCTCGAGGCGTCCGAGCAGCTTCGTCGTCGCTGCACTGGTGACGTCGAGATGAGCGGTGACGTCGCCAGGAGTCGTCGCCACACCGCAGCGCTCGCGCGCCACGATGAGTCGCAGCGCTTCCATGTCGGTCGCATTGAGCCTCATGTACCGCTCGGATCTGTGACGCATTGCCTGGTCGGCGCGTCGCAGACGACGAACCGCTTCGAGCACCTGACGGGCGCCGTTCTCGGTGCGCTCGTCATACCAGTACGAGTTCGGGCGGCGATCGGTTCCCGCGATGGGCTGTGGGGATGGTGCGCCTGTGGTCTCCCCAGTTCTCTCAGACATCGTGTTCTCCTCCGTGCAGCGATGCGCGCCAAGTCGCGCCGCCCTGCTCCGAGCCTACTGGGCGAACGGGCTTCGAGTTGGAAATCTTACTAAGTTAGATATAGTTGCGTTGTACGTCAGCCGTCATCGCCGGCTGTTGAAGGAGACCACATGTCCGCGCGCCCGGCATCGACCACAGCCAACCGTCATGTCGCCGAGACGACGCACGCACAGGTGACGTCGATCACCTTGGCCGACGTCGACGAACGGCTGCAGCAGCTGATGGACGAGAGTCTGCGGAAGGCGGCACAGGTCGACGATCGTTTCGTACAGCTGTGGCAGGCGCTGCGAACCGGCATCGGGGGAGGCAAACGCGTTCGGCCGGCGCTGCTCATCGATACCTTCACGGCCTTGGGCGGCCCCGAGCAGCACCGCGAGGCCTGCATCGAGGCAGCAGCAGCCCTTGAGATGCTGCACGCAGCCTTTCTGCTGCACGACGATCTCATCGACGGCGATCTGCTGCGACGCGGCCGTCCCAACGCCATCGCCGAGTTCTCGGCACGGGGAAACGCCCATGCGGCAGGAGCGGGCAGCAGCTGGGGGCTCGCGGCAGGAGCGCTCGGAGGGGATCTGCTGCTCAGCTCAGCCATTCGCCGCCTGGCAGGTGTGCGAGTCGAAGATCGGCTGCGAGAGCGGCTTCTCGACGAGTTCGACGAGACGATTCACCTCTCTGCCGCCGGTGAGCTGGCCGACGTCACACAGTCGCTCAGGTCAGAGGAGACGCAGTCGACGGTCCGTCTGCTGCCACCCGAGGTCCGCCCTTCACACGGCAAGAAGACACGCTGCACGGTGCAGCAGAACACAGCCCCGTCGTCGAGGTCGACTGCGCCGGCTCAGGTCGCATCCGTGCCACCCCTGGCCGACGATGCGCTGTCTCAGATCGAGCAGACCCTGGAGCTCAAGACGGCGCGATACAGCTTCGTGGCTCCCGTGCGCATCGGCGCGATGCTCGCTGGCGCCGATGCGCGGCAGATCGCGCATCTCAGCGATATGGCTCGACACGCAGGCATCGCCTTTCAGCTCACCGACGATCTCATCGGCGTCTTCGGCAACGCTGAGATCACCGGAAAGAGCACCAAGGTCGACCTGCAGCGCGGTACCCGCACCGCGCTCATCGCCGTCGCGCAGCACACGGCGGTGTGGGCAGAACTCGAGACCATGATCGGTGACCCCACCCTCGATGACGCACGGGCGTGCCGAGCGCGCGATCTGCTGAACGCCTGCGGTGCCCGTGAGGCGGTCGAGCTGCGAGCCAGGGACCATCTGCACGTCAGCCGCAGGCTGCTCGAAGACGAGTCGCTGTCGGAGCGCCTCAGAGACTGCATGCAGACCCACCTCGACGCGATAGCGGGGAGGCAGCGATGAGAGAGACCGACGCACAGCGATACCAGCGCACGGCCATGCAAGCCGCTGCACTCGTGGTCGAGCGGTACTCGACGTCGTTCGGGCTCGCCTGTCGACTGCTCGCACCTGCGCTGCGGCCCGAGATCAGGGCTCTCTACGCACTGGTGCGCATCGCCGACGAAACGGTCGACGGCGCAGCAGGGCAGGCCGGGATGTCTGCAGTACAGCAGGGCAAAGCCCTCGCCGCGCTCGAAGACGAAGTCTATGAGGCGATCCGTGACGGCCACAGCACGAATCCCATCGTGCACGCCTTCGCCAGCGTGGCACGCCGCCGAGGCATCGACACCGAGCTGATCGCGCCGTTCTTCGCATCGATGCGGCGTGACCTCGACCCTGCACCGTTCACGGCGGCAGAGATGCCGGCATACATTCACGGGTCTGCCGAGGTCGTCGGGCTCATGTGTCTGGCCTGCTTCGTCGAGGATCCGGTCGCCTGCGCACGGCTGCGCGAGGGGGCACGTGCTCTGGGCTCCGCCTTTCAGAAGGTGAACTTCCTGCGTGACCTGGGCGACGATGTGCTCGTGCGTGGTCGAAACTACTTTCCCGGGGTCGTCGCGGTCGCCGAAGACCGGCAGCCGGGGCGGCTCGAAGATGAGCCGCCCGCTGCGCAGACGTCCGTGCAGACGACCCTGCAGACGACGGATGCTGCAGCGCGCCCGCATCGCAGCATCCGGCTGACCGAGCCCGCCCGAGATGGCATTCTCGACGATATCGACGCTGAGCTCGCCCAGGCCGGTGAGGCGATTGCCGAGCTGCCGGCCAGCAGCAGACTGGCCGTCGCCAGCGCGCATGCGCTGTTCTCCGAGCTCTCCCGGCGCCTTCGGCAGACGTCGGTCGACGGGCTCGTGACCAGACGCACGCGGGTGCCCGGGTGGCGCAAGGCGCAGATCGTGGCGCGGTGCATGGTGCATGAGCGCATCGTCCGACGGCACGGCCGCGCGGTGGACCGCTCGACGGCATCGCAGTCGCTCGACGGTAGCAGAGGATGAGACGGCATCAGCGATCAGCGCAGAACCGCGGGCAGCGTGCGGTGGTGATCGGCGGCGGCATCGCGGGTCTGGCGTCGGCTGCGCTGCTGGCGCGTGACGGGCACACCGTCACGCTGCTCGAGGGGCAGGATGCGATCGGCGGCCGCGCGGGAACCTGGCAGCACGAGGGGTTTCGCTTCGACACCGGGCCGAGCTGGTACCTGATGCCCGAGGTGTTCGACCACTTCTTCACGCTGTTCGGCACAAGTGCTGCGGAACAGCTCGATCTGACGACGCTCGATCCCGGATATCGAGTGTTCTTCGAGCCGTCGACGCCGGGTCAGGCCGCCTCGCGGCTCGACATCGCTCGCTCGCGCAGCGCGAACCAGGCCGCATTCGAAGCCGTCGAAACCGGCGCGGGAGAGGCGCTCGGCAGATATCTGGACTCGTCGGCGATGACCTACCGCAGTGCCAAGAAGCACTTTCTCTACACGTCGTGGCAGCGACTGACACCGCTGCTGCGGCCGGGGGTGCTGCGCGACATCCGGCGTCTTCCGGGGTTGATGACGCAGACGTTGGAGGCCTTCGTGGGGGCGCGGTTCGCCGACCGCAGGCTGCGCCAAGTGCTCGGCTACCCGGCGGTCTTTCTCGGCACGTCGCCCGAGCGCACCCCGGCGCTCTACCATCTGATGAGCCATCTCGATCTCGACGACGGCGTGCGCTATCCGCAGGGAGGCTTCACGGCTGTGATCGCGGCCATCGAGCGCGTCGCCCGTGAGGCGGGAGTGACCATCGTCACTGATCGGCGGGCGATCTCGATCGACACGCGGGGTGGGCGCCGGCAGGGCAGCGGCTTCGCGCGGCGGCGGCGCGCTCAGGCGACGGGCGTGACCACGGTGGACCATACCGGTCGTCGCCGCCGACACCTCGCCGAGATCGTGGTGTCGGCGGCAGACCTGCACCACACCGAGACCGAGCTGCTGCCCTCGCATCTGCGCACCTACCCGTCGTCGTGGTGGCAGCGTCGCGACCCTGGCCCGGGCGCGGTGCTGGCGATGCTCGGGGTGCGCGGCGGGCTGCCGCAGCTCGAGCATCATTCGCTGTTCTTCACCGCAGACTGGAAGACCAATTTCGACACCATCTTCGCCGATCGCTGCGGCGTTCCCGACCCCGCATCCTGTTACGTGTGCCGACCGAGCGCCACTGACGCATCCGTCGCACCGAATGGCTGCGAGAACCTGTTCGTGCTGATTCCCGTCGCGGCAGACACCCGGATCGGTGCCGGGGGCGTCGACGGCGCAGGAGCCCCGGCCGTCGAGGCTGCCGTCGACCGGGCGATCGCACAGATCTCTGAGTGGGCAGACATCCCCGACCTCGCCGAGCGCATCGTGGTGCGTCGCACCGTCGCGCCTGCAGACTTCGCGAGAGACCTCAACGCCTGGCAGGGAGGCGCACTGGGGCCCGCCCACACCCTGCGCCAGAGCGCGCTGCTGCGTGCCCGAAACGCCTCGCGCAAGGTGGCGGGGCTGTACTACGCAGGCACGTCGAGCATCCCCGGGGTCGGCCTGCCGATGTGTCTGATCAGCGCCGAGATCATGCTCAAGCGTGTGCGCGGCGACACCTCACTGGGGCCGCTGACCGAAGGCGCTCAGAAGGCCACGGCAGGGGGTGACCGATGAGTGCCGCGTATCTGATTCTGCTGCTGCTCTCACTCATCGGCGTCGCCCTGCTCGACCGGCGATGGCGACTCTTCGTCTGGCGTGCACCCGTCACTGCGGCGCTGGTGCTCGTCGGCGGCGTGGCGTTCTTTCTGATCTGGGATCTGCTCGGCATCGCTCACGGTCACTTTCGGCAGGCCGACGGGCCGTGGCAGCTCGGGGTGCTGCTGGCGCCGGAGCTGCCGGTTGAAGAGCCGGTGTTCCTGCTGCTGCTCTGCTGGTGCGCGATGCTGCTGTGGTGTGCAGCTGCGCGGCTGCTCGAACGGCGGCAGCGATGACCTATCCTCAGCTCAACCTCATCATGCTCGCTGTCGCGGCCGCTGCAGCTGCAGCGGCGGTGCTGTGCGGGGTGCTGCGCCGCAGAGACGGTCGGCGCGCTGCGCCGCATCCGCGTCACACTCCTCCGCACACCAGGCCGTTGTCGGCAGCACCACGCATCACCCGTGCGCTCGCAGCATTCGCGATCGCGCTGACTGGCCTCGCCGTGCTCACCGCGGTCTTCGACAACGTGATGATCGCCGCGGGGCTGTTCTCCTACCCCGACCAGGGCCGCACCGGTTGGCAGATCGGCCGGGCCCCGATCGAAGACTTCGCCTACCCCCTCGCCGCCCTGATACTGCTGCCAGCACTGTGGCACCTCATGCGAGACCATGAGCGCACCGCGCGCACGGTGCTGCTCTCATCACGGCCGGTGAGCTGGATCAACACGGCGTTTCCGTTCGCCGCGGCATTCTCACTCGGCGCCGGCGACGGAGCCCGTCAGAGCGCCGTGCTGGCCGCGGGCTCCTGGCAGACCCTGGCGCTGGTGGCGGGCACGCTGCTCTTTCTGGTGCCGTACAACCTGCTCATGTACGGCATCAACGACGTGTTCGACTACGAGAGCGATCTGCGAAACGCCCGCAAGGGCGGGGCGGAGGGCGCCCTGCTCGAACCCCGACTGCACCGCGCGGTCATGATCAGCGGTGCGATCTCGGCCGCGCCGTTCGTGCTGCTCGTGCTGTTCGCAGCCTGGCACCTCGGCACGTTCGCGGCCAGCGCGATCGTTCTCGCGGCGAGCCTGTTTCTGGTGGTCGCCTACTCGGTGCCGGGGCTGCGGTTCAAAGAGCGGCCCGTCGTCGACTCGGTCACCTCGAGCCTGCACTTCGTCACCCCGGCCGTGTTCGGTCTGGCCGTCGCCGACGTCGGTCTCACCTGGCCGCTGGTCGCGCTGTTGGTCGCCTTCGGGCTCTGGGGCATGGCCAGTCATGCGTTCGGCGCGGTGCAGGATGTCATGCCTGATCGCGAGGGCGGCATCTCGTCGATCGCGACAGTGCTGGGAGCGGCGCGAACGGTGCGGCTGGCGCTCTGGCTCTGGGCGGCGGCTGGCGCGCTGACGCTCGTCACACCGTGGCCGGGGCCGCTCGGTGCGCTGCTGGTCGTGCCGTACATCGCCGCGGCATGGCCGTTCCGGTCGATCAGCGATGAGCACTCTGCACAGGCCAACGCCGGCTGGCGGCGTTTTCTGGCGATCAACTACGCCTGCGGATTCTGCGTCACGATGCTGCTGATCTGGTGGGCGTCGCTCACACGGTGAGCAGCGGCCGACTCAGGCCAGACCGCCGGGTGAGACCTGGTGCAGGCGCAGCAGCCAGCGTCCGTTGCGACGAACCCAGACTGACGAGTGGGCGGCCACCGTCGGTGACCGAGTCTCGTATGTCACGATGGCAACGTCGTCGGTGACGGCGGATGCCGCTGCCGACCTGAGCTGATCGCCGGCGGCCGGCAGCAGAGCGCGTGAGCCGATGATGCGGCACCCCTCGTCGAGCAGGTCGCGACCGGTGGCGAGGTCACGAGAGCCTCGGGCGTCGGCGAGCAGCCGTTCGGCGGTGAGTGCGTCAGGGGCAGTCGAGCTCGACGATGTGGCCTCTGACGAGGCGTCGGTGATCGACGGGGTCGCAGCCGATGCGGCGAAACCGGGCCCGGCATCCACCGCACGACCCGCCTGGATGGCGAGGGCGGCACCGTGCGCGCGTTCGTCGGCGGCCTCGTTCATGTGATGCCCGGCGTGCCCCTTGATCCACTCGAAGCGCACGTCGCGACCCTGCAGGGCCGCATCGATCAGCTCGAGCTGATCGCGGTTGAGCACCGGCTTGCCGTCAGACTTCTTCCACCCCTTGCGCTTCCAGCCGGGCATCCACTTGGTGACGGAGTTGATCACATACTTGCTGTCGCAGAGGATGCGCAGCGGCTCGTCGCGGTCGGCCGTCGCCTGCAGCAGCTCGAGCACGGCCTGCAGCTCGCCGCGGTTGTTCGTGCTGTGATCCCAGCCGCCGGCCGCCCAGTGGTCGTCGTCGACATACCAGGCCCAGCCGGCGGGGCCGGGGTTGCCGAGAGCTGATCCGTCTGCAGAGGCGATGATGGTCATCCGACTATTCTGCCACTGGCCGGCGGCAGCAGACTTCGTCGTCTGATCATGAACGACGCGGCTCTCTGCTGCAGTTCTGCTCAGATGCGGCCCCGGCGCGGAACGTCACCGTCACGGATGACGTCAGCAGACTGCTTGTGCAGCAGAGCATCGCACGAGCGGAGAAAAGGCCAATCGGCATTCGACGCCGCAGACCACATCGAGGGGCAGTGCTTGTCCTTCTGATCTCGTTGCTCGTGGGTGTTCCAGGGGTGGCTGTCGGTGCTGGCTTCCTCGCGCAGACGGGCATCTTCGGCAACTCGTCGGCCTCGACCGAAGAAGACGACACTGAATACATCAACACTGGATCGCATGACTATGAGAGCTATGCCGTGGCACAGTGGCCGGCCTACATCGTCCTCCCCGCACAGTACGACAGCACCCGATTCGCAGCAGCAACAGCCGCATACCTGAAACCTGCAGACGGTGCGCTGGTGCAGAAGACCACGGTCATCTGGACGTTCGAGGACGCGGCCCGGTACGCCTGGATGCGTGAATGGCTGGACGCTGACACCCGGAGCGACCGTCCTGCAGCGGCCCGAGCAGCCGACATGCTGACTGAGGCAGCATCCTGGCCGGCGACCGTCCGCGCTGACGGAGGAGGCGTCGTCGACCACTTCTCTGACGTTGCGCGAGCAGCCAGAGACGGTGACCGTGCGACTGTCCAGGATGACGCGCTCAGATACGCAGATGACGATCAGGCCATTCTGGAGCAGGCACGATGATGCATTCTGGTCTCCGTCACGCTGATGCAGCGCATCCCACGCGGAACACCCCTGATACGCCTGCCTCAGACAGCATCGAAGCTTTCTCTTCCCGAAGCTGTGCAGCGAAAACTGTGGTGTCTCGGCGGTTTCACCACAAGAATCGCTGTCTGACCAAGGCTGTGCTGCATTGCCAACAAAAGCGACGTAGCGAAGAATCGCGACATGCCAAAGGCAGCGCTACATTGCCAAGGCGAGGTGTGCGATCAGCTGGCGGTTCCGCGTCTTGACTTTCTGCCGTGTTGAGCCATCAGGCAGCAACCCCACATGCAGCAATGGCACGTCGGTGATGACGAGAACTTGGCCAATCGTCGAGGTATCTGCAGGCATGTATGTCTGATTCAGAAGGTGCTCTTCCGAACCTAGGGGAGAGTCGCAGAGGCCGCACCCCAAGGCCTTGAGGCGTGCCTCGGCACGCACCCACGTGCGAGTCAGCTCATTCTCGGCACCATCAGAAGACGTCGCGGCAGCAGTTCGGTGCGACACCGCGGAGTTCTGCAGCGCCTCGCTGATCTCGTGACCGAGCGGTCGTGGCAGCGCATCTGTCAGCAGCATCTCTCGCAGCCGGTCGGTAGTCGGCCTGTCGAACGTGCACTCGACGTCGACGCCAACCGGGCGAGAACTGATGGCGATCAACGCCAGGTCGTCAGTGTACGAGACTGAGAACCGGACTGGTGCCTTGACCGGTTTTTCGGTGAGTATCGCGGTGTGAACCTCTGGAGAAGAGCTGCTCACGGCGAACACAGGGCGGCCATGATCGGGGTCGGCGCAACGCGGGCAGGGCATCCGGGCGAGAGGCACCTCAGCCGCCGGGCAGTTCAGGCGCATGCCGAGCTCTTGACGCAGTCGTGTGTGTGCGGCGATGAAGAGGGCTTTGCGCGCGGGATGTCGCAGGCGAGCGGCACGACGCTGTTCGTCTGCATCGAGCAGAGCCCAGCCGTCGGGCTTGGAGGCGGGGGATCGGTGTTCCAGACGCGACGAAGCACTGACGGTGATGAGATCGATCAGGACACCGGCCGGAGTGGTGGTCATCAGCGGCAACATCCTCACTCGAGTGTCGTCGCAGCATCCGAAGACAATGCTGCCTCCCCCGAAATCTTCGCACGAGCAGCGGAATCGTCGCACTTTCGGCCCATTCCTGCGTCGTTTGGGGTGCGGCTGCGGTGTTGTGCGTGGGGAACGACCATTGGTTAGGCGGCCTCACATGAACACGAGCCCGGGGCAACATCATCGGTGCGTGTCTGAGTCTGATCACCGTCTTCCTGAGCATCACAGCAGTGCTGTCGTTACTTGTCTGGGCAGAATCGCCTTGATCGGTGTTTCGCTGACGATTCTTGCCGGAGCAGGTTGACTGCATCGGCGCACGAAAGCCACGGGTGTGCCAGTCTGGCCGTTCGATGTGTGTTTGACGTGCCAGAACCACACAATCGAGCCGTGAACCTGCCCCTTCCAGTCTCATCTCTCAGCGCCCACTTCTCGAACCTGTGCAGCGAAATCTGTGGTGTCACGGCTGATTCACCGCAAAAACCGCTGCACAGCGACCGCAAAAACCGCTGCACAGCCAAGGCGACGTGTGCGACCAACTGGCGGGGGAGGGGCGGGGAGGGGGGAGAAGAAGAGCAGCAGAGAGGGGGGGCAACGCTCTGCCGTGCAGGGGCGCAGGGGCGCAAGGGTCTCACGCCCCGAACATATCACCGACGGTCTCGAAGATGAGTTTGATGTTCAGCACGGTCAGCACGCCGGTCGCGAGCCATCCGAGCACCACGGCCCACCGCGGGTTCGCGAAGCTGCCCATGATCTTCTTCGACGAGGTGAACCAGACCAGCGGCACCATCGACACGGGCAGTGCGATGCAGAGAAACACCTGAGAGTTGACCAGCAGGTTGTCGAGGGCCTGCTCGTCGCCTCCGTACATCACCGTGCAGATGATCACCGGAATCACCGCGATCGTTCGGGTGATCACGCGGCGGGCCCACAGCGGCATCCGCATCTTGATGAAGCCCTCCATCACGACCTGACCGGTCAGCGTGCCGGTGATCGTCGAGTTCTGGCCCGAGGCGAGAAGGGCGACGGCGAAGAGCGTGCTGAGCACAGGGCTGGCGACGGCACCCGCGAGGCTGGAATCCTTGAGCGCGTCGTACAGCGCGCCGAACGTGCCCAAGTCGCTCTCGACGCCGAAGAACAGAGCCGCACCGAGCAGCAGCAGCAGACAGTTGATGATGAACGCGGCCGAGAGCTGGATGTTTGAATCCCACGTCGCGAAGCGCACCGCACGCCTTTTCTCGACGTCGTCTTCGCGGGCGTAGTCGCGCGACTGCACGATGGCAGAGTGCAGGTACAGGTTGTGCGGCATGACGGTGGCGCCGACGATGCCAAGGGCGAGAGTCAGCTGCTCAGGTTTGAGGATGTCGGCCTTCGGCACGAAGCCGGCGAACACCTGCGGCAGATCAGGCTGGGCGATGACGACCTCGTAGATGAAGACGACCATGATCGTGAGGATGAGCGTGACGACGATGGCCTCGATCTTGCGAAAGCCGATCTGCAGCAGCAGGAGCAGCAGAAACACGTCGAGCACTGTGAGAATGACGCCCACCACGAGAGGCATGCCGAAGAGCAGGTGCAGAGCGATGGCCGCACCGATCACTTCGGCCACGTCGGTGGCCATGATGGCTAGCTCGGTCACGATCCAGAGCACGAAGCCCGTCTTTCGCCCCGTGTGCGCCCGCGTCGCCTGGGCGAGATCCATGCCTGTGACGATGCCCAGCTTCGCAGCCATGTACTGCAGCAGCATCGCGGTGAGGCTCGAGATCAGGATCACACTGAGCAGCAGATAGCCGAACTGCGAGCCGCCGCCGATCGAGGTCACCCAGTTGCCGGGATCCATATATCCGACCGCGACGAGCGCACCGGGGCCGCTGTATGCGGCGAGCGTTCGCCAGAACCCGGCATGGGCGGGCGGTGTGCGCACGGTCGAGTTGATCTCTTGCAGCGACGGCCCGTTCGCCGGCTGAATCAGTCGGCTGCGCGAGCCGTCTGCCCGTTTCGGACGCGTCTCAGATTCGATGGACATTTCGCGTGCTCCTCTACATGCACTCCCGGTGATCACGAGCCGCAGGCTCGCGCATGGTGGGCGAGCCTTGCACGTCCATCTGCAATTAGTTTTACCACATTGAAGAGAAAAGTTCGGCCACCCGAACAGTTTGGGTTACGGTGGATGCTGTCGCTGCAATCCCGACCGGGTGCGCTGGCATGAGAACGAATAATCGATCGTCTGTGAAAGGACACCTGTATATGTGGGCAAAATCAAGACTCCTGCGCGTCGTGACCGCGACTGCCGCCGCGACGGTGGTGGTCGCATCTCTGAGCGCCTGCACCTCCAACGGCGGCAGTGAGCAGAAGTCGGCTGACGGCGACGGCAAGCCTCTCGTGCTCACCACGTTCACCGTGCTTGACGACATGGCCGAGAACGTGGCCGGCGACCATCTGAAAGTCGAGTCGATCACGAAGCCCGGCGCTGAGATCCACGACTACGAACCGACCCCGAGCGATATCAAAGAGGCCTCGAAGGCAGACCTGATTCTGAACAACGGCTTGGGCTTGGAACGCTGGTTCGAGAAGTTCACCTCTGACTCGAAGGCCAAGCGCGCCGACCTCTCTGAGGGTGTCGATCCGATCGACATCAGCGAGGGCGAGTACAGCGGCAAACCGAACCCCCATGCCTGGATGTCGCCGAAGAACGGGCAGATCTACGTCGACAACATCGTCAAGGCCTTCAGCGACCTCGACCCCGACCACGCCGCCGACTACCGACAGAACGGCGAGAACTACAAAAAGCAGCTCCAGGGCGTCTCGGACAGTCTGGAGCAGCGCCTGTCGAGCGTTCCCGAGGGGCAGCGCACTCTGGTGAGTTGCGAAGGAGCCTTCTCGTACCTGACCCGTGACTCGGGGCTGAACGAGATCTACATGTGGCCGGTCAACGCCGAGTCAGAGGGCACGCCGCAGCAGAAGGCCGACGTCGAGAACAAGGTGAAAGCCGCAAACGTGCCTGTGGTGTTCTGCGAGTCGACCGTCAACACCTCGGCGATGGAACAGGTGGCCGAGGCCACCGGCGCTCGCTTCGAGACTGATCCCGAGCACCTGCTCTACGTCGACTCGCTGTCTGAGAAAGACGGTCCGGTGCCCACGTACGTCGAGCTGCTCAGGCATGATGCTGACACCATCGCCGATGGTCTGACCGGAGCCAACGCACAGTGAGCATCGATGCTGCTGACGACGGTATCTCCGTCGACGACCTGAATGTCTCGTATGGCGCCGTGCGCGCCCTGCGAGACGTCTCGGTGCATATCAAACCCGGCCGCATCTGCGGTCTGGTCGGCATGAACGGTGCCGGCAAGTCGACGCTCTTCAAATCACTGATGGGCGTCATCCCGATTCACAGCGGCAGGCTCTCGTTTCTCGGGGAGTCGTCGGTCACGGCGCGTCGCGCCGGCATGATCGGATACGTACCGCAGCATGACGACATCGACACGACGTTTCCTCTGAGTGTGCAGGATGTCGTCATGCTCGGTCGCTATGGCTACCAGAACTGGCTGCGTCACCCGCGCGCGGTCGACCGCGAGGCGGTCGCTGAGGCGATCGAGCGCGTCGAACTCACCGGTCTCGCCAAGAGGCAGATCGGTCAGCTCTCTGGGGGCCAGCGCAAGCGCGTCTTCGTCGCCCGAGCCTTGGCGCAGCATGCACGTGTGCTGCTGCTCGACGAGCCCTTCGCCGGCGTCGACAAGCGCTCTGAGGCCACGATCGTCAGTGTGCTGCACGATCTCGTCGCCGACGGCGCGACGATCCTGGTCGCCACGCATGACCTGCACTCGCTGCCGGCGCTCTGCGCCGAGTCAGTGCTGATCAATCGCACGGTGCTCATGCACGGTGAGACCAATGCAGTGCTGGAGCCGCAGAACTTGGCTCGAGCGTTCGACCTGAGCGCCGATGAGGCCAGAGAGGTGATTCGATGAACGACCTGCTCTCACTGCTGGTCGAGCCCTGGCAGTACGCATTCATGCAGCGCGCGCTGATCGTGGGCATGGTCACCGCACTCGTCTGCGGTGTGATCAGCTGCTGGCTCGTGCTGATCGGCTGGTCGCTGATGGGCGATGCGATCTCGCACGCGGTGCTGCCCGGCGTGGTGCTCGCCTACATCTGGGGTGTTCCCTTCGCCGTCGGCGCTCTGCTGTTCGCCGCGATCGCCGTCACGCTGATCGGCGGCATGCGCGGGCAGCGGCTGGTGAAGGAGGACGCCGCCATCGGTATCGTGTTCACGACGCTGTTCGCCTTCGGTACGGTGCTGATATCGATCACGCCCAGCCAGACCGATCTGAACCACATTCTCTTCGGCAACCTGCTGGGCATCACCAAGACAGACATGTGGCAGGTGATCGTTCTCGGCGCGATCACTGTCGTCGTGGTGCTGTTGAAGCGTCGTGACCTCACTCTGTTCGCCTTCGATCCCACTCACGCTCGTTCGCTGGGGCTGTCGACTCGCGTGTTGAGCAGCCTGCTGCTCGGTGCGTTGGCGGTCACCGTCGTCGTGTCGTTCCAGGCAGTCGGTGTGATCCTTGCGGTGTCGATGCTGATCGTGCCCGGGGCCACCGCCCGTCTGCTCACGTCGAGCATCTGGCGGATGCTCTGGCTGGCACCGCTGATCGCTGCGGTATGCGTGTTGGTCGGCATTCTGCTCAGCTATGCGTTCGACACCTCGTCGGGCGGCATGATCGGGGTTGTGCTGGGTGTGGCGTTCGGCATCGTCTATCTGTTCGGGCCGTCGAGTGCGCTGCTCACGATGCTGCGCCGTCATCGCAGCGGAGAAGAGGCCGAAGCCGCCCTTCGTGAAGAGAACGAAGAAGTGGAACTCACCCCGACGCGCTGAGAGAAGAGGTGACACTGCGCTTTCCAGAGCCACAGGCTGATGTCGACGATCCCACAGAGTCGTCGGCATCAGCCTGCTTCTCTCGCAAGAAGTCTGGTGTCTCTGGTCTGTCTCTTCGGCGTGGCTGGCTCTCGTGGCCCAGAAGCGGTGAATACTACATGTAGTGGGTTGAGTCGGATGTAACCACTACATATGGATACTGAGTGAACAGATGAGGTATGACGAGTGATGCAGGTGACGACAGCTGCGACGGTGCGAGAGCTTGCGACGAACGAGTCGCCAGAGCTGGTCTATTTCTCCAGCGTCTCTGAGAACACTCGTCGGTTCGTCGACCGCGTGGGTCACGATGCCGTGCGCATTCCGCTGCGCCCCCGCATCGAGGGCCTGTTGCGGGTCTCGCGCCCCTTCGTGCTGGTGCTGCCGACGTACGGCGGGGGAGTGCGCAACGGCGCCGTGCCCAAACAGGTCATCGGCTTTCTCAACGACCCGGTCAACCGGGGTCTGCTGCGCGGCGTGATCACCGCGGGCAACACGAACTTCGGCGAGTACTACTGCTACGCCGGGCCGATCATCGCGACCAAGTGCCAGGTGCCTGAACTGTATCGATTCGAGCTGCTGGGCACCCAGCGCGACGTCGAGCAGGTCGACAACGGCCTGACTCGGTTCTGGCACCAGACGCACCAGGGTGACTTTCGCGTCCCCAGTGCGCCCGACGAGGCCGGCTGCAGCGCTTACCGCGTGAAGTGAGGCGAGGCAACCCTTTCTTTCATTGCTGCCACTGATTAGGCTGACCGAAACGAACTGGTGGCCCGACCACATTGGCGTGTGGGCCGCTGACAGCGATTCACAGGAGAGTGGCGAACATGGTGACGAGGCAGTTTCCCAAGCCCAGCGAGATCTTCGATCTGCTGCATTTCAAACCCATCGATCTGAACGGTCGCCGACGGCGGCTCAACTCGGCGCTGACCATCTGGGATCTGCGCCGCATCGCAGCCCGTCGCACGCCCCGTGCGGCCTTCGACTACACCGACGGCGCGGCCGAAGACGAGATCTCGCTGCGTCGTGCCCGGCAGGCGTTCCGTGACATCGAGCTGCATCCGTCTGTGCTGCACCCGGCGACGGATGTCGACACGAGCTGCGAGATCTTCGGCGGCCCGTCTGCGCTTCCGTTCGGCATCGCGCCGACGGGGTTCACCCGCCTGATGCAGACTGAGGGCGAGGTCGCCGGAGCCGGTGCCGCAGGCGCTGCCGGCATCCCGTTCACCCTGTCGACTCTGGGCACCACGTCGATCGAAGACGTCAAGGCGGCCAACCCCGACGGGCGCAACTGGTTCCAGCTCTATGTGATGCGCGATCGTGAGATCAGCTACGAGCTCACCCGACGCGCGGCCAAGGCCGGGTTCGACACGCTGTTCTTCACCGTCGACACCCCGGTCGCCGGGCAGCGTCTGCGCGACAAGCGCAACGGCTTCTCGATTCCGCCGCAGATCTCGCTCGGCACCGTCATCAATGCGATTCCACGGCCGTGGTGGTGGTGGGACTTCCTCACCACGCCTGAGCTGGAGTTCGCCTCGCTGAGCTCGACCGGCGGCACGGTGGGCGAGCTGCTCGACAGCGCGATGGACCCCACCATCAGCTTCGACGACCTCGACGTCATCCGAGAGATGTGGCCCGGCAAACTCGTGATCAAGGGTGTGCAGAACGTCGAAGACGCGAAGAACCTGGTGGCTGCGGGCGTCGACGGCATCGTGCTCTCGAACCACGGCGGCCGCCAGCTCGACCGCGCGCCCGTGCCGTTCCAGCTGCTGCCCGACGTGGTCAAGGCCGTCGGCGACCGCACCGAGATCGGCGTCGACACCGGCATCATGTCAGGGGCCGACGTGGTCGCGGCGATCGCCAAGGGCGCGAACTTCACGCTCATCGGCCGCGCCTACCTCTACGGTCTGATGGCCGGCGGCCGTCAGGGCGTCGATCGCACGATTCAGATTCTGCGCGACGAGATCATCCGCACCATGAAGCTGCTCGGCGTCTCGTCGCTCGACGAGCTGAACCCCGGTCACGTCACGCAGCTGCGTCGGCTGACGCGCGACGAGCGCGAGGCGAACGGTGCGCAGGCAGCTGCGAGCGAGCTCCAAGCGAAAGCCGAGCGCGAGGCGGCCGGCGCCAAGAAGTGAGCCGCGTGCTCAGCAGCTGAGACAGAGGGGCGTCCGGGCAGCCGGCGCCCCTCTGTGCTGCCTTGGGGCCGGGTAAGGAGTTGAGCGCCCGGCCACCAGCGCCCGGCCCGCGGCCGTCTGCGCCTGCCGCGGTGCAGACGCTCAGCGTATTCACAGCGCAGTCATGAGTCGTCGGAATGTGCGCTGACCACGATGGGTAACGCTCGGCCGGCATGCCAGCAGACGCCAGTTCAGAGGTCGTCGGTACCACGGCATCCGCCGCGCAGAGCGAACGAAGCAGAATCTGAAGCAGACAACGCGGCCATGCTGTGACATGGCCAGAGACGGGAGAGTGGCAGCGTGCGCAAGTGGCTCACAGCCGGAGTGATCGCGGTGACGATGGTAGGACTGGCCGGATGCTCGAACGGGTCGAACGGCATCGACGTCACGGGCGACTTCGGCACGGCGGCGGCCGTCAGCGTCTCAGGCGACGTCGACACCTCGAAGGTGCAGACCAAGACTCTGATCGACGGTGACGGCGACACCGTCGGCAAAGACGACAACGTCGAACTCGGGCTGGCGCTCTACGACCCGACCAACCAGAAAGACCTCTCGCCTTACAACACCACGTCGGGCCTGACATCGTGGAAGCAGTACTTCAGCTCGCTGCCCGACCAGATCGACGGCAAGAAGATCGGAACCCGCCTGAGCATCACGGGCAGCGCCTCCGACCTTCTCGGCGCCGGCAACGCAAGCAGCTACTTCGGGCTCGACGACTCCGACCCGCTGGCTATGGTGGTCGACGTCATCGGCCAGGTGCAGACGAGCGACCCCGAGCTCTCCGACACGTTCAGCGATGCCGACTTTCCCACCGTGACGCTCGACGACTCCGGAAACCCGACGACCACGATCACGACCGGCATCTCACCGAAGACCACACAGGTCAAGGTGATCAAGCAGGGTGACGGCGAGACGGTCGCGGAGGGCAACAGCGTGTCGTTCCACTACCAGCTCACCAAGCTGCGCGACGGCAAGCAGGTCGAGAGCAACTACGGCGGCGACGCGGCAACGAGCACGGCAGACGAGACGGGGCTGATCCCCGGATTCGTCAAGGCGCTGGTCGGGCAGAAAGTCGGCTCGACGGTGGTGGCTGTGGTGCCGCCGTCAGAGGCGTACGGCAGCAGCGACGGGGCGGTGATGCAGCATGAGACCCTGGTGTTCGTGCTCACGATCGACTCGACCGGGCCAGCCAGCGACGCCTCGACCTCGACAGGAGAGTAAGACTCAGCGAAAAGGCAGCCGAGCCGGTGATCGGGTTGACCGATCGCCGGCTCGGCTGCTCTTTGGGTACACCGACTGGTGCTGTTCGGTGCGCCCAAGGGGATTCGAACCCCTGGCCTTTGGTACCGGAAACCAACGCTCTATCCAGCTGAGCTATGGGCGCAGAACGCACGCACCCGCAGAGCAGGCGCGCACAGACGCCCACCAGAATAGCATCCGCCGCAGGCCATGCGCGGCACGGCGCGCTCGCAGCCGCTAGAATAAGCCCTCGTGACCCCTGAAGATCTCTCCCAGACCATCGTCGACATTCTGCACGGCCTCGCCGAGGCGGGCGAGGTGCCGACCGAGCTCACCTCGGTGCCGGCCCCGCGCATCGACCGGCCGAAGAGCCGTGACCACGGTGACTGGGCGACCAACGTCGCGCTGCAGCATGCCAAGCGCGTCGGACTGGTTCCGCGTGCGCTCGCCGAGACGATCGCCGGGCGTCTGCGCGACGTCGACGGCATCGCCGAGGTCGACGTCGCAGGCCCGGGATTCATCAACGTCACGCTCGACGCCGCGGCCGGCGCCAGCATCCTGCCGACGGTCATCGGCCAGGGTGACCATTTCGGCGACAACGAGGCGCTCGCCGGCCACTCGATCGACCTCGAGTTCGTCTCGGCCAACCCCACCGGCCCGCTGCACATCGGGCACACCCGGTGGGCTGCACTCGGCGATTCGATCGCGCGCCTGCTGAAGGCGTCCGGCGCCAAGGTCGTCAGCGAGTACTACATCAACGACGCCGGCAGCCAGATGAACCGCTTCGCCGACTCGGTGCTCGCCGCCATCAAGGGCGAGCCCACGCCCGAAGGCGGTTATCCTGGGCAGTACATCCAGGATCTCGCCGCCTACGTCAAAGGCGAGCGGCCCGACATTCTCGATCTGCCGGCCGACGAGCAGCTGTCGACCGCACGCGAGCTCGCCTACGCGAAGCAGCTCGCCGAGATCAAGCACTCGCTCGACACGTTCAACGTGCACTTCGACGTGTGGTTCAGCGAGCGTCGCCTGCACGCGATCAACCCTGAGACCGGCACGAGCCTGATTCAGGATGCGGTGCAGCACCTGCGAGATCAGGGTCGCGTCTTCGAGCAGGAAGGTGCGACCTGGGTGCGCACCTCTGACTTCGGCGACGACAAAGACCGCGTGGTCGTGCGGTCGAATGGCGAAGAGACGTATTTCGCCGCAGATGCCGCGTATTACCTCGACAAGCGTCGTCGCGGGTACGAGCAGGCCATCTACTTCCTCGGTGCCGACCATCACGGCTACGTCAATCGTCTGAAGGCGATCGTGGCCGCCGCGGGCGACGACCCCGAGACGAACATCAGCGTGCTGATCGGGCAGCTGGTGAACCTCAACGGCGCGAAGCTGTCGAAGCGCGCGGGCAACATCATCGAGCTCGATGATCTGCTCTCCTGGATCGGCAGCGATGCGATGCGCTACTGGCTGGCACGGTATCCCGCCGACTCGCCGCTGAACCTCGACGGCGAGAAGCTGCGCAGCCGCACCAATGACAACCCGGTGTTCTACGTGCAGTACGCGCATGCGCGCACGCACAACGTGGGGCTGAACGCGGCTGCTGCGGGCATCGCCGTCGCGCTGCCCGGGCAGGACGTCGAACAGGTGCGCGCCGCCGCCGAGAAGTCTGCCGCCGCCGGCGTGACCGTCTCGGCCTTCGACTTCGACCCGTCGACGCTCACGCATGCCACCGAGACCGAGCTGATCGCGAAGATCGCGCAGTTCCCGGCCGTCGTGGCCAAAGCCGCGGAGTTCCGCGAGCCGCACCGCGTGGCCCGCTATCTTGAGGAGCTCGCAAGCGACTTCCACCGCTGGTACGACAACTGCCGCGTGATTCCGCTCAGCAACGGAGCGGTCGAGCCGGTGCACGCTGCCCGTCTGGCGCTCAACGATGCCGCGGGACAGGTTCTGCGCAACGGCCTGAATCTGTTGGGCGTCTCGGCCCCAGAGCGCATGTGATTCTGCCGCCGCAGCGAGGTCGCCGCAGCGAGGTCGCCGCTGCGCGCCGCAGCGCTGCCGCAGCTCTCTCGTGCGCGCCGCAGCTCGGTGGCTCATCGACTGCGGCAGTGCGCTGAGTTTGTAGAATCTCTGCCTATCGCTGCGTGATGGCCGTATTTTCTGCACTTTCGGTGCCACGACCGCGGGTTTGCTCCAGCTGGGATGGACCGACGTGCCGACCACGTAGAATATGCGGGTGCCCTCACACTCAGATCACACCGAACCGCTGGCTCCCGAATGGCTCACCATTCCTGACGACCTGAACACGCTCGATCCGGCCATCTGGCCAGACACCGCGGCCCGCAATGCCTCGGGTGGGGTCGAGATCGGCGGGGTCGCGGTGACTGACCTCGCCAAGACCTTCGGCACGCCGCTCTACGTGGTCGATCGCGCCACCGCAGTCGCACAGGCCACCCGCATCCGTGACGCATTCGCGAACGCACTCGCCACCATCGGCACCGACGTCACCGTCTACTACGCTTCGAAGGCGCTGCTCACCTCAGACGTCGTGCGCTGGATGCGCGACGCCGGCCTCAACGTCGACGTCTCGAGCGGGGGAGAGCTCGCGATCGCCGTCGCCGCGGGCATGCCCCCGCAGCGCATCGGCCTGCACGGCAACAACAAGTCGTACGCCGAGCTGCGCGCCGCAGTCGGCATTGGCCTGGGCACGATCGTGGTCGACTCGCTCGATGAGATCGACCTGCTGCAGGCCGTGATCGAAGACGCGGTCGCCGAGACGACGGCGGATGCAGCGGCCGGTTCGCCTGCTGCGTCCAGCCCGCTGGCAGATCCGTCGTATCGGCAGCGTGTGCGTCTGCGCGTGACGACGGGCGTGCATGCGTCGACGCACGAGTTCTTGGCGACGGCACGCGAAGATCAGAAGTTCGGGGTGGCGCTGGCCGACGTCGACGAGGCGGTGCGCCGTCTGCGTGCGATCGACCGCGTCGAGTTCGTCGGCATGCACTCGCACATCGGCTCGCAGATCTTCGACGCGCTCGGATTCGACGAAGCGATCACGCGTCTCATCGAGGTGCAGAAACGGCTGCTCGAGAGCGGGCCCGTGCCCGAGCTCAACCTGGGCGGCGGCTTCGGCATCGCCTACACCGAAGCCGACCTGCCGCGACCGATCGAGCAGATGGCCGAGAACATCGCGTCGACCCTGCAGCGCTCCTGCTTCGCGCAGGGCGTTCCGGTGCCGCACATCGCGATCGAGCCGGGGCGCTCGATCGTCGGCCGCGCCGGCGTGACGCTCTATGAGACCGGCACCATCAAAGACGTGCAGATCGATCAGCTCACCGGCAACACCCGCCGATACATCGCCGTCGACGGGGGAATGAGCGACAACCCCCGCCCCGAGCTGTACGACGCCGACTACCAGGCCTCGCTCGCCTCGCGCAGCAGCGACGCCGAGCCGGTGCTCGTGCGCGTGGTGGGGAAGCACTGCGAGAGCGGTGACATCGTGGTGCAGGCCGACTACCTGCCCGAAGACGTGCGTCGAGGCGATCTGCTCGCCGTGCCCGACACCGGCGCGTACTGCTTCTCGCTGTCGTCGAACTACAACATGCTTCCGCGCCCGGCTGTCGTGGGCGTCTGGGATGGAACCGCACACCTGCTGGTGCACGGCGAGAGCATCGAGACGCTGCTGCGCCGTGACGCCGGTCTCGAGATCACGAACAAGACGGAGGACTGATGACTCACCGCACGCTGAAAGTCGCCCTGCTCGGCGCCGGGTCGGTCGGAGCGCAGACGGCCCGACAGCTGATCGAACGTCGTGCCGAGCTCGCCCAGCGCATCGGCGCCGACTTCGAGCTGATCGGCATCGCGGTGCGCAACCTGCACGCACACCGCGACGTCGAGCTGCCTGAGCAGCTGTTCACCACCGACGCCGATCGCCTCATCGACGAGGCCGACATCGTGATCGAGCTGATCGGCGGCATCGAGCCCGCACGCACGTACATCGAGCGCGCGCTCAGCGAGGGCAAAGACGTCATCACCGCCAATAAGGCACTCCTGGCCGCGCACCAGGTCGACATCTTCGAGGCCGGCCGCCGCGGCGGCGCCGAGACCTGGTACGAGGCGGCCGCGGCGGCTGCGATCCCGATCATCCGCCCGCTGCAGGACTCCCTCGTGGGCGACCGCATCAACCGTGTGCTCGGCATCGTCAACGGCAGCACGAACTACATTCTCGATCGCATCGACACCGCGGGCATCACGCTCGACGAGGCACTCGACGAGGCCAGCCGTCTCGGCTATCTCGAAGCCGACCCCAGCGCCGACGTCGAGGGTCACGACGCCGCGGCCAAGGCGACCATTCTCGCCGGTCTCGCCTTCCACACGCACGTGCCCCGCTCAGCGGTGCACACCGAGGGCATCACGAGGCTGACCACTGAGCAGCTCGTCGCCGCCAAACGGGCCGGCTACGTCGTGAAGCTGCTCGCGATCGCCGAGCGCCTTCCCGAGAAGCCGGGCGAGCGCGACGCGGTCAACGTGCGTGTCTATCCGGCGATGGTGCCCGCCGATCACCCGCTTGCTGCAGTGCACGGGGGCAAGAACGCCATCTTCGTCGAGGCGCTCGACGCCGGTGACCTGATGTTCTACGGTGCTGGCGCCGGCGGCGTCGAGACCTCGTCGACCGTGCTCAGCGACTTCGTGCTCGCCGCGAAGCGCATCGTGCGCGGCGCACCGGCCGAGTTCGTCACCTTCGACGCGAACCTGCGCATCGCCGACATCTCAGAGGTCGAGTCGAGCTGGCACATCACTCTGCACGTCGCCGACGAGCCGGGTGTGCTCGAGCAGATCTCGGCGGTCTTCGCGGGCAACGAGATCTCGGTTCGCGCCCTGCACCAGGAGCAACTCGCTGACTCGGCTGTCTCCACGACCGCTGCCGCAGGCTCAGACGAGGCCACCACCGCATCAGCCGCAGACGTCAGTCTCGTCATCGTCACGCACCGGGCACCCGAGGAGCGCCTTCGGCGAACCGTCGAGCAGCTCGGCGAGACGTCTGCCGTGCGCTCTGTGATCGGCGTCATGCGTGTCGAAGGAGACTGATATGTCCGTTCGCGTTCGTGTTCCCGGCACCAGCGCCAATCTGGGCCCCGGCTTCGACTCGCTCGGCATCGCCCTCGACCTCTGGAACGAGGTCGAGGTCACCCCGAACGACTCCGGCCGATTCGAGGTCGACGTGCGGGGCGCCGGGTCGAAGTGGCTGCCTCGCGACCGTCGCAACCTGCTCGTGCGCATTCTGCTGCAGACGACGGAGCAGCTCGGCGGTGCCCTCTCCGGTGCGCATCTGCGTGCCCTGAACGGCGTGCCGCAGTCGGGCGGGCTCGGGTCTTCGGCATCGGCCGTAGTCGCCGGCGTCGCTGCGGCGCTCGCCCTGCACACCGGTGAGCAGCCCGACCGCGACGAGGTCTTTCGGCTGGCCACCGCCTGCGAAGGGCACCCCGACAACGCGGCTCCGGCCGTCTACGGCGGCGCGACCATCGCCTACACCGACGGTGAGGGGCGCCCTCGCTGCGCCGCCATGACGGTCGACGAGAGCATCCACGCGGTGCTGCTGGTGCCCGACTACACGACCAAGACGAGCGCCATGCGCATGCTCCAGCCAGAGAGCGTGCCGGTGGCCGACGCCGTGTTCAACCTGTCGCGTTCGGCGCTGCTGGTGCATGCCCTCGGCGAAGACCCGAGCCTGCTCTTCGAGGCGACCGAAGACCGCCTGCATCAGCCGTACCGTGCGCAGGCGATGCCGGCGACCGACCGCATGATCACCGATCTGCGCACGCAGGGGCATGCGGCAGTGCTGAGCGGGGCCGGGCCGACGGTGCTCGTTCTCGCGACCAGCGCGGCCGAGGCCGATGCCGTGGCGGCGGCGGATGGCCTGGTCGATTCCGCCTCGCATGACACGCCCGTGCGGTGGAAGTCGCACCGGGTGGCGATCGCCGCTGAGGGTGCTACAGTAGTGTTGTGACTTTGAGAGCTGTGCTCTCGGTCATGATCCAGCGGCACCTCACGTTTTCTCAGATGTGTGCCCTTCTGTAATGACGATCGGGACCACCGATCGATGAATCTCCTTGGCCGAAACGGCAAGGCGAGAGGAAAACCTCCTGTGACTGATGTCAAGAACACCACCGAGACGCCCAAGCTGACCACCCTGCGCGTGGCTGAGCTGCAGAGCATCGCCGCAGAGCTGGGGCTCTCTGGCGTGAAGCTGCGCAAGAGCGAACTGATCTCGGCGATCACCGAACGCCGTGCCCAGCTTGCCGGCGGATCGACCGTCGAGCAGGCGAGCGCCACAAGCGCTGAGCCGGTCGCCGCCACGAGTGCGACCGACCAGCCGGCAGCGGCCGAGGCCGAGGCGACCAGCGCGTCCACCGAGGCACCGCGCGCACGCCGCGCCAGCACGGGCCGCCGCTCGCGACGGGCGACGCTGCCCACGACCGATGTGGCCGAGGGCGTCAACGCCGCGGTCACGGTCGAGGTGCTCGATGCGCCCGGTGCGCAGGCAGAGCAGGGCGCTGCCGAGACGCAGCCCGTCGAGCCCGCTGCAGCGGTCGAGCGCACCGAGTCGCGCGCTCCGCGTCGTGCCAGCTCGAAGCAGGGCGCAGCCCGACAGAGTGACAACGACCAGGCCGGCGACGCGAACGCGCAGAACGCCGACCAGGGCGAGAGTGCGACGCACGAGTCGCAGCAGGCCGGTGAGCAGCACGAGTCGAAGCGTGGCCGCCGCTCCGAGCAGACCGCCGACGGCGCGAACGCGTCGGCAGAGTCGAACGGCGAGAGCGCCGATGGCGAGACCGAGAACCATGAAGGCCGCACCGAGCATCGCGAGGGCCGTCGCAGCCGCGGGCGCGGTCGTGGCCGCGGTCGTGACAACGACCGTCAGAACGACAACGAGTCGGCTGAGGGCAAAGACGAGCAGGGCGAGCAGGGCGATCGCAGCGACAAGAACGATCGCAGCAAGAGCGACAAGCATGACCGCCACGAGAAGGGCGACCGTCGCGAACGCGGTGAGAAGGGCGACGACAACTCGCGTCGCGACGATCACGACAACGACGAGCGTCGTGGCCGCAGCCGCAGCCGCAACCGCAGCCGCGACCGCAAGCGACGCGGCCGTGAAGACGAGCCCGAGTACACCGAGAACGATACGCTGATTCCGATCGCGGGCGTGCTCGAGGTGCTCGACAACTACGCCTTCGTGCGCACCAGCGGCTACCTGCCCGGCCCCAACGACGTGTACGTCTCGCTCGGCCAGGTGAAGCGCTACGGCCTGCGCAAGGGCGACGCCGTCGTCGGTGCGATCAAAGAGCCGCGCGACAGCGAGAGCAACAGTCGTCAGAAGTACAATGCGCTGGTCAAGCTCGACACAGTCAACGGCGCCACCGTCGAAGAGGCGCGCCAGCGCGTCGAGTTCTCGAAGCTCACGCCGCTGTACCCCCAGGAGCGCCTGCGCCTCGAGACCGAGCCGCAGAAGCTCACCGGCCGCGTCATCGACTTGGTCGCCCCGATCGGCAAGGGTCAGCGTGGTCTGATCGTCGCGCCCCCGAAGGCCGGCAAGACGATCATCATGCAGCAGATCGCCAACGCGATCACCACGAACAATCCTGAGGTGCACCTCATGGTCGTGCTCGTCGACGAGCGCCCCGAAGAGGTCACCGACATGCAGCGCACGGTCAAGGGCGAGGTCATCGCCTCGACGTTCGACCGCCCCGCCGACGACCACACCACGGTCGCCGAGCTGGCCATCGAGCGCGCCAAGCGTCTGGTCGAGCTGGGCCATGACGTGGTCGTGCTGCTCGACTCGATCACGCGTCTGGGCCGTGCCTACAACCTGTCGACGCCCGCCTCGGGCCGCATCCTCTCCGGTGGTGTCGACGCCTCGGCGCTGTACCCGCCCAAGCGCTTCTTCGGCGCCGCCCGCAACATCGAGAACGGCGGTTCGCTGACGATCATCGCCTCGGCTCTGGTCGAGACCGGCTCGAAGATGGACGAAGTCATCTTCGAAGAGTTCAAGGGCACCGGCAACATGGAGCTCCGCCTGTCGCGCCAGCTGGCCGACAAACGCATCTTCCCGGCCGTCGACGTCAACGCGTCGGGCACGCGCCGCGAAGAGCTGCTGCTGCCGGCCGACGAGCTCAAGATCGTCTGGAAGCTGCGTCGTGCACTGGGCGGCCTCGAGCCGCAGCAGGCCGTCGAGATCGTGTTCAACGGGCTGAAAGAGACCAAGTCGAACGTCGAGTTCCTGATGCGCATGCAGGCACATGACGTGCCCGGCCTGCGCCAGCGTTGAGCGAGGCCTCGACTGTGAGCTCGATGTTCGACTCCGTCGACAAGCTGCTCGCCGAGCACGCCGACCTGCAGATCCAGCTCGCAGACCCGGTGGTGCACACCAAGCCGGCTCTGGCGAAGAAGCTCAGTCGTCGGTACAACGAGCTGAACGCGATCAAGGTCGCCTTCGAGCACTGGCGGCAGACCGACGAAGATCTCGAGGCCGCGCGCGAGCTGGCCAGAGAAGACGAGTCGTTCGCCGACGAGGTGCCCGGTCTCGAGACCGAGCTCGCCGCGTCGGCCGAACGGCTGCGTCGACTGCTGATTCCGCGCGACCCCGATGACGGCCGTGACGTGATCATGGAGATCAAGGGCGGCGAGGGCGGCGAGGAGTCCGCCCTCTTCGCCGGCGACCTGCTGCGCATGTACATGCACTACGCCGAGAAGAAGGGGTGGAAGGTCGAGATGCTCGACTCCACCGAATCTGATCTGGGCGGGTTCAAAGACGTCTCGGTCGCCATCAAGGGCCGCTCGAACAATCCTGCAGAAGGTGTCTGGGCGCACCTGAAGTACGAAGGCGGCGTGCATCGCGTGCAGCGTGTGCCGGTCACCGAGAGCCAGGGGCGCATCCACACCTCGACCACCGGCGTGCTGGTGTTCCCCGAGGTCGACGAGCCCGAAGAGGTGCAGATCAACCAGAACGATCTGCGCATCGACGTCTACCGTTCCTCCGGCCCCGGCGGCCAGTCGGTCAACACGACCGACTCCGCCGTGCGCATCACGCACCTGCCGACCGGCATCGTGGTGTCGATGCAGAACGAGAAGAGCCAGATTCAGAACCGTGACGCCGCCATGCGCGTGCTGCGCGCCCGTCTGCTCGCCAAACAGCAGGAAGAACTCGACGCCGCCGCCAGCGAGCAGCGCCACAGCCAGATTCGCTCGATGGATCGTTCAGAGCGCATCCGCACCTACAACTTTCCCGAGAACCGCATCGCCGACCACCGAACCGGCTTCAAGGCCTACAACCTCGATCAGGTGATGAACGGCGAGCTCGACCCGGTGATCGAGTCGGCCGTCGCCGCTGACGAGGCGCACCGTCTCGAGGCCCTGGGGCAGTGACGGCCGCGGCTGCCGGCAGCGAGGTGGGCCCGGTCGTCCGGCGGATGCAGCAGCAGCTGACCGAGGCTGGCATCGGCCCGGCCCGGGCTGAGTCCCGGCAGATCGTCGCGCACGCGCTCGGCGTGAGTCTGGGCGATCTCCGCCTGGCCGAGCTCACCGGCCGGCTTCGCGTGAACGCAGAGCGGCTGCACACGATCGAAACCCTCACCGAGCGACGCAGCCACCGCATCCCGCTGCAGCATGTGCTCGGCAGCGCCCCCTTTCGCGCGCTCGACCTGGCCGTCGGACCGGGTGTGTTCGTGCCTCGCCCTGAGACCGAGCTGCTGGTCGAACGCGCCCTGGAGCTGCTGACAGAGCGCCGCGCCGCCGGCCAGACGCCGGTGTCTGCCCCCGATGGGTCTGCCGCGGCCGTCGCCGCACGTCTCGGCACCGCACCACGGCTTCTGCAGGTCTTCGAAGCCGGCACCGGCTCGGCCGCCATCAGTCTCGCGATCGCCACCGAGATGCCGCGCACACGGGTGCGCACCGTCGAGCTGGAGCCTGCCGCCCAGGCTTGGGCGCAGCGCAACATCGACGCCCAGGCCGATGGTCTGGCCGCGGTCGAAAGTGCCGTCGCCCTCGTCGCCGGTGACGCGATCGCCGATCTGGCGACTGCATCCTCATCGCCCTCGTCGGCCCGGTCGCAGACACGCTCGACCGTGCACCTGGCGCCAGGCAGGCCCGCGGCAGAGCCTGTGGGTGCGTTCGACCTGATCGTGTCGAACCCGCCGTACGTGCCGACCGGGGATGTTCCCCTGGAGCCCGAGGCGCGCGCCGACCCCGCGTCGGCCCTCTATTCCGGTGCCGACGGACTCGACTTCATCCGTGCGCTGATCTCGCCCGCCTTCGCCGCGCTGCAAGGCGGAGGGGGCATTCTCTTGGAGCACACCGAGCAGCAGGGCGCAGACGTGCGCACGCTGCTCGAAGGCGTCGGATTCGAGGCGGCGCAGACACACCGCGATCTGACCGGTCGCGATCGGTTCACCGAAGCGCGCCGACCGCTGCGCCGCTGATCGTGCGCGGCCGCGAGTCGGCACAGGGCACACGCAGACTCGGCGACTAGACTGCTACAGACACCCCGAGGAGATCTTCGACATGAGCAGCGTGTTCGACTGCAGCGACACTGAGCAGCTACTGACCGGAACCAGAGAGGCCCGCCGGGCCATCGGCCGCGGCCGACTGGTCGTGATGCCCACCGACACGGTCTACGGCATCGCCGCTGACGCGTTCTCGCCGGATGCGGTGAACGCACTCCTCGAGGCGAAGGGGCGCACGAGGCAGTCACCGCCGCCGGTGCTCATTCCGAACCTCAACAGCCTGCACGCACTGGCAGAAGACGTGCCTGAGCCCATCGAACGGGCGGCCGAGAAGTTCTGGCCGGGTGCGCTGACCATCATTCTCAACGCGCGCAGCAGTCTCAACTGGGATCTCGGCGACACACAGGGTACGGTCGCGCTGCGGGTTCCCGACGAGCCCGTCGCCCTCGCCGTGCTCGAAGAGACGGGACCGCTCGCGGTGTCGTCGGCGAATCGGCACAGCCAGCCTGCGGCGACCACGATCGACGACGCACAGCAGCAGCTCGGCGACAGTGTCGAGGTCTATCTCGACCACGGCACCAGCCGCAGCGGGCTCTCGTCGACCATCATCGACGCGACGCTCTTCGACGTCAGCGGCGCCGTGCGCATCGTGAGGCAGGGCGGTGTCACCCCGGAGCAGCTCACCGAGGTCATCGGAGACGGCAAGGTGCTGACCGAGTGAAGGGCTATGCGCTGGTCGCATTCGTCGCCGCTGTCGCGACGTGGGGGCTGACTTGGGTGGTGCTGCGCTTCGCGCTGCGCTTTCACGTTTACCCGGCCATCAGGGCGCGCGACGTGCACACTCGCCCGACGCCGAGGCTCGGGGGAGTGGCCATCTTCATCGGCATCATGCTGGGGCTGTTCACGGCGAGCCGCATAGAGTGGTTCAGCGAGGTGTTCAGACACCCCGGGCAGATGGTGGCTCTGGCCGCGGCCAGCCTGCTGATCGTCTTCATCGGGGTCTTCGACGACCTCTACGACATGGTCTGGTATGCCAAGCTCGCCGGGCAGTTCCTCGCGGCCGGCATCCTCACCTGGCAGGGGTTTCAGATCGTGTCACTGCCGATCGGCGGTACCCTGATCGGCTCGGGAGCCGTCAGCGCGCTGCTCACCACCATCCTGATCGTGCTCACGATGAACGCGGTCAACTTCATCGACGGGCTCGACGGGCTGGTCGCCGGCGTCATCCTGCTCGCCTCGGGAGTGTTCTTCCTGTACGTCTATCTGCTCACGATGCGCACCTCGCCGACCGACTACTTCAACCTCGCGACGCTGGTCGCCGCGCTGCTGATCGGCGGATGCGTCGGCTTCCTGCCCTGGAACTGGCACCCGGCCAAGATCTTCATGGGCGACTCCGGCGCGATGCTGCTGGGGATGCTGCTGGCGGTGAGCGCGATCTCGGTCACCGGGCAGATCGACCCGCAGACGCTCTCAGACTCGAGCGTCTGGCTGCCGCTGCTCGTGCCGGTCGTGGTGCTGTCGCTGCCGTTCGTCGACTTCGCTCTGGCAGTGATCCGGCGCGTGGGCGCGGGAAAGAGCCCGTTCAGCCCTGACCGCAAGCATCTGCACCATCGCCTGCTCGGCCTCGGCCACAACACGTACACTGCAGTAGCGGTCTTCTACAGCTGGACGATCGTGCTGTCGCTCTCGTGCTTCCTGTTCATGGTGTGGGCCTGGCCGTTCGTGGTGATCTTCGCCGTGATCGGCATCCTCTGCTGCATCGTGCTCACGTTCTGGCCGGTGCTGCAGCCCCAGCTCGGCTGGGGGCCGCCGATACCGAACGAGCTGCAGCTGACGGCCAGACGCATCCGCAAGAAGGAGATCGCATGACCACCCCCGAAGACCGCGCCCAGCAGCCCGACGCCGCGTTCGACGAGAGCCTCGTCGATGACGCCGAGCAGCCGGTGAGGCGACAGGCAGCACCCGGTCTGGTCAGAGTGCTGCGGCTGTCACTGATGCTCACGACGGCCCTCGCCGTGCTCGTCGCGATCGTCGGCGGCATCATCGGCTGGTCGATCGCCGGCTGGAACGGCGCGCTGAGCGCACTCGTCGGAGCGGTGCTCACCCTCGTGTTCGCGGCGATCACGGCCGGGAGTCTCTGGCTCGGCTCCCGCCAGGGCGGCATCTCGTTCCTGGCCATCGTGCTCGGCGGCTGGATCGTGAAGATCATCGTGTTCATCGGGCTGCTCGCGGTGATCACCACGGCGCCCTTCGTGGTGAAGGGTGTGCTCTTCGGCTCGATCGTCGCCGCCGTGCTCGGTTCCCTCGCCGCAGACTCCTTCGCCGCGATGCGCGCGAAGGTGCCGTATGTCGACGATCCGCAGTGAGCACGGCTCGCCCGAACTCACGCTGTCCGCACAGCCGGTTCCGCACTCATGGCCAGATGTTGCTAGTATGTCCCGTGGTGGTCTTGTCACTGGCTGCCGAATCACTCAATACGCGCCGTGGCGAAGACTGCGGACATCGCTCAGGAGAATGATCTTTTGATTCACGCGCTGACCCAGCTGACAACGCCGACTCTCGCCGCTGACGGCGAGTTCCACGCACCGAGCATCAGCGAGTTCTTCCCCGAACCGATCTTCTTCGCGGGCACGCCGTTCGAGCTCAACCGCATCGCACTGATTCGCATCCTGGTGATGCTGGTGATCATCGCGCTGCTGTGGTTCGGCACTCGCAAGCTGAAGCTCGTTCCCGGCCGCGGCCAGGGAATGCTCGAGTTCGCCTACGACTTCGTCCGGGTGAACATCGCCGAAGAGATGCTCGGCAAGAAAGACGGCAAGCGCTTCGTGCCGCTGCTGTTCACGATCTTCATCGTGGTGCTCGGCTTCAACATCACCGGCATCGTGCCCGGCCTGAACCTCGCGGCTTCGGCGACGATCGGCTTTCCGCTGGTGCTCGCCCTGGTCGCCTACATCGCCTTCATCTACACCGGCATCAAGAAGCACGGCGCGGGCTACTTCAAGAACGCGCTGTTCCCCGCCGGAGTGCCCAAAGTGATGTACATTCTGGTCACCCCGATCGAGTTCCTCTCGACGTTCGTCATCCGTCCGGTCTCCCTGACCCTGCGACTCCTGATGAACATGGTCGCCGGCCACCTCATCCTCGTGCTGTGCTTCAGTGCGACCTGGTTCTTCCTGTTCAGCGCCGACGGCATTCTCAAGAGCTTCAGCGTCGTCACGTTCGCCTTCGGCTTCGCCTTCACGCTCTTCGAGATCCTGGTCGCCGCGCTGCAGGCATACATCTTCACTCTTCTGACAACGGCCTACATTCAGTCGTCGCTGGCAGAAGAGCACTAAGCGGCCGGAAACCTCCGGCCACACTATGGAAGGAAACGAAAACCCGTGGATATCAACACACTCGCTGAGATTTCGGGCAACATCAACAGCGTCGGCTACGGCCTGGCAGCCATCGGCCCCGGCATCGGCATCGGCATCGCCGGCGGCAAGACCGTCGAGGCGATCGCTCGTCAGCCCGAGCTCGCTGGCAGACTGCAGACCACCTTCTTCCTGGCGGTGGCATTCACCGAGGCACTGGCCCTCATCGGCCTCGCTGCGGGCTTCATCTTCCAGTAAGTCGACACCCACCTCAGACGTAAGGCACTAATATGGCTCAATTCGCGCTGACAGCAGGCGTACAGGCCGCCGAGGAAGAGCACAACATTCTTTTCCCCGCCGTCTACGACTGGTCGCTGTCGCTCATCATCTTCCTCGTTCTGCTCATCTTCGTGTGGAAGGTCATCGTACCCAAGCTGCAGAAGACGCTGGACGAGCGCTCAGAGAAGATCGAGGGCGGCATCCAACAGGCGCAGAAGGCACAGGAAGAGGCCTCGGCTGCACTGAACGCCTACAACGCGCAGCTGGCCGAGGCACGCGTCGAGGCTCAGAAGATTCGGGATGCCGCCCGATCAGAGGGTGCGCAGATCGTCGCCGAGCTCAAAGAGCAGGCGACGGCCGAGGCCCAGCGAATCAGCGACCAGGCTCACGCTCAGATCGCTGCCGATCGCAAGACCGCCTTCGACCAGCTCAAGAGCGAGATCGGCGTGCTGTCGGTCGACCTGGCGTCTCAGGTCGTCGGTCAGTCGCTCGAAGACGACCAGAAGTCGAAGGCCGTCGTCGATCACTTCCTCGCTGACCTCGAGAAGTCGGAGGCCAAGTAGGCATGGGCAGCGCCACCGCACACTCACTCGAGCATGCTCGACAGATTCTCACCGCCGACACCCGGGTTCGTGGCTTGGAGGCCGCGGGTGGGATCTTCGAGGTCGCCGACGCACTGGGCGAGAGCACGCAGCTTCGCGGGCTCATCGCCGACCCTTCCACTGACGAGCAGCTGCGTGTCGGCCTGATCACTCGTCTGTTCACCGGCAGGGTGGCAGATGACGTGGTCGCATTCGTCGAGAAGACCGCAGCACTGCGCTGGTCGAACGACGACGAGTTCGTCGCATCGATCGAGGCTCTCGGTGAGACGGCGGTGGCGCTGACGGCTCAGCAGGACGGCACCCTGGAACGGTTGGAAGACGAACTCTTCCAGGTCGCCCAGGTGTTCGAAGGCAGCCGCGAGCTGCAGCTGAGCCTCTCACACCCGGGAGAGCACCCAGAGGCCGAGCGTCAGCTCGTGGCTCGCCTCTTCGGGCAGCAGGCTCTGCCTGCGACCACACTTCTGGTGACCCGCGCCGTCAGCAGCGTGCGCGGCAGCAAGGTCGCACGTCGACTGCACGAGATCGCCGAGCGAGTCTCAGCGGTCGCCGGCAGACAGGTCGCAGACGTGACCTCGGCGCGCGCGCTCTCCGAGTCGCAGCGAGCCGCTCTGGCTCAGGCGTTGCAGAACGAGGCGGGCGGCCCCGTTCACGTCAACGTGTCAGTCGACCCCGCCCTCGTCGGCGGCGTCGTCGTCCGCCTCGGCGACACCCTGATCGACTCATCGGCTCGCACGAAGCTGTCTCAGCTTCGACAGGCCATCGCGTAGTCGACTTCGACAGGTACTGAACAGGTCTAGATCGGGGCCGGCGGCCCCACCAAATGTAAGGAAGATGATGGCAGAAGTAGCAATCAGCCCCGAAGAGATCCGGGGTGCTCTCAAGGAATTCGCCGAGGGGTACCAGCCAGCCTCCTCGACGAAGGCCGAGGTGGGCTACGTACTCAGTGCCGCCGACGGCATCGCCCACGTCGAGGGCCTGCCAAGCGTGCAGGCCAACGAGCTGGTGCGCTTCGAGAACGGCGTGCTGGGTCTGGCCCAGAACCTCGACGAGCACGAGATCGGCGTCGTCGTTCTCGGTGAGTTCGTCGGCATCGCCGAGGGGCAGCGCGTCGAGCGCACCGGCGAGGTGCTCTCTGTGCCGGTCGGCGACGAGTTCCTCGGGCGAGTCATCGACCCGCTCGGCAACCCGATCGACGGTCTTGGCGAGATCAACGCTGAGACCCGACGCGAGCTTGAGCTGCAGGCTCCCAACGTGATGAGCCGCAAGAGCGTCGACGAGCCGCTGCAGACCGGCATCAAGGCGATCGACGCCATGATCCCGATCGGTCGGGGCCAGCGCCAGCTGATCATCGGCGACCGTCAGACCGGTAAGACCGCAATCGCGATCGACACCATCATCAACCAGCGCAAGAACTGGGAGTCGGGCGACCCCAAGCAGCAGGTGCGCGCGATCTACGTCGCCATCGGTCAGAAGGGCTCGACCATTGCCAGCGTCAAGGCTGCGCTCGAGAAGGCTGGCGCGATGGAGTACACCACCATCGTCGCCTCGCCTGCGTCGGATCCGGCCGGCTTCAAGTACCTGTCGGCTTACACCGGTTCGGCGCTGAGCCAGCACTGGATGTACCAGGGCAAGCACACCGTCATCGTCTATGACGATCTGTCAAAGCAGGCTGAGGCCTACCGTGCCGTCTCGCTGCTGCTGCGCCGTCCGCCGGGCCGCGAGGCATACCCCGGCGACGTGTTCTACTTACACTCCCGTCTGCTGGAGCGTGCGGCCAAGCTCTCTGACGAGCTGGGCGGCGGCTCGGTGACCGCACTGCCGATCATCGAGACCAAGGCGAACGACGTCTCGGCCTATATTCCGACCAACGTGATCTCGATCACCGACGGTCAGATCTTCCTGCAGTCCGACCTCTTCAACGCCAACCAGCGTCCGGCCATCGACGTCGGCATCTCGGTCTCTCGAGTCGGCGGTGACGCGCAGCGCAAGCACATCAAGAAGGTCTCGGGAACGCTCAAGCTCGAGCTCGCCTCGTATCGCGACCTCGAGGCCTTCGCGATGTTCGCGTCAGACCTCGACGCCGCGTCGAAGCAGCAGCTGAACCGCGGTGCACGTCTGACCGAGCTGCTCAAGCAGCCGCAGTACTCGCCGTATCCCGTCGAAGACCAGGTCGTCTCGATCTGGCTGGGCACCACCGGCAAGCTCGACGACGTGTCGGTCGAGAACGTGCTGCGGTTCGAGGGCGAGTTCCTCGACTACCTGAAGCGCAACACCGATGTGCTCGATGTGCTGCGTGAGTCGGGCAAGCTCGAAGACGAGACGAAGGCGAAGCTGGAGTCGGCAGTGGCCGAGTTCAAGAAGAACTTCGTCGAGTCAGACGTGCAGGGGCTGTCCGCACCTGGCACCGAAGACGACGCCGCGCTCGACGAGAGCAAGGTCGGTCAGGCCAAGCTCGTCAAGCCGAGCAAGTAGCCGAGAGACGAGGGAGTAACACATGGGAGCGCAGCTTCGCGTCTACAAGCAGAAGATCAAGTCTGCTCAGACGACTAAGAAGATCACCCGCGCCATGGAGCTCATCGCAGCCTCCCGCATTCAGAAGGCTCAGCAGCGCACCGACGCCGCCCGACCGTACGACGAGGCAATCACTCGCGCGGTCGGTGCGGTGGCGGCGCTGTCGGGAGACATCGATCATCCTCTGCTGCGTGAGCGGGAGCAGATCCGCCGCAGCGCGGTCGTTGTGTTCACTTCTGACCGCGGTCTGGCCGGTGCGTTCTCATCAGCGATTCTGAAAGAGACCGATCGCTTGGCCAATATGCTTCGGCAGAACGGTCGCGAGGTCGACTTCTACCTGATCGGGCGCAAGGCGGTCGGCTACTTCCAGTTCCGCGATCGTGAGTTCGTGCAGAGCTGGACGGGTGACACCGACAAGCCGAGCACCGAGGTCGCTCACGAGATCGGCACGGCGGTGGTCGACTCCTACCTCAAGGGTGGGGCAGAAGGCGGTGTGGACGAGATCCACTTGGTCTACACCAAGTTCCTCAACAGGGTGTCGCAGACTCCAGACGTGCTGCGGCTGCTGCCGCTCGAGGTCGTCGACGCCACCGGCGAGCACGCCGAGAAGCGCGAAGAGCCCCTCTACGAGTTCGAGCCGGATCCCGACGAGGTGCTCAGCCTGCTGCTGCCGCGCTACATCGGATCGCGCATCTACCATGCGCGACTCGAGTCGGCTGCCAGTGAGCACGCGAGCCGCCAGAAGGCCATGAAGTCGGCCTCTGACAACGCCGACAAACTCATTCGCACCTACTCGACGTTGATGAACAACGCTCGACAGGCCGAGATCACCCAGCAGATCAGTGAGATCGTCGGTGGCGCCGACGCCCTCGCCAACTAGACGACGACACAGAAGAGAAGAGAGACATGGCAACTGCATCAAGCACCCAGACGCCGGCGGCCGAGGCCACCGGTAACGTCGGGCGCATCGTGCGAGTGACCGGCCCGGTGGTCGACATCGAGTTCGCTCACGACGCGCTGCCCCCGATCAACAACGCTCTGAGCACCGAGGTCACCGTCGGCGCCGAGACGTACACGATCACCTTCGAGGTTGCTCAGCACCTCGGCGACGATCTCGTGCGCGCCATCGCGCTGAAGCCGACTGACGGCCTCGTTCGCGGCCAAGTCGTGTTCGACTCCGGCTCACCGATCACGGTGCCGGTCGGCGACGCGACGAAGGGCCACGTGTTCAACGTGACCGGCGACGTGCTCAACGCCGCAGACGGCGAAGAGATCAACTTCGAGAAGCGCTGGTCGATTCACCGCGAGCCTCCGCGCTTCGACCAGCTCGAGTCGAAGACCCAGATGTTCCAGACGGGCATCAAGGTCATCGACCTGCTGACCCCGTACGTGCAGGGCGGCAAGATCGGTCTGTTCGGCGGTGCCGGCGTCGGCAAGACCGTGCTGATCCAGGAGATGATCGCTCGAGTGGCCAAAGACCACGACGGCGTCTCGGTCTTCGCCGGTGTCGGTGAGCGCACCCGTGAGGGCAACGACCTGATCCATGAGATGGACGACGCCGGGGTGCTCGACAAGACCGCCTTGGTCTTCGGCCAGATGGACGAGCCGCCGGGCGTGCGCCTTCGCGTGGCGCTCTCGGCCCTGACCATGGCGGAGTACTTCCGCGATGAGCAGGCTCAAGACGTCCTGTTGTTCATCGACAACATCTTCCGATTCACGCAGGCCGGTTCAGAGGTCTCGACTCTGCTGGGTCGCATGCCTTCGGCCGTGGGCTACCAGCCCAACCTGGCTGACGAGATGGGTCTGCTGCAGGAGCGCATCACCTCGACGCGTGGTCACTCGATCACGTCGCTGCAGGCGATCTACGTTCCCGCCGACGACTACACCGACCCGGCTCCGGCGACGACGTTCGCGCACCTCGATGCGACGACGAACCTGACCCGCGACCTGGCCAGCCGTGGTCTGTACCCCGCGGTCGATCCGCTCGCTTCGACCTCGCGCATTCTCGATGCGCAGTACGTCGGGCAGGAGCACTACGATGTCGCGATCCGCGTCAAGCAGATTCTGCAGAAGAACAAAGAGCTGCAGGAGATCATCGCCATCCTCGGTGTCGACGAGCTCTCTGAAGAAGACAAGATCGTGGTCGAGCGTGCTCGCCGCATCGAGCAGTTCCTGTCGCAGAACACCTACACCGCCGTGAAGTTCACGGGCGTCGAGGGGTCGACCGTGCCGATCAAAGACACGATCGAGGGCTTCCGCGCCATCGCAGACGGCGAGGTGGACAACATCCCAGTGCAGGCCTTCTACAACGTGGGTCCGCTCGACGATGTGTTCCGCAAGTGGGATCAGATCAAGAAGGAACTCGGAGAGTAAACCATGGCTCAGTCATTCGACGTCGAGATCGTCTCGGCAGAGAAGCTCATCTGGTCTGGCCGTGCCACGCAGATCACCGCCCGCACCATCGAGGGCGAGATCGGCGTGCTGGCCGGCCACGAGCCTCTGCTGGCCGTGCTGGGCGATGGCCCCGTTCGAGTGACCCTGGAAGACGGCAAGACGGTCGAGGCGACCGCCGCTGACGGCTTCCTCTCGGTCGAACGCCACGCTGTGCGAGTCGTCGCTCGCGTGGCCGAGCTCGCCGCCTGAGCTCACCGGCCGGAGCCGAGCGCTCCGCTCTGATGTGTCCGAAGGGCGTCCACCTCTGGGTGGGCGCCCTTCTTGCTTTCGCCTGCCGGCCGTCCGGCCGCAGACGGAGCGATCCGTCACCCAACACGATATGCGCACCAGTGAAGAGGCCCTGAGCAATGCCGATGAGGCAAGACCCCGCAACCAGCACAGATGACGCGGACGACAGCACCAGGAGCCTGCCAGAGACCCGCTCGACTGCATGTCCACAGCGCAGAGCCGGCATCATGCTGCTGCTGCCGCCGAGCGAGACGAAGTCTGCGGGCGGCGATCGGCCCTCACTCGACATGACGCGACTCTCGTTCGCATCAACACTCACCGCCGCACGCCGACAGACGATTCACTGGCTGACGCAGCTCTGCGCCGATCCCGACTCTGCGGCTCAGGCGCTGCGCCTGACCGTGCGCCAGGCCCGCGCACTGCAAGACGATCGACATCTGGACACGGCTGCCACAACACCCGCCGTGCAGCGCTACACCGGCGTGCTGTACGACGCGATCGGCGAACAGACGCTGGCCCCGCCGATGCGCTCCTGGCTCGGAGCCCACGTCTTCGTGCAGTCAGCCCTCTTCGGGCTGATCTCGCTGAGCGACGAGATTCCGACCTACCGCCTCTCGGCCGGCACGCGAAAGTCGGTCTACGACCTCAACGCCGCCTGGCATGAGCCGTGCACCGCAGTGCTGCAGCGTCGGCTCGCAGAGGGAGCGACTGTGATCGACCTGCGCTCGAAGTCGTACGCGGCGCTGGCACCGCTGCCGGAGCATCCGCACGCGCACGTCGTAGAGGTCGTGGTGCGAGACGAAGACGGGCGGCATCGGCCGCTGAACCACTTCAACAAGAAGTCGAAGGGGGCGTTCACCCGGGCTCTGGCCGAGTGCGCCGACGAGCGTGCGGCGGATGCGATGGTCGTCGACAACGACCGGTCACTGCTGGCCGCGGCGGCCGATCGCATCGGGGCACGACTCATCTGCGACGGCGAGGGTGCCGACTGGCTGCTCGAGATCGTGAAGAGATAACTCTCAACGCGTGGTCAGAGCGGCTGGATCTGCGATTCGATCTGGCGGTTGAGCTCGGCGACGATCGGGCAGCTCGCGCAGCCGATCCAGACTTTGAACTCGCTCGGGTCGTCGAAGTCAGGGGCAGTGAGAAACTCACTGCGCCACAGATCGATGGCCTGCGCGAGCGCCGCGCCGTGAGCATCGTCATGCGAGGGAATCCAGTGCACGCTCACGCGGGTCGGTCCGTGCAGGACGACGGGTTCGGAGTGCTCGGGGGAGTATTCGATGAAGACCTGGCCATGGGCACGTTGAGGCAGGGCCGACAGCATGAGCTGGATCACTGCGAGGTCGCTGTCGTCTCCGGCGATCATGAAGCGTCGTGACTGTGACGGGTGCCACGCTGACGCTGAATACTCGATACTCATAACGACCACAGTCTAGGTTAGGTGAACCTCAAAAGGGAAGACTCTCTGTGAAAAGGGCATGGAGAAGCCGATCGGCGCCTGCGCAGCGGCAGAACATCTGCTGAATCCGAGCGCCGGTTCTCGAGCGCCCGCGCCCGTCGACAGGCCGACCTCGGCGATCACCCGTACACTGATACCGGTGTCTGTCGTCGCCGGGGGCCTCGCCGCCGAGCCCGAGACATCTCTGATCCCACGTGGGAAAGGCATTCGATGACCCTGATTGGTGCTGCGCAAGGCAGTTTCGAGACGAGGCTGCCAGACGGCGGTCGTCTGCGTGCACGCTGGGGCGCACTGACCGACACCGGTCTGCTGCGGCAGCGCAACGAAGACAGCGTGGTGGCGACTGAGGCGGTGCTCGCCGTCGCCGACGGCATGGGCGGGCACGAAGCCGGCGACCGTGCATCCGCAGCCATCGTCGAAGAGCTCTCGCAGCTCGACCCAGACTCCTCGCCGCAAGACATCTATGCGGCTCTTCGACGCGCCAGCGACGACGTCGAGCAGATCTCGGCCGCTTCAGGCGGGCAGTCGGGCTCCACGGTCACCGGGGTGGCCTTCGACATCGTCAAGGGTGAGCCGGGCTGGCTGGTCTTCAACATCGGTGACTCGAGAACCTACGGCTTCTATGAGGGGCAGCTGCGTCAGGTCACGCATGATCACTCGGTCGTGCAGGGGCTGGTCGACAGCGGGCAGATCGCCGAGAAAGACGCCGAACGTCACCCGGCGCGCAACTCGATCACCCGTGCCATCGGCTTCGGCATGGATCCTCGGCCCGACTTCTGGCATCTGAACCTGGTGCCGCAGGTGCGGCTGCTGGTGTGCTCCGACGGGCTCACGAAAGAGGTCTCGAACGAGCGCATCGAAGAGATTCTGCGCGACAGCGACGACGTCTTCGTCGCGGCGGAGCGACTCGTCGAGCAGGCACTCGAGAACGGCGGCCGAGACAACGTCTCGGTGATCGTGATTGATTCCAGCGTCACTGCGGCCTCGACCGCACCCGCTGAGGCAGAGGCCGACGCTGAGGCAGAGGCCGACGCTGCGGCATCGGCCGAGGGGCGAGGCGACGCCGCCGAATGAACCGCAGAGTCATCGTTCTGGGTGCGACCGGGTCGATCGGCACGCAGGCGCTGGATCTCCTCGAGACGACCGACCGATTCGAGATCGTCGGTCTTGCCGCCGGTCACGACACAGCGGCGTTCCGCGACCTGGCCAGGCGCCACGGCTGCCGTGATCTCGCCGTCGCCGCGACGCTCGGCGCCGAGAGTGCGGGCGGTCGCGGCGACCCGATGGTGACGATTCGTCATGGCGCGGATGCCGCGGTGCGGCTGGTGCGCGAGGTGACGGCCGACGTGGTGCTGAACGCCATCGACGGCGCCGCGGGTCTGGCGGCGACGCTGGCCGTGCTGCACAGCGGTGCGACGCTGGCGCTGGCGAACAAGGAGAGCCTGGTCATCGGCGGCGACCTGGTCGAGGCTGCAGCCGCGCCCGGGCAGATCGTGCCCGTCGACTCCGAGCACTCCGCGATCGCCCAATGCCTGCGGGCTGGCGACCGACGTGAGGTCTCCCGACTCGTCCTCACGGCATCCGGCGGTCCGTTCCGCGGCTGCAGCCGTGCCGAGCTCGCAGGTGTGACGCCACAGCAGGCGCTGCGGCATCCCACTTGGAGCATGGGGTCGCTGGTGACCGTCAACTCGGCGACGATGGTGAACAAAGGGCTCGAGATCATCGAGGCGCACTATCTCTTCGGCACGCCGTACGAACGGATCGACGCTGTGGTGCATCCGCAGTCGATCGTGCACTCGATGGTGCAGTTCATCGACGGTGCGACGATCGCGCAGGTCTCGCCGCCCGACATGCGGCTGCCGATCAGCATGGCGTTCGACTGGCCGCACCGGTTCGTCGACGCGGTGCCTGCGCTCGACTGGTCGCAGGCGCAGCAGTGGTCGTTCGAACCGATCGACCATGAGGCGTTTCCCGCTGTGCGGCTCGCGAAGCGGGTGGGAGAGCGTGCAGGCACCTGGCCGGCGGTCTTCAATGCGGCGAACGAGGTCATGGTCGCCGAGTTCCTCGCCGGGCGCATCGGTTTCACCGCGATCGTGGAGGGAATCTCGACGGTGCTCGAACAGTGGAGCCCGCCGAACGCGCCGCTCTCGGTCGAGGGCGTGTTCGCGGCCGACCGGTGGGCGCGACGAGCAGCACATGCGGTCGTGGCCGGTGCCGATGCGGCTGCACTCGACGGTGACTGAGCACGTCTCGAATCGTCAGCTCGCTCACAGCAATCAGGTCTAGGCTCGGTCATCATGCAGGTTCTCTGGTACATCATCGGCATCGTCGCGATCGCCCTCGTCGTGGCTGCGTCGATTGCCCTGCATGAGCTCGGGCACCTGTTCTGGGCCAAGCGCTTCGGCGTTCGCGTCAACCAGTACATGATCGGCTTCGGCCCGACGGTGTTCTCCTGGCGACGCGGCGAGACCGAATACGGCTTCAAGGCGATTCCTCTCGGCGGATACATCTCGATGATCGGCATGTACCCGCCGGCCAAAGACGCGAGGCCGAACGGCGAGCCGGTGCGGGTCTCCCGGTCACGCCTCGCCGAGATGGTGCGCAGTGCGCGGCGTGTCAGCGCAGAGACCATCCCCCCGGGCGAAGAGCACCGTGCGTTCTACCGCCAGGCGGTCTGGAAGCGACTGCTGATCATGCTCGGCGGCCCGCTGATGAATCTGATCATCGCACTGGTCTGCTACGCCGTGCTGATCAGCGCCTTCGGCACGGTGCAGTCGACGACGTCGCTGGCGAGCGTCAGCCAGTGCGTGCTGCCCACGACCGAGCAGCGCAGCGACTGCCGCCCCGATGATCCGGCTGCTCCCGGCGCCGAAGCAGGATTGCAGCCGGGCGACCAGCTGCTCGTCATCAACGGTGAAGACGTCGAACGGTGGAGTGACGTGCAGTCGATCGTGCAGCCACTCGCCGGTCAGACGGTCAGCGTGACCCTGCTTCGCAACGGGCAAGTGCAGACGGTGAACCTGACGCCGCAGCCAGTCGAACGATTCGTCTATGACAGGTTCGGTCGAGTCGAGCGCGACGCCGACGGGCAGAAGAAGACTGAGACGGTCGGCTTCATCGGCATCGCGCCCACATCAGAACGCGTGCGTCAGCCGGTGACCGCCGCCATCCCCGCGATGCGGGACAACCTGCAGCTGGCGTGGGAGGGCATCATCTCGATGCCGCAGAAGCTCGTCGGAGCCGCTCAGGCGGCCTTCGGCAGCGAGGCCCGCGACCCCGACGGGCCGATGAGCATCGTCGGCGTGGGGCGGGTCGCCGGCGAACTCACCGCCAGCGACCAGATCGGTGTGACTGACAAGGCCGCCAGCCTGGTGGGTCTGGCCGCATCGCTGAACGTGGCGCTCTTCGCCTTCAACATGATTCCGCTGATGCCGCTCGACGGCGGGCACATCATCGGTGCGCTCTACGAAGGGCTGCGCCGCAGCATCGCACGCCTGTTCGGGCGTCGAGACCCGGGGCCGTTCGACACCGCACGCCTGATGCCGCTGACCTTGGTCGTCTTCGGCGCGCTCACCCTGATGGGCGTGCTGCTGATCTACGCCGACCTCGTGAAACCGATCCAGGTGCTCGGCTGATGCGGCAGACACCGGTCAGCCTGACCGCAGCAGAAGCAGACCGTACCGGTCAGGCGTTCTAGACTTGCAGAGCATCGGCGCGTCGTGCGTCGAACGAAGGAGGCCATCGTGACCGCTGTCGACCTCGGGATGCCCAAGGGGCCGGCCCGCGTGCTGGCGCACCGACGCAAGACCCGTCAGATCCACGTCGGAAAGGTCCCCGTCGGCGGTGACGCCCCGATCAGCGTCCAGTCGATGTGCACCACCAAGACCACCGACATCGGCGGCACGCTGCAGCAGATCGCCGAGCTCACCGCGGCCGGCTGCGACATCGTGCGCGTTGCCGTGCCCAGTCAGGATGACGCCGACGCGCTGCCGATCATCGCGCAGCAGTCCAACATCCCCGTCGTCGCAGACATCCACTTCCAGCCTCGCTACGTCTTTCAGGCGATCGAGGCGGGCTGTGCCGCAGTGCGTGTCAATCCCGGCAACATCCGCAGATTCGACGACAAGGTCGCCGACATCGCCAAGGCTGCCTCAGACGCGGGCGTCGCTCTGCGCATCGGTGTCAATGCCGGCTCGCTCGACAAGCGCCTGATGCAGAAGTACGGCAAGGCCACGCCGGAGGCCATGGTCGAGTCTGCCGTCTGGGAGGCGTCGCTCTTCGAGGAGGTCGGCTTTCACGACTTCGCGATCTCGGTGAAGCATCACGACCCGGTCGTGATGATCGAGACCTACCGCATGCTCTCGGAACAGGGCGACTGGCCGCTGCACCTCGGGGTGACCGAGGCAGGGCCGGCGTTCCAGGGCACCATCAAATCGTCGGTGGCGTTCGGCGTGCTGCTGGCGCAGGGCATCGGCGACACGATACGGGTGTCGCTGTCGGCGCCGCCGATCGAAGAGGTGCGCGTCGGTCTCAAGATTCTCGAGTCGCTGAATCTGAGGGAGCGCAAGCTCGAGATCGTCTCGTGCCCGTCGTGCGGTCGAGCCCAGGTCGACGTCTACACCCTGGCTGAGCGCGTCACTGCGGGCCTCGACGACCTGAAGGTGCCGCTGCGCGTGGCCGTCATGGGCTGCGTGGTCAACGGGCCGGGTGAAGCCCGCGACGCCGATCTCGGCGTGGCCAGCGGCAACGGCAAGGGGCAGATCTTCGTCAAGGGCGAGGTGGTCAGAACGGTGCCCGAGGCCGACATCGTCGAGACGCTCATCGCCGAGGCGAACCGGCTCGCCGAGGGCATGACGCCCGCTGAGGGCGTCGGCGTCGAGGTGGTGACGGCATGAGCGATCAGAGAGCGGTTCCCGACGGCATGCGCGGCTTTCGGCCGATGGGCATCGTGTCGGCGGTCATCGGGCTGGTGCTCGTCTTCGTGCAGTTCGACGGCCAGGCGGTGCTGCTGCATCGCATCTTCGGCATGGCCGTTGTCGTCATGTCGATCATCATGGCCTCGCTGATGTATCGCACCCGGCATCGCGTCTGGGGCATCGCCCTGAGCTTCGTCGCACTGGTGTTCCTGCCGCTCTGGCAGATGCAGATGTGGCTGTGGTGGATTCTCGACGGCCTCTGCGTCGTGATCCTGATCGCCGCGGCGATTCGTTTCAAAGGGCCGCCGCCTGAGAAAGACCCGGACAATCTGCCCGATCGCTTCATGTGAGACGACTGGGGCGACGCGGTACGATGAGAGCTGGCTGCTCACAGCGAACAGCCGAGACCGTTCAGAGAAAGACCCAGCCCAGTGCCCACACGCCTGTCGAACCTGTTCCTGCGCACCCTGCGCGAAGACCCCAACGATGCCGAGGTGGCCGGGCACAAACTGCTCGTGCGCGCCGGCTACATCCGACGCGAAGCCCCGGGCATCTTCGCCTGGCTGCCACTGGGCCTGAAGGTTCTGCGCAAGGTCGAGGCCATCGTGCGCGCCGAGATGGAGGCTGCCGGTTCGCAAGAAGTGCATTTTCCCGGCCTGCTGCCGCGTGAGCCGTATCAGGTCACGGGACGCTGGGATGAATACGGCGACAACATCTTCACGCTCAGAGATCGTAAAGAGGCCGACTACCTGCTCGCTCCCACGCACGAAGAGGTCTTCACCCTGCTGGTGAAAGATCTCTACTCGTCGTACAAAGACCTGCCGGTGAGCCTCTTTCAGATTCAGACCAAGTACCGTGACGAGGCTCGGCCCCGCGCCGGGCTGCTGCGCGGTCGCGAGTTCGTCATGAAAGACGCCTACTCGTTCGACGTCGACGACGCCGGTCTCGACGAGAGCTACCAGATCATGCGCGACGCGTACGAGCGCATCTTCACCCGGCTGGGCGTCAGATACGTCGCGGTCAAGGCCGACGCCGGGCCCATGGGCGGCTCGAAGAGCGAGGAATTCCTCTCGCCGTCGCCGATCGGCGAAGACACCTTCGTCTACACCGACGCCGGCTACGCAGCCAACGTCGAGGCGGTCAGCGTGCACCCGGCCGACCCGGTCGACGCCAGTCACGTGCCTGCCGCTATGACGGTCGACACGCCAGACGCCCCGACGATCGATTCGCTCGTCGCGCTGCTGAACGACCGCTATGCCGACGAACGCGACGGGCTCTGGCGGGCCGGCGACACGTTGAAGAACGTGGTGCTCGCGCTCACTCATCCCGACGGCAGGCGCGAGCTCGTCGTCGTCGGCCTTCCCGGCGACCGCGACGTCGATCTGAAGCGGGCCGAGATCGCCTTCGCCCCGGCCGAGGTCGAGCCCGCTGTCGAAGCCGACTTCGAGCATCATCCGGGCCTGGTGCGCGGGTATATCGGCCCGCAGGCAGACGAGACCGGCACCTATGCGCTGGGGGAGCGCTCGGTCGACGGCATCCCGTATCTGGTCGATCCGCGAGTCTCGGCCGGCACGGAGTGGGTGACCGGTGCGAACGCAGAGCGTCGCCATGCGCTGCACGTCGTGGCGGGTCGTGACTTCGTCGCCGACGGCATCGCCGACGTGGCGAACGTTCGCGACGGCGATCCTGCGCCCGACGGCTCGGGCCCGCTGCGCGCTGCGCGCGGTGTCGAGATCGGGCACGTCTTCCAACTCGGCCGCAAATACGCTGACGCCCTGGGGCTTCAGGTGCTCGACCGCAACGGCAAACTCGTCACCGTGACCATGGGCTCGTACGGCATCGGCGTCACCCGTCTGCTCGCAGTGCTCGCCGAGGCGAATCGCGACGAGAAGGGGCTGATCTGGCCTGAGACGGTCGCTCCGTTCCCTGTGCACATCGTCTCGACCGGCAAGAGCGACGAGGTCTACCGCGTCGGCTCCGATCTGGCCGACGAGTTGGAGCGCGTCGGCATCGACGTGCTCTTCGACGACCGACCCAAGGTCTCGCCCGGTGCGAAGTTCAAAGACGCCGAGCTGCTGGGCATGCCGCACGTGCTCGTGGTCGGCAAAGGGCTCGCCGACGGTCAGCTCGAGCTCTGGGACCGTCGCGCCGGCACGAAGCAGCCGATTGCGATCGCGGACGCCGTGGCCGAGCTGCGTCGTCGTCTCGGCAGGGACTGAGCCGTCGGCCGAGATGGTGACGGCGAGGCTCTCGACCCGCTAAGATAGGGTGTTCGACACTGAACATCTCAGCTGAATAGAGGAGGCGGTATGAATATCGATCTGAGTGCACTTCGTCTTCTCGAGAGCGAACAGGGTATTCCCCTGAACGAACTGCTGGAGATTCTCGAGCAGGCGATTCTCACGGCATATCAGAAGCACACCGGCCACACGACTGCGGCCCGCGTCGAGATCAATCGCAAGACGGGGCAGGTCGCCGTGCTCGAACGGCAGACCGACGAAGACGGCAGCGATCTCGGTGAGACCGACGTCACCCCGCACGACTTCGGCCGCGTCGCTGCGCTCGCCGCTCGACAAGAGATCAACCAGCGCCTGCGCGCGCTGGCCGACGACAGCCTGCTCGGCGAGTACAAAGACCGCGAGGGCACCATCGCCGCCGGTGTGGTGCAGCAGGGGCAGAACCCTCGTCTGATCCCGATCGACCTGGGGTCGGCCGAAGGCGTGCTGCCGCCCGAAGAACAGGTGCCAGGCGAGCACTACCGACACGGTGACCGCCTGCGGGTCTTCATCGCGCAGGTCGCGCGCACCGCAAAGGGCCCGACCATCACCGTCAGCCGCACCCATCCGGGACTGGTTCGCGGGCTCTTCGAACTCGAAGTGCCAGAGATTCACGCCGGTGCCGTCGAGATCACCTCGCTCGCCCGCGAAGCCGGGCACCGCACCAAGATCGCCGTGCGGGCCACCGAGCCGGGCATCAACGCCAAGGGCGCGTGCATCGGCGAGCTGGGCCAGCGCGTTCGCGCGGTGACCGCAGAGCTCAACGGTGAGAAGATCGACATCGTCGACTCGAACGACGACCTCGGCGCATTTGTGGCCAGCGCGCTCTCACCGGCCAAGGTGACGCGCACCGAGGTGCTCGACGCCGACCAGCGGGCGGTGCGGGCATTCGTGCCAGAGAACCAGCTCTCCCTGGCCATCGGCAAAGAGGGGCAGAACGCCCGTCTCGCGGCGAAGCTCACCGGGGCGAAGATCGACATCCAGGCCGACAACTGATTCGGTTTCGCACAGTGTCTGCGTGTCCGTCTTCATGAGGCGGCACGCCGATGCTGTGCGTCTGGGCCAGAACGCGCTAGGATGACGTACTGGACATGTGCCCGATGCGCATGTCGGAATCCACACAGAACAGGCTGATTCGGCTTATGGACGCATAATGAACGGCTCGAAATGAGACGTCAGAGGTAATTGTCTGCTCCCGCTCTCGGGTGCAGACCTGAGACAGGAGAATTGTGGCAAAACCACGCGTACACGAGATTGCGAAGCAACTCGGCGTCACGAGCAAAGAGCTGCTGGCCAAGCTCAACGATATGGGAGAGTTCGTCAAGGGCCCCTCGTCGAGCCTGGAACCCCCAGTCGTGCGCAAACTGAAGGCTGCGTTCCCGCAGCAGAAGTCCGCAGACGACAAGAAGTCCAGCGCGGCCAAGAAGCCCGCCGCCCGCAGCACAGCTGCGAAGAGCACGACGCCGAAGCCCGGCGCTCGCACCACCACGGCGAAGCCCGCGGCCCAGAGCGAGACCGATGCGGCACCGGCCCAGGCCCAGACGCCGAGTCCGGCTCCTCGAGTCGCTCGTCCCGGGCGTTCGGCCCAACCGACTCCGTCGGAACCCGCACCTCACCAGACTGCGCCGAAGCCCGCTGCCGAGAAGCGCACCACGGCTGCCCCGGCTCGTCCGGCGCCGAAGCCCGCTGAGACAGGAGCCTCCGAGTCTGACGGGCACAATCCCCACCCGCCGATCCCGCGTCCCTCGCCCGGATCGATTCCCCGTCCGCGCGCTCCGCGTCCGGCGAACAACCCGTTCTCGCCCAAGCACAGCGGAGGCCCGCGTCCCGGTCCTCGTCCGCACGCACCGCGTCCGGGTGCCGGTGCCGGTCCTCGTCCGCATGCTCCGCGTCCGGGCCAGGGCTTCGGCCCACGTCGTGGTGCCGGCAGCGGTAGCGGCCCGCACCGCGTCGGTCAGGGCGGCGGCGCTCGGCCGCGTCCCGGTCAGGGCGGCTTCGGCGGCCCGCACCGTCCCGGTCAGGGCGGCGGCGCAGGCTCGGGCTTCGCACACCGCGGCGGCGGCGGCGGTCGCCCCGGTCCAGGCGGCCGCGGGCGCGGCGGCACGGCTGGCGCGTTCGGACGCGGCGGAGGCCGCTCGGGCAAGTCACGCAAGTCGAAGCGCACGAAACGGCAAGAGTTCGAGCAGATGGAGGCCCCGACGCTCGGCGGCGTCAAAGTGCCCCGCGGCAACGGCGAGCAGATCATCCGTCTGCGTCGCGGCGCCTCGCTGACCGACTTCGCCGATAAGATCGGCGCGAACCCGGCATCGCTGGTGACCGTGCTCTTCCACCTCGGCGAGATGGCCACGGCCACCGAGTCGCTCGACGAAGACACGTTCCAGCTGCTCGGGGCCGAGCTCGGCTTCAAGATCCAGATCGTCAGTCCTGAAGACGAAGACAAAGAGCTGCTCGAACAGTTCGACATCGACCTCGAAGACGCCGACGATCCCGAAGACCTCGTCGCGCGTCCTCCGGTGGTGACGGTCATGGGCCACGTCGATCACGGCAAGACCCGACTGCTCGACGCGATCCGGCATACCAAGGTGCTCGCCGGTGAGGCCGGCGGCATCACGCAGCACATCGGTGCCTACCAGGTCGAGACCGAGCACGAAGGTCACGAACGCGCCATCACCTTCATCGACACCCCCGGTCACGAGGCGTTCACCGCCATGCGTGCCCGTGGCGCCGAGGTGACCGACATCGCCGTGCTGGTCGTCGCCGCAGACGACGGCGTGATGCCGCAGACAGTCGAGGCGCTGAACCACGCCCAGGCAGCTGACGTGCCGATCGTGGTCGCCGTCAACAAGATCGACAAGCCCGATGCGAATCCGGCGAAGATCCGACAGCAGCTGACCGAGTTCGGCCTGGTCGCCGAGGAGTACGGCGGCGACACGATGTTCGTCGACGTCTCGGCCAAGAGCAACATCGGCATCGACGATCTGCTCGACGCGATTCTGCTGACGGCGGATGCCGGGCTCGAGCTGGTCGCGAACCCGGAGCGCGAGGCGCGCGGCGTCGCGATCGAGGCGAACCTCGACAAGGGCCGCGGTGCGGTCGCCACCGTGCTGGTGCAGAACGGCACCCTGCACGTCGGAGACGCCATCGTGGCAGGCACGGCATACGGTCGTGTGCGCGCCATGTTCGACGAGAACGGCGAGAACATGCAGAATGCCGGGCCGTCACGCCCGGTGCAGGTGCTGGGGCTCACCTCGGTGCCTCGAGCCGGTGACAACATCCTGGTGACCGAAGACGACCGCACGGCTCGTCAGATCGCCGAGAAGCGTGAAGCCGCCCAGCGCAACGCCCTACTCGCGAAGAGCCGCAAGCGCATCAGCCTGGAAGACTTCACGAAGGCTCTTGAAGAGGGCAAGGTCGAGACCTTGAACCTCATCATCAAGGGTGACGTCTCTGGTGCCGTCGAGGCGTTGGAGGAGTCGCTGCTCAAGATCGAGGTCGACGACTCGGTGCAGCTGCGCATCATTCACCGTGGCGTCGGCGCGATCACCGAGAGCGACGTCAACCTGGCCACGGTTGACAACGCGATCGTCATCGGCTTCAACGTGCGCCCTGACGGCAAGGCTCGCGAGGCCGCGCACAAAGAGGGCGTCGACATTCGGTTCTACTCGGTCATCTACGACGCGATCGACGATATCGAGGGGGCTCTCAAGGGCCTGCTCAAACCAGAGTTCGAAGAGGTGCACACCGGTACGGCCGAGATCCGCGAGGTCTTCCGCTCGTCGAAGTTCGGCAACATCGCCGGTACGCTCGTGCAGACCGGCAAGGTCACGCGCAACTCCAAGGCGCGCGTGCTGCGCAACGGCGTCGTGCACGGCGACAACCTCACGATCGAATCACTGCGTCGTTTCAAAGACGACGTCACCGAGGTGATCAAGGGCGTCGAGTGCGGCATCGGGCTCGGTAGCTTCAACGACATCCAGGTCGGCGATGAGATCGAGACCTACGAGATGCGCGAGAAGCCGCGAGACTGATCACCGCCTGAGCGGTCACAGTCGTGATCGAAGCGCCCGCACCACCGGAATTCGGCGGCGCGGGCGCTTCTCTGTCACCTGACGGCGGGTCGTGCCCGTCGCTCCGCGCGGTTCACGGCGAGACCGGGAGTGAACTACCATCGACACGGGCCCACACCATCGCCCTTGCACAGAACGAACCGAGGAGAACATCATGGCTCAGACCGCTAGCCGCGCAGAACGAGTCGCCGACCGCATCAAGGTCGTCGTCGCTCAGACGCTTGATCGCGGAGTCAAAGACCCTCGACTCGGCTTCGTGACGGTGACCGATGTGAAGGTGACCGGTGACCTGCAGCATGCGAGCATCTTCTACACAGTGCTCGGCACTGACGAGGAGCGCGCCGACACCGAGGCCGCGCTGCGCAGCGCGACCGGCATGATCCGCACAGAGATCGGGCGCAACATCAAGCTGCGGCTGACGCCATCGATCGAGTTCATCCTCGATGCCATCCCTGAGAACGCTGCGCACATCGAGGCGCTGCTGCAGACCGCGCACGAGCGCGACGATGCGGCTCGCAAGGCCTCAGAGGGCTCGGCATTCGCCGGCGACGCCGACCCGTACCGCAGGCCCGGCGAAGAGGCAGACGACGAATCGGCCGATCAGGCCTGATCGAGGTCTGACCCGGTCGCGATCAGAGCAGGTCTTCGGCCTCGGCCCAGACCTGGTCGACCGAGCGGAACGTCGGCCGGCCGTCAGCGCTGCGGGCGGCGTTCTCGACCTCGTGCACGAGACGCACCAAGACTGCGTTGAGGGGCGCCCGCGTGCCGATCTGCTCGGCTGCGCGCACCACCGCGCCGTGCAGGTGATCGATCTCGGTGGGGCGCCCGCTGACGACCGACTGCAGGGTCGAACCGGTGTTGGGCACGTCGCCCATTCGCTTCGCCAACAGCAGCGGGATGAACTCGGCCGTGACCGAGGGCACCTCGGCCAGCACGGTCAGCATGCTGTCGTCGAGGCCCTGCGCACTGCCGAAGCGAATGCCCGAGGCATGTGCGACGTGTACCGCTTCGCGCATCGAGGCGGTGAGCACCCGGCGCAGCCGGTCGTCGGCGACGGTCTGCTGAATGCTCAGCCCTGTGATCGCGGGCAGCGCGTTGACCTGATTGACGACGAGCTTCGTCCAGAGCACGCCGTCGGTGTTCTCGACCGCACGTGCGGGCAGCGCCGGCTGCAGCAGCGCGGCCACACGCCGGGCGTCGTCCAGATCGCTGCCGGGGCCGGGGCACACCACAGTGGGGCCGGGCGTGGTCACATCGACGAGGCCCGGCTGCGGCACGTTGGCGCCGATCGACGACGTGCCGCTCAGCACGCTTGCCCCGGCGATCGCCTGGTGCGCGGTCGTGGGGCCCTCGACTCCGTTCTGCACGACCAGCAGCGGCACGCCACGCAGCCACTCGGCGTTGTCGGCCAGCGCGGCCGCCGCATCCTGCGCCTTCGTGGTGAGAATCGCGAGATCGGGAGCCGCATCGAGCGCGGGCACGGCATGCACGTGGGCGACGTGGTCGCCGAACGCTCCGGTCATTCGCAGCCCGTCTCGCTGCATCGCTGCCAGATGGTCGCCGCGAGCGGTCACGGTGACCTGACAGCCCGCCCGATCGAGTGAGGCGGCCATGGCCCCGCCGATCGACCCGCAGCCGATGACCGCGATGCGCGTCGGTGACGTCGCATCGGGGGATGCCTCGTCGGCGCGATGGGGAGCGGGCGTCTGTGTGCGGGTGACCTCGTCGTTCATGAGGCGATTCTACGGCGATGGGCCGGCCGCGTGCGACAGCCGACGGCGCCCCTGTGGCAGACTGGGGGCATGCCCGATGCCATCGTTCTCGTCGACAAGCCGCAGGGCTGGACCAGCCATGACGTGGTCGCCCGGGGTCGCCGCATCTTCGCCACCCGCCGCGTGGGGCACGCCGGCACGCTCGACCCGATGGCCACCGGGCTGCTGATTCTGGGCGTCGACCGCGGCACGAAGCTGCTGACCTATCTGGTCGGGCTCGACAAGGTCTATCAGACGACCATCCGACTCGGCCAGGCCACCGTCACCGATGACGCCGAGGGCGAGATCACCGAGCAGGCCGACGCCGAGACGCTGCACACGGTCACCGAGGCGCGCATCCGAGAGATCGTCGAGACGCAGCTCAGCGGTGATATCGATCAGGTGCCTTCGTCGGTCAGCGCGATCAAGATCGACGGCGTGCGCTCGTACGCGCGGGTGCGCGCGGGAGAGGGTGTCGAACTCAGCCCACGACCGATCACGATCCATGAGTTCGCCGTGACCGACGTGCGTCGCCGCGACGACGGGTTCGTCGACGTCGACGCCCGGGTGCACTGCAGCTCGGGCACGTACATTCGCGCCCTCGCTCGCGACCTCGGCACTGCGCTGGGCGTGGGCGGGCACCTGACGGCGCTGCGCCGTGTGCGGGTAGGCCCGTTCGATGTGGCGGATGCCTCAGTGCTGCCCGGCCGCGAGGTGCCGATCGAGCAGGTCGAGACGCCGCCCGCGCTCACGCTCGGCCAGGCGGCGAGTGCAGTGCTCCCGACCCGGGTGCTGAGCGCGCAGGAGTGTGTCGATCTCGGCCATGGCAGACCGCTCGCGCCGAGTGCCGAGCCGGCCGCAGGGCCGCAGCCGATCTCTGCCAGCGCAGCGCGGCATCCGTCGACCGCACGACCGCTCACCGCGGCTCTCGACGACGCCGGCGGGCTGCGCGGCATCGTCGAGAATCGCGGGGGTCGGGCGCGAGCGGTGCTCGTCGTGCCGCCGGACGCGAACGCACCCCAGCCGGCCGACTCGCAGAGAGAAGGCCGAGACCGTTGACCGACTGGTTCACCTGGACGCAGATCATCGTGGCCTGTGCCGTCGGCGTGCTCTGCCTCGTGCTCGGGCTGATCGGGCGCACTCCCAGTGACCTCACGCTCGGCTGCCTCGCGCTGGTCGAGCTGCTGCTGGTCGCACAGATCGTGGTCACGATCGTGGTGTGGAACACGGGGCCGGGGCCGACCGGCAGCGGCGTCGAGTTCGTCGGCTACCTGGTGACTGCGCTGATCATTCCGCCGGCTGCGGTGTTCTGGGGGCTCATCGAGCGAACGAGGTGGTCGAACGTCGTGCTCGCCGTCGCCGCCCTCACCATCGCGGTGATGATCTGGCGCATGGATCAGATCTGGTCTCTGCAGGGTGCCACCGGGCTGGCCCCCACTGCGCTCGGCATCGGCTGAGGCTGAGGCTGAGACGACTTCGGCGACCTCCCGAACGCTGACTAGAATAAGTGACCGATGACTGCTTTCACCCCACACACCCCGTTGAGCGGCGAAGACGCGCGCAGCGACGCCGACGAATCGCCGCGACTGAGCGGAGCCGGCAGACTGCTGGTCGTGGTCTACGCGATTCTCGCGCTCGCGGCCACCGCACGCTCGCTGGTGCAGATTCTCACGAAGTTCAATCATGCTCCGCTCGCGTACTCTCTGAGCGCCGTCGCCGCGCTCGTGTACATCCTGGCCACCGTCGCGCTGGCTCGCCATCACCGGCCGGGCTGGCACCGCATCGCGCTGCTCACCATCGGCTTCGAGCTGGTCGGCGTGCTCGTCGTGGGTGCGCTGACGACCTGGGCACCGCAGCTGTTCATCTCTCCTGATGCTCCGAACGGACGCATCGAGAGCACGGTCTGGTCGTGGTTCGGCATGGGCTACGGGTTCATCCCGCTGGTGCTGCCGGTGCTGGGGCTGTGGTGGCTGGCGAAGCACCGCCCCGGCATGCAGAAGACGGCCGGCACAGCCGACACCGCGGCGCAGACCGATGCAGGGCGCGACGGCTGATGCGCATCCTGCACCTCGACAGGGAGTCATCGGATCTCGGCCCCAGCGCCATCACGATCGGCAAATTCGGCGGCTTGCACCGTGGCCACCGGGCGATCATCGGGCAGCTGACCGAACTGGCCCGACAGCGCGGCCTGGCATCGATCGTCGCGACGTTCGACCGGCATCCGCTCGCCGTGATCGCACCGGACAAATGCCCGCACCCTCTGGCAGACCCGCGCCGGCAGGCGCAGCTGATCGCCGAGACCGGCGTGGACGCACTCGCGATCATGACCTTCGACCGCGCGTTCGCGTCGCTGACGCCGCAGGAGTTCATCCAGCAGGTGATCGTCGATCGCCTGCAGGCCAGACTGGTGCTGGTCGGCGAAGACTTCCACTTCGGGCACTTCGGTGCCGGCGACGTCGACACGCTGCGCGAAGCGGGTGAACGCCTCGGGTTCGATGTGATCGCCGCCGACGTGCTGCGACCACAGCCGGGCGAGCCGAAGTTCTCGTCGTCGAGCGTGCGGGCGGCGCTGAGCGAGGGAGACATCGACACGGCCGCCTCGGTGCTCGGCCGATCGCCCAGCGTCGGCGGATTCATCGTGCACGGCGCGAAGCGCGGTCGCGAGCTCGGGTTCCCGACGGCGAACCTGGGGGCAGGGGAGGACGCAGCCACCCATGAGCAGCGCGGCGTCGAGGGGTTCATCCCCGCCGACGGCGTCTATGCCGGCTGGCTCGACGTCTCGACGGGCGGGTCTGAGGGCGCCGACACGGGCGAGGTGCATCGCTACCCGGCTGCCGTCTCGGTGGGCACCAACCCGACCTTCGACGACGTGCCGCGAACGGTCGAGGCGCATGTGATCGACCGCGACGACGACCACGTGGGCGACTTCGACCTCTACGGACGCTGGGCTCGGGTCGTCTTCGTGGCTCGGCTGCGCGGCATGGTCGCCTTCGCCGGCCTCGAGCCGCTCATCGAGCAGATGCACCGTGACTGCGACGAGACGCGCGCTGTGCTAAGGTCGAGTGTTCGCCGTATATCGGCCGCGGAACCAGAGCGCCACTGAGAATTCCCTCAGCGGCACCGCGCAGCGAGTGAGAGGAATCACCATGGCACTGGCACTTGATGTCAAGCAGCAGATCATCAGCGAGTACGCGACGCACGAGGGTGACACCGGCTCACCCGAGGTGCAGGTTGCGCTGCTGAGCCGTCGCATCACCGACCTCACCGAGCACCTGAAAGAGCACAAGCACGACCACCACTCACGTCGTGGCCTGCTGCTGCTCGTCGGCCAGCGCCGTCGCATGCTCGGCTACCTGCAGAAGGTCGACATCGATCGTTACCGCAAGCTGATCGAGCGTCTCGGCCTGCGCCGCTGAGTCTCGACTGACCTCTGCCGGAATGCGCAGGCGCCGCCTGCCTTCTTCAGGTCGAGAGCCCCGGACGAACCCTCTGGTTCGCTCGGGGCTCTCTGCGTCTGCGGTCCAGGCCTCATGCGCGAGAGGTGCGCTCCGTTCGTCTGCGGTGTGCTCTGCTAGACTGGGGCGTGGTTCGCTGAGAGCCACTCACAAATCAAAACCGTGCAGGTGAGCCGTTCAGGCGCTGATCTTCGGTGGTGAGTTTCGGAACGTCCGTCCGAGGTTTTCTACTGTTGATCAGCACCATACGTTGCTCGTGCCCGTCCTGCCTGCTTGCACGTATCAGGTAAAGGAGCACCCCTTGGAGGGTCCAGAAATCACGTACGCCGAGACCGTTATCGACAACGGCAAGTTCGGCAAGCGCACCATCCGTTTCGAGACCGGCCGTCTCGCGCAGCAGGCCGCCGGCGCCGTGCTCGTCACGTTCGACGACGAGACCACGCTGCTGTCGACGACCGCCGTGTCGAAGAAGCCGAAAGAGGGCTTCGACTTCTTCCCGCTGACCGTCGACGTCGAAGAGCGCATGTACGCCGCAGGGCGCATCCCCGGCTCGTTCTTCCGTCGCGAGGGCCGCCCCACGACTGACGCCATCCTCGTCGCGCGTCTGTGCGACCGCCCGCTGCGTCCCTCGTTCGCCGAGGGGCTGCGCAACGAGGTGCAGGTCATCATCACGGTGCTGACCATCGCCCCCGACGAGCGTTACGACACCCTCGCGATCAACGCGGCCAGCGCATCCACCCAAATCGGCGGTCTGCCGTTCTCGGGCCCGATCGGCGGCGTTCGCATCGCACTGATCGACGGCCAGTGGGTCGCGTTCCCGAAGCAGTCGCAGCTTGACCAGGCCGTGTTCGACATGGCTGTTGCCGGTCGCAAGGTCGTCACCGAAGACGGCAGCGAAGACGTCGCCATCATGATGGTCGAGGCCGAGGCCGGCGAGAACTCGTGGGATCTCATCGAGGCCGGCGCGCAGAAGCCGACCGAAGAGGTCGTTGCCCAGGGGCTCGAGGCCGCGAAGCCGTTCATCCGCCAGCTGGTCGAAGCTCAGGAAGAGCTCGCCCGTCAGGCGGCCAAGCCGGTGGCCGAGTTCACGCTCTTTCCTCCCTACAGCGCAAGCCTGTACGAGAAGGTCGAGAAGCTGGCTCATGACGAGCTCGCCAAGATCTACCAGATCGCCGACAAGCTTGAGCGGCAGGATGCTGACGACGCGCTGAAGGCGAGCATCAAGGAGCGTCTGGCTCCTGAGATCGACGAAGACGAGTACGAGCAGATCGGTGCGGCGTACAAGGCCGTGACCAAGAAGATCGTGCGCGGTCGCATCATCAACGAGGGCGTGCGCATCGACGGCCGCGGGCTGCGCGACATCCGCGCGCTCGACGCCGAGGTGGCTGTGCTGCCTCGCGTGCACGGTTCGGCGCTCTTCCAGCGCGGCGAGACGCAGATCCTGGGTGTGACCACGCTGAACACGCTCAAGATGGAGCAGCAGATCGACTCGCTGTCGCCTGTCACGCGCAAGCGCTACATGCACCACTACAACTTCCCGCCCTACTCGACTGGCGAGACCGGTCGTGTCGGCAGCCCGAAGCGTCGCGAGATCGGCCATGGCATGCTCGCCGAGCGCGCCCTGGTGCCCGTGCTGCCCAGCGTCGAGGAGTTCCCCTACGCGATTCGCGAGGTCTCTGAGGCACTCGGGTCGAACGGCTCGACCTCGATGGGCTCGGTCTGCGCGTCGACGCTCGCTCTGCAGAACGCCGGTGTGCCGCTGCGCGCGCCGGTCGCCGGCATCGCTTCGGGGCTGATCAGCCACGAAGAGAACGGCCACACCGAGTACGCCGTGCTGACCGACATCCTGGGTGCCGAAGACGCGCTCGGTGACATGGACTTCAAAGTCGCCGGCACAGCCGACTTCATCACCGCGATTCAGCTCGACACCAAGCTCGACGGCATTCCCGCATCAGTGCTGGCCGGTGCGCTGACGCAGGCCAAAGAGGCTCGTCTGACGATTCTCAACGTGCTGAACTCGGCGATCTCCGAGCCCGACGAGCTGGCGCCGACCGCACCGCGCATCATCACGGTGCAGGTGCCTGTCGCCAAGATCGGCGAGGTCATCGGCCCGAAGGGCAAGATCATCAACCAGATTCAGGAAGACACCGGCGCCGACATCTCGATCGAAGACGACGGCACGGTCTACATCGCCAGCGCCGACGGGCCTTCGGCCGACGCTGCGCGCGCCGCGGTCAACGCGATCGCCAACCCGACCATCCCCGAGGTGGGAGAGCGCTACCTGGGCACCGTCGTGAAGCTCGCTGACTTCGGCGCGTTCATCTCGCTGATGCCCGGCCGTGACGGTCTGCTGCACATCTCAGAGCTGCGCAAGCTCAACGACGGCAAGCGCGTCAGCCAGGTCGGCGACGTCGTGCAGGTCGGTCAGAAGGTGCAGGTCGAGATCTCGAAGGTCGACGATCGTGGCAAGCTGTCGCTGATCCCCGTGATCGAAGAGGATGCCGCTGCGGCTGACGCCGAGTAGGAGTCGCTGATCGTTCGGCTGCCGGTGCCGTCGCTGCGGTTGCTGCGGTCGGGCGGCCGCGCATAACCGCGCAGCAGTGCCGACTCGGCACTGCTGCCTGACCAAGGCGCTGCCGACGGTCGCAGAAGAGCCCCACCAGACAATGTCTGGTGGGGCTCTTCTGCGTCTGCGCGACGCGCTCGGCAGGGGTGGTGTCGCCGCATCTGATTCGGGCGGTCGTCACCCGGAGGGCTCTCTGCCGATCGAATCGGGAGACTCTGCATGTCTCGCATGGTCCGGGGCATCTGGCATGTCTGCATGCAGGAGCACGAGACGGTCAGCGCCTCATGCGAAGACGTCTGCGAGAATGCAGAACGGTTGACGACAGCTACGATCGTTGCCTAAACTCCAATGGTGCGGCTGAGGTAAGCCTTAGATTGGTCTGTGTGTGCAAGACGGTGATCTCCCAGACTGCCGTGCACTGCCTGTCGAATGCCGGACCGGAGAGAGAGACAACGATGTTTGCCCAGATGAACTGGGGTATTCCTCACATTCTGGGGAGATCTCGGCGGCGTTCAACGCGTGCTGCAGGCCACCTCGGGCGTGTGCTCGGGGCAACAGGTGTGGCTGTGGCTGTGGCCCTGTCGGGCTGTTCGGGCGTCACACAACACACGAGTGGTGATCAAGAGGCAGCAGAGGCTGCCCTTTCACCGCTGTCATCGCTCGATGCTCTGAGCAATCCGCGCAACCACTTCGGCGAGTCCACGGCCAGGATGGCCCAGACCTCGATCACGCCGATCGAGACCGACCCGCAGCAGCAGCTGCCGGCGACCGTGACCGACAGCCAGGACGCATCCGTCACCGTAACGGACACCACCCGCATTCTGGCCCTTGACCTGTACGGGTCGTTGGCAGCGACGGTCTTCGGCCTCGGACTCGGCGACAGAGTCGTGGGGCGAGACATTTCGACGGGGTTCCGCGAAGCCGCAGATCTTCCGCTGGTGACGCAGAATGGCCACGAGCTCAACGGCGAAGCCATCCTCGATCTCGCTCCCACCGTGATCGTCACCGATACGACCCTCGGGCCCTGGGACACCCTCATGCAGATGAAAGATGCCGGCATCCCCGTCGTCTTCGTCGATTCAGAACGCAATATGGGCAACGTCAGCGAGATCGTGATGCAGGTGGCCGCCGCGCTGGGCGTTGCGCAGACAGGGCAGCGTCTCGCGGATCGCCTGTCTGCCGAGATCACGGCGAAGACGCAGGAGATCGCCGCCATCAGGCCGCAGAACGAGGCTGACCGCGTGCGCATGGTCTTCCTGTACGTGCGTGGGAATGCCGGCATCTACTACATGTTCGGCGAGGGCTCAGGCGTGGACTCGCTCATCGACGCCCTCGGTGGGGTGGACGTCGCGCGGGAGGTCGACTGGAAGGGCATGAAGCCGATCAACGCCGAGGCGCTGGTCCAGATGAAGCCTGATCTCATCCTCATGATGACCAAGGGTCTGGAATCGGTCGGCGGCGTCGACGGGCTGCTGGAACGCGTACCGGCGGTGGCCAGCACTCCAGCGGGTCAGAACCGCCGCATCGTCGATATGTCCGACACCGAGATCATGAGCTATGGTCCGCGCACCGCAGACGTTCTCGACGCCTTGGCCCGTGCGGTGTACGCCCCGGATGACACGCCGGCTGCAGAGACGACCGACGACTCGACCCGCAGGGACGGCCGATGAAGACCTCGCCGCTGACCACAGGCACGAAGCCTCGACAGTCGTCTCGTCCACCCCTCGAAGCCGCCCAGCCGCGCCACGCGCGAGCAGCCGTCGCCATCGTCGTGCTGACCGTTCTGCTCGTCGTGTTCGGCGTCATCTCCGTCGGCTCCGGACAACTGCGCATTCCTGCGGGAGAGGTCGTGCAGATTCTGCTGCACGGGCTCGGCATCGACATCGGCCATGAGGTGACGCATCCCAACGCTGCAGCCGCGCTCTGGAGCATCCGCCTGCCGCGCGTCGTGATGGCGCTCATCGTGGGAGCCGCGCTCGCGGTCGCCGGCCTCATCATGCAGGCCATCTTCGGCAACCCGCTTGCAGACCCGGGCGTCGTCGGGGTCTCGAGCGGCGCCGCAGTCGGCGCGTGCACGGCCATCGTCTTCAACATCGCTCTGCTGGGCGAGTGGACCGTTCCGGTCATGGCGTTCGTGTCCGGTCTGGCGACGACGCTGATCGTGTACGCCTTCTCTCGATCGGGCGGCCGCACCGAGGTGGTCACCCTGATTCTGACCGGCGTCGCAGTCAACGCGTTCGCTGGGGCCGCACTCGCCTTTCTGACGTTCGTCAGCGACCAGTCTGCGCGCGAGCAGATCGTGTTCTGGCAGCTGGGCAGCCTGAACGGCAGCCGATGGGTGCAGGTGGCGGCAGTGGCCCCGCTGGTCGTGATCGGCATCGCCTGCACGTTTCTCTTCACCCGTCGACTCGATCTGCTCTCGCTCGGCGAGCGTTCGGCACGACACCTCGGTGTGAACGTCGAAGTGCTGCGCGTGATCGGCATCGTGGTGGTCGCCGTGCTGACCTCGGCCGCGGTCTCGTTCGCCGGCATCATCTCGTTCGTCGGGCTGGTCATCCCGCATCTGATGCGCATGCTGTTGGGCCCGGCGCATCGCCCGCTGCTGATCACCAGCATGCTCGGAGGTGCGCTGCTGCTCGAAGTCGCAGACCTGGTCGCGCGCACCGCGGTGACGTACGCCGATCTGCCCATCGGCATGCTCACCTCACTGGTGGGCGGCCCCTTCTTCTTCTGGCTGCTGCGGCGCACGCGGCGCACGTCAGGAGGCTGGGGATGATCGGTCTGATGAGTGCCCGGATGATCGCTCTGCCGAGGCGCACGCCGATCGGGCAGGCCGCCCTCGAAGCCTGCGATCTCTCGGTCGAGTTGGGCGGTCGCACCATTCTCGATCATGTGGATGCGGTGGTGCGCGCCGGCGAGGTGCTTGCGCTGGTCGGCCCGAACGGTGCGGGCAAGTCCACGCTGCTCGGGGCGTTGAGCGGCGACATCCCGTCGACCGGGGTGGTGCGCCTCGACGGGCGGGAACTCGGCGAGTGGCCACTCGGCGAACAGGCTCGCGCTCGAGCCGTGCTCACCCAGAACAATTCACTGGCCTTTCCGTTCACCGTGCTGGAAGTGATCGAGATGGGGCGCGCGCCGTGGCGCCGCACGCCTCGCGAAGCCGAAGACGAGGCCGCCGTCGCCGAGGCGATGGCGCGCACTGAGACATCGACTTTCAGCGCACGGATCTTTCCGTCGCTCTCTGGAGGAGAGAGCGCCCGTGTGTCGCTCGCACGAGTGCTGGCTCAGCGCACCGGTGTGCTGCTGCTCGACGAACCCACCGCGGCACTCGACATCCGTCATCAAGAAGAAGTGCTCGGCATCGCACGCGAGCGTGCCCAGTCCGGCGACGCCGTCGTCATCGTGCTGCACGATCTGAACCTCGCCGCGGCCTATGCCGATCGGATCGCACTGCTCGAGCACGGCACGGTGACGGCAGCGGGAGCCCCGAGCGACGTGCTCACGGCCGAACGCCTCAGCCGCGTCTACCGGTATCCGGTCGACGTGATCGAGCATCCACGCACTCGGCAGCCGCTGGTGCTGCCGCGTCGCGGGGCCGGATCTTCCCTAAACTCACGAGAGGAATCAGCGTGAAGAACTCAGCGCGTGCAGCGACACGGCGTCATTCGGGTCATCTCGGTCGCATCCTGCGGGGCCTCGCACTTGCCGCCGTCGGCCTGATCGCAGTGGGCGCCGCAGCGGTACCGCTGCCGGCCGAACCGGCACAGGCCGCCGGCCCGACCGTCGTCGCCACAGTCGAGGGGCGACCCGACCTCGTCAATGTCGCAGACAACCAGTATCTGACGACGCTCGATGTGTCGGGCAGCGGATTCGTGTCGAAGAAGAACGGATTCGGCGGGGTCTACGTGCTCTTCGGCTGGGCCGGGCAGAACTGGAAGCCCAGCACCGGCGGAGTGGACGGCATCGACCGCAAGTACGTCTACGACGATGAGTCCAACCCGACCGGCTACATGCTCTTCGTGAGCTTTCCCGGCAGCGAGACGCAGTACGCCGCCAATGGCGGTCTGCTGAACGCCGACGGCACATGGCATGCGAAACTCATGGTTCCCGGTCCGACGTTCCAGTACAGCGATCGAGACGGCAACAAGGGCAGCGTGAACTGCCTGGAGACGCAGTGCGGCATCATGACCGTCGGCGCCCACGGCGTCAAAGAGCCGGCGAACGAGTCGTTCACCCCCATCAGCTTTCAGCACATCTCTGACTCGGGAAGAAAGGTCGACGTGCAGGCCGGGACGACCGGCCAGACGTCGGCACAGGGAAAGACGCTCGAACAGCAGGCCACGGGAGGCTCAGCAGGTGTGACAGCGCCTGACGCAGCCGATGCGCGACCGGCCACTGTGCCGACCAGCCCTGACCCTGCGGCTCTGACCGATGACAACAGGGGAGACCTCCAAGTCACCGTCAGAGACACCCAGCTGAAAGTCACCGATGCCGCGGCCGACCCTGCCTCGTGGACGGGATTCTTCGTGATGTCCGACCCCCGGTTCACCGGATGGTCCAAGCCGAACTCGGTCGGAGAGTTCGATGTGCGACTTCCCGACGACGTCGCCGACGGCGAGCACCGTCTCGTCGCCGTCAACGCGCAAGGCGATGTGACCGGATGGACGACCTTCGATACGTCCGGTCAGACGGGCGCGGTCAGCACGACCGATGAGCAGCCCGCCCCGAACACGCCGCTGATCATCGCCGCAGTCGTCGTCGGCGTCATCGCGCTGCTGGTGATCGCTCTGCTGATCTTCGTGCTGCTGCGCAGGCGCCGCAGACAGCCTGCTCAAGAGGACTGACCGCCATGACTTCTCACACCCACACAGAAAAGAGAGCACACATGTACAGAACAGGACGACCGCGCCCCGTGCGCGGCGCGTTGGCAGTCGGCCTCTCCGCCGTCCTCGCCATCGGCGGTGCCATCGCCGGCACCACGTTCGCCTCGGCGGCGGATGACTCCAAGACCGTGTCCGATGCGACGTTCGCCTGGGGCATGAACCACGAGTCGGGCAACGGCGGGTATATGCCCGGCAGCTGCAACTACCTGGTCGCAGGCAAGATCCCGAATCCGGGCACGGGCAACACCCAGCTGACCAAGGCCGGCTATGACGGAGCGACGGATGCCGGCAACGCCAGCGTGCTGAAACCCGACCTGCAGGGCACGCTCTCACCGGCGACGTGGGAGAACAGCTGCCTGTCGGTCAACGGCAAGAGAGTCGCAGCCGGAGCCCACGCCGATGTGAATGACTACAGCCTGAACGAGGTGCACCTCACCAAGGGCACCGGCGAGATCGATTCGGTCAAGAACACCGCCGACATCGCCTGGCGGGGATCATGGACGGTCGTCTACTACAGCGGCCTCACCCTCTGGTACGCCGCTGATCCGCATTTGTCCGTGAACACCGACGGCAGCGCGACGATCACGGCGACGGCCAGCGGGTTCGGCTCGTCGATGGAAGATATGACGCAGTGGGTGAGCATCCCCGACCGGCAGATCACCCTCGCCGACTTCTCCGCCGGCTCGGTGAAAGTCACCGAGACGGGTGTGACGACGAAGGACGGCAAGCCGATCACGCCGCAGTACGAGGGCGTGCAGGTCACAGATGACACGGGGCAGGTGCTCAACCCCTCGGGCAACCCCCAGGGATCGTTCCCGCAGAGCTTCGTGGACTTTCAGAAGCTCACCGGGCAGAGCTCCTACTGGTACTCGTCGAATGGCGGTGCCGACCCGAACAAACCCGCGACTGCGGTGACCGTCGGGTACACGGCGCAGGCGAAGGGCATTGCCCCGACGATCACCGCACAGCCGGCCGACGCGACCGTGGTCGAGGGCAGAGACGCCACGTTCACCGTCGCAGCTGCGGGCACTCCACAGCCGACCGTGCAGTGGCAGTCCAAGGTCGGCACGTCTGACTGGGGCGACGTCGCCGGTGCCACGGCCACGACGCTCACAGTCAGCTCGGCCGCGCTCACCGCCTCGGGAACCCAGTACCGTGCTGTGCTGACCAACACGATCGGCACGGCGACGAGCACCGCAGCGACGCTCACCGTGCAGCAGGCGGCCACGCCGGTCACTGCAGTCACGGTCGACTCAACCGATACGACCGGGCTCGGCATCACCGTCGCCGGCACGAACTACACGAACCTGCCGGATTCCTCGGTCGGCGCATTCCTGAACAACGGCGTCTACGCCGCAGTCATCGACTCGGCCACTGACCTGGCCACGATCGATGAGGCCTCTGGATTCATCGGCGAGGCGAAATGGATCGCTCAGAAAGACATCGTGGACGGTGCATTCACAACCCAGCTGAAAGCTCCCGCAGACAAATTGGACCGCACCCGCACCTATCAAGTGCTGATCTGGCGCGCACATGGCATGCCGACCGGCAACGCCGTCATCGATCGGCGGGACATCTCGGTGACCGACGAGCAGTGGGATCAGGTCTTCCCCGAGTCTGTGCAGATCACCGGCCAGCCCGAGAGCACGACCGCGCGCGCAGGACAGCAGGCGACCTTCACCGCGACGGCGACAGGCCTCCCTCTGCCTGCCGCGACATGGCAGAGCAAGACGGGCGACGCAGACTGGACTGACGTTCCCGCGACTTCGGTCACCACGACGTCGCAGCGCCCCACCGTCACCACGCATCTGACGATCGATGCGGCGACCATCGCGCAGAACGACACGCAGTACCGGGCCGTCTTCACGAATCCCGCCAGCGCTGCCGGTGTCACCACCGACCCGGCGAGGCTCGTCGTCAACGACGTGCCCACAGCGGTTGCCAAGCCCACGGTCACGAAGTCGAAGACCTCGGTCGTCGAGGTCTCCTGGCAGAAGCCGGCCGAGAACAACTCGGCGGTCACCGGCTACACGGTCACACTGACGCCGGCTGACGGCAGCGCCCCGCAGACGGCCAAGGCCGCTGCCGACGCCACGAGCAGCGTGTTCGACGGACTCGTCGCTCCGGGGGTCGCCTACACCGCGACGGTCACGGCGGCCAACGACCTCGGCGCGTCGGCAGCATCCGCCGTCTCCGACCCCGTCATCGCGACCCCGAGGCTCGCCGCCGGCGTGACCGGCAGCGTCTCGACCGCACCGGCGCAGAATCTGCTGCAGGTACAGGTCGATGGCAGCGGGTTCGTGCCGACCGATCTGCCGCAGTACTGGAGCGATGGCAGCAAAGTGTGGAAGGACTCGGCCGGCGTCTATGCCGCGCTGGTTCCGGCAGACGTCGACCTAAACACCATCACGGCGACCGATGGCCATCTCGGTGTGCAGTACGTCACCAAGTTCGGCCCCGGTGCCCTCGCCGACGGCACGTTCACCACGACACTGCAGGTGGCGGCCAAAGATGACGAAGGGCAGCCCCGGCTGTCTCGCGACCAGTCGTACAAGATCATCGTCTGGAACGCGCACGGCCTGCCCCAGTCGCCGAATCAGCCTGCCCTGCTGGCCGAAGCCCCGGTCAGCATCACGACGGCGCAGTTCGATGCGCTCTACCCAGAGAAGCCCGTCGTGCAGTCGCAGCCGACCGACCAGACGGCAGTCGAGGGCGACGATGTCACGTTCAGCGCCGAGGTCAGCGGGGCCCCGGCACCGAAGCTGCAGTGGCAGCGTTCGACCGACGGTCAGAACTGGGCCGACGTCGAGGGTGCCACCGAGTCTGCTCTGACCCTCAAAGCGGTGACGCTCGCCCAGAACGGCGAGAGCTACCGCCTCGTGGCGACGAACGAGAGCGGCACCGTGTCTGCGCAGGCAGCCAAGCTCACGGTCGAGGCCAAGAAGGCCACGCCCCCGGCAGCAGACAGCGACGAGGACGGGGCGAATCCGGTCGTCGGCGATGAAACGACGCGCGGTCAGGCGAAGACCGAGACCTCGGAGCAGGAGACCTCGGAGCAGCAGCTCGCCCGAACCGGTCAGGGGATCGCCGGAGGTGCCATCGGCCTCGCGCTGCTGGCCGGCGGCCTGCTGCTGACCCGTGCTCGTCGCCGTCGTGACGATCAGGCGTCTCAGCACTGATCGCACTGGCCTCTTGTCAACTGGCAGGACAGCAGCTGACAAGAGACCAGACAGATGAATGAGCTGGGGTGCGATCTGCGATGCGGGTCGCACCCCGGTCTTCTCGACTGGTGGCACAGCACCGGTCACATTTCGAGGGAACAGAACGGTTGATGGGCAAGCAGATGAACGAGTCGGCACGCAACGAGTCAGAGTCGAGCGGTCAGCGGCGGCCAGAACCGCGGGCGGATGCCGCGGTCGCCTCGCGCAGGCGGCGCCGGGGGCGTGGTGTCGCTGCAGTGCTGACGCTGCTGGCGGTTGGAGTCGGCGGCGGCGCGTTTGCCCAGGCCGCGGTGACGGCGGTGAAACCCGAGAGCAATCTCGTTGCGATCGAGGATGCGAGCTTTGCCTGGGAGATGAACAACGAGTCAGGCAACGGTGCGTTCATGCCCGGCAGCTGCAACTTCCTCGTTGCCGGAAAGGTGCCCGATCCCGGACGCGGCAGTCAGCAGATCGATGAGGCCGCCTATGACACGGCTCGTCAGAACGGTGCCGGCAACGTGCGCGTGACCAGGCCGTCGGCAGACCGCAAGACACGCGTCGACTCGACGTTCGCCGATCGCTGTCAGTCGGCGAACGGAACCAAGCTCGTCTCCGGCGTGCACAAAGACGACGGAGACTACAGCCACAACCGCATCGAGATCTCTGGCGGAACCGGCAGCGTCGACTGGCGCACTGGCGCGGGAACCATCCAATGGCACGGCGCATGGACCGTCGCGTACTACAACGGGCTGACATTCTGGTACGCAGCAGATCCCAAGCTCACCGTCAACGCCGACGGCAGTGCGAAGATCACTGCGACCGGCAGCGGATTCGCATCGTCGATGGAGGACATGACGCAGTGGAGGCCGGTCGAACCGAGAGAGATCACTCTGGCGACGTTCGACAAGGCGAAAGGCCGTGCCGCGCTCGCGGAGGGGGCACTTCGACGGGCCGACACGACTGATCAAGAGGCCGTGGGGTTCGACATCCTCCCCGACTACGAAGGCGTCAGGGTGAAGGACGACTCGGGCACGGTGCTGAACGAGACGGGCAATCCACAGGGCTCCTTCCCACAGGACTTCGTGAGCTTTCAGCAGGCCACCGGTCAGGGTGCGTACTGGTATTCCTCGAACGGCGCAGCCGATGCGAACAAGGTGGCTGCGCCCGTCACCGTTCGCTATGGCAACGCACCCGTCACGCAACAGGTGACGGTGAACAGTGTCACCGGGGGCGACGGCGGGAACAGCGCCGCACAACCGGCACCCGCACCGGCTGCCGACTCGCAGCCTCAGACCGCGACGGCTCCACGGCGAACTGAGGCCTTGGGCACGGACTCGGCACCGGCTGCAGCCTCCGCGCTGGCGGCCACACCCGCACAGCTGCAGACGATCGACGACCTGACCGCCGCGATTCAGGATGGGCGGGTGCAGCAGATCGAGGGCACCGAGGCAGGACTTGCAGACTCCTTCGCCTGGGGCGACCAGCTCGCTCTCGGATTCGCCTGGCCCGAGGATGACGCGGAGGCCACCGGGGGAACCGTTATGGCCTATCCGGGTGCGCAGTATGTCGGGGGCTTCGCCGTCACCGACGGGCAGGTTCGCCTCGTCGTGGACTCGTCGGCGCTGCCACAGGGCGACGATGGCGACCGATATTTCGTCTTCTTCGGCAACACAGGAAAGACGATCGCGGTGCACACGATGCAGCGCGGCACCGCTGCTCAGGCGTCTGCGCAGCAGCCCGAGGCCGAGGAGCAGGCAGCTGCCCCAGAACAGCGCAGCGGCGACTCGTTGTGGACCACGCTGCTCATCGTCGCCGGGGGAGTGATCGTGATCGCCGGTGGGGCCAGCCTGCTGCTGCTCAGACGGGGTGGCCGAAGATGACCGCATTGCGACTAAGGTAGAACATACACACGAGCGTTGCTCTTTCAATCGAACAAGTGCTCGTGGCGCGCACGACCACACACAGAGACAGATGAGGTGCCATGACCATGACAGCGACGAGCAGGGAACGACCGGCTGCTGCGACTCCCTCGGCCCGGCTGCGCGACGCGACTGTCGCCGAGCATTCTGCGGCCGAGACGAAGACCTTCATCGCCGACCTCATCGAAGGTCGTCTCACCCTCGCCGACTACACCAGATATCTGGCCCAGCTCGCCTATGTCTATGAGGCTCTGGAGAACCGCATGTCTCGAAGCGAGGAGCCTGAGTTCCTGCATGATCCACGACTGCACAGATTCGCTGCGGCACGCCACGACCTCACCGAACTGGGCGTTCTCGACTGGCGCGCCGAGCACCCGGCGCTCGCCGCCACTCGTCGATACGTCGAGCATCTGCGCACCGTCGCGGCCGACAACGACATGGTTCCCTACCTGGCCCAGCACTACACCCGGTATCTCGGTGATCTCTCGGGCGGGCAGGTCATCGCGACGATGATGTCGCGGCACTACGGTGCGACCGAAGACCAGCTCACGTTCTATCGCTTCGACCAGATCGACAAACTGGTCGGCTACAAGCGGGCCTATCGCGAGCATATCGACCATCTCGGCCTGGACTCGGCGCAGATCGATCAGCTCGTCGCCGAATCGAAGCGCGCGTATCGGCTCAACGCCGACCTCTTCGACGACCTCGGTCGCACACGCTGACCCTCGCGATCACAGCAGACGCTTCGTCTCGATGTCGTGCGGCGGCAGTGCGATGGCCCGATACTTCTCGAGCAGCACATGCGGGCGCTTCACGCCGAGCCCCATGAGAGACCAGCTCCAAATCGATTCGGCCTTGTCTTCGAGGTCGACGACTGGCTCGAGCCGGTAGCGCAGCACGACGCCGAGCGTCGCGTCGACGATGCTGTCGCTGGCAGTCTTCACCTCGATCGCGCCGTCGACCTCGCCGTCTTCAAGAGCCTCGGTCAGGTACTCGGCCACGAGCTGCCGTGCGGTGAACGGCGGGGCGGGCAGCGTGACATCGAGCACCGGTGCATCGAGCAGCAGCGAGATGGCGGCCCGCTGGTAAGGCCCGGTGCCGTTGTCTGCGAGAAAGGTGCGCATCATCGTGATGAGGCCGGCGAGCCCGGTGCGATTGGTGTCGTCGACGAGCTCGTGCATCGTCTCCCAGCGCTCGAACTCGGCCTCGAGCAGCGCGGTCGCGATGTCGGCCTTCGTGTCGAAGTGATAGCGCAGAGCGGTCTTCGGCTTGTGCAGCACGGCCGTGATGTCGGCCAGAGACGTCGCCTCGTAGCCGCGTTCGCCGATGGCGGTGGCCGAGGCGTAGAGCAGCTCGGCGCGCGTTCGAATGGCCTGGGCACTGCGGTGCGAGCCTGATGCGGTGGGGCCGGCGCCGTGCGTTTCGACCCGTCGATAGGTGCGAGGTGTCATCTCATGCCTTCCGGATTCGAGCTGACTTCATTGTAAAGTACGGGCTCTTCACGACATATGAAAGTAAGGCATGCCTTATCACTGGCCGAGATGCAGCCCGGACGGCGGCGAGCTCAGCGCATCCAGCGCCGCCTGCGCATTGACGCGTCCAGAACGCTCGGCCGTGATCGTGCTGGCCTGCGGGCCGTAGCCGGCCAGAATCAGGGCTGGATCGCGATGCGCGACACCGTCTACCACTCTGATCCCACCGGCCTGCTCCCGCAGGCCCAGCCCGGTCAGGTGCCTGAGATCGGGGCGAAACCCGGTGTCCCAGATCACGGCGTCGAGTGCGATGCGTGTGCCGTCGACCAGCACCGCACCGTGCTCGTCGAGTCGGCGAAACATCGGCTGTGGCCGCAGCCCGCCGCGCTCGTACAGATCTCTCATGTATGACGAGACCGGCACATCCGTCGTGCTCACGATGCTGGGCAGCGTTCGACCGGCGCGCGCGGCCTCGTCGGCAGCGGCGACGGATGCGCGGCCCGCTTCGGCACTGAGACCGTGCGTGGGCACGATGCGAACCGGTCGCCTGGCGAACCAGCAGGTCTGGGCGGCGACGCCGTCGAGCTCGGCGAGATGCTCGATGGCCGATGTGCCGCCGCCGACGACGCCGACCCGCTGCCCGCGGAACTCCTCGGCCGATCGGTAGTCGTGTGTGTGCAGCTGGCGGCCGGCGAAGCGGTCTCGGCCCGGGTACCAGGGCAGAAACGGCGCACCCCACGTGCCCGCCGCGCTGACGACGACCTGTGCGCGAATGCGGAACGGCCCGGCGGCGCTGGTGCCGACGACCTCGAAGCGGTCTGCCCCGGTCTGTCGGGCACGAGGCAGCCGGGCGACGCGCTCGACCCGATGCCCGTGGTGCACCTGCAGGCGAAAATGCGCCTCGTATGCGCGGTAGTAGTCGACGACCACGTCGCGTGCGGGACGCTGCCGTTCTGCCGTCTCGAAGCTGAGCCCGAGATCGCGCATGCCCGGCAGATCGTGCACGCGGTGTGCGTCGCCGAGGCGCATGGCCGGCCAGCGATGCTGCCAGGCCCCGCCTGCATCCGCGTCGCGGTCGACGACCACCATGTCGACGTTCGGGCGCAGCCCACGACGCAGCAGCCAGTACGCGGTCGAGAGACCTGCCTGGCCGGCTCCGATGACCACGACGGGCGCACGTGCGGGCACAGGGAGCGAACGATCGGAGGCCTCGAATTCTGACACAGCGATCTCAGCGACGACGGCCCCCATTCCATTCCCGGCCGGATCGTCGGGGCAGCCGGATCGCGGGGCAGGAGGCCGGCCGGCCGACTAGACTCAGCGGGATGGCTACTACCTCTCCTTTTTCGCTTCCACTTGACGTGGACGACTCCTCATTCGACCTCGACGGCGGCGCGACCGTGCGCCGAACGGTGCTGCCCAACGGCGTGCGGGTGCTCACCGAGAACATGCCCGGCGCACACTCGGTGACCTTGGGCATCTGGGTGCCGGTCGGCTCACGCGACGAGCACGAGGGGCAATTCGGGTCGACGCACTTTCTCGAGCACCTGCTGTTCAAGGGCACGCCGACGCGCACGGCCATGGACATCGCCGTGGCCTTCGACGAGATCGGCGGCGAATCGAACGCGCTGACCGGCAAAGAGCACACCTGCTACTATGCCAAGGTGCGCGACGCCGACCTCGGAGTCGCCGTCGACGTGCTCACCGACATGGTGATCAGCTCGGTGATCGACCCTGACGAGTTCGAGCGCGAGCGCAAGGTCATTCTCGAAGAGCTCGCGATGAGCGAAGACGACCCCACCGACGTCGTGCACGAGCTCTTCTCGTCGCTCGTGTATCGCGGCGAGAGCCTGGGGCGCCCGATCGGCGGCACTCCCGAGTCGATCAGCGCGGTCGGGCGCGACGCCGTCTGGGCGCATTACCGTGCGAACTATCGCGCCGAAGACATCGTCGTCACCGCGGCCGGAGCCATCGACCACGATGACCTGCTCGCCCGACTCGGCGAGGCGCTCGCAGCCGGAGGCATGGGAGCATCCGCACACGGCGCCCTGCATCCGCGGCGCGCGCGCGGCTCGCTGTCAGCACTCGCCGAGCCGAGCTTCGACCTGCGTCAGCGCGACGCCGAGCAGGTCAACCTGATCATGGGCACGCGCGGCATCGCAGGCTGGGACAACCGCCGCTTCACACTCAGCGTGCTCAACGGCGTGCTCGGCGGGGGCATGAGCTCGCGCCTGTTCCAAGAGGTGCGCGAGCAGCGCGGCCTCGCCTACTCGGTCTACTCGTTCGCAGGCACGTACGCCGACGCCGGGTCGTTCGGCCTGTATGCCGGCACCCGGCCCGACTCGGCGCCTGAGGTTGCGCGTCTGATGCAGGACGTCATGGCCCGGTTCGCCGAGCAGGGGCCGACTTCTGCCGAGCTCGCGCGTGTCAAGGGACAGCTCTCCGGCGGCATCACGCTGGGGTTCGAAGACAGCTCGCACCATATGACGCGTCTGGGTAAGTCAGAGATCGGGCTCGGGGAGCTCTGGGATCTGCCGGCGACGATCGAGCGCATTCGCGACGTCACCGCCGAGCAGGTGCGCGACCTCGCCACCCAGCTCGTCGCCGGGCCGCTGCAGATCGCCGCCGTCGGGCCGATCGACGCCGATCGACTGCGGGTGAGTGAGCTCCAGTCGACGGGCTCGGCAGCACAGGCGCACTGACGATGACCGAAGTCAGTCGTCGAGGCTTTCTCGAGCGCACCGGGCTGATCGCCGTCGGCGCGTTGGGCATCGGGGCCATGGGGTCGACGCTGGCCGGCTGCTCGCAGGCCGTGTCGACGGCTGACGCAGAGGCATTCACCAATGCGCTGCACATCCCGGCTGAGGCGCCGGCCACCGTCGACGCGGCAGGCATTCGCCGATTCGCGCTGCACGCCCAACGGGGCAGCACCGAGTTCGTCTCGGGAAAGACCGCGCAGACCGCCGGCTACAACGGCGACTACCTGGGGCCGACGCTGCGGGCGAAGCCCGGCGAGCACGTCGCGGTCGACTTCATCAACGGCCTCGACGAGGCCACGACCGTGCACTGGCACGGCATGATGCTGCCGGCCAGAATGGATGGCGGCCCGCATCAGATGGTCGACGCCGGCGGCGACTGGCACCCTGACTGGACGATCACCCAGCCGGCTGCGACGCTCTGGTACCACCCGCATCCGCACGGCGAGACTGCGCAGCAGGTGTACCGAGGGCTGGCCGGACTCTTTCTGATCGACGACCCCGCTGTGAGCCGGGCCGGCGTCCCGAGCACCTACGGCGTCGACGACGTGCCGGTGATCCTGCAGGATCGTTCGTTCACGAGAGACGGAGACCTCTCGATGTCAGGCGACGCCTCGGCGTTCGGCCTGCTCGGCGACAGCATTCTCGTCAATGGCACGCTGCTGCCGCACTTCACCGTCACGACCACACGCGTGCGTCTGCGCATCGTCAACGGGTCGAACGCGCGCGTTTACCACGTCGAATGCGACGATCAGCGCGCCTTCTCGGTGATCGGCACCGACACCGGGCTGCTGGAGCAGCCGGTGAGCGCGACGCAGGTGCTGCTGAGCCCGGCCGAGCGCATCGAGATCGTCATCGAGCTGCAGCCCGGCGAGCGGGTGATGCTGCGCAGCGCCAAAGGCGGCAACGACGTGCTCGACAACGCCGATTTCAACCTGCTGAGGCTTGACGCCGCCGAACAGCTGCAGCCCTCGCCGCCGCTCGCAGCCGATCTGCCCGGCGCTCGGGCCGCCGGTGCGCCTGCCGTCGGCAGCAAGGCTCGCGACTTCTCGTTCGACAACGCCAACCGCATCAACGGGCTGTCGATGGACATGGAGCGCATCGACGAAGTCGTTCCTGCATCGGCGCTCGAGGAATGGCGGGTGGCGAACACCGTCGACCCGCATAACTTTCACATCCACTCCTGCTCGTTCCGTGTCGTCGAGTACGACGGCGCCGAACCGCCTGAATGGATGCGCGGGCCGAAAGACACCGTCTTCGTGCCGCACGCCACACGCGTGCGCCTGGCTGTGCAGTTCGGCTCTGACACCGATCCGCTGACGCCCTACATGTATCACTGCCACCTGCTGCGGCATGAAGACGAAGGCATGATGGGGCAGTTCGTCGTGGTCGAACCGGGAACCGAAGGCGGCGTCTCACTGCGCCTGCCCGCCGCACACCAGCACTGATGCACTGGTGGGCGCGCGGCTCAGTCTTCGGTCATGTAGTCGTGCAGCGGCTGGCCGGTGCCGTCTGTGCGGTAGTTGGGCGCCTTCGCCAGAATGAGGATGCCTTCGACCAGGCCCCAGATCGTGGAGACGACGGCGAGCATGCCGAGCGACAGCACGGTGATGAGCAGCTGTGCTACGGCGAGCCCGGTCTTGCCGAGGTAGAAGTTGTGCACCCCCACGGTGCCGAAGAAGATGCCGAACAGGCCGGCGGCGATGCGACTCTTGTACTGGGCGACCGGCTGGTAGGGCGCCGGGTACGGGGCCTGTCCCGGTGCCCCGTAGGTCTGACCCGGTGCTCCGTAGGGCGGGGGAGCGGGCGTCGACGGGTAGGCTGGCGGGTCGAACTTGGGCAGGTCTGGATTCGTCATGTCTCCAGCCTAGAAGAGCACCGGGCCGGGGCGCGTCAGAAAGTCAGATGCAGGCGAAAATAGCCGGGGTCCATCAGCGACTCGGCATACTCGACCAGCGTGCCGTCGGCTGCTCGCGTGACGCAGCGCGACACCAGAACGCTCGATCCGGCGGCACCGCCGAACAACTGCGCATCGCGCTCGCCGAGCGCACCGACGTCGACCCACTGCTCGCCAGACGCCGCGACCAGACCGGCCTCGCGCAGAGTCGCGATGATCGAGTCGTCGACCAGACCCCGCTCGGTCAGTCCGTCGAGCTCGGCGACAGCCGGCACCAGCGATCGCTCGAGCGAGATCGTGCGCGCCCCGACCACTTGCCGCACCCGCTCGATGCGCAGCAGCTGGTCGGCCGGTGCTGAGAGCGAGCCGAGCAGCCCGGCCGGCAGTTCCGAAGCTGCCACCCGCTGAATCGAGAGCAGTCGAACGTGACCGACCGCACCCTTCTGCTGAATCGCGTTCGCCCAGCCCAGCGCAGGTTCGGCATCCACCGGATGAAACGTCACGAACGAGCCGACGCCCGGTCGCGTCGTGATGAGCCCCAGATCGGTCAGTGCGGCCAGTGCCTGACGCACCGTGTTGCGGCTCGCAGCGAAACGCCGACCGAGCGCGGCCTCGCTGGGCAGCGGCTCGTCGGCGGCGAAGACCCCGGCCTGGATGTCGGCTGCGAGAGCGTCGGCGATGCGCTCGTGCTTCAGCGGAACGGAACGGGGTCTCTGCATGCCCATCATCGTACCCGGCGGCGTCGACCGGGCCGGGCCGCCCGCCTAGAATGACGTGCATGTCAGATTTCGATCGCATCCTGGAGCGCTCGGCGCAGCTGCTCGACGGGCCGGCCACCGACGCACGCATCTCGACGCTGCTGCGCTCGCTGCCGCATATCGACCCGGCCCAGCTGACGCCGTGGGTGCGACAGCAGACCCAGAGCGCGAGCAGCGACGCGGTGACACCTGACGAACTGCGGCTGATCACCTCGCTGATCGACCTGACCAGCCTGTCGGCGAACGACACCCCCGAGAGCGTGGCGGCTCTGGTGCGACGTGCGGTCTCGCCCGAGGCCGATCTCGTGCGGCCGGCGTTGCTGCCCGCGACGGCCGCGGTCTGCGTGCACGCCGACCTGGTGGGTGCTGCTCGGGTCGCGCTCGATGATGCGGCGGATGCCCCGGTCGCGCTCGCAGCCGTGGCCGGCGGGTTTCCGCATGGTCGGTCGCCGTTCGCGGCGAAGGCCGCCGAGGTCGAATACGCCGTGGCCGCAGGGGCAGACGAGATCGACATCGTCATCGACCGCGGTGCGCTGCTCAGCGAGCGCTATGCGCGGGTCTACGACTGGGTGCTCGCCGCACGACGCCTGGTGGAGCGCGGCGACGGCACCCGTGCGCATCTCAAAGTCATTCTCGAGACGGGAGAGCTGCCCAGCTACGACTCCGTGTTCCATGCCGCGATCATCGCGCTGCTCGCCGGCGCCGATTTCGTCAAGACGTCGACCGGCAAGGGGCAGGCCGGAGCGACTCCGGAGGCTGCCGCCGTGCTGCTGCAGGCCAGTGCGCACTGGCGTGAAGAGACCGGCGAGACCGTCGGGGTGAAGGTCTCCGGAGGCGTGCGCGCGGTGGAGCAGGCCAGGGCCTACCTGCGCTTGGCGCGGGTGATCTGTGGTGACTCGTTCGTCACCCCGGCGTCGTTGCGCTTCGGCGCATCGGCACTGCTCGATGACGTTCTGCGCACGCTCGAGCCGCTGCGCTGACCGCATCGCCGGACACGGCGGCGGCCCGCACTACACTGAACGCATGACTCTCAACATCTCTGTCACCGGCGCCACCGGGCGCATGGGACGGCTTGTCGCCGACATCATCGAGAATGACGACCGCTTCGCGCTGCACTCCACGCTTGATTCGCACAGCCCGCTGAACGAGATGGACGGCGCCGACGTCGTGGTCGACTTCACGATCTATGACGCCAGTCGAAAGATCGTCGAGCACGCGCTGGCCCATGGCATCGACGTGGTCGTCGGCACGTCGGGATGGAACGCCGAGCGCATCGCCGAGGTCGCCGACCGGGCCGACCGCAGTTCGCTGGTGATCGTGCCGAACTTCTCGGTCAGCTCGGCGCTGGCCACCAAGCTCGCGCAGTTCGCCGCACCGCTCTATGACTCGGTCGAGGTGGTCGAGGCGCACCCCGCCCGCAAGAAGGACTCACCGTCGGGCACCGCGGTTCGCACGGCCGAACTCATCGCCGCCGCCCACGGGCCCTATGCGCAGCCCAACACTGATCAGACCGCTCGTGGCCAGCTGGTCGACGGCATACCGGTGCACTCGCTGCGCCTGCAGGGAGTCGACGCCGTGCAGCAGGTCATCTTCGGCGGCACCGCTGAGACGCTGACGCTTCGGCATGACACGCTGAGCATCGACGCCTACCGTGACGGTATCGCGCGCAGCATCGTCTTCGCACACGAGCAGACCGGGACGACCATCGGCCTCGCCGACGTCATCGGGCTCTGAGATGGATCGTCACGCACAGTCGCGGGCGCTGACCCTGGCGATCGTCATGATCGTCTTTCTCGCTCTGTACATCTTCACGGTGTTCGAGCGGGCCTTCCTGCTGATCGGCCTGCACGACCCGATCGCGCAGACGATGGGCGTCGTCCTGCTGCTCTTTCCGCTGCTCGGCGTCTACGTGATCTACGCCGAGATCCGCTTCGCCGTGTGCGCCAACCGGCTCATCGCGAGGCTGTCGCACGAGGGGGGGCTCCCCACTGACGACCTGCCGCTGAGCCCGAGCGGCAGAGCCGATCGCGACGCCGCCGCACAGCGCGTCGGCGCACTCTCCGGGGTGGTCGAGCAGGCCGGAGAGCGCGCCACCTGGCAGGATCTCCTGCGCCTGGGCCTCATGCAGGATGCCGCCGGTCATCGATCCGACGGTCGGCGCACCATTGTGCGGGCCATCCGCGCCGAGCGCAGATCTCCTCAGCCGGGTGCGGCTCAGCGCGGCTGACCTGCGCCCAACCGTGCAGGAGCACTCGTGCCCTGCAGGAACTTGTGTCGTGCCGGAGCACTTCAAGCGTGCAGGAGCGCTTGTGCAGTGCAGGAGCATTCGCACCAAGCGGGAGCGCTCAGACTGTAGCTCGTGCTCCTCTTCGGCGTGTTTGCTCCTGCTGGGATTGTGGTTCTTGTTTGGTGCCGCCGAGCGGCACTGCGGAGTCGAGCATCTTCGCGTGAGTCCCCAAGCATGGTGTCAATTGCTGTGGGCGGGGAGGGGAGTCTCGTCATCGTGGATGATGGAGAGCCACCGTGGGATGACCCGGTACTTCTGCTGCACGACTTCGGCCGAAGCCTGCGCCGATCGACCTGTCCTGCAGGCTTCGGCAGTGCATACTCGGGATGTTCTGGTTGTGCTTGCTCTGGGCGGCCGGTTGCGCGTGCTCGGGATGTTCTGGTTGTGCTTGCCGTGAACGGGGCGGTGGTGTGTGCTCGGTTGGAATCGGTGGTTTGTCTCAGGAGTCTGTGCCTCGATCGGGTTCTGGTTGTGCTTGCGCTGGGGGCGGTGGTGTGTGCTCGGTTGGAACCGGTCGTTTGTTCCAGAAGCCAGTGCCTCGGCAGGTTCCAGTCGTGCTTCCTCGGACGACACCTGACTCGCGGTCAGGCGCCGGCAAGTCGCGGCCATCACCACCATCGAGAGTGCACTCCAGAACAGACTCTGAGACCCATGGGCAGGTGGCACGCAGTCTTGTGGCGGCATGCTTTCCTGGCCCGATCCGCTGCACGGTGTTCTCTCGCGAGTCCCTTCGTGATTTCCGGCGTCCCCCTGCTCAGTTTCCCCGCGCATCTACCCAGGAGACTACACGGACCCTTACTAGAAGCCTTTCTCTGTGAAGGCATACGCCTTTCCCGGTGAAAGCACACGTCTATGTGCCTTTCTGCGTGGGGCACACGCCGTCCCTCCCGGACCTTTCGGCTGGGGCACAGTGAAATGTGGCCGGTCGGGTGCCTTCGAGGTAAACTGAGGTGATGCCACAGACAGAGATCATCAATCAGCTCGGCCAGGTGCTGGTCGCCGTCGTCACTCCCATGCGCGCTGACGGCGAGGTCGATTGGGCCGGGGTCGAGGCGCTGATCGACGATTGCGTCACTCAGGGAGCCGACGGGATCGTCGTCAGCGGTACGACCGGTGAGACGTCGACGCTCACCGATGCCGAGAAGATCCAGCTCGTGCGCACAGCGAAGCAGGTGGCCTCGGGCCGCGCTCGCATCATCTCGGGCGGGCCGTCCAATGAGACGGCACACGCCATTCAGCTGGCCCGAGAGTCTGAGGCTGCAGGCGCAGACGGCATTCTGCTCGTGACCCCGTACTACCTGAAGCCGACGCAGTCGGGCGTGCTCACGCACATCCGCATGGTCGCAGACGCCACCGACCTGCCGGTCATCCTCTATGACATCCCCGGGCGCGCCGGCATCCCGCTCACCTACGAGACCATCGTGCGCGCTGCGAAGCACCCCAACGTGGTCGCGGTCAAAGACGCCAAGGGCGACTTCGCACAAGTCTCGCGCGTGCTGAACGAGACCAGCCTGGCCTACTACTCCGGCGACGACACGCATGCGCTGGCCCACGCCGCGCTGGGCGCGGTGGGCGTCGTGAGCGTCACCGCCAACATCGTGTCGGCCGCCTACCGCAAGATGTTCGACGCAGTGAACGCCAACGACTTCGCGACGGCGCTCTCCGTGCATCGTGACCTCGAGCCGCTGGTGCGCGCGACCATGACGCACATTCCGGGCACGGTGTCGACGAAGTACATCCTGCATGGTCTCGGGCGCATCGGCAGCCCGCGTGTGCGGCTGCCGCTGGTCGGCCCGGAAGACGCCGAGGCCGCACTCATCGAGGCCGACATCGACGCGGTCGAGAGCATTCCCGGCGTCGACTTCACCGATTTCCGCCCCGACCGCAACGCAGCGGCCGGTGGGGCACTGCCGCGCATTCCCGGCGCGGCACGTCGCAACGCCTGAGCCGATCTGCCTGCGCATGACGCACGGTGCAGTCAGCGCAGACTGATCGCGAGCCTCTCGCAGGCTCTGGCGACGACAGATGTACGGGTCGTGCACGAGGCACGGCCATGAAGACGCGAGTCTCCACGTTGGAGCCGCAAGAAGCAAGGGCACGAGTGTGCCCATGGAAGGTCGGATTTGTCCGCTGTAGTCATCAACCAGCCACCGAAACTGCGCAAAGACACCCTGCGCATCATCCCTCTGGGCGGCCTCGGCGAGGTCGGACGCAACATGACGGCGTTCGAGCTCAACGGTCGTCTGCTCATCGTCGACTGCGGCGTGCTCTTCCCTGAAGACTCGCAGCCCGGCGTCGACCTCATCCTGCCCGACTTCGCACCGATCGCCGATCGCCTCGACGACGTCGAAGCGCTCGTGCTCACGCACGGTCACGAAGACCACATCGGTGCGGTGCCGTACCTGCTCAAGCTGCGCGACGACATTCCGCTGATCGGCTCGCGTCTGACGCTCGGCCTGACCGAGGCGAAGCTCAAAGAGCACCACATCACCCCGGAGTCGATCGTCGTCGAGGCGCGAGACAAGCTGACCGTCGGCGAGTTCGTGCTCGAGTTCTTCACCGTGACCCATTCGATTCCCGACTGCCTCGCCGTCGCCATGCACACACCGGCGGGCACGCTGCTGCACACTGGTGACATCAAGGTCGACCAGACGCCGATCGACGGACGCGTCACCGACTTCCAAGGTCTGGGACGTCTCGGCGCCGAGGGCGTCGACCTGCTGCTGATGGACTCGACCAACGCCGAGGTTCCGGGGCACTCCGACTCAGAGCGCAGCGTCGGCCCCGCCATTCGACGAGTGATCAGCGAGGCGAAGCAGCAGGTGATCGTATCGACGTTCTCATCGCACGTGCACCGCGTGCAGCAGATCGCCGACGCCGCGATCAAGGCGCGACGCAAGATCGTTCTGGTCGGCCGTTCCATGCTGCGCAACCTGACGATCGCCCGCGAGCTGGGCTATCTCAACATTCCGGACAACGCCCTGGTCGACCTCAAGAAGGCCGGCAAGATGCCGCGCGAGAAGCTCGTCTACATCTGCACCGGTTCGCAGGGCGAATCGCTTGCGGCGCTGTCTCGCATCGCCAACGGATCCCATCCTTCGATCACCGTCGAGAGTGGCGACACCGTCCTGCTCGCCTCGTCACTGATCCCGGGCAACGAGACGGCCGTCTCAGGCCTGATCAACAAGCTGATCGAGAAGGGCGCCGACGTCATCCACAAGGGCAACGCCAAGGTGCACGTCTCAGGGCACGGCAACTCGGGCGAGCTGCTGCAGTGGTACAACGTGGTGCGCCCGCACATGGCGATGCCGGTGCATGGCGAGGTTCGCCATCTGCACGCCAACGCCGCGCTGGCGGCCTCGACCGGGGTGAACCCCAAAGGCGTCGTCGTGGCGCACTCTGGTTCGGTCATCGACCTGGCCAAGGGTCGGGCGAAGATCACCGGTCAGTACCGCAACGACCACATCTTCGTCGACGGCTCGTCGGTGGGCGAGATCACCGAGGCCGACCTGCGAGACCGTCGCACGCTGAGCGCCGAGGGCTTCATCACGGTGATCATCGGCATCAACCTGACCGACGGCCACCTGGTCGTCGGCCCAGAGATTCAGGCACGCGGTCTCGCCGAAGACGACAAGGTGTTCGATGACGTCGTGCCCAGGGTCGAGCGTGCGATCGCCGACGTCTATGCCGAGGGCGAGCGCAACCCGCACGTCATGCAGCAGGTCGTGCGTCGCACAGTCGGCCGTTGGGTCAGCCAGCGGCTGCGGCGCAAGCCCATGATCGTTCCGATCGTGCTTCCCGCCGAGTCGATCGACGACGTCGAGATCGTCACAGAGAGCGACTGATCTCGTCTCTGCCGCCCGGACTCTTCCCGGTGCCGCCAGCGTGTACGCGTGCAAGCGTCTGCGGCTGGCGGTACCGTTGAGGCCATGGCTCGACAACCCCGAACGAAACCCGCTGCGAAGACGGCGAAGACCCGCGTGCTCAAAGACACGCAGAAGGGCGAGGCCAAGCGCGTGCAGACTGAGGGCGAGGGCTTCGGTCCGTTCGTGAGGCGTGCCTACATCGCGTGCGCCCATGGCGTGGGAGCCGCCGCACGCGCGTTCGCACCCGACAAGGTGCCAGCAGACGAACGCCGCGACGGCTTTCCCTTCGCGCTCTTCGTGCTGGCCGTTCTCGGTGTCATCGTCGAGTGGTTCCTGCCGACCTCCGCCGTCGGTCACGCCCTGCACACCGCGACGTTCGGCGCTCTCTTCGGCGGGTCGGCCACGCTGCTGCCAGTGCTCTTCTTCCTGCTCAGCCTCTGGCTCTTCCATCATCCGGTCAAGGCTGCTGAGACCGGTCGCATCGGCATCGGCCTCGGACTCTTCGTCGCCATGCTCGCCGGCCTCTGGCAGGTCGCGGCAGGCAATCCCGTTCCAGCGGACGACGGCCTCGAGCGTGTCGCCCAGGCTGGCGGCATCATCGGCTTCACCGTCGCATTCCTGCCGATCCGTCTCACCGTCTGGTTTGCCGTGCCGGTGCTCACGGTGCTGCTGCTGCTCTCGCTGCTCATCCTCACGAAGACGCCGCCGAACCGCATCCCGAATCGGCTGCGAGAAGCGTACGCCTACATGTTCGGCGTCGACCACGCCGCCCCGAACGATGCCGCCGACGTCGAGAGGCGTCCTGGTGAAGAGCTGCCCCCGACACGTCCGCTGCTGACGAGCGACCGTTCTGCAGAGACCCCGGAACAGCCCGGTCGGCGCACCCGCCCGAGCCGCGCCGAACGTAGAGCGAAGAAGGCCGCCGAGGCCGCCGAACACGAGGCGATCGAGAGTGCAGAGACCCCTGCCGCAGACGAAGTCGCCGCGCTCTTCGACATTCCAGACGAACCCGCCGCGACCGTCCATGCCGCTGACAACACTCACACCGAGGTGCTCAGCGAGGGCGAGCACGGTGCCGCTCCCAGCGACGAGCCAGACACCTTCGAGCCTGAGCCTGCCTCGTTCGACGACCCGGAGCATCCCTACCAGCTGCCCGACATCGCCCTGCTGAGCAAGGGTGCACCGGCTCAGGCGCGCACCAAGGTCAATGACGAGGTCATCGCACAGCTCACCGACGTGATGCAGCAGTTCGGCGTCGACGGCAAGGTGACCGGTTTCAGCAGAGGCCCGACGGTCACCCGTTACGAAGTCGAGCTCGGCCCGGGCGTCAAAGTCGAGCGCTTCACCGCGCTGAGCAAGAACATCGCCTATCAGGTGGCCAGCGCCGACGTGCGCATCCTCTCGCCGATCCCGGGCAAGTCGGCCATCGGCGTCGAGATTCCCAATCGCGACCGCGAGACCGTGCACTTGGGCGACATCCTTCGGTCACCCGCGGCGCAGAAGAGCCACCACCCGCTCACCATCGGTGTGGGCAAAGATGTCGAAGGCGGGTTCGTGCTGGCGAACCTCGCCAAGATGCCGCACCTGCTCGTGGCCGGCTCCACGGGGTCGGGCAAGTCGAGCTTCGTGAACTCGATGATCACCTCGATTCTGCTGCGTTCGACGCCGGCACAGGTGCGACTCGTGCTCGTCGATCCCAAGCGCGTGGAGCTCTCGAACTACGCCGGTGTGCCGCACCTGATCACACCGATCATCACGAACCCCAAACGGGCGGCAGACGCGCTGCAGTGGGTGGTCAAAGAGATGGATCACCGCTACGACGATCTGGCGAACTACGGCTTCAAACACATCGACGACTTCAACAAGGCCGTCGTCAACGGTGAGGTGCAGCCGCCTGCCGGCTCGAAGCGCGTGTTGCGACCGTATCCCTATCTGCTGGTGGTCGTCGACGAGCTCGCCGACCTGATGATGGTCGCACCGAAAGACGTCGAAGACTCGATCGTGCGCATCACCCAGCTCGCTCGTGCCAGCGGCATCCACCTGGTGCTCGCGACGCAGCGCCCGAGCGTCGACGTGGTCACCGGGCTCATCAAGGCCAATGTTCCGAGCCGCCTCGCGTTCGCCGTGACCAGCGTCACCGACTCCCGAGTGATTCTCGATCAGGCCGGCGCAGACAAGCTGATCGGGCAGGGCGATGCGCTCTTCCTGCCGATGGGGGCGAACAAGCCGGCCCGTGTGCAGGGCGCCTGGGTCGAAGAGGGCGAGATCCATGAGATCGTCGATCACGTTCGTCAGCAGGCGAACCCGGACTACCGCGAAGACGTCACGGCCGCACCCGAGGCCGAGAAGAAGCACATCGACGCAGACATCGGCAACGACCTCGAAGACCTGCTGGCCGCGGCCGAGCTGATCGTCTCGAATCAGTTCGGGTCCACGTCGATGCTGCAGCGCAAACTGCGGGTCGGCTTCGCAAAAGCCGGACGCCTCATGGATCTGCTCGAGTCTCGTGACATCGTGGGCCCCTCCGAGGGGTCGAAGGCACGCGACGTGCTCGTGACACCAGAGTATCTGCCGAACGTGCTGGCTTATCTTCGAGGCGAGCGCGACAGCATCTACGACTCCGATGACGACGGCGCCGACGGCGCTGCGCCGCCCTCTGCGGGCGGCGGTGCTCCCAGCGGCGGGCACCCGACCGGCTCTGCCGGCACTGAGGCCGGGCCTGCCCGCGACGATCGCAACGCCCAACACGCCACCAGCCCCGCCGCGGCCCGCGGGCACGTCGCCGGCTATGCCGGCCCCGACAACCACGCTCCCACAGGGCCCGACGCCCGAGGCGTCGATCCCAGCAAACCGGTGCTCTCGAACGACTTGGGCGATCTGGACGACGCCCGGCGGCAAGGCGGCTCGAGTCAGGACGCCTGGCAGCTGACAGGAAGATGATCCAGATGACCACACCCACACCGGCACGCTCGAGCGACGCGCAGCCGTCGCCCTGGAACCTGCCGAACACGATCACGGTCGTGCGCATCCTCTTCGCACCCGCGGTCTTCGCGCTCCTTCTGGTCGACGCTGCGGGGCCGCATGGCGGCAGTCTGCGCTGGTGGGCGACTGCGCTGTTCGTCGTGGCCATGGCCTCAGACGGCGTTGACGGTCATCTCGCGCGCAGCCGGGGGCAGGTCACCGACTTCGGCAAGATCGCCGATCCGATAGCAGACAAGGGCATGACCGGTTTGGCGCTCATCGGGCTGAGCATCGTCGGCGACGTGTGGTGGGCGGTGACGATCGTCATTCTGGTGCGCGAGATCGGCATCACGGTCTATCGCATCATCGCTCTGCGCTCGCACCTGGTGATCCCGGCCTCGCGAGCCGGCAAGCTCAAGACGGTGGTGCAGTCGGTGGCCATCGCCTGTGCCCTCGCTCCCTTCGCGCTGCACGTCGTCTGGTTCCAATGGGTGACGTGGGTGCTGCTCGCCGCTGCTGTGCTGCTCACGCTCTACAGCGGCATCGCCTATGTCGTCGATGCCGTTCGCGGGCACCGATCCCGTTCGGCCGTCGACGATTCGTCACAGTCAGGAGGCACACGATGATGGCAGAACAGCCGATCAGCCGCCAGGGGTTCATCATTCAGCACTACACGCGGCTCGGTCTCACCATCGCCGTCGCCGAGTCGCTCACCGCCGGTCTCGTCAGCGCCGCACTGGCAGATGTGCCCGGTGCATCGGAGGTGCTCGCCGGAGGCATCACGGCCTACCAGACGCCGCTCAAGCATCGACTGCTCGGCGTCGACAAGCAGCTGCTCGACGAACGAGGCGCGGTCGATCCACAGGTGGCCGAAGAGATGGCCCTCGGCGTGCGCGAGCGGCTGGCACAGGGGCCGCTGGTGTCGACGGTGGGCATCTCGACCACAGGAGTCGCCGGCCCCGACTGGCAGGATGAACAGCCTCCGGGCACAGTCTTCATCGGCCTGGCGTCGCAATCTGGCGTCACCCACTTCGCGCACCACTTCGGCGGCAGCCGACAGGCGATTCGCGAGGCGACGGTCTCAGCCGCGCTCGACCACCTCTGGGAGCACATCGACCTCGGCATGCGCTGACCGCCACCGCTCTGAGCGATGCCGTGCAGAGATCTCACCGACAGAGGAGTCTCATGACCGTCGATCCACTCATCTCGACCGCCGCCGCCGCCGAGCTCATCGACGAGCAGGGGCAGGCGGATGCTCCCCGTCTGGTGCTGCTCGACGTGCGCTGGCAGCTCGGCAATGACCACACCCATGACGAGTATCTCGCCGCGCACCTGCCGGGAGCGATCTACGTCGACCTCGACGACGAACTGGCTGATCCTGCCACACCGCAGCTCGGACGGCATCCGCTGCCGTCTGCCGAGCGCTTTCAGCGGGCCGTGCGCCGGTGGGGGCTGCGCCCCGACGACGTGGTGGTGGTTTATGACGATGTCAGCGGCACAGCCGCGACCCGTGCGTGGTGGCTGCTGCGCGACGCCGGCTTCGAGAGCGTCAGGCTGCTCGACGGAGTGCTCGCCAAGTGGCGAGCCGAGGGGCGACCATTGCAATCCGGTGACGTCGCAGCGGCCGACGACGGCACGGTGACCGTGCGCTTCGGCCATCTGCCGACCGTCACCATGGACGAGGCGGGCCATCTGCCGCAGCAGGGCACTCTGGTCGACATCCGCGCACGAGAACGCTACCGAGGCGAGAGCGAGCCGGTCGACCCACAGGCCGGTCACATCCCCGGAGCCGTGAACGCGCCGACCGATGAGAACCTCGCCGACGACGGCACGTTCCGCCCGGCGAGCGAGCTGCGCGACCGTTTCGCCGGCCTCGGCGTCGACGGCTCGACTCCCACGGCGGTGCACTGCGGGTCAGGTGTGTCGGCGACCCATACGATTCTGGCGCTCAGCATCGCCGGGATCGATGCGGCGCTCTATCCGGGCTCGTGGAGTCAATGGTCGTTGACACCCGGACGCCCCGTCGCGACGGGCCCGCTGACCTGACCCGCCTCGTGTGACAGCGCGTCGCGCCGGTGACGGTCGACGCCCCTGACGAGCCCGATCAGCCAGATCGCCAGCGTGATGGCGATCGTGCCGAGCAGCTGCCAGCGCGTCTGGTCGTTCCAGAGCATCAGAGCGGCGAACGCGGCGAGACCGGCCAGACCGATCCATGACAGCCATGGGTGCCACCACATGCGCAGCGTGATCGAGCCCTCGCGCTCGAGCTCACTATGCAGTCGCAGCTGCGAGGCGAGCATGCCTGCCCAGACGACCACGAGTGCGGCACCCACCAGGTCGAGCAGCACCGTGAACACCTGACCGGGAATCCACCAATTGAGGAACACGCCGACGAGCGAGAGCACGATCGAGACCATGACGCCGTTTGCCGGCACCTTTCGCTTCGACAGGTGCAGCAGGGGAGCGAACCCCTCACCCTGAGCGGTGAGCGAATAGGCCATGCGCGAGGTCGCGTAGATGTTCGCGTTGAACGCCGACAGCAGTGCGAGGGCGGCGATGACCTGCATGATGACTGCGATGGCCGGGACGTGGGCCAGCTGCAGCACTGCCACGAACGGGCCGTTCGGGCCGTTCACGGCCGGGTCGTTCCACGGCAGCAGGGTGACGATGACGAGCATGCTGCCGATGTAGAAGATCAAGATGCGCCAGAAGATGCTCTTGGTCGCCGCGCGGATCGCCTCGCGCGGTCGCTCGGCCTCGGCAGCGGCGATCGTGATGATCTCGATGCCGCCGAAGCTGAACATCACGGCGAGCAGTCCGGCGGCGATGCCGCTGATGCCCTGCGGTGCGAAGCCGCCGTGGTCGACCAGATTCGAGAAGCCCACCGGACCGTCACCCAGAACGCCGGCGATGAGGGCGACGCCGATGACCAAGAAGACCACGACAGTGGCGACTTTGACGCCTGAGAGCCAGAACTCGAACTCGCCGAAGCTGCGCACGCCCCAGAGGTTGACCACGGCGAACGCGACGACGAAGATGAGCGCCCAGACCCACTGCGGCACGGCCGGTATCAGCGAGTTGAGGATGCCGGCGGCGCCGCTGATCTCGGCGATGAGCACCATGATGAGCAGAAACCAGTAGAGCCAGCCGAGTGTGAAGCCCGCCTTCTTGTCGAAGGCCTGCGATGCGTACGTCGCGAACGAACCGGTCGAAGGGCGGGCCGACACCATCTCTGCGACGGCTCGCATCACGATGAGCACGAGTACGCCGGCGACGGCGTACGAGACGATGATCGCCGGGCCAGCTGTTGCGATGCCGGTGCCACTGCCCAGAAAGAGTCCGGCGCCGATGGCCGAGCCCAGGCCCATCATGGTCAGATGCCTCGTGCGAAAGCCGCCGCTCGGCTGCGTCGTGCTTGAGCTCGTCTCTGCGCTCGTCTGCCCGTCAGGCATGGGACTCCTCATCTCTCGGCGGGCACAGCGGCCTGTCGGAGGCCGCGATGAAGCTGGGAGCGAGGCGGTCTCGCTGCTCGGTGTGCCGCACGGATCTCGGACGAGTCTACTGCCGGGGCGTCGGGCGTGACCGGCACGGCGGCGTCGGGCTCGCCTGCGCGGCGCACTGTTACGTCGTGCGTCGGCTCGGCGGATGCTCGCTGATGTGTGCGGGTAAGGTCGCCGGGAACGAACGGAGAGGTGCAGGATGGCACAGCAGGAGAGCAAAGCGTACGGCAGGGTCTACCGGGAGAGCACCCCTGATGTGCTCAAGGCGTTCGGCGCGTTCAACGACGCCGTCTTCTCAGACCAGCGTGAGATCCCGGTCAAGTATCTCGAGCTGATCGCACTGGGAGTGGCATTCACCACTCAGTGCGAGTTCTGCATTGAGGGGCACACGGCGCGGGCGGTCGCAGCGGGCGCGACCGACACTGAGCTGGCCGAGGCCGCCTGGGTCGCTGCGGCGCTGCGTGCCGGGGGAGCCTATGCCCACGGGAGGCTGGCGTTCCAGGCCGCCGACGCGCACCGGCACTGAAGAGGACTCGACGTCTCGTGCGTCACAGTGCCACGAGCATGTGCCAGAGCCGTGGGAATAGCGCGCGATGCGCCCTCGTTGTATCGACCGAACCCCGTGGCAATCAGTGCTTGTGCATGAGCTGTCACTCTGCATACCTTGTCACCGGGGTGGGCTACTCTGGTTCGTAGCCGCACAGACAGGCTCAAGCGGGCCGGAGAGGAGAACCGATGGTATTGCTTCGGCAGGAGCTCGGTGACGTGCTCCGGGATCTGCGACAAGAACGCGGCCACACGCTTCGGCAGGTCGCCGGACGCGCCAGTGTGGCGCTCGGCTATCTCAGTGAGGTCGAGCGCGGGCAGAAAGAGGCCTCGAGCGAGATTCTGGCATCGGTCGCCGACGCGCTCGATGTGCCAGTCTCGCAGATCATGCGCCAGGTCAGCGACCGCATGGCGACACTCGAAGGCATTACGGCGCATCCCTTCGAAGACATGGCGGGCATTCCCGACACCATTCCAGACGAGCTGCTCGACGACGTCGACCGCTACGCTCCGACGGCGCGCTGAGCGCGGCGAATGCGCACCAGTCAGTTCTGGGAGTTCATCGAGAACGAGTTCGGCAGCGCGTACGGGCAGGTTCTGGTCGATGACCTCGTGCTCGGCGCCTGCGGCGACGTGACCGGCAGAGTCGCCTTGGCAAGAGGCGATGAGCCGCGCGAAGTCTGGCTGGCGCTGTGCGCCGCAGCCGATGTGCCCAAGAGCCGTTGGCACGGCGTCGACCCCAAGGCTGCGAAGCATCAGCGGCGTTCGTGAAGCGCTCCAGGCGCCGCTCGGGCTTTGATGACACGCAGCACGCTCTTCGAACACATCTTCGAATCATCTGCTAACGTTCTCTGCAGAACACGTCGTCGCCCATGGATCTCTCCACAGGCAGCCGACGTCGCACATGAATGTCAGTGGTCGGCTCTAGCGTGATCTTCATCACAGGATGTGAACGTCGACCAGAGATGAGGAAGCACATGGCTGCAGCAAATGATCGTCAGAAGGCGCTTGACACGGCGCTGGCACAGATCGACCGCCAGTTCGGCAAAGGGTCGGTCATGCGACTGGGCAGTGACGAGCGTGCGCCTGTCGAAGTGATTCCCACGGGATCGATCGCCCTTGACGCCGCCCTCGGCATCGGCGGGTTGCCACGAGGCCGAATCGTCGAGATCTACGGCCCTGAGTCGTCAGGCAAGACAACGGTGGCTCTGCACGCGCTCGCCAACGCCCAGAAGAACGGCGGCATCGCGGCGTTCATCGATGCCGAGCATGCGCTCGATCCTGATTATGCGCACAAACTCGGTGTCGACATTGATCAGCTGCTCGTCTCTCAACCCGACACCGGCGAGCAGGCGCTTGAGATCGCCGACATGCTGATTCGCTCTGGGTCGATCGACGTCATCGTCATCGACTCGGTGGCCGCGCTGGTTCCGCGAGCCGAGCTCGAGGGCGACATGGGCGATTCGCATGTCGGCCTGCAGGCTCGACTGATGAGCCAGGCGCTGCGAAAGCTCACCGGTGCGCTCTCGCATTCGAAGACCACCGCGATCTTCATCAACCAGCTGCGTGAGAAGGTCGGGGTGTTCTTCGGCAGCCCTGAGACCACCTCAGGCGGTAAGGCGCTGAAGTTCTACGCGTCGGTTCGTCTTGACATCCGTCGCATCGAGACGCTGAAAGACAGCGGCAGTGCGGTGGGCAACCGCACACGTGTCAAAGTCGTCAAAAACAAGATGGCGCCGCCGTTCAAACAGGCCGAGTTCGACATCCTCTACGGCGAGGGCATCTCCCGTGAAGGCAGCCTCATCGACTATGGCGTTGAGAACGGCTTCGTGCGCAAGTCAGGTGCCTGGTACACCTATGAGGGCGAGCAGCTCGGTCAGGGCAAAGAGAACGCTCGTCAGTTCCTCAAAGACCACACCGAGATCGCCGACGAGATCGAGACAAAGATCAAGGTCAGCCTGGGCATCATCGACGGGCCCGAGGCCGCAGAAGAGTCGAACGTCGAGTCGCTCGACGGCAAGCGCGTGGCGAAAGGGGCCTGATGAGTGACGACAACGTCGTCAGCCTGGGGACCTGGCGCAGAGACGCCGGCGAGCAGGTCGAGCCGGCTGCGACTGCTCCCGAGCATCGGCAGACGGGCGCGGAGGCCCGGGTGATCTCGCTCGCACAGCGTCATCGCGCCGCGCAGGGCCACGGTCTGGCAGAGGCTCCATCGCAGGCATCTGCGGCAGCCACGACGTGCAACAGCGGGCATCCCGGCGACGAACCCGCTGCAGACGCAGCGCTGGCCGGCGCCACCGACGCGGCGACGGCCCTCGGAGAGATGCTGGGAGCCGATCCCGAGCTGCTGCAGGCCCGCGCCGAGCTCGACCGTCTGCTGACGCGTCGCGACCGCACAGAGGCAGAGTTGCGCGGCGCGCTCTGCGCACATGAGATCGCTCCCTCGGCGGTCGACGCGGTGATCGCTGAGGCCCAGCAGCGCGGCGACATCGATGACCGGCAGATCGCCCAAGACATCGCTGAGCAGATTCTGCGGCGTCGAGGCCAGGGCACGATCGTCATTCGACGTGCGCTCGAAGAGCGTGGGCTCGACCGTTCGGTGATCGACGACACTCTCGCCGAGCTCGATGACGACCAGCAGATCGATCAGGCTGAGGCACTTGCACGCAAGCGGCTGCGCAGCCTTGGTGCCCAGCAGCCTGCGGTGCAGCGCCAGCGGCTCTCAGCGACGCTGCAGCGCAAGGGCTTCGACTCCGAGACGGTTCACCTGGCGATCGCTCGAGTGCTCGGCTGAGTTTGCCGGAGGCATCCTCCCAGAAGCCTCAGCACCCGGCAGATCCCCCAGATCAGCGGCGTTCGGCCCGATCGCCGACGTCGCCTAGAATGACTTCATCATGAGCACCATCGAACAGAGCGCACCACACACCGAGCAGCCCCGCACTTACGAAGTGCGCTCGTTCGGCTGTCAGATGAACGTGCACGACTCCGAGCACCTGCGCGGGTCGCTTGAGGCCGCCGGTTACGTCGAAGCAGACGGGCAGGAGCCCGACGTCGTCGTGCTCAATACGTGTGCCGTTCGTGAGAACGCCGACAATCGCCTCTACGGCAACCTCGGCTACCTGGCCTCGGTCAAGCGCGAGCACGAAGGCATGCAGATCGCCGTCGGAGGCTGCCTCGCCCAGAAAGACCAGGGCCGCATCATCGAGAAGGCCCCCTGGGTCGATGTGGTCTTCGGAACCCACAACATGGGTTCGCTGCCGGTGCTGCTCGAACGTGCACGACACAATCATGAGGCTCAGGTCGAGATTCTCGAATCGCTCGAGGTCTTTCCGTCGACTCTGCCCAGCAAACGGGAGTCTCATGCTTCGGGCTGGGTCTCGATCTCGGTGGGCTGCAACAACACCTGCACGTTCTGCATCGTCCCATCCCTGCGCGGCAAAGAGCAAGACCGGCGCCCGGGCGACGTGCTCAGCGAGGTCGGAGCCCTCGTCGATCAGGGCGTGATCGAGGTCACGCTGCTCGGGCAGAACGTGAACTCCTACGGCGTCGGCTTCGGCGATCGCAGAGCGTTCGGCAAACTGCTGCGCGCTGCCGGTGACATCGACGGCCTGGAGCGCCTGCGCTTCACCAGCCCGCACCCGGCGATGTTCACCGACGACGTCATCGAGGCCATGGCTGACACCCCTTCTGTCATGCCTCAGCTGCACATGCCCTTGCAATCGGGCTCTGACCGGGTGCTCAAGGCGATGCGTCGCTCGTATCGCAGCGCCAAGTTCCTGCGCATCCTCGACAGTGTTCGAGACCGCATGCCCGAGGCCGCCATCAGCACAGACATCATCGTCGGATTCCCTGGTGAGACCGACGAAGACTTCGAGCAGACGCTCGACGTCGTGCGCCGGTCGCGCTTCGCGAGTGCGTTCACGTTCCAGTACTCGATTCGTCCCGGCACGCCCGCCGCCACCATGCCCGATCAGGTGCCGAAGGCCGTGGTCCAAGAGCGCTACGAGCGACTGGTCGAGGTGCAGAACCAGATCTCGCTCGAAGAGAACCGTCACCAGATCGGCCGCAGCGTCGAGGTGCTGGTCGCCCCGGCAGAAGGCCGCAAAGACCATGCGAACCATCGTCTGAGCGGCCGTGCCGCCGACAACCGTCTTGTGCACTTCAGCGTGCCGGTCGGGGCAGAAGAGCCGCGTCCCGGCGACTTCGTGACGGTGCCCGTGACCGAGGCAGCACCGTTCCATCTGCTGGCCGATCCGAGCGCAGACCAGTACCAGGTGCGTCGAACGGTGTCTGGTGATGCCTGGGAGGCAGCCGAAGCCGACGCCTGCGCCGTCGACGACGGACGAGTCAGCCTCGGCATGCCGAGCATCCCCACCAGAGCCACCACTGCGTCCCGATGACGCTGACCGTCATCGGAGGCGCCACCGCCACGGGCAAGAGCGCACTGGCCGTCGACGTCGCCCTCGCCCTGCGTGAGCAGGGCATCCCCAGTGAGATCGTCAACGCCGATGCGATGCAGGTCTACCGGGGCATGGATATCGGCACGGCGAAGATCACCTCGCTCGAACGCAGTGACGTGCCCCATCACCTGCTCGACGAGCTCGACGTCACTGAGGAGTCGACGGCGGCCTGGTACCGAGAGCGTGCCCGGGCCGTCATCACCGAGATGCAGCGCCGCGGTGTGCACCCCATCATGGTGGGGGGCTCAGGGTTCTACATCGAGGCGGTGATCCGCCGACAGTCGATGCCGGGAACCGACCCGAGCATCCGGTCGAGACTCGAGCTGCAGGCGCTGCGGCTGAGCGACGAACAGCTGCATCAGCGGTTGCACGCAGTCGACCCGATCGCAGCCGGGCGCATCGACCAGCGCAACCGACGTCGGGTCATTCGCGCGATCGAGGTGTATGACCTCACCGGCCGCCCTTTCAGTTCGTTTCGCGCCGAGACAGCAGCCCTGTGGCAGCCGACGAGTCTCTTCGTGCTCGAAGACGACCGCGCAGTGCTCAACACACGCATCGCCGAGCGCGCCCGGGCGATGTGGCGTGACGGCATGCTCGACGAGGTGCGAGCGCTCGAGCGGCTGGGGCTCGCGTCCAGCCCGACGGCGATACACGCCACAGGCTATCGAGAAGCGCTCGACCAGCTGCACGGCGCATGCTCCGAGGCCCAGGCGATCAGTGCCACGGTGCTCGCCACGACGAGACTCGTCAAGAAGCAGCGCACCTGGTTTCGGCGATACCATGATGCTGTGCGGCTGCAGACCGGTGACCCGCGGAATATCCAGCGCATCGTCGACGCTGTGGTCGACGACCTCGCACCAGGCGCAGATGCGCTGGCAGATCACGAAACGGAGCGACGATGACCACGATTGCGTTCACCAAGGGGCAGGGCACCGGCAATGACTTCGTGCTGGTCGAAGATGCCGAGGGTGCGCTCGACCTCGCGCCTGAGCAGGTCGCGCAGATCTGCGATCGACACTTCGGCGTGGGAGCCGACGGACTGATCCGCGTCGTGCGATCGGCGCACCTGCCCGAGGGGCGCACGCTGCTGGCCGAAGAGCCCCGCGCGGAGTGGTTCATGGACTACCGCAACGCCGACGGCAGCATCGCCGAGATGTGCGGCAACGGCGTGCGCGTCTTCAGCCGCTTTCTCACCTCACGGGGCCTGGCCGCGATCACGCCGGGCAGCACACTGCCGGTCGCCACTCGCGCCGGCATCAAAGACGTGCAGACTGCGGCGGCCGGCTTCCAGGTCGACCTCGGACGCTGGAGCCTGGTGCCCGGCGACGTCACGGTCGACGACGAACTCGGCGACGCGAGCCGGCCCGGCCTCGGCATCGATCTGGGCAACCCGCACGTGGTCGTCCTGCTGCCGGATCGCGCCACGCAGCAGCAGCTGCGACTGATCGAGCAGCCCGTGCTGACCCCGGCTCCGGCAGCCGGGGCGAACGTCGAATTCGTCGCGCTGGGGGAGCAGCCCATCGTCGACGGCGTCGGACAGATCAGCATGCGCGTCTTCGAACGCGGTGTCGGCGAGACCCTGTCGTGCGGCACCGGCACTGCAGCCGCCGCACTGGCCACCCGTCACTGGATGGGGGAGCACGCCCCGAACCTGTGGCGGGTGCAGGTGCCGGGTGGAGCGCTCACCGTGCGCATGTTCGCCGCCGAAGACGGCGAGCACGTGGCGTTGGGCGGGCCTGCCGAGCTGGTCTTCGACGGGTCGTTCACCCTGGTGTGAACGGGCCCGTTCTCATTCGCCCAGCCTGTGAACGTTCACGTCGTGTTCACAGCGACCGAGGCGGTGCATGCGATAACGTGCACTCATGACTGAATTCCGGTATCTGGGCGACAGCGGCCTCAAAATCTCATCCCTCATCTTCGGCAACTGGCTCACGCACGGGTCGCAGGTCGAGAACGACGCGGCGATCGCCAGCGTGCACGCGGCGCTCGATGCGGGGGTGACCTCGTTCGACACGGCCGACGTCTATGCCAACACGAAGGCTGAGTCGGTGCTCGGCGAGGCGCTGCGCGGGCAGCGACGCGAGTCGCTCGAGATCTTCACCAAGGTCTACTGGCCGACCGGACCCAAAGGGCACAACGACTGCGGTCTGAGCCGCAAACACATCCTCGAATCGATCAATGGCTCGCTCGAACGGCTCGACACCGACTACGTCGATCTGTATCAGGCGCACCGCTACGACACCGAGACCCCGCTTGAAGAGACCATTCAGGCGTTCGCAGACGTCGTCAGCGCCGGCAAGGCGCTCTACATCGGCGTCTCAGAGTGGACGGCCGACCAGCTGCGCGCCGGGCAGGAGCTCGCTCGTCAGGCCGGCTTCCGCATCATCTCGAACCAGCCGCAGTACTCGATGCTGTGGCGCGTCATCGAGGGCGAGGTCGTGCCCGCGTCGAAGGCACTCGGCATCTCGCAGATCGTCTGGTCGCCGCTCGCGCAGGGAGTGCTCACCGGCAAATACCTGCCGGGTCAGCAGCCGCCGGCCGGCAGTCGCGCCACCGACGAGCACGGCGGAGCTCAGACGATCGCACCCTTCCTGCATGACGATCTGCTCGCAGCCGTGCAGCGACTGCGTCCCATCGCCGACGACCACGGCATCACCCTCGCGCAGCTGTCGCTGGCGTGGGTGCTGCACCGCGACGGCATCGCGGGCGCGATCATCGGCGCCTCACGGCCCGAGCAGGTCACCTCGAACGTGCAGGCCGCCGAGGTCGAACTCGACGACGCGACGCTCACTGCGATCGACGAGGTCATCCTGCCCTTCGCCGAGACCGATCCGGCCAAGACGGCCGAGCGGGCGCCCAAGACGCGTCCCTGCTGATCGACGAATCGTCGCGGCTGCCCGTGAACGACGTGAACGACGAACGCGCTCAGTCGCGCAGTCGCAGCGTGCGGCGCAGCGCTCTCGCCTGCATGCGATCGAGCGCTGCGCCGCCGTCTCTCACCTCGGTGTGGTGCACTTGAAAGAGTCTGCGCACCTGGGCCCAGCTGCCCCGGTCGCTGCGGTCCCAGGCACCGTAGCCCAGAAACAGATGATCGGCGTCGTCGTCGTGGTCTCGGCTGGTCAGATAGACCATCAGCAGGTCGCCTCGGTCTGAGATCGACCCCACCACGACGCAGGGGCGGTCTTTGCCGTGATCACCGCGCTCGTCGAAGGGCACCCACGTCCAGACGATCTCGCCGAAGGCATAGCCGGTGGATGCGTTGGGCACGTCCGTCCACTCGGTGTCAGCCGACCGAAGCCCGCGCAGCGAGACCTCGATGCATGCACCCGAAGACGACGACCAGAACCCGCTCACCTGCGCCCGCCCATCAGCGTGCCCCGACGACCGACTCGTCGAGCGCCAGCTCTTCGGCGTCGAGCCCGGCCATCACCTCGCGCATCAGCTCTTCGTCGATGTGCCCGGCGTTGCGCTCGCGCAGCAGGATCTCGCGCCGAGTGCGCAGCACCTGGCGGCGCAGCTCGGTGATATGCCGAGATGCGAGTGCGGTGACTTCTTGGTGTTCTGCTGCGTCGAGCTGGTGCTCGATGCGGCTCAGTCGCGACTCGATGTTCGTGATCGCCCGGTCGACGGCTTCGTCGCCGAACTTCTTGCGCCAGTTGCCCTCACGCCTCTTGACGAAGTCGGTGGCCTCGGCCAGACTCGTGCGCAGCAGCCGCTGACGTGCGGCGCGATCGCGCTTGGGCTGTTCTTTGTCTTCGACGTTGAGCACTCGGATGAGCGTCGGCAGGGTCAGTCCCTGCAGCAGCAGCGTGCCGACGGTGACGACGAACGCGATGAAGACCAGCATGTCGTGCCCGGGAAAGCGCGACCCGTCAGAGAGCATCACCGGGATGCTCAGCGAGGCCGCCAGCGTCACCACACCGCGCATCCCCGTCCACGAAAGCACCAGCAGCTCGTTCCACTTGAGAGGATCCTGCGAACTGCCGAACGCTCTGACGGTCTCTTTCGCACGAACGGCGAAGCGTCGGGTCGAGCTGTTCTCGGGCGTCAGCACCATGATCGACCGGGTCAGCAGACTGGGGTCTCCTGAGGCAGCTCGACGGCCGGGTGGGGTGGATGCGTCGGCTGGGTCAGGCGATCTGCCACGTCGGCCTCGGCTCAGGCGCATCACCAAGAGCTGCAGCCCGTAGGTGGTGAACACGAAAGCCGGCCGCACCAGAATCACGGCGACGAGCACCAGAGCGGCGACGCTCAGGCTCCATAGAATGCCGCGTCCGCCGTCGACCAGGCTCGTGCTGACACTGTGCAGCTGCAGGCCGATGAGCGCGAAGACCATGCCCTCGAGCAACACGTCGATGGCGTTCCAGAGTGGTTCGTCCTGCAGACGGGTGCGGTAGTTGAACGTGGGAGACGCGTAGCCGACCAGGAGACCGGCTGCGACGACGGCGAGCACGCCCGAGCCGCCGAAGTGCTCGGCGCCGGTGTAGGCGAAGAACGGCAGCAGCAGCCCGAGCAGCGACTCGATCACCGGGTCGTTGAGCCGTCTGCGCAGCCAGTTGTAGACCACGCCCATGACCACGCCCAGGCCGATGCCGACACCGACGGCCAGACCGAAGATGCCGAGATCGTCGGCGAAGGTGAGGGCCGCCCCGCCGACCAGGGTGAGGGCCACCTTCATCAGCGTCAGCGAGGTGGCGTCGTTGATGAGGCTCTCGCCGAGCAGCACGGTCATCAGGCGTCTCGGCAAATTCAGCTTGCGCCCGACCGACGCAGCCGACACGGCATCCGGCGGTGCGATGATCGCGCCGAGCAGCAGCGCCGCAGCCCAGGTCATATCGGGAATCACCATATAGGCGATGAAACCGGCCACGGCTGCCGTGACGACCACCAGCACGACGCCCAGCATCGAGATGTCGCGCAGGTTCTTGCGAAAGCTGATCACCGACACGTTGAGGGCTGACGAGTACAGCAGCGGCGGCAGCACCAGCGTGAGAATCAGCTCGGAGTCGATGTCGAAGTGGGGCACGAAGGGCAGAAACGAGATCGCCGAGGTGAGGATGACGATCACCAGGGGAGACGACCAGCCGCGTCGGCGCGCGAAGGCGGTGATGAGCACCGACATCATGAGCAGGGTGAAGAGCAGCAGGTGGTTCATGGGTTCCCTCTTCAACTGTGTGACGGTTGACCGAGTCGCGGTGCAGATTGGTGCCGATGATACATCGTGTCTGCGCAAGAGCCGTGGCCCCGGCCGGAACCGATAGTTTAATGAAACATTTGATCGTCATAAGGGTGGCCTGAGCCGACGGTCTGGCCGGATGCCTCCTCCGGCATCCGTCTCGGCGATCGCTCGCTGGTTGCGCGCGCCGCACTGTGCTCCCCGACATCTGTCGGGGTAGACTGGGTCATCATGACCACAGACCTTTTCTCTCACGCGACCGGTTCTGACATCCGCGTGCGTTTCTGCCCGTCGCCCACCGGCACACCCCACGTCGGCATGGCGCGCACCGCACTCTTCAACTGGGCCTATGCTCGCCACGTCGGCGGCACATTCGTCTTCCGCATCGAAGACACCGACGCCGAGCGTGACAGCGAAGAGAGCTATGCGCAGATCGTCGAGGCTCTGCGCTGGCTGCACCTCGACTGGGACGAAGGCATCGACGTGGGCGGCCCGCACGGTCCGTACCGTCAGTCGCAGCGCGGCGACATCTATCAAGACGTCATCGAAAAGCTGAAGGCCGCCGGCTTTCTCTACGAGAGCTACGTCACGGGTGAAGAGATGGAAGCCCGCAACGTCGCACAGGGGCGCAACCCCAAGCAGGGCTACGACAACTTCGAGCGCGACCTCACCGACGAGCAGCGCGCGGCATACCGTGCCGAGGGGCGTCAGCCCGCTCTGCGCCTGCGGGTGCCCGACACCGACCTCTCGTACGACGACTTGGTGCGCGGCGAGATCGTGTTCCCGGCCGGCTCGTTCACCGACTTCGTCGTGGTGCGCCCCAACGGGCAGCCGCTCTACACGCTGGTCAACCCGGTCGACGATGCGCTGATGGGCATCACCCATGTGCTGCGCGGCGAAGACCTGCTCTCGTCGACGCCTCGGCAGATCGCTCTGTACCACGCACTGATCGAGATCGGGCTGACCACGTTCATCCCGCGTTTCGGCCATCTGCCCTTCGTGATGGGCGAGGGCAACAAGAAGCTCAGCAAGCGCGACCCCGAGTCGAACCTGTTCAACCACCGCGACAACGGGTTCATCCCTGAGGGGCTGGTCAACTACCTGGCGCTGCTGGGCTGGTCGATCGCCCCCGACCGCGACGTGTTCAGCCCGGCCGAGCTGGTCGAGCACTTCGACATCGTCGATGTGAACCCGAACCCGGCGCGCTTCGACCTGAAGAAGGCCACGGCCATCAACGGCGATCACCTGCGTGCTCTTGATGCGGCAGACTTCGAAGCTCGACTCGTCGAGTTTCTGCAGCACGGCGGGCTCGTCAGCACACCGCTGAGCGACCGAGAGGCCGAGATTCTGCATGAGGCGTCGCCACTGGTGCAGCCGCGTCTCAACGTGTTGGGCGAAGCCCCCGACATGCTGCGTTTTCTGTTCATCACGGCAGATCAGATCGAGTATCAGGATGACGCCATGAAGCTCAAGGGCGATCCCGCAGTGGTGGTCTCGGCTGCGCGGGCTGCGCTCGAGGCGCTGCCGGCCACCAGCTGGAACACCGATGCCATCCACGCCGCGCTGCAGACGGCGCTGGTCGACGGTCTCGGCGTCAAGCCGCGCCTGGCATTCGGGCCGATCCGCACGCTCATCTCTGGCCGCAGAGTCTCTCCGCCGCTCTTCGAGTCGCTCGAGATTCTCGGCCGCGATGAGACGTTCGCGCGGTTCGATCGCTTCTCTGCGATGCTCGCCGAGCGCGGTCTCTGACACACGGGTGGCATCCAACCCCGTCGAACGGCACGGTCACAGAGAGGTGAGCTGCAGATGAACAACTACGACTGCATCGTGGTCGGCGGGGGACCGGCCGGGCTGAGCGCCGCACTGGTGCTCGCCCGGGCCCGGCGCGAGGTGCTCGTGGTCGACGGCAATCGCCCGCGAAACCGTGCGACCTATATGTCGCACGGTTTCATCACCCGCGACGGCACCCCGCCGATGACGCTGCGCGAGCTGGGTCGCGAAGATCTCGCGACGTACCCCAACGTGCACTTTCAATGGGGCGAGGTGCAGCGCATCACGGGTGTCGACGGCGCATTCACCGCATCGATCAAGGGAGTGCGCGGCGGGCCCAGCGGCGAGGTGCAGGCCCGTAAGGTGCTGCTGGCGACCGGGGTGCTTGAGACCCTGCCGCAGGTGCCAGACCTGATCAGCTACTACGGCTCGACCATCTTCAGCTGTGTGCACTGCGACGGCTGGGAACGCCGCGAGCAGTCGCTGGTGGTCATCGGCGAGAACCCCGAACTGGTCAACACCGCCAAGCGAGCGTCGCAGTGGGCCGATCACGAAGTGGTGCTCACGAACGGCTCGGGCATCATCGAGGCGCATCAGGCCGAGGTGCTGGGCCGACAGGGCATCGAGGTCGACGACACCCCGATCGCAGCGCTGCACGGCGACGGCAGCCGTCTCGAGTCGGTCGAGCTCGCAGACGGCCGCGTGCTGCCGGCGACCGGCGGGTTCGTGCAGCCCGAGTGGAGCCTGCCGCAGGTCGTCGCCGACCTTGTGCCCACGGCTGGCGACCTCGGAGGCGTCAAGACTGACGAGTACGGTCGCTCAGGCGTCGACGGAGTCTATGCCGCCGGTGACGTGCGCGGCATCACCCCGTCGCAGCTGATCATCGCTGCGGGTGAGGGTGCTCGGGCCGGCATCGGGCTGAACAACGATCTGATCTTCGCGACGTTCGACGCGCCAGGTCGCTGAGGCCGCCGTCGCCGGCTGTGTACCGTACAATGGTCGCAACCTAATTCCCGGCGGTGCCGGTGTTCGGCACGGCCGACGACAGAAGGAGGTCTGCCATGCAGATCAGCGTCCTGGCACGGGGAGTGAAAAACTCCGATCGTTTCGAGAACTATGTTGATCAGAAAGCCGACAAAGTCACGCAGCTCTCAGACCGCGCTCAGCGGTTCGAGGTGAAGGTCTCGAACATCAACGACAAGACTCCCGATCTCGGCGAACGTGTCGAACTCACCGTGATCGCTCCTGGCCCGGTGATTCGTGCCGAGGCCGAAGGCGGCGACCGCTTCTCGGCGTTCGACCAGGCGCTGGGCAAGCTCTCAGAGCGTCTGCGGCGCAGCAAAGATCGCCGCAAGATCTCGAAGGGTCGCCCCAGCCGTGTTCAGGTGAGTGTGGATGCCGGAGTCGTCGTGCCTGACGCCTCGGTCGCGAGCGAGGCGGCTGTCGACGAGCAGCCGGAGTCGCCGCTGGTGATCCGTCGCAAGGAGTTCCCAGCCGAGCGACTGTCTCCCGAGCAGGCCGTCGACCGCATGGAGCTGGTCGGGCATGACTTCTATCTCTTCGAAGACGTCGAGACCGGCAAGTCGAGTGTCGTCTACCGCCGCAAGGGCTACAACTATGGCGTGATCGCCTTGGGCGAGGCCGAAGAGACCATCGACGAGTGAGCTCGATCCTGGACGGTTTGGCTCCAGCCGCTGAGGTCACGCTCTGAGCGTCTGAGCGTCTGGGCGTCTGAGCGTCTGAGCGTCTGAGCGTCTGGGCGTCTGAGCGCCTGAATTGTTGAATCCCCGTGTCTCTGACGAATATGTCGAGACATGGGGATTCATCGTCTGCGGGGTATGTCGAGGCTGTCGATCATCGCGGTGGTGCGGTGCGCGAGTCAGGGCGATGCGTGCCTTTCGCGCATGTGTGCGGAGTTCTGCAGCAGGTGTCTGTGACTGCGTCTGCGAGATGTCCTGTTCTGGCACATCCCTGCGCCAGCAGACCGTCACACGACCATTCCGGTTCTACACTCGGTCTTCGGGTCGACGCTCAGAAGTCGCCTCACTCACGCGATGTGGCGTCGAAGTGCCGCACCGCGATCAGCAGTCAGGATTCTCGGGGCCGACGGGGAAGTGCCTCGATCGGTGCGGCGAACGCCACGCGAAACCGGACCAAGGAGATCCATGCTGCAGTATCAGACTGTGAACCCGGCCACGAACGAAGTCGTGGCCACTTTTCCGAACGCGACTGACGAGGAGATCCTCGACAAGGTCGCCAAAGCACACAATGCCTTCCTTGACTGGAGAAACACTCCGCTGGCCGATCGTGCCGCTGTGCTCGCCAAGGCGGCCGACCTGCTGCGCGCCGACAAGCAGAAGTACGCTGACATCCTCACCCTCGAGATGGGCAAGCTGACCGCTGAGGCGCTGGGCGAGGTCGATCTCTCAGCCGACATCCTGCAGTACTTCGCCGATCACATCGACGAGCTGCTGGCACCGCGCGTGCTCCCCGTCGCCGACCCGGCAGAGGGCAAGGCACAGCTCGTGACGCAGCCTCTCGGCGTGGTCTACCTGATCGAGCCCTGGAACTTCCCCTACTACCAGATCGCCCGTGCCGCTGCGCCGCAGATCGCCGCCGGCAACACCGTGATTCTCAAGCACGCCGAGATCGTGCCGCAGGCCGCGCAGGCGTTCGACGACCTGTTCCGCGCCGCCGGCGCACCCGAGGGCGTCTTCGCCAACGTGTTCGCCACGCATGAGCACACCAAGCTCGTGCTCGAAGACGATCGCGTCGTCGGCGTCGCGCTCACCGGCAGCGAGCGGGCGGGCTCGGCCGTCGCATCCGTCGCCGGGGCGGCCATGAAGAAGGCCACCCTCGAACTCGGCGGCTCTGACGCGTTCATCGTGCTCGACGACGCCGACCTCGACAAGGCGGTGCACCTCGCCGTGCGCGGTCGCAACTGGAACGCGGGGCAGGTGTGCGTGTCAGCCAAGCGCATCATCGTCGTCGACGCGCTCTACGATGAGTTCCTCGAGAAGTACATCGCCGAGGCGAACGCGACGATCAAGCCCGGCGATCCGAAAGATCCGCAGACGACGATGGCTCCGCTGTCGTCACAGCGCGCCAAAGAGATGCTGACCGCACAGGTCGACGGCGCCGTCGCAGCCGGTGCCACCAAGGTCGAGGTCGGCGCGCCGATCCCGGCTCAGGGCGCCTACTACCAGCCGGCCGTGCTCACCGGCGTGACCCCGGAGAACCCGGCCTACCACCAGGAGCTGTTCGGCCCGGTGGCCACGTTCTACCGTGCGAAAGACGAAGACGACGCCGTGCGCATCGCCAACGACTCGCCCTACGGTCTTGGCGGCTCGGTGTTCACCGCTGACGAGGCGCGTGGCGTCGAGGTGGCCAAGCGCATCGACACCGGCATGGTGTTCGTGAACCATCCCACCGGGGTGTTCGCCGACATCCCGTTCGGCGGCATCAAGCGCTCGGGCTTCGGCAACGAGCTGATCGATCTCGGCTTCGACGAGTTCGTGAACAAGAAGCTGATCGACGTGCAGGACATCAACACGCCGTTCTGATCGGCCTGAGCGTCGCTCTGGTCGTCCGAACCAGCGGCGCTGCAGCCAGTGTCAACAACGAGCCCCGGCCCAACTCTGGTGCCGGGGCTCGTTCGCGCTGTGTGCGATGCTCCGATCAGCGCAGCAGTGTGACGACCTGGTCGGCGATCAGTGCGACGCCGAAGCAGAGCATCAGAATGCCCGAGACGATCGAGATCGGCTTGAAAACGCCCGGATGCCGGTCGAGCACGCGCACCGCCGCCAGCGCCAGCAGCGTATAGAAGCACATCGTGGCCAGCACGTGCACGCCGCCGAGCATCGCGGTCTGCGCGCTCAGCGACCACGCGGCGTCGGGACTGATGAACTGCGGCAGTATCGACAGGTACAACAGCACGACCTTGGGGTTGAGACCGCTGACTCCGGCGCCTTTGGCGACGACGCGCCCGAGCGGATGCTGCGGCTGGGCGACCAGCGCCGGCAGCGTGATCGATCTGGTCACCACCGGGATGGTGCCGGTCGTCGTCGAGATCGCCTGCGCCTGCACAGGAGCCGGCAGGACGAACCCGTCAGGATGCCGCAGCGACTGCACGCCGAGCCAGCACAGATAGGCCGCCCCCACGAAGGTGAGCGTGGTGAGCGCGCCGGGCAGCAGCGCCAGCGCTACGGTGAGCCCTGCGGTCGCGAGAATCGTGTGGCCGGCATAGCCGATCAGCAGCCCGCCGATCGATGCCATCGCCTCGCGCGTGCTGCGCGCATGCGAGAGAATGTACGCCCAGTCGGCACCCGGTGTGATGATGACGATGAGGCTCACGGCGAAGAACGCCGGCAGCAATGCGGTATCCATAGAGTGAATGGTATGTGCACAGCTTTCGCATGTGGTGCCAAGTCTGGTTCGCAGAGGGTCGAATAAAGATATAATCTTGCGCATGGATGCCACGGATAGAAAGATCCTTGCGTTGCTGCAGAAAGATGGTCGTCAGACCGTCACCGAACTCGCCGAAAAGGTGCAGCTGAGCGTCTCGCCGTGTCTGCGGCGCGTGCGTCAGCTGGAGCGCACCGGCGTCATCACGGGCTATCACGCCAGCATCGACCCACGAAAGGCCGGCCTGGAGTTTCAGGCGCTGCTCTTCATCACGGTGAGTCGCAGCGACGCCGTCACCATGGCGGCCATCGAACGCTCGCTGGCAGACCTCGACGAGATCATCGAGTGTCAGCGTCTCTTCGGTGAGCCCGATTTTCTGGTCAGAGTGCTCACACGCACGCTCGCCGACTACCAAGAGCTCTACGACCAGCGCATCTCGGTCATCCCCGGCATCGAGCGCATCCGCTCGACCCTCGTCATGCGTTCGGTCGTGGTGAGTCGGCCGATCCCGCTCTAGGGTCAGACCGCCTGCATCACGCGGATGCGGGCGAGAATCGCCTGACGCGAGATCTCGATCTCAGGGGCGATGCGATCCCACCGGTGGGGAACTCCGGGATAGACATGCAGCTCGGTCTGCACCCCGGCCTGCAGCAGCCGGCTCGCGAAGGCGATGTCTTCGTCGCGAAAGATGTCGAGCGTGCTGGTGTCGATGAAGGTGTCGGGCAGGCCCGAGAGATCATCGGCGCGCACCGGTGTCGCATAGACCGACGCAGGCTCGTCGGCGGCGGCCTGATCTGCGAGCAGCGCCTGCCAGGCGGTGATGTTGTCGTTGTACGTCCAGGTGAGGTGCTCGTCGAGCAGCGGGTCTGAGAGCACCGTGCGGTCGTCGAGCATCGGTGCGATCAGAATCTGGGCTGCAGGGGTGGGGCCGCCACGGTCGCGGCTGAGCAGGGTGAGGCCTGCGGCCATGCCGCCGCCGGCGCTGTCGCCCATGACGAAGATGCGGCGAGCATCGGCATCGAGCTCGTCGAGATGCTCGAACACCCAGGTCAGCGTGCTGTAGGCGTCTTCGAGCGGGGTGGGGTGCGGATGCTCGGGTGCGAGACGGTATTCGGGTGCCAGCAGCGCGACCCCCGAGCGGGCCACGTAGTCGGCGATCGAGGCGTCGACCTGATCGAGCGTGCCGACGAACCAGCCGCCGCCGTGCAGAAAGAGGCCGAGGGGGCCGGGGCGCCAGTCGAGCGGCAGATACAGTCTGGCGCGCAGTCTGTGGCCGTCTGGTGTGGGAATCGGGTAGTCGCGAGTGACCACCTCGGGCGTGCGGGCCGGATCTGTCACGAAGCCGAGACGCAGCGCCGCACGTCGCCGGCGCCCCTCGACGTCGCCGACGGGCAGCTTGGCCGGGCGCACTTTCGAATAGAGATCGTCACGCTCCAGAAAGGCACGAAACTCTGGGTTGATCGTCCAAGTCATGAGACCACTTCCTCTCCAGCGACTGTGATGGATGGGTGCCTCTATCGTTCCAGATCTGTATCGGCTTGTCGCGTGTCGATCTTGCGCGATCTCGTCGAGGCCGGTGCACGTCGCCGGCTCAGGCGGGCCGGTGCGCACCGGGCAAGTGGGTGTCGACGATGCCGATGGCCTCCATCAGGGCGAACATGGTCGTGGGGCCGACGAACGAGAACCCCTGCGCTCGCAGCCCGTCGGCCAGCGCACGCGACTCGGTGGTCTGGGTGGGGATGTCATGCAGGGTGAGCGGCGCATCCCACGTCGCCGGGCGGAACGACCAGACGAACGCGGCCAGCCCGCCGGAGTCGCGCATGGCGGCGGCTGCGCGCGCGTTGCGCACGGTCGCCTCGATCTTGCGGCGCTGGCGGATGATGCGCTCGTCGGCCAGCAGGCGGGCGACGTCCGATTCGTCGAAGGTGGCCACGGCATCCACCTCGAAGTCGGCGAAGGCGGCCCGAAAACCCGGCCGTCGGGCGAGGATCGTGCGCCACGACAGACCGGCCTGGAACGCCTCGAGACTGAGCCGCTCGAAGACGCCGCGCTCGTCGGTGACGGGCAGGCCCCACTCGGTGTCGTAGTAGTCGCGCAGCAGTGGGTCTGCGGCCGCCCACGGTGGTCGTGCCCGACCATCGGCGCCGACGACGAGGTCAGCCCCAGCCGAGTTCATGCAGCTTCTCTTCGTCGATGCCGAAGTAGTGCGCGATCTCGTGCATCAGGGTGATGTGCACCTGTTCGACGAGACTCTGCTCGTCGTCGACAATGTCGAGCAGCGACTCACGATAGAGCACGATGCGGTCGGGCAGGTCGACCATGCCGTAGTCGTCGCGCTCGGTCAGCGCGAGGCCGTCGTACTCGCCGAGCAGGTCGAGCGACCCGTCGGCGGGGCGGTTCTCGATGACGAAGACCACGTTGTCGAGCTCGTCGATCACCTGTTGCGGAATGTCGTCGAAGACATCGTCGACCAGCTCGGCGAAGCGGGACTCGTCCATCTCGATCGGCATGAGGTCATCATATCGATCGCCGACATCTGTCGCTGTCGAGTAGGGAGATCGAGGGTGCAGGGGGTAATCTGCCCCGGTGATCGCCGCGCTGCTCATTCTCGTCTTCATCGGCTCGTTCGCCCAACGCATCACCGGCCTGGGGTTCGGGCTGGTCGTGTCACCCTTCATCGTGCTGCTCTTGGGGCCCTACAGCGGCGTGATGATTCTGAACCTCGCAGCCATCGTCTCGGCGTCGCTGGTGCTCAGCCGCGTCTGGCGCGACGTCGACTGGCAGCGGTTCATCGGCTTCGCGCCCACGACGCTGCTCGGCATCGTGGCCGGAGGCATGCTCGCGCATGCGCTGCCGGGGGAGTGGCTCGAAGCGATCATCGGCGCGACGCTGATCATCGCGCTGACCGTCTCGCAGCTGATCGGTCGCACCTCGTTCGTCGCGGCGGGGCCGAGCTGGATCGCCGGCAGCGGGTTCGCGGCCGGTGCGATGAACTCGGCGGCGGGCATCGGCGGGCCGGCGATGACGGTCTATGCGGTGCTCTCGAAGTGGCCGCAGAAGTCGTTCTCTGCGACGCTGCAGCCGTTCTTCATGATGACCGGCATCGCCTCGTTCCTGGTGAAGTTTCTGATCGACCCGGGGCGTCTGGTCAGCCTGCCGGCGCTGGTCTGGATCGGCATCTTCGTCACACTGGTGCTCGGGGTGACCTGCGGCAGCCTGGTGGCGAAGAAAGTGCCGGCGGGTGCGGCGCGCATGGCCGTGCTCGTGATCAGCTATGCGGGTGGCGTGGTCACGCTGGGGCGCGGGCTGCTCGACATCTTCGGGGTGCAGATCTGAGTGGGTCTGGGGATGATGTGGGCCGGTCTGTCTCACCTCGGTCGGCCAGGCCGTCGGCGCCAGTTTCGTGTGGATGCGATGCGCACAAGACGACGCGAGCCTCGCGCTGGTAGCGCGTCTAGGAGAAACTCGCTGTTAGGAATGCATACATTCCGACCGCTTGAGCGGCAAGGAAAGAGAGGGTGACACCCCACGCGACCTGTGTCTCGAATCGACGTTTGCTGGGAATACCTATGCCGTTCTTTGGCCGACGGGCTGCTAGGCCGAGTGCGAATAGTCCGGTCGGGACGATGAGCATGACGTAGCGGTTGACGTGTGCGTTGCTTGCTCCGCGGCCGTTGTAGAGAATGTGCGAGTTCAGTGGGATCTGGGTCATCACGAACCCCAGCATGGCGAACCCTAGCAGCGACGCGACCAACGGGATCCAAGCCTGCTTCCTCGACAACAGAATGCTCGAGATCAGCTCATCTTTCGTGATGGGCGGGATGTTCTCAGCCTCAAGTTTGGTGTTGAACTCACTCAGAAGCCGCTCAAGCTCAGTTGAATCGCCGTAGGTTTGATGCCGCATCTTTTCGAGTTGAAAGGATGGCGTCATGCCAAAGAAGATTGATCCCCAGCTCCGTGAGCGAGCTGTGAGGTTGGTGCTTGAGCACCGGTCCGAGTAGCCGTCGAACGCGAAGGCGATTGCGGCTGTTGCCCGGCAGGAGGGCGTGGGTGCGGAGTCGCTGCGCCTGTGGGTGATCCAGGCCGAGATCGACGCGGGTGACCGTGACGTCAGACCACCGAGGAGCACGCCGAGATCAAGCGGTTGAAGGCTGAGAACCGTGCGTTGCGTGAGGACGTGGCGATCTTGAAAGCGGCGACGGCTTTCTTCGTGGGGGAACTCGACCCCCGGGGGCGTTGATCATGAGTTTCGTCGATCAGATGAGGTCGGAGGGCTTCGCCGTCGAGTCGATCGTCCGCGTCCTGCGTGAGCAGGGCGTGAAGGTCGCGGCAGGTACCTACCGGGCCTGGAAGCGTCCCCGTATCGCGCTCCGGAGATCACCGACGCGATGGAGCTCGACGCCGCCCGTGACGCCGCCTGGCGCGTCGAGGAGCTGCCTGATGGGACGACACGGCGTCGGATGACACCGGAGGGGCTGTACGGGCGGAAGAAGATGACCGCGTTCATCCGCCGGACTGCGATCGGTGACGCATCTCGGGGTGCGGTGGACCGTGCGATGCGGGTGCTGGGACTGTCAGGCATCACAAGGGCGAAAGGGTGTGCTGCAGCTTTGGTTGACTGTTTTCCTTATGCTGCTTGTGCAGTTGGTTGATAGGTTATCTCGTATTCGAGTGGGGTGAGTTTTCCGAGTGCTCGTTGTCTGCGTCGTCTGTTGTAGGTGCCGTTGATCCAGCGGACCAGCGCGAGGCGGAGCTCTTGTCTGGTGGTCCATTTCTTGCGGTCGAGAACGTTGGTCTGCACGAGGTTGAAGAACGATTCCATGGCGGCGTTGTCCGCGCAGGTCCCGACCGCACCCATCGACTGCGCCAGCCCGTTGGAGTCGAGAACGCGACGAAATTTCCGTGCCCGAAATTGACTGCCTCTATCGCTATGGACGATCAGACCGGGCGCGGGGGATCGCCGATTGATCGCGTCGGTGAGTGCTGCGACAGCGAGGCTGGCTTTCATTCTAGAGTCGATGGAGTAGCCCACGATCCGGTTGGAGAACACGTCTTTGAGTGCGCAGAGGTAGAGCTTGCCTTCGCGCGTCCAGTGCTCGGTGATGTCGGTCAACCACAACTGGTTCGGGCCGTCAGCGGTGAAGTCGCGACGGACCTTGTCCGTCGCAGTCGGCGGACCCCACGACCCCTTGCGCTTGCCCTTACCGGTGATGACCGAGCGGATCCCGTTGATGGAACAGACGCGCCAGACTCGCCGCTCCGACACGTCGAACCCGTCGCGTTCGAGCTCGTCAGCGATCAACCGGTACCCGAACTCTGGATCATCAGCATGCACATCCATGGCGGCGTTGGCCAGGTGGGCGTCGTCCCAGTCCCGCTGGCAGACACCGGCAGCCACCCACCGGTGATAGCCCTGCTTCGTGATACCCAGCACCCGGCACGTCACCGCGACCGGCACCCGAACACGGGCACCGGTCGCGGCCAGTTCTTGGACGAGCGGGTAGATTATTTTGGGAGACGCAGGTTCGCTTGAGACAGATACGCCGCTGCCCGGCGCAGCACCTCGTTCTCCATCTCCAGCTCACGAATCCGTTTCAACGCCTGCGCGGACGCTCTCATCGTCTCCGCGTCCCCACTCGTCGGCAGCCCATGAGCGGCGGCCTGGGCCTTGCGAACCCAGGCCTGCAGAGCAGACTTCGAGATGTCCAGATCCGCGCAGACCTGCTTCTGGGACATCCCCGACTCCACCAGACCCACCGCATCGGCCTTGAACTCATCACTGAATTTCCTCGGCATGATCAACATCCTCCCGCACGACCCGAAAGCCATGCAATCTCAGAGTCAACCAAACCTGCAGCACACCCTCAGGATCGGCGTTGAGCTCTGGCTGGCGAAGTTCCCGAAGCCGGTCGGCGACGACTGGAACGTCATGGCGTGGGAAGCAGCCATGCTCGATGCCATGCAAGAGGCGGGAATCCATGTTCCCCCACACATGACGAAGCGGATGGTCGTCGACGGCACGGCACGCACCGTGCTGTTCCTGAAACGGTTCGATCGGACTGAGGATGCTACCCGCATCCCGTACATTTCCGCGATGACGGCGCTCGAAGCCGTCGATGGCGACGGCGCGGACTGGGTTGACGTCGTCGACTTCGCACAGATGGCCGGGGCCGACACGACCGAGCTGTGGCGACGAGCCGTGTTCGGTGCTCTCACGGGCAACCTCGACGATCACCTCCGAAACCACGGCTTCCTCCGCCGCGGACCCGCATGGGCCCTCGCTCCCGCATTCGATGTCAACCCGACACCCCTCGGCGACGGCAACCAGCACCAGCTCGCACTCATGGGCGCCCACGACCTCGAACTCGACTCCTTCATGGAAAAGGACGCATTGGACCTGTTCAGCGTCAGCCAGACCGCAGCTCACGAGTTCCTCGGACGACTACGCCCCGCGCTGGCGACGCTGCCCCGCTACGCCGCCACCCATGGTGCCGACGCTCTCACCATCGAGGTCATGGCCCCTCGAATCGCTGCGGCCACGTCGGCAGTGAGCTGAGCGTAGGAGGGGTCTCCGGCAGCTTTGGTCGACTGCTCTCCGCACGAGGTTTCGCACTAGGCGTCCCAACCCTCGCACGGCGCTCACTCGTCGCTGCACTGCACATCTGCTATGATGTCTTGCTATTGCCCGTGACGGTCGAATCCCGATGATTCGTGAAGAGCAGCTTCAGCGCCCTGTCCACGGGCTGGCGGATGACAGCAACGTTTGCTGAGCCGCGGCACCGTAGCCCTCGCCCTGCGCCCGATGCGCGGCTGGTGGGCTGATCATGACGCACATGGTGCATCAGGAGATTCCTGATGCACTCCTTCGAGGTGCAGCCAGCCTCGAGTCAGTTCTGCGTAGCCGCTGCGCTCCCGCGTACGCACACGAACAGAGGTCAGAATGCAGACGAATGACAACAGTTCACAGATGGCGCCAGAGGGCGTCGGCGCAGGCCCCGGCCAGGCGCGAGCACGTCGGCGCCGTCTGCGCAAAGAAGACGTGGTGATCGTGAAGCGACGCCCGATGAAACAGGCCATCGGCGGCACCGTGGTGGGCAACTTCATGGAGTGGTTCGACTTCGGCATCTACGGCTACCTGGCCGTCGTGATGACTCATGTGTTCACCGAGGGGCTGCCGCAGCAGACCGGTCTGATCATCATGCTGCTCGGGTTTGCCGTGAGCTTTCTGGTGCGCCCGCTGGGCGGCATGGTGCTCGGGCCGCTCGGTGACCGCATCGGTCGTCAGAAGGTGCTGTTTCTGACCATGGGCATGATGGCCCTCGCCACAGCACTCATCGGACTGCTGCCGACGGCAGCTCAGATCGGGTTGTGGGCGACCGTTCCGCTCTATCTGCTCAAGATGGTGCAGGGGTTCTCGACCGGCGGCGAGTACGCCGGTGCGACGACATATGTCTCAGAGTTCTCGCCAGACAAGAAGCGCGGCTACTTCGCCTCATGGCTCGACGTCGGCTCGTACCTGGGGTTCGCCGCAGGTGCTGCGACGGTGGCTGTGACCACGATCATCGCCGAGTCAGTGTGGGGTGAGACGGCCATGGCCGACGGTGCCTGGCGCATTCCATACCTGATCGCCATTCCGCTCGGCGCCGTCGCCATCTATCTGCGAACGAGAATTCCCGAGACCCCGCACTTCGAAGAAGACGAAGACGACGCACCGAAGCCCGAAACGGCAGATCCCATGTTCCAGCGACTCGGCATCGGCGGCATCCTCAAGCACTACTGGCGTGAGGTGCTCATCGGCATCGCCATCGTCGCGGCCACGAACACCGCAGGGTATGCCCTGACCAGCTACATGCCCGCATATCTCGAGACCGAGGTGGGCACGACGCCGACCATGGCCGCCGCCGCAACGGTGCCTGTGCTGATCGTGATGGCACTTTGCCTGCCGCTGATCGGGCGCCTGTCTGACCGCATCGGCCGTCGCCCGGTCTACGGCATTGCCGTCGTCGCGACACTGGTGCTGATGCTGCCCGCATTCATGCTCATGCACGTCGGCACCTTCTGGGCGATTCAGGGTGCACTGGTGCTGGTCGCGATTCCAGTGGCCTTCTACGTGGCGATCTCGGCGGCGGCCCTGCCGGCGCTGTTCCCGACGGCATCGCGCTTCGGGGCGATGGCGATCTCGTACAACGTCGCAGTAGCGCTGTTCGGCGGCACCACGCCGGTGTTCTCGCAGGGGCTCATCTCACTGACCGGCAACCACTACATGCCGGCGTTCTACATCATGTTCTTCGGCCTGCTCGGCGGCGTCGCGATGCTGTGCATGCGTGAGACGGCGAAACGGCCGCTGCTGGGCTCGATGCCCACGGTCGAGTCTGAGGCCGAGGCCCGCCGACTCGTGCGCGATCAGACCGAGAACCCCTACATCGACACCAGCACCATGCCGCTGCAGGTCATCACACAGGCGCCGGCGGCTGCGGCTGACAACGCCGATGTGAAGACCGCTGCGGCAGGCACGACCAAGGTCGACTGAGCACCTCACCGGCCAGCGATGCGAGTTCTGTGTGGTCACAGCGGTAAAGTCCCGCTATGACCACACAGACTTCGAGCCGTCTTCGCGCGTCTGCCGAGATGGTCGGTGCGACCGTGTTCTGGGCGCTCAACTATCAGATCAGCGCCATCGTGCTGCAGCAGATGTCGCCGGTCGGGCTCACCTTCTGGCGCTGGATGATCGCCGCTGTGCCCCTGCTCGTGCTCGCGCAGATCATCGAACGACCAGACTGGCGCGCTGTCGCCCGCGCTCTGCCGAGGCTGGTCGTGCTCTCGCTGCTCGGGCTCGTCGCATACAACCTGCTGCTCTACATGGCCTTGCACTATACGACGCCGGTCGGCGCCTCGCTGGTCAACGCCGGCAACCCGGCGCTGATGGTGATGCTCTCTGTGCTGCTGGTCGGCCAGCACGTCTCGAAGACCGGTGTGGGCGGCATCGTGCTGAGCCTGGTCGGCGTTCTGCTGGTGCTGACCGAAGGATCATGGCAGACCATCGCCGAGCTCGATTTCAACGTCGGGCAGATCATCATGCTCGGTGCGATTCTGGTGTGGAGCCTCTACACGATCTATGGGCGCGTGCCGGGTGTGCGACCGATCACCTCGACTGCGGTGCAGGCCGTGCTGGTCTGCGTGATGCTCGGCCCCGTGGCTGCGGTGCAGGGCGCAGGTCTGCCTCTCGGCGACTCGGGTGCGACGATCGGGCTGATCGTCATCGCCCTGCTGCCGTCGGTCTGCTCATATCTGCTCTGGAACAGCGCAGTGAGCATCGTGCCCTCATCGACAGCGGCCATCTACCTCAACCTGATCACCGTCTTCGTCGTGATCATCGGTCTCGTGGCCGGTCAGCCGCTGACCCTGTCAGCTGCCGTCGGGGGCCTGCTCGTCATCGTCGGCGTCGTCATCACGAGTTTGGCCGCCCGTCGAGTGCCCGCCTGAGCGCGGGGTCGTGTGCAGAGATGCCGAGCCCGCGGCGGGGTCGCGTCAGCAGCGTGAGCAGCGCGTCACGCAAGATGCGCTCGTGCGCCGCGCGGGCATCCGCCGCAGTCGAGCCCGATGCGCGCGCTGCCGCGCCACCGCTCAGCGCGGCGCGATCCTCGTAGCGGTCGGGCAGCATCCGCAGGCAGTCGTCATCACCCAGCACGACAGACGGGCCGAGCAGTACGCCCGCCCAATCGACGTCGAGCCCCTGCACGGTATAGACCGAGCCCACCTCGTCTGCGCTGTCGGGGCGCTCAGGCCACGGCAGGGTGGCCTCTGGACGGTAGCGATCCCAGCGCACGTGCAGGCCCGGCTCGTCGATGAAGTGGTCGCGCCCGTCGAGGGCATAGGGGTAGTCATAGGTCGACAGCATGCGTGCCGAGCCCTGTGCCTGGTGCGAGCGCACCCAACGGTAGAGAGCGCCGGCGTCGTCGAAGACCTGCATCGAGAACGAGGCGTCGCCTGCCGGGGGCGGGCACACGGGCGCACCCCCCGAGACGAAGCGGTCGATCCACTCGCGAACCTCGAGAGACGCGCCCATGCGGTGCTGACGGTGCAACTCGCCGCGTTCGAGTGTCGCGTGCCCGATCACCCGCTCGAGCAGCGCCAGACTCCAGTGGCTGCGCATGCGCAGCACCTGTGCATCGTCGTAGACGACCACTGTGATGCGAGAGGCGCGAATGATGTCGGCCAGCTGATTCTCGCCGCGAAACCGGGTGTAGGGGTCGGCACGGGTGAGCAGCAGGTGGCCTTCGTCGACGAGCGCGATGTCAGCACGCTGCGACGCGTCGCGGGCGGCTGCGTTGATGTAGGGCGTCGGCCGCATGACCTGCATCTTGCGCAGCGCGGGCTGCTGCCCGGCGAGATCGCGGTAGCGCCGCCACATCTCGGCATGGTTGACGAGCATGCGGATGCGGGCGCCGGCCATCGGGTCGGCCGACGCCCGCAGACGCGATCGTGCGCTCAGCGCGACGAACAGCTGCGAGAGCAGCGCGCTCTTGCCCGTGCCTGCGGCGCCCTGCACGAGGAAGACGGCCGGTCGGTCATCGCTCGACCGGTGCCGAGCAGAGCCGGTCGCGAGGTGCTCGTCGCAGAACGCGGTGATGCGCTGCGCCAGCCGCCCCTGGTCTCGATCGAGACCGGGCAGCAGGGTCGAGGTCTCAGCAGCTGGGCTTGTCACAGGTCGTGATTGTAGCCCCCGTCGCGCTGGCTCGCGTCGTCGGCGCGCGAGCTCGCGTGCTGTTCGGGCAGCACGACGATGCACACGAGGCTCAGCACCATGGCCGCGACCAGAAAGATCGAGATCGACACGGTGGTGCCGGTGGCGGCGAGCAGACGGTTGGCGATCAGCGGTGAGAACCCGCCGCCGAGGGCGGCACCGATCTGAAACCCGAGACCGATGCCCGTGTAGCGCTGAGCCGGAGCGAACAGCTGCGCGAACCAGGTGAGCATCGGGCCGAACATGATGCCGGCCAGGGTGAGCCCGATCACGATGGCGGCCGCGGCCTCGCTCGCCGAGCCGGCGGTGAACAGCGAGAACATCGGAAACGCATAGAGCGCGAGGCCGATCGCACCGGTGAGAATCACCGGTTTGCGGCCGACGCGGTCAGAGAGCACGCTGGCGACGGCGATGGCGATGGCGTGCCCGAGGCAGCCGAGCAGCGTGCCGGTGACCAGCGCATTGCGCGCAAGGCCGAGGCCGTGCTGCGCGACCGGTTCAGAGCCGAACGACAGCAGAAAGGTGAAGAGCACGTATTGAAAGGCGTTGAAGCCGAACATGACGCCCGCGGCCCCCAGCACACGGCCCCAGCTGTGTCCAAGCACATCGGCGACTGGCCGCTTCGCGACCTTGCGCTCGCTCTGCAACTGTTTGAACACCGGGGTCTCGTCGACGTGCAGCCGCGTGACCAGACCGACGACCAGCACGAGGCCGCCGAGAAGAAACGGAATTCTCCATGCCCAGCCGATGACCGCCTCATTGGGCAGCAGCAGAATCAGCAGAAACGAGAGGTTCGCGAGACCTGCTCCGACGGGCGAGCCGAGGGTGACGAAGCTGCCATAGAGGCCGCGGTGCTTTGCCGGGGCCTGCTCGATGGCGATGAGCGCCGCGCCGCCGACCTCGCCGCCGCGGGCGACGCCGTGCACGAGGCGAAGAAAGAGCAGCAACAGGGGAGCAGCCACGCCGATCGTCGCGTGGCTCGGCAGCAGCCCCATGAGCAGGGTCGCGCCGCCCATCAGCGTGAACGTGGCGATCAGGGTGTTGCGGCGGCCGATGCGATCGCCCAGATGGCCGAAGACGACGGCGCCGATCGGGGCCATCAGAAAGCCCACGGCGAAGGTCACGAACCCCAGAAAGGTGCCGAACCAGGGGTCGTCGACGACGAAGAAGACCTTGTTGAACACGAGTGACGTCGCGGTGGCGTAGAGGGCGAAGTCGTAGAACTCGAGGGCGGTGCCGACGCCCGATGCGAGGGCGAGGCGGCCGAGCAGCCCCTTCTGCGCGGGCGGGTCGGCGAGCGGGCTCGGATTCACCGCCTGCGGCGGGTCATCGGGCAGGTGCAGCTTGGGTGACGGCTCGTGGGTTGTTCGCTGATTCACGGGGATCTCTCTGTGTGTGAGGCCGATCGACTGATCGGATTCGGAGCGGCACCGCCGACGAGAGAGAATCGCACAAAGGCGAAAGGCCGCTCGATCGGCGGCCTGAATGTGTGCGCGAGGCGCGGGTCAGTGCCGTCGGAAGGACGGCCACCACCAAGCGCTGCGCGAGAACTGCATGGCCACGACTATACACCTGGTCGTCTCGCTGCGCCTGGGCGAACTCGCCGCAGATCTCAGGGTGCTGTCGCCGAGCAGACGTCTGCGAGACAATGGGCGCATGCGCATCAGCGATACGACTTCGGGCTCCCTCTTTCTGCCACCGCTGCAGCACCCACGTCGCACTGTCGGTCGCCGCAGCTTCGATTTCTCTCGCCAGATCGCGGTGATGGCGATCGTCAACCGCACACCCGACTCGTTCTTCGACGAGGGGCGCACCTTCGCGCTCGATGCGGCCGTCGAGGCGGCGATGGATGCGGTGCGGGCCGGTGCCGACTGGGTCGACATCGGCGGGGTCAAGTTCGCTCCAGGGCCCGAGCTGTCGGCTGACGACGAGATCGAACGCGTACTGCCCGTGGTGCGAGCGGTGGCGCAGCGCAGCGACGTGGTGATCTCGGTCGACACCTTTCGCCACGAAGTGGCCGAAGCATGCATCACGGCCGGCGCGGCGGTGATCAACGACACCACCGGGCTGCACGATCCCGACGTCGCGCGAGTGGTCGCCGACAGCGATGCGACACTGGTGATCACGCACAGTCTGGCCGAGCCTCGCACGCCGTTTCCGCATCCGCACTATGACGACGTCGTCGGGGAGGTGGCCACCTTTCTGCGCAGGCGCGTCGACCGCGCGGTCGAACTCGGCGTGCCGCCCGAGCGCATCGTGATCGACCCAGGGCACGACCTCAACAAGAGCACCCGACAGACGCTCGAGCTCACCCGTCGCTTCGCCGAGATCGCCGAAATCGGCCTGCCTGCGCTCGCGGCGGTGTCGAACAAAGACTTCATCGGCGAGACGCTCGATCGAGACAAGCCCGACCGGCTGGCCGGGTCACTCGCTGCGGCGACGGTCTGCGCGATGCAGGGCGCTCGCATCGTGCGCATGCACGCCGCTCGCGAGTCGGTCGACGCGATGCGTCTCGTCGAGGCCGTGCTCGGCTGGCGCGAACCGGCCTACGAACGGCACAACATCTGAACACAGTCGGCGGCTGCCGGTAGGGTCGGAGCATGAGCGCGATCACCGAATTCGTCAGTACAGGAAAACCCGTCAGTGCCGGCGAACGCATCCCTGCCGGCGATGCAGCCGCAGCGCTGAGCGACGACGACCTGCTGCAGCGCTATGCATGGCCCGATGGCGACGGCGTGCGCATTCGACTGAACTTCGTGACCAGCCTCGACGGTGCGGTCACGGTCGGGGGCGTCTCAGGGCCGCTGGGCGGCGAGGCCGACCACCGGGTCTTCGACCTGCTGCGGCGGCAGGCGCACGTCGTGCTGCTCGGCGCCGGCACCGCTCGCGACGAAGGCTACGGCGCGATGCGCGTCGACGAGGCCTCGGGGGCGTGGCGCCAGGCGCATGGCCTGGCAGCGCACCCCGCGTTCGCCCTGGTCTCGGGGCGAGCGAACCTCGACCCGGGCAGCGACATCTTCGCGAACGCGCCGACACGGCCGATCGTCTTCACCCTGGCGAGTGCCGCCGCCGAACGACGGGCTGCGCTCGCCGAAGTGGCAGAGGTCGTCGTGGTGGGCGAGACCTCTCTCGACATTGCCGGCCTGGTCGCCGAGCTGCACGAGCGGGGCCTCACCGATGTGCTCTGCGAGGGCGGGCCGCGTCTGGCGTCGGCGCTCTTCGACGCCGACGCGGTCGCCGAGCTGTGCCTCTCACTCGACTCGCTGGCCGTCGGCGGCTCCGGCCCGCGACTGACCAGCGGCGTGGCAGCGTTCAGCCGGCGCTTTCATCTCGCCGGCGCACTGCGTGCCGAAGACCTGTTACTGCTCAGATATCGCCGGGCCCGAGACTGACCCCCGCTACCGACCACAGGAGGCGATCATGCCGACGCGACCGCAGCATCCGCCGACATTCGCGAGTGACCCGGGCACGTCGGCACTTCGGTCGATCGGCCCGTGCCACACGAACAGCCTGGGGTGAGAAAGACGACCGGGGCGTGTTAGCCTACAACTTTGGAATGTCTGCCTTCGACGTCTCGTTGTCGTGGGTGAGAGCGAACGAGGTATAAGGGCATGAGTGCGTCATCCGATCGTGCGGCAGGCGCCGCGCAGACACCGGCGGGCGAGCACCTGGGCACCTCGGCACCGGGAGTCTCACCCGCACAGTGCTCGCAGACGCACGTCGCTCAGCCCGGCACCGATGCCGCGATAGCCTCTCGACACCCCGGAGAATCACTGCGCGACGTGATCGCGCGCTACTACTCGCTGACGAAGCCGGGAGTGCTCTATGCGAACGTGCTGAGCGCCGTCGCCGGCTTTCTCTTCGGCAGTCAGAACGGCGTCGACCTCTTCTCGCTGGTGATCGTCACAATCGGAACGACGCTGATCGTCGGTTCGGCGACCGTGCTCAACAACGTGCTCGATCGCGACATCGATCAGCGCATGGAGCGCACCAAGAAGCGAGCGACCGTCACCGGGGGAGTACGCGCGAGACGAGCGACGATCTTCTCGATCGTGCTGGGGCTGCTCGGCGCCGCGGTGCTGGGCATCTGGTCGACGCCGCTGGTGCTCGGTCTCGGCGCGTTCGGCTTCGTCTGCTACGTCTGGCTCTACGGGGCGACTTCGAAGCGCATGTCGTATCACGGCACCCTGGTCGGATCGGTCTCGGGCGCTGTGCCCATTCTCGCCGGTTACGTCGGCGCCACGGGGCGTGTGGATGCCGGTGCCGTGCTGGTCTTTCTCGCGCTGTTCTTCTGGCAGATGCCCGAGTTCTACTCGATCGCGATCTATCGGCGCGAGGAGTACGCCGCTGCAGGGGTTCCCGTGATCACCGTGGTGAAGGGCGTGCCGACGACCATCGTGCACATCTTCGTCTACACCGTGCTGTACGTGGCGAGTGTGGTGCTGCTCGGCGTGCTGGGCTTCGCCAGCCTGACCACCACCAGCGTCTTGGGGCTGCTCGGCGTCGTGTGGATCGTGATCGGTGCGCTCGGCTTCACGGCCGCCGACAGAATCGCCTGGTCGCACCGCATGTTCGGGTTCTCGCTCGTGTCGATCATGGCGCTGTGCATCATGCTCGGTCTTGACCCCTGGCTGCCGTAGGCACGTAGGCACGTAGGCACGCAGGGCGAGGGCCGCTGCCTCGGCAGACCTGCGCGGTGAATAGAGTGGTGCCATGGCCATCACACTCAGCAAGCCACAGATCGCAGCAGCCAGAATCGTCGCTCAGCTGCTCGCTGATGCTCTGCGCACTGAGCCGCTGCCTCCCGAGCTGCTGCCCGCTGAGGCGACGGCTGCGGAGTCTTCGGCCCGTTCGGCCGGTACGAACAGCCCCCACAGGGGCACGGCCGACGACGTGGCCGCGGCGACCTCGCACCTGCTCGCGGTGCAGGGGCAGGATTTTCTCTCTGCGCAATGGGCGTTGGGACTGCGGGCCGGGGCCTCGGCACAGGCGGTTCGGGCTGCCTTCGACCACGGGCTGATCGTGCGCTCGTGGCCGATACGCTCGACGGTGCACCTCGTGGCAGCGGCAGACATCGGCTGGGTGCAGCAGGCCACGAATCACCGCGTGCTCAGAGACTGGCCCAAGCGCCGTGCACGCCTGCAGCTTGACCTTGCCGTCGTCGATCAGGTGAGAGAGATCACGCGCCAGGCCCTGTCTGGCGGGCGGCGGCTGCATCGAGACGCACTGACACAGGTGTGGCAGGACGCCGGGATCGAGATGCGGGCAGGGTGGACGTACCACTTGGTGTGGGCGCTCAATCAGCTCGGTGATGTGGTGTTCGGCCCCGTGAACGACAACGGCCGAGACCTTGACCTCGTGCTGACCGACGAGTGGATCGTCTCGCCGCAGCTGCTCGAGGGCGATGATGCACTGGCCGCACTCGCTCGGCGGTACATCGTCGGGCACGGCCCTGCGACTGCGGCAGATCTCAGCTGGTGGACGGCCCTGACCGTCGGCGAGAGCCGTAGGGCGCTGCGCCTCGCCGAGTCGGATGCAGCACGTGAACGACTCGTGGAATGCGCCGGGCCGAACGGCGAACAGCTGTGGGCGACCGAGCCGCAGCTGGCCTGGGCGCAAGACGAAGGGCAGACGACGGGATGCTCGGCCGCCGATGCGCTGAGCGAGACCTTGGCGCTGCCCGCCTTCGACGAGTTTCTGCTCGGGTACAGAGATCGTTCGATGGTGCTCGATCCGAAGTTCAACATGGCGGTCATGTCGAAGAACGGAGTGGGGCGACCGACGGTGCTGAGCGCGGGGCGCATCCGGGGCACCTGGAAGACGAAGACCGCCGAAGTCAGCCTGTTCGAGGGTGAGACTCTGACCGAGCGGGAATCGGCCGCGCTCGAACGTTCGATGACGGCCTACAGCCGGTTCAGCACCGCACGCGGCTGATACGAGCGGCAGAATGCCGAACAAGGAGGGGAGAACCACGCAGAAGAACTTGCTGGGGTACCTGGACTCGAACCAAGAATAACGGTACCAGAAACCGTCGTGTTGCCAATTACACCATACCCCAAGGGCAGTTGCGCATCCGTTGTGCACGTTTGCGAACCGAGAGTCAACATTAGGGCATTCTCGCCCGAAACACAACTCGGGCTCGAAACGGCCCGGTGGTGCGTCATACGATGGGGGAGTGGATGTTCCTCAGCCCCGTGCCTTCGAACGCCTCTCGGACCACGTGTGGCGTGCGCGAGAAGCTCGGCACCAGCAGCGCGCCGATCAGCTCACCGCCGGGTGGCGCGCACGCCGACAGACCGGCGAGATCAACGAAGTCGATGACTTTCTGTTCACCTACTACTCGTATCGGCCATCGCTCCTGCGGCGCTGGCACCCGGGCGCCGGAGTCGAGCTCGAGGGAGCATCCGCCGAACCGCGGGCCCAGTGGCGCTGGTACGTGACTGACGGGGCCGACACCCGTGTCGACGCGGCCGCCTTTCTCGCCGATCGACGCGGCGCGGTCGGCTTCGTCGAAGGGCTGCTGCGCCGCACCGCCGAGCGCCGCCCCAAGCTCGGCTGCTCCTGCCTGCACGAGTGGGCGATGGTCTACGGCATGCGCGACGGGCAGGAGCGCCACACGAAACTCCCGCTGCGACTGGGGCACGCCGGCACCGATACCGTGGTCGAGTCGAGCCGCATCGAGTGCACGCACTTCGATGCCTTCCGCTTCTTCACCCCCGCGGCCCGACCTCTGAACGCGCTGCAGCCGACCCGTGCCGCACAGCCAGACCTCGAGCAGCCCGGCTGTCTGCACGCCAACATGGATCTCTACAAGTGGGCCATGAAACTCGGGCCGATCATTCCCGGCGAGCTGCTGATCGACACCTTCGAACTCGCTCGCGAAGTGCGCGATCTCGACATGCAGGCATCGCCCTATGACGTGCGGCGATTCGGGCTGGAGGCGGTGCGCATCGAGACGCAGCAGGGACGACGCGAGTTCGCCGAGCGGCAGCAGGGCTTCGCATCACGCGCCAACGAGCTGCGCGAGCGCATGCTGCACGCTGTCGACCATGCGCGTCAGGCGGCTGCGGCGGATGCCGAGGCATGTGACTGTGTCGCGGCCGGCTCGAAGGGGGGTCAACGGCGATCAGTGCGCGTCGACGCCGATGAGCATGCCGACGACGTAGGTCACCGCAACGGCGACCAAGCCGAGCACCAGCTGGCGTGCGGCGCCTCTGAACCAGTTGCGGCCAGACACCTTTGCGGCGATGCCGCCGGCGAGCAGCAGCCCGACACAGCCGGCGATGAGGCCCGTCATGAGTGAGCCGATGCCGAAGAGATAGGGCAGAATCGGCACGATCGCGCCCATCGAGAAGAACAGGAATGAGAGCAGACCTGCGGCGATGGGTGAGGGGCGATCGTCTGGGTTGATGCCGAGCTCCTGCATGAGGTGCACGTGCACGGTGCGGGTCGAGACCGACGTGCTGTGAATCTCGGCCGCGGCGGTGTGCGCCGTCTGCTCGCTCATGCCCATCTGCTGGAACTCTCGGGCGAGCTCGGCCTGCTCGCCGGCCGGGTTGCGCTTCTGTGCGGCCACCTCGACGGCGATCTCTTTGTCGAGCTGCTCGTTCTGGCTGCGCACCGAGGTGAACTCGCCGAGTGCCATCGAGAACGCGCCGGCCAGCAGCCCCGAGACGCCGGTCAGCAGCACCACGTGGTTCGAGGCACCGGCTGCGCCGATGCCGGTGACCAGGCCGATGTTCGAGACCAGGCCATCCATCGCACCGAAGACCGAGGCGCGCAGCCAGCCCCCGCTCACATTCGCGTGCGTGTGATCGTAGGTGTGCGGGTTGGCCGGATCGACCACTGTTGCCGCTGCTGACATGGAGTCAGGCCTCCTCGTGAGAACTGGTCGTCTGGGTGGCGGATGCTGCTCGGAACGGGCAGCATCGCTGCGTATGTACGCCACAGTAGGGCGAGAAATCGGGTCAACGCCACCGTCGTCTGGGTGTTCGGAGACGAGAACTTTATCGATCTGCAACGTCGAATCATGACGTTCGTGCGGCGGGACGGCTATGGTTGAGGGCGACAGACTGGAAAGGAACCGCAGTGACCCCAGAGGTTACCGGCTTGCTCCCTAGCGTCTCGCTGATCATCCCGGCGTACAACGAGGAAGAACGCATCGAGGCGTGCCTGCGAGCGGCGATCGCACAGACCGTGCCGCTCGACGAGATCATCGTCGTCGACAACCGCAGCACCGACGGCACCGCAGCGACGGTGCGGCGTGTGTCTCGACAGCACCCGAATCAGGTCATCCGACTGCTTGCCCAGAACGAGCGCCAGGGGCTCATTCCCACTCGTGACGCCGGGTTCGACGCAGCCACCAGCGACGTGCTCGGCCGCATCGACGCAGACTCGCTGCTGGCTCCCGAATGGAGCCGCCAGGTGCGTCTCGCCTTTCGCAACCAGCACATCAGCGCCCTCACCGGCCCGGTCATGTACTACGACATGCCGTTTCGCCGCTTCGGCCTGCGCGCTGACGATCGCTTTCGCAAACTGCTGATGCGGCTGAACCGCGAGTACCGGTTCGTGTTCGGCAGCAATATGGCGGTGCGGGCCGAAGCGTGGAATCTGATTCGCGACGAGGTGTGCCCCGATGAGGGCGATCTGCTGCACGAAGACATCGACCTGTCGATTCATCTCGCCGAGAACGGGCAGTTCGTCGGCTACGAGTCGAACATGGTCTGCGGCATCTCGGCGCGACGCATGGACTCCAAGTTTCGCGACTACAGCGACTATGTGCAGCGCTTTCGCCGCACATATCGGGCGCACAGTCTCAACCGCGGCCTCGAGCGCATTCCGCAGGCTGTGCTCTACATGATCTATCCGTCTCTGCACGGGCTGCGACAGATCAGACACCTCGGCAGTGATGACATCGAGCGCAGCAGTCTGCCGAGCGTGCCCGTGCTCAGTCGTCGCTGAGCTCGCGACAGCGTAGTCTGGGCGGCATGATCGACGACATCAAGAAGCGCGCCCTGCATCGCGTGCGCATCATCGAAGGGCAGCTGCGTGCCATCGAGCGTCAGATCGAAGACGAAGACTACTGCGTCGACATCGTCACGCAGTCGCTCGCCGTGCAGCGCTCGCTCGCGTCGCTGAACGCGCTGCTCGTCGAGAATCACCTGCGCACGCACGTGCCGCACATGCTGCAGGCGGGTGGCGACGAACGCGAACGCGCCATCGACGAGATGGTGCGCCTCTACGGCATCAAGGGCCGAGCTGACTGACCCCGGCCGGCACAGGCGACACGCCCGAAATCGACTCCAGAATTGGTGTGCGTGATCGAATCTGTGGCATAATCATCTGGTTGCTTACAGACGGCCCCATCGTCTAGCGGCCTAGGACATCGCCCTCTCACGGCGGTAACGCGGGTTCAAATCCCGCTGGGGTCACAATCACAAACCCCTGCTCCGGCGGGGGTTTGCTTTTCTGGCAACAGGCTGTTCTGACTGGTGCAGAGCCTGCCTGGCCGCGATCAGAACTACAGCGCCACGAATCCCAGCAGCAGATCGAGCAATGCCGGTGCCAGCCCCGTTTCGCTCTGCATCTCCTCGCGTGATGACAGCGCGGTATCGGGCCGATCTGTGATCATCGCATCGACGCCCTGTCGCAGGCGCACGCGCTGGGCGAGCTCATCGTCGACCGTCCAGACGTAGAACTTCAGGCACGCCTTCGCAGCTGCCCGTCGCATGTGCTCGGTGGCTGTGTACTCTTCGATCACCAGAAAGTCGGCGGGGGTGTCGGGTACTCCGACACCGGCGAATGAGAGGATGTAACCCACCTCGGCGTCGGGAAGAAGCTCTTTCAGACGCGCGACGCTCGTGTGGTCGAGTGAGTGGAACTTGGTGCCGTCGAGCGCGTTGAGGGCTTTGAGCTGCTGCACCAGAAGATCCACATGGTCGGGTGAGTCGAGGCCGCCCATCTTCACTTCGATGAGCAGTGGCATCCCGAGCTCTCGTGCTCTGACGACATACTCCTCGAGCGACGGGATCTTTGCGCTGTGCCCCGCCTCATCGTGCACGGTGATCTGGGTCAGCTCGGCCAACGTGAGATCTTTGATCGCCTCATTGCGCCCGGCCAGCCGGCTGAGGTCGAGGTCGTGCATCACGATGAAGTTGCCGTCTTTCGTCTGCATCGCATCGATCTCGACGCGATCGATGCCTGCCTGCGCCGCCGCCTCGAGCGCGGGAATCGTGTTCTCGACACCGCCTGCCACGAAACCGCGGTGCCCGATCACCTCCGACTGTGGAGGAGATGCGAGGGTCTGCATTGGCGCGAGCATGCTGAGACTCAGCGGAATCACCATCAGGGCGGCGCTGGCGGCAAGCCCCCAGCGCCATGGCGCGCGCCGGTAGCCCCCGGATGATGAGGTCTCTGTCTGCTGTGTCACACCTGCCTGATCTGCCACCGCAGTGAGCATCGAGAACAGAGCGACCGTGACCGTGCTGAGCAGCAGTATGAGCAGCACTTGGGCGACGCCGGCGCTGATCGCGGCAGAAACTGGAGAAACAGCTGGATTGAGATGATCGGTAATCGCCGTCGGCAGCACCATTGCGACGGCGACGGTGACGGCGATCGGAGCCGCGATGAGCAGTATGACGAGGACACCGGCGACGAGCGTCCAGAACGTGCGACCGTGGACGGTTCGCCAGCTGACCCGCATGGCGCGGCTGCCCGAGGCGTCTGAGCGCGCGAAGATCGGCAGTGTCAGCGCGAGTCGGATGTTGACAATGAGGAGAGCCAGCATGAGCAGATTCCAGAGCGCTGCAGTGACCGGGTTCTTCAACAGCTCGCCCGACACGAAGTTTGGCACCGCGATCACTTGCGTGAGGGCTGAGAGAAATCCGAATCCGCTGATCGGAAGCAGGAGGAAGAGGTAACAGAACACCGGGAGCGAAGAGACTCTGAGGAGCCGGCGGAGCAGCCCGCCGAGAGAGATGAGCAGGTCGTGCACACTCACCCGCCCGGTCGAGGCGGTCTGTTGCAGGGCAAGCAGGATCAAGACCAGCTGCATCGTGACGAGCACGAAGGCGAAGAGCCCGATCAGCACGATCAGGGCGGGCACCAGGAGTGACACGGATGAGAGCCGCAGCTGGCCGAAGTCGACACCGGGCTCGCCGCTCAGCAGCAGTGCTTCGCGGAACAGGAAGCCAATGAACGGTTCGGCCGCGACGACCAGCACGATGTTTGTGAGGAAGGCGAATGCGACGACCGCGATGCCCCCGCGCCGCACTGTTCGCAGGGTCGCTCGCAACAGTGCGCCAAGACCGAGTCGAACGCTCTCGTTGCCTGCTTCTCTCTTCAAGGTCGTCGTGCCCTTCTGCCCCTTCTGCCGCGCGCATCGTTGATGCCTCGTGCCGATTCCCGGCGCGTTTGTGCTGCTATGGTATCAATTATCTAACAGTCGTTAGCTATCTTGATGCAGTGCAGAAGAGTGCACACCATGGCGGCTGTATCTCTGATGTCTCAGCCGTGCTCAGGCGCGGTACTGCTCGAAGCCTGCAAACACCGTATCGGCGACTCGTTGCCAGTCTTCGAAATAGTTCGGCGCTTCTCGCGAGCGAAGCCAGTGCATTCGGAGTCCGTCTACGACGGTGGAGAGCACCTCCGTGACGAGCTGGGGGTTTCGAGGGTACTCTTCTTCGGCGAGTGTGATCGTGGCCGCAAACGGGCGGGTCTCCATGAGATAGAAGTCATGTGCCGGATGATCAGGGTTCGCGATCGCCTGTGTCTCCAACGCGTCGAAGTTGCGGTTCTCTTCTACCCGGGTCATCGCGACTCGCGCCACAGTGTCTGCCCAGTCTCTCAGGGTGGGGTTGGCCGGCAAGGCGGCAGTGTACGCTGCCATTTCGTCTTCTGCACGTTCCCTGAGCACCGCCTCGAGAAGCGGCTTCAGGCCATCGAAGTGGTGCAGCAGGCCGGGGGCGCTCATGCCGCACCATCTGGCCACTGCCCGCAGGCTCAGTCCCTCCGGGCCCTGCTCGGCGATCATCTGCCGGGTTCGTTGCAGTATCTCGCTGCGCCGGGCCTCGAGGCTGAGTCGACGTGCCATTCCGACCTTCTTGTCTCTGCGGTTGCAGCCTGTGTGGTGCAGTCTCTGTTGTAACGCTGAACTCTGCATTCTAGTCGAGCAGTGCTCTCAGAACTCGGCATCGCCTACTGCAGAGCCGATGTGAGTCGGAACAGCCCGTCGAGCAACTGGCTGCGCAGCGGCTGCTTCTTCCACTCTTCGAGCGTGAGCTCGCGAGAGTTCTCGTGATAGTAGGCATTGACTCTGTCGAGCTGTCGCACGAATCCTGCCCCGTTGACGACCATCGATACCTCCATGTTGAGGCTGAACGATCGCTGATCCATGTTCGACGAGCCGACAACGGCGATCGAGTCGTCGATGGTGAAGTGCTTGGAGTGCAGAATGTACGGCGGCTTGAACATGAAGATTCGAACGCCGGCGCGCAGGAGAGCCTCGTAATACGAGCGCTGGGCGTGATAGACCATCGGCTGATCGCCGGTTTCTGAGACGAAGAGCTCGACGGCGACGCCTCGCGCGGTGGCTGCCCTGAGCGCGTACATGATCGCCTGATCAGGAACGAAGTACGGGCTGGTCACACTGATTCGCCTGGTCGCGGTTCCCATGAGGGCGATGAACACCTGCAGGTTGTTCTCTTCGCCGAAGCCCGGGCCGCTCGGGAGCACCTGGCAGTCGAGCAGCTCGCCGGGCTGCTCGGAGTCTGCAGCGTGCGGGGCGCTGTCCTCGAGCAGCTCGCCGGTCTCGATGTACCAGTCGCCCATGAAGACCCGATTGAGGCTCGATACGATCGGACCAGTGACTCTGACCATGATGTCTCGCCATTTCAGGCCCCTGCGCAGGTTTCCTGGTTTGTTGTAGCTCGTGTCGACCATGTTCTGAGAACCGATGAAGCCGATGTGCCCGTCAACCACCAGGATCTTGCGGTGATTGCGCAGATCCGGGCGCTGCCACTGGCCCCGCCAAGGCCGTACCGGCAGCATGAAGGCCCACTGGGCGCCGACTTCGTCTAACTTGCGCGTGGTCGCTGACGGTTTCGGCTGCCGTATGGTCGCGATATGGTCGAGCATCACCCGAACCTTGACCCCGCGTGCGGTGGCCTCTCGTATCGCCTCGAAGACGTCGTGCGTCGTGCGATCGTACGAGAGGATGTAGAACTCCACATGCACGTACTTCTCAGCCGTGCGAATCGCGGAGGCCATGGCCTCGATGGACTCCTCGTACTGGTAGGTGATGTGTGCTCGGTTTCCTGCCATCATGGGCTGAGCGCCGAGATCCAGGCCGAGCTTCTCGGTGTTCTCGAGACCGGGCGGAAGCCTGGCGAGGTCGCTGCCGAACACTTTCGCGTCCTCTGCCGCGGCCTTCTGCATCTGGGAGATCACGCGGTCCTGCTTCTCGCGTCGAGCGCGCGGCATCCGGTTCGCGCCGATGAGCAGAAAGACGATGAGCCCGGGAATGGGCAGCAGAAAGATGAACAGCAGCCATGCGGTGCCGGAAGCCGGGGTGCGGTTGCGGGGCACCACGAAGAGTGCGACGACCCGGATAACGAGATCGGTCGTGAAGAAGATCAGTGTAGGTAGAGTGAACCAAGTTTGATAATCTGACATCCGTTAGATAGTAGTTGAAAACTGATCGCCGCGGTGCGGTGAATACTCCAAATACTCCATAGGGGGCATGTTGTCAGAAGAGAACTATTGCATGGTGGGCACTCACGATGGCGAGGTTCGCGGTCGTTGGCGAGAGCAGGGGAAGACACGGAGTGCAGCGTTCTTGGGCATTCCCTTCGCGAAAGCTCCGGTGGGGGATCTCCGCTTTGCCGCTCCTGAGGCGGTGGATGCGTGGACTGGAGTGCGGGATGCGCTCGAGTACGGGCCGACGCCGAAGCGCGGTGAGCCTGACAGCGGAATGATCCCGGAACAGGTCGTGCCGGGTGATTCGACCCTGAACGCCGACGTGTTCACGCCTCGGCCGGGCGACACCGAGGCGGGTCTGCCGGTGCTCGTGTGGATTCACGGCGGCGGCTACTACGAAGGCTCGCCTGCCAGCCCGTGGTACGACGGGCGCACGTACAACCGCGATGGTGTTGTCACGGTGACGCTGTCGTATCGTCTCGGTTTCGACGGCTTCGGCTGGATCGAGGGTGCCCCCGCCAATCGTGGCGTGCTCGACTGGATCGCCGGGCTGGAATGGGTGCAGCGCAACATTCGCGAGTTCGGCGGTGATCCCGATCGCGTGACCGTCTCGGGGCAGTCGGCGGGCGGCGGCGCCGCACTCACGCTGCTGGGCATGGAGTGCGCGCAGCACCTCTTCTCAGGCATCCATTCGATCTCGGGTGCGCTCGGAGACCGCCCGAAAGAAGAGGCCATCGAGTTCGCTCGGCAGCTCGGGCAGCAGCTCGGGGTGGAGCCCACGGCCGAGGCGCTGCGCGCCGTGCCCGAAGACCGCATCTACGAGGTGCAGCAGGTGCTCGACACGCCTCCCGGCCTCGACTATCTCAAGTCGATGGTGCAGGATGGTCCGCTTCTGGCTCCGGTGGTCGATGGCGAGCTGATCAAGCGCCCCACCTTCGAATCGTACGCGCTCGGCATCGGTGCAGACAAGACGCTCATGCTCGGAGCGACCGACGAAGAGTTCCTCGTGCTGACGATGGGGCAGTCGAAGCAGTTCCAACAGGTTCCGCTGGCGGGCCTGCTCGACTCGGTCGGCTTGAGCGGCGACGTGCAGCACCAGTACGTGCAGGCTCACGACGACTACGTCGCCCGTGGCAATGCCGCCGTGCTCGGACGCTATCTGAGTGACGGCATCTTCCGCAGCACGGTGGTTCGCGCGGCGCGGGCGCGTAGCGGGGAGCGCACCTGGGTGTACCGCTTCGCGTTCGTCTCTGGCAGCTACGGGTTGTCGGGGCACTGCCTCGACGTGCCGTTCTGGTTCGACTGCCTCGACTCGACCGACGTCGCACTGCACACCGGCGAGAACCCGCCGCAGGCACTGGCGACGGCCATGCACTCGGCTGCCGTGTCGTTCATCGCGACGGGCACCCCCGGGTGGCCGAGCTGGGCTGAGGATGCCGGAGTCGTCGAAGTGTTCGGCGGCACGCAGGCCGCGGTGCGGTCGCACGGCGATTTCGACGATGTCGAGATGCTGCTCGATCAGCCCTTCCGGCGTTAGCTCTTGAACCGGAGGTGAGAAGCGGGGGGGGGGGGGGGGGGCCCCCCCCCCCCCCCCCCCCCCCCCCCCCGGACGACCACAATGTTTGTGGGTGAATGA
>NZ_JAJOZT010000001.1:0-591227 GCF_021168475.1 Pseudoclavibacter sp. 13-3 | reverse complement strand
CTGCCTTTCGGGCTTTTGCTCTTTACCGGTTGGTGCGAAGCGGGGCCGTGCGATGCGCACGGCCCCGCTTCTCACCTCCGCAGCAGCTGCTCGCAATCGTTTGGAGGCTAGTATTCAGTGTACGAATGATGAGGACCTCTTGCATCGTGCGTTCATTCCTTGATCGGATGCGTCCATCCCAGCGGACGTCTGCGCATCCGGCCCAAACGACGAAATGGAGCTGCGATGCCGCAGACGGCGAAGTCAGGCGTGGTCGCGTCGATCTCGGCATCGGTGATATTCGGTCTAATCTCGCTGCTGACCAGCGAGCTGTCGGCGTTCACCTCCGAAGTGGTTGCAGCGTGGCGGGTCGTCTGCATCGTCGCGCTGATGGCGGTCTTCTTCACGGGACACCGAGACTGGGAGATGATCGGGCGGCTCATTCGCCGCATCGTCCGTGACCCCCGTCGACTCCTCGTGCTGCTGGGGTGCTCGATGATGGTGACCGCGCAGATCTGGGTGTTCATCTGGGGGCCGATGCATGGGCACGCGCTCGACGTCTCACTGGGCTATTTTCTGATGCCGCTCGTCGTGGTCGCCGCCGGGCGCTTTCTGTTCAAGGATCGCCTCGACCGCTGGCAGTGGGCCGCTGTCGCGCTCGCGGCGGTCGCCGTGATCATCGAGGCGCTCATCGTCGGTGGCTTCTCGTGGCCGACTGCGCTGGTCGGCTTCGGGTATCCCATCTATTTCGCGGTGCGCCGTGCGGCAGACATGGACGACGTGCGCGTGTTCTGGCTCGAGATGCTGCTGGCGACTCCGTTCGCCGTCTGGCTGCTGCTGCAGTCGGATGTCGCCGGTGCGCTGGCGCATCAGCCCGGTTCGGCCTGGTGGTCGTTCGTCGCGCTCGGCGTTCTCAGTGGCGTGGCGATGATGCTGTACATCCTCGCCAGTGGTCGGCTGAACCTCACAGTGTTCGGGATGCTCAGCTATCTCGAGCCGGTGCTGCTCTTCGCTGCGGCGCTGCTGCTCGGAGAACAGCTGCTGACGTCTGATCTGTTCGTCTACACGGTCATCGCTGCTGCGCTGGCCTGCATGCTCATCTCGGGACTTCTTCCGCTGCTGCGGAGGGGTCGTGCGGCTCGTCGGCTGCGCTGAGCGCCAGCCAGACCTTCGTGCGCGCCTCGAAGGTGTCGAGGTCGAGGTCGAGCAGTGAGGCGGCACGAGCGACTCGGTTGCGCACAGTGTGTCGATGCACACCGAGACGTGCGGCAGCGGCTTCGGCCTGACCGTTCTCCTCGAGCCAGATGCGCAGGGTTCGGCGCAGCTCGACGCCCTCCGACTCATGACGCTGGTCGAGAGGCGCCAGCAGCTGCGCCGCCACCACTTCGAGCATCGACCCGCGCAGCAGCGTGGGCCAGCCGGCGTCGGCCAGGTCGTCATATCGGGCGATCGAGCCAGCGTCGGCGTCTGCGACGACGCGCCGCGCCTGCTGAATGAGCTGGCTGAGCGGCAGACTGGTGCTGAGCTGTGAGATGCCGGCCCTGACGCGCTCGCGCAGACAGACCTCCAGCACCGAGTCGAGGTTCTCGGTCGGCGAGACGATGGTTGCTCGACCGTCGCGCAGCCCCCAGAAGATCATGCCGTCGCGCTGCATGCGATCGAGGGCGTCGACCAAGGCGGTCGTGCTGTCGATCAGCGCGACGACTGCGCGCTCACCAGTCGGCAGGGCCTCGTTCCAGAGCCGTTCCGCGAGGCGGTTGGCCAAGGCGACGCTCCCCGAGGCGGCGATCTCGATGACACCGTCGCGCAGCACATGCCGCTGCTGGTTGATCGTACGGTTGAACTCCAAGGTGATGCCGGTGAGTGCCAGGACCGACTCGACGACGTCGAGCTGCACGCCGTCGAGCCGGCTCACGCCGCTGAGCACGAGCATGCCGGCGAGCTTCGGCGGCGCTCCGATGGTCTGCACGATGAACTCGGCGCCGTCGGCGCTGATGCGCGCAGCCGAACGTGTGCCGCTGCGCGTGAGACGCTCCATGGCACCGGTGAGCTCCTGCAGCTGCAGGTGCGGAAGCGGGCGCTGTCGGGCTGATCCCATGATCTGCCCGGAGCTGTCGAAGATTGCGACGCCGCAGTCGAGCTGCTTGGCCAGCTCCTGCAAGAGGTCGCCGAGTCTGTTGGAACGCAGAGCCGCCCGTGAGATGGCCCGCTGGGCGTCGAGCCCCCACTGGATGTGCTGCTGGTGCTCGCTGTCGAGCAGATCGTCGGCCTTTCGGATCACCGCGAGGAACGGCACGTGGTAGGGCACTTCGACGAGCGGCAGGCCATGCCTGCGGCACGCGTCGACCAGACCTTCGGGCGGTTCGGTCCACGTCAGGCCGGTGCCCAGCCCCACGCCCACGAGGCCGCCGTCACGCAGTCGAGCCACATACGCGTCGTAGTCGAATCGGGCGACGCCGAACTGGGCTCCGTCGGTGAGCAGCATCTGGCCGGCCGGAAGGAAGCGCATCGGATCGACGAGGTTCGAGCTGTACACCCAGTCGAGCGCAGCATCGAGCAGCTCGGACGTCTCGGCACCCGCCTCATCACCGACGATGGTGCGCAGAGACAGCTCGCCGATGCCGAGCAGGCGACGTATCGTGACTGACATAGACGAATCGTACATCTGCAACTGGTCGAATGGCCGCAACGTACATGCCGAAAGTCGTTGGTCTGATCGTAATGTCAATGCTACGAAGAGTGCATTCCTGCACCCTCAGCTCGATCTGCCCAACGTCGGGCTCGCCACGTCTGCGGCGCGCCATCGACACCGGTATCTGTCGCAAACGAATGGAGTACGTCTCATGACTGAACAGAGCATCCCCGTCGGCGGGCCAACCCTCGCCCAGCACCGCAACCTCGTCACCGCGATTCCCGGCCCGAAGTCGCGTGCACTGCACGAGCGCAAGCTCGCCGCGGTGAGCGCCGGAGTGGGGGTCATGCTGCCCACCTACGTCGTCGCCGCCGGCGGAGGCGTGATCCTCGATGTCGACGGCAACACCCTGATCGACTTCGCCTCGGGCATCGCCGTCACCGGCGTCGGCAACTCGGCTCCTGAGGTCGTCGACGCCGTGCAGCACCAGGTCGCCCAGTTCACCCACACGTCGTTCGCCACGGTTCCGTATGAGTCGTACATCGAGGTCTCCGAGCGCCTGAACGAATTGACTCCCGGCAGCTTCGAGAAGCGCACCGCCCTGTTCAACTCAGGGGCCGAGGCTGTTGAGAACGCAGTCAAGATCGCCCGCAACTTCACCGGAAAAGACGGCATCGTCGCGTTCGACCACGCCTTCCACGGGCGCACCAACCTCACCATGGGGCTGACCGCGAAGGCAGCGCCCTACAAGAGCCACTTCGGGCCGTTCGCAAACGAGCTCTACCGTGTTCCCGGGTCATACCCGTACCGTGACGGACTCACCGGCGAAGAGGCCGCGAAGCGCACGATCAGCGCCATCGAGAAGCAGATCGGCGCCGATTCGGTCGCCGCGATCCTGCTCGAGCCCATTCAGGGCGAGGGCGGCTTCATCGTTCCGGCCGAAGGCTTCATGGCTGCCTTGGTCGAATGGGCGCACAAGAACGACGTGCTGTTCATCTCTGACGAGATTCAGACCGGTCTGGCCCGCACCGGGCGCCTGTTCGCCTCGGAGTACGAGGGCATCGAGCCCGACCTCGTCACGACGGCCAAGGCGATCGGCGGCGGCCTGCCGCTCTCGGCCGTCACCGGTCGTGCCGACGTGATGGATCATCCCCAGGCCGGCGGCATCGGCGGCACCTACGGCGGCAACCCGGCGGCATGCGCGGCAGCGCTCGCCGTCTTCGACAAGGTTGTCGACGAGAACCTGGCCGACCGTGCCCTGCACATCGGCGAGGTCATCACGAAGCGCATGCTCGAGCTGCAGCAGAGCGACCCGCGCATCGGCGAGGTGCGCGGCCGTGGCGCTCTGCAGGCCATCGAACTGGTGCACCCCGAGACCAAGGAGCCCGACGCTCAGCTCACCCACAAGGTCGCCGAGTACGCGCACAAGAACGGTGTCGTGCTGCTGACCGCCGGCACCTACGGCAACGTCATCCGCTTCCTGACGCCGCTGGTCATCTCTGACGAGGTGCTCAACGACGGCCTCGACGTCGTCGTCCAGGCGTTCAAGGAGAACTGAGCATGACCGAGCTCATCGACTACGCCCGCTCGATCAGCGGCCTCTGGATCGACAACGAGTTCGTCGGCGCGCAATCGGGCGAGACCTTCGCCGTCATCGACCCGAGCACTGAGGAATCGTTCGTCGAGGTGGCCGATGCCGGGCTCGCCGATGCCGATCGTGCGCTGGCGTCAGCGCACGAGGCGCAGGTCGCCTGGGCGAAGGCGGCCCCCCGCCAGCGCGGCGAGGTGCTGCGGCGCGCGTTCGAGCTCATGATCGAGCGCCGTCAGCAGCTCGCCGAGCTGATCTCGTTGGAGAACGGCAAGGCGCTTGCCGATTCGCTGGGAGAGGTCGCCTACGCGGCGGAGTTCTTCCGGTGGTTCGCCGAAGAGGCCGTGCGCGTCGAGGGGGAGTACCAGACCGCTCCGGCGGGCGGGGTGCGCAATCTGGTCACGCGTCGGCCAGCCGGCGTCGCCGTGCTGGTCACCCCGTGGAACTTTCCCGCGGCCATGGCCACCCGAAAGATCGGCCCGGCGCTCGCCGCCGGGTGCGCGACCGTGCTGAAACCGGCCAGTGAGACGCCGCTGACCGCCTTGGCGATCGCGCAGATCCTCGCCGAGGCAGGGCTGCCGGCCGGCCTCGTCAACGTGCTGCCCTCGTCGCACACCGCAGAGATCGTCGATCATCTGCTCGACGACCAGCACGTTCGGGTGATCTCGTTCACCGGGTCGACGCCGGTCGGCAAGGTGCTGCTGCGCAAGGCGGCAGACCGCGTGCTCAACACCGCCATGGAGCTCGGCGGCAACGCCGCGTTCGTGGTGGCGGCGGATGCCGATGTCGAGGATGCGGTGGAGGGCGCGCTGGTCGCGAAGTTCCGCAACGGCGGCCAGGCCTGCACCGCAGCGAACCGATTCTTCGTGCACGTCGACATCGCAGAGGCGTTCACTCGGCGCTTCATCGAGCGCACGGCTGCTCTCGTCGTCGGCGCAGGGCTCGCCGAGGGCACCGACATCGGTCCGCTGGTCAACCGCAAGTCAGTCGACAAAGTGACCGAGCTCGTTGACGCTGCGGTGCACGACGGCGCGACCATCGCATATCAGTCCGAGGTGCCTGAGACGGGGTACTACGCCCCGGTGACGGTGCTGACCGACGTGACCCCGGCCTCCCCGGTGTTCACCGAAGAGGTCTTCGGGCCAGTCGCCTCGATCGCGACCTGGTCTGACGAAGACGCACTCATCGAGGCGGTCAACGGCACCGAGTACGGGCTTGCCTCGTACGTGTTCGCCGGTGAGCAGCGACATGCGATCGACATCGCCAACCGCATCGACGCCGGTATGGTCGGGGTCAACCGTGGTCTCGTGTCTGACCCGTCGGTGCCGTTCGGCGGGTTCAAACAGAGCGGTGTGGGGCGCGAGGGCGGCCACGAAGGCATCGAAGAGTACCAGGAGACGCAGTACTTCAGCGTCGCCTGGCCCGGTGCCTGAGACGCTCGTGGACGGCGCCGATCGGCGTCTTGAGGCTGAGGTGCTGCCGGAGGAGGTCTTCGGCAGCACCTCAGCCTTTTTCATGTGTCAGGACGACGCATGTCGTCAGCGCAATGCTGTACGCAGCGGCTAATGAGTGGACGATGTGTCCACTTTGCGTAACCCAGCGTTCACGTGAATGCTGCATAGACTCGTGCACGATTCCACACAGCGGACATCGAGCCGGTGCGCAACCACTCGGTGGACGTTTCCAAGAACAATCTCTTCGGCGCCGCGCGTCGAGGAATGAACAGAGGAACCACAACATGAGTTCTGAGAAGAACGAGAATCCGACAACGCCGCCAACGGAGGCGGTGTTCACCGTCGGTGAGCTTGACCGTGCCGAGCCGGAACCACGCCTGGCCGGCACACTGAAACCCCGGCACCTCTCGATGATCGCCCTGGGTGGCATCATCGGTGCCGGCCTGCTGGTCGCATCCAGCAACGCGATCATCGCGGCCGGACCGGCCGTCATCGTCTCGTACGCACTCGCAGGCGTCGTGATCATCCTGGTGATGCGAATGCTCGGCGAGATGGCATCGGCGAGCCCTGACACCGGATCGTTCTCGACCTATGCCACGAAGTTCATCGGACCGTGGGCCGGTCTGTCGATCGGCTGGCTGTACTGGTGGTTCTGGGTGGTGGTCGTCGGCATCGAAGCCACTGCGGCTGCCAAGATCATCACGAAGTACCTGCCCGGAGTGGATCAGTGGATTCCCGCTCTCGTGATCACCATCCTGTTTCTCGGGCTCAACCTGGTCTCGGTCAAGAGCTTCGGCGAGATGGAGTTCTGGTTCGCCGGCATCAAGATCGTCGCGATCTCGCTGTTCATCCTCTTCGGCATCGGTCTGGTGACCGGGATCATCCCCAGCGCGCATCAGGGGGTCGACTACGGCGCACAGGGCGGGTTCATGCCGAACGGCGTCTCGGGCATCTTCGTCGCGCTGCTGCCGGTCATCTTCTCGATGTTCGGCGCCGAAGTGGCCACTGTGGCCGCAGGCGAGTCGGAGCACCCCGCTCACGCCGTGCGCAAAGCGGTGAACTCGGTCATCTGGCGAATCCTGCTCTTCTACATCGGCTCGATCACCATCATCGTGCTGCTGCTGCCGCACGACAAAGTCGTCTCGGGCAAGTCGCCCTTCGTGAGCGCGCTGGAGTACGTGGGGATTCCCGGCGTCGACGTGCTGATGGACTTCGTCGTGCTGACGGCGCTGCTGTCGACGCTCAACGCGTCGCTGTACACCGCGTCTCGTATGGCCTACTCGCTGGCCGGTCGTGGTGAGGCGCCGCGGGCGTTCCGCAAGGTCAACAAGCACAACACGCCCTACGTGGCCATTCTGGCCTCGGCAGTCGTCGGTCTGATCTCGGTGCTGCTGAACTACACGGTGCCCGACTACGTCTTCGCCTTCCTGGTGAACTCGACCGGCGCGACGGCCATCTTCGTCTGGCTGGTCATCGCCGTCTCACAGCTGCGCAGCCGGCGCATGCTCGCGAAGCAGGGAGTGGTTCCGGGCAAGGCCAACGGCACCATCAAGATGTGGGGCTTTCCCTACATCACCTGGATCGTGATCATCGCACTGGTCGCGCTGCTCGCCTACATGACGTTCAACAAGAGCCTGCAGACGCGCATCGAGCTCTACGTGAGCCTGATCGTCGCCGCGGTGAGCGTCGTCGCCGGTCTGATCGTGCAGCGTCGGCAGAAGCGTCTGGGACTGCTGCCCGACAGCGCCTCGGCGAGTGCGCAGAGCGCTGACGGCGAGTCGAAGTAAGGTTGCTGGCATGACAGAACTCAGCAAACCAGAGATCGACTTTCCGACCGGCCCGGCTCCTGAGAGCCTCGAGATCGAAGACGTCGTCGTCGGCGCCGGAGCCGAGGCCACTGCGGCGTCGACCGTCGAGGTGCACTACCTCGGCGTCGGCTTCGAATCGGGCGAGGAGTTCGATTCGTCGTGGGGACGCGGCGAATCGATCACGTTCCCGCTGCGCAACCTGATCAAGGGCTGGCAGGTCGGCATTCCGGGCATGAAGACGGGCGGTCGGCGCAAGCTGACCGTTCCGCCCCACCTCGCCTACGGGCCGGCCGGCAGCGGCCACCCGCTGAGCGGGCAGACCCTGATCTTCGTGATCGATCTGCTCGACGTGAAGTGAGACTGTGAACGGCGACGGCGACGTCCGTCACTGAGAGGCGCCGGCAGGATGCGAATCCCGCCGGCGCCTCTTCTGCGTCAGAGCTCATCGGCGATGCCGGAATTGGGCTGCACTCGCAGCCGCGCCTTGGGCAGATGCCAGCCGCGCCAGATCGCCAGCACACGGATGGCTGCGATGGTGAGCACGGCCACCACCGTCGCAGTGAGGCCTCCGGCGCCGATCACATGCAGCACCCAGTAGACGACCGCGCCGGCGAATGACGCCGCCGCGTAGATCTCGCGCACCAGCAGGGTCGGGGGAGACTGCGCGACCAGCAGGTCGCGGATGATCTCGCCGGTCACCCCGGTCAGCACCGCAATGATGAAGACGGCCAGCGGCGTCGCATCCGCCGCGATGGCTGCCTTGGCACCGATGACCGACACGATCGCCAGGCCGGCGATGTCGGTCAGCTCGAGCAGCCAGCGGGGGATGCTGACGAAGCGCACGAGGACGAACGCGGCGACGGCCACCGAGAGCACCGTCGACAGAATGACGGGATCGTGCATCCAGTAGACCGGGGTGTTGCCGAGCAGCGTCTCACGCAGCGTGCCGCCGCCGACGGCGCAGAGCAGCCCCACCAGCAGCGCCCCGAAGAAGTCGAGGTGTGCGCGCGCGGCCGCGAGCACACCACTGACGGCGAACGAGCTGATGCCGATCAGATAGACGATGCGAATGATCGCGTCCGCATCCATCTCAGTGCTCCGACTTGTGCAGGGCATCCTCCAACGCGACCCAGCTGAGCATTGCGCACTTCACCCGCATCACGTAGCGACTGACGCCGCCGAGGGCGACTGCATCTCCGAAGCTCTCGACGCTCGGCTCACGCTGCCCGCGAGAGCGCATGATGTCGCGGAACTCGCCGATGAGCTCAAGCGCCTCGGTGCGCGTCTTGCCCTGCATCAGCTCGGTCAGCAGCGATGCGCTGGCCATCGAGATGGAGCAGCCGTCACCCTGCCAGCCGATTGACTCGATGCGGTCATCGGCGTCGACCTGCACGCCGAGCGTGATCTCGTCGCCGCAGGTGGGGTTGACCTGGTGCGAGTGGCCGGTCCAGATGCCGTCGGCGTACCTGCCGTCGCCCCGGCGTTCCCTTGACTCCTCGATGATGACGGTCTGGTAGAGATCCTGCAGGCCGCTCACCGGTCTGCTCCGAAGAAGCCGCGAACGTCTGAGAGCCCGTTGAGAAAGGCGTCGACTTCAGCCTCGGTGGAGTACAGATAGACGCTCGCTCGTGTCGAAGCGGTGACGCCGTAGTGCCGATGCACCGGCTGGGCGCAGTGGTGCCCCACGCGAACGGCGATGCCGCGATCATCGAGAAACTGCCCGACGTCGTGTGCGTGCACCCCGTCGACGTCGACCGAGGCCATGCCCGCGCGATCGACGCCGGCGGCAGGCCCCAGCAGACGCACGCCGGGAATCCGCGAGACGCCTTCGACGAGACGCTGGCCGAGCGCATGTTCGTGGGCGGCGATGCGGTCGAGGCCGATGTGCGAGAGGTAGTCGACGGCGGCGCCGAAGCCCACGGCCTGGGCGACCATCTGGGTGCCCGCTTCGAAGCGGGTCGGAGCGGGCATGAACTCGGTGTGGTCCATGGTCACCGTCGTGATCATCGAGCCGCCGGTGATGAACGGCGGCAGCGCGTTGAGCAGCTCGCTGCGGCCGTAGAGCGCGCCGACTCCGGTTGGGCCGAGCATCTTGTGCCCGCTGAATGCGGCGAAGTCGACGCCGAGCGCGTGCAGATCGAGCGGAAGGTGCGGCGCCGACTGGCAGGCATCGAGCACGGTGCAGGCGCCGACGGACTGCGCCAGCCCGACGAGGCGGCTGACCGGATTGATGGTGCCGAGCACGTTCGAGACATGGGTGAACGCGAGCACCCTGGTGCGCTCACTGACAAGAGCCTCGGCGGAGCTCATGTCGAGCGTGCCGTTCTCGGTGAGCGGGATGTAGCGCAGGGTCGCTCCGGTGTGCGCGGCGACCTCCTGCCAGGGCACCAGATTGGCGTGATGCTCCATCTCGGTGACGACGATCTCGTCACCGGGGCGCAGCACGAACCGCTGCGCGGCCTCGCCGCCACGCCCGGCCGTGGCGTTGACGAACCCGTAGGCGACGGCGTTCAGCGCTTCTGTGGCGTTCTTCGTCCACGCGATCTCGTCATCATCGGCACCGACGAACCCTGCAACCTTGTGCCGTGCCTCTTCGAAGAGCTCGGTGGCCTCGCCGGCGAGCGTGTGCGCCCCACGATGCACGGCGGCGTTGCGCATCTCGTCGAACTCCTGCACGGCGTCGAGCACGCTGATCGGGCGCTGCGCTGTGGCACCCGAGTCGAGGTAGATCAGCTCGTGGCCGCCGATGCGTCGCTCGAGCAGCGGAAAATCGTTGCGAATTCTCTCAACCTCGTCTGGGGGGAGAGCCTCGACTGATGACATGCAGAATCCTTCACTGTAAATGCTCATCCAAGGATAAGTCGGTCGTCAGCCAGACGAAAGGTCACGCGCGTCTGCGCGCACGATGACGAATTGTTTCACAAATGATCACCGGGATTTTGCCCGTCCTCGGCCGACCGCCACACTTGAGGGGTTGTACTCACGATGAAAGGCAGCACCTTGAGAATCTCGAAGAAGAAACTGTTCGCACTGACTGTGGCCATCCCACTGGTCGGGGCTCTGCTCACCGGCTGCGCGAGCGGCAGCTCCGACGCGGCGAAGGGCAGCGAATCGAACCCGGTGAAGATCGGTGTGGTCGGCAAGAGCGACCCGCAGTGGGCTGCCTTCGAGAAGGCGGCCAGCAGCGAGGGCATCCATGTCGACATCGTTGATTTCACCGAGTACACCCAGCCGAACCCGGCGCTCGCTGAGAAGGAACTCGACCTCAACGAGTTTCAGCACATCATCTATCTGGCCAACTCCAATGTGAAGAACAACCAGGACCTGACCCCGATCGGGGCGACGGCGATCTACCCGCTCGGCCTGTACTCGAAGACTCACGAGAGCATCGACCAGATTCCCGAGGGCGGCACCGTGGCCGTGCCCAACGACGAGACCAACCGGGCGCGCGCTCTGGGCGTGCTGGTCGACGCCGGTCTGATCAAGCTGAAGGGGGAGTGGACTGCGGTCGCAGACTCCCGTGACGTCGACGAAGGCGCGTCGAAGGTCAAGGTCAAGGAGCTCTCTGCCGATCAGACGGCGAACGGTCTGCAGGATCTCGACGGTGCGGTCGTCAACAACGACTTCTTGAAGAACGCCGACCTCGTGGGCAAGGAGCCGCTCGCGCAGTCGAAGCCCGATGCCGAGAGCGCCAAACCGTACATCAACATCTTCGTCTCCCGCGCCGAAGACAAGGACAACGAGACGTACCTCAAGCTCGTGAAGATCTTCCAGCAGAACGCAGACGTGCAGGCCGCGCTGCAGGAGTCATCCGGCAACACCGCGACGCCGCTGACCACATCGGCGTCTGAGCTGCAGGATCTGCTCGAGACCACACAGGATCAGATCCAGAACAAGGCCTGATCGCCACCAGTCGGCGAAGACCGGAGGAACGGAACCGGGTTCCGAACCTCCGGTCTCTCTGCTCTCGGCGCCCGTCGAACGGCATCTGCAGCCGAAGCGCACCGTACACCGGGTATCCTCGGGCAGGGAAACCACACTCCGGAAGGACAGCCAGCATGGCACTCATCACTCTGAACGGGGTGTCGAAGACCTACCCTGCGCCGAAGCGCGGAGCCGAGCCGATTCTGGCCGTCGACGACGTCGACCTCGAGGTCGACGAGGGCAGCATCACCGCGATCATCGGCTACTCCGGTGCCGGCAAGAGCACGCTCGCCCGCCTGATCAATGCGCTCGAGCCGGCCACGTCGGGTCGCATCGTGGTCGACGGGCGCGAGATCACCGCGCTGAGCGAGCGAGATCTCAGGCGAGCCCGTCTCGACATCGGCATGATCTTCCAGCAGTTCAACCTGCTCGAGTCGAAGACCGTCGCGAAGAACGTCGAGTTCCCGCTGCGAGTCGCCGGGCGTGATCGTGCCGAACGGCAGGCTCGCGTTCAGGAGCTGCTCGACTTCGTCGGCCTCAGCGATCGCAGCCGCAACTATCCCGAGCAGCTCTCCGGCGGTCAGAAGCAGCGCGTCGGCATCGCCCGTGCGCTCGCGACCTCGCCTCGCATCCTGCTGGCCGACGAGGCGACGAGTGCGCTCGACCCCGAGACGACCCAGGAGGTGCTCGCCCTGCTGAGCCGGGTCAATCGCGAGTTCGGCGTCACGATCGTCATCATCACCCATGAGATGGACGTCGTGCGCAGCATCGCCGACCACGTGGTCGTGATGGAGCACGGGCGCGTCGTCGAACAGGGCGAGGTCTACGACACCTTCTCGAATCCGAAGCAGCACGTCACGCGCCGATTCGTTCGCACGCTGGTCAGCCCGACCCCGCCAGAGACCGAGATGCAGGAGCTCCGCGCGCTGCACCCCGACCGACTGCTCAGCGTGCGGGTGCTCGACGGCGACACCGCTCAGAAAGATCTCGAACACGCGGCAGCAGACCGAGACGACATCGATCTCGAGCTGATCTACGGCGGCGTCAGCACGATCCAGGGCCGCGGCTTCGGCTATCTGCTCTATGAGGTCACCGGCCCGACAGCGGTGGTCGCCGATTTCATCGCCGCTGCCGTCGACGACGCGAATATCGAAGAGGTGGCCTGACATGAAGCCCATCGACTGGAACCAGACCATTCCCGATCTCATCGCGGCGACGGGTGAGACGCTCTACATGGTCGTCATCGCCGTCGCACTGGGCGGGGTGCTCGGGCTGGTGCTCGGACTCGTGCTGTACCTGACCCGCAAAGGCAACCTGCTGGCGAATCGGTTCGTCTTCCAGATCATCAACGTGCTGGTGAACTTCTTCCGCCCGATTCCGTTCGTCATCTTCATCGCTGCGGTGCAGCCGCTCGCCCGCGCGGTGGTCGGCATCGGCATCGGCATCCAGGCGGCGACGTTCACCATGGTGCTCGCGGCCACCTTCGGCATCGCGCGTCTGGTCGAGCAGAACCTGGTCACCGTCAACCCCGGTGTGATCGAAGCCGCCCGGGCGATGGGAGCCGGCCTGCCCCGCATCATCTTCCAGGTGCTGATTCCCGAGGGGCTGGGCGCACTGATCCTCGGTTACACCTTCGCCTTCGTGGCGATCATCGACATGTCTGCGGTGGCCGGTGTCGTGGGCGCCGGTGGACTCGGAAACTATGCGATTCAGTACGGCTACCGACAGGCGAATCCAGTGATCACCTGGACGACCGTCGTGATCATCGTGATCATCGTGCAGGTGGTGCAGGGGCTGGGCAACTGGCTGTCGCGACGACGTCTGCGTCGCTGAAGATGAGACCGCCCCGGTGCACATGACGTGCCCGGGGCGGTCTCATCTCGCACAGCGCCGAGTCTGGCGGCTGCTGCGCTGCGGTCGTGATCAGCCCTGCAGCAGTGCGATCAGGTCGGCCTTGGTCAGACGCGAGTAGCCGCTCAGGCCGCGCTCGCGGGCCAGGGCGCGCAGCTCGGCGACCGTCTTCGCGCTGAGATCAGACTGCACGGGTCGTTTCGCTGCGGCTGCCTTCTGCTTCGAAGCCCCGGTCTGATCAGACCCGGCTGCCCTGCTCGCCGCAGCGGCCTTCTTCGGCGCCTTCGGCGCAGCGACGTCAGGGGTCTTGACGGTCGAGCGCTCGATGAGCCGCTCCTGTGCGCGCTTGGCGAGCTTCTCGAGGGTGGACTCCAGCTGCTTTGCCTGCTTCTTGGCCTCTTTTCCGGCCTTGCCGGCGAGCCGGCGAGCCTCTTTCACCGCCTTCGCAGCTTTCTCAAGTGCCTCTTCGGCGGCCTTCTCGGCCTTCTTGCTCTTCGACATCGTGATCCAGCCTTCCCAATAGACCTGCACTGGCCTGCTGATCGTATCAACTGCGCGTTAACTAAGATGGAGGCATGGTGCAAGACGAACAACATATTCCGGCTCGACTGCGCGAGATCCGAGAGAGCATCGACAACTTCGACGCTGCGCTGATCCACATTCTGGCCGAACGTTTCAAATGCACCCAAGAGGTCGGGTATCTCAAAGCGCGTCATGGCCTGCCCGCGACCGACAGCGAGCGTGAGCGGCAGCAGATCGCACGGCTGAAGGCGCTCGCCGTCGACTCCAACCTCGATCCGGCGTTCGCCGAGAAGTTCCTCAACTTCATCATCGCCGAAGTGATCCATCACCACACCGAGGCGTCGAACCGTCTGAAGCCCTGAGCGCCGGCTCGTGGAACTCTCGACCGTGCTCACCTGGGCGCTTGGCATCCTGATCGCCATCGATCTGACCCTGCGACTCGTGGCCCTGTTCGTCGTGCCGCGCAACCGCACTCCCGCATCGGGCACCGCGTGGCTGATGACGGTCACGTTCTTCCCGCTGATCGGCTTTCTGCTCTTTCTCGCCATCGGCACGAACCATCTGCCCAGACAGCGTCGAGAGAAGCAGCGCGAGGCAGCGCTGCGCATCAACGGCAAGTCGCCGACGCTGCACGTCGAGACTGCTCTGGGCAGCGCACCGGACTGGTTCGTCGAGGTGATCGACCTCAACCAGCGGCTGGGCGGCATGCCGCTCGTGGGCGGCAACCAGGTGCGCATCATGCACGAGACGCTCGAATCGTATGACGAGCTGATCGCCGAGATCGACCGCGCCCGTGAACGCGTGCACGTGCAGTTCTACATCCTCGCCTACGATGAGACGACCGCACCGGTCTTCGCCGCGCTGCGACGTGCCGTGCAGCGCGGCGTGACCGTGCGCATCCTCATCGACTACTGGGCCTCGCGCCGCACCCGCGGCTTCGCCGCGACCAAGCGAGAGCTCGACGCGATCGGCGCGAAGTGGGCCTACACGCTGCCCTTCGAGCCGATGCGAGGGCACATGCAGCGGCCAGACCTGCGCAACCATCGCAAGATCGTCACGGTCGACGGCGAGGTCGGCTTCACCGGTTCGCTCAATCTGGTGCATCCCAGCTACCACAAGCCCAAGGCGATCAGGCGAGGCATGCGCTGGATCGATCTCATGGCCCGTTTCGAGGGGCCGGTGGTCGCCGAGCTCGACGCCGTGTTCGCGACGGATTGGTTCATCGAGGTCGGCGAAGAGATCATCGACGAGTCGTTGCAGAAGCGATTCGCCCGCAACGTCCACGAGCTGCGCGGGCCGGTGCAGTGCCAAGTGGTGCCCAGCGGGCCCGGTTACGCCAGCGAGTCGAATCTGCAGATGTTCCTGGCGCTGCTCTATCACGCTCGCCACAGCGTCGAGATCGTCAGCCCCTACTTCGTGCCCAACGACGCCATGCTGTACGCCCTGTCGAATATTCGCGCGCGGGGGATCAACGTCGACCTCTACGTCTCAGAGATGGCCGACCAGTTTCTCGTGCACCACGCGCAGTGCTCGTACTATGAGCAGCTGCTGCGCATGGGGGTGCGCATCTGGCGCTATCGAGCCCCGTCGCTGCTGCACACCAAGTACGTCGTCGTCGACGATCAGGTCTCGGCTCTCGGCTCGAGCAATATGGACATGCGCTCGTTCACGCTGAACATGGAGGTCACCGTGCTGCTCTACGGCGACGCGACGGCGAACGTGCTGCAGGGCATCGCGCGGCTCTACCGGGGCAGCAGCGTTCAGCTCACCCTGACCGAGTGGAGCACCCGACGGTGGTACAAGCGCATGGCCGACAACATCTGCCGGCTGACCTCTGCGCTGCAGTAGCGGCCTGCACAGTCGCCCGACAGGTGTATCGTGTACACGTTCGCCGTTGGTCGACCGACGGCGTCAGCGTGCGGTCACCGCGATCGTGCGTCGCTTCAATGGGGAAGAATGAAAGAACGATCAGTCATGAACACACAGATTGACAAGACCAAGGGTGGCGTCGACCGCCCCAAGCAGAAGAAGCCGAAGACCACGTGGCTCTATGTGCTCGTGATCGTCGCAGCGGTTCTGGGCATCGTGTTCGGCTTCGTCGCTCCGCATGCCGCGGTGGCCATGAAGCCGTTGGCCACCGGATTCGTCTCGCTGATCAAGATGATGATCGTTCCGATCATCTTCTGCACGATCGTGCTCGGCATCGGGTCGATCGCCAAGGCCGCCACCGTCGGCAAGATCGGCGGTCTGGCCCTCGGCTACTTCATCGTCATGTCGATCGTCGCGCTCGGCATCGGTCTCGTGGTGGGCAACATCATCAAGCCGGGCACGGGCCTCGATGTTTCCGAGCTGCTCGCGAATCCGGCGAAGATTCCGGGTGCCAGCGACGAGGCGACCGATCTGACCGATTTCATCCTGGGCATCATTCCGGCCAGCCTCGTCGAGCCATTCGCCAGCGGCAATGTGCTGCCCGGTCTGTTCGTCGCGCTGCTCACCGGCTTCGCGCTGCAGGGCATGGGCTCGGCCGCCGAGCCCATTCTCAAGGCCATCGGCGCGATTCAGAAAGTCGTCTTCCGCATTCTGAGCATGATCATGTGGGTGGCGCCGATCGGTGCGTTCGGCGGGCTCGCGGCCTTGATCGGGGCCACCGGCTGGGGCGGCCTCGGCAGCCTCGTCTCGGTCATGGTCGGCTTCTACATCACCTGCGCGCTGTTCGTGTTCGTCGTGCTGGGGCTGATCCTCTGGCTGGTCGCACGCGTCAACGTCTTCTCGTTCCTGAAGTACCTGGGCAAGGAGTTCCTGCTGATTCTGGCCACCTCATCGTCAGAGAGCGCGCTGCCGCGCCTGATCGGCAAGATGGAGCACCTCGGCGTCGACAAGGCGGTCGTGGGCATCACGGTGCCGACCGGCTACTCGTTCAACCTCGACGGCACGGCCATCTACCTGACCATGTCTTCGCTGTTCATCGCCGATGCCATGGGCAACCCGATGTCGATTCAGGAGCAGATCGGTCTGCTGCTCTTCATGATGATCGCCTCGAAGGGCGCGGCGGGCGTCAGCGGCGCCGGCATCGCCACACTCGCAGGCGGTCTGCAGGCGGCTCGTCCCGACCTGGTCAACGGTGTCAGCATCGTCGTCGGCATCGACCGGTTCATGTCTGAGGCTCGTGCTCTGACGAACTTCGCCGGCAACGCGATCGCGACCGTGCTCGTCGGCACCTGGACCAAAGAGATCGATCATGCTCAGGTCAAGAAGGTGCTGAGCGGCAACGACCCGTTCGACGAGGCCAACTTCGACGGCGGCCACTGATCGGCGCTGACCGGGCGCGCATGGCCAGCAGGTGCACCCGGTCGGTCTGCAGACGCAGAAGGGGCTGGGCCCGGAATCCTCATTCCAGGCCGAGCCCCTTCGTCATGCCCGACCGACATTCGCCGGCGTCTCGCCGCCTCAGTGCGTCAGAAGAGCTGCCGCCAGTTGGTCTGCGCCAGGTCGAGCAGCTCGTCGCCGCGCCCTGACATCACCGTGCGGATGGCATAGAGTGCGAAGCCCTTCATCTGCTGCGCCTTCACCGTCGGCGGCATCGAGAGCTCCTGCCTGTTGGTGACCACGTCGATCAGCGCAGGCCCGTCGTGGGCGAACGCCGCCTCGAGCGCGGGCCTGAGCTCACTGGGCTTCTCGACCCGCTGGCCGAAGATGCCGGCGCCGGTGGCGAGGTCGGCGAAGTTCGGGTTCTCGAGGCCGGTGCCGTAGTTCACGAAGCCGGCAGCCTTCATCTCGAGCTCGACGAAGTTCAGCGACGAGTTGTTGAACACGACCATCTTGACCGGCAGCTTCGACTGGGTCAGCGTCAGCAGGTCGCCGAGCATCATGGTGAGCCCGCCGTCGCCGCTGAACGTGACGATCTGACGGTCGGGGTGCGCCGACTGGGCACCGATGGCCTGTGGCACGGAGTTGGCCATCGAACCGTGCGTGAACGAGCCGAGCAGGCGCCGGCGGCCGTTCATGGTCAGGTAGCGTGCGGCCCAGACCACGGGAGAGCCGACGTCGGCCAGGAAGACCGCGTCGTCTGCGGCGAGTTCGTCGACGACCTTCGCGACGTACTGCGGATGCAGCGGGCCGTGATCGCGTCGGCCGGGGGTCGCGAGCTCGTCGAGCTTCGCTCTGGTCGACTTGTAGTGTGCGAGCGCGTCTTCCAGATGGCCGCGGTTCTGCTTGCGATCGAGCAGGGGAAGCAGTGCCTGCACGGTATCGCCGACGTCACCCACCAGACCGATGTCGAGCGGTGTGCGATGCCCGAGCTGCTCGCCACGGATGTCGACCTGGACGACCGTCGCATCCTGCGGGTAGAACTGGGGATACGGAAAATCGGTGCCCAGCATGAGCAGCACATCGGCCGCGTCGATGGCACGGTAGCCCGAAGCGAAGCCCAACAGGCCGGTCATGCCGACGCTGAAGGGGTTATCGTACTCGACGAACTCCTTGCCGCGCAGCGCGTGCACCACGGGTGCGCCGAGCGTGTCGGCGATCTGCACCAGCTCGTCGTGGGCACCCTGCACGCCGGCACCGGCCAGAATGGTCACCCTGTCGGCTCCGTTGAGCACGCTGGCGACGTGCTGCAGCTCATCGTCGCTGGGGCGCACCACGGGGTGCGTCCGGACGACTCTCGTCACGCGGCTGTCGAGCGCCTCGGTGAGCGCGACGTCGCCGGGAATGACGAGAACGGCGACGCCTCGGCGTTCGACCGCCGTGCGCATGGCGATCTCGAGCAGGCGAGGCATCTGCTTGGCATTCGAGACCAGCTCGGCATAGACGCTGCACTCGCGGAAGAGCTCCTGCGGGTGGGTCTCCTGGAAGTAGCCGGTGCCGACTTCTTCGCTGGGAATGTGCGCCGCGATGGCGAGCACCGGCGTGCGCGAGCGATTCGCGTCGAAGAGTCCGTTGATCAGGTGCAGGTTCCCCGGGCCGCACGATCCGGCGCAGACGGAGATCTCTCCGGTGAGCTGCGATTCCGCCCCGGCGGCGAAGGCGGCCGACTCCTCGTGTCGCACCTGCACCCAGTCGATGCCGTCGCTGGTTCGGATGGCATCGGTGATGCCGTTGAGCGAGTCGCCGGCGACTCCGTAGATTCGCGACACACCGTTCTTTTCGAGGGTGTCGATGAGGTTCTGCGCGATCGTCGTCATGGTGCTCTCCTCCTGACGGGGGCTGGTGGATGATGAGACGGTGCCGACTATACCGCTGTGGCCCGCGGCAGGACATGCTAGAGTTACCCCCTGCGAAGGGGAGTATCCCGACATCGCCAGGTCGTCAATACGTCAGATGCCATCATCCGACCGGCCGGCGGGCGTCTGCATGACGTGGGAGAGACTTTCGGCCATTGCAGTGCACCGTCGACGGTGCAGTGACCGGCCTCGAGAGGAAACCCCCGCCCATGGAACCCGTTCTGCCCGTCTCGTTCGAAATCGGCTCGACGATCGTCATGCTGCTGATTCTGGTCGCAGATCTGCTGCTGGTTCTCAAACGACCCCATGTGCCGTCGATGAAGGAGGCGAGCCTCTGGGTCGGCTTCTACGTGCTGCTGGCGCTCCTGTTCGCCGGCACCCTCTTCATCATCGGAGACGCTCAGCACGGCAGCGAGTTCATCGCCGGCTGGCTCACCGAGTATTCGCTGAGCATCGACAACCTCTTCGTCTTCGTGATCATCATGTCTCGCTTCGGCGTGCCCAAGAAGTACCAGCAAGAGGTGCTCATGGTCGGCATCATCGTGGCGCTCGTGCTGCGCGGCGTCTTCATCCTGCTCGGTGCTCAGCTCATCGAGAGCTTCAGCTTCGTCTTCTACCTCTTCGGCGCCTACCTCGTCTACACCGCGTGGAAGCAGGCGTTCGGCAAAGAGAACGAGAACGAGGGCCAGGAAGACAACCTCTTCATTCGCACGCTGCGCAAGCGCGTGGCGATCACCGACGAGTTCGACGGCTCCAAGCTGCGAACGACCATCGACGGTCAGCGCTTCTGGACACCGATGATCATCGTCTTTCTGGCGATCGGCAGCACCGATCTGCTCTTCGCCCTCGATTCGATCCCGGCGATCTTCGGCATCACGCAGAACGCCTTCCTCGTCTTCGCCACGAACGTCTTCGCACTGATGGGCCTGCGGCAGCTGTACTTCCTGCTCGGCGGGCTCCTCGAGAAGCTGGAGTACCTCAAGTACGGCATCGCGTTCATCCTGGCGTTCATCGGCGTGAAGCTCGTCTTCCACGCGATGCATGTGAACGAACTGCCGTTCCTCAACGGCGGTCAGCCGATCACGTGGGCGCCTGAGATCAGCACGCTGACGTCGCTGCTGGTCATTCTGGCCTCGATGGTGACCGCAACCGTGGCGAGCCTGGTGAAGGCTCGGAGAGAGGCGCGCCGAAGCGGCGAACACGGACCGCTTCCGGGCGTGCGGCTCTGAACCGCCTCCCGCAGGCGGATGCCGCCGCTGCCTGCGCATCGGTCTCTGCGTGGTAAAATCTCGGCCATGCAGTTCCAGCGGCTTCTTCTTGGGTGCCGCGACGAGATCGAGTTCTGACAGATCCACTCGTCGCGGAGTCTCACCGTGGTCTGAAGCCGAATGGAGAAAAGCGTAGCCAACATGTCAGAGACACAGTCACCAGCATCACACCCTCGCACACTGGCCGAGAAGATCTGGGACGCCCACGTCGTCAGAGCCGGTGAGAGCGGGTCGCCCGATCTGCTCTACATCGACCTGCATCTGCTGCACGAGGTGACGAGCCCGCAGGCGTTCGACGGTCTGCGGCAGGCCGGATGGCCCGTGCGCCGGCCCGATCTCACGATCGCCACCGAAGACCACAACACCCCGACGATCGACATCGATCAGCCGATCGCCGATCCGGTGAGTCGCGTGCAGATCGACACACTGCGTCAGAACGTCAAAGAGTTCGGCGTGCGACTGCATCAGCTCGGCGATGACGATCAGGGCATCGTGCACGTGGTCGGTCCGCAGTTGGGGCTCACCATGCCCGGCATCACCGTGGTCTGCGGTGATTCGCACACTTCGACGCACGGCGCATTCGGCGCCATCGGCCTGGGCATCGGCACCAGCGAGGTCGAGCATGTGCTGGCGACGCAGACGCTGCCGCTCAAGCGGTTCAAGACCATGGCGATCAACGTCGAGGGCACGCTTCGCCCGGGGGTGACGCCCAAAGACATCATCCTCGCCGTCATCGCCAAGATCGGCACCGGCGGCGGTCAGGGCTACATCCTCGAATACCGCGGCTCGGCCATCAGGGCCCTCTCGATGGAGGGGCGCATGACGATCTGCAACATGTCGATCGAGGCTGGAGCCCGGGCCGGCATGGTCGCTCCCGACGAGACCACCTTCGCCTACGTGCAGGGGCGCCCTCATGCTCCGCAGGGACAGGACTGGGACGACGCCGTCACCTACTGGCGCACGCTGCACAGCGATCCCGAGGCCGTCTTCGACCGTGAGGTCACCATCGACGTCGACACGCTCGAACCCTTCGTCACGTGGGGAACGAACCCGGGTCAAGGCGTGCCGCTGTCGTCGTCGGTGCCAGACCCGGCATCCTTCGACGACGACAACGACCAGCGCGAGGCCAGCCGTGCGATCGAGTACATGGGGCTCGACGTCGGCACTCCGATGCGCGACATCGCCGTCGACACGGTCTTCATCGGCTCATGCACCAACGGGCGCATCGAAGACCTGCGACAGGCCGCCTCGGTGATGGACGGACGCCACAAGGCCGCGGGACTGCGCGTGATGGTCGTCCCGGGATCGGCCCGTGTGCGCATGCAGGCCGAGGCCGAGGGCCTTGACCAGATCTTCACCGCGTTCGGAGCCGAGTGGCGTTTCGCCGGGTGCTCCATGTGCCTGGGCATGAATCCCGACCAGCTCTCACCGGGGCAGCGGGCGGCATCGACGTCGAACCGCAACTTCGAAGGCCGACAGGGCAGAGGCGGGCGCACCCACCTGGTGTCGCCTCTGGTGGCCGCGGCCACAGCCGTGCGCGGCACGCTGTCGTCGCCGAGCGATCTCGGCATCTCGAACGACCAGCTGCGGCGCAGCAGGCACTTCGCCCCGCTCGGCGAGCATCCAGTGAGGGCACGACCGATGCCCGCGCCACACACCCGACTGCTGCCAGTGGAGGTGCGCTGACATGGAGAAGTTCACCACGCTGACCGCCGTCGCCGCGCCGCTCAAACTCTCGAACGTCGACACCGACCAGATTCTGCCGGCCGTCTACCTGAAGCGCGTCACCAAGACCGGCTTCGAAGACGCACTGTTCCACCGCTGGCGCCAGAACCCCGACTTCATGCTGAACGACCCCGCGTTCGCACCGGCGCGCATCCTGGTCGCCGGCCCGGACTTCGCCACCGGCTCGTCACGCGAACATGCGGTCTGGGCGCTGCACGACTATGGGTTCCGCGCCGTCTTCTCACCGCGATTCGGCGACATCTTTCGCGGCAACGCAGGCAAGCAGGGGCTGGTCGCCGGCGTGCTCAGCGAGGCCGACACCGAACGGGTCTGGGCGCTGATCGACGAAGACCCGGGGCGTGCGGCGACGGTCGATCTGCTCGACCGCACGCTGACCGTCGGCGACGAGCAGTTCTCGTTCGACATTGATGACGACGTACGATGGAGGCTGCTCGAAGGTCTCGACGACATCTCGTTGACCCTGCGAGACGAAGAGGCGATCAGCCGATTCGAGGCCAAGCGCGCCTCCTGGCGCCCGAAGACACTACCGGCGAGGTCATGACGAGAAAACGACGGCGCAAGGCCGAGTATCCCCTGATCGCGTACGTCGTGGCGCTGATCATCGTGCCGGTCTCGAAGATCCTCGCGCGCTGCGAGTTCCGCGGACTCGACCGGCTGCCCGACGGGCCGTACATCCTCGTCGCGAATCACGTGACGAAGCTCGACCCGCTTCTGATGATCCGCTTCGTCTGGGAGGCACGCCGCATGCCGCACTTCATGGCGAAGGCGTCGCTGTTCAACCTGCCGATCGTCGGCTGGGTGCTGAGCGATTCCGGCCAGATTCCCGTCGATCGGCACGGCCACGGCGGCGCATCGGTCGAGGCGGCGGCCAAATGGCTCGCAGCGGGGCAGACGGTGCAGATCTATCCCGAGGGCACTCTGACCCGTGACCCGAACCTCTGGCCGATGAAGGGCAAGAGCGGCGCGGTGCGCCTGGCGCAAGAGGCGAACGTGCCGATCGTGCCGGTGGGGCAGTGGGGTGCGCAAGAGATTCTGCCGCCGTACGGCAAGGGTCTGCACATCTTTCCGCGCAAGCGATTCACCGTGCAGATCGGTGAGCCGATTCCTGCCGAGCACTTCGCGAATCTGCGCACCGGCGCCGAGTTCGCCGAGGCGACGGCGGATGTCATGGCCGCGATCACCGCAGAGGTCGAGACCCTGCGCGGTCCGAAACCGGTCGAGGCCGCCGGAGACGCCAAGTGACCCGCGCAGCGGTCGTCGGTGCAGGCTCCTGGGGCACCACTTTCGCGAAAGTGCTCGTCGACGCGGGCTGTGAGACCACGGTGCTCGCCCGACGAACCGAGGTCGCCGAACAGATCAACGGTCAGCATCGAAACGAGCAGTACCTTCCCGAGGTGGCGCTTCCCGAGTCGCTGCACGCGACCGTCGACCCGCATGATGCGCTGACGCACAGCGACCTGGTCTTTCTCTCGGTGCCCTCGCAGCAGCTGCGAGGGAGCCTCTCGGCGCTTAGAGCGAACCTGCCGAGCGACGCCGTGCTGGTCAGCCTGATCAAGGGGCTGGAACGCGGCAGCATGCTGCGGATGAGCGAAGTGCTCGTCAGCGAGATCGACTGGGACATCGGGCGTCTCGGCGTGCTGAGCGGCCCGAACATCGCCCGTGAGCTCGCGGCGGAGGAGCCCGCCGCTGCGGCTGTGGCCTCTGCAGACCTCGGCCTGGCCGAGTGGGTGGCGCAACAGGTCACCAATCGGTATTTCTCGGCGTTCGCCAACGACGACGTCGCCGGCACCGAATACGGCGGGGTGCTGAAGAACCTGATCGCGCTGGCCGTCGGCATCGTCACCGGTGTGGGCTATGGCGAGAACACCAAGGCCGCGATCATCACCCGCGGTCTCGAAGAGATCAGCCGATTCGCGGTCGCCCTCGGCGGGCATCCCGAGACGCTGGTCGGTCTCGCCGGTCTCGGCGACCTGATCGCCACCTGCGAGTCGCCGCTGTCGCGCAACCACACAGCCGGGCGTCTGCTCGGGCAGGGGCATCCGCTCGACGAAGTCGTGCACCGCATGCAGCAGACGGCAGAGGGCATCGGATCGGTGCGCCCTGTGCTCGACCTGGCTCGCGAACACGGCGTCGAGATGCCGATCGTCACCCAAGTCGCTCAGGTGCTCGACGGGCGCATGAACCCCGCCGATCTCACCGTGCACATCACACCCCGCAACGAAGAGGCCCTGGCCGACGCCACGGCCGGAGGAGACAGCATCCGATGACGAAGCAGAGAGTCGCGGTCGTGTTCGGCGGTCGCTCGAGCGAACACGCGATCAGCGTCGCGACGGCAGGCGGGGTGCTCGGGGCGATCGACCGCGAACGCTTCGACGTGGTGCCGGTGGGCATCACATCGGCAGGGCGCTTCGTGCTGCAGCCCGATGACGCGGGCCGCTTTCAGCTGGTCGACGGCATGCTGCCCGAGCTGGCCCCATCAGACACGACTGTGGTCTGGCCCAGCGGCACAGAGGATCACCATCTGAGAGCCATCGCCGACGACGGCACGGTCGCCGACCTCGGCGAGATCGACGTGGTGCTGCCGCTGCTGCACGGGCCGTTCGGCGAAGACGGCACGATTCAGGGGCTGCTCGCGCTGGCCGATCTGCCCTACGTCGGCTCGGGCGTGCTCGCCTCGGCCGTCGGCACAGACAAGGAGTACACGAAGATCGTTCTCGAGGCCGCCGGCATCGAGGTCGGACGCTACGTGACCGTGCGTCCCGACGAGTACCGCGCCGCACCCGCAGAGGTGCACGGCCGGGCGGCCGGTCTCGGCCTGCCGCTCTTCGTGAAGCCCGCCCGTGCCGGGTCGAGCGTGGGCGTCTCGAAGGTGACCGAAGACACTGAGCTGGATGCGGCGCTCGACGTCGCGTTCGCCGAAGACGACAAAGCCCTGATCGAAGCGGGCGTCACCGGTCGTGAGATCGAACTGGGCGTGCTCGGCTCGCTGCACGGCTCTGGCACCCGCGTCAGTTCGGTCGCTGGCGAGATCGTGGTCTCGGGCCAGGGATTCTACGACTTTGAGGCCAAGTATCTGGCCGACAGCCCGGCCCGTACGGTCTGCCCCGCCGACGTCACCGACGATGAGCTCGCCGAGCTGCGCCGAGTGGCCAAAGCCGCGTTCGAGGCCCTCGACTGCCACGGGCTGTGCCGCGTCGACGTCTTTCTGACGGCTGACGGGGTCGTGGTCAACGAGGTGAACACTATCCCCGGATTCACCCCGATCTCGATGTTCCCCCAGCTGTGGCACGCCTCTGGTCTCGACTACGGCGATCTGATCACCGATCTCATCGAGCAGGCGCTCGAACACGAGCCGCTGCGCTGAGGCCTAGTGGCAGCGCTTCGTCGCCGGGATGCGCTGCACCGCCGGCGAGATCTCGGCGAGCACGCTGTTGCCTGACACCGCAGTCGAGTCGATGACCAGCTCGGTCGCCGGGCTGCGCCCGTAGGTGGTGAAGCGATAGGTCGGGTCATCGGTGTCGTCGACGAGCCAGTCGACGTCGTCTACGGTCACGCAGCTCTGGCTGCTCACCTCGGGTTCGATGACTCCGCAGCTCAGCAGAATGCTCGCGGGCCTGCCCCAGGCCCCGGTCGCCTGCGCATTGGTGCGGCGCTTCTGCTGCTCGCCCAGCGTCGGCGGCAGGCGAACGATGATCTCTGCGCACGCCGGGTCATCGGCTCTGGGCGCGGGCTCCATCGGAACGGTACCGGTGCATCCGCTGAGCGCCGGCGTGAGCGCGGCGATTGCGCAGGCCGGCCCCAACACGGTGATCATGGGCCGGCGACGCGAGCGAACGACGGGCGCACCCGCAGTCGGCGCACCGCGCACGGCTGACGAATCGACAGCGGCAGCGGACGAGTTCACACGACGTACAGGCACCCTCTCAGCCTACCCGTGCATCCTGGGACTCGCCGAACCACAGCACCGTCTCGCCATAGCGCCGGGGCGGCTGCCCGATGTACCCGCTCGGCCAGTGCAGATCGGGCGTTCGCGAGCTGCGCTCGATCACGATGTCGGCCAGTGGCGAGAGCGCCGGTAGCAGGTCGACGAGGAGCGTCTCGAGCGTGCCGGTGCTGACCTCATAGGGCGGATCGACGAAGACCAGGTCGAAGTGCTCAGCCGGTGCACCCGGCAGCCAGCTCTGCACCCGCTGCTCGACCACGGTGATGCGGGCCGGGCGCACCGAGGCCTGAGCGAGCGCGTCGCCGACGGCCTGCGCGTTGCGCCGGGCGACGGATGCGGCGGTGCGGCCCGCCTCGACGGCGACGAGTTCCTCGGCACCGCGTGAGATCGCTTCGAGACCCAGCGCTGCCGACCCGGCGTACAGGTCGAGCACACGCAGGTCGGCGAAGTCGAGCCGCGCGTCGAGACGCGAGAAGAGCGCCTCTCTGGTGCGACCCGTGGTGGGGCGGGTGCGCGAATCAGGAGTCGCGAGAGAGAGGCCTCCGGCGATGCCGGCGATCAGACGAGTCATGCGGTCATTGTGCCACGGCGAGTGTCACCGGGGCCTCTACACTGAGAACATGCCTGCAGACGCGCTTGAGATCCCGCTTGAGCGGGTGCTCGGCGCGAAGACCGCGCGAGCGCTCACCCGTGCATACGCGGTGCGCACCGTCGGCGACCTGCTGAGCCTCTTTCCGCGCCGGTACGCGCATCGTGGCGAGCTCACCCCGATTCGGCTGCTGCACCCCAGCGAGCAGGTCACGATCGTGGCCGAGGTGGTCGAGACGCGCGAACGGGAGATGCGGGCGCGCCACGGCAAGATCACCGAGGCCCGTATCACCGACGGTCACGGCTTTCTCACACTGACCTTCTTCAACCAGCCATGGCGCACCGCCGAGCTGCAGCCGGGCGCACGCGGCGTGTTCTCCGGGCGAATCGGGGAGTACCGCGGCTCACTGCAGCTCGCGCACCCCGACTACGAGCTCTTCGCCGCCGAACCGGCAGACACCGCAGACGCCGCAGAGGCCTCCACAATCGACGAAGCCGCCGAAGACCAGGCTGACGCCTGGGCCCGGCAGCCGCTGCCGATCTATCCCGCCACGTCGACGCTGCCCAGCTGGAAGACCGCGAACAGCATCGCCGTCGTGCTCGAGGGGCTCGCCGACCTGCCCGAACTTCTGCCCGACGACGTGCGTCGTCGACACAGGCTGCTCGATCGCCGAGCCGCCTTCGAAGCGGTGCACCGCCCGAAAGACGACGGGCAGCTGCGTCGCGGTCTGCGTGCGGTGCGCTTCGAAGAGGCCTACGTGCTGCAGACCGCACTGCTCAGGCAGCGCGCAGAGCTCGAGGCCCAGCACGCCGAGGCGTTTCCGCACCTGCCCGGCGGCATGGTCGACGAACTCGACGAGCATCTGCCGTTCGACCTCACCGCCGGCCAGCGGGACGTCGGCGAGACCATCAGCGCCGAGCTGTCACAGGCGTCGCCCATGAATCGGCTGCTGCAGGGCGAGGTGGGCTCGGGCAAGACCCTCGTCGCACTGCGCGCCATGCTGCAGGTCGCCGACGGCGCCGGGCAGGCGGCGCTCATCGCTCCGACCGAGGTGCTCGCCACACAGCACTTGGCGAGTCTGCACGGCATGCTCGGGCATGACCTCTGGCAGCGGCTCATGCCGCAGCTGATCACCGGCAGCCTGCCGGCAGCCCAACGTCGTCACGCGGCGCTGGCGGTGGCCTCCGGGCGCTCGCGGCTGATCGTCGGCACGCACGCGCTGCTGAGTGACAGCACTCAGTTCGAGAACCTCGCTCTGGTCGTCGTCGACGAGCAGCACCGCTTCGGCGTCGAACAGCGTGAGGCTCTGAAGGCCAAGGGCGTGCAGCATCCGCATGTGCTGATGCTCACGGCCACGCCGATTCCGCGCACGGTCGCCATGACCGTCTTCGGTGACCTCGACATCTCGTCGCTGCATGAACTGCCGGCCGGGCGTCGACCGGTGGCGAGCTTCGTCGTGCCGCTCTCTGAGAAGCCCGCCTGGATCGAGCGCGTCTGGCAGCGTCTGGCCGAAGAGGTCGAGAAAGGCCGGCAGGGCTACATCGTCGCACCGTTCATCGACGATGCCGAGGTCGGCACAGCCGGCGCGACCAGCGCATCCGGCGTCGACACGGCCATCGGAGCCCCAGGCATGTCGGCGCAACGCTGGAGCGTCGATCGCGTGCTGCGCGTGCTGGCCGACCACCCGGCGACCAGACACCTTCGCGTCGCCGCGCTGCACGGTCGCATGAAGCCCGAGGAGCGCGAACAGGTCATGCGCGATTACGTCGAGCGCCGCCTCGACGTGCTGGTGGCCACGACGGTGATCGAAGTCGGGGTGAACGTGCCGAACGCCAGCGCGATGGTGGTCTTCGACGCCGACCGCTTCGGCGTGGCTCAGCTGCATCAGCTGCGCGGGCGCGTCGGCCGCGGCGAGCATCCGTCACTGGCGCTCTTCGTCACGACCGCCGCAGAGGGCACGCCGACCCGTGCGCGCATCGACGCCGTCGCGAACACGACAGACGGGTTCGAGCTCGCCGAACTCGATCTGAGTCTGCGACGCGAGGGCGATGTGCTGGGCGCCACACAGTCGGGCTCTCGCTCGCAGCTGCGCGCGCTGCAGGTCACTCGTGACGCCAAGATCATCGAGCAGGCCCGCGAGGCCGCTCACGAGCAGCTGCAGGCCGGGGAGCCACTGCCCGACGCGCTTGAACGCGCGATCCGTGCTGCGGTGACCGAGACCGACGAGCACTATCTGAGCGCATCGTAGCGACGTTGAGCGTCTCGTCTCGTCGCCATCGGTCTGCCGAAGAGCTGAGCCGCGAACCTGAGCGGCGTGCCCCGGGCAAGACGCCGAGACCGTGCATGTCGGCGGGGCAGCGTACGCTGTTGCCATGACCTCGACTGCTGTCTGCCCAGGCTCGTTCGATCCCGTGACCCTCGGCCATCTCGACGTGTTCGCGAAGGCCGCGCGCATCTTCGACGACGTCATCGCGCTCGTGGTGCACAATCCCAAGAAGAATCCGGCCTTCTCGCTGCAACAGCGCGTCGAGTTTCTGCGCGCAGCACTCGATGAGGCCGGTCTGTCACGGGTGCGGGTTGACACGCTCTCTGAGGGGCTGCTCGTCGAATACTGTCACCAGCAGCAGGCCAATGTCCTGGTCAAGGGCATTCGCGGCGATCTCGATGTGAGCTACGAGACGCCGATGGCCATCGTGAACCGCAACCTCGGCGCCGTCGAGACGGTCTTCCTGCTGCCCGAGCCCGAGCACTCACACGTCTCGAGCTCGCTGGTGCGCACACTCGCCGGCTTCGGCGGCGATGTCTCGCCCTACGTGCCCGAGCCGGTCGCTCGGCACTACCGCGAGCATCCGAGGCAGCAGTGAGACGCTTCGAGGGCGCTGGCAGAGACCCGCGCACACAGACGAGTCTGCCCGGCGAAAGGCACCGGTGAGCAGACAAGACGGCTCGCACCGTCGCGTCTCAGACGTGTCGGTCGACGACGGCACCGCACATATTCTGCACATCGACATGGACGCCTTCTTCGCGAGCGTCGAACTGCTCGAGCGCCCCGATCTGCAGGGCCTGCCGGTCATCGTCGCTCACGACGGCCCGCGCTCCATCATCACAACGGCCACCTACGAGGCTCGTCGATACGGCATCCACTCGGCGATGCCGCTGGCCCGCGCTCGGCAGCTCTGCCCGCGCGCCGTGCTGATCGAACCGCACTTCGAAAGGTACCGCACCGCGTCGGCCACGGTCATGCAGGTGCTGCAGCGCTTCACCCCGCTGGTCGAGCAGGTCAGCGTCGACGAGGCCTATCTCGACGTGCGAGGTGCGCAGCGGCTGTTCGGTTCGGCCGGTCAGATCGCCGAGCGCATTCGCCGCGAGGTGTTCGCCGCCACCGGGCTGCACTGCTCGGTGGGCGTCGCCACGGCGAAGTTCGTCGCAAAGCTCGCCTCGGGCATGGCGAAGCCCGACGGCATGCTCATCGTGCCCGCCGGCCAGACCCTGGCCTTTCTCGCGGCGCTCGAGGTCGGCGCGCTGCCCGGAGTGGGCGGCCGCACCGCCGAGAGGCTGCGGCGTCTGGGGCTGATGACGGTCGCCGATCTGGCGCAGGCCCCCGACCAGGTGCTCATGCGCGCCGTCGGCATCGCCCAGGGCACTCGCCTGCGCGAGCTCGCCCACGGCCGTGACGGGCGACTGGTCACCCCGGGCCGCGTCGAGAAGTCGATCGGCCATGAACGCACCTTTGACGACGACCTCGACGCGGCGACGGCCGCCGGTCGCGACCTGCTGCGGGCGGCCGTGCTCGACCTCGCCGAACGCACCTGCGCCCGCGCGCGCCGACATCACACAGTGGCACGCACGGTGGGGATCAAGGTGCGCGATGCCGCATTTCACACGGTGACGCGCTCGCAGACGCTGCGCGAGCCCACACAGACCGGCCGAACGGTGTTCGAGACGGCCTGGCGTCTCTTCGACGGGTCGGGCATGGCCAACAGTGCCATTCGACTGATCGGCGTGCGGCTCGAACAGCTCGGGCCGGTCGGAGCCGACGGCGCCGAGACCGCACTGTGGAGCGACGACGACCACTGGCGTGCCACCGACCAGGCGGTGGACGCCGTGGTCGACCGGTTCGGCCCCGGTGCGGTGCGCCCGGCCCGTCTGATGCGTCGTGACGAGCCGACGGGCGGCCACTGAGCGAGGCGGCCGGCAGAACCCCGCTTCTTCGCCAGAGGTGCAGGAATGCGATTCTTCTGGCGGCAACACCGAACTCGGGAGTGGTGCGCTTCGGGTGCTGCGCTAGTCTGGCTGCTACCCATCACGGTGTGGTGCGGGGAGCCGGACATGTCTCTGACGGCAATGGGGCCGTTCGACGTTCGACATGAGCCGGTTTCGGGCACCGCTCGGCACCGTGGAGCGCTCAACGAGGAGGGCCCATGAACGAACCAGCACCGGCGACGGCTCAGATCAATCGCATCTTCATCACCGATCAGCACGGCGTCATCGAAAGCCACCATCTCGATCTCGTCGATCGGTTCCCGCCGAGCACGGCGTTCGCCGCGCAGGCGAACTATGCTGCCGACGTCTACCGGCAGGCAGAGGCCGACCCCGAGGCGTTCTGGGCCGACCGCGCTCGTGAGCTGCACTGGCACAAGCCCTTCACCCGCACCCTCGACTGGAGCAGCCCGCCGTTCGCGAAATGGTTCGACGACGGCGAGATCAACGCCTCGTACAATGCGCTCGACCGGCATGTGATCGCAGGCACCGGCGACCGAGTCGCGCTGCACTGGGAGGGAGAGCCGGGCGACCGGCGAACGATCACCTACGCCCAGCTGCTCGACGAGGTGAAGCGCACGGCGAACGTGCTCACCGAGCTCGGCATCGGGCAGGGCGACCGGGTCGCAGTGTATCTGCCGATGATTCCCGAGACCGTCGCGACACTGCTGGCCATCGCCCGGGTCGGCGCCATCCACTCGGTCATCTTCGGCGGGTTCAGCGCCGACAGCCTGCGGGCCCGCATCGACGACTGCGAGGCGCGCCTGGTGGTCACCGCCGACGGCGGCTGGCGCAAAGGCCGCGTCTCACCGCTGAAGCCCACGGTGGATGCCGCGCTCGGCCTGTACCCGGAACGGCGGCACAGCGTCGAACACGTGCTCGTCGTGCGTCGTGGAGGCAACGACGTCGACTGGACGGACGGACGGGATCTCTGGTGGCACGACACCGTCGCCACGGCATCCGCCGAACACGAGGCACAGGGCTTTCCCGCCGAGAACCCGCTCTTCATTCTCTACACGAGCGGCACCACGGGTCGCCCCAAGGGCATTCTGCACACCACGGGCGGCTATCTCACGCAGACGTCGTTCACGCATCGGGCCGTGTTCGATCTGAAACCCGAGACCGACGTGTTCTGGTGCACGGCCGACGTCGGCTGGATCACCGGGCACAGCTATCTCGTCTACGGTCCGCTGATCAACGGCGCCACACAGGTGATGTACGAGGGCACACCCGAGACACCGAGCTGGGGGCGCTGGTGGCAGATCGTCGAGCGGTACGGGGTGACCACGCTGTACACCGCGCCGACGGCGATTCGGGCATTCATGCGGGTCGGGCGACAGGTGGTGGTCGATCACGACCTCAGCAGCATCCGTCTGCTGGGCAGCGTGGGCGAGCCGATCAACCCCGAGGCCTGGCTCTGGTATCGCGAGGTCGTCGGGTCGAATGCGGCACCGATCGTCGACACCTGGTGGCAGACCGAGACGGGAGCGATCATGGCGTCGCCGCTGCCCGGTGTCACGACCACGAAGCCGGGCAGTGCGCAGCGGGCGGTGCCCGGCGTCAGCCTCGGCGTGGTCGACGACAGCGGTGCCCCGGTGGGTAACGGCGACGGCGGGCTGCTCGTCGCCAACCGGCCGTGGCCCTCGATGCTGCGCGGCGTCTGGGGCGACGACCGACGCTATGTCGACACCTACTGGGCGACGTTCGGCGACCGATACTTCGCCGGAGACGGCGCCCGATACGACGACGACGGCGACATCTGGCTGCTCGGCCGGGTCGACGATGTGATGAACGTCTCTGGGCACCGTCTGTCGACGGCCGAGATCGAGTCTGCGCTGGTGGCCCATCATGCGGTCGCCGAGGCCGGCGTGGTCGGGGTGGCCGACGAGAACACAGGTGAGGCGGTCGTCGCCTTCGTGGCGCTCAAGCGCAACCAGCAGCTGGTCTCGGCGGCGGATGCGCCGGCTGAGCTGCGGCAGCACGTCGCGCAGCAGATCGGTGCGATCGCCCGGCCCAAGCGGGTCTACATCGTGAACGACCTGCCGAAGACGAGGTCGGGCAAGATCATCAGACGCGTGCTGCGCGATCTGGCCGAGGGCCGGCCGATCGGCGACACCACGACGGTGGCCGACCCCAAGGTGATCACCGCGATCGCTGAGCAGGTGCAGGCGACGAACGGCTGAGCGCCGCCGAACGGCTGCGTCGCCCTGGTCTAGACTTGGGCACCATGGCGAACCCCTATCTCATCAACGTTCATGACCTGGTCGGCAAGCCCGGCGCGATGCGCAGCCTGCAGGTGACGGTGCCTGCAGAGGCCGATCTGGGCGTCGGCCTGGCACGGGTGGCCGAGGGGTCGCCCATCGAGGCAGACCTGCGTCTGGAGTCGGTGCACGAGGGCATTCTCGTCACTGCCACGATTGATTTCGCAGTGGTGGGGGAGTCATCGCGCACCCTCGAGCCGCTGTCTTGGCGTGACGAAGTCGAATTTCGCGACCTTTTCGCGTATCCTGATTCAGAAGCAGCTTTAACACGCGATGACGGCGACGGCGAGATCCAGGTTCTGCAGAACGAACATGTCGATCTCAGCCAGAGCATCCGCGATGCGATCGTTCTGAATCTTCCTCTGAAACCAGTGGGAGACGAGCCTGCTGCCGAGATCTACTCCATCGGAGACCCGATCGAGCCTGCTGTCGCAGACGAAATCGATCCACGGTGGGCAGATCTGGGTAAACTGGCTCAGTTACCGAACGACGCGTCGTCGTCGCGTGCCGATTCAGAGAAGGAATGATCGATCATGGCAGTGCCCAAGCGCAAGCTCTCACGCAGCAACACCCGTAGCCGCCGCTCACAGTGGAAGGCCGAGGTGCCCAACCTCGTCAAGACCGTCGAGAACGGCAAGGTCGTCTACAGCCTGCCGCACCGTGCGAAGGTCGTCGAAGACTCAGCCGGCACCCCGCTCTACTTCGAGTACAAGGGTCGCAAGGTCGCTGACGCGTAGTCATACGCGGAGCAAGCGGTGAACGAGAGCGACAAAGCCGAGCTGCTGGAGCGGCTCGATGTGCAGATCGACGAGCCCTATCTCACGCGTGCGCTGACCCATCGGTCGTACGCGTTCGAGAATGGCGGTCTGCCGACGAATGAGCGCCTGGAGTTTCTCGGCGACTCCGTGCTGCAGCTGGTCGCGACAGACCTGCTGTTCCACGAGTTCCCCGACCTCTCTGAGGGCGAGCTGTCGCGGCGTCGTGCTGCGATCGTCAGCACCAATGCGCTCTCGTTCATCGCAGAAGACCGCGGCATCGGCGGCTACCTGCTGCTGGGCCGCGGCGAAGAGCTGACCGGCGGCCACCACAAGGCATCACTGCTGGCCGACATGGTCGAGTCTCTGATCGGCGCCACCTACCTCACCGGCGGGCTTGCGCAGGCGCGACCGTTCGTGCTCTGCCTGCTCTCACCGCTGCTGCCGCGCATTGAGACGCTGGCCGCACGCATGGATCCTAAGACCACACTGCAGGAATCCGCGTCAGAACACGGTCTGCCGTTTCCCGTCTACACCGTCTCGTCGACTGGCCCCGACCATGAGCGTCGTTGGGCCGCGAGCGTGCACTGCGGCGACGCGGTGAAGGGCGACGGCGAGGGCACCAGCAAGAAGCAGGCCGAGATGGCCGCGGCGTTCAACGCCTGGAAGTGCATCACCGACGCCGAGCTCAAGAAAGCGGATGCCTGAGCTTCCAGAAGTCGAGACGGTTCGCCTCGGCATCGAGCGTCTGTTCGCCGGCCATCGAATCGATGCGGTTCGCGTCTTCGACGAGCGTTCGCTGAAACGGCACCCGGGCGACAGCCAAGACTTCGTCCAGACGTTGGTCGGCGCACGCCTCGGCCAGCCGCAGCGACGTGGCAAGTTTCTCTGGATTCCGCTGGAACTCGCTGGCGCATCCTCAGCCGAATCGACCCCGCCACCCGCGCTGCTGGCGCACTTGGGCATGAGCGGGCAGCTGCTCGCCCACGACCTGCTGGCCGACGCGCCGCCGCTGCGGCACGAGCGCATCCGCATCGACACAGTCGACGAGCCGGGTCGACACCGCGAACTGAGCTTTCACGATCAGCGTCTCTTCGGGGCTCTGGCGGTCGACGCCCTCGTCGCCGATCGGTGTGCGCTGCGTGATCTCGTGCCGCAGCAGGCCGCGCATATCGCACCCGACCCGCTCGAAGCCGGATTCGATCGTGCGCGGCTGGCGCGCAGCATCCGCCGTCACCGGTCGGCGGTGAAACGCGTGCTGCTCGACCAGACCACCGTCTCGGGAATCGGCAACATCTATGCCGATGAGTCGCTCTGGGCGGCGCGGGTGCACCCCGAGCAGCCGGCCGACTCGCTGAGTCAGGCGCGTGCGCTGCGTCTGGTGGATGCGGTGGTCGCGGTGCTGCGTCGGGCGGTCGCCGTCGGCGGCACGAGTTTCGACGAGCAGTACAAGCACGTAAACGGGGAGTCGGGGTACTTCGCCATCGAGCTCAATGCCTACGGGCAGAGCGGGCAGTCGTGCCCGAGGTGCGGTCGGCCGATCAAGCGCGTGGCGTTCATGAACCGCCATTCGCATCTGTGCACCTACTGCCAGCGGCTGCGGTGAGTTCTTGCGCGGGAGTGGCTGGGTCTGGGTCTGGTGAGCTTTTGCCTAGGAGTGACAGCCCCTTCGGTTTTCAGCGCGAGAGTGACAGAAGCTGGCACTGCTGCGCAGATCAGTCACTTTTTGCGCTGCTGAATCTGACTCCGCTGCAGCATCTTCACACCACGAGGAACGCTATGAACGACAACGCTGAGAACCACGACCACGACCACGTGCTGCGCATCGCTGCAATCGTGCTCAACGACAGTGCCGGCCGCACACTGCTCGTGCGCAAACGAGGCACGACCGGGTTCATGCAGTGCGGCGGCAAACTCGAACCTGGCGAGACACCACTGCAGGCAGTCGTTCGCGAGGTCGGGGAGGAGCTGGGCCTGACCCTCGACCCAAGCGATCTCGAACATCTCGGGCGATTCGACGCTCCCGCACTGAACGAGGATCGCACACGTGTCGACGCTGACGCCTACTTCGTTCGAACGCCGTTCGTCGAGGCTGGAGTTCTCAGCGCGCATCGGGAGATCGCTGAGGTCGTCTGGGCCGATCCGGCACGGCCGGGTGTAGAGGTCGCTCCGTTGAGCCGCGATGTGCTGCTGCCGATCGCAGCCGAGCGCGCTGGCCAGCGACCACATGCCAGGACGAACACGCTGTGATCTGAGGGTCTGTGTTCGTAGGCTCTCGCAGGTAGCGCCTCTCAGACAGCGTGCAGCCAGTCAGTCTGGCAGTTATCCACACCCCCGAAAGCCGACGCTGCGCCTCGTCGGTAGAGTTGCGAACAGACTGCAGACCCGACATCGAGCGGTGCTCAGGCATCGTCCCCGAGACCGTCGGAACTGCAGAGGGGAGGGGTAGTCTGTGCGCATCGCATGCACCTTTGACACCGGTCGACAATGCACCGATATCGTCATCACGACTGATACGGCGACGCTCATCGGTGAAATCGCCGACCGTCTGCGTCATCACCTGCCGCCGACGCATCCCTTGTGCAGCCTAGCTCTGCGCACCGATGTGTCGCTCGCATCTGCACCGCCCGCGTCTGCACAGATGTCACACGTGCGGGCGACGCTCTGCGTCAGAATTTCCGGCCAGCCCACCCCGGTGATTCTCGACAGGCATCGCACACTGGGCGAGTCGGCACTGCAGCCCGGCTGCATCGTCTCAGTCGTCGACGATGCAGCGCCCAACAGCGATGCACGTCGCCAGTATCCACTGGCGGGGCACCTCGTCGAGCTCACACCATCGGCGCAGACCGGCGCGCCGCTGCGCCGCCGTCAGGTCGACACCGAAAACGCACCACGTGTCTACGGGCTGGTCGCGGGTGAGAATCTGATCGGTCGTGACCCCGCCACGAGGGTTCACCTGGCCACGCGCGACGTGTCGCGCCGCCATGCGCAGATCACCATCGCCGAAGACGGCACCGCTGCGGTGCACGATCTCGGCAGCGCCAACGGCGTCGAGGTGAACGACCAGACCGTCACAGACGCACCTCTGCGCAACGGTGACCGGCTGAGGCTCGGCACCAGACTGTTTCGTTACGACGCACTGGTACCGGGGCTCGCACAGCTGCAGAGTGAATCTGCGCTCACCCCACGAGTTGCGGTGATACCGGCCCCCGAGATCGTGCCCCGATTCGAACCGAGAGACCTCCACCTGCCGACTCAACCGCATCGACCTCGTCCGTCGCGCATGCCCGTGCTCGCCGCCTTGGCACCGCTGCTCGGTGGCATCGCGATGTTCGCGCTCACGAAGTCACCGTACAGTCTGATTCTTGTCGTGCTCTCTCCGCTGACACTGGCTGCGACCTGGCTCGACAGTCGCTTCGTCTCGGGGTGTGAGTATCGGCGGGAGCTCGCCGCATACCGGCAGTCGGTGCGCAAAATCGCAGACGAACTCGCCGACCAGCAGCAGCGTGAGCGAGCGGTGCGTCAACAGGCGAATCCGGGTTCGGGTGCGGCTCTGTGGAACCGACGGCCCGAACACCAGACCTTTCTCGAACTTCGCTTCGGGGCGGGCACTGATCTGAGCCTCACCGCGATTCCGACGGCTGAACGAGGAGAGCTGCCCGATGACGTCTGGGCGCAGATCGTCGATCTGCATGACCGCTTCGAGACGATCAGCGACGTGCCCGTGCTCGAGAAGCTGTCGAGCGCCGGCGCTATCGGCGTGACGGGCTCTGCTGGTGTCGCAGAAGAGGCCCTGCGTGCCCTGATCGTTCAGGTCGCCACGTCGCATTCGCCTGCGGACGCCGTGGTGGCGGCCTTCTGCGAGCCGCGTCAGCTGCCGGGCTGGAGCTGGCTCAAGTGGCTGCCGCACACCGCCTCGCCGCATTCGCCGATCTCGGGAGACCATCTGGCCAGCACCGCCGACGGTGCTCAGCAGCTCACGACGCGACTTGAAGAGGTGCTCGGCGAACGCAGCAGGTCGCCGACGCACGGCCAGGCCCGCTCACACCTGCCTGCGGGGGAGCGCCCGATTCGACATCATCACGAAGCTGCCGCGCCGTCTGAGCATTCGCCTGTCGTGATCGCCGTCGTGATCGGCAACCCCGGCGTCGACCCCGCCAGGCTTGTGCACATCGCCGAGGCGGGGCCCGATGCCGACATGCATGTGCTCTGGCTGGGCGAATCGGCGCAGGCTCTGCCAGCGGCATGCCGCACCTGGCTGCACATCGAAGATGACCTCACCGCTGCGCTGCACCGCGTGCGCTCGGCCAGCAGCATCCCCGTCACCAGACTCGACAGACTCGACGCGCGCCGGGCCGGCCAGATCGCTCGTGCACTTGCACCGCGGGTCGACAGCGGTGCGCTCGTCGTCGACGAGACCGACCTGCCTGCTCGCGTGCGGCTCAGCGAGATCGGCGACACCGACCTTTCAGAGCCGCTGGCGATCGAAAGGCGTTGGAAGGCCAACGACTCGCTCATGTCTGAGTGGGGCACTGACGGCACTCGGGTGCAGGCTCTGAACGCCGACTCCGGGCTGAACGCATATCTCGGCGTCGGCACGAATGGCACATTCGTCCTGAACCTGCGCGAACAGGGGCCGCACGCGTTGATTGGTGGCACGACTGGAAGTGGCAAAAGCGAATTCCTGCAGACGTGGATCATGGCGATGGCCGCCGAATACGCACCTGATCGTCTGACGTTTCTGCTCGTCGACTACAAGGGCGGGGCGGCATTCGCCGAGTGCGTCGGTCTGCCGCACACCGTCGGGCTGGTCACCGACCTCGACCCGCATCTCGTGCAGCGCACCCTGATATCGCTGCGTGCAGAGCTCACCCGACGCGAGCACCTGTTCAACGCCGTCGGAGCCAAAGACCTGCTCGGCATGGAGCGTCTGCGCGACCCGCGCACCCCGCCCACGCTCGTCATCGTGGTCGACGAGTTCGCCGCGCTCGTGGCCGATGTGCCCGAGTTCGTCACCGGCATCGTCGACATCGCGGCCCGCGGACGCTCGCTCGGGGTGCACCTGATTCTCGCGACGCAGCGCCCGTCGGGCGTCGTCAACGACAATCTTCGAGCCAATGCGAACCTGCGGGTCGCTCTGCGGATGGCAGACGAGCAGGACAGCACCGATGTGCTGGGCATACCTGACGCCGCGCACTTCTCGGCGAGCACCCCAGGTCGAGCCGCAGTGCGCGTCGGGCCCGGGCTCGTGCAGCACTTCCAGACGGCGTATCTGGGCGCACCGATGATCCTCGGCCGCGAAGCCGCACAGATCACGATCGCAGAGCTGCCCTTTCAGACGGCTCGACAGTGGCTGCAGCCCGCGACGCGCGATCGCACCGGTGCGCAGGCGCAGCGTGAGATCGAGGCCATGCGCGACGCGATGCTCGCCGCCGCCGAGGGGCTGCGGCTCGATGCACCGCGTCGCCCGTGGCTCGACGCGCTGCCCAGTCGGCTCGCGCTGCCACTGTCTGAGTCGTCTGAAATGAGTGAGTCGTCTGGGCTTTCTGGGCGACCTGGGTCGTCTGCAAGCGCTCAGACAGCCCAGCGGCCGCAGAGCGCCGATGAGATCGTGTTGGGGGTGGCAGACGACCCGCAGCATCAGCGGCAGCAGATCTATGCGTGGTCGCCTGCGGCAGACGGGCACCTTCGCGTGATCGGCAGCGCCGGCTCGGGCCGCACCCAGGTGCTGCGCACCCTCGCCTGGCAGCTGAGCGATCAGCCGAGCCGCACCGCGGCCACACACATCTATGTCATCGATGCCGCTGGAGCCGGGCTCGAACAGCTTGACACGCTGCCGACGGTCGGCGCGGTCATCGCCGCAGACGATCGTGAACGCATCCAACGCCTGCTGCGTCAGCTCGACGCCACTGCCACCGAGCGCCTCGCGCTGCTGCGACGAGCCAAGGCCTCAGCCGTCGACGAACTGCCGACGGCGACAGCCGACGGCCTGCCCCGGGTCTACGTGCTGATCGACGACCTGGCGGCAATGCAGGAACAGTACGAGTTCGCGCGAGGCTTCGACGTGATCGGCTCGCTCGCCGCGCTGTTCGCGACCGGGCGCGACGTGGGCATCCACTTCGCATTCACCACGAGCCGGCCGGGCGGACTGCCTGCAACGATCGCGTCGAGCCTGGGGCAGACTCTTGTGCTGCGGGTGACGGACGCTGCTGTCGGCGGCCTGCTCGACGTCGACACCGGCGTGCTCGATGATGCGCCTCCCGGTCGCGGCATCGTCATCGGCGGCATGTGCGGCGGTCTCGAAGCGCAGATCGGGGTGCCCCATGGCGCCGTCACTGTGACTGAACAGGCCGCGGTGCTCGCCGAAGCGGCCGCGCGTCTGGCCGACATCGGGGCGGAGCCGACACCGAGCATCCGTCGTCTGCCCGAGACGGTCGCACTCGATTCGCTGCCGGCCTTGGACGTCGATCATGCGCCGGTCTTCGCCGTGGCCGACGACACCCTCGCGCCAGTCGGACTGCCGGCGCACGAGCCGTTTCTGGTGCAGGGGCGCTCGAACGACGAGAACTCCGCGGTGCTCGGTGTGCTCACGCGAGCACTCGCGACATCGCGGCCTGCAGCACAGAGCATCCTCATCACGCCGAAGACGTCACCCCTCGACGCGGCGATCTCGTGGTCACGCGTCGCGAACGACGAAGCCCAGGTGATCAACGCGATCGACGAGATACTCGGGGCAGTCGAGGCGCCGGCAGCACGACCGAGCCTGGCGCAATTCGACACTGCCGGCTGGCTCGCCGACGACGACTGGCTGTCGGCCGCTCCCAGCCACTCCGGCGTGCAGTCGAAGCAGCCGGTGCAGACTTCAGAGCCCACTCGGCCAGCGCTCGACGGCGATCAGCTGCTGATCGTGATCGACCACACCGCCGATTTCGTGGGCACCCCTGCCGAGTCTCGTCTCGCCGCGCTCGTCGCACACTGCCGACGTGAGGGCATCACCTGCCTGGTCGATGTCGACCCTGCGACGCTGCCCGCAGCCTGGGAGCTGCACGGTGCCGTGCGAACGATCAGATGCGGTCTGCTGCTGCGCCCCGAGAACGATGACAGCGACCGCTATCTCAGGGCGAACGTGCCCGCCGACGACACGTCTCGGTGGCCGGCAGGGCGCGGCTATCTCGTTGCCGGCGGGCAGACCCGCCTGGTGCAGGTGGCGAAATAGAGCGGGCGTGCGAGACGTCGCGCGGATGCCATGGTGCGGTCGCCGGGAGCGCACCCGGTAGCCTGTATGCAGCGAGGAAGACCGCCGACCGACCAGACTGACGGCAGGCGGTGACAGAGAAAGCGAGCCGTTCGACGTGTATGTGAAGAGGCTGACCCTGAAAGGGTTCAAGTCGTTCGCGCACGCGACCACGTTCGAGTTCGAGCCCGGGGTCACTGCCGTCGTCGGCCCGAACGGGTCGGGCAAGTCGAACGTGGTGGATGCGCTTGCCTGGGTGATGGGCGAGCAGGGAGTCAAGACGCTGCGCGGCGGCAAGATGGAAGATGTCATCTTCGCCGGTACCGCGAAGAAGGGGCCGCTCGGCCGCGCCCAGGTCGAACTCACCATCGACAACACCGACGGTGCGCTGCCGATCGAATACACCGAGGTCACGATCTCGCGAACGCTGTTTCGCAACGGCGGCAGCGAGTACGCGGTCAACGGGCAGTCATGCCGACTGCTCGACGTGCAGGAGCTGCTGAGCGATTCGGGTCTGGGACGTGAGATGCACGTCATCGTCAGCCAGGGGCAGCTCGATCAGGTGCTGCGCGCGTCGCCGGAAGAGCGCCGCGGCTTCATCGAAGAGGCGGCCGGCATTCTCAAACACCGTCGTCGCAAAGAGCGCACAGTGCGCAAGCTCGATGCCATGGAGGCCAACCTGCAGCGGGTGAGTGACCTCACCGCCGAGCTGCGACGCCAGCTGAAGCCCCTCGGTCGCCAGGCCGAGATCGCACGTTCGGCACAGCAGATCCAGGCCGAGGTGCGTGACGCGACCTCTCGGCTGCTCGCCGCCGAGATCGTTGAGCTCGACACCGACCTGGGCACTCTCGCGGCCCAGCGACAGGCTCTTGAGAGTGAGCAGAGCACGCTGCGCGAGGCCATCGAGGCGAGCCGCGGCCGCCAGGTCGAACTTGAGGCGACCACAGTCTCAGACGATCTGGAGCGCTCGCGCAGGGTCGTGCACCGACTGGAGTCGGCGGCAGAACGCTTTCGCTCGCTGCGGTCGATCGCCGAGCAGCGGGTCGCGCTGCTCTCAGTGCGGCAGCAAACCTTCGACCTCGATGTCGCGGCCAGATTCGATCAGGCCGACAGCGCGAGGAGTGCCGCACGAGAGCTCGCCGACCGTGCGGCCGAGTTGGCGACTGCTCTCGACGAGCAGCGGGCGGCCACCCGCGGGGCCGTCGACGCGCTGCAGGCCGTCGACGCGCAGATCGCCGAGCAGGCCTCTCTGCTCAGCCGGCACGAACTGCGCCGCTCGGCGCTCGCGAACGCCGTCGAGATCGCCGCCGGCAAGGTCGAGGCTGCCGAACGGCAGGTGGAGTCGCAGACGGCCGCTGTGCAACAGGCAGCCGAACGCCGCGATCAGCGGGCGCAGGAGCTCGCCGAAGCCACAGCCGCCGAGCAGACGAAAGAGCCGACGCACGAAGGCGCAGAGACTCCGGGCAGCGCGACCACAGACCTCGACGCCGCCTACCGCGCCGCGACTGACCGGCTCGAAGCCGCCGAACGAACGTTGACCGGGGCACGCGATCTGCAGGCGAAGGCGACCGCTGAGGCAGACTCGCAGCAGGCTCGTGCCGCGGCCCTCGGCATGGCTCTCGAATCGCGCGACGGCTCAGCGCAGATCATCCATGCCGAGACCAACGGCGTGCGCGGCCGCGTCGCCGACGCGCTGCAGGTGCAGGCGGGCTTCGAGGCAGCCGTCGCCGCGGCGCTCGGCGCGCTGACCGATGCGCTGCTGGTCGACTCCAGCGCAGCCGGCGCAGCCGTTCTGCGCGACGCCCGTGCGGGTGATCTGGGGCAGGTGACCGGCGTCGTCGCCGAGCCCGTGGCGCCCCAGCCCGCGGGCGCGCTGAGCGACCGCCCGACGCTGCCGCCCGGGGCGACATGGGCGCCCGATGTGGCTCAGGGGCCGTCTGGAGTGCTCGCTCGACTCGCCCACACGGTGATCATTCGAGCAGCAGCGGGCGCTGACAGCACTGCAGCGGTGATCGACCCGGTCGCCGTGCTCGACGCCCTGCCCGACGGCGACTGGCAGGTCGTCACGCCCGAGGGCGACGTGATCGGTTGCGCTCTGGTGCGCGGCGGCGGCGATGCCGGACAGTCGCGACTGCAGCTGCTTGCTCAGCGCGATGAGGCGCTCCACGCCGCCGACGAGGCTCGAGCCTCGGTGGCGTCGGCGAGCGCACGCATCGACCTCGCCCGCGACGAGCGTGATGCCCGGCGCGTCGAACGCGATCGCGCTCTCGCCGCGCTGCGTGCGGCGGATGCCCGCGCAGCTGAGACCGCCAAACGGCTCGGTTCGCTGCGTGCCCAGGTCGACAGCGCCGAGGCGGAGCTCGCACGTCTCACGACGCAGGCGGAACACGCGCGAACGCGACTCGACGAAGCGACCGGCGCAAGCGAGCAGGCGCACGCAGCGTTGGCATCCTTCGACGCCGAGCCGCAGCCGCTGAACGAACCCGTCGACCGCCAGCCCGCCCTCGATGCGCTCGAGACGGCCCGAGCGCACGAGATGGAGGTGCGCATCTCGGTCGAGACCGCCCGCGAACGGGCGAAGGCCGAGCAGCGCCGGGCAGAGACGCTGCAACGCGATGCCGAACAGTCGAAGGCACAGGCCGAGGCGCAGGCGCGGGAGCAGGCGATCCGCAGCATCCAGCTGGAGCGCGCCGAACACGTGCAGGCGCTGCTGCCCGACATCACGGCGCACCTCGGCACGTCGCTGCAGCAGGCGCGACTCGCCGTCGCCGAGCACGAGGTGGCCCGAAACCAGCAGCACGGGCAGCTGCGCGACCTGCGCGAGCGCATCACCGAGCAGCAGCATCAGCTCGAACTGCTCGCCGAGCGCTCGCACGGCATCGAACTGCGCGAGCACGAGCAGCGGGTGCGCCGCGACTCGGCCGCCGAACGCGTGCGCACCGAGCTGAACATCGACGTCGACGTGCTGATCGCCGAGAGCGGGCCGCACCTGCCGATTCCGGTGACGGGCGAGTGGGCCGACGCCGACGAGACGGTCGAGACCGTGCCCTACGACCATGAGCAGCAGAGGCTGCGGCTGGTGAAGGCCCAGCGTGCGCTGAGCCGGCTGGGGCGGGTGAATCCGCTCGCGCTCGAAGAGTTCGCCGCGCTCGAAGAGCGGTACAACTACATGAACGACCAGCTCGTCGATCTGCGCAAGACGCGAGCTGATCTGATCGCCATCAGCGACGAGCTCGACGAGAAGATGCAGACGATCTTCGTCGAGGCCTTCGACGACACGCAGCGTGCCTTCGACGAGATCTTCCCGGTGCTCTTTCCCGGTGGGCGCGGGTCGCTCACGCTGACCGACCCGGAGCATCCGCTGACCACCGGCATCGCGGTGCACATCAGACCCGCCGGCAAGAAGATCGACCGGCTCTCGCTGCTCTCCGGCGGCGAGCGCTCGCTCGCGGCGGTCGCCCTGCTCGTCGCGATCTTCATCGCACGACCGAGCCCGTTCTACATCATGGACGAGGTCGAGGCGGCACTCGACGACGCGAACCTGGGGCGTCTGCTCTCGGTGTTCGAGCGGCTGCGGCGTGACTCCCAGCTCATCGTCATCACCCATCAGAAGCGCACGATGGAGATCGCCGACGCGCTGTATGGTGTGTCGATGCGGCAGGATGGGGTGTCGGCCGTGGTGGGGCAGCGCATGGAGCGCGACGAGCACGATGCCGAAGAGCACGACAGGAGCGGGAAATGAGCAAATGGTCACTGCGCGGCAGTCTGCGCAACCTCTTTCAGGGCACGCGGCCCATCGACGAGAGCAGCTGGGAAGGTCTCGAAGACAGCCTCATTCTCGGCGACTTCGGCGCTGAGGCCTCTGAGTCGATCGTCGAGGCGGTGCGGTCGAACGTCGAGCGGCTGGCCATCGCCGATGAACGCGAGCTGCGCAACGTGCTGCGCGACGAGCTGGCCGAGCGGCTGAGCGCGAACGATCCGACGTTGCGGCTGACCCGCCCGCAGGATGCTGCAACCGGTCGCCTGCTGCCTGCGGTCGTGCTGGTGGTCGGGGTCAACGGCGTCGGCAAGACGACGACGATCGGCAAGCTCGCGCGCTTCATCACCCGGGCCGACAGGCGCGTGGTGATCGGTGCGGCCGATACGTTCCGCGCGGCGGCCGTCGAGCAGGTGGCCACCTGGGGGCAGCGGGCCGGTGCCGAGGTGGTGCGACCGCAGCAGCAGGGGCAGGATCCCGCCTCGGTCGCATACCAGGCCGTGCAGCACGGCATCGACGTCGACGCGGATGTGGTCATCATCGATACGGCCGGCCGGCTGCAGACCAAGGCCGGGCTCATGGACGAGCTGACCAAGATTCGCCGTGTGGTCGAGAAGCTCGCGCCGATCGCCGAGGTGCTGCTGGTGCTCGACGCCACCACCGGGCAGAACGGGCTGAGCCAGGCGCAGGCCTTCATCGACCATGCCGGGGTCACCGGCATCGTGCTCTCGAAGATCGACGGCTCGGCCAAGGGCGGCTTCGTCGTGGGCGTGCAGCAGGCCACCGGAATCTCGGTCAAGCTGATCGGCTTCGGCGAGGGCATCGACGACATCGCCGCCTTCAACGCGAACACCTTCGCCGCCGAGCTGGTGGGGTAGCACCCGTCACCGCCCGGTCAGGGCAGCTGGAACCGGCCGCCATGCTCGCTCTCGACAGCGAGACCGTCGGCGACCAGCGAGGCGAGCGCGCGTTCGGCCTGCGGGCGATCCGGAGCATCCTGCAGCAGATCATCGACCGTCACCGGCTCGCGGGCTGCGCGCAGCACGGCCATGATGCGGCCCCGAGCCTGCCGGTCGCTGCCCTCGAACCGTGCCTGCGTGCGACGCTTCGGCACTGCAGACGGCGGTGACCCGGCGGCGACCCAGGCACACCGTGAACGAATCGAGCAGGTCTCGCAGCTCGGTGCACGGGCGGTGCAGACGAGCGCTCCGAACTCCATGAAGGCGTAGGTGGCCAGGCGAGCACGTTCGGCGTCCGCCGGCAGCTGCGCCGACATCGCGGGCAGATCGTGCACCGGTGTCGGCGCGCCCGGTTCGGCCTCGCCGTCGGCAGCTCGGGCGAGCACACGCCGAATGTTCGTGTCGACGACAGGATGCCGCTGATGAAACGCGAAGACCAGCACAGCGCGGGCGGTGTAGTCACCGACGCCCTTCAACGACAGCAGCGTGTCGAGGTCGTCGGGCACAATACCGGCGTGATCGGCGCAGATCTGACGCGCGGCGGCGTGCAGCCAGCCCGCCCGACGCGGGTAGCCGAGCCGATCCCAGGCGCGAATGGCATCGCCGGCGCTCGCAGCCGCAAGATCGCAGGGCGTCGGCCACGCCAGCATCCACTCGTGCCAGCGCGGCAGCACACGGTCGACCTGCGTCTGCTGCAGCATGAACTCGCTGACCAGCACGCCCCACGGCGTCGCGTCGTCGGCGCGCCAGGGCAGATCGCGGCGTTCGTCGAGATACCAGGCGATGAGGTCGTCGGCGAAGAGAGGGGTGCGGGGTGGCATCGACACCACTGTAGCGTTCGCCGGATGCGTCGGTCGCTGCGGGGCAGAGGCCGTGACCTTCGCCGTCCTTCTCGGCCGGCGGGCGAACGGAGAGTAGCATGGAGCGCCGTGAAGAACACCGACCAGACCGAATCATCATCTGACGCACCTCTGCAGGGTTCCGACACCCCGGCATCCGCACCACGGCCGAAGCGCGATCGCAACGCGATTCTCGCGGTGACGGTGTTCCCGGCGATCGTGATCATCGCCGCGGTGCTGGGCTTCTTTCTGCCGGCGACGTTCACGCCGATCACGCCGATCGTGCCGTACCTGCTGGGGCTCATCATGTTCCTGATGGGCATCACCCTCACCGGTGCCGATTTCAAGCGCATCGCCAGACGGCCGCTGGTCGTGCTGCTCGGTCTGGTCGCGCACTATGTGATCATGCCGCTCGCCGGGCTGCTCGTGGTGTGGGCGCTGCAGCTGCCCGCCGAGCTGGCCGTCGGCGTGATTCTGGTCGGCTGCGCGCCGAGCGGCACGGCCTCGAACGTGATGACGTATCTGGCCAAGGGCGACGTGGCGTTCTCAGTGTCGGTGGCGACGGTCTCGACACTCATCGCGCCGCTGCTGATGCCGCTGCTGACGCTGGCGCTCGCAGGGCAGTACATGTCGATTCCAGTCGAGGCGATGTTCCTCGACATCTTGAAGACGGTGCTGCTGCCGGTCATCGCCGGCGTCATCGTGCGCAGCCTGTTCGGGCGCATCATCGACTACATCAAGCCGGTGCTGCCCTGGCTGTCGGCGATCGCGATCGCGACGATCGTCACCGCGGTGATGGGCAAGAGCGCGGCTGCCTTCGCTCAGGCGGGGCTGCTGATCATTCTCGCGGTCGTGCTGCACAACGGCATCGGGCTGCTGCTCGGCTACCTCGCCGGTCGCGCCGTGCACCTCGATCACGCGGCGCGTCGTGCGCTCGCATTCGAGGTTGGCATGCAGAACTCGGGGCTCGCGGCCTCGCTGGCCACGGTGCACTTCAACCCGGCGGCCGCGCTGGCACCGGCGGTGTTCTCGGTCTGGCACAACATCAGTGGTGCGATCGTCGCGGCGTGGCTGGCGCGCAAGCCGATTCCCGCAGATCACTGAGGTTCCGTTCACAGAGTCGTCATTCCATGCCGATACGCTGGTGCTACACGTCGCAGCAGCTGACGACAGCCGCCGTTCACAGGGGAGCCGCATGGAGACACTGACCGACCCGACCGCTCTGGAGCAGATGCCGCGACGCATCGGCATCCTCACGTCTGGCGGCGACTGCCCTGGGCTCAACGCGGTGATCCGTGGTGCAGTGCTCAAGGGCACCGAAGTCTACGGCCAGGAGTTCGTCGGCTTTCTCGACGGCTGGCGCGGCATGATCGAGGGCGACTGCATCACGCTCGATCGCGCCCGGGTGCGCGGCCTCGCCAAAGAGGGCGGCACCATTCTCGGCACCTCGCGCATCGGGCCGTATCGAACCGAGGCGGGCCAGCCCGAGAACATTCTGCGCACCCTCGCCGAGCAGGGTGTGGATGCGGTGATCGCGATCGGCGGAGACGGCACGATGCGAGCGGCGAGTCTGCTGCGCAACGACGGCATCCCGATCGTCGGGGTGCCGAAGACCATCGACAACGATTTGGACGGCACCGACTACAGCTTCGGATTCGACACGGCGGTGTCGATCGCCACTGAGGCGATCGACCGACTGCGCACGACGGGCAATGCGCACAAACGGTGCATGGTGCTCGAGGTGATGGGCCGCCACGCCGGGTGGATCGCCTTGCACGCGGGCACGGCCGGCGGCGCGCATGCGATCCTGATTCCTGAGCAGACCGAGAGCCTCGACCAGGTGTGCGAGTGGGTGATCTCGGTGCGCGATCGCGGCCGTTCGCCGATGGTCGTCGTCGCCGAGGGGTTCACCCTGCCGGATATGGATGGGGCGTTCTCAGACAAGGGCCTCGACGGGTTCGGACGCGCTCGACTCGGCGGCATCGGAGAGATGCTCGCTCCGCTGATCGAGGAGCACACGGGCATCGAGAGTCGCGCGACGGTGCTCGGTCACATTCAGCGCGGGGGAGTGCCCACGGCGTTCGACCGAGTGCTGGCCACGAGACTCGGCCTCGAAGTCGTGGAGCTGGTCGCGCGTCGCCAATGGGGGCGCATGGTGGCTCTGCGCGGCACCGACATCATCAGCGTGCCCTTCGACGAGCTGGCCGAGACGAAGCAGGTGCCGGTCGGGCGCTACCACGAGCTGCGTGCGATCTTCGGGTGAGCCTCTGAGACGGCGGTCTCGCGTCTGCGCGTCGAATCTGCGTATCCGGGGTCGAACGTTCGAGCGTTGAGAGACGACTCCGCACAACGCGCCCGCGTCGGCTAGAATCGACCCGATATGGCTACTTTCTCGAATCTCTCTGAACGGCTGGTCCAGACCTTCGCGCACCTGCGCACCAAGGGCAAGCTGTCTCCTGCCGACGTCGACGCCACCGTGCGCGAGATCCGCCGCGCCCTGCTCGACGCCGACGTCGCGCTGAGTGTGGTCAAGGGCTTCACCTCCACCGTGCGCGAACGCGCGCTCTCAGACGAGGTCAACCAGGCGCTGAACCCGGCGCAGCAGGTCGTGAAGATCGTCGACGAAGAGCTCACCAACATCCTCGGCGGGCAGACCCGCCGACTGCAGCTCGCGAAGCAGCCGCCCACGGTCATCATGCTGGCCGGCCTGCAGGGTGCCGGCAAGACCACCTTCGCCGGCAAGCTGGCGAAGTTCCTGGCCAAAGACGGCCACACACCGATTCTCGTCGCCGCCGACCTGCAGCGCCCCAACGCCGTCGGCCAGCTGCAGGTGGTCGGCGAGCAGGCCGGAGTGCCGGTCTACGCGCCTGAGCCCGGCAACGGCATCGGCAACCCGGTCGAGGTGGCCAAGCACTCGATCTCGTACGCTCGCGACAAGCAGTACGACGTGGTCATCGTCGACACCGCCGGTCGAACCGGCGTCGACGCAGAGATGATGAAGCAGGCGAGTGACATCCGTCGGGCGATCAACCCCGACGAGGTGCTCTTCGTGATCGATGCGATGATCGGTCAGGATGCCGTCGCCACGGCGCAGGCCTTCAACGAGGGCGTCGACTTCACCGGTGTCGTGCTCTCGAAGCTCGACGGCGACACCCGCGGCGGCGCCGCGCTCTCAGTGGTGAGCGTCACGGGCAAGCCGATCCTCTTCGCCTCGACCGGCGAGCGTCTCGACGATCTCGAGATCTTCCACCCCGACCGCCAGGCCAAACGCATCCTCGACATGGGCGACGTGCTCACCCTGATCGAAGAGGCGCAGCGCACCTTCGACGAGGAGGAGGCGCGCAGAGTCGCCGAGAAGATCGCGAAGGACGCCTTCACCCTCGACGACTTTCTGCAGCAGATGCAGCAGATCAAGAAGATGGGCTCGATGAAGAAGCTGCTCGGCATGATGCCGGGAGCGGCTGGCATGCGTCAGCAGCTCGAGCAGTTCGACGAGTCGCAGCTGACCCGCACCGAGGCGATCATCCAGTCGATGACCAAGGCCGAGCGACAGAACCCCAAGCTGCTCAACGGTTCACGCCGGCTGCGCATCGCCAACGGTTCGGGCACCACCGTCAGCGAGGTGAACAGCCTCGTGCAGCGCTTCGAGCAGGCGGCCAAGATGATGAAGTCGGTTGCCCGCGGCGGCGTACCGAATCTTCCGGGCATGGGAGCCATGGGGCACGGCGGGCAGAAGCGCAAGAACGTCAAGGGCAAGGGCAAGAAGGGCAAGGCCAAGAGCGGCAACCCGGCGAAGCGGGCCCAGCAGGAGGCCGAGCTTCGCGACCAGCAGACCAAGGCGACCGAGCGCTCGCTCTCGCAGGCGGCATCCGCATTCGGGGCCGGCGCTGCGGGATCGGCTTTCGGCGCGGCCGGCGGGCCGGCCGGTGGCGAGGGCACGGGAGAGGCTGCAGGGGCTCCGCCGCGCATCGACCCGAACGAGGTGCCCGGCCTCGGCGGCCTGTTCAAACGCTGATCGCACGCGCGGTCACCACCGCGCAGCGGCTCTGCGCGAGCTGCCCGAGCGGCGGGAGTACGCTCTGACCCTCGCTGCTCGCAGCTCAGCGGTCGAGCGGTCGCCCCGCCTCGAACTCGGCCATCAGCGCATCGACGACGGCATGCAGATCGCCGCCGTGCTGTGAAGCGACGCGCAGCTGACGCTGGTAGCTGGCACCGCCGCGAATGATGGTCTCGACGTCGGCGAGCTGCTCGGCGCAGCCCAGTCTCTGGGCACGGGGCTGCCAGCGGTCGAGCAGCTCGAGCGTGTCGTCGATGATGCTGCGCTCCGTGAGATTCTGGTCGGCGATGAACACCGTGGGCAGCCCGTAGCGCGCTGCGCGCCACTTGTTCTCGGCGATCGCCCAGTCGGGAATGCGCTCGGGCGCACGACCCGTCTCGATCTGCTCGCTGAGCTCGTCGACCGCGCACTGGATGAACGCGGTGAGCGCCCCGACCTCGAGCAGGGTCGGCGGGCCGTCGCACACGCGGTTCTCGACCGTGCCGAACTTCGGCGCAGGGCGAACATCCCAGCGAATCTCGTTGAGCTGGTCGATCACCCCGGTCTGCAGCGCGCCGGCCACGAAGGTCTCGAAGTCCTGCCACGTCTCGACGTGCGGCGGCAGCCCGGCCGTCGGCAGCTGACGGAACATCATCGCCCGATTCGACGCGTAGCCCGTGTTCACGCCCTCCCACCAGGGGCTCGACGCGCTGAGGGCCTGCAGGTGCGGCAGATAGCCGAGCAGCCCGTTGACCAGAGGCACGGCCTTGCGGCGGTCGTCGACGCCGACGTGCACGTGCACGCCGTAGATGGCCATCATGCGACCCCACCACTGGGTGCGGTCGATCAGCTTCTGATACCGCTCGTTGCGCGTGTACGGCTGCTGCGTCGCCTTGGCGAACGGGTGCACGCCGGCGCAGAGGATGCCGAGGCCCAGCTCGTCGGCCGTCGCAGCGAGCGCAGTGCTCACCTGTTCGATCTCGCCGAGGGCAGACGACACGGTGCCGTGCACGCCGGTGACGATCTCGACGGTGTTCTCGAGCAGCTCGTGATCGAGGCGAGCGGCGACCGGCGTGCCCTGCAGGGCGTCGTGGATCTCGGCAGCACGTGAGGCGGGCTCCCGTGTGCTGCGGTCAATCAGCACCACCTCCCATTCGACGCCGAGCGTCGATGGGCGGGACTGAGCGAAGTCGATGCGCATGGGTAAAGCGTAGTGGTCTGCGCTGCGCACGTGGCGTCATGGCGCGTCACAGCGTCATGTGGCACACAAACGGTGCGGAGTGTGGCACAATAGACAGTCGGTAACCCGTGGGCGCGCAGACCCTCTCATCTGCATGCCCGCGATCATCCAGAGCTTTCCGTCGTGAGGCCCCACACCCACGACTGGGTTCGAATCGAATCTGAATTACAGGAGCATTGTGTCTGTCAAAATCCGTCTGAAGCGCTTCGGCAAGGTCCACGCACCCGAGTTTCGCGTCGTGGTCACCGATTCACGAGCCAAGCGCGATGGTCGCGTCATCGAGGAGATCGGCCGCTACGTGCCGACCATGCACCCCTCGCTGATCGAGATCGACTCAGATCGCGCGCAGTACTGGCTGTCGGTGGGCGCTCAGCCCTCTGACCAGCTGTTCAAGCTGCTCACCCTGACCGGTGACTGGGCGAAGTTCAAGGGCGAGAAAGACGCCAAGAGCACCGTCAAGGCCCCTGAGGCCAAGGTGAAGTTCGAGCGCGACACCGCCAAGAAGTCGGTGCTGCTGCCCAAGACCGAGAAGAAGGCCGCTCCCGCCGCCGAGGCAGAGGCCGCAGCCGAGCCCGCCGCTGACGAGGCGTGAGCATGCTGCAGCAGACCGTTGACCATCTGGTGCGTGGCATCGTCAGCAGCCCTGACGACGTCACCGTCGATGAGCGGCACACCGCTCGGGCCGACGTCATCGACGTGCGTGTCGCACCCGATGACCTGGGCCGCGTGATCGGTCGTTCAGGGCGCACGGCGCAGGCACTCCGCACTGTGGTCGACGCCCTGGCCGACGGCCGTCGCGTGCGGGTCAACATCGTCGACACCGACGCATAGGTCATGCTGCAGCTTCGCATCGCCCGTCTGACCAAGCCGCACGGGCTCAAAGGTGGCCTCAAGGTAGAGCTGTACACCGATGAGCCCGAGCGGCGCCTGGTTCCGGGCGCCACTTTCAACCTGCAGGTGCCGGCCAAATCCCCATGGCACGGCCGCACCATCTCTCTGCGCGAACTGCGCTGGTACAACACCAGTCCGGTCGCCTTCTTCGCAGAGATCCCTGACCGCACGGCGGCAGAGACCATCGCCAAGGCCATTCTGACCATCGATCAGGATGAGACCAAGCTGCCCGAAGAGACCGACGCCTGGTACGATCACCAGCTCGTCGACCTCGTGGTGATGCGCAATGGCGAGGCCGTCGGCACGGTCTCGCGAGTCGATCACCTGCCCGGCCAGGACATCCTCGCGATTCAGACCGAGAACGACGAAGTGCTGCTGCCTTTCGTCAAACACTTCGTGACCGGCGTCGATCTCGACGAGCGCACCGTCACCATCACCCCGCCCGGTGGGCTGTTCGAGCCTGCAGCCGACGGCGAAGACGAGGCCGACGAGGTGCCTGCCCAAGAGGTGGCGGATGTCGTGGCCGAGGTGAAGGGGCAGTCCTCGCCCGGCTCAGAGAAGGCTTCGTCAACAGCCGATGGCGCCGACAACGCATGAGCGCCGCTGAGCGGGCGCGCCTGCGCATCGACGTCATCACGATCTTTCCCGAGTACCTCGACGCGCTGAGGCTGTCGCTGGTCGGCAGATCGGTCGATCGGGGCATCATCGATCTGCGCGTGCACAGCCTGCGCGACTACACTCACGACGTGCACCGCACGGTCGACGACACCCCGTACGGCGGGGGCGCGGGCATGGTGATGCGTCCCGAGCCCTGGGGCGAGGCGTTCGACGACGTGCTCGCCGGCGCCGACGACCCACTGGTGCTGTTCACGACTCCTGCCGGTGCGGTATTCACCCAGCAGCGTGCGGTCGAGCTCTCGCACGAACGGCACATCGTCTTCTGCTGCGGCCGCTACGAGGGCATCGATCAGCGCGTCGTGGACTACGCCGCTGCGCACTGGCGCACCGGTGAGATCAGCATCGGCGACTACGTGCTCAACGGCGGCGAGGTCGCCGTTCTGGTCGTCGTCGAAGCCGTCGCCCGCCTGCTGCCCGGCGTGATCGGCAACCCCGAGTCGCTGGTCGAAGAGTCGCACAACCGTGGCCTGCTCGAGCACCCGAGCTACACGAAGCCCGCCGAGTGGCGCGGTCTCGAGGTGCCTGCCGTGCTGCTCAGCGGCAACCACCGTCTCGTCGCCGAGTGGCAGCACGAGCAGAGCGTCTCGCGCACCCGGAGCATGCGACCCGACCTGCTGCCCTGACGAGCGCAGTCGAATGCAGCCCGCATGCTCGTGACCGAACCGCAGCGGCGGGCGTGCGCGGTGCATCCGTCGCCGTGTCGCCAGAGGTTTGCGGCTCACCTCGGCATGTGGCAAGATGAGAGATTGTGTCATCGGCTTGTCTCTGCCGCAGGGGAGCGATCGTCGACACATCCGAATCGTTACGCATTCACGCTCCTGACCTGCGGCAGGTGCAGAGAGCGAAGAACTCATGAGCAACACGCTGGACAAAGTCGACGCAGCATCGCTGAAGAGCGACATCCCAGACTTCCGCGCCGGTGACACCGTCAAGGTGCACGTCAACATCATCGAGGGCAACCGCAGCCGTATCCAGGTGTTCCAGGGCGTCGTGCTCAAGCGCCAGGGTGCCGGTGTGCGCGAGACCTTCACCGTGCGCAAGATCTCGTTCCAGGTCGGCGTCGAGCGCACCTTCCCGGTGCACTCGCCGGTGATCGACAAGATCGAGCTCGTCTCGCGCGGCGACGTTCGTCGCGCCAAGCTGTACTACCTGCGCTCGCTGCGCGGCAAGGCAGCGAAGATTCGCGAGAAGCGCTGATCGAATCGCGTTCAACGGCCAGCGGATGCGTCGCAGTGCGGCGCCCGCTGGCCGTTGTCGTCACCACGCCGACTTTGCGCGGCGAACGCAGAGCATGAGAGAGAGGCCAACCGGTGAGCGGCGAAGAGGTGCTTGACTCAGAGGAGTCTCAGATTCCGAGCGACCAGCGGTCGGGCAGATCGCGCGGGCTGCTGATGCTGCGCGACGTCGCGGTGATCATCGTCGTCGCGCTCATCCTCTCGACCCTGCTGCGCACGTTCCTGGTGCGCACCTTCTCGATTCCCTCGGGATCGATGGAGCAGACGCTGCAGGTCGGCGACCGCGTGCTGGTCAACCGACTGCAGCCCAAACCCTTCGGCGTCTCACGCGGCGACGTCGTGGTCTTCCAGGATCCGGGCGGCTGGCTGGCCGCTCCATCGGCTGCGGCCCAGGGCTGGAGCCTGGGCAGAGGCGTTCAAGACGCTCTCACCTTCGTCGGCCTCGGCGACTCGGACAGCCACCAGTACCTGGTCAAGCGCATCATCGGCGTCGAAGGCGACCACCTGGTGTGCGAGCGCGTCGGCGGGCCGCTGAGCGTCAACGGCGTTCAGCTCGACGAGTCGGCGTACGTGGCCCCCGGCAATGCCTCATGCGCACGCACCTTCGATGTGACGGTGCCCGCCGATTCGCTCTGGATGATGGGTGACAACCGCGGCAACTCGCGCGATTCGAGCGCGCACATCGACGAGCCGGGCAAGGGCATGGTCGCCGTCGACCAAGTCGTCGGCAGAGCCTTCGTGATCTCCTGGCCCTCGTCGCGCTGGCAGGGCGTCGACGCGCATCACGAGGTCTTCGCAGACGTGCCCGATCAGTCGTCGTCTGCTGAGTGATGGCGTCGGTCGATCCCTCTCTCGAACTCGAGAAGCGGCTCTTCGCCGACGGCGCGACACTCGTGATCGGCTGCGACGAGGTCGGTCGCGGCGCGCTTGCCGGCCCGGTCACCGTGGGCGCGGTCGCGCTTCGAGCGGATGCGGGGGCATGGCCTGAGGGACTCCGCGATTCCAAGGCGCTCACCGACCGTCGTCGCCATGCCCTGGTCGAGCCGATTCGCGAGTGGGTGGCCGGTTGGACGGTCGCCTCGGTCGACAACACCCGCATCGACGGCGACGGCATCGTGAACTGTCTGCGCGAGGCCGCTTCAAGCGCCGTCGACGCGCTGCTGGCCGAGCAGCCGCCAGAGGCCCGGGCAGTGGTCATTCTGGACGGTTCGTCAGACTGGCTGACCGCCGGGCTGCATGCGACCTGCCAGGTGCGTGTGGTGATCCGTGCCAAAGCCGACCGCGACTGTGCGTCGGTGGCGGCCGCGAGTGTGCTCGCCAAGGTCGATCGCGACGACCGCATGGCGGTGTACGCCGAGCAGTACCCACAGTATTCATGGCAGACGAATCGCGGCTATGGCAGCGCCGCGCATTTCGCCGCGATCGCCGAGCACGGACCGTCTGCTCTGCACCGCCTGACCTGGCTGCACCAGTCTGGCGGCAGGGGCGACAAGAGCAGGAAGGGCAGCTAGAGTGAGAGGCGATATGGACCCTCAGGATTTCGACGACTATGAACGCGAGGCAGAGCTCTCGCTCTACCGCGAGTACCGCGATGTCGTGCACATGTTCAAGTACGTGGTCGAGACAGAACGCCGCTTCTATCTGGCCAACGACGTCAAGCTCGAGCGACGCGAGGTCGGGCCCGATTTCTACATCGAGCTGAATCTGACCGACGTCTGGGTCTGGGACATCTACCGGTCTGACCGCTTCGCCAAGCAGGTGCGCGTGCTGACGTACAAAGACGTGAACGTCGAAGAGCTCGCCGCCCACGATCTCGAACTGCCCAGTGAGCTTTCACTCGACGAACAGTGATAGAACTCGTCTGAGAAGCGTCACGCGTCAGCACGAGGGCAGTGTGCTCTGCACAGCCTCGAATGCAGCAGTGCGCTCTGCACAGTGATGTGACGGTTCTGGCCGGAGTGACCTTCGCGTGCCGACACTGGTGGCATGAACGCAAGCGAGAACCTCGAACAAGCAGGGCAGCAACCCGACGCAGCCGCCGACCCTCGTGTGCCGCTCGGCCGCCGAGGCGAGGCGTTCGCCGCCCACTTTCTGACCGATCTGGGCTACACGATCATCGACCGCAACTGGCGCTCCGGCCGTGCCGGAGAGATCGACATCATCGCTCGCGACAGTGAGACGCTCGTCTTCATCGAGGTGAAGACGCGTGCCAGCGACCGCCACGGCACGCCTTTCGACGCAATCGACGCCCGCAAGATGCGTCAGCTGCGCGCCTTGGCGGGGCAGTGGCTCGAAGTCAACAACGGCTGGCCCGGTCTGGTGCGCATCGACGCCATCGGTGTGCGGGCGTATCGAGACGGTCTGCAGGTCGAGCACCGACGAGGTGTGCGATGACGCTCGGCATCTGTCAAGCGGTCTCGTTGACCGGAATCGAGGGCTGTCTCATCGACATCGAGGCCGATGTGAGCGCGGGACTGCCCGCGACGCGCATCGTCGGTCTGGCCGACACGGCCGTCGCTCAGGCGGAGCACCGTGTGCGTGTCGCGTTGGGCAACACCGGCCAGCCGTATCCGGATACGCGTCTCACGGTCAACCTGGTGCCGGCGGGTGCACCCAAACACGGCACCGGTTTCGACGCGGCGATCGCCGTGGCCGTCCTGATCGCCCAGGGCATCGTGCCACCGCAGCCTTCACGCGACACCGTCGTGCTCGGCGAACTGACCCTCGAAGGTCGAATTCGGCCGATTCCAGGCGTGCTGCCGGCACTGCTCAGCGCGGTGCGAGACGGTGTGACGAAAGCGGTCGTGCCGAGCGAGAATCTGGCCGAGGCACGATTCGTCGACGGCATCCATGTCGTCGGTGTCGATGACCTGATCGAGCTGATCCGCCTCTTGGGCGCCCCACCGCATCCGCGGGATCGGCCACCTGCACTGGCCACGGCCCGGCCCGAGCCGGGCGAGTCCGCAGACGAGGTCGACGAGCTGGCCCCCGCGAACGTCGAGCGTCTGCATGCGCCCCCCGATCTCAGCGAGATCGTGGGGCAGCGCGACGCCGTCGAGGCCTTGATCGTCGCAGCGACCGGCAGACATCATCTGATGCTCACCGGCAGCCCGGGAGCCGGAAAATCGATGCTGGCGAACAGCCTCGCGACGCTGCTGCCGCCGCTGAGCAAGCGCGAGCAGCTCGAGGTGACCGCGGTGCGCTCGCTCACGTCGAGAACAGGCGTGCGCGAACTGCCGACTCAGCCGCCGTTCGAGGCGCCGCATCACAGTCTCACCATGGGCGGGCTGATCGGCGGAGGCAGCTCGCTCAGACCCGGGCTCGTGTCGCTGAGTGCACATGGCGTGCTCTTTCTCGACGAAGCGCCCGAGTTCAGAGCTCACGTGCTCGACTCACTGCGGCAGTGTCTCGAGACCGGCACGCTGACGTTGCACCGAGCAGGAGCCGTGGGTCGCCTGCCGGCAGACTTTCAGCTGGTGATGGCGGCCAACCCGTGCCCGTGCGGGTATGCCGGTGAGCCAGAGGGCACGTGCAGCTGCACGTCGGCTCAGCGCAGACGCTATCTGGCCAGGCTGAGCGGCCCGCTGCTCGACCGCGTCGATCTCAGAGTCGACGTTGGCCGGGTGCGCAGCCACCGCGTTCTGATCGACGATCCACAGACATTGACCAGTGCTCAGGCCAGGGCAGAGGTCGAACGCGCCAGAGCGGCCAGCGCCGAACGGCTTCGACCGCTGGGGCACGAGCTGAACAGTCAGGTGTCGGGTGAGACGCTTCGGGGCCGGCTGCGGCCCGCGTCACAGGCCACCGCGACGCTCGACCGGGCGCTCGACCTCGGCACCATCACGCTGCGCGGCTACTTTCGGCTGCTGCGCATCGCCTGGACGCTCTGCGATCTCGCCGGCGATCAGTCGCCGGGCAGCGAACACATCGCCAGGGCGATGTCGTGGCGAGGCGGAGGCGAACATGATCGGTGACAGATCACTGCTCGACATCTTGGCTGACGTTCACCGGCTGACGTCGGCAGAAACCAGAGAGGTGACGGCTCATCTGCATGAGCTGCGAGCGCCGGATCGGTCGGAGTCGATCGAGTCTGTGCTGGCGGCGGTCTGGTGGTCGTATCTGATCGAGCCGGGAGACGGCGTCGCCGGGCGCCTCGTGCGTCAGCACGGAATGGTCGACGCGCTGCGTCAGGCCATAGGCGGCATCCGGTCACAGCATGATCCGAGTCGACCCGGTGAGCAGACTTCACAGCTTCGAGAGGCGCTGCAGCGTTGGAGCCCTCGGCTCGGCGACCGCAGATTTCTCGACTCGATCTCTTCAGCGAGGAGTCTGCACGCAACGCTGCTGCTGCCGGGCGACGAGTCATGGCCCACACGGTTCTCAGACCTCGCCGAGCATGCGCCGATGTGTCTGTGGTCGATCGGCCGACCAGCGCTGCTGAACCGGGCACGTGCCATCTCGATCGTCGGTGCCCGATCAGCCAGCAGCTACGGGCTGGGAGTCTGCGCCGAACTCGTGCAGGGGTGTGTGCAGCACGGCTTCACCGTGGTCTCTGGCGGTGCCTACGGCATCGATCGGCAGGCACACCGCGCTGCGCTCAGCCTGCAGGGAGACACCGTGGCGGTGCTCGCCGGCGGCATCGACCGGCTCTACCCGGCAGGAAACGAAGAGCTGCTGCGCGAGATCGCCGACCGCGGCTGTCTGGTCGCCGAACAGGCGCCGGGCACACCGCCGACCCGCTGGAGATTTCTGCAGCGCAACCGGGTGATCGCTGCGCTCGGCGTGATGACGGTGGTGGTCGAGGCCGGTCGCAGATCAGGGGCGCTCAACACGGTGCATCATGCAGCGCAGATGGGGCGCCATGTCGCCGCTGTGCCGGGGTCAGTCTTCTCGGTGATGTCCGCGGGAACGAATCGGCTCATCCGCGACGGCCTCGCCGAACTGGTGACCGGCGCCGATGACTGCCTGTCGCTGCTCACGGCCCAGCCAGAGCTTGAGATGGAGCAGGTGCAGACCGACGGGCTGCGCGCTGATCTGGTGCGCGTGCATGACGCACTGCATCCGAGACAGGCGCATGACGCCCTGGGCATCGCACGGCTCTGCGGCATGCCACTGGCGACGGTGCGCGCGTGCCTGAACGAACTCGAGCTGCTGCAGCTCGCGCACGATCGCGGCGGCGGCACGTGGCTGCGCGGCTGACCGCGTGACATTCTGGTGGCATGACTGCTGAGATCTCTGTCGCCGAGGCGATCGACCGCTACCTGAACGACATTCGGGCGGTCAGAGGGCTGTCGGCAAACACGGTGAAGGCCTACGGCATCGACCTGAACGACCTCGCCGCAGAGCTCGCCGACGCGCAGGTCACACGCATTCAGCAGTTGAGCCTCGAGCACCTCAGAGACTGGCTGTGGCACAGCTCGCAGCGAGGTCTCGCCGAGACGAGTCTGGCCCGCCGATCCACCGTCGCACGGTCATTCGGACGCTGGGTGTTCGAACAGGGCATCGTCGAGACTGATCCCGCGGCCCGGCTCCAGGTGCCCAAGACCAGCCGCACCCTGCCGGTCGTTCACAGCCGCCAGACCATGCGGGCGCTGCTCGAGCACGCACACGAGGCCGCAGCCTCCGGCGACCCGGTGAAGGCGCGCGACTGGGCCATGCTCGAGGTGCTCTATGCCTCTGCGCTGCGCGTCTCCGAGCTGGTCGGTCTGACCCTGGACGACATAGATCACGACAACAGACTGATCACTGTCATCGGCAAGGGCGACAAAGAGCGTGTCGTGCCGATCGGCGAGATCGCGCTCGCGGCGATCGACCAGTACCTCGCGGCCGCGCGAGGTACGCTCGCAGCGCGTGCATTGCATCCTGATGCAGCTCATCATCTCTTTCTCGGCGCACGAGGCGGTCAGATCAACGCACGCACGGTGCACGGCGTCGTCACACAGGCGCTCACCGCAGTCGGCGCGCGCAATGCCGGCCCGCACTCGTTTCGTCACACGGCCGCGACGCACATGCTCGACGGGGGAGCCGACCTGCGCGCCGTGCAGACTCTGCTCGGGCACTCGAGCATCGGCACGACGCAGATCTACACGCACGTCTCGGTCGAGCAGCTCGCCTCGTCGTATCTGCAGGCGCATCCACGAGCCTGATCGTGCCAGACCCACCGCTGACGAGCGGAGGGCTCGGAACGAGGCTGCGCAGGCCACGTTGTCCGGCGCAGGAGTCAGGGCAGCGGCAGCAGCACCGACGGGTCGGCGCCCTCGATCAGCAGCAGGGGCGAGAAGTAGTCGTCCAGATGACGGGCCCCGAGGTGCAGGCAGCCGGAGCAGTGCGAGCCCGCGGCGATGCGCCCGATCACCTGGCCTCGCACGACCCGATCGCCCTGTGCCACGACGGGCTCCACGGGTTCGTGGCTGGAACGCCAGGAGTGATCGTGAGCGACCGTCACAACTGGGCGATCGACCACACGACCGGCGAACGACACGGTGCCGTCGTCGACGGCGAGCACCTCTGCGCCTTCGGCTGCGGTGATGTCGATGCCGCGATGCCCGGGGCCGTACGGATGCGGCGGTGCTCGAAACGGGCCGGCCACCGTTCTCGGTGCGGGCAGCGGCCATGACCAGCAGGGCAGATCGCTGCAGGGTGTGTGCGCAGGCAGGGTCGTAGCAGACTGCAGGTCGGCGGCCGCCGGCGTCCACAGAGCGAAGCCGGCAGCGATCAGCAGAGACGGAACCATCAGCTTCCAGCGGCCGCGGGTGGAACAGGACCATGACCCCTGACGGCGCCGCCCAGGTGTCTGCCGTCGCGGAGCCGATGCGCTGAGCTGGCCTGATCCATGCGAAGGCCGTGTGTCGAGACCGGTGCTGTTGCGGGCGTTGGCGTCTCTCGTCATAGAGCGATTCAAACGTCGCAGGCCCCGCGCTGAAAGACGTCAGAGACCGCTGTGCAGAACGGAAGGGATGCGTGGAGCCTGTGCGCACTCGCCAGGGCACGTCTCGCAGCGAAGACGCGTTCGTCGAGAGGGCGCGGAGAGCGCGCTTCGTGGGCTATGATTGTCGACAGCAGTAGAGCAATCTGCTGACTTCGCGTGCTCGCACAGATGACACAGCCTCAACGGTCCACTTCGGTGGTGAGGTGAGTCATGAGCACCAGGGGCCACCGACCCGGTGACCGCTCAACCGCAAGAGGCGTGTGAACACACGCAGAACAGGAGACACGGCAATGGCCGTCGTTACCATCCGCCAGCTGCTCGACAGCGGCGTGCACTTCGGGCACCAGACCCGCCGCTGGAACCCGAAAGTCAAGCGCTTCATCTTCACCGAGCGCTCGGGCATCTACATCATCGACCTGCAGAAGTCGCTGGGCTACATCGACAAGGCCTACGACTTCGTGAAGCAGACGGTCGCCCACGGCGGCACGATTCTCTTCGTCGGCACCAAGAAGCAGGCTCAGGAGGCCATCGCCGAGCAGGCGACGCGCGTGGGCCAGCCGTACATCAACCACCGCTGGCTCGGTGGTCTGCTGACCAACTTCTCGACCGTGCACAAGCGCCTGCAGCGTCTGAAAGAGCTCGAAGAGATCGACTTCGACGACGTGGCCGGCTCGGGTCGCACCAAGAAAGAGCTGCTCATCCTCAAGCGCGAGAAAGACAAGCTCGAGAAGACGCTGGGCGGCATCCGCAACCTCGACAAGACCCCTTCGGCCATGTGGATCGTCGACGCCAACAAAGAGCACCTCGCCGTGCAAGAGGCGAAGAAGCTGGGCATCCCGGTCGTCGCCATCCTCGACACCAACATCGACCCCGATGACATCGCCTACCCGATTCCGGGCAACGACGACGCGATTCGGTCGGTCTCGCTGCTCACCAAGATCATCGCCGACGCTGCTGCTGCCGGCCTGGTCGCGCGTCACAGCAAAGACGAAGAGGCCGGCGAGGCCGAGCCTCTGGCCGAGTGGGAGCGCGAGCTGCTGAAGCAGGATGAGCAGAAGCCCGCCGAGGCCGCTGCTGAGGTCGCCGAGCAGCCCGCTGCTGAGACCCCCGCCGACAAGTAAGTCTTCGAGACAACCCAACGCGAGAGAGCGAGAGAAACAGAAACATGGCGAATTACACTGCCGCTGATGTCAAAGCCCTGCGCGAGCGCACCGGCTCGGGCATGCTCGACTGCAAGAAGGCGCTTGACGAGGCCGAAGGCGACGTCGAGAAGGCCATTGAGCTGCTGCGCGTGAAGGGCCTGAAGGGCGTCGCGAAGCGCGAAGGTCGCACCACGACCAACGGGCTCATCGCTGCCAAGGTCGACGGGCGCCGCGCGTACCTGATCGAGCTGGCCTGCGAGACCGACTTCGTGGCCAAGAACGAGCGCTTCATCGAGCTCGCCGAGCAGGTGCTCACCGCAATCGCCGAGGTCGGCGCGGCTGACCTCACGGCTGCGCTCGCCGCTCCGGTCGAGGGCAAGAACGTCGAAGAGCTCATCACCGACACCAGCGCCATCATCGGCGAGAAGGTCGAGCTGCGTCGTCTGACTCAGCTCGAGGGCGAGCACTTCGCGGTCTACCTGCACCGCACCAACCCCGACCTGCCTCCGCAGCTCGGCGTGATCGTCTCGTACGACGGTGACGACAGCGAGACCGCGCACTCGATTGCGCAGCACATCTCGTTCGCCGATCCGAAGTACATGACTCGCGAGGAGGTCCCGGCAGAAGACGTCGAGAACGAGCGTCGCATCGCCGAAGAGACCTCGCGCAACGAGGGCAAGCCTGAGAAGGCCCTGCCCCGCATCGTCGAGGGTCGCCTCAACGGCTTCTTCAAGACGATCGTGCTGCCCGACCAGGACTACGCACGTGATCACAAGCTGAGCATCGCTCAGGTGTTGAAGGATGCCGGGCTGACGGTGAACTCGTTCGTCCGCTTCCGCGTCGGAGCCTGACGCTTCGTTGGTGGCCCGGCCGAGTGCCGGGCCACTTTCATGTATGCCCTCACTGGCTGGTCTCGGCAGTGCGGGATCCGGCTGCACGACAGCCGAGCTGCCCTCGACGGCAGCAACCGAGACCGAACCCTAGACTTGCAGAGCACAGTGACGCGGCCGTTCAGACCGGCGTCTCAGTATGAAGGAGCGCATGTGGTGATGGAACGACGTCGACGAGTTCTGCTGAAACTCTCCGGAGAGGCGTTCGGGGCAGGTGCTCTGGGAGTGAACCCCGACGTGGTCAGCTCCATCGCCCACCAGGTCGCAATCGCGTCGCGCACGGTCGAGGTTGCGATCGTCGTCGGCGGGGGCAACTTCTTTCGCGGTGCCGAGCTGTCGCTCAGCGGCATGGACCGCGCCCGTGCCGACTACATGGGCATGCTCGGCACAGTGATGAACGCCTTGGCGCTCCAAGACTTCCTGCAGCAGGCCGGCGTCGACACCCGCGTGCAGTCTGCGATCCAGATGACGCAGGTCGCCGAGTCATACATTCCGCTGCGTGCCATCCGTCACCTCGAGAAGGGCCGCGTCGTCGTCTTCGGCGCCGGTGCAGGGCTGCCGTACTTCTCGACCGACACCGTCTCAGCACAGCGAGCGCTCGAGATCAAATGCGACGAGGTGCTCTTCGCCAAGAACGGCGTCGACGGGGTCTACACCGCCGACCCCAAGACCCATCCCGACGCTGAGAAGATCGAGGCGATCACCTACACCGACGCCTTGGTGCGCGGTCTGAAAGTCGTCGACTCCACCGCGTTCAGTCTCTGCATGGACAACGCCATGCCGATGCGCATCTTCGGCATGGATGACCACGAGAACATCGCGCGGGCCATTCAAGGCACCGAGATCGGCACGCTGGTCAGTGCCGACGCCTGATCGACCGCACACCACACGACCATCGGCACAGAGGAGACATCATCATGATCAAAGACATCATTGACGAGACCAAGCAGCGCATGGCCAAGGCGGTCGAGGTCGCACGAGACGAGTTCGCGCAGGTGCGCACCGGCCGCGCGAACCCAGCGCTCTTCGCCAGCATCCCCGTCGACTACTACGGCACGCCCACGCCGCTGCAGCAGCTCGCCTCGCTGCAGAACCCCGAGGCTCGCACACTGCTGATCACGCCGTATGACAAATCGGCTCTGCACGAGATCGAGAAGGCGATTCGCAACGAGCCCAACCTCGGTGTGAACCCTACCAACGACGGCGACCTCATTCGCGTCGTGCTGCCAGAGCTCACCGAAGAGCGCCGCAAGGAGTACGTGAAACTGGTTCGCCAGAAGGCAGAAGAGGCTCGCGTGGTCGTGCGCAACCTGCGTCGCAAGGCGAAAGACGACTTCGACGCTCTGAAAGGCGAGGTCGGCGATGACGAGATCGCTCGTGGCGAGAAAGACCTTGAGGCCGTGACCAAGCAGCACGTCGAGCAGATCGACAAGTCGCTCGAGCGCAAAGAAGACGAGCTGCTCGAGGTCTGACCTCGCAGCACAGCCGACACCACCGTGAGCACCAACAGAGATCGTCACCAGGCCCAGGCGAAGGCCCTGGTCGAGCAGCTCGAGCAGGCGAACCAGCGTCTCGAGCAGAGGGCAGGCCGCAACCTGCCGTTGGCGATCGGCGTTGCTCTGCTCATCGGCGCAGTGGTGCTGGGCAGTCTGCTGCTCAGTCATGCGGCTTTCGTTCTGGTGCTCATGGCGGCGACCGGCCTGGCTGTGGCTGAGACGGCCCACGCACTGCGATTCCGGTCGATCTCTGCCTCACCGTGGATGCTGGGAATCGTGGCCGGTCTGCTTCCGGGCATCGCGTTCGTCTTCGGCGGAGCAGCTCTGCCGTGGGCCGGACTCGGCGCGCTGGTTCTGGCCGCTCTCTGGCAGATCATCGCCCACGGCATCCGCCGTCAGTCGCCTTGGCCCGCCGTGGGCTGGTCGACGGTTCTGATCGTCTACATCGCGATGAGCCTGTCGACCGTTGCACTTCTGATCGCTCATGAGGGCGGCGTGGAGTGGCTGATCTGTGCGCTCATCGTCGTGGTCTGCAACGACACCGGCGCCTACGCGAGCGGCGTGCTCTTCGGGCGTCATCCCATGGCCCCTCGGATCAGCCCCAAGAAGACGTGGGAAGGACAGGCCGGCGCGCTGGTCAGCACGGCCGTGGCCGGTGTGCTCTCGGTCTGGCTCATCGCAGGCATGCCGTGGTGGGTCGGGCTGATCGTCGGGCCGCTGCTGATGGTCACCGCCACCGCGGGCGACCTCGCCGAGTCATCAGTAAAGCGCTGGCTCGGCATCAAAGACATGAGCCGGTGGATTCCCGGTCACGGTGGATTCATGGACCGCCTGGACGCTATCATTCCCTCGATGCCGATGGCCTTTCTGCTCCTCCTGCTCTTCGCCACGCTTGCAGCCTGAACGCACTTTCGCACGGACTTTGGCAGAATGGGGATGTGACGACAGTTTTCGAGCGAGTACCCAAAGGCAAACGCGGCTATGACATCGACCAGGTTGACGATCTGCTCGAACGGGCACGAGCGGCCTATGACTCCGGTGCCGATGACGTGACTTCAGACACTGTTCGCGGTACGGCGTTCGACGTGGTCAGAGAAGGCTATGAACCGGCTCAGGTCGACGCGGCTCTCGATCGGCTCGAAGACGCCTTCGCACAGCGCGAACGGGATCAGGCCCATGCCGAGATGGGCGATGAGGCCTGGCAGGAGCGTGCCCGAGAACAGGCCCGCGTCGTCGTCGACAGGCTGCTGCGACCAGAGGGCCGCCGTTTTCGCCGTGTCGGCTGGTTCGGCGTCGGATACTCGCGCAAGCAGGTCGATCAGCTGGCCGACCGCATCGTGGCGTACTTTCGGCTGGGCACGCCGCTTGAGATCTCGGATATCAGGGATGCTGTCTTCGCCCGTCAGGGCAATGGCTATGACGAACGTCAGGTCGACGCGGTGCTCGATCGCACGGTCGAGATCATGCTGGCCATTCTCTGACCCCCTCTGAGACAGGGCTGTGAGCAGACTGCTGACGTTGGACGGCATGGAACAGACACGCTAGGGTGGAAATGTATGGTTTCTCTGAAGACTTCCTCAACGCTCATCGCCGGGGCCGTGGCTTTCGCCCTGGTGAGTTCCGGCGCACACAGCGCAGTGACCGATTCCGCGAATGCCGAGACGGTGAAGGCCGACACGCACAGCGTCTTCGGTGAGCAGAGCGCCGTGCAGGCGAATCTGCCGCAGATCGCGGGTGACCTGCAGCGACAGACGTTCACCGACGCCGTTCCCGCAGCACAGATCACGACCGTGAGCGTCGACACGCCACAGACGGTCATCGCGGCTGAGACGCGAGTGGTCACGCCAGCACCGGCTGCGCAGACCGAGACCACCACCGCTGACGACGGCTCAGACGCCAAGGCGGCCAAGAAGCAGTCAGACGCACAGTCGAAGACTGCCACCGCAGTCGCAACGCCGAGTGACGGCAGTGTCTGGGATCGCATGGCTCAGTGCGAGTCAGGAGGTCGTTGGAACATCAACACCGGCAACGGGTATTACGGTGGTTTGCAGTTCTCGGCGGCCACGTGGCGCGCGGCAGGTGGCACGAAGTACGCAGCGACCGCTGACGGCGCGACGCGCGAGCAGCAGATCGAGATCGCCTCTGGCCTGCAGGCCAGAGCCGGTTGGGGGCAGTGGGGCTGCAGCTCGAAGATTGGGGTGCTCTGATGGCGGCCGTGAGCGCATTCATCCGCACGGCATCCGTCGGGGCGGCCGGGGCACTGATGTTCGTGGCCGCCGGCGGTGTCAACACCGCATACGCCGACGAGGTGTCATCGATCACTGAGACCGCATCGCAGGAGTCCAACACGGTCATCGACACACAGAGCGTGCAGGCTGCGGTCGCGGTCATCGCGATGCAGTCCGACCTGGTGAAGGCTGAGACCCCGGTGCCGGTTCCGGCAGCGACGTCGGACGACACCGCTGCTGCGTCGAACACTGCTGCGTCGACGGCTGTCGCCACGCCGAACCCGACTGGTGCTCAGGCAGAGGCCTGGGCGCAGGTGCAGGCGCGCGGCTGGGGAGCCGACCAGTTCGTCTGCCTCGTCAGCCTCTGGCAGAAGGAGTCGGGGTGGCGGGTGAACGCCACGAACAGCAGCTCAGGGGCCTATGGCATCCCGCAGTCGCTACCGGGGAGCAAGATGGCTTCTGCCGGGGCTGACTGGCAGACGAACCCGGCCACCCAGATCACGTGGGGCCTCGGCTACATCGCCGGTCGCTACAGCACTCCGTGCGGCGCTTGGGGCCATTCGCAGTCATTCGGCTGGTACTGAACCCGATTCACCGTTTGTCGGTCGGCTGATCGATCAGAACGAGGTGCGCTCATGAGCGACATGCAGAAGATCCGTGCCAACACCGAGCTTCCGCGGCGTGCGCAAGAGATCACGCTGCAGACCGACGACGGCCTCACCCTGGTCGGCGAGCTCTCGCTGCCAGCCCATCGAGAGCCCGCAGCGACGCTGGTGACCTTTCACCCGCTGCCCACGCAGGGCGGCTTCATGGATTCGCACATTCTGCGCAAGGCCGCCTGGAGGCTGCCCGCAATGGCTGACATCGCCGTGCTGCGGTTCAACACCCGCGGCACGTCAAGCCCCCGCGGCACCAGCGAGGGCGCATTCGGCGAGGGAATCACCGAGCGCTTCGACGTCGCAGCGGCTATGCGCTTTGCCGAGCATCGAGGGCTGCCGCACGTCTGGCAGCTGGGATGGTCGTTCGGCACCGAGCTGCTGCTCAAATACGGTTTGGACTATCCTGCCGACGGCACCATTCTGCTGTCGCCACCGCTGCATCGCACGACCGCTGCCGAACTCGCCCGCTGGCATGGTGCCGGCCGACGACTGATCGCGGTGATCCCCGAGAACGACGACTTTCTGCGCCCGCCCGAGGCTCGACAGCGGTTCAGCATCGTGCCCGAAGCCGAACTCGTCGTGATCCCCGACGGCCGCCATCTCTGGATCGGCGAGAAGCAGACGCGTGAGGTGCTGACCGTGATCGTGCGCGCGATGCGGCCGAGCGCCCTCCCGCTGCCGACCGAATGGCCGGCCCTGAGCCAGTGAGCGATGGTGCTCAGCGCTTGTTCTGCCGCGGGACCCACAGTTCCTGCACCAGCAGAATGACCGAGGCCGCCACCGGAATCGACAGCAGCGCACCGAAGACGCCGAGCAGCGTGCCGCCGAGCAGCGCGGCGATCACCACGACCACACCGGGAATCGGCACGGCCCGATTGACGATGTGCGGCGTCAGCACATATGCCTCGAACTGCATGTAGATCAGGTAGTAGATCATGATGAACAGGGCAGGCCACAGGTTCACGTTCTCCGGGTTGGCCAGCACCTGAGTCACCACGGTCATGAGTGTCGTCAGCGTCGCGGCGGTCAGCGACCCGACCAGTGGCAGCAGGGCGAAGAGGAAGATCACCACGGCGAGCACCTCGCGAAAGCGCACCTGCAGAATCGACATCGCGATGTAGGCGCAGACCGCATTGATGAGCGCGATGATCGTCTGCGACATCACATACTTGCCGACGTTGTCGAAGATGCGGTCGCTGAGGCGGGTGAAGCGGCTGCGGCGAGAAGCCGGCAGCAGCGATATGAGTCCGCGCTTGAGCCCCTGCAACGACACCATGAAGTAGAGCGTGAGCACGACGATGATCACGGTCGCTGCGACGAAGTTGGCCAGGCCGGTACCCACCGTCACGAGACCGCCGGCGACCTGCAGCATGTTCTGCGGGTCGGCGGCGAAGCGCTGGGCCGCGTCGAGCCAGCCCGCGGCCGCACCGTCGACCTGTTGGTTGATGCTCTGGAACCAGTCCTGCTGGGTGAGCACGTGCACGAGCACGGGCGTGTTCTGAATCGCCTCGTCGACCTGCGTGTTGATCGCGGGGATCAGCAGCAGCACGACTCCGACCACGGCGAGCACGAAGAACAGGAAGACGACCAGCACGGCGATGCCACGCGGCATCCCGGTGCGACACAGCAGCCGCACGACCGGATCGAGTCCCAGCGCGAGAAACAGGGCGGCGCCGATATAGGTGATGACCATGGCGCTGGTCGCGACCATGCCGCCGACCACCAGAGCGAGCAGCACACCGAGGGTGCCGAGAAATGCGATGCCGAAGACGTTGTCGGTGCTGAGGCGCATGGTGCGGATGCGAGGGGGACGTGCGCTGGCGGGATTCGCGTCGGGCGCGGCCGGGGTCTCCGGCTCGGCGTTCATCGCCTCGCCGGCCTGTGCGGCATCCTCCGGTGTCGAAGCGCTCATCAGCCGTTCCTCGTTCCTCGTGTTCTCGTGCCGACGCACGTCTGTGCCGAAGGGGGGCACAGCCCTCTGCCAAGGGTACCTGTGCTTCTCGACCTCGCATGACCGTGCTGAGCCTGGTGGCCGGACTTCGCTCTCAGCGCAGGCACAGATGATTTTCAAAGAGGAACGCTATGATCTAGGGTCTTATGGGAAGAACTGGAAGGGTCTGAACTTTGCGCTTTTATACCGCCGTCGTGCTTTTCGCCATCGCGGCCCTGGCACTGATCGTCGGCTTCGGCCAGCAGACCATCTGGCGCCCGCCGGCTGAGATCGTCGAATCAGTCGATACCGCTGCCCAGGGCGATGCCGCTGCGCCACTGGCCGTCATCGACGGCTCCGCTCTCGCTCAGCACGACGGCAAGGCCACCGTGGTCGTCACGGGCTCGCAGCGCGTCTTCGCAGCGGCAGGCCCGTCCTCTGACGTGGACGCGTGGGTTGAGAACGCATCGGTCAACCGCATCACCTCCGCAGGCCGAGACCTCGGCGTGAGCACTGCCGGGTCAGAGCAGACGGTGCCTGACCCAGCGGGTTCAGATCTCTGGACCACTGAGCAGAGCGCTGACGGTCAGCTTCATCTCGAGGTCGACTCCGTGCAGACCTCGTCGCTGCTGATCGCCTCTGACGGCGAGCAGCCGGCGCCCACCCAGATCAGCATCAGCTGGCCGAACGTGAACCCGACACCGTGGGTGCGACCGCTGCAGATCATCGGATACGTGCTGCTGCTGGGCGGTTTCGTGCTGCTGCTGATCGATCGCATCGCGAACCGCCGCGGCCCGCGTCGTCGCACACACCGCGGCAAACGTCTCGTCACTGAAGAAACGAAGTCGCTGAAGGGCGGTGTCGTGCCCGGCGACGACTATGAGACCGAAGCAGGGAAGGCTCCTGTGGTACCCGGCAAGCCGTCGAACGACGATTCTTCGAACACGAAGCCGGCATCGTCTGGTCCTACGGCACAGCAGCCCCCGACCGCTTCGGCATCGAGTGCCAGGCCCACCGGCGAGAGGCCGCAGACGCCCGCCGCAGAGCCGGCAACCGGCAGCGCAGATGACGCCGAGTCGGAGAAGGCGAACCCTGACAAGACTCCGGGCACAGGCGCCAAGAGTCGTGCCGGCCTCGCGAAGAAGCCGCTGCGTGGGCTGTTCGTCTTCGCCATCGCCGGAATGCTGGCCCTGACCGGCTGCTCGCAGGCCGATCCGTCGGCGCCGAGCTCCGCAGCCTCCGACGCGCCCGCTGACAGTGATCAGTCGGCGACTCCCGTGCTGAAAGCGCATTTTCAGACCATTCTCGACCAGATCGCGACCACCGCGAGTCAGGCAGACGCCGCCCTCGATCCGAACATGCTGACCAGCAGATTCACCGGCGAGGCTCTCGCCGCACGGCAGGGCTACTATGCGATCAAGTCGAAGTTCCCCGATGAGCCGGCCATTGATTCGATCGTGTCGTCGCCCATGAACGTGTTCCTGCCGCAGTCTGGCAAAGACTTTCCCCGTACGGTGCTGGTCGGCGTTCAGGACGATCAGGCCGAGGGGCAGCCGAAGCGCCTGCTGCTGCTGCAGCAGGAGTCGGCCCGCGACAACTACAAGCTCAAGACGGTGATCAACAACCCGATCCCGCCGATTCCAGACCTCCCCAGCGAACTCGTCGGCTCGCAGGTGATTCCGAATGACAGCAGAGACCTCGCGATCGCTCCGGGAGTGGTCGGGGAGCACTATGCCGACCTGCTGGCGAACGGTGACTCCAGTCAGTTCGCGGCTCAGTTCGACATCGCCAACGACCAGTACCTGCAGCGTCGTCGTGAGAAGGTCAGTCAGCAGCGAGAGAATCTCGGTGATGACGGTCAGCTGAACGTGACCTATCCGCCGGGAGCCTCAGCTCCAGTGGCCCTGACCACCGCAGACGGCGACGGCCTGGTGTTCGTCAGCGTCAACGAGACGTGGGAGGTCAAGCCCGCGAAAGAGAACGGCGTGATCAAAGACCTCACGGCAGCAGACAGCGCCGTGATCGGCTCGAACGAGACCAGCAAGGGCCTGCAGCGGGTGTACAGCACCATGCTGGTCTTCCGAGTGCCGAAAGACGCCACGCAGAAGGCGACGCTGGTCGGCTACACGTGGCAGCAGGAATCAATCAAGGAGCTGTGACATGAGCGCACATGAAGTGCCGAACGCTTCAACCGGTGTGCCGGGAGTTCCCGACGCACACGGAGCAATCGATCTGGGGGCGGTGTCGAACCCGAACGGTGCGACCGGTGCCGCGCAGACTGCCACCGGAGGCGCCGCACGTGCGGTTCTGGTGACCACGCTTGACGAGCAGAGCTTCGGCGAGAGCGTGCAACGTTCCACGCGCACGCCGCTGCTGCTCGCGCTCGTCTCAGGAACACCGCAGGACCAGCCCCTGGTCGATACGCTCACCGAGTTGGTCATCGCCCAGCAGGGGCGCCTGCTGCTCGGCATCGTCAACGCACAGCAGCATCCGCAGATCGCTCAGGCTCTGCGCGTTCGCACGCTGCCGACCACCCTTGCCCTGATCGCCGGCCAGCCGGTGCCGCTCTTCGAAGGCCTCGCCGATCGCACCCAGATCGAGCCCGTCATCTCGCAGGTGCTGCAGGTGGCCGCCCAGCAGGGAGTGACCGAGGTCGTCGAGTTGCCGAGTGACGATGAAGCCGCAGAAACCGAGGAGCCGAAGCTGACGCCGCAGCAGATCGCCGCTCAGCAGGCCCTCGACGACGGGCGCTTCGCCGACGCATCGCATGCCTTCCAACGTATTCTCGACGAGTCGCCGAAAGACGAGTTCGCGCGCCACGGTCTGCTGCTGTCTCACCTGCGGGCACGTCTCGAACAGGTCGACCAGGGCACTCCCGAAGCCCAGAGCGCCAACGACGCGCAGCTCAGCACGGCCCTCGAACAGGCCGACCGCACCTGGCTCGCCGGCGACCCGGAGAAAGCCTTCGACGTGCTGCTGCAGCCTGCTCTCTGGGCAAACCCTGACGACCGCACGCCGCTGCAGCAGCGGCTGATCGGCCTGTTCGAGCTGACCGGCAACACCGATGCCCGGGTCAACGCCGCACGCACCAGGCTCGCCAGCCTGCTGTTCTGAACGTGATCGACTCGCAGACGTCATACCTCGACAACGCGGCCACTGCGCCGATGCTTCCTGCCTCCCTCGACGCCTATGTGCATGCGGCGCAGACGGTGGGCAACGCATCGGCCGTGCACACCGCTGGCCAGCAGTCACGCGCCCTGGTCGAAGAGGGGCGTGCTCGGGTCGCGGCGTCGCTCGGCGCAGACCCGGCCGAGGTGGTCTTCACCGCCGGCGGCACAGAGTCGATCAACCAGGCGGTGAAAGGCATCTACTGGTGGCGCGAGGCCGACGGCCGCCGCCCGCTCGTGGTGATCGCCGAGGCCGAACACCATGCGACCGAGGCCTCTGCCCGCTGGCTCGAGCAGACCCAGGGCGCGCAGGTCAGACGCGTTCCAGTCGATCACGACGCCCGCATCGACCTGGCCGCGCTGCGACAGCTGGTCGACGCCGAGGGCACACGTATCGCTCTGATCAGCGTCATCGCCGCCAACAACGAGGTCGGCACGCTGCAGCCGCTGGCCGAGATCGCTCAGATCGCACGCGAGCATGACATCCCGGTGCACGTCGACGCGGTCGCCGCCTACGGTCAGACGCCGCTCGGCTTTCACGACCTCGGCATCGCCGCGATGAGTGTCTCGGCGCACAAGATCGGCGGGCCGCTGGGCACCGGCGCACTTGTGCTGAGACGAGACGTCACTCCGGTGCCGCTGCTGCACGGCGGGGGGCAGGAGCGCCGCCTGCGCAGCGGAACGCTCGACACCCCGTCGATCGCGGCCTTCGGCGTCGCCGCCGAGCATGCCGCTGGCCAGCTCTCTGCTCGCGCCAGCCGGCTGGGCGAGCTGCGCGATCGACTGATCTGCGGCATCCGCCGCACAGTGCCCGAGGCCGTCGTGACCGGCGCCCTCGGAGACCAGCGGCTGCCCGGCAACGTGCATGCGGTCTTTCCCGGCTGCGAAGGCGACTCGCTGCTGTTCCTGCTCGACGCCGCCGGGGTGCGGGCCTCGACGGGTTCGGCGTGCACCGCAGGCATTCCGCAGCCCAGTCACGTGCTCGAGGCGATGGGCTTCGACGAGCAGGACTCCCGCTCCGCCCTGCGCTTCACTCTGGGCGAGGGCAGCGGCGAAGGCGATGTGGACGCGGTGCTCGCGGCACTGCCCGACGTCTATCGTCGAGCGCGGCAGGCCGGCATGAGTGCGACGCCGCCCAAGATCTACTGACGGCGGGACCATCTGCCAGAGGCCACCTCGGTGGATGCGCTGTCGGAGCTCGCGACTACACTGGAACGACGTCAGAGACCTGCTGACGGCACAGGACGGTGCCGATCGCGCGAGACCCGTGCGAGCAGGCGAATCCGAGATGACGAAGGAGCGAACATGCGGGTACTAGCGGCGATGAGCGGTGGGGTGGATTCCTCGGTCGCAGCCGCGCGCATGGTCGAAGCCGGCCACGATGTGGTCGGCGTGCACTTGGCCCTCTCGCGCATGCCGGGCACACTGCGCACCGGCTCGCGGGGCTGCTGCACCGTCGAAGACGCCACCGACGCGCAGCGGGTATGCGCACGCCTGGGCATTCCGTTCTATGTGTGGGATTTCTCCGAACGCTTCAAAGAAGACGTCGTCGACGACTTCATCAGCGAGTACTCGGCAGGGCGCACGCCCAACCCCTGCCTGCGCTGCAACGAGCGCATCAAGTTCGCGGCGCTGCTCGAAAAGGCGATCGCACTCGGCTTCGACGCGGTGTGCACAGGGCACTACGCCAAGATCGTGACCGCGCCCGACGGCAGCCGAGAGCTGCACCGAGCGGCGGCCTGGGCCAAAGACCAGTCGTACGTGCTCGGTGTGCTGACCGGCGCCCAGCTCGAGCACGCGCTGTTCCCGCTCGGCGACACACCGTCCAAAGACCTGGTGCGCGCCGAGGCGGCTCGCCGCGGGCTCGAGACGGCGAGCAAGCCCGACAGCTACGACATCTGCTTCATCTCTGACGGAGACACCGCCGGCTGGCTCGAAGACAAGGTCGGTAAGGCCCCGGGCGACATCGTCGATCGCTCCGGTGAGGTGCTGGGGCACCACGAGGGCGCGCACACCTTCACCGTGGGGCAGCGCCGCGGCCTGCACATCGGCCGGCCCGCGTCAGACGGGCGCCCGCGCTATGTGCTCGAGGTGCGCCCGATCACACATGAGGTCGTCGTCGGCCCGCATGAGGCCCTCGCCGTGCGCGAGATCGCCGGATGCCGTCAGTCGTGGGCCGGAGAGCCCCCGGTCGAGGTGCACTCCGGTCTCGACATCATGGTGCAGGTGCGAGCGCACGGCGATCCGGTGCCGGCACGGGTGCGCATCGTCGACGGCGAGACGCTCGTCACCCTGCGCGACCCGCTCATGGGCGTGGCTCCCGGCCAGTCGGCGGTGCTGTATCTGGGCGAGCGGGTGCTGGGCCAGTTCACCATCGACCGCTCCGTCGCCGCCGATGCGGTCTCATCTGACGCCGCCCAGGTCGCCGATCAGGCCATCGCCTCATGAGCACGCCTCTCGACGACGCGCAGATCGCCCAGCTGACGCACGAAGACGCAGCACGACGGGTGCGCGAGCTCACCGATCGCATCATCGAGCTGCGCGACGCCTACTACGAGCGCAACACCTCGTTGGTCAGCGACGAAGAGTACGACCGACTGCAGATCGAGCTCGCCGCGGTCGAGCACCAGTTTCCCGATCTGCAGAGCCAGGACTCGCCGACCCTGACCGTGGGCGGGCGTCCCGACGGGTCGAGCTTCGCAGCGGTCACCCACGCGGAGCGCATGCTGAGCCTCGATGACGTGTTCAGCATCGGCGAGCTCGATGACTGGATCATGCGCACCGAGCGGCGGCTGGCCGGCCGCAGCTTTCACTACCTGACTGAGCTGAAGATCGACGGTCTCGCCATCAACCTGCGCTACGAGAACGGGCGACTGGTCAGCGCGGCCACGCGCGGCGACGGCGTGGTCGGTGAAGACGTCACCGAGAACGTTCGCACGATCGAGGCAGTGCCCTTCGAGCTCGCCGGCACCGGACATCCGCCGCTCGTCGAGGTGCGCGGCGAGGTCTTCTTTCGGGTCGCCGACTTTCATGCGCTCAACGCCAGCCTGGCCGATGCCGGCAAGAAGACCTTCGCGAACCCGCGCAATGCGGCGAGCGGGTCGTTGCGGCAGAAAGACCCGCGGGTCACGGCGGCCAGACCGCTGACCGTGCTCGTGCACGGACTCGGGGCATGGCCCGACCCGCCCGTGGCGAGCCAGTCTGAGATCTACGACCTGTTTCGCACGTGGGGGCTGCCGGTCTCGACGCACAACCGCCTGCTCACCTCGATCGACCAGGTGCACGAGTTCATCGCGTTCAACGGGCAGCACCGTGCCGAGATCGAGCACGAGATCGACGGCGTCGTGGTCAAAGTCGACGAGCTCGCACTGCACGACGAACTGGGTGCCACCAGTCGGGCGCCGCGATGGGCGATCGCCTACAAATACCCGCCTGAGCAGGTGAACACGAAGCTGCTCGACATTCGGGTGGGGGTGGGCCGCACCGGGCGTGTGACCCCGTACGCCGTGGTCGAGGCCGTGCACGTCGCCGGCTCGACAGTGCGTCAGGCCACGCTGCACAATCAGGATATCGTCAAGGCCAAGGGCGTGCTGATCGGTGACACCGTGGTGCTGCGCAAGGCCGGCGATGTGATTCCCGAGATTCTCGGCCCGGTCGTCGAACTGCGCACCGGTGACGAGCGGGCGTTCGCGATGCCTGAGCACTGCCCGGAGTGCGGCGCCGTGTTGGCCCCGTCGAAGCCCGGCGAGATCGACGTGCGCTGCCCGAACACGCAGTCGTGCCCGGCGCAGGTGGCAGGTCGACTCGAGTATCTCGCCTCACGAGCCGCACTCGACATCGAAGGCCTCGGAGCGGTTGCCTCGATCGCTCTGACGCATCCGCTGGCGCCCACCACGCCGCCGCTGACCACCGAGGCGCGACTGTTCGACCTGACGCTGGCCGACATCTTTTCGGTGCGTGTCGAAGTGACCGACCCAGAGACCGGGCTGCCCAAGCAGACCGACGAAGGCGAGCCTGACATCCGCGCACCGTTTCGGCGTCAGCGCCGCAAGAGCGACGGCGAATGGGCGGGGCCCGACGAGGCGGCGTTCAGCGGCGACGAGCACTCGGTGCCCAGCGAACTCGCGCACAAGATGCTCGCGAACATCGATGAGGCCAAGACCCGGCCGCTGTGGCGCCTGCTTGTGGCGCTGAACATTCGTCACGTCGGGCCGGTGGCCGCTCGTGCGGTCGCGGGGCACTTCGGGTCGCTCGATGCGATCCGCGCCGCCGAGACCGACGAGCTGGCCGCCGTCGACGGCGTCGGCCCGATCATCGCCGAGGCCATTCGCGACTGGTTCACGATCGACTGGCACTGCGACATCGTCGAGCGGTGGCGGGCGGCCGGCGTGCAGTGGGCGACAGCGGGGCATCCGGGGCCGCATGCGGATGCCGACGGCGGTGCCGAGGCGCCGCTGGGCGGGCACAGCGTGGTCGTGACCGGCACCGTGCCCGGGTACACGCGAGAAGAGGCCGAAGAGGCCGTGATCGGGCTCGGCGCGCGTGCGGCTTCGAGCGTGTCGAAGAAGACTTTCGCAGTGGTGTTCGGCGGCGGCGCAGGCAGCAAGCTCGCCAAAGCCGAGAAGCTGGGAATCCCGATGATCCCGGCCGAGCGATTCGTCGACTTTCTGCATGATCCGACCACGGTGGTCGAGGAGATCGCGGCGGGCGGCGATGGGCAGGGCACCGGCGAGGCGACGTCGCAGGGCGCTGTCGAGAACGAGAAGGGCTGACATGAGCGATCAGGATTCCGCACGCACCGCATTCGCCGACGGGTTTCGCACCTTTCTGGCGCACAGCCCGACCTCGTACCACGCGGCTGAGGCGGTCGCTGCCCGGCTGACGGCCGCAGGCTTTACCCGCCTCGACGAGCGCGACGAGTGGCCGAGCGCCGCGGGCCGCTACGTGGTGGTGCGCGACGGCGCGGTGATCGCGTGGGTGGCACCCGAAGGCGCCGCTGCGACGACGCCGCTGCGGGTCATCGGAGCGCATACCGACTCTCCGGGATTTCGGCTGAAGCCGACGCCAGACTTCGTGACCCACGGGTGGCAGCAGGTCGGTGTCGAGATCTACGGCGGGCCGCTGCTCAGCACCTGGTTCGACCGGGATCTGGCGGTCGCCGGGCGCGTGTTCGACCGAGCGGGCCGTGCCCATCTGGTGCGCACCGGGGCGATCGCACGCATTCCGAATCTGGCGATTCACCTCGACCGGGGTGCGAACAGCCAGCACACGATCGGGCGCCAGCAGGAGACGGCACCGGTGATCGGGGCCGTCGAAGGCGTCGATGCCGGCGGAGGCAGTCTGATCGGGTACGTCGCGGCTCGTGCGGGCTTGGAACCCGCAGACATCACAGGTGCCGATCTGTTCCTGACCGACACGCAGCCTGCCGCGCTGCTCGGCATGCACGAAGAGTTTCTCGCCGCAGGTCGACTCGATAATCTCACGTCGGTCTACGCGGCGCTGGCGGCGCTCGCGGCTGTGGCCGGAGGCAGCCGGGGCGAGCGACTGGTCGCGACCGGCGAGCACGTCAGCGTGTTCGCCGCCTTCGACCACGAAGAGGTCGGGTCGGCCACGCGCTCAGGTGCCGCAGGGCCGTTTCTCGAAGAGGTGCTGCTGCGCATCGCGGAAGGCCGCGGCGCGACCACGGGGCAGCGACTGCAGTCTTGGGCCGAGTCCTGGGTGCTGTCGAGCGATGCCGGGCATCTGGTGCACCCGAACCATGCGGGCAAGCACGACCCCGAGCACCTGCCGACGCCGGGCAACGGCCCACTGCTGAAAGTCAACGCCCAGCAGCGGTACGCCACCGACGGTGCCGGCGAGGCGCTGTGGCACGGCCTGGCCGAGGCCGCCGGAGTCCCGGTGCAGTCCTTCGTCTCGAACAACGATGTGCCATGCGGCAGCACGATCGGGCCGATCACGGCGACACGTCTGGGCCTGCGCACGGTCGACGTCGGCGTGGGGCTGCTCTCGATGCACTCCGTTCGCGAGCAGGTGCATCTCGGCGACCTTCGGGCGCTGTCGCAGCTGATCGCGACCTACTTGCTGGCGGCCGAGGAGCGCGCCGCATGAGCGACAACTCTGTGCAGACCGACTGCTCTGCACTCGCATCTGCCAGACCGCGCCTGTGGACAGCAGTCGATGCGGCCGTGACCTATCGCTGGCCGCAGGCGAATGATCACAAGTACTCTCGTGGCGTGCTCGGGCTGGTCACCGGGTCGCCGCAGTTCCCGGGTGCTGCCGTGCTGAGCTCCGTCGGCGCACTGCACACCGGCTTGGGGATGCTGCGCTGGCTGGGTGACGAAAGCGTGCGCGACCGGGTGCTCGACTTCGCTCCCGAGGCGGTGACCACCGAGGGGCGTACCGATGCATTCGCGGTCGGCAGCGGTCTGCCCGAGGTGAGCGCTCAAGCAGGTGACCCGGAGCTCTTTCAGCGGGTGCACGATCTGCTGACCAGCGGTGTGCCGACCGTGGTCGATGCGGGAGCGCTCGCAGCCATCGACGAAGCGGCCCTCGAACATGGGCACCAGTGGATTCTCACCCCGCACCTGGGGGAGTTTCGCCGTCTGGCGAGACGGCTCGGCATTGACGCCGCGGTCGATACGCTCGATGACCCGGCTCGGCACGACGAAGACTCTGTGGCGCGCCATGCCGAAGCCGCTGCCATCCTGGCCGAGCGAACAGACTCGGTCGTTCTGCTGAAGGGCGCCCAGACGGTGGTCTCTGACGGCGCGCACGCGGTCTGCGTGACGGCGGGAACGCCATGGCATGCGACCGCCGGCACCGGCGACGTGCTGACCGGCGTGATCGGTGCACTGCTCGCGGCCCACGCCGATGCGCCGTCGTCGCAGGACCTCATCGCAGTCGCGGCCTCAGGAGCCTGGCTGCACGGACGAAGCGGTCAGCTGGCACGAGGGCCGTTCACCGCACTGGAGCTTGCCGAGGCACTGCCCGAAGCAGTGCGGTCGATCGCCCCGAACCCGGTGGCCTCGCACTGATCGGCCTCCCCGGGCGGAGCTGGTGGTGTGATGTTGAGCGAACCGTGATCAGAGCACGTCAGCACGAGCACGTCAGCACGAGCAGGTCAGACGAAGTGGGGCAGAGGCTCGTCCGGGGCGAGGCTGCACGACGGCGTCAGGCGATGGACTCCGCATCAGGATTCGGCTCGACGAACCACGCTGGTGCGGCGTAGCCGAGGCAGAGATCGGCGAAGACGCCGGCCAGCCCATGATCAGGGTCATGCTCGAGCACCTGCGCGAGCAGCCGCTCGGCGACGCTGCTGATGCCGATCGCCCACCACAGCCATGCGATCATCGCAGTGAGATCTGCACGCACCGTGGGATCAGCCGCTGCGCAGCAGCGCTGCAGCACCTGCACCGCAGACCGCATTCGCTCACGGTCTGGCGGCGCCGCAGGAATGCCGCGAAGCACCAGCTCGGTCAGCGTGTTCTCTACCCGATAGGCCACCGAGGCCAGCTGTGTGTGCCGAACACGCGTATGCTGCGACTCTTGGGCTGCCAGGCTCAGAGCTTCGGGACCGAAGGCCAGTCCGACCAGAAAGATCTCGCGCACGATGTCGAGGTGGGCAACGGTGCAGAAGTCGAGCAGTCGGTCGACTGAGCCGACGTGATCGGGCCCCGGCGGCGGGATGCCGAGTGAGATGCGTCGAACCAGATCGTCGAGGTCGAGATCGAGGGCCTGCAAGACCTCATGCAGCCGAAGGCTGGTGGGCAGCGCATCGAGACGGTCGGCGAGTGCCTTCGACGTCTCGGCAGAGAGCCGCTCATCGCTGGACGGCAGCTCAGACATCGCATCGAGATCGACGATCTCGCGATCGACGGCCATCATCGCGTCGAGGCGCATCGGGTTCTGGTCGATCTCTTCGAGATCTCTGCCGCCGACGGGCAGATCGGCATCGAGATAGCTGCCCCAGCCGTCGCTCGCGACGCAGCATGCGTCGAGCACTTCGATCTCGGAGTCGGCGAGACAGTCTTCGAGCAGAGACCAGAGCAGTGAATAGGGCAGTCTCGTATTGCCGCCGACGGCTCGGTCACAGTAGATGACCGGAACGGCTCCGGTGCAGCCGGGCACCCGACAGAGCGTGTCGACGACCAAGTTGGCGAACTCCCGAGTCGTGACCAGGTCGTCGTCAGCGGGCAGATCGAGGCGAAACGAGCCGATGCTGCGTTTGCCAGAGAAGAACACGGCGACGAGGCTCTCGTGGGCGATGAAGCCGGTGAGCGCCGGAAGCGTGGCGAGAAACTGTGCGGAACCCTGCGGTTTGAGTGTGACTTTCATGCCCCCAGCATCGCCGCGCAGGCGAGTGCCGGCGACCTGATGATGACTGCTGTGCACGCAGATCGCTGAGGCGATCATCTGTGCAGAGAGCAGATCGGCATTGCTCAGCGCGGGTTGAGCACCTGCAGTGCTTCATCGTGCACGCGACCGTTGGTGGCCAGCGCCGTGCCCTCCCAAATGCCCGGTTTGCCGGCAGTCGAGCTGAACCGGCCCCCGGCCTCGGTGACGATCGGAACCAGCGCGGCCATGTCATACGGCTTCAGATCGGGCTCAGCGGTGACATCCGTCGATCCGTCGGCGACCAGCATGTACGGCAGAAAATCGCCGAACATGCGCTGCCGGTGCGCCGCATCGAGCAACGCGATCGCCTCAGCGCGCTGGTCGACGAGATCCCACTGATCCAGGCTGCCGATGCTCACGAAGCCGTCGCTCAGCCGATCGACCACCGACACGTGCAGTCGCTGGGGCTCACCGCCCGCGAAGACGCCGAACGCTCCGCAGCCTTGCGCCGCCCACCATCGTCGAGCGAGCAGGGGAGCGCTCACCACGCCCACCACCGGCTCGCCGTCGACGACCAGGGCGATCAGCGTCGCCCAGACCGGCACACCGCGAAAATAGTTGCCGGTGCCGTCGATCGGGTCGATGATCCACTGCCGGCCGGGCTGGCGCCGGCCGCCGTACTCCTCGCCGTAGACGGTATCATCGGGGCGGCCTGAGGCGACCAGCTCGCGCAGCCGTTGCTCGGTCGCCAGATCGGCATCGGTGACCTCTGAGTCGTCGTCCTTGGTCTGCACGTCGAGGTCGCTGACACGAAAACGAGAGGTGGTCACCTGATCGGCGGCATCTGCCAGGGTGAGAGCGAACGAGAGATCCTGCGCGAGCGTGAACGACATGACTCAAGGGTACCTGTGCCCGACGGGTCGCGGCGCCCCCGGCACGCCGTCGGCACTGTGAGAGTCCGGCGAGCGGCGCATGATCAGTACTTCGGGCGGTCGTGCAGATTGCGCAGCACCCGCACCAGAGAGTGCACGCGCTGATGCAGTTCGGCCGGCAGCCCGGCTGCGAGCTCGTCGGCGTCGAGCTGCCCGATGGGCGTCTGCGTGACGATCGGCACCAGCGACTCGAGGTCGGGAAACGCCTGAAACACTCGATCGGCCTGCACATGGCCGAGACCGAACGACCGCACTCCCGGTGTGTCGATGAGCCAGCCGTGCTGCGCATCGACCGCGACGTGATTGTCATCGTGGGATGCGTTCGCCCCTGCCGAGCCGCCCTCGCGACCCGAGCCGCTTGATCCGGCAGCGTCACCGGAGTCGGCGACCGCAGCATCCGCCGAGATCGCCTCGACGCGGCAGGCCAACGCGGATGACGACGTGTGCCGACCGCGTCCAGTGACAGCGTTGACGTGCCCGGTCGCGCGATCGGCCGCGGGCACCACCGCGTTCAGCAGCGTCGACTTGCCCACGCCCGAGTGCCCGATCAGCACCGCGATGTGGCCGAGCGCGACGTCGAGCACGGCATCGCTCGCGAAGCGGTCGGCGCGACTCTCCAGCACCTCGATGTCCAGACCCGCGAGGTGCTCGTGCACTGGTGCGGCGCTCGCCAGGTCGGTCTTCGTCACGGCCACGATGGGAATGATTCCGGCGTCGAGCGCGGCGACGATGCAGCGGTCGATGAACCCGAGGCTCGGATCTGGCTGCGCGGCCGCCACCACGATGATCAGTCGGTCGGCGTTGGCCACGACCACGCGTTCGACCGAGTCGATGTCGTCGGCGCTGCGCCGCAGCACGGTCGTGCGCGGCTCGACCCGCACGATGCGGCCCAGCGTGCCGTCGTCTCCGCTGAGGTCGCCGACCACAGCCACGCGATCGCCGACCACGATCTGCTTGCGGCGCAGCTCGCGTGCTCGGGCCGCGGTGACGGCCTGCCCGGTGGATGCCACCTCGAGCTGGTAGCGCCCGCGATCGACCGCGATCACGAAGGCCTGCTGGGCGTCGTGGTGGGCGGGCCGGCGCTTGCTGCGCGGCCGGTTGGCCTTGGGACTCGGCCGCACCCGCACGTCGGACTCGTCGTAGTCGTCCCACAGCCCGCGCTCGTCGACGTCGCTCTGATCTGACCAGGCCATCTCAGACGCCCAGACTCAGCAGGTCGATCTTCGGCGGCTCGACCAGTGCCGACCACATGCCCGCGAAGTCGGGCAGCGTCTTGCCGGTCGAGTTGATGTCGTCGATCTCGACGTCGGCCACCAGCAGGCCGATCACGGCGCCCGCCGTGGCCATGCGATGATCGGCGTAGGCCTGCCACGACCCGCCGTGCAGCTCGGCGGGTTCGATGATCAGCCCGTCGTCGGTCTGACTGACCCGGCCGCCCAGCCCGTTGATGTCGGCCTCGAGCGCGGCGAGCCGATCGGTCTCGTGCCCGCGCAGATGAGCGATGCCGCGCAGACGGGTCGGGCTGCTGGCCAGCGCCGCGACTGCCGCGATGGTCGGAGCCAGCTCACCGGCCGCTGAGAGATCGAGATCGGCGCCGTGCAGCTCGCCGCCGCCGCTGAGCGTCAGCACGCCCTCTGCGAGCTCGGTGTGCCCGCCGAACGCGGCGAAGAGCTCGGGCAGCAGCGCCCCGACCTGCGTCGTGTCGGACGGCCAGCCGCCGACCGAGACCCGGCCGCCGGTCACCAGCGCGGCCGCCAGAAACGGAGCCGCATTCGACAGATCTGGCTCGAGCCGCACGTCGGCTCCGGCGATCGGCTGCTCGGCCACCCGCCAACAGGTGGGACCCAGCTGCTCGACCGTGACGCCGTGCTCGGCGAGGGTGGCGATCGTCATCTCGATGTGCGGCAGGCTGGGCACGTGGCCACCGACGTGCTCGATCACGGTGACGCCCTGATATCGGGGAGCCGCAAGCAGCAGCGCCGAGACGAACTGGCTCGAGGCTGAGGCGTCGATGCGAATGTGGGCGCCGGTCACCGATCCGGTGCCGTGCACCGTGAAAGGCATGCCGCCGCGGCCGTCATCGGCCACGTCGACGCCGAGCTGTCGCAGCGCCTCGATGATCGCCCGCATGGGTCGCTGTCGAGCGTGCGAATCGCCGTCGAAGCCGACCGGTCCCATCGCCATCGCCGCGATCGGCGGCACGAAGCGCATGACTGTGCCGGCCAGGCCGCAGTCGATCGAGACGCTGCCGTGCACGTCGGCGATCGGGGTGACGCGCAGGTCACCGCAGTGATCCGCTGAAGTCGCGGCGGATGCCGTGGTCGGCGAGCCCGTGAGAAAGACGGACGCAGCGGGGGAGGCGGGGTCGCGCGGTGCATCCGCCAGCGGTTCGATACGGGCGCCCAGCTGTCGCAGGGCCTCGATCATCAGGGCGCTGTCGCGTGAGTGCAGCGGTGCTCGCAGCACCGAGGGCGCGTCGGCCAGGACGGCCAGCACCAGCTCGCGATTCGTCAGCGACTTCGACCCCGGAATGCGCACCGTCCCGGTCACCGGACCAGTCGGCGTGGGAGCCACCCATGGTCGTGCGGGAGGGACATCGGTCGCGGCGCGCTCGCCGTCTCTGGAATAGCCACGTATCTGCATCGTTGTTAAGTGTATCGGCAGCAGTGACTGCGCAGGCGAGGCGAAAGGATACATCCGTTGACAGCGACATGTCTCGCACGCAGGCCGGTAGACTCGGTCGAGATGACATCCCCGAATACTGATCACGAGGGCTCCGAGACTCCGGCGCACGAGCAGATGCAGGCGGAGTCGACGCAGGCTCCGCTCGACGTCACACTGCTGTCAGCCGATGAGCGCCGCGAGCTGTTCGAGCAGCAGGCCATGCCGTTCATCGACCAGCTCTACGGCGTGGCGATGCGCATGACGCGCAACCCGTCAGACGCCCAAGACCTCGTGCAGGAGACCTACGCCAAAGCGTTTCAGGCGTTCGGATCGTTTCGGCAGGGCACCAATCTCAAAGCGTGGCTCTACCGCATTCTGACCAACAGCTACATCAACACCTATCGCAAGAAGCAGCGCACCAAGGGCACTGAGAGCATCGACGCTCTCGAAGAGTGGCAGATGGGCGGTGCCGAGTCGGCGACCGCGACGTCTTCGCGATCGGCAGAGATCGAGGCTCTCGATCGCATGCCCGAGTCGCAGGTGAAAGAGGCGCTGCAGAATCTGCCTGAAGACTTTCGGCTGGCCGTGCTGCTGGCCGACGTCGAAGGGTTCTCATACCAAGAGATCGCAGACGTGATGAAGACCCCGATCGGCACTGTGATGTCGCGGTTGCATCGCGGACGCAAGCTGCTGCGCACGGAGCTCTCTGATTACGCCGAGCAGATCGGGCTCAGCGACAAGTCGGCGGCCAACAAGCGGTCTGGGCGGTCCAAGAGCACGACGGCCAAGAAGAAGGCGGTGAACGACAAATGAATCGCAAGAGCCAGAATGACGAGGCGATCACCGGATGCGAGCGCGTGCGTGCGCAGCTCGAAGAATACGTGCACGCCGAGCTGACGGCCGACGAGACAAAGGTCTTCGACGAACACATGCGCACGTGCCCTGAATGCACCAGTGAGCACCAGCTGAGCAGGGTGCTCACCGAGGTGATCGTGCGGGGCTGCCGAGAAGAGGCGCCAGAGGGGTTGAAGCTCAGGGTGGTCGCACGTCTGCGTTCCCTGCACGCCGAGCACTGACCCAGCAGCGTACGCTTGGGCAAACACGAAGAAGCCCGGCAGGAGGAGAGCTCCCGCCGGGCTTCGTGACGTGTGAACCGGGTCAGCCGAGCGCGCGTGCGATCAGGCCGGCTTCCTGCTGCTTGTGCCGGAACTGCGAACCGGTCGCCGGCGAGGCGGCAGCCTCACGTGCGACGACGCGCACCGGTCGGTCGCCCAGCGCGTGCGGCATGTGCAGGGCGAGGAACGGCCAGGCGCCCTGGTTCTCGGGTTCGTCCTGCGCGAAGACCAGCTCGGCGTTCGGGTACTGGGCGAGCACGCGCCGCAGCTCGGTCTCGGGCAGGGGGTAGTACTGTTCGAGACGAACCAGCGCCACAGTGGTGTCACCTGACTTCTGCACCGCTGCGAGCATCTCCCAGTAGAGACGGCCGCTGACCACGACGACGCGGCGCACTGCGCTCCTGTCGATCGAGCGGGTCTCGTCGAGCACGGGCTCGAACTGGCCGTGGGTGAAGTCTTCGACGGGGCTGACGGCCGTCTTCAGACGCAGCATCGACTTCGGCGTGATGACGATCAGCGGATGCTGTGGCCGGCTGAAGGCCTGACGGCGCAGCAGGTGGAAGTGCGAGGCCGGCGTCGACGGCTGAGCGACGATGAGGTTCTCCTGCGCGGCGAGCGAGAGGTACCGTTCGATGCGTGCCGACGAGTGGTCGGGGCCCTGGCCTTCGTAGCCGTGCGGCAGCAGCAGCACGAGGCCCGAACGCTGGCCCCACTTCTGCTCGGCCGAGCTGATGAACTCGTCGATGACCGTCTGGGCGCCGTTGGCGAAGTCGCCGAACTGCCCCTCCCAGAGCGTCAGCGCTTTGGTGTTCTCGACGGAGTAGCCGTACTCGAACGCCATGACCGCGAATTCGCTGAGCAGCGAGTCGTAGATCCAGAAGCCGGCCTGCTCGTTGGCGAGATTCAGCAGGGGGAACCACTCCTGGCCGTTCTTCTGATCGTGCAGCACGGCGTGCCGCTGCACGAATGTGCCACGGCGTGAATCCTGCCCGGTGAAGCGCACTGGCACGCCCTGCACGAGCAGCGAGCCGAAGGCGAGCAGTTCGCCGAACGCCCAGTCGATGTGGCCGTGGCGCGACATCTCGTAGCGCTTCTCGAGCACCTTCTTCAGCTTGCGGTGCACCGTGAAGCCCTCGGGGGTCGCCATGTGAGCGTCACCGATGCGCTCGACGAGCGCCTGAGGAATGCTGGTGGCGCGCTCGAACGTGCCGCCGGCAGCCGCAGCCTCGTGCTGCTGGGCTTCGGGCAGCTGGATGTCGTTGATCGCGCGGGCGGTGTGACCCCCGCCGCCGAGCGCCTCTTCGTATGACTTCTTCTGAGCGGCGTGCGTCTCGTCGAACGCACGTTCGAGTGCGGAGTGAAAGTCGGCGTCGGCCTTGTCGTACTCTTCTTGGGTGATGTCGCCTCGACCGATCAGAGCCGAGGTGTACAGCGCTCGAACCGAGCGCTTCGACTCGATGATGCCGTACATCAGGGGCTGGGTCATCGAGGGGTCGTCGCCCTCGTTGTGACCGCGACGACGGTAGCTGACCATGTCGATGAGCACGTCGCCGTGGAAGCGCTGACGGTACTGGAAGGCCAGCTCGGCCACGCGCACGACCGACTCGGGATCGTCGCCGTTCACGTGGAAGATCGGCGCCTGGATGGTACGGCCCACGTCGGTCGGGTAGACGGAGGAACGACCGTCGTACGGCTTGGTCGTGAACCCGATCTGGTTGTTGACGATCACGTGAATCGTGCCGCCGGTGCGGTAGCCGCGCAGCTGCGACATCTGCAGTGCCTCATAGACCGAGCCCTGGCCCGCGAAGGCTGCATCGCCGTGCACAAGAATCGGCAGCACGTTGAAGGTCTTGTGCGGCTGGGCGTCTTGCTTGGCGCGAACGATGCCCTCGAGCACCGTGTTGACGACCTCGAGGTGCGAGGGGTTCGCCGCGAGGTACACCTTGACCTGACGCTCCTGCTCGCTGGTGAACACGCCCTCGGTGCCGAGGTGGTATTTCACATCGCCCGAACCGGTCTGCTGCGGCTGCGTGCCCTCGAACTCGCGGAAGACCTGCGCATAGGTCTTGCCGGCGATGTTCGTCAGAACGTTCAGCCGGCCACGGTGGGCCATGCCGATGCCGACCTCGTCGAGCTCTTCGTCGGCGGCGCGCTGCAGCACTTCGTCGAGCAGTGCGATGAGCGATTCGCTGCCCTCGAGCGAGAAGCGCTTCTGGCCGACGAACTTGGTCTGCAGAAAGGTCTCGAAGGCCTCTGCCTCGTTGAGCTTCTTCAGAATGTGCAGCTGAGTGTCGTGCCCCGGCTTGGAGTAGGGCCGCTCGAGCTGATCCTGCAGCCACTCGCGCTGCTCGGGATCCTGGATGTGCATGTACTCGACGCCCACGTTGCGGCAGTAGCTGTCGCGCAGCTGGCCCAGGATCTCGCGCAGCTTGGCCGTGGGAGCGCCGGTGATGCCGCCGGTCACGAACGAACGGTCGAGATCCCAGTGGGTCAGGCCGTGTGTGAGGATGTCTAGGTCGGGGTGGCGGCGCTGATGGTATTCCAGCGGGTCGATGTTGGCGATCAGATGGCCGCGCACCCGATAGGCGTGGATCAGCTGCTGCACACGGGCGGCGCGGCCGACCTCGTCGGACGAGTTGATGGCCACATCGGGCACCCACCGCACGGGCTCGTAGGGCAGACGCAGCGATTCGAAGATGTCGTCGTAGAAACCGTGGTCGCCGAGCAGCAGCTCGTGCACGATCTTCAGGAACTGACCCGAGCCGGCGCCCTGGATGACGCGATGATCGTAGGTCGAGGTCAGCGTGACGACCTTCGAGATGCCCAGTCGGGCAATCGTCTCAGCACTCACGCCTGAATACTCAGCCGGATAGTTGAGCGCACCGGCACCGATGATCGTGCCCTGGCCCTTCATCAGGCGTGGCACCGAATGCACCGTGCCGATGCCGCCGGGGTTCGTCAGCGAGATGGTGACGCCGCTGAAATCGTCGGCGGTCAGCCTGTTGTGACGCGCTTTGTCGACGATCTGGTCATAGGCGGTGATGAACTGCTCGAAATCCATCTCTTCGGCGTGCTTGATGCCGGGCACCAGCAGTGCGCGGGTGCCGTCTTTCTTCGGCACGTCGACGGCGATGCCGAGGTTGATGTGCGCGGGCTGCACGACCGACGGCTTGCCGTCGATCACGTCGTAGTAGACGTTCTGGCTGGGGAAGCCCTTCAGCGCCTGGACGAGCGCCCAGCCGATGATCTGTGTGAACGAAACCTTGCCGCCGAGCGATCGCTTGAGGTGATTGTTGATCACGATGCGGTTGTCGATGAGGATCTTCGCCGGGATCGTGCGCACGCTGGTCGCAGTGGGAACCGTGAGGGATTCGTCCATGTTGCGCGCAAGCGCTTTGGGCATGCCGCGCAGCGGGGCGACCACGGGCTCGCTGACCTCTGTCTCGGCTGGCTCCTCGCTGACGGGTTTGGCCAGCTGCGTGTTGCGATCAGCGGGAATCGGCTTCGGCGCAGGAGCGAAGTTCGTGGTGCGGGCCACCGGCAGGTCGCCGACGATCGGAATGGATGCAGTCGGGAACGGAGACGCCGTGGGCAGCGTCGAGCGCACCGGCGGCACGGGGCCGGGATGCGGCGTGCTGTGCAGATCTTCCTCGGCCTGCTGGGCAAGTTGCGCCTGCCGATCGAGACGTGCGTCGGTGGTGCCGTCGGAGAGACGGGCACCGCCCGAAGGCGCGTGCTCGACGACGGAGTCGGTCGTTGCCGACTGCCCTGCAGCGGGTTGCTCCGCCTTGTCGGGGCGATAGTTCTGGAGAATGGGCAACCACTCCTCATCGACGCTTCCCGGGTCTTTCTGAAACTGCTCGTAGACCTGCTCAACGAGCCATTGGTTGGCCCCGAATTCCTGGGGGTCGAAGCTGCCTGATCCGTTGGTGGCCAAGACAATCGCCTCTCTTCATCGAAATGCTGACGTGACAACCCTACCGGCATTCGTCGAACGGTCGAATTCGGCATCGGTGATTCTCCGACAGATGTTGGAACGGGTCGGCGGAGCCGAGAACTGCCCGTCGCTCACAACCGCCGCCGAAAGCGATGCACTACCGTTGACTGCATGCGCTTCTATGATTCGCGACCCCAATACGATCTGACCTATTCAGACGTCTTTCTGATTCCCTCGCGCAGCGAGGTCGGGTCGCGTCTGCGCGTCGATCTGGCCAGTGACGACGTCACCGGTATGACCACGCCGATCGTCGCCGCGAACATGAACGCCGTCACCGGTCCGCGGCTGGCCGCCTCGTTGGCGCGTCGTGGCGGTCTCGGCGTGCTGCCGCAAGACATGGATCAGCAGTCGCTGCTCGAAGCGGTCGCGTGGGTCAAAGCGCGATCATCCCGGTTCGCCTCACCGTTCCTGGTCGATGCCGACCTGCGGGTCGAGCAGGCGAAGCGGATGCTGCCTCCGGCCGAGGGACACGGCTTCGTCGTGCAGGACGCACACGGCGGGTTCGTCGGCATGCTCTCGGCCACCGTGCTCTCTCGGGCGCTCGACGACGCCCGACTCGGCGACCTCGTGCACGGTGACCAGCCGGTGCTGCAGCAGAGCGAGGTGCCCGACGCCGAGACGCTCTTCAACGCGCTGCACGATCGCGCCTACCAGCTCGCCGCCGTCTTCGACGGTGACCGGCTGCTCGGCACCGTCAACCAGAAACAGGCGATGCGATCGACGGTGTACCGGCCCAACGTCGACGCTCAGGGGCGCCTTCGGGTGGCCGCCGCGATCGGCATCAACGGCGACGTGGCCGGCCGGGCAGAGGCGTTCATCGCCGCCGGCGTCGACGTGCTCGTGGTCGACACCGCGCACGGCCATCAGATCCAGATGCTCCAGGCGCTCGAAGCGGTGCGCAGCGTCTCGAAGACCCACGCCGTGGTCGCAGGCAACGTGGTCACCGCGCAGGGCGTCGAAGACCTTGTCTCTGCCGGTGCCGACATCGTCAAAGTCGGCGTGGGGCCTGGAGCCATGTGCACCACCCGCATGATGACCTCGGTCGGCCGTCCGCAGTTCTCGGCCGTGCTCGAGGCGGCGACGACCGCCCGTTCGATCGGCGCCGGGGTCTGGGCCGACGGGGGAGTGCGCTATCCGCGCGACGTCGCGCTGGCGCTCGCCGCCGGAGCCAACGCCGTGATGATCGGCTCATGGCTGGCCGGCACCATCGAGTCACCGGGCGTCGTCGAGCGTGACCAGACGGGACGCCTCTTCAAGCGCAACTACGGCATGGCCTCGTCGAAAGCGGTCGCCGGTCGGTTCGCGAAGCTGACCCCGCTGGAGCGAGCTCGCAAGTCGATCTTCTCCGAGGGCATCAGCGACTCGAAGCTCTACATCGATCCGCTCACCCCGTCGTCCGAAGACATCCTCGACCAGATCACCGCAGGCGTCCGCTCTGCGGCGACCTATGCCGGCGCCGGCGACCTCGCCGCGTTCCGCGAGCGCGCGACCATCGGCATCCAGTCGGCTGCCGGATACGAAGAGGGGCGCGCCCTCCCCGAGAGTTGGTGAGTGATCCGGTGAACGATCTCATCCTGTTCCTGATCGGCATTTTGCTGACCTTGGGAACCGGCATGTTCGTGGCAGCCGAGTTCACCCTGGTGAACATCGATCGTGCCGATCTCGAGGCGCGGCGCGATCGCGGCGAGAAGGGTCTCGACCGCATCATCGGCGCGCTGCGGCAGACGGCCACGCACCTCTCCAGCGCGCAGCTCGGCATCACCCTGACCACCCTGCTCGCCGGCTATACGCTCGAACCGGCCCTGTCATCGTTCTTGGCACCGCTGTTCGATCTGGTGCGCCTGCCCGACCCGTGGGCCGGCACGATCAGCTCGATTCTCGCGGTGGTGGTCGCGACCGTGCTCTCCATGCTCTTCGGCGAGCTGGTGCCGAAGAACTTCGCGCTGGCTCGCCCGATGGTGGTGGCCAAGATCGTGGTGCCTTTCCAACTGGTCTTCACCGCTCTCTTCAAGCCAGCGGTGATCCTGCTCAACGACACCAGCAACCTGGTGCTGCACGGTTTCGGCATCGAGCCGCAGGAGGAGCTCTCGTCAGCACGCAGCGCAGAAGAGCTCTCGTCGCTGGTCAAGCGTGCGGCACTGGCCGGCAGTCTCGACTCGCAGACCGCCACACTGCTGACCAAGACGCTCGACTTCTCTGAGCTCGCCGCCGGCGACGTGATGACGCCGCGGCCGAGCATGCAGCACGTCGAGGCCACCGACACTGCGCAGGATGTCATCGATCTGACTCGCCGAACGGGCTTCTCCCGCTTTCCGGTGATCGGCCGTGACGGCGACGACGTGCTCGGCCTGGTGCACGTGAAGCAGGCCGTGGGCGTCGAGCGCGCGCAGCGCGGGATGGTGAAGGTCAAAGAGCTCATGGTGCCGATCGCACGAGTGCCCGAGACCATGCCGCTCGACACACTGCTCGGCGAGCTGCGCGGGCGCAGCCTGCAGATGGCGGTCGTGGTCGACGAGTACGGCGGCACGGCCGGCGTGGTGACGCTCGAAGACCTGGTCGAAGAGCTGGTGGGCGAAGTGGCCGACGAGCACGACCGCCTGCACCTTGGAGCGGTGCGCACGCGCAGCGGCAGCTGGCTGCTGCCAGGTCTGCTGCGCGCCGACGAGATGGCCGACCTAGTGCAGGTGACCTTTCCTGAGGGCAGCGCCTACGACACGCTGGGCGGGTTCGTGATGGAACGACTCGGTCGCATCCCGCAGTCTGGCGACGCGGTCGAGGAACCGGGCGTCGGCACGTTCGTGGTCACGGCGATGGACGGCCGGCGGGTCGACCGGGTGCGCTTCGCGCCGGCTCCGCTTGTCGAGATCGCCGTCGCGCACGAGCGCGCACAGGAAGGCGGTGAGGCACGATGAACGACTGGGCGGGAATTCTCTGGCTGGTGGTGCTGCTCTTGGGCAACGCCTTCTTCGTCGGCGCCGAGTTCGCCGTGGTCACCGCTCGGCGCTCGCAGATCGAACCGCTGGCAGAGGCCGGCAACCGCAGGGCCAAGACCGCGCTGTGGGCGATGGAGCACGCCACGCTGATGCTCGCGGCGACCCAGTTGGGCATCACCATCTGCTCGCTGCTGATTCTGAACGTCTCTGAGCCGGCCATCCACCATCTGCTCGAGGTGCCGCTCGGGTGGCTCGGGCTCACCGAGGCGGTGACGGGCACCGTGGCCTTCGTGATCACGCTGGTGCTGGTATCGTTCCTGCACGTGGTCTTCGGCGAGATGGTGCCGAAGAACATCGCGTTCTCTCTGCCAGATCGCGCCGTTCTGCTGCTGGCGACACCGCTGGTCGGCTTCGACAAGATCTTCAAACCGGTGATCTGGGCGCTCAACAAGGGTGCCGATCTGGTGCTGATCGTGTTCGGCGTCAAGCCGCAGCATGCTGCGAGCACAGCGTTCACTCTCGACCAGGTGGCCACGATCGTCGCCGAGTCGACCAGGGAGGGCACGCTCGACGACCGCGCGGGCACGCTGGGCAACACATTCGAGTTCACCGAGAAGCGTGCGGTGGATGTCGCGGTGCCGACAGCCCGACTGCGCACGCTGGCGCAGACGGCGACGCCCGACGACGTCGAAGACGCCGTGGCCGAGGACGGCTTCTCGCGGTTCCTGATTCGTGGACCGCAGGGAGCGCTCATCGGCTATGTGCACCTCAAAGACGTGCTCGATCTTCCGGCAGACCGTTACCGTTCCCCGATTCCGGTCGACCGCATCCGCCCGCTGATCACGATCGACGCCGACACCGAGCTGGAGGATGCCTTGACGATCATGCAGCGCCAGGGCGCGCATGTCGCGCGCGTCGCCGACGCCAGCGGCCGCGTGACCGGGGTGCTCTTCTTCGAAGACATCATCGAGGTGCTCGTCGGCGAGGTGCACGACGGCACGCAGCGTGAGGGCGTCGAGCCGGCGTAGCCTCAGCCTCTCGTTTACTCCGCTTTCGAGACCTGGGTCTCTCAGTCGACGGCATACCTCGTCACTCCGGCACGTGCCTGGGAATTCGCGCTCGGAGGGATCATCGCTCTGCTGCCGACGTCTCGCGCGCGTGAGAGCATCCGCGCGGTTGTGGGACTGGCGGAGTCTTGGCCATCGTCATCAGCGCGACGATGTTCGACTCGGGCACGGCGTTCCCAGGGCTGATCGCGCTCATCCCGACGGGGTGCCACCGCACTGCTGCTGTGGGTCGGCGACAACCAGCTGAGGCTGAGCCTGCAGCGCTTGAGCCATCTCCCCGCGGTGCAGTTCATGGGCGATGCCTCGTACTCGATCTATCTGTGGCACTGGCCGCTGATAATCCTGTTGACCACGACAACTGATCTGCATGTTCTGGTCCGAGCCCTCGTCGTCATTCCTTTGACGGTGGTGCTCGCCGGTTTGACCAAGCGCTGTGTCGAAGACCCATGCCGTCGGGCCGGAGGGGCGTGGAGAAAACCCACAGTCGCGTTCGTCTCCATGCTCGTGGCGGTCGGCATGCTCGTGGGAATCCGCACCACGCAGATATCGGCGGTCCAGGCCGAAGTGGAGCGACGTCAGTCTGAGATCGCGTCGGTGCTTCAGGACAGCACCAATCCGGTGGCTGATAAGAAGGAGCTCGCGCAGGAGGAGCCGATCAGCTGCGTCGGAGCACAGACGGTTCTGAACGACTGCGAGACGCCCTATGCCTATACGAGTGGCATCGACCCGGCCTTCGCCGAGGCTGACAGGCCCTCGTTCTGGTACGGCACTGGTGAGGGCGGGCAGCACTGCTCGGCGAAGACCATCGGTACATGGTCGGAGCGCTCGTGTGATTTCTTGAGCGACCAGCGCGACGGCGGCAGGCAGGCCGTTCTCATCGGAGACTCGCATGCAGAGCACATCTTCGCACCGCTGCGAGCATGACCGATGCGGAAGTGGTCGACACCCATCGAGTGATCTGCCCGGAGGGACGGTGTCATATGGTCGTCGGCGGCCTGGTCGTCTATACCGACAGCAACCACCTCACCGGGTCGTACAGCCTTTCCCCGGAGAAATGGTTCTCAGCGGCTCTACGGGACCTCGACTCGGTTCGCGCTGGAGAGTGAGGGCTGACGAGATCCCAACAGCCGGGATCAGGAGCGCTCGGCGCTATCCGAATAGTCAGATTCCTTGTGCGTATCTGGATATGCAGATATGGTGAACGTATCTGGAAAAGCAGATATCGTGCCCGCTCCACTGTGAGACAGGAGTCCATATGACCAGTCGCATCGCTCGTCTGCGCGCACCGGCCGATTTCGGTCTGGCCATCCAGCAGGCGCGCATGGCCCGTGGTCTCTCGCAGGCGCAGCTCGCCGAGCAGCTGGATCTCTCGCAGAGCATGGTCAGCGAGATCGAGACCGGCAAATCGACCATCTATCTGCGCCGTCTGCTGGAGCTGGCCAGGGCGACCGGTGTGAGACTCACCGCGACTTGGGAGGACGACGATGCGTCTCGCGATTGAGCTCTATGGAACGCGGATCGGCACGTTGGAGGGCGATGCTCGCACATTCGACTTCATCCCGGCGGCCGAGGCGATCGAGGTCTTCGGGTCGAACAGCCCCGTGCTGTCCACTGCGATCCCTCTGACCGCCCAGCAGCGTCGTGACCATGCCGGACGCCGCCGCAACTGGTTCGCGGAAATCCTGCCTGAGGGAGACCAATACGAGTATCTGCTCGCTCAGGGCGGTCTGCGCCGCGGCGACACTCCGGCGTTCCTCGCGCGCTATGGCAGAGACGTCGCCGGCGCTCTGCAGATCTGGGATCTCGATGATCCGACAGAGCCGAAGACCCCTGCGCTTCGACACGTCTCCGATGCTGAGATCCGTGGACTGATGCAGGATCCGATGCACGTCCCGCTGGCCAACGATCGTCTGCAGGGCAAGAGCTCCCTCGGCGGTGTGCAGCCGAAGATCGTGCTCACGAAGACGAACGAGGGCTGGGCACAGGCTCTCGGCGGCTCTCCCAGCACGCACATCCTCAAGCCTCGGCTGTCAGGCGCCCGGGCATCCGTCATCTACGACGAGGAGTACGGGGCGCGGCTGGCGCGAAGGATGCGGCTGGCCGCGTTCGAGACAGGTGTGCAGGTGTTCGACGGACTTCCTGCGCTGGTCGTCGAGCGATACGATCGTGTGCACGGAGAACGCGTGCATCAGGAGGACCTCAGCCAGGCGCTCGGGGCCGGCGGCAATGAGAAGTATCAGGAGCTCGGCGGGGTGGTCAGCCTGCGTCGTGTCGCGCAGACGCTGCAGCGGCACGCCGCTGAGTCGGATCTGCACCGCCTCGCGCGCACGGTGCTGCTCGCCGTGTCAGTCGGCAACCTCGACATGCACACGAAGAACATCGCCCTTCTGCACCCCCGCAACGGCGAGGTACACCTCGCCCCTGCCTATGACATGGTGCCCCAGACGCATCTGCCCGGCGACGGGCGGCTCGCCCTCTCGGTGCACGGGAAGTACCGTCACACTGAGATCACCCGTGAAGACCTCGTCGAGGAGTTTCACGGCTGGGGAATGCGCCGCGGCGAGAGGCTGATCGACGACGGTCTGGAAGAGCTGGAATCCATCGTCGCGTCGGAGAGCCCCGTGGCCGGCGCGTTCCCCGAACTGCAGCAGCAGATCGCGCAGTACGTGCGCAACCTCCGAAGCGGGAGCGCGGCGGGCGGTCCGCGGTACACTGTCAATCATGGCTGAAATCTCCCGCGACGAAGTCGCTCATCTCGCGAGCCTCTCGCGCATCGCACTCTCCGAAGCAGAACTCGACGAACTGACCCCGCAGCTCGAGCAGATTCTCGAGGCCGTCGCATCGGTCAACGAGGTCGCCACTCCCGACGTGCCGGCGACGAGTCACCCGATTCCGCTGACCAACGTCTTTCGGCCCGACGTGGTCGGGCAGACACTCAGCCCGGACGAAGCCCTCGCTGACGCACCCGACCGCGACGGCAACTACTTCCGCGTGCCGTCGATCCTCGGCGCCTGACCGACCCCATCTTTCGGCGCACGAACGAGACGTCAACACAGATCGTTCACGTGCGCGCATCACCAGCCAGCAGAGAAACGGATGAAATGACCGATCTGACCAGACTTCCCGCCTCAGAGCTCGCCGCGCAGCTTGCTGCCGGCGAGATCTCTTCCGTCGAGGCGACGCAGGCGCATCTGGACCGCATCCAGGGCGTCGACGGCGACGTGCACGCCTTTCTGCACGTCAACACAGAAGAGGCGCTTGCCACCGCTGCCGACGTCGATCGCCGGCGTGCGGCCGGCGACGAGCTCGGCCAGCTCGCGGGCGTGCCCGTGGCCGTCAAAGACGTGCTGACCACGAAGGGGCAGCCCACCACCTCGGGCTCACGCATCCTCGAGGGCTGGAACCCGCCGTACGACGCGACGGCCGTCGAGCACCTGCGTCAGCACGACACGGTGATCATCGGCAAGACCAACATGGACGAATTCGCCATGGGGTCGACGACCGAGCACTCGGCATACGGGCCGACGCACAACCCATGGTCGCTCGATCGCATTCCCGGTGGGTCGGGCGGCGGCTCGGCCGCGGCCGTGGCCGCCTTCGAGGCCCCGCTGGCACTCGGCAGCGACACCGGCGGCTCGATCCGTCAGCCCGCCGCGCTCACCGGCACCGTCGGCGTGAAGCCCACCTATGGCGGCGTCTCTCGATGGGGGGCGATCGCGCTGGCCTCCTCGCTCGACCAGATCGGCCCGGTGGCGCGCAACGTGCTCGACACGGCTCTCATCCACGACGTGATTAAGGGCCACGATCCCAAAGACTCCACCAGCCTGACCACCGAGTGGCCATCGTTCGCCGCAGCCGCACGTCGCGGCCAGGCCGGCGATTCGCTCAAAGGTCTGCGCGTCGGCATCATCCGCGAACTCAACCAGCCCGGCTTCCAGGCCGGCGTGCGCAGCCGCTTCGACGAGACCGTCGCCCTGCTCACGACGCAGGGCGCAGAGGTCGTCGAGGTGTCGGCGCCGCACTTCGAGTACGCGGTCTCGGCCTACTACCTCGTGCTGCCGGCCGAGGCCTCGAGCAACCTCGCCAAGTTCGACGGTGTGCGCTATGGTCTGCGGGTGCTGCCCGAGGGCGTCAAGCCCACCGTCGAGAACATGATGGCCGCCACGCGTGAGGCCGGCTTCGGCCCCGAGGTCAAACGCCGCATCATCCTCGGCACCTATGCACTGAGCGCCGGCTACTACGACCAGTTCTACGGCAAGGCGCAGAAGGTGCGCACGCTCATTCAGCGCGACTTCGAAGCGGCTTTCGACCAGGCCGATGTGCTCATCTCGCCGACGTCGCCGACGACCGCCTACCCCCTGGGCGACAAGCTCTCAGACCCACTCGCCATGTACCTCGCCGACATCACCACGATCCCCGCGAACCTCGCCGGCATCCCGGCGATCAGCCAGCCCATCGGCCTCGCCGCCGAAGACGGCCTGCCGGTCGGCCTGCAGACCTTCGCCCCGGCATTCGAAGACGCTCGGCTCTACGAGTTCGCCGGTGCGGTCGAGGCTCTGCTCGAGCAGCAGTGGGGCGGCCCGATCATCGATCAGGCCCCGCAGCTGGCAGTGCATTCCGGTGCCCAGGCCGGCGCCGCGACGGATGCCACGGCTCACGATTCAGAAGGAGCGGCACGATGAGCGACGAACTGCTCGACTACGACGAGGCGATCAAGCGCTACGAGCCGGTGCTCGGCTTCGAGGTGCACGTCGAACTCAACACCAAGACCAAGATGTTCAGCTGGGCGCCCAACGAGTTCGGCGACGGCCCCAACACCAACGTCACGCCGCTGTGCCTGGGCCTGCCCGGCACGCTGCCGACGGTCAACGAACAGGCCATCACCGACAGCATCCGTCTGGGGCTCGCTCTGGGCTGCAGCATCGCCGAGGTCTGCCGATTCTCGCGCAAGCAGTACTTCTACCCCGACCTGCCCAAGGCATACCAGATCTCGCAGTTCGACGAGCCCATCGCGTATGAGGGGTCGGTCGAGGTCGAGCTCGAAGACGGCACCGTGGTGCACATCCCGATCGAGCGCGCGCACATGGAAGAAGACGCCGGCAAGCTGACCCACCAGGGCGGCTCGGGGCGCATCCAGGGCGCCACCTCGTCGCTGGTCGACTACAACCGCGCCGGAGTGCCGCTGGTCGAGATCGTGACGATGCCGATCCTGGGCACAGAAGAGCGCGCACCCGAGATCGGCCGCGACTACGTCGCCGCCATCCGCGACATGGTCAAGGCACTGGGCATCTCTGACGCACGCATGGATCAGGGCTCGATCCGCTGCGACGCCAACGTCAGCATCCGCCCGCGCGGTCAGCAGAAACTCGGCACCCGCACCGAGACCAAGAACATCAACTCGCTGCGTTCGGTCGAACGGGCTGTGCGATATGAGATTCAGCGTCAGGCCGCCGTGCTCAGCGCGGGCGGCACGATCACGCAAGAGACCCGGCACTGGCAGGAGGCCAGCGGCGTCACGATCTCGGGCCGTGTCAAGAGCGACGCCGACGACTACCGCTACATGCCAGAGCCCGATCTGCTGCCGGTGGTCACGCCCGCCGAGCGCGTCGAAGAGCTGCGCGCCACGCTGCCCGAGCAGCCGGTGATCCGCCGTCGGCGGCTCAAAGAGCAGTGGGGTCTCGGCGGTCGCGAGTTCCAGGACATCATCAACGCCGGTCTGCTCGACCAGGTCGAGGCGACAGTCGACGCCGGGGCCACCGCTGCATCCGCACGCAAATGGTGGACCGGCGAGATCAGCCGCATCGCCAACGCCCAGGAGCAGCAGGTCGCCGACCTGACCGTCACTCCCGCCGACGTCGCCGAGATCGACGCCCTGATCACCGAGGGCACTCTGACCGACCGCCTGGCGCGCCAGGTGCTCGAGGGCGTGCTGGCCGGCGAGGGCAGCCCGCGCGAGGTCGTCGACAAGCGCGGTCTGGCCGTCGTCTCAGATGACTCGGCACTCACGACGGCCATCGACGAGGCCCTCGCAGCTCAGCCCGACGTGCTCGCCAAGATCAAAGACGGCAAAGTGCAGGCGGCCGGCGCGATCATCGGCGCGGTCATGAAGGCCATGCACGGCCAGGCCGACGCCAAGCGTGTGCGTGAGCTGGTCCTGGAGCGGGCGCAACAGTGACCGAACGCTGGCTGCCGCAGGGCGCCCACCTGGTTCCGGAGCGGGCCGAGCTCGTCTTTCACGGTGTGATCTTCGACACCTACCAGTGGCCGCAGACGCTGTTCGACGGGTCGACGGCCACCTTCGAGATGCTGCGCCGGGCTGACACGGTCGTGGTCATCGGCATCGACGACGACGGCAACGTGATCACCGAGAACGAGCACCAGCCCAACGGTGTGGTGCGCATGGGCGGCGTCGCGGCCGGCGGAGTCGAGCCCGAGGACGCCTCAGTGCTGGACGCGGCCAAGCGAGAGACGCGAGAAGAGACCGGGTATGCGTTTCGCAACTGGCGTCTGCTCGAGGTGCGACAGCCCGAGATGAAGATCGAGTGGTTCGTGCACGTCTTCGTGGCGACCGGCGTGATCGACGTGGTCGAGCAGAACCTCGACGCGGGGGAGCAGATCGACGTGCAGCTCGAGCCGTATGCCGACTACTTCGCACACACGCCGTACAGCCACCGCAAAGCGCTGTCGCGCTTCGACGGGGTCGACGAGCTGCGCGCCTGGGTCGGCGAGGGCGAGCACGTCACCGGCGAATGAGCTTCACGTGCACGACGAGTGGGCGCCTCTGGCGCGACGGTATGATGAGTGGTCGTGCACAGCACGGATCACGAGAGCAGGAATGAAGGCGAGATGACGAACGACACCAAGACCATCCACTGGAACGGCGGCGTGCAGCAGGAGGGACTCGACATACTCCTCGGCGACGGCGGCATGATCGTGAGCCCGACCAAGGTCGGCTACATCATCATGACCTCTGACGGCCAGGGGCTCGAGCGCAAGTTCGAGGCCAAGCAGCGCAATCGCAACAAGCCGGGTGTCGTGCTCTGCGGGTCGATGGATCAGCTGAAGCGTCTGGCACAGCTCACCCCCGAGATCGAGGCCTACTACCAGCAGCACTGGGACGAAGACATCCTGATGGGCTGCATCCTGCCGTGGCGCGAAGATGCGCTCGAGTTCATCCCCGACGAGCACGCTCGTGAGCTGGCACGCGACGTGCGTGGCACCAGCTGCTTCGTCATCCGCTTCGGCACGCCGGGCGAGAACCTCGCGGCCGCTTTGTGGGAGCAGGGCAAGCTCGCCTTCGCCAGCTCGGCGAACCCGTCGGGCAAGGGCAACCGCGGCAAGGTCGACGGCATCGGCGATCGCATCCACGACAGCGCCGACCTCATCATCGAGGCCAACGACTACGTCAAGTCGATTCAGCCGAACGAGACCGAAGAGACCCGCTACGAGCAGGGCGTCATGGTGTCGATGGTCGACGCAGACGGCAAGATCGTGCCCGAGCAGCACGGCGACCGTTCGATCACGCCGTGCCCGACGCTGATCCGCAAGGGGCTCTACCTGGATCGCATCCTGTCGATTCTGTCGAAGCACTTCAACAGCTGGAACTTCCGTCAGGGCGAGTACTACTGATCCGCTGCCGCACGGTTGCAGGAAGGCCCGCCGACGTTCGCGTCGGCGGGCCTTCCTGCGTCAGACGACGAGCGACTCGGTGACGGTGAACTTGCGGTTGCGGTCGAGCTGCCGCGTCGGCCCGACGATGCGCTGCAGCTCGGGCGCATAGTGCAGGTGCGAGTTGAACACCGTCAGCAGTCGACCTCCGGGCCGCAGCACCCGTGCGGCCTCGGCGAACATCTCGAGGGCTGCGCCGGTGTGCACAGCGGCCCCGACGTGGAACGGCGGGTTGCACGCCACGAGATCGACGCAGTCGTCGGCCATCTCGTGCAGCAGCACGTCACGGCGCACCTCGATGCGATCGGTGAGACCATTCGCCGCGGCTGTCAGCGCAGCGGATGCGACGGCGCTGCTCAGCTGATCGGTCGCGATCACCCGCAGCCGGGAATCGGCTCGGGCGAGAACGGTCGCGATGATGCCGGTTCCGCAGCCGAGGTCGACGGCCACCGGTGCTGCGGACTCTCGCGTCGCCTCCTGCGTCGCCTCTTGCACCGTCTCGTGTGCCGCCTGGGACAGAAACGGCAGCAGCGCACGCGTGCCGATGTCGAGCGAAGCACCGGCGAAGGCTCCGGGCACCGCGCACACCGAGATCGGTGCGATGCCGTCACCGGGATCGATCTGAGCCTCGGAGGCCGGCACCCGGGCTGCGTCTTCGTGGCTGGATGCGAAGCCCAGGGGCTCGCGGGCGAGCAGCAGACGAGACTTCTGGTGGGCGAGCGAGGCGTGCACCTGCGCAAAGCGTGACCTGAGCACATCGTTCATGTGCAACGACATGTGCTTGACGCGCCCGCCGCTGTACACCTGTATGCCGTCGGCCGGGTGCGCCGCGATGAGATCGACGAGCAGCTGCAGCTGATCGAGACTGCGTGGCAGCTGCATCAGCACGATGCGGGCGCCGGCGAACTCATCGGGGTCGAGTGCGATCGTGCGCCAGCCGTCGGTCAGCTCCAGGCGTTTGGCATTGGCCTGGATCGCGTGCTCGGCGACCAACGCGTCAGTCCACACGCGCACGTCGCTCGCACCGAGCATCCGCGCGCCCAAGGTCAGGGCACCGTGCGTGTCGCCGATGACGAGCACCTCGCCCGGGGCACTCGCGGCGATCTGCTCGGCGGCCTCGGCGAGCAGCAGCCGGTCGGTCGCGTCAGAGGCCTGCAGGTTGTCGGCTTCGACGTCGGGCCAGCGGTGCAGCCGGTCGAACCATTCGGTGGGCAGGGCGGAGGGCATGGAAGACATGTCTCAAGGGTAGTCGTCGGCATCTCTGCCAGCCTGCGCGTGTGATCGAGTTCCGCGTCGAGCCGTCCGTAGCGGCTGCGCCTGGGGCAGGCCCGCGCAGGTGGGATCGAGACCATGGGTTCTATCTGGGCAGGGGATCGAGCCATGGCAAATGACGGCTCAGACCATCGAGTCATGGCAAGTTCCATGTGTGGATGCTCAGGGGCAGCATTTGCCATGACTCGATGGGGCTCGTTCGTGCGTGGGGAGGCTAAAGCGCATTGGCCATGACCCGATCTCGGACAACCACTGAAGCTCCCTGAGCACTGGAGCCCTGAGCCCTGAGCGGACCGGGCACAGTGCGGCGACCCGGTTCTCGTCCCAGATGTCTGAGCGGGGGCGGCTGCTACCCTGAGAGGTATCATGCCCAATTCGTCGCGCACCTCGTCGCCCGCATCCCGCCCGAACTCGAAGAACGGTCGCAGGCCTGCCGCCCAGACGATCGACGAGCTGAGCCGACGCCTGCGTCGGTCGCACATCGTCAACGCGGTGCTGAGCATCGTGCTCGCGATCGCCGTGGTGGCCGTCATCGCCTTGGCCGCCCAGCAGACGAGCGGGCAGACGCCGCAGGACGCGACTCAGACCACCCAGGCGGATCGTGCGGCCCGGCACCAGGCCGACGACCCCATGGCGGTCGGAGACATCGACGCCCCGGTGACCATCGTCGAGTGGATCGACCTGCGCTGCCCCTTCTGCGCCGCCTACGCGAATCAGACGCTGCCGACGATTCTGCAGAACTACGTCGACACGGGCAAGGTGCGCTATGAGTTTCACGACGTGGCGTTCTTCGGCGATCAATCGGTCGACGCCGCGGTCGCCGCACGCGCAGCCGGAGAGCAGGGTCGCTACGTCGAGTACCTCGAAGCGCTCTACGCTGCGGCACCCGAGAGCGGGCACCCGGATATGCCTCGTGACCACCTGATCGCCTTCGCGCAGACCGCGAAGGTGCCCGACATCGACCGATTCACCGCAGATCTCGACCGCGCCGACCTGCGCGAGGCCGTGCAGCAGAGCACCACCGACGCGCAGCAGCAGGGCATCGACGGTGTTCCGGGATTCCTCATCGGCGACAAGAGCGTCTCAGGCGCCCAGCCAGCCGCGGCGTTCAGCAAGATCATCGACCAACAGCTGCAGGCCGCCGGGCAGTGAGCCGTTGGCAGGGGTTCTGGGACGTCCCCTCTCACACGGGGTTCGCACTGCCGCCGGTGGCAGCGCCCCGTGCTCGCTCGGCTCACAGACACGGTGTTGCCGAACGCGTGTGCCAGGCCGTTGACGGCAATGTCAGAGGGTCGCTCTAGGGTCATCCTGACGCAGGCATCGCCTGCGCTTTGGCCGTCAACAGTGAGGAAGCCACAAGAATGAACGTGCTGATGCTGGTTCTGCTCGCAGTAATCATTGTGCTGTGCGTGGTCGTGATCGTGCTGCTGCTGCGTGGTGGTCATGGGGAGGCTTCCGTGATCGACTCGCGCGCGCTCGGCAGCGAGGTGCGTGCGGCCGTCGGCGAGCTCAAACCCGATCTCTACGCTCAGCAGAAAGCCCTCGGGCAGCAGCTCGTGCAGAACGCGCAGGTGGTCGAGCAGCGCCTGCAGGGCTTCGAGCAGGCCCAGTCGCAGGCGGCTGCGCTGCAGCGTGAGGATGCCGCCCGGGCACGGCACGAGATGGGGGCGGCAGTCGATACGCGGCTGGCTTCGTTCGCCGACCGCATGCAGACGCTGAATGAGACGCTCTCGACCGAACTCGCGCACCTCCGAGCCGACAACGAGCGCAAGCTCGAACAGATGCGCGCCACCGTCGACGAGAAACTGCAGGGCACGCTCGAACGGCGCTTGGGCGAGTCATTCCGTCTGGTCAGCGATCGCCTCGAACAGGTGCAGAAGGGGCTGGGCGAGATGCAGACGCTCGCCTCCGACGTCGGTGGGCTCAAGCGAGTGCTGACCAACGTGAAGAACCGCGGCAGCTGGGGCGAGGTGCAGCTCGGGCGTCAGCTCGAAGACCTGCTCGCGCCCGATCAGTACGACAGCAATGTCATCATTCGCCCCGGCAGTACCGAGAACGTCGAGTACGCTGTGCGTCTGCCCGGACGCGACGACACCTCAGTGGTCTACCTGCCAATTGACTCGAAGTTTCCGCAGGAAGACTATGAACGTTTGCTGCAGGCACAGGAAGCCGCTGACACCAGCGGCATCGAGGTCGCCGCCCGCAGCCTGGAAAAGGCAGTTCGTCTGCAGGCGAAGACCATTGCGAGCAAGTACATCGATCCGCCGCACAGCACCGACTTCGCGATCATGTACCTGCCGACCGAGGGGCTCTTCGCAGAAGTGATCCGCCGCCCTGGGCTGGCGAGCGACCTGCAGACGCAGTTCCACGTCATGGTGACCGGTCCGACCACGCTGATGTCGCTCCTCAACAGTTTGCAGCTTGGCTTCAAAACGCTCGCGATCGAGCAGCGCACCTCAGAGGTGTGGAAGATTCTCAGCGCGGCCAAGACCGAGTTCGGCAAGTACGGCCAGGTCTGGGAGAAGCTCAGCAAACAGCTGCAGACCGCGCAGCGCACGGTCGACGAGGCAGGGCGACGCACGCGTGCGGTCGAGCGCAGGCTGCGCGACGTTGAATCACTCGATGCCACCGCACCGGAATCTGCTCAGCTGATGAACGATCTGTTCGAGGCCGACTCGATCCGCGACTGACGCCGCTCGGTCAGCGACTGATTCTCGTCAGTTGTGCTCTGCGCACGGGCGAGATCGAACGATATCGGTACTCAGTAGGGCGGCATCGAGAACGGCGGTATGAAGAATGACGCAGCGAGCTACTCGCTTGGCGCACCCTCGGGGTTCTGCTGCGACGCCTGCTGCTGAGCGATCTCGGCACGGACCTCGCTCATGTCGAGCTGGGCGACCTTTTCGATGATCTCGGTCAGCTGCGCGATGTTCATCGCACCGGGCTGCGCGAAGATCGGAATCTGCTCGCGGAAGATCACGAGCGTCGGAATAGAGCTGATCTGAAAGGCCTGCGCCAGCTCCTGCTGAGCGTCGGTGTCGACCTTGCCGAACACGATCTCGGGATTCTTCTCTGAGACGTTCTCGAAGACAGGGGCGAATGCGCGGCACGGGCCGCACCATGACGCCCAGAAATCGAGCAGCACGATGTCGTTGCCGGTGATTGTCTCGTTGATGTTCTCGACAGTGATCTCTTGAGTGGCCATCGTCTATGTATATCCGTTCGCTCTGGGCGGGTCAATGTCATGGTCAGTCGGTTCACCGAAAGATCTTGGCGAACCACCCGGCGTTCTGCTTCTGGTCTTTCTCATGCCCCGGGCAACGCTGGTCTTTCGGCACGCCGCGCATGACCTGGTCAACGTGCTGGCCGCAGCCGCGCCAAGTGATCTTGCCGCAGGTCTTGCATCGGGTCTGTTGGCACATGGTGGTTCTCCTCTGTCTGTGATTGTCGTCGTGGTTGTCGTTCAGATGCGTGGGTGGATGCTCAGGCGAGCATCATGAAGAGCTTCTCGAGTTCAGCGGCGGTCAGCTTCGCCGCACCGGTCTCGGCAGCGGCCTCGGCTGAAGTCTCAGCCGCAGTCCCAGCCGCAGCCGGCAAGGGCTGTGCTGTATTCTGCGAGCTCACATTTCGCGATTCCTCTGCGTCAGACGTCTCGGCTCCCTGGGCCAGGCACTCACGCATCGCGGTCGAGATGATGGCGAAGCCCGCCCGGTCGAGGGCGCTGGTCACGGCTGAGAGCTGGGTGACCACGTCACGGCAGGGGGCCTCGTTCTCGATCGCGTTGATGACGCCGTCGAGCTGGCCGCGTGCACGACGCAGACGATTGACGATGCGGCGAACAGCCTGAGGGTCGTCACTGATCATGACTTGGTTCCTTTCGATATGAGTTTCGGGGGGGCAGTGCGCTGACCGATCCCGGAGTGGAGATGAGACCTTCGCGCCCCTCGGCGCGCAGTGACGCACGCAGAGTCTGCATGCCGCCTGAGAGCATCGCCGCGTCAAACCCGTGCTGCAGCAGCACCCGTGTCGCGATGTGCGAGCGCACGCCGGCCGCGCAGAGCGTGCGCACCGGGCGATCGCCGGCGGCGAGTTCGATGTCGGTCAGACGCTCGCGCACCGATGCGTGCGGCACGTTGATCGAGCCGGGAAGGTGGCCGTCGGCGAACTCCTGAGGCGAGCGGGTGTCGACGACGAGCGACTCGCGCATCACCGCATCGAGATCGGTTGCGTGCCACAGCCGCTGCTGCCCGTTCAGCACGTTCTCGCCGACCATGCCGGCCAGGTTGACGGCGTCTTTCGCCTGCCCGAACGGGGGAGCATAGGCGAGATCGAGATCGATCAGGTCAGCCATGCGCATCTGCGCGCGAATCGCGGTGGCAAACACGTCGATGCGGCGGTCGACTCCGTCGGCGCCGATGATCTGCGCACCGAGCACGAGCCCGTCGGGTCGTCTGAAGTGCACGATCACGTGCATCGCATGAGCACCGGGGAAGTACCCGGCGTGCTGCAGCGGGTGCAGATGCACGGTCTCGAAGCCGATCTCGGCATCGTGCAGCGCGTCGGCATTGGCTCCGGTGAAGGCGGCCGTGAGCCCGCCGATGCGCAGCACCGCGGTGCCCACCGGCCTGGGCAGCGGATGCGGCTCGCCGTCGCGCAGAATGCTGTCGGCCACGAGGCGCCCGGCTCGGTTCGCAGGCCCCGCCAGCGCGACGGGCCGGCGAACACCGGTCACCGCATCCAGGCTGGCGGTCGCGTCACCCACCGCCCAGACCGAAGGTGCGCTGGTGCGGCCGGCGGCATCCACCAGAATCGCGCCGTGCTCGCAGGCGATGCCCGAACGCTCGAACGCCTCGGTGTCGGGCCGTACGCCAGCCGACAGCACGATCAGATCGGCGGTCACCTCGGTGTCGTCGCTGAGCGAGACGACGTCATGATCGACGCCCGTCTGGATGCTCACGGCCGTGGTGCACTCGCGAACGTCGACGCCGATGAACTCGAGCTCGTCGCGTACGAGCACCGCAAGCTCGGGCTCGAGCGGCGTGAGCACGTGCGATGCCGCCTGCACGAGCGTGGTCTCGAGGCCGGCGCCGGCAAGGTTCTCGGCGGCTTCGATGCCGATGAAGCCACCGCCGAGCACGACGGCGCGGCGGGCTCCCGAGGTGACCAGGTCGCGCAGGGCGAGGGCGTCGTGCACGGTGCGCAGGGTGTGCAGTCGGGGCGAGTCGACGCCCTCGATCTGCGGATGTCGTGCGCGGCCGCCGGGTGAGAGGATCAGCGCGTCGTAGGGCAGCGTCTCGTCATCGTCGTCGGTGCGCACGGTCACCTCGCGAGCGTCGGTGTCGACGGCGACGACCTCGTGGCGCACGCGCACATCGAGGTTCAGTGCGGCGCGCAGCGACTCGGGGGTCTGCACGAGCAGCTTCGACTCGTCGGTGATCTCGCCGCCGACGTAGTAAGGCAGCCCGCAGTTGGCGAACGAGACATGATCGCCGCGTTCGAGCACGATGATCTCTGCTGACTCGTCGAGTCGTCGGGCGCGTGCAGCAGCGCTCATGCCACCTGCGACGCCTCCTACGATGATGATCCGCATAGTGTTCCCCTCATTGCAAGCGATCCTGACGTTCTCAATACCCGGGTGGGTATATTGAAGAGCGTAACACAAGATACCCCTGGGGTTATTTGGTCAGAGCATTGGAGGGGTGATGACCGAGTTGATGCCGGCGAATGCGCGGACCAGCTCGAGTACGAAGGTCAGCTTGTCCGCGACCTGTTCGGTGATGGTGAACGGGTAGAGGTCGTGCTTGCCCATCGACCGGTTCACTCTGTTCAGGGCGGTCGCCAGCGGCTGCCACGTGGCCAAGAGCCTGCGGGCGTCGGCGGTCGGCGCTGTGGCCAGGGTCGGAACCGAGGTCTGCTCGACGCGCACTCTGTCTGGCCAGCCCTCGGGAAAGCGCAGCTGCAGGCCATGGGCCGCAGCAGTCTGCAGCGTGTCGGCGATGTGCAGAAAGTGTGCGAAGGTCTCGGCGAAATCCTCCCAGGGGTGCGTCATCGCGTACTGCGAGATGTAGTTCTCACGACGTGTGGCCTGCTCCCGCCGCAGCTCGTCGTTGTCCTCGCTGTAGTGCGCATTGAGCGCCGCGCCGTAATCCTGCCGTTCGTCTCCGAAGAGCCTGCGAAAGCGCTGCAGCCAGTCGTCGTGCTGGGCGACCAGCGCCTGCCAGTAGTAATGGCCGATCTCGTGTCGAAAGTGCCCGAGCATGGTGCGGTACGGCTCGTCGAGCAGTGCGCGAAGTGCCTCACGGTGGGAATCCTGCGCCTCGGTGATGTCGATCGTGATGACGCCGTTCATGTGGCCGATCATCACCTTCTTGTCGTCGGTCGAAGCATCGAGATCGAATGCGAGCCCGCCGTCGGGCTGCTCGCGGTGGCTGATGATGGGCAGATCGAGGTCGTCGAGCTGAAAGACCAGTCGCCGTTTGGCATCGGCCGTCTCGGCGAGCAGCCGGATCACCCGCTCGTCGAGGTCGGCGGGGATGCTGCGCGTGAGTGCGCATGAGAAGCACAGCGAATCGTCGGATGCGGCCAGCCAGTTGCAGCCGATGCGCTCGTTCTCGCAGTGGTGCCAGCGCTCGCCACTGCTGTCGGTCCATGTGCCGTCGGTCAGCGGCACCATGGTGCGGTCTGCTCTGGAGAAGCCCACCTCTGTGCCGCACTCTGCACATGCTCGCTGCTCGAAGTAGATGATCGAATCACAGTTCGGGCATGGGAAGATTCTCATCTGGACTCAGACTCCTTCGAGATCGAGACGGGCTCATCGGGCAGACGACAGCTCGGGCCACGGCTGTCGGCGACCCGTCGATAGAGATGCTCCTGCAGACGGGCGACCCCGGGCAGATGGTAGATCGTGCGCAGCACTCGACTGCCCAACGCGATGTCCAGTGCACTGTTGACGGCAGCGGCACCCGAGCATCGCCTCCATCGGCCTGAGGGCAGCCTCACAGAGAGCCAGACCGATTCGGCGGCCTCGTCGGCAGACAGCCGCAGCGCCTCGCGCACCGGCAGGTTCTGCGAGGGCACACAGTAGACGCGGTCGTGACGATCGACGCGCTGCAGAGTGTCGATGCAGCGCCGACAGAACTCGCACGCGCCGTCGAACACGAGAATCGTGTCGGCGTGGGCGAGCGGCTCCAGCGCCGGAATCGAGGCCAGATCGGGGAGTGCGGCAGGCGCGACGTTCATGGGATCAGGCTACGCCTGCGCGGTGCGCGGGAGCCCCACGAACTCTCTGATCGCGTCGAGCTCGCGGCCGAACTGCGCCGCACCCTCGGCATACGACTGCGCGAGCTTCGCCACGTCGCGCTCCTGGTTGCTGACGGTGAGCCCGGTCGGGGCGAACACGTAGGCCTGGCCGTCGCGCTCGAGCTCGAACAGCTCGGCCCGGGTACGGTTGTAGTGCTCGGGTCGGGCGGCCAGCGCCGCAGGCACCGCGGGAAAACGCCGGAACGCCAGCCGAGCCGCAGCGCCCGCGCGAAACCGCGGCTTCACGTAGTCGCGCGGACGGCTCAGCACCACGACGAACCGGTCGAACCCGGCAGCGCGGGCAGCATCCAGCGCGATGCCGCCGGTCGGGCCGAGCGCACCGTCGACGTAGGTGCGCCCGTCGAGGTGCACGGGAGGCATGAAGATCGGCATCGTCGATGAGGCCTGCACGCGGTCGAGCAGCCCGTTGAAGGTCGCGATGTCGTCGGGGCCCCAGTAGACGGTGTCGCCCGTGTCGGCGCAGAAGGCGCCGATGGCGAAGCGCGCCGGGTTGCGCCGGTACATCTGCCAGTCGAGCGGCAGGGCCTCGCCCGGATTCGAGGTGTGATGGTAGATGTAGCCGGAGTTGAAGGCGCCCTTGCCGCGCAGCCAGGTGTCGAGGCCGCCGAGGTTGGGGTCGGCTCCGAAGTCGACGAACGATTTGCGTGCGCGCAGCGGGTCGCGGCTGAGGTAGTTCACGGTGTGCGAAGAGCCCGCCGAGACGCCGCCGACCCAGCCGAAGTTGATGTTCTCGCGCACGAGGCCGGCCACGACCGGAGCGGTGCACGCGGCGCGCATGCCTCCGCCCTCGAAGATGAGTGCTGTGTCGGTGACGTTGATCTCTGGTGCGGCGGCGTCGGCGGATGCCCTGGTGCGGTCGGTCTCATTGCTCACCGAACCATTGTCTCGCGTTCGGTGCGGTGTGCGACCCGTCACAGCCGCAGACCGGCTCCGTTCGGCAGCACCCGCCGCAGCACATCTGACATCGTCACCACACCGACGAACACGCCATCTCGCGTGGCGACGGCGAATTGGCGGCCCGACTGGCGCATCCGTGCGAGGGCCGCATGCGCCGGCAGATCGACGGCGAACTCCAACGGCTCGCGCACCAGATCGTCGATGCGGGCATCGTCGTCATGCAGCAGCAGGTCGCGCACGTGCACCACACCGGGCGTGCGCTCGCGGCGTTCGACGAGCACTCGCAGGTGGCCCGAGACCGCGGCGACGTCGCGCACGTCTGCCGCGGTCGCATCCTGCTGGACTGCAGCAGGATGCGATGGTTCGGCCGGCAGCAGATCGGCGACCGTCAGCCGCTCGAGATCGAGCACCTGGGCCAGCTGGGCGCGGAAGGCGTCGTCGAGTGTGCCGACGGCGGCCGAATGCTCGACCAGATGGCGAATCGCCTCGACATTCTGGCCACCGGTGCTGCGCGACTCCGCGGGGGAGTACCCGCTGGCGGCGACGAGACGGTTGGCGATGCGGTTGATCCAGACGAGCAGCGGTCGCAGCAGCCAGGCGAGGCCGCGTGCGGGCAGGCTGACGGCGCTCGCGGCTGCCTCGGGGTGAGCGATCGCCCACGACTTCGGAGCCATCTCGCCGATCACAAGATGCAGAAAGGTGACGAAGAGCAGGGCGAGCATGAAGGCCCCGCTGTCGGCCAGCCAGTCTGGCGCACCCCATGCGGCGAAGATCGGGCTGAGCCCTGCGTCGACCGCAGGCTTCGTGATCGCGCCCAGCGCGAACGTGCAGATGGTGATGCCGAACTGCGCGACGGCGAGCATGATCGTCAGCTCGTTCATGCCGCGCAGCGCAGCTCGTGCCCGCAGACTGGTCGCTGCGTCAGCCTCCAGCCGGGGGCGTCGAGCCGCCAGCAGCGCGAACTCGATGATGACGAAGAATGCGCTGAGCACGATGAGCACAGCGGTCGCGATCACGACGAAGAGCGGTGACTGCGTCATCGGGGGCCTCCCTCTGTGCTTGGGTCTCGGACGTCTGGGCTGTCTGGGCTGCCTGGGTCAGCTGCGCCAGCGGGACGGGAGCCGCTCGAGCTCGTGTCGATCGCATCCGCATCATGCTCGACCAGGTGCAGCCGCAGCCGGCTCGGCACGAGCCGCTCGACCTCGAGCACGGTGATCTTGAGCTGTCGCCGCACCGGCTCGCCAGCCACGAGATCTGCCGGGTCTGCAGGCAGCGCGACGGTTACGGTGTCACCAGGTTCGAGGAACGCGCCGCTCGCGCTGATGGCAAGGCCGGCCATGGTCTCGACGTCGTCTTCTGGCAGCTGTCTGCCGATGATTCGTGTCGCCTCGTCGATATGGGTGTCGCCGCCGACCTCCCAGCTCTGCGCAGGCCGATCGACGCGGATGCGGTGGAGCGCGCTCTCGCGGTGGCCGTCGTGTTCGTCGGTGATCTCGCCGACGAGTTCTTCGGCGACGTCTTCGGTGGTGATGATGCCGGCGAAGCCGCCGTACTCGTCGATGGCACAGGCCAGCTGCGCACCCGCTTCGCGCATCTCGTCGAGCGCGGCGGGCAGGGGCATGAGGGTGGGCACGAGCACCGGTGCGCGCATGATCACCGACACGGGGTCGGTCTCGGCACCGGTGTGTCGCAGCAGATCGATCAGCTGCACCACGCCGCACGGGTCGCCGTGGTCGTCGAGCACCGGGAAACGACTGTGCCCGTGGGCCATCTCGCGTCGCAGGTCGGCGATAGTGGTCTCTGACGTCACGGTCGTAACCCGTGATGCCGGGATCATCGCGTGTTCGACGTCGTCGTTGGGAAAGTCGAGCACACGATCGATGAGCACGGCCAGATCAGCCGGCAGGTGCCCGCTCTCGCGAGAGTCGGCGACAGCCCGCCGCAGCTCTTGCGGTGAGGCGCTGGAGTCGACATCGTGCACCGGTGTGACGCCGATGAGGCGCACGAAGAGATTGGCTGCGACGTCGAAGACGGTGATCAGCCAGCCGAAGACGGCCAGGTAGATCTGGGTCGAGCGGGCCAGCCGCAGGGCCAGTGGCTCAGGCGCCGAGATCGCCAGATTCTTGGGGTAGAGCTCGCCGAAGATCATCTGCACGATCGTCGCGATGACGAGCACGCCGATGGTGCTCACCGGAATGGTGACGCTGGCGGGCACTCCGAGGCCGCCGACGATCTGGGCGAGGGAGTCGCCGATCAGCGGCTCGGCGATGTAGCCGACGAGCAGACCGGTCACCGTGATGCCCAGCTGTGCGCCGGAGAGCATGAACGATGTGCGCCTGGTGACAGCGAGGGCGCGTCGGGCACGCTTGTCGCCCGTCTCGGCCCGTGCGGCCAGGCCGGCCCGATCGACCGACATGTAGGCGAACTCCTGCGCCACGAAGTAGCCGTTGACGACGATGATGACCAGAATGAGCACCACGCCGAGCAGCAGGGAGAGCAGCAGCCCGGTCATGGGGTGCTCGTCTCAGCGGCGATCAAACCGGCCAGCGGTGTGGCAGTCAGATCGGCGATCGGACTGTGGTGGCGAGGTGTGGCCCCGCCAGGGTCGTCAGCGAGCGGATGCGAGCGCGCGTGACGGCGGATCGAACGGTGTCGTGGTGATCGGCGTGCGGCAGGCGTTGAACCCAATTGGCGAGTCGCTCCTTCGTTTGCGGCTGGTCGCATGAGTGTAGCAGGAGCGGTCGGTGTGGACGCTGCAGCTGAGAGCAGGTCGTGGGCGAAGCGTGCTCAAGAAAGAGTCCTGCGCCGCCAAGAATATACACAGGGGAGAGCACCGCGAGCAAGACCAGTAGGCTCGCTGCAAGACCCACTGACGGGAACAACGAAGGGTGTCTCATGGACGAGAAGCTGACCGCAATGCTCCAGAAACTTCATGCGCAAGGTGTCGCATATGACGCTGGCCAGCCGGACCGGTTGGATCGGTTGCGCAATCTGGAACCAGAGTCAGCAGCGCTGTTATCACTGCTTGTTCGCGCGACGGGCGCGCGCAACGTGTTGGAGCTCGGCACTTCGAACGGGTACTCGACGCTCTGGTTGGCCGACGCCGTCCGTCTGGCGAACGGGCGGCTGATCAGTGTGGAACTTGATGCGGACCGAAGCGCGCAGGCTGCACAGAACCTTGACCGGGCGGGGTTGTGTGAACGAGTCGAGCTGCGCAATGAGGATGCCAGACAAGCTCTGCGTAAATCTCGCGATGCCGAATGGGACCTGATCTTTCTTGACGCCGAACGATCGCAGTACCCCGCATATTGGCCAGATCTTGTACGCACGCTTCGTCCGCAGGGCCTGCTCGTAGTCGATAATGTGCTTTCGCATGCGGATCAGGTCGTTGAGTTTCGGGAACTGATTCAGGCAGACGACAGAGCGACTGAATCGATTGTGCCGATTGGAGCCGGGCTTCTCTTGGTCGTCGTCGGCGGTGCTGACATCCAGTAAGAGCAGGGGCTTCGATCTGAGACAATGCACAGAACCCAAGCTGAGGCTCGAGCCCTGTGCACTGAAGCAGATTACGCTGGGAATCAGTCGTAGAAGTGCGCGGTGGCTCTGAGCTGATCCGCGAACTTGTAGATCTCGTCAAGGGTCTCGATCGCCTCGCGAGTCTCGTTCTTCTCAGCGTCGAAGAGCCCGATGTACTTCTTCCCAGTGTTGAAGTGGAGACGTGCTATGGGTTTGCGGTTGTTGTCGTCGAGCAGGATCCCGAAGTAGGACTTGGTGTCGCGCTGGGCGATGCGTGCTGGCGAGACTTCGCTGCAGACGATGGCCCGCACGATCTGATAGGCCTCGATCTCTTCCAAAGTGGTCTCGATGCCTTTATCCGACTTCTCGTCAGGATGATCCACACTGGCCTGAGCCACGTTGGCGCTGGCCGTGGGTCCGGAGACCGATGCGTCATCGGATTCGGCCTGGTACGCCTGGCTGCCCAAAGCAGCCTTGAGCCGGTCGTTGACTTGGTCTGCCAAGAACTGTTTCATGGCCTTCGGTACCAGACCAGAGAACAGGTCGCGTACCTTCTGAGTGAAGGATCCGTCGTACACGCGCGAAGCGACCATTTTGATCCAGTCGTCATCGGGAGCTTTGAACTGAGTGGCCAGGGCGCGCTTGAGCTCACCGACGTACTTGAGCTCTTCAGCTGCGTTCAAGACAGAGTCGAGGTCGAAGACCTCTTTGGTGAGTTTGTTGAGCTCGGGGATGACGACGGGATCGAGATCGGAAACCTGGAACCGGAGGAAGGGCTTCTCGTCCATTCGGTTGGGCTTCTCGAGATCAGTGAAGAACTTGTACTCATCGCCGTTGGTCAGGATGGCGATGCGTGCATTCGTGACGGCGAAGTATCGAAATAGCTGTGAGGCATGGTTGATGTTGAGATCTTCGCCGATCTTCTTGCACTCGACGAGAATCTGCACGACATCATCTTTGATGATCGCATAGTCGATCTTCTCGCCCTTCTTCGTGCCGATGTCTGCGGTGTACTCAGGCACGACTTCGTTGGGATTGAAGACGTCGTACCCCAACACGAGTGAGATAAAGGGCATCACGAATGCGTTCTTCGTGGCCTCTTCGGTCTCGATGGCATTTCGCTGCTTATCGACCTTCGTGGCCAGACTATTCAAACGCTCGGTGATCTCGGGCACGTTTCCCCCTCATTGGACAGCGGCAATTTCCCTCAGCGTATGGCGCAAGACCTAGACCAAACGACATCGACGCGCACTCACACTGGAGTGCTTCAGGAGTTTCCCTTGTCTGCATGGGGGGGCGCAATCCGGTGCGCGTCTGAAAGGCGAGAATGAGCAAAGACGAGAGAAACCCGTGTACTTGGGTCATGCGTTGGGTGTAAGCCAGCAGTGTCTGTCCATTGCACTGGGGTATCAGCTCGGAAAACGAACCAGTTGTGTCACGCTGTAGCCGTATGAAAGTGGATCAGCGGAGAACCCACTGCCTGTGGGGTGGCTAACGGGACTTGAACCCGCGACATCCGGCACCACAAGCCGGCGCTCTACCAACTGAGCTATAGCCACCATGTGCACTCGATCGCTCGAACGCAGCGCGTTTTATCTTACTGGTTTTGCAGCAGCGACGCGAATCGGGTTTCAGAGGCCTCGCATGCGGCCGTCGCTTCGGCGCTCGTCGGGCCGGGCTCGGCCACGATGAAGGTGCGCCGGTAGTAGTCGAGCTCGCGAATCGACTCGATGATGTCGGCCATCGCGCGGTGCCCGCCATGCTTTTCAGGGGAGTGGTAGTACGCTCGCGGAAACCACCGTCGAGCGAGCTCTTTGAGGCTCGATACGTCGATGTTGCGATAGCTGAGGTGCTCGTCGAGCTCGGGCAGATCGCGGGCCAGAAACCCGCGGTCGGTGCCGATCGAGTTGCCGGCCAGCGGGTTCGCCTGTGGCCGCGGTGCGTGCTGCTTCACATACGCCATCACCTGATCGTTGGCCTCGGCCAGCGAGATCCCGTCATCGAGTTCGTCGAGCAGGCCCGACTCGGTGTGCATGTTCCGCACGAAGTCATTCATGCCGGCCAGAGCATCCGCCGACGGCTTGATGATCAGATCGATGCCCGCGTCGCACACGTTGAGATTCTCGTCAGTCGCGATCACGGCGATCTCGATCAGGGCGTCTCGATGCAGGTCGAGCCCGGTCATCTCGCAGTCGATCCAGATGATGTTCTTGCCGTGTGGCACAAGGCCTCCAAGTGATTCTGAGTCTCCCCGGCAGGATTTGAACCCGCGACACAAGGGGTAGAAACCCTCTGCTCTGTCCACTGAGCTACGGGGAGAGGCACCGCAGTCGGCACCCAACGATGATACACCGTCGGGCGCCGAGACTGCGGGCGTTCGTTTGGGCGGCTGAGGTGTCGAAGTCAGCCCATGATGCGCAGGCGAATGGTCTCATCCATGTCGCGCAGCACATCGAGCACCGATTCCTCAACCCAGGCGTTCACGTCGGTCACCGCATAGCCGATCTGGCCGCGAGTGGCGAGCACCTGGCTATCGATGTTCACGCCGAGATCGCTGAGCGTGTTGTTCACCTTCGCGAGCACGCCCGGAATGTTGCGGTGAATGTGGGCGATGCGGTGGATGCCGTCGGTCCAGGGCAGCGTCAGCACCGGCAGGTTGACGCTCAGGCTGGTGTCGCCGTGCTTGATGTAGTCGATGAGCTTGCCCGAGACGAAGCGGCCGATGTTGCGCTGGGCCTCTTCGGTCGAACCGCCGATGTGCGGAGTGAGGATGACGTTGTCGAACTCGGCCAGCTTGGTCTCGAAGGCGTCGCCGCGCTTCTTGGGCTCTGCGGGGTACACGTCGATGGCCGCACCGCCGACGTGGCCGCTCTTGACCGCGTTGTAGAGGGCCTCGATGTCGACCACGTGGCCGCGAGAGTTGTTGATGAACATCGCGCCGTCTTTCATGGCGGCGAACTGCTCGGGGCCGAAGAAGTTGGTGTTCGACTTGCGGCCGTCGACGTGCAGGGTCACGACGTCGCTCTCTTCGAGCAGCTCGTTCAGGGTGTGGCGCCGTTCGGCGTTGCCCATCGCGAGCTTCTCTTCGAGGTCGTAGAAGACGACCTTCATGCCGAGGGCCTCGGCGACGACCGAGAGCTGGGCGCCGATGTTGCCGTAGCCGATGATGCCCAGGGTGCGGTGACGCACCTCGTGCGAGCCGGTCGCGGCCTTGTCCCAGATGCCGCGGTGAGCCATGCGGTCTTTCTCGGGAATGTGGCGCACGAGCATGATCAGCTCGCCGATGACGAGCTCGACGACCGAGCGGGTGTTCGAGTACGGCGCGTTGAATACGGCGATGCCGCGCTCGGCGGCGGCGGGCAGATCGATCTGGTTGGTGCCGATGCTGAACGCACCCACTGCTTCGAGCTGCGGGGCATTGGCGAGCACACGATCGGTGACATGGGTCTTCGATCGAATGCCGAGCACCGAGACATCGGCGAGCTGCGAGATGAGCTCGTCTTCGTCGAGTGCACCACCGACGGTGGCGACCTCGAAGCCTCGGGCCTTCAGATTTGAGACGGCAAGCGGATGGATGTTCTCGAGAAGTAGGGCTTTCTGCACCTCTTCATGGTAGCTCTCGGCGCGTTCGCTTGTGAACCTGTGACCGGGCTATGCGCGCTAGAATGAGGCATTCCTCTCCACCGACGAAAGCGAACGCCCTTGTCAGGCTCTCAACAGCATCCAGACACCGCACCGAAATCAGCCACGGCAGCCGCGACGGCCCAGACCCAGCCGCCGTCGCATCCTGCGTGGGTCGAACGTGTCTTCCACGTCGCGAAACGCGGCTCGACCGTCGGCACCGAGGTGCGCGGCGGTCTCGTCAGCTTCGTGGCGATGGCCTACATCGTCATTCTGAACCCCCTGATCATCGGCGGGTTCTCGCCCGACCAGGCAGCTGTGGATGTCGCGGGCGGTTTTCTGCCCAACAACCAGGTCGCGGCGGTCACGGCGCTGACCGCCGGCGTGATGACCATTCTCTTCGGATTCGTCGCGAACCTGCCGTTCGGGCTGGCCGCGGGACTCGGCGTGAACTCGTTCCTCGCCGTGAGTGTGGTCGGCGAGGTCACCTGGCCCGAGGCCATGGGCCTGGTCGTGATCAACGGCATCGTCATCACGATTCTGTCGCTCACCGGGCTGCGCACGATGATCTTCGAGTCGATTCCGCAGCAGCTGAAGACGGCAATCACGGTCGGCATCGGCCTGTTCATCGCGTTCATCGGCTTCGTCGATTCGGGGCTGGTGCGGTCGACGGGATTCAACTCGCCCCCAGTGCAGCTGGGCGAGGCTGGCTCGGTGCACACCTGGCCGGTCGTCATGTTCGTGGTGTCGCTGATCATCATCGGCGTGCTGATGGCTCGAAAGGTCAAGGGCGCGCTGCTGATCGGCATCGTCGCCTCGACCATCGTCGCCATGATTCTCGAGGCGGTGCTGCACCTCGGCAGCTCGGTTGACAATCCCGGCGGCTGGGGGCTCAGCGTGCCGCAGCTGCCCAGCAGCCTGTTCTCACTGCCTGACCTGAGCCTGGTCGGCAACTTCGACTTCGGTGCGTTCGCTCGTATCGGCTACCTGTCGTCGATCATGCTGATCTTCACCTTGTTCTTCACCAGCTTCTTCGATGCGATGGGAACGATGACCGGCCTCGCGAAGGCGGGCGGCCTGGCCGATGAGAAGGGCAACTTTCCCCGGCTCAAGTCGGCGATGGTCATGGAGGGTGTCGCCGTCGCGGCCGGCGGTGTCACCTCGGGCTCGGCCAACACCGTGTTCGTCGATTCTGCGGCCGGTGTGGGAGAAGGCGCGCGAACCGGCCTGGCCTCGGTGGTCACCGGTGCGCTCTTTCTGCTGGCGATGTTCTTCAGCCCGCTGACCACGATCGTGCCCGCTGAGGTCGCCTCGGCCGCGCTGGTCGCCGTCGGCTCGCTGATGGTGTCGCAGATCAAAGACATCGACTGGACCGAATACTCGGCCGCGCTGCCGGTGTTTCTGACCATCACGGTGATGCCGCTGACCTACTCGATCGCCAACGGCATCGGCGTCGGGTTCATCAGCTGGGTGCTGGTGCGGTCGATCTCGGGCAAGGCGCGTCACATCTCGCCGCTGCTGTGGGTGGTCTCGCTCGGTTTCGCCGTCTACTTCGCCCGCGGCCCGCTGCAGGCGCTGATCGGAGGCTGACCGCATGGCTGAGATCGTGGTCGCCGGGGGATGCTTCTGGTGTCTCGACTCGGTCTTCCGTCATCTGCGTGGCGTTGAAGACGTGATCAGCGGGTATGCCGGCGGCAGCGTCGAGCACCCGACCTATGAGCTGGTGTGCACCGGGACGACCGGTCATGCCGAAGCGGTCAGAATGGTCTTCGACGAGCAGCAGCTGCCTGTCGGCACGCTGCTCGACGTGTTCTTCACGCTGCACGACCCGACGTCGCTGAATCGGCAGGGCAACGACGTCGGCACGCAGTACCGCTCGGCGATGTTCCCGGCGGATGCCGCCCAGCGTGAGACCTTCGAGCGTGCGATCCAGCGTGCCCAGAAATGGTGGGACGCGCCGATCGTGACGACGATCGAGCCACTCGGCGTGTTCTGGCCGGCGGAGGACTACCACCAGGACTTCTTCGCGAAGAACCCGGGGCAGGGGTACTGCCAGGCGGTCATTCCGCCGAAGGCGGCCAAAGTGCGCCGTCGGTTCGGCGACCTGTTCGCTGACTGATGAGATGCGCACAGCCGGGCGCTGCCGTCGGAGTTGTGCACACTCGGGCGCACCGGGCTGCGACGGCGGCGACGACTGGCGATGCTGACAGCAGGAACTCGACCACCGGGGTCGGGTCGCATCCTGAAGGAGCCCGCCATGAGCATCGACACCATCGCAGTCAACGGCCTGGTCGCCACTGAGCCGCAGACGAACTTCACGCGTGACGGCAAACCCATCACCTCGTTTCGCCTGGCGTCGAACCAGCGCCGCTTCGACCAGAAAGAGGGCCGGTGGGTCGACGGCGACACGAACTGGTTCACCGTGACCGCGTTTCGCCAGCTGGCCACGCATGCCCAGCAGAGTCTGTTCAAGGGGCATCACGTGCTGGTGCAGGGCAGGCTGCGTGTGAAGCAGTGGCAGAACGAGGAGCGCTCGGGCACCACGGTCGAGATCGTGGCCGACAACATGGGGCACGATCTGGCGTGGGGCATCAGCGCGCTGACGAAGCCCGAGCGCCAGCCGCCGGCCAGCCTGCGGCGCGAAGACGCGTCTGGCGAGGCGGCAGCGGCAGAAGACGTCGCCGAGTCGACGGCGGGCGCTCCTGCCGACTCGGCGCCCCGAGGTGGGCTTGAAGATCAGGGCGGCAACTGGGGTGACGCATCTGCGCAGCCCGAAGGCTGGAACGAGCCGGGCATGCAAAGCGAACCAGCGGCGGCTACGCTGGGCGGGTGACCATTCGCACCGCCTGCTCTCGTCGTCAGTCGTCTTCGCCCCGTCGATCGGCAGGTGCTGCCCGATTCGGCTCGACCGTCGCCGGAGCCCTCACGGGTCTGCTGACGGTGGTTGCGCTCGCAGCCTGCGCGCAGACCGACGACGGCCCAGGCCCGTCGACGCCAGCGCCGGCTCCGAGCGCTGCGGCCTGGGCGCCCGGCGGCACGGCCGAGCAGAATCTGCCGGCATTCCAGGCGCTGCTGCAGCCGCTCACGAAAGACGACAAGGTGCCGACGACGCAGTCGGTCGTCGACGCCGTGCACTCGGTCGGGGTCACGAGCGACCAGATGCAGGTCACCCCTGATCACACGCCGAAAGATCTCGACGCAGACAGCCTGTCGATCTCGGTCAAGATCAAAGAGCAGTGCCTGGTCGGGCAGTACCATCGCGGTCGGTTCGAAGCTGTTGTGGCCGAGCCGATCAATGGCGCCTGTCTTGTCGGCAGCACCGTGCCGCTGACGTAGCGCAGGGGGAGTCGCCGTACGCGCCTTCCGCCTGCAGCGGAACCGCAGAATGCGGCGCGCGGCAGCGCCGAGAAGTCGTTTTCACCCCATAGACTGGTGCGCATGGCTGAATACATTTACCAGATGGTGCGCGCCCGAAAGGCGCATGGCGACAAGGTCATCCTCGACGACGTCACCCTGGCGTTCCTGCCGGGCGCGAAGATCGGCGTGGTGGGCCCCAACGGCGCCGGCAAGTCGAGCGTGCTCAAGATCATGGCCGGGCTCGATACGCCGAGCAACGGCGAGGCACGGCTCACGCCGGGCTTCTCAGTCGGCATTCTGCAGCAGGAGCCCGAACTCGATGACGACCTCACCGTGCTCGAGAACGTGCAGCAGGGGGTTGGCGAGCTCAAAGGCAAAGTCGATCGGTTCAATCAGATCAGCGAAGAGCTGGCCAGCCCTGACGCCGACTACGACGCCCTGCTCGAAGAGATGGGCAAGCTGCAAGAAGACATCGATGCGGCCGACGCCTGGGATCTCGACTCGCAGCTGGAGCAGGCGATGGATGCGCTGCGACTGCCTCCGTCTGATGCCATCGTGAAGAACCTCTCGGGCGGTGAACGTCGTCGCGTGGCGCTCTGCCAGCTGCTGCTGAAGAAGCCCGACCTGCTGCTGCTCGACGAGCCCACGAACCACCTCGACGCCGAGAGCGTGCTCTGGCTCGAGCAGCACCTGCATTCGTACCCGGGCGCCGTGCTCGCGGTCACCCACGACCGATACTTCCTCGATCACGTCGCCGAGTGGATTCTCGAGCTCGACCGTGGTCGCGCCTACCCGTATGAGGGCAACTACTCGACCTATCTTGAGAAGAAGAAAGATCGTCTCGAGGTGCAGGGCCGCAAGGATGCCAAGCTGGCGAAACGTCTCGAAGACGAGCTCGACTGGGTGCGCACGAACCCGAAGGGGCGGCAGGCCAAGAGCAAGGCTCGTCTTGCTCGCTATGAAGAGATGGCCAACGAGGCTGAGAAGACCAAGAAGCTCGACTTCGAAGAGATCCAGATTCCGCCGGGTCCGCGCCTTGGCGACATCGTGCTTGAGGCAGAGCATCTGCACAAGGGCTTTGGCGGTCGTGTGCTGATTGACGACCTCTCGTTCACGCTGCCGCGCAACGGCATCGTCGGCATCATCGGCCCGAACGGCGTCGGCAAGTCGACCCTGTTCAAGACGATCGTGGGGCAGGAGAAGCTCGACGGCGGCAACCTCAAGGTCGGCGAGACGGTCAAGATCTCGTATGTCGACCAGGGTCGTGAGGGCATCGACCCCAAGAAGAATGTCTGGGAGGTCGTCTCAGACGGGCTCGACTACATCCATGTCGGCCAGGTCGAGATGCCCAGCCGCGCATATGTGTCGGCGTTCGGGTTCAAAGGCCCCGATCAGCAGAAGCCCGCGGGAGTGCTCTCGGGCGGTGAGCGCAACCGGCTGAACCTTGCGCTGACCCTGAAGCAGGGCGGCAACCTGCTGCTGCTCGATGAGCCGACCAACGACCTCGATGTCGAGACCCTGTCCAGCCTCGAGAACGCACTGCTCGACTTTCCCGGCTGTGCCGTGGTCATCACCCACGATCGGTGGTTCCTCGACCGAATCGCCACGCACATTCTCGCGTATGAGGGCGACGACGAGAACCCGGCCAAGTGGTACTGGTTCGAGGGCAACTTCGATGCGTACGAGAAGAACAAGGTCGAGCGCCTCGGTGAAGATGCTGCGCGCCCGCACCGCGTGACCTACCGCAAGCTCACGCGCGACTGATTCGCTCGGTCAGCCTGCGCCTGGCCCGCTGCACTGTCGAAAGGGCTCTGCTCTCGATCTCACAAGATCGTAGAGCAGAGCCCTTTCCGTCTGTCGGTCGGGGAGTGCCGGCAGGCCGCTACTCAGCCTTCGTGAAGTTCTCTGGCCTGAACTGCGGCAGCCGTACGAGCCCCTCTTGAGCCACCGTTGCGATCAGGTCGCCGCCCTGCGTGAACATGCGTCCCTCAGTGAGCCCGCGGCCGCCCTGGGCGGTCGGCGACTCCTGCACATAGAGCACCCATTCGTCAGCCCGGGCCTGCCGATGAAACCACATCGCGTGATCGAGGCTCGCCGTGTTCAGCCCCGGGTACGCCCAGGGAATCCCATGTCGCCGCAGAATCGGCTCGAACGTCGTGTAGTCGCTCGCGTACGCCAGCGCCGCAGCGTGCAGCGCAGGGTCGTCGCCCAATGCCTCCCGGGTCTTGATCCACACGGCCTGAAAGGGAATGTCCTCATCCTCTTTCGGCACGTTCACATAGATCGGCGACGGGTAGTGGCGCATCTTGAACGCACGGTAGTCGGTGAAGTATCGCCGAAAAGCCTCGGGAGCACCCTGCAGAGTCTGCTCGGTCGTGGGCAGCTCATCGGGACCCGGAATGCCGGCCGGCGGCCGAATCTCATGCTGCAGCCCGGCATCCACCGTCTGAAACGAGGTGATCAGCGACAGAATCGGCTCGCCGTGCTGATACGCCTGCACCCGGCGCTGGCTGAACGAGCGCCCGTCGCGCAGCGTCTCGACCGAGAAGTCGACCGGCAGCTCGATGTCTCCGCTGCGCAGAAAATAGGCGTGCAGCGAGTGCACGAACCTGCCGTCGGGCACTGTGCGATTCGCCGCGGTGAGCGCCTGCGACAGAATCTGCCCGCCGAACACGCGCCCGGTCGGCATCCAGTGCGAGGGTCCGCGAAAGCCCTGCTCTCCCGGATGCGCGGCAGCGACCTCTTCGAGGCGCAGCACGTCTTCGATGTGCCGAACTGGCTCGATGTCGTCGAGCGTGTAAGACCGGTCAGCGGCCATTGGTGACTCCTCTGTGACAGCGGACGAAGCGGACGTAGCAGATGAAGCGCAGAGCCCGTGAGACGGGCAGAGCGTGCGGCCGAGATCTGACGGCGGATGCGCCGGCACTGCCGGTCGCGCAGCGCGCCGACGCGAGCAGGCTCACGACGAAGGCCGCACTCTCGGATTATAAGCACGGCCGCACCCCTGCTCTGACCACGGCTGCCGCCCCTGGTATAAGTTGTCGGCATGGCATTCGGCGTTTCAGACTCAGCACCCGACTCAGACCCGCAGGCAGACTTCGACATCTCGAGCCTGCTTGGGCGGCGCGATGCGCCCGCAACAGATCGTCTGCACCTGCTCGACGCTCACGCCGTCGCCGACCTGGCACAGTTCGTCGCGCGCGCCAGGCGTCTCGACGATCAGGCCGCGGTGTGGCTCTCGGCACACGAACGAGCCCTGGTCGCCACCGCATCACCGCTCTTCGGAGCCGGCCTGACCGACGCGGCACCCACGCTGCTCGGCGTCAAAGTGCTGCCTCTGGCGCAGCCCGCCCGGTTGCAGTACGTCGTGCAGGCGCAGGCCCTCAGCGACCGACTCGTGCGCATGGGCCGCGAGGCCGACACCACGCTGCGCACACCGCCGGTCGAGGTGCATGAGGTCTGGGCGGCGGTGACCCCGCCGCGAACTGGTTGGCAGCGCGTCGCCGAGGTGTCGGTCGAGCAGGTGCGCGCGGCGGCGCGCGCCGGCATCGACGAGATCGCGAAGGGGGTGCCCGAGGTCGCCGGAGAGCTGGCCGTGCACGAGCTGCGGGGGCGCGTCTGGGGTCGTGCTGCGGATGCTCTGGCCGGCCTGACCCAGGGCCTCGCGTTCACGCTCGACGCGTTCGGATTCCTCCCGTCGCAGCCGTCGATCTCCGCGCAGCCGGCTCGGCACTCCCAGAGCCACACCGTGCATCTCTTTCAGAACGGGATGTGGCAGCGTGCCGCGGCGCCGTTCGGCGATGCGATCGTGCGTCTGCCCAGCAGCCTCTGACTTCGTGTGCACACCCGACGAGCTGGTCGGGCTACTGCTCGAAGGTGTTCACCATCGCCTGTGCCGCACGGTCGAAGTAGTCCCACATCATGGTGCGTGCGGCGGGGGAGGGCGCGACTTCATCCAACGCGGCCGCCATGCAGCGCTTCCAGCGATCCCGAGCATCCGGATTCACCTTGAACGGCATGTGCCGCATGCGCAGGCGGGGGTGACCGCGCTCCTGGCTGTACGTCGTGGGCCCGCCCCAGTACTGCGTCAGAAAGAGCGCCAGGCGGCGCTCGGCACCGGCGAAGTCATCGGCCGGATACATTGGTGCGAGCACCTCGTCTTCGCGAATGCGCAGGTAGAACGCGTGGGCGAGGCGCTCGAAGAACTCCTGTCCGCCGACTTCGTCGTAGACCGTCTCAGCCATGGTTGGAGTCTTTCTCGTCAGAGGAACGCTCGCGTCGGGGCTGCTGCCAGTCGTCATCGGTGCGCTTGCGCCGGGCATCGGGCGTCACATCGTGCTGCTGCGGATGCTGCGGCTGGGGATGCTGGGCGCTGCGCTGCGCAGCCGCCTTGCGCTTCTTGCGCAGACGGGCCTTCGCCTTGCGCCGCTCGGCGGGCGTCTCGGGCACACCGCGCGTCGCAGCGTCGATCTCTGCGGTGGTCGCGTGCACGGGCTCTTTCTGCTCGCCGCGCCCGGTGAGCAGCGGGTCGGCGATCGTGCGGCCCTTGACGCGAGGGTTGTCCGATTCGATTGTGGCCCGCAGCGTCGAGGTGGTTGCGGTGTGCACGTCGTACTGGTTGAACAGTCGCAGGATGCGCAGGCGCAGCTCGCGAGCGACGTCGTCCTGCTGACTGGGGCGCGTCTTGATGGCCAGCTTCACGACCATGGTGTCGCCGGCCAGCGCCGTGATGCCCCAGAGCTCGGGCTTGCCCTCGATCTTGCGCAGCCAATAGCGCTCTTTGATCATCTCGCGGCTGGCGGTGAGCATGAGCTCCTGCACGGCTTCGAAGTCGGAGTCGGTGGGCAGGTCGACCTGCACGATCGCCCGGCCCCAGCCCTGTGACTGGTTGCCGACTTTGAGGATCTCGCCGTTGCGCACGTACCAGAGGGTGCCGTCAGCCGCGCGCACGCTGGTGACGCGCAGTCCGACGGCCTCGACTGTGCCGCTCACCGTGCCGAGGTCGACGATGTCGCCGACGCCCAGCTGGTCTTCGAACACCATGAAGATGCCGGTCAGAAAGTCTTTGACCAGACTCTGCGCACCGAATGAGACGGCGACACCGAGAATGCCGGCGCTGGTGACCAGTGCACCCGTGTTGAACCCGAGTTCGCCGAGCACCGAGATCAGGGCGATCACCAGGAGCGTCCAGGTGATGACGTTCGAGGTGACCGACCCGATGGTTCTCGTGCGCTGCACGACGCGGGCCTTCGACAACGGCGAGACGAGCAGATCAGTCGTCTTGGTGATGTCTTCTTTGCCCTTCACCCCGCTGACGATGCCGCGCACGATGCGCCTCGTGATCAGCAGCAGCACCCATCGCAGCAGCAGAGTGACCACGATGATCATCAGGATGTTGCCGATTTTGCTCCACTCGTTGAAGAACTTGCCGAAGAAGGCGAATATCGACGCGAGCCATGCCGGGGTGTCGACCTGGGCCAGGATCATGCGGCGCTCTCTGCACCGGCCTCGGCGTCGCGACGCTGCACTTTGAGGGCGCGTTCGACTCCGTCCAGGTTCTCGATCACGATTCGACGCAACGCCTGCGGAGCATCCTCATGCTCGCTCAGCCACGTCACGGCCGCCTGCCGCAGACGCTCGTCGGCCAGCGCTCCGGGGAACGTCGCCTCGAAGATCTGGTCAGCCATGTGGTACGAACGCTCCTTCCAGACGCTGAGCAGGTGTGTGAAGTGCTCGTCGACCAATCCGTCGAGCAGACGTGTGTCGAGTGCACGCTGCAGCCCGTAGCCCATGTTGCGCACGGTCAGATTGGTGAGCGATTCGTCGGTGTGAATCTGATGCGCGGTCTGCAGCTTGTGGTCGGCATCGGGGATGGCCGCGCGTGCCCGGGCCGCGGAGAGCAGCCCGGTCGCAGTGTGGTCGTTCTCGAGGGCCGCATCGATCTGGAGGTCGCCGGCCCGTCCCGCGGCCACGAGTGCGATGAGCAGCTCCCAGTCGAGGTCGGTGTCGATGGTCAGACCGGGCAGCACGAGGTTGCCGCCGCGCAGGGCCTCGAGCACGTCGAAGTGGTCGGTGTCGACTGCGAGGGCCGCGAAGCTGCGCACGAACTGGAACTGCTGGTCGCTGCCGGCCTCTGCGTTCTGCGCGAGCTGCCAGACGGCGTGCGCGGCAGCCTCACGAGCCTCGGCGCGGCTCTCGGGAGCGGCGTACGAGCCGGTCACAGTCAGCAGCTGACCGAGCACGGTGCGCAGCGTCGTCGACTGGTCTTCGGCGCTGACGTTGCCGAGCACGGTCTGCGCGAACTCGCGTGCGGCGAACTCGGTGTCGCGGGTGGCATCCCAGAGGGCGCTCCACACGATCGCCCGAGCGGTCGGGTCGTGCAGGTCTTTGAGATGCTCGAGCGCAGTGTGCTGCGAGCGGTCGTCGAGGCGCACTTTGGCATAGGTGAGGTCGTCATCGTTGAGCAGCAGTAAGTCGGGCATGTGCTTGCCGACCAGGGCGGCCACCTCGGTGCTGGCGCCGTCGATGTCGGTCTCGATGCGGTCGACGCGGGTGAGTCCCGAGCCGGTGAGCTCGTAGAGCCCGATGCCCAGACGGTGCGGGCGCAGTGTCGGGTGCGAATCGGGCGCGGTCTGCTCGATGCGGTAGGCGGTGATGACGCCGGCGTCATCGGTCTCGACGACGCTGCGCAGCGTGTTGACGCCGGCGGTCTCGAGCCATTTCTTCGACCAGTTCTGCAGGTCGCGGCCGCTGGTGGCCTCGAGCTCGACGAAAAGATCCTGCAGCTCGGTGTTGCCGTGCGCGTGCTTGGCGAGGTACTGGTGAATGCCGTTGAAGAACTCGCGGCGGCCGACATAGGCGACCAGCTGCTTGAGCACTGATGCGCCCTTGGCATAGGTGATGCCGTCGAAGTTGACCTGCACGTCTTCGATGTCGCGAATCTCAGCGAGGATCGGATGCGTGGAGGGCAGCTGATCCTGTCTGTAGGCCCAGGCCTTCTCAGTCGAGGCGAACGTGGCCCATGCGTCATGCCACTCGGTGGCCTCGGCGACGGCAAGCGTCGAGGTGTACTCGGCGAACGACTCGTTGAGCCACAGATCGTTCCACCAGCGCATCGTCACCAGATCGCCGAACCACATGTGCGCCAGCTCGTGGATGATCGTCACGACACGCCGCTCGCGCATGGCGTCGGGCACGTTGGAACGGAACACATAGGCCTCGGTGAAGGTCACGGCCCCCGCGTTCTCCATCGCCCCGGCGTTGAACTCGGGCACGAAGAGCTGATCGTACTTCTCGAAGGGGTAGGGCACGTTCCAGAGGTGCTCGAAGAAGTCGAAGCCCTCGCGGGTCTTCTCGAAGATGTAGTCGGCGTCGAGGTGCTCGGCCAGCGAGGCGCGCGTGTAGACGCCCAGCGGAATCGTGCGGCCGTCCGAGCTGATCAGCGACGAGTGCTCGTGATGGTACGGGCCTGCGACGATCGCGGTGATGTAGCTCGAGATGCGCTGAGTGGGGTCGAACCGCCACGTCTTCGTCGGGCCCGAGGCAGCATCCGCCGCATCGACGCACGAGGCGACCGGTGTGTTCGACACGACCGTCCAGTGTGCCGGAGCCGTCACGGTGAAGGTGAACGACGCCTTGAGATCGGGCTGCTCGAAGACGGGGAACATACGACGTGCGTCGGGCACCTCGAACTGGGTGTAGAGGTAGACCTCTTGGTCGACCGGGTCGACGAAGCGGTGCAGGCCCTCGCCGGTGATCGAGTAGCGCATGTCAGCGTCGACGACGAGCTCGTTGTGCTCGTTCAGGTCGGGCAGCTCGATGCGCAGGCCGTCGCTCACCGCTTCGGGTGCGAGGCTGGCGCCGTTCAACGTGATCGAGTGCACCTGATCGGTGACCGCGTCGATGAATGTGGATGCTCCTGCGGCGGCGTCGAAGACCACTCGCGTCGTGCTGCGGAAGGCGGTCTCAGACGCTCCGGCGAGGTCGAGCGCCACCTCATAGCCGTCGACCTCGAGCAGTGCGGCACGTTCCTGGGCTTCGACGCGGGTGAGATTCAATCCGGGCATTTTCTCTCCATCCTGAGAATCGACATCTGCCATCAGTCTAGGCGCAGGGGATGGGTGGACTCTGTGCGTCGTGGTGCTGTTCGCCACGGGCGAGTGCGGGTGTTCGTCGGGTGCGAGCACGGGGCGTGTGGGGCGAGAGCTGTGGCGTGGGTGCGTCGGAGGGCTCGGCGCACTCACTACGATTGGAGGCATGACACAGCTGCCGATTCTGCATATCGCCACCGACCACGCCGGGCTCGAACTGAGCCATCACTTCATCGAGCACTTCAGCGGGCTCGGGTACGAGGTGCACGACCACGGGCCGCAGAGCTACGACCCGGTCGACGACTACCCGGCGTTCTGCATCGCCGCGGCCGAGGCCGTCGCAGCCGACACCTCAGCGGGACGATTCGCGCTGGGCATCGTGATCGGCGGCTCGGGCAATGGCGAGCAGATCGCCGCGAACAAGGTCGTGGGCATTCGAGCGGCGCTCGCCTGGAGCGAGGCGACGGCGAAGCTGGCCCGCGAGCACAACGATGCCAACGTCGTGGCCGTCGGGGCTCGGCAGCACAGCGTCGACGAGGCGACGCAGCTGGTCGAGTGGTTCGTGCAGGAGCCGTTCAGCGCAGATGAGCGCCATGTGCGGCGCATCGGGCAGATCGCCGACTACGAGTCACACCGCCGCTGACCGCCGCTGACCGCAGCTGAACCGAGTCGTCGTTCGGCCTGCTCGGCGCCGTGCTGGGACAGCTCTTCTGTCTTCTGCGATTCGGTGACAGACAGCAGTGCAACAGCCTCCCGACGCACAAAAAGGGGGCAGAGCCCGAAGGCCCTGCCCCTTTCCGTTCGTGGGGGATGACTCAGATGACTGGATTACGCCTCGGCGATGTGTGCGAAGAAGAACCAGCGATCCTTGTCGAGCCCACGCTCGATCTCGATCGCGACGTCCTGGCTCGACAGGTCGATGCCGTCGAGCTCGACGACTGCGGTGTGAACCACCTTGAGAGCAGCATCGATGTTGGCAATCGCTGCGGCAATGGTGTCGGGCGACTGCTGAAAGCCGTCGGCGAGCACCGGCGACGTGGTCTGCTGCGACACGGTCTGCAGGCGGCCGTCGACCGGAAGGCCGAGAGCGACGACACGCTCGGCGGCAAGGTCTGCCCAGTCGCGAGCATGGGCGACGAGGTCGTCGAGCAGCTCGTGAATCGGGCCGAAGTTGGCGCCGCGCACGTGCCAGTGCAGCTGCTTCGCGTTGACGCTGAGCGCGGTCAGCTCGACGACGACCGGCTGAAGAAACTGTGCGACGCCTGAAACGGTGTCGGGGGTTACTGATGTCTGAACGGGTGCAACGGTTGTTGTAGTCATTTCTGAGGGCTCCTTTCGAACTCTTGCTTTCACCATATGCACGTCTTCGGGCAGCGTCAACGCAGTTGAGGCTTCGCTAAGAGGCGCGTGGGAATAGGCCGTTCGCTCATGAAGAAATACGGCGTCTGCAGTGTCTTTCTGGGTAAGACATGGGTACGGTGGGAGCTGTCAGAAGCTGTATCTCAAGACGTAGAGGAGAGGCTCATGGGAGTGTTCGAAGACGCCAAAGAGACGCTGAAGGCCGGCGCTGAGAAGGTCGGCGACGCCGTACACGAAGGCGTCGATCGCATCAAAGACAAGGCTGACGAGGTCAAGGCCGAGGCCAACGTCAAGAAGGCCGAGGCTGAGAAGGAGTCGGTCGAGGCGCGCAATGACGTGAAAGAGGAGCTGCGCGACTGACGATCAGTCGACTTTTGAGAGAGCTGGGGCCCGATCGGCGTTTCGACCGGGCCTCAGCTCTTTTCTGATCTCTGCTCTCTACGACTCCGAAGTGGGCATGCCCGGGTCAGTCGGCTGCGTCGCCGGCAGCCCATCGGCCCAGTCGGTGTGCGCGGATGACGCCGTCTCGGTCGTGTCGGTGCGTCTCGAGGAATCCGCGCGCAGACGTCGCTGACGTTCGAGCTCGCGGATGAGGTCGACGCGAGCACGAGCCTTGCCTGACGATTGAAACAGGTCATGTGCGGCCTCGACACGAGCGATGGCACGAACCAGTCGAGCAGTGCGCATCTCATTCGTCTCGAGGGCAGCCACCCTTGCGGCGAGCGATGCATGTGCTGTCGTGTCAGAATCTGCAGGTCGACGCATCTCGCGCACCAGCAGAGCGCACCCCAGGCCGAAGAGCACAGTCGCCAGGAATGCCTCGGCCCAGATCAGAACCACAGGTGCAGGCATTCCGGCTGCGCGCATGGTGAACAGCATCGCGGTCATCGCCACGGTCAAGGCGGTCCATGCGATGGTGATGCGTGTGAGATTCACGGGCTGTCTCCAATCGTCGTGGGCTCAGGCCCCGGGCACTCTGCAGACTCGAGCCTCTTCGTGCACACGGTGCTGCATCTCGAACGAACCATGATGTCATGGAGACCTGGGCAGGTTGGACCACGCGGCGCGAACGAACACAGCCGGCAGTGCGAACGCTCGGCGTTCTCAGTCGCTGAAGGGCATCCTCATCTTCACCATCTGGAGTTGTCGGTCAGTCCTTCGTACACTGCGGTCATGCAATTCTCCTCTGAGGCGACGACCTCGGCGCGCCAGCCGTCGCAGACACTCTCTCGGGTCGACCGGGTGCTGAGCTCGCGGCTGATCGGCGGGTCGAACGCGGCCTTGCGGCTGGCCGCTCCGGTGCCCGGTGCCCGGCGTGTCTGGCGGTCGATCGCCGTGCTGCTGTCGCTCGAGGTGGTCGTGGGCATCGCGACGCTCGTGGTGGCGTTCTTCTTTCGTCATGCGGACGGTTTGGTGACGCCCGCCTCATGGTTTCGCGGCACGGTGGTGCTGCTGATGACTCTGACCCTGTTCGGCTTCGCGTGGGCGGCACGGCGCGGCTACTGGTGGGCGTACTGGCGCCTGCGCCTGTTCAGTCAGATCTTTCCGGTGGTGACCCTGGCCATCGCAGCGGTCCCCGGGCTCTATCCGCTGTGGATGACGATCGAACAGATCGTCTTCAGCGTGCTGCTCATCGGAGTCGGCGATTACCTGACAGGGGATCGGATGCGGGAGTGGTATCCGAATCCGAGGCTTCGGCCCGACGCCTACGTGACGGTGCGCGTCGACTAAGAGCGACTGTCAGCAGTCGGTGGCCAAAGATCTGAGACCTGTCTCGGGCTCTTGCGGGGCCTTGTCTGGTGGGTGCAGCCCTGGACAGGACCCGGATAGGGCGGCGCCACGAGACGAGAGAAGCCCTCTCGCCGTGGGGGCGAGAAGGCTTCTGAGCTGTGTTCTCTGTGGAGCGGGCGACGGGAATCGAACCCGCGTAGCCAGTTTGGAAGACTGGGGCTCTACCATTGAGCTACGCCCGCATGTCTCAACGACAACGTGAGCACGAGGTACGAGCATACCTGTTTTGCGCTAGACTTGCACGGGCCGTTCGACGAGGCCACATGCGAAGTGCGGTCTCTGACGGCTGCACAGACGTGAAATCGGGATGTAGCTCAGCTTGGTAGAGCACTCGCTTTGGGAGCGAGGGGTCGCAGGTTCAAATCCTGTCATCCCGACGGACAGGCCGGTCGTGCCGGCGAACCGTCCTTCAGAGTCGTGAGACTCGAAGACGCCATCCGGCGGAACGCGAAGAAAGAGGAGACCAATAAGTGTCCAGCACCATTGAGCAGCTGAGCCCGACTCGAGTCAAGATTCACATCGATGTGACTCCCGAGGAGTTCAAGCCCGCACTGGAGAAGGCCTACAAAGAGATCTCGAAGAACATTCAGATCCCCGGTTTCCGCAAGGGCCATGTTCCGGCGCCGATCATCGACCAGCGCGTCGGCCGAGGCGCCGTCATCGAACAGGCGATCAACGACAACCTCGACACCTACTATCAGGCTGCGGTGCGCGAGCACGACGTGAAGACGCTGGGGCGCCCGAACGCCGACATCGACGAGCTGCCGAACGTCGAGACCCTGCAGGGTGATCTGAAGATCTCGATCGAGGTCGACGTGCGCCCCGAGTTCGAGCTGCCCGACGTCACCGAGGTGACCGTCGAGGTCGAGCCCGCCGCAGTGACCGACGCTGATGTCGACGAAGAGCTGGAGCACCTGCGCGAGCGCTTCGCGACGCTGACCAAGGTCGAGCGTCCCGCCGCCAAGGGCGACTTCACCACGATCGATCTGAAGGCGAAGATCGACGACGAGGTCATCGACGACGCGTCGAACATCTCGTACGAGATCGGTTCGGGCCAGCTGCTCGACGGTATCGACGAGGCGCTCGAGACGCTGACCGCAGGTGAGACCACCACGTTCGAGTCGAAGCTCGTGGGCGGCGATCATGAGGGCGAGACCGCGCTCATCGAGGTCACGCTGAACGCTGTCAAGGAGCGCGAGCTGCCTGAGGCAGACGACGACTTCGCTCAGCTCGCCAGCGAGTACGACACCATCGCCGAGCTGCGCGACAGCCTGAAAGACGAGGCTGCCAAGCGCAAGAGCAGTGAGCAGGTCGGTCAGGCCCGCGGCAAGCTCGTCGAGGCGCTGCTCGAGAAGGTCGAGCTGCCGCTTCCCGAAGACCTCGTCGACGCCGAGGTCAAGGCCCACCTCGAGCAGGAGGGCAAGAGCGAAGACGACCCGCACGCCATCGAGGTTCGTCCGGACGTCGAGCGCGGCATCCGCACACAGCTGCTTCTCGACAAGGTCGTCGATGACCTCCAGGTGCAGCTGGGCCAGGATGAGCTCTCCCAGTACCTCGTGCAGCAGTCGATGCAGTACGGCATCGAGCCCAACGAGTTCTTCAAGATCATCAGCGAGCAGGGTCAGCTTCCGGCGCTGTTCGGCGAGATCTCGCGCAGCAAGGCGATCTCGACCCTGCTGGGCAAGGTGAAGGTCGTCGACACCGACGGCAACGCCGTCGATCTGAGCGAGTACCTGCCGAAGGATGCCGAGGCCGAGATCGCTGAGACGCCCGAGCCCGCAACGGCCGAAGCCGCCGAAGACGCTCTCGACCAGGTCAAGGCGCCTGCGAAGAAGACTCCGGCCAAGAAGCCTGCTGCGAAGAAGGCTGCGACGAAGAAGCAGACCTCTTCGCAGGCCGAAGAGACCGACGCCGAGTAGTCACCACTGACCGACTCGCGCTGAAAGCGGGGTGCGCCCACTGGGGCGCACCCCGCTTTTGCGTCGCCTCGGCGAGCTTTTGCCGACGGCGAACAGTGCGAACGAAGCCGGGGGATTCCAGTAGATTCATACATGTCGGTCTCTCTTGAGGCCGACGAAGCTTCGAGTGCCGTCACGGCACCTGCGCCGTCGAGGCGCGCTGAGGGAATGGAGAGTAGAGATGGCAGAACCCCAAGGGCAGGCATCGGTCTACGAACGCCTGCTGAAAGAGCGGATCATCTGGCTCGGCAGCGAGGTTCGCGACGAGAACGCGAACGAGATCTGCGCGAAGATCCTGCTGCTGTCGGCCGAAGACCCTGAAGCTGACATCTACCTGTACATCAACTCGCCCGGCGGCTCGATCACCGCGGGCATGGCCATCTACGACGCGATGCAGTTCGTGCCGAACGACATCGTGACGGTCGGCATCGGCATGGCGGCCTCCATGGGGCAGTTCCTGCTCTCCAGCGGCACCAAAGGCAAGCGCTATGCGACCCCGAACACGCGCGTGCTGCTGCACCAGCCGCACGGCGGCTTCGGCGGCACGGCGTCAGACATCGCGATTCAGGCGCAGCTGATCAGCGACATGAAGCGTCGTCTCTTCGAGCTCACCGCCGAGCAGACGGGCAAGACCGTCGAGCAGATCGCCATCGACGGCGACCGCGACCACTGGTTCAGCGCCGAAGAGGCAAGAGAATACGGTTTCGTCGACCACATCCAGGCAGCGGCCCTCAACGTCGCCGGAGGCGGCGGCACGGCGAGCAAGTCGGAGGAGAAGTGAGCATGGCAGACCAGTTCGGCGACCAGCACCAGTCACACAGCGGGCAGCACCGCAGAGAGATGGGCATGCAGATGAGATTCCCCAACCTTTCCCAGGCCTCTGCCGGCATTCCGTTCGGCGGGGTGCCGAGCGGCATCGAGATGCCCTCGTCGCGATACATCCTGCCCGAGTTCGAAGAGCGCACCGCCTACGGCTACAAGCGTCAGAACCCGTACACGAAGCTCTTCGAAGACCGCATCATCTTTCTCGGCGTGCAGGTCGACGATGCCTCGGCCGACGACGTCATGGCGCAGCTGCTCGTGCTCGAGAGTCTTGACCCCGAGCGTGACATCCAGATGTACATCAACTCGCCGGGCGGCTCGCTGACGGCCCTCACGGCCATCTACGACACCATGCAGTACATTCGCCCCGAAGTGCAGACCATCTGCCTCGGCCAGGCGGCGTCTGCCGCTGCCGTGCTTCTTGCGGCAGGTGCACCAGGCAAGCGTCTCGCGCTGCCCAACGCCCGCATCCTCATTCACCAGCCAGCAGTCGGCGGCGAGGGCGGTCATGGGCAGGCCTCCGATATCGAGATCCAGGCGGCTGAGATCATGCGCATGCGCGACTGGGTCGAAGACACCCTGTCGCTGCACTCGAACCGCACCAAAGAACAGGTGCACAAAGACATCGATCGCGACAAGATCCTGACCGCCGAGCAGGCGCTGGAGTACGGTCTGATCGACCAGGTGCTGACGACGCGCAAGACTCAGCGCCCCGCCTGACACACAGTGTCGGCGGCAGCGACTAGGCTCGTGGGATGACATCAGGAAGGAACGGCGGGTATGGCGCGCATCGGCGAGACATCTGATCTGTTGAAGTGCTCTTTCTGCGGCAAGAGCCAGAAGCAGGTGCGCAAACTGATCGCCGGCCCTTCCGGGGTCTATATCTGTGACGAGTGCATCGAGCTCTGCAACGAGATCATCGATGAAGAGCTCACCGAACAGCCCGCCGTCGAACAGACTGAGCTGCCCACGCCGAAAGAGATCTTCGCCTTCCTGGGCGAGTACGTGGTGGGGCAGCAGACGGCCAAACGGGATTTGGCCGTCGCTGTCTACAACCACTACAAGCGCATCCGCGCGGCGGGCTCAGGCACAGACGAGAGCGAACCCGTCGAGATTCAGAAGTCGAACATCCTGATGGTCGGCCCCACCGGCTGCGGCAAGACCTATCTCGCCCAGACGCTGGCGCGACGACTCAACGTGCCGTTCGCGGTGGCCGACGCGACGTCGCTCACCGAGGCGGGCTATGTCGGCGAAGACGTCGAGAACATTCTGCTCAAGCTGCTGCAGGCCGCAGACTTCGATGTGGAGCGTGCCCAGCGCGGCATCATCTACATCGATGAGATCGACAAGATCGCACGCAAGGCCGAGAACCCCTCGATCACACGCGACGTCTCGGGCGAGGGGGTGCAGCAGGCGCTGCTGAAGATCATCGAGGGCACCGTCGCATCGGTGCCGCCCCAGGGCGGTCGCAAGCATCCGAACCAGGAGTTCATCCAGATCGACACGACGAACGTGCTGTTCATCGTGGCGGGGGCGTTCGCCGGGCTCGAAGAGATCATCGCCGAGCGCTCAGGCGCCCACGGCGTCGGCTTCGGCGCCCCGCTGTCGACCGAGGCCGATCGGGTGAACATCCTCTCTGAGGTCGAGCCAGAAGACCTGCGCAAGTTCGGTATGATTCCCGAGTTCATCGGCCGTCTGCCGGTGCTCACCACGGTCGACGCACTTGATCGCGCGGCGCTCATCGACATCATGGTCGGCCCGCGCAACGCGCTGGTCAAACAGTACGAGCGCATGTTCGCTCTCGACGGTGTCGACCTCGCCTTCACCGACGACGCACTGACGGCGATCGCCGATCAAGCGGTCACCCGTAAGACCGGTGCGCGCGGGCTGCGTGCGATTCTCGAGACTGTGCTCGGCCCGGCCATGTACGAAGTGCCCGGCAACGATGAGATCGCGAAGTGCCTGGTCACGGCCGCTGCGGTCGAGGGCACCGACTCGGTGCAGGTCTTCACCCACGAAGAGGTCGAGCGCGCTGCCGAGAAGACGGCCTGACCGGTCAGCCTTGCGACTCCTTGAGCACGTGCTCGCTGAGAAATGCCGAGACGTCTGAGAGCTCCTGTGCACTCACCCCGTGACCGATGCCGGCATACACCCGCTCGTCGAGCGCACTGTGCGCAGGCAGCCACTGCTGCGTGAACTGCGTCAGGGGCAGCGGGATGACCGGATCACGATCGGCACGACCCCAGAACACCGGTGGACGCTCGGCGGCCAGCAGGTCGTCCAGCTCGCGCGGCTGCTGCGCGACGTACCCCGACAGATTCACCGTCGTCCGCAGCAGATGCGCGTGCGTGCGCAGCAGCTCGGTCGTCATCAGCCCGCCCTGCGAGAACCCGAGCACGCTGATCTGCGCGCTGCGAGAGCCTGCGGGCGCAACCTCGTCGAGCCAACGCACCAGTGCATCCGCCGCCGGGCGCGCGTCAGTCTGGCCGTCGCCCGCGGCCGGCTGACGCAGCGCCGCGATCGGGTACCACGCGAAGCCGTAGTCGTTGCCGGCGTCGAGCGGCGCGCGCGGCGCGGCGACGACGAACTCGGGCGGCAGGTTGCGGGCCAACGGCAGGATGTCGGATTCACGCGCGCCCCAGCCATGCAGCATCAGCAACAGCGGACGGGTCGCCAGCGCCGCGGCTCGCTCTTCGCGCGAGACGTTCCACAGCGTGTGCCGGTCGTCGATGCTGAGGACGGCTGCGCTGCCGGGCTTGGCGGGCTGCGTCGCGGCGGTGCCCGATTCGTCGAGCGGATGCTCTGGTCGCGCGTTCGGGCGCGCTGACGATTCAGACATAGGGGCCTCCGTTGATGTCATCGTCTTCGTCGAGTCGGTCGATGGCGACCTCGCCGATGTCGGGCAGCCAGCTGATCGTCGTGCCGTCGTCGAGCTCGGCCACGGGGCGGCGTTCGAGCCAGGTGAGGGTCCACGACCACCGTTCGCGCTGTGCCGGTTCGAGAGCCGATTCGGTCTCGCTGATCGCGGTCAGCATCGGTGCGGGCAGGGTGAGCGGGGGAGTCGCCCCCACGTTCCATCGGGTGCCGATCTGCATGCGATCCTTCCGTCATCAGCGGTTTTCTCTGCGTCGTAGGGTACCCTGTTTCACGGCCGACGGTGACCTGTGAGGTCGCCGGCATCGGTCGCAACCCAATTCAGGAGTCCCAGATATGAGCACGACGACGTCGCCGGCACCCGGTACGCAGACCACAGGCAACTCACGCGCCCGCGTGCTGGTCGCCAGCCTGATCGGCACCACGATCGAGTTCTACGACTTCTACGCCTATGCCACCGCAGCGGTGCTGGTCTTTCCCGTGCTCTTCTTTCCGAACGACCCGAACAACCCCGATCACACGGTGCAGCTGCTCTCGTCGTTCGCCATCTTCGGCGTCGCGTTTCTGGCGCGCCCGCTCGGTTCGCTGCTCTTCGGGCACTTCGGCGACCGCATCGGACGCAAGGGCACGCTCGTCGCGTCGCTGATGTTCATGGGGTTCGCGACGTTCTTGATCGGATGCCTGCCCACGTACGCCCAGATCGGCTACTGGGCACCGGCGCTGCTCGCGCTGATGCGCTTCTGCCAGGGCATCGGCCTCGGCGGTGAGTGGTCTGGTGCCGCGCTGGTGGCGACCGAGAACGCGCCGAAGGCCAAGCGTGCCCTCTGGGGAACCTTCCCGCAGCTGGGCGCCCCGCTCGGCTTCATCCTGGCCAACCTGGTGTTCCTGTGGCTGGCACTCGGCTTCGACGAGCAGGGCTTTCTCAACTGGGGGTGGCGGGTGCCGTTCCTGGTGAGCATCGTTCTGGTGGCGATCGGTCTGTGGGTGCGACTTCGCTTGGTCGAGGCACCGGCGTTCCAGCAAGTCGTCGACCGCGGCGAGATCGAGAGGCAGCCCATCACGGCATCGTTCAGGGGGTATTGGCGCGAGATCGTGATCGGCACCTTCCTGATGGCGGCGACCTACACTGTGTTCTATCTCGTGAACACCTTCGCGCTGACCTTCGGCACGACGCCGACCACCAAGACTCCCGGCGGGCTCGGCTACGACCGCAGCACATTCATCATGCTGCTGATCTTCGGCTGCGTCTTCTTCACGATCACGACCCTGCTCAGCGGCATCGTCGCCGATCGCATCGGCCGTCGCCGGCTGAACACCATCGTGAACGTGGCCATGGCGGTCTTCGGCATCGTGTTCGGCCCGCTGCTCGGCGGCGGCTTCGCCGGGCTGATCGTCTTTCTCGTGGTCGGCTTCTCGCTCACCGGCTTCGCGTTCGGGCCGATGGCCTCGACGCTGCCCGAACTGTTCCCGACGCGCGTGCGCTACACCGGATCGGCCATCGCGTACAATCTCTCGGCGATCGTGGGTGCCGCGGTCGCTCCCTTCATCGCGGTGTGGCTGTGGAGCCTCGGCGGGGGCAGCGCCTTCTGGGTCGGCATCTACCTGACCGTGATGTGCCTGATCTCACTGGTCGCGATTCGTCTCGCCCCCGAGACGAAAGACGTCGACTACCACTGACCCCATCGTCTGACCCGCTCGGCTGTGCCGCATGGAGTGGTTCCGCCGTGCGGATTCTGACGAGTCGGCTCAGAACAGCGTCGGTACGGCGGATGCCTCGGTCGCCTGCGAAGATCGGCTGTGCGTCTTCGCGGCACGCTGGCGCTGCAGCCGAGGTGCTCGGGGAGCTGGAGCAGTCTGCACCCCACGTTGAGAGCCGTCGAGCCGATACAACGAGATCAACGGCTTGATCAGCCCCGCGAGGCTGCGTCGGTATTCGCTGGTCGCTCGATCGCCTTTCGGGTACAGCTCGACGTACCGGTCGACCAGACCAGGATGGTATTCGCGCAGCCAGCGCATGAACCATGGGCGCACGTGGGGACGCAGATGCAGCACCTGATAGAGCACGTGGTGGGCCCCGGCTTCGCCGACGGTCTGGAGCGTGTGCATGAGGCATGACCGGCTGTCGGTGAGCAGGGGCAGAATCGGCATCAGGAACACGCCGACGTCGAGACCGAGATCACGCGCTCGCGATACGGTGCGCAGTCGGGCCTGAGCGCTCGGCGTGCCCGGCTCGAACTGCTGGCGCAGCTGGTCGTCGACGATGGGAATCGACATCGACACGCTCACCGGCACCTGCGTCGCGAGTTCGGCGAGCAGCGGCAGATCGCGTCTGATCAGCGTTCCCTTCGTCAGCACCGAGAAGCCGATGCCTGCCTGTGCAAGCTCGCGGTAGATGCCGGGCATCAGTTCGTAGCGACCCTCGCAGCGCTGATATGGGTCGGTGTTCGAGCCGAGCATCACGAACGGCACACGGCCGACATGCGAGGTGCGCAGCTCATGATGCAGGCGCTCGACGATGTTCGTCTTGACCACGATCTGCGTGTCGAAGTCGTGACCGGTGTCGAAGTCGAGGTAGCGATGGCTGCCACGGGCGAAGCAGTAGGTGCATGCGTGCGAACAGCCGCGGTAGGGATTGATCGTGTAGGCCCCCGGAAACTCACTGCTCGCTTCTGGCACACGGTTCAGCGCGGAACGCGCGAGCACCTCGTGGTACACGAGGTCGGCGAACCCCGGAGTTCGAACCTTGTGAGTGACCTCGCTGAGCCCCTCGACAAGGTCGAGCCCGCTCAGAGCGTTGAGGTCGGCGTGTGCAGTCTCTTGAGCATCCCAGCGCATGACGCTATTCGAACATATGTTCGAACGTTCGTCAAGTCGGCTGCGCACGCCCGGAGCGCGCGGCCGGCGACGCACCGCCTACTGGTCGAGCGAGCCGAACTCCACATCGCTGACGCTGAACTGCTCGCCGTCTTCGGCCAGCTCGATTCGCGCTGCCTTGGCGACCGAACGCAGATCGTCGAGCGCGAGGGCGACTCGCCGGATGCGATCTGCCGGCCCGTGCAGCGTGGCGGTGACGATCGGGGTGCGCATCTTGACCTTCGCCTCGGTCTTGGCCCGGCGGAAGGTGATCAGCGCATCGCTGACGGCCGCGAACACGCTGCCGTCAGCGTCAGCGTCAGCGTCGCCGACGGCTGACTCGGTGCCCTGAGACACCGGAGCCAGAACCGCAGCGGCAGTCGGCCAGGGCTGACGGTGGATCGACTCGTCGTGCGTCCAGCTGTAGACCTCTTCGGTCGCATACACGATGAACGGCGCGAACAGCCGCAGCAGCACCTCGAGCGCGGTCTGCAGGGTGACGAGGGCCGAGTCCCGCTCGGCGTCGCCGGCCGCACCGTAGGCGCGCTCCTTGACGATCTCGATGTAGTCGTCGCAGAACGTCCAGAAGAACGACTCGGTCACTTCGAGGGCGCGAGCATGGTCGTATGCGTCGAAGGCCTTCGTCGACTGCTCCACGACCTGGGCCAGCGTCGCCAGCAGGCTGACGTCGAGGGGGTTCGTCGCCTGAGCGCCTTCAGCCGCCTGGCCGAAGCCGAGCACGAACTTCGCCGCGTTCAGAATCTTGATCGCCAGACGACGGCCGACCTTGATCTGCTTCGGATTCTGCGGGTCGAACGCGGCGTCGGTGCCCAGCTTGTAGGCGGCGGCCCAGTAGCGCACGGCGTCAGAGCTGAACTGTTCGAGCAGACTCAGCGGAGTGACGACGTTGCCCTTCGACTTCGACATCTTCTTGCGGTCGGGGTCGACGATGAAGCCCGAGATCGTGGTGTGCGCCCACGGCAGGCGGTGATCTTCGAGCTCGCTGCGCAGCAGGGTCGAGAACAGCCAGGTGCGAATGATGTCCTGTGCCTGCGGGCGCAGATCGTAGGGGGCGACGAGATCCCAGAGCTCGGGGTCGCGCTCCCAGCCTCCGGCCAGCTGCGGGGTGAGCGATGAGGTCGCCCAGGTGTCGAGCACGTCGACCTCGCCGACGAAACCACCGGCCTGCCCGCGCTGCGCCTCGTCGAAGCCGGCTGGCGCCTGCGACGACGGATCGACCGGAAGCTGCGACTCGTCGGGAACGATGGGGTGTTCGTAGTCGGTGACGCCCTCGGCATCGATCGGGTACCAGACCGGAATCGGCACGCCGAAGTAGCGCTGTCGGCTCACCAGCCAGTCGCCGTTGAGGCCGTCGACCCAGTTGTCGTAGCGCACGTGCATGAACGCCGGGTGCCACTCGAGTTCGTTGCCGCGCTCTTTCAGAGTGGCGCGCAGCTTCTCGTCGCCGGCACCGTTCGAGATGTACCACTGACGCGTGCTGACGATCTCGAGCGGGCGATCACCCTTCTCGAAGAACTTGACCGGGTGCTTGATCGGCTTGGGGTCGCCGAGCATCTCACCCGACTCCTGCAGCGCCGCGACGACGGCCTTCTGCGCAGAGAACACGGTCTTGCCCACAAGCTGCGCGAAGGCCTCGCGACCCTGCTCGTCTGTGATCCACTCGGGGTCGAGGTCGATGACGCGACCGTCCTGACCGATGATGGTGCGGTTCGGCAGATGCAGCTCGCGCCACCACACCACGTCGGTCACGTCGCCGAAGGTGCAGATCATGGCGATGCCCGAGCCTTTCTCGGGCTGAGCGAGACGGTGGGCGAGCACCGGCACCTCGACGCCGAAGAGCGGCGTGCGCACGGTGGTGCCGAAGAGCTTCTGGTAGCGCTCGTCGTCGGGATGCGCCACAAGCGCGACGCAGGCGGGCAGCAGTTCCGGGCGGGTCGTCTCGATGATGACGTCTTCGCCGTCATGTGCTCCGGTGCCGTGGAAGGCGAGGGAATGATAAGCGCCGTCGCGCTCGCGGTCTTCGAGTTCGGCCTGTGCCACCGCGGTACGGAAGGTGACGTCCCACAGCGTGGGGGCATCCGCCTGATACGCCTCGCCGCGTGTCAGGTTGCGCAGGAAGGCGCGCTGGCTCGCCGTGATCGACTCATCGCCGATGGTGCGATAGGTCTGGTTCCAGTCGACCGACAGGCCGACCGAACGCCAGAGCTGCTCGAACTGCTTCTCGTCTTCTTTGGTCAGCCGTTCGCAGAGCTCGATGAAGTTTCGGCGAGAGATGGGCTGCTGATCGGCGGCCTTCACGCTCTTGCCGTCGCCGCCCTCGAACGGAGGCACGAAGTCGGGGGTATACGCAAGAGACGGATCGCAGCGCACGCCGTAGTAGTTCTGCACGCGACGCTCGGTCGGCAGGCCGTTGTCATCCCAGCCCATCGGGTAGAAGACCTCTTTGCCCTGCGCGCGCTGATAGCGTGCGATGACGTCGGTGTGCGTGTAGCTGAAGACGTGACCGATGTGCAGTGAGCCGGATGCGGTGGGCGGCGGGGTGTCGATCGAATAGACGCCGGTGGCCTTGGCCGCGTCACGGTCGAAGCGGAAGGTGCCCTGCTGGTCCCACTTGGCGTTCCACTTCTGCTCGAGACCTTCGAGGGCGGGTTTGTCGGGGATGCCGTTTGCAGCGGAATCGGTCACCAGAGGTGCTCCTTCACTATGTGCGGCACCGCGTCGTGAGCCGAAAGGGGCTGCTGTGTGCCTGAATGTCGGGTTTGAGTCGACGAGAGATCGACCCCGTTCAGCATACACATGGGTGTTTCGCCCCATCGTGCGCCTGACTGCCTGTACTAGGATAAATCGACATACACGAGTGCCTGTCTCGGTTCTGAGGCTGCACGGCGAGAGGGAGCATGCCCATGGGGGACAACGTCACTTTGGATCGTGGCACCGGCGCGGAGGCGACTCCGACGGCCGAACCCACGACCGAGCTGATCGATGTCACGGCTGCGGGTGGGATGCCGCCCACCGGAGGGCTCGACGATCGTACGGGTGCGCCTGTGCCCCCAGACAGACATCGCCGCCGCAAGGCGCCGTTCATCCTCGGTGGGCTCGGCGTGCTCGTTCTCGCCGCCATCGGGTTCGGCGCCTGGTACTCAGCCGACCACGTTGCTCCCGGAGTCACCTACGCCGGTGCCGATCTGGGCGGTCAGACCGCTGAGCAGGCGGCGCAGATCATCCAGCGTCAGTTCGATCAGCACACGGTGCCGTTCAGCTTCGACGGTACGCAGCAGCAGGTCGAGGCTGCAGATCTCGGGCTGCAGATCGACGCGCAGCAGACCGCCCACGATGTGATCGCAGATCAGCCCGCGTGGCAGTTCTGGCGGTGGAACAGCGCGTCGACTGTCGTTCCGCAGGCCTCTGCCGATGCCGCGGCTGAGAGCTCCTTCTTCTCTGAGGCATGGCCAGCGGCCTATACCGTTGCCGAGCCGAGCCTCGAGTACCAGGCGGCGAAGGCGTCGTTCACCGTCAGTCCCGGTCACGCCGGGCAGGGCGTAGACACGGCCGCCGTGGAAGCGGCGTTCCTGAGCTCGTTCGTTCGAGCAGACTCCTCGACGCAGCAGGTGACCCAGACCGCTGCCCAGCCCACGATCACTGATGAGCAAGCCCACTCGGCGTTGCCCACGGCGCAGCAGCTCGTGCGCAAGATCACCTTTCAGGTCGGCGGCAAGTCACTGATGACCGCAGATGCGGCCACGGTCGGGTCGTGGGTCAAAGTCTCTGACCGTGATGGCCAGTTCAGCGCGGTCTACGACGCCAATGCGATCAGCGACTTCATCGCGCAGAATGCGCCGGCGAAGCTCGACCCCACGCCCAAGACGCAGACGGTGCTCGCCTCTGACACCAGCGTCGTGCTCGTGCCGGGCAGCACCGGCAAGACACTCGGCGATGTGGCGTCATTCGCCGAAGACGTCGCGGCGAAGGCCGGTGCGGGCGAGAGCTCGTTCGACCTGCCGGTCACTGAAGTGCCGTTCGAGACCAAGACCCTCGACCGCAAGATCGACATCAGCCTCGCCGCGCGTTCGGCCTCGTTGATCGAGAACGGCCAGGTCATCACGACCTTCCCGATGTCTCCTGGGCTGCAGACGAACTCAGGTGCGATGCAGGCGGCGAAGACGTCGACCAAGGTCGGCGAGTACAAGGTCTGGTACAAGACGACAGTGCAGAGCATGGGCTGCACCCCGCAGTACGACTACTGCACGCCCAACGTCAAATGGTCGACGTTCTTCAACGGCGACCAGGCGCTGCACGGCACCTACTGGCACAATCAGTTCGGCATCTCAGACATGAGCCACGGCTGCGTCAACCTGCGTGAGGCCGACGCCAAGACGGTCTACGACTTCGCACCGATCGGCACGCCCGTCTCTGTGCACTACTGATTCGGCATGCACCACTGACTCGACGCAACAGCCTCGTGCGATCGGCGCCGGGCTGCTGCTCGCTGATGTCGTCGCCGCGTGCATTGTAAGATTCGAGCTGTGCTCACACGAGCGCGAAACTCGCTCCACGACGAATGGGGGAGTCTCGAAAGGAAGATCGCATGTCGACATTGGCCGGCCCCCCGGTGCTCAGACCGCCGGCGGATGCTGCTGCTCTTGACCCTGACATCGTCGCCGAGATCGCGGGTGCGCTGAGCGGCGGTGCCGCTGATGTGGATTCGGGCACGCGCCGACGGGCCGAGTACTCGTCGGATGCCTCGGTCTATCGTGTCGCACCGCGTGCGGTGGTCTTTCCTCGTTCGGCCGACGATATCGTCGCTGTGATGCGCATCGCTCGAGCGCACCGGCTGCCTGTCACCATGCGCGGCGCCGGCACCTCGATCGCCGGCAACGCCATCGGCCCGGGCGTCGTGCTCGATACGTCGCGGCATTACAACCGCATCCTCTCGCTCGATCCAGAATCGCGCACGGCGGTCGTGCAGCCCGGCGTGCTGCTCGCTGCGATTCAGAAAGCCGGTGCTCCGCACGGGCTGCGCTTCGGCCCAGACCCCTCGACGTGGACGCGCTGCACCATCGGCGGCTCCATCGGCAACAACGCGTGCGGTCCGCATGCGCTCGCCTGGGGGCGCAGCGCCGACCAGGTCGTCGACCTCGACGTCGTCGACGGCACCGGGCGCCGGTTCACCGCCTCGACCGGTCTCGACGGGTTTCCCGAGCTGCGCGACATCGTTCGCGGCGGGCTCGCCACGATTCGCCGTGAGTTCGGCACCTTCGGGCGTCAGGTCTCGGGCTATTCGCTCGAGCATCTGCTGCCCGAGCGCAAAGAGAACCTGGCCCGCATGCTCGCCGGCACCGAGGGCACGCTCTGCGTGATCCTGCAGGCCACCATCCGGCTGGTGCCGGTGCCGACTGCTCCGCACCTCGTCGTTCTGGGCTACCCAGACATGTTCGAGGCGGCCGATGATGTCGTCAATCTGCTGCCGCTGAAGCCGCTGGCGATCGAGGGCATGGATTCCCGGCTGGTCGACGTGGTGCGTCAGCACAAGGGTGACGGCGCAGTTCCCGAGCTGCCCAAGGGCGCCGGCTGGATGATGGTCGAGGTGGGCGGAGTCGACGAGGCAGACGCCCGCGAGAGAGCCCACCAGCTCGCCGAGGCATCCGCCAGCGACCAGGTCGCCGTCTTCCCGCCCGGCCCCGACGCGACCGCGATGTGGCGCATTCGAGCCGACGGCGCCGGGCTCGGCGGCCGCACGCCTGCCGGGGAGCAGGCCTGGCCGAACTGGGAGGACGCCGCCGTGCCGCCGGCCCGCCTCGGCGAGTACCTGCGACGTTTCGACGCGCTGATGCAGGAGTTCCGACTCGACGGGCTGATGTACGGCCACTTCGGCGACGGCTGCACACACATCCGCATCGACTTTCCACTTGACCGCGACCCACAGGTGATGCGCGACTTCATGGAGCACGCCGCCGACCTGGTGGCGACCTACGGGGGCTCGCTCTCGGGCGAGCACGGCGACGGTCGGGCTCGTTCCGAACTGCTGCCGCGCATGTACTCGGCCGACGCGATCGATCTCTTCCGCCGGGTCAAAGGAGTGTTCGACCCGGATTCCCTGCTGAACCCCGGCGTGCTGGTCGATCCCGACCCCATCGACGAGCAGGTGCGACGCCCGAGCGCCGGGCCGGTGCCGGCATCCGGCGGCTTCTCGTTCGAGAGCGACCACGGAGACTTCTCGAAAGCCGTGCACCGCTGCATGGGCGTCGGCAAGTGCCGTGCCGACATGCGCGCCGCCGGCGGCTTCATGTGCCCGTCGTATCAGGCGAGCAAAGATGAGAAGGACTCGACCCGCGCGCGTGCCCGGGTGCTCGAAGAGATGATCCGCGGCACGCTGGTCGATGGCGGCTGGGACGCCCCCGAGGTCGCCGACGCGCTCGATCTGTGCCTCTCGTGCAAGGCCTGCTCGAGCGACTGCCCGGCTGGCATCGACATGGCGCAGTACAAGTCAGAGGTGCTCTACCACAAGAACAGGGGCAGGGTGCGGCCGATGTCGCACTACTCGCTGGGCTGGCTGCCGCGCTGGCTGCGCCTCGTCGGCATCGCCCCGGCCGCGGTCAACGCGATCATGAAGGTGCCCGGAGTGCAGCAGGCCATCGTCCGCGGCGGCGGCATGGACCATCGCCGGCGCATGCCCGCGTTCGCACCGCAGCAGTTCGGGCGCTGGCTCAAACGAGACGGTCGGCGGCGCTCGCACGACTTCTTCACCGACGTCGACTGGGTCGCTTCGGTGGGTGGGAGAGCGGGTGCGGCGACGGGCATGCTCCCGGTGGATGCCGCGGGCAGTGGCGCGCGTCGAGGTGCGGTGGCTGCACGGCGGGCCGGTGTGCGCACCCCGGTGGTTCTGTGGACCGACTCGTTCAGCAACGGGATCGCGCCGGAGATTCCGCGCGCGGCCGTGGCCGTGCTGGAAGACGCAGGCTACGAGGTGGTGCTGCCGCCGGACAACGCCTGCTGCGGCCTGACCTGGATCTCGACCGGTCAGCTCGACGGAGCGAAGTCTCGGCTTGAAGATCTGCTGGGCAAGCTCGGGCCGTTCGCAGCTCGTGGCATTCCGATCATGGGGCTCGAGCCCTCGTGCACGGCGGTGCTGCGCAGCGATCTGCTGCATCTGCTGCCAGACGATCCACGCTCGCAGGTCGTCGCCGATCATGTGTTCACCCTCTCGGAGCTGCTCAGCGCGCCGGCACCGCTCGGGCCGCGCCCTGAGTGGCAGCTGCCCGATCTGCACGGCACCACAGCGGTGGTGCAGCCGCACTGCCACCAGTATTCCGTGATCGGTTTCGCACCTGACCGCGCGCTTCTGAAACGAGCCGGCGTGGAATTCGCCGAGCTCGCCGGCTGCTGTGGGCTCGCGGGCAACTTCGGCATGGAGAAGGGGCACTACGAGACCTCGGTCGCTGTGGCCGAGAATGCCCTGCTGCCGGCGCTGCGCGAGGCGGAGCGCAGCTGCAGCGGTGACTATGTCTATCTGGCAGACGGGTTCTCGTGTCGCACGCAGGCCGACAACCTCGCCGACAAAGACGGACGAGCCCTGGCTCAGCTTCTGGCCGACGGACTGCACCTGACGTACTGATCAGCGCGAGGAGCCGCTTCGTCTGAGGCGACTATGCGTTCGCCGACACAGATGCGAACCCGACACGGGTTGACTAGGGTCGAGAGTGTCGTCGTGCCGTGCATGGTGGATTCTGACGCCGCGTGGCCGTCGACGGCACCTTTCGGCAAGAGAGTGAGAGACCGGATGACCTCGAGACGACGACCGCTGCGCTGGGCGGCAGGGTCTGCAGCTGCGTGCACGCTGGCGACCGCGCTCGCTGTCACCCCTTCGTCGCTCGAATCTGGGCATGTCGAGGTCTCGCTGGCACACGCCGACGCCGCTGGTGACACCCAGGCGCAGATCGACGCGATCAACGGGCAGCTCGACGATCTGGAGCACAGTTCAGACGAAGCCGGCGATGCCGCTGTCCGTGCCCAGGGCGATGCGAGCGACGCCCAACAGGCGCTGGCTGCGGCCACGGCGCAGCTGGCAGAGCTGCAGGGCCAGATCGACACTGCACGCGCCGCCGCCGACGAGGCTCGTCGAAACAGCACCTCCGCCGTGCAGCAGCTGGCGAGAGGCACCGGGATGGAGGCTGATCCCGCTGGCCAGCTGGTGACCAGTCGCGATCCCTCGGCCGCGCTCTGGCGGCTGACCACGCTGGGGCAGGTCTCGCAGCAGACCGATCAGCGCATGACCGAAGCGGGGCAGCGTGCCAGCGAGCTTCAGGCGCTGACCGATCAGCAGCAGCAGGTGGAGTCTGAGCGGGAGCGTCTCGCCCATGAAGCCGAGAGCGACGCACAGGCAGCGACGGCAGCAGCCTCGCAGGCCGATGCGGCCGTCAGCGCGCTGCAGACTCAGCAGCAGGGGCTGCTGCAGCAGCTCGCCGACATCAAACGCACGACTGCTGCGCAAGAGGCCGAAGAACGCCGGCAGCGCGAACTCGCAGCCTCGATCGCCGCGTCGAACGAGCCGCCGGTTCCAGCCGCATCAACGCAGAGCGCACCCTCCCGCAGCACTGCTTCGGCTGCGCCGCAGACAACAGCATCGCCGAGCAGTCCGACGCCGACCCCGACCCCGACGCCGACCCCAACGCCGGCTCCGACACCGACGCCAGCCCCAAGCAGCGGTTCATCGCCGGCTGCGGCGAAGGCCTACGCACAGTCGCGCATCGCCCAGCTCGGCTGGGGCAACGACCAGTACGTCTGTCTGGTCAACCTCTGGCAGAAGGAGTCCGGCTGGCAGGTCAACGCTCAGAACAGCAGCAGCGGGGCCTATGGCATTCCGCAGTCGCTGCCCGGCAGCAAGATGGCCTCGGCGGGCGCAGACTGGCGAACCAACGCGCAGACGCAGATCGAGTGGGGGCTGAGCTACATCCGAGGTCGCTACAGCACGCCCTGCGGTGCCTGGGGTCATTCCCAGTCAACCGGCTGGTACTGAGAGTCAACCTGCTGGTGCTGATGCGCCCCGGGCTCTTCGAGGCGTCTGTCGGGGCGAGGTCGAAAGTGGACTCTTCTCACCGCAGGGTGTACATCTGATGTATGGAAGAGAACACCGTGATCACCCGAGTCCGCGAAGACGAGGCCTGGCAGCTGTTCGCTGCGAACACGCTCGGCCACCTCGGCTTCATCGTCAACGATGCGCCCGAGGTGCTGCCCGTGAACTACGCCGTGCATGATCGCACCATCCTGTTCCGCACCGCGCCCGGCACCAAGCTCTTCGGCGTGACTGCGAACCCGAAGGTCGCGTTTCAGACCGAGCAGTACACCGAGACCGGCGGATGGAGCGTTGTCGCCAAGGGCTCCGCCGAGGTGCTGACCTCGAACAGCGCCCTCGAAGCGGCCGAACAGGCAGGGCTCAGGCCGTGGGTGCCGACCGTCAAAGAGAATGTCGTGCGCATCGTGGTGAGCGAGATCGCCGGTCGACGTTTCGCGTTCGGGCCCGAGCCCGAGGCAGAGCCTGAAGGAGCTGCCTGATCGCTGCGGATGGGCCCCGATCGCGCTACACTGAGATACTGCGCTGATCCGGCCATCACCGGGGAGCATCTGGAAGAACGGCAGACCGTCGCGAACGGCTGCTCAGTAGACCCAGACGGGTCCGGCCCGACACAGCCGAAGAGAAGCGGTTCGCCGGTGCCGTCGTGAGGCGGGGCAGGCGGGCAAGCGAGGTGGTACCGCGCACGTCTTTCGCAGAAGGGCGGCGTCCTCGTGCAGGTGAACGAGCACGAGAGTGACACGCGCAATGGTCTATCCGCTTCCCAGCCCCGGCAGCGAGCATCCCGAATCAGTTCAGCCTTCGCCGAGCTTTCCCACAGTCGAGCAGGGCATTCTGGCGTTCTGGAAGGGCGCCGGCACCTTTCAGAAGTCGATCGATCAGCGTCGTGACCAGCAGGCTCCCGAGTGGGTGTTCTACGATGGCCCTCCGTTCGCCAATGGCCTGCCGCACTACGGGCATCTGCTGACCGGTTACGCCAAAGACGTCTTTCCCCGTTTTCACACCATGCGCGGTCAGCGTGTGGAGCGTCGCTTCGGCTGGGACACTCACGGTCTGCCCGCCGAGCTGCAGGCTGAGAAAGAGCTCGGCATCATCGACAAGCGCGAGATCGAAGAGACCTTCGGCATCGCGAAGTTCAACGAGGCGACCCGCGCCAGTGTGCTGCGCTTCACCAACGAGTGGCGCGAGTACGTCACCCGTTCGGCTCGCTGGGTCGACTTCGACAACGACTACAAGACGCTCGACCTCACCTACATGGAGAGCGTCATCTGGGCGTTCAAGACTCTCTATGACAAGGGCCTGATCTACGACGGCTATCGCGTGCTGCCGTACAGCTGGCACGAGCAGACGCCGTTGTCGAACCAGGAGACGAAGCTCGACGACGCCTACAAGATGCGTCAGGATCCCACGGTCACGATCACCTTCCGGCTGATCGGCGACAAGGCCGCCGCTCTCGGGCTCGAAGGCGCCAAGGCGATCGCCTGGACGACGACCCCGTGGACGCTGCCGACCAACCTCGCGCTCGCCGTCGGACCCGAGATCGTCTATGCAGTCGTGCCAGCAGGCCCGGCCGGTGCCGGTGACGGCTCGCCCGAGGGCACCCGTTTCGTGCTGGCCCGCGAGCTGGTCGGGTCGCATGCGAAGGTGCTGGGCTACGACTCGGCCGAAGCGGCGCAGGATGCCGTGGAGCGCACGCTGCTGGGCGCGGAACTCGAGCACGTGCGTTACGAGCGCCTGTTCGACTACTTCGCCGACGCGCAGCAGTACGGCACGCAGAACGCCTGGCAGATCCTGGTGGCCGACTACGTGTCGACCACAGACGGCACCGGCATCGTCCACCAGGCTCCGGCCTACGGCGAAGACGACCAGCTGACCTGCCAGAAGTACGACATCCCGGTCGTGCTCTCGGTCAATCAGGCGGGCGAGTTCCTGCCCAGCGTGCCCGAGGTCGCCGGTGTCAACGTGTTCGATGCGAACAAGACGCTGATCAAGCTGGTCAAGTCGCGCGGTCGACTGCTCGAGCAGGCGACCATCGAGCACTCGTACCCGCACTCCTGGCGCAGCGGCAAGCCGCTCATCTACATGGCGCTGCCCGCCTGGTTCGTGAACGTCACCAAGGTCAAAGACCGCATGATCGAGCTCAACCAGAAGATCAACTGGGTGCCGGACAACGTCAAAGACGGCCAGTTCGGCAAGTGGCTCGAGAACGCCCGCGACTGGAACATCTCGCGCAACCGCTACTGGGGTGCGCCGATTCCGGTGTGGAAGAGCGATGATCCCGAGTACCCGCGCGTCGACGTCTACGGATCGATCGAACAGCTCGAGCACGACTTCGGCGTGAAGGTCGACAACCTGCACCGGCCGTACATCGACGAGCTCACCCGCCCGAACCCTGATGATCCCACAGGCAAGTCGACGATGCGCCGAGTGCCCGAGGTGCTCGACTGCTGGTTCGAGTCAGGGTCGATGCCGTTCGCACAGGTGCACTACCCGTTCGAGAACAAAGAGTGGTTCGACACCCACAACCCCTCTGACTTCATCGTCGAGTACATCGGGCAGACCCGCGGCTGGTTCTACAACATGCACGTGCTCGCCACGGCGCTCTTCGACCGCCCGGCGTTCACCAATGTGATCAGTCACGGCATCGTGCTCGGCAACGACGGTCAGAAGATGTCGAAGTCGCTGCGCAACTATCCCGACGTCAACGAGGTCTTCGACCGCGACGGCTCAGACGCCATGCGCTGGTTCCTGATGTCGAGCCCGGTGCTGCGCGGCGGCAACCTGATCGTCACCGAAGAGGGCATCCGCGAGGGCGTGCGGCAGGTCATCCTGCCGCTCTGGAGCACGTGGTACTTCTTCCAGATGTATGCCAACTCGGCACGGCCCGCCGGCGCGTCGTCGGTCGGCTACGAGGCGAAGTGGCGCACCGACTCGACCGATGTGCTCGACCGCTACCTGCTGGCCAAGACCGGCGATCTGGTGCGCACGGTCGAGGTGGCGCTCGAAGGCCTCAACGGCGTCGACGCCACAGATGCCCTGCGGCAGTTCGCCGACGTGCTGACCAACTGGTACGTGCGTCGCAGCCGCGATCGCTTCTGGGTCGGTGAAGACACTGACGCGTTCGACACGCTCTACACGGTGCTCGAGACGGTCACGCGCGTTGCCGCTCCGCTGTTGCCTCTGGTCACCGAGCGAATCTGGAAGGATCTCACCGGCGGCGAGAGCGTGCATCTGCAGGACTGGCCCGACGCCGACGCGTTCCCGCATGACGACGACCTGATCGCCGCGATGGATCAGGTGCGCGACGTCTCGAGCGCCGCACTCGCCCTGCGCAAGGCAGAGCACCTCCGGGTGCGTCTGCCGCTGGCGAAGCTCACCGTCGTCGAGGTCGGTGCGGATGCGCTGGCCCCGTTCGCCGACATCCTCCGTGACGAGCTCAACGTGAAGTCGGTCGACCTCGCCGAGCTCAGCGAGCAGACCGCAGAGCGCTTCGGCGTGTCGAAGCGTCTGACCGTGCATGCGCGCGTGTGCGGCCCGCGTCTCGGGCGCGAGGTGCAGACCGCCATCAAGGGCTCGAAGACCGGTGACTGGAGTGCAGACGGCGAGCAGGTCGTCTCGGGCGGCATCGCTCTGCAACCGGGGGAGTACTCGATCGATCTGGTCGCAGACGCAAGCTCTGACGGCAGCTCCGATCATGCGGTCGGACTGCTTCCAGGCGGCGGCTTCGTGCTGCTCGACACCGTGGTGACGCCAGAGCTCGCCGCCGAGGGCTTGGCCCGAGACACCGTGCGCCAGGTGCAGCAGGCACGTCGTGCAGCCGGACTCGAGATCAGCGACCGCATCCACCTGACCCTGGGCGCAGACGACGCAGTGCGCGTGGCTCTCACTGCCAACCGCGACCTGATCGCGGCCGAGACGCTCTCGACCGAACTGCAGATCGTCACCGTGGAGGCGCTCGGCAGCCAGGCCGACCAGCCCGTCGGCGACGGCGACCACGTCGGCATCCTGATCGAGAAGGCCTGAACCTGTGACTGACGCACGCAACACCACGACAGCTGCCGCCGCTCCGACCAGTGTCGACCAGCTGACCGAGCAGCTCTACGGGCGCGCCCCGGAGAACCGCATCGAGCCACGGCTCGACGCCGTCGCTCGAGTGCTCGACCTGCTGGGCGATCCGCAGAAATCGTACCGGGTCATCCACATCACGGGCACCAACGGCAAGTCGTCGACCGCTCGCATTGCGGCGTCGATGCTCGTGTCGGCGGGCCTGCGCGTCGGCGTGTTCACCAGCCCGCACCTGGTGCGCTTCAACGAGCGCATCGTGATCGACGGCTCGCCGATCAGCGACGAGCGGCTGCTGGGCACCTGGCAGGATGTGCAGCCCTTCGTCGAGATCGTCGACGAGCAGCTGCGCGCAGAGGGCCGGGCGGCGCTGACCTTCTTCGAGGCCCTGACCGTACTCGCCTTTGCGGCGTTCGCCGACGCCCCCGTCGACGTCATCTGCCTCGAGGTCGGCGTGGGCGGTGAATGGGACTCGACGAACACCGCCGATGGCGACGTTGCGGTCTTCGCGCCGATCGCGCTCGACCACACCAAGGTGCTGGGCAGTACGATCGCCGAGATCGCGCGCACCAAGGCCGGCATCATGAAGCCAGGGGCCATCGCGGTGACCGCCGCCCAGGCACCCGAGGCGATGCACGAGCTGCAGGCGAAAGCCGACTCGCTGGGCATCACGCTGCAGCGAGCGGGCACCGATTTCGAGGTGCTGGGCGCGCAGCCTGCCGTGGGCGGGCAGGTGGTCGACGTGCGTGGGCTGGCCGGCACCTATCGCGATCTCGCCCTGCCGCTCTACGGAGAGCATCAGGCGCAGAACGCCGCGCTGGCGATCGCCGCCGTCGAGGCTTTTCTCGGTGGGGGAGACGTGCCCCTGGGCGCCGATGTCGTCGAGCCCGGCATCGCTTCGGCCACGTCGCCCGGTCGGCTGCAGGTGGTCGGCACCGACCCCACGGTGATCATCGACGCCGCGCACAACCCGCACGGAGCGCGCAGCCTGGCCCGTGCGCTGCTCGAGAACTTTCGCTTCGATCGCACAGTCGCCGTGATCGGCGTGCTGTCTGACAAAGACGCGAAGGGCTTTCTGCAGGCGCTCGACGGCGCCGTCGACGAGGTCGTCGTCACGGCCTCGCACTCGCCGCGAGCGATTCCGGCGGATGACCTGGCCGCGCTGGCCGTGCAAGTGTTCGGCATCGAGCGGGTGCGGGTCGTCGACGACGTGGAAGAGGCGCTGGACGAAGCCCGATACCTGGCGCACGAGGTCGAGCACTCCGGCATCATCGTGACCGGTTCGATCACGGTCATCGGAGAGGTGGCTGCGCTGGCCGCAGCCGACACTCCTTCGGCCGCGGCTGATGCGACGGCGGACGCCGATGTCGAGGCCGCGAAAGAGGCCCTCGAGGCGTCGGTCGCCGAAGACCTCGATGCGAACGAGATGTGGCCAGACGGTGCCGAGTCGCGGGAGCGGTTCTGAGCAGCGGGCCGCAGCACGTAGAATGAAGACGATGAAACCCCCGAACAGCGCAGACGGCGCGACGCCGAGCAGCGGTACGAGACTTCGTCAGAAGCTCTGCGGCGTGATGCTCGCATTCGAGGCGTTCGTGATCATCTTCTACACGCTGGTGCTCTTCGGCCTGCGATTGATCTCGTCACCGCTGGTCTGGTGGGTCGGCGGCGGCGCGATGCTGCTGCTGCTGCTCGCTCTGGCGTTCATGCGGCGCAGTCAGATCGGGCTCTGGCTCGGCTGGGCGGTGCAGGTCGTGCTGCTGCTCGCAGGAGTCTTCAGCGGGTTCATCCTCTTCGTATCGCTGATCTGCCTGGCCATGTGGATCTACATCATGGTCATGGCGGCGCGAGCCGACCGGGCCGCCGCAGCGCTGTCGCACGACCAACAGACCCAACACTGACGAAACACCCGAAAGGAATCGACAGATGACCACCACAGAGCAGAATCAGAGCACTCCCGACCGTACGCTCGTCCTGGTGAAGCCCGATGGCGTCGAACGCGGACTGACCGGTGAGGTGCTCGAACGCATCGAGCGCAAGGGCTACCGTCTCGCCGACATCCGATGGGTGACGCCCACCCGAGAGCTGCTCGAGCGTCACTATGCCGAGCACAAGGGCAAGCCGTTCTTCGACTCGCTCGTCGAATTCATGCTCAGCGGGCCGATCGTGGCCGTGATCTTCGCTGGCGACAACGTCGTTCCGGGCGTGCGCACACTGCTCGGAGCAAGCGATCCGACAGTGGCCGCTCCCGGGACGATCCGCGGCGACCTCGGTCGTGACTGGGGCGTCTCAGTGCAGCGCAACGTTGTGCACGCCTCGGACTCGACCCAGTCGGCCGCACGCGAGATCGGCATCTGGTTCGCCTGATCGCGCCATGTGCGCGGCTGGCCGGGCAGGCGAGCGAGAGCGCAGAAGGGGCCGCACTCGACGAGTGCGGCCCCTTCTGCGCTGGGCTGAGGCTCTGCCACGACCGTGCGGGGCGGCCTCAGCGCCTCAGAGCAGGAACTCGATCCAGCCCAGCCGGATCTCGGCGAGCACGGCGATCAGCACGAGGTTGAGCAGGCCGATGACCCATGCCCAGTGGAACAGCCAGGTGCCGAAGCGTCTGAGCGCGGCGCCGAGGTTTCCCTCGCGAAGGTTCCACGCGGTGATGTACCAGAAGCCGAAGATCATGAAGAACCAGACCTCCATGCACCACGGGCACAGGGTGCCGATGACGAAGATGCTCTGCGAGTAGAGCCACGTGATGAACACATAGCCGCCGAGCATGCCGAGGTTGAAGAGCCGCCAGTACCAGCGCGACATTCGAGCGCCGGCGAGCACGCTCACGCCGACGACGATCGGGATGATGAAGCAGATCAGGCCGAGCAGAGCGTTGGGAAAACCGAAGAGGCTGCCCTGCCAGGACTGCATGTTCGGCCCACAGGTCACCAAGATGTTCAGAGAGCAGTTGGGCGTATACGAAGGATTCTGCAGGGTCTTGACGTATTCAGTGGCCAGTTCGAAGGCTCCGAGCAGGCCGCCGAGACCGACGACGATCATCGTGGCGGCGAGTGGTTTGGAAAGGGCTGTGCCCGGACGGTTTGCAGACATGCCGCCAATTATGGCACGCAGCGGCGAACCTCAGAATCCATGCGATAATGGGCAGGGTCGCGTGAGTCGCCCTCACGCGCAGACGCGCATCACAGGCGTCGTCGACACGACGCAGATGCTGTTCAGGGCCAGGACGCCCTGCGAGAGAGCTGAATTTGGCGCATCGACCTCAGCGGTCGGGCGAACAGTTTGAGGAGCCGGCTCGGGGCGACCGAGAGTGCGGCTGGATACAGGAGTGCACCAGCGATGGTGGGTAATGAAGAACATGGGAAGAGCGGCCTCTTCGGGCAGCTCTTCGGAACAAAGCGCACGCGACGTGCCAAATCTGCCTTCGGCGACCATGAGTCCGCCGGCGGGGCGTCAGACGGTGCTGCACCGCGGCACGATGCTGAGACCGTCGCGGCGGCGCACGCTGATGTGACCGCTGCGGTCGCGCCGACGGCGGCACCTGACACAGATCGCCATGAGCCGGCAGATGCAGCTCTGGAAGGCGCCCGGCCGGCCGATGAAACAGCTGCAGCGACTCCAGCCGCCGACGCTGCTGCCCAGCCAGAGGCTGCTGATGATGCGAGTGCGGAGGCCGCGTCGACCGACAGCGTCGCACCTGAGGCCGATCCGCTCGCCGAGATCACACCGTTCTCACCGTTCAGCGTTCGCGATGCGGCCCCGATCACGGCACCTGCCGCACCGGTCGTCGAGATCGTCGCACCGATCGAGCTGACGTTCAAAGAGCCCGAGCTCCCCGATCGTGACGATGACGAAGAGCCCGACCTGCCCGAACACGTCGAGAGCGTGCGTCGCCGCACTCGAAAGCGCGACGGCAGCCGTCGGTCTCGCCAGAGCGACGACGATGCTGACGAGCAGAGTCAGGAGAGCAGCCCCCGCAGCCACCGTGAGACGCCGACCAAGGTCAAAGGGTCGACACGGCTCGAGGCGAAGAAGCAGCGCCGCAATGCCAGCCGGGATGCGGGGCGCCGTCGGCAGAGCGTGACAGAGGTCGAGTTCCAGGCCCGTCGTGAGGCCGTCGACCGCCAGATGATCGTGCGCTCGACTGAAGATCGCATTCAGATCGGCGTGCTCGAAGATGACATCCTGGTCGAGCACTATGCGGCCCATTCCCGAGATCTCTCGCTGATCGGCAACGTCTATCTCGGCCGCATCCAGAACGTGCTGCCCAGCATGGAGGCCGCCTTCGTCGACATCGGCCGCGGGCGCAACGCCGTGCTCTACTCGGGCGAAGTCGACTGGGAGGCCGCCGAGGTCACCGACAAGCAGCGCCGCATCGAGATGGCGCTCAAAGCCGGAGACACCGTGCTGGTGCAGGTCACCAAAGACCCGGTAGGTCACAAGGGCGCCCGTCTGACCAGTCAGATCTCGCTGCCCGGACGCTACCTGGTGTACGTGCCCGGGGGCTCGATGAGTGGCATCAGCCGCAAGCTGCCCGACAGTGAGCGTTCGCGTCTGAAGAAGACGCTGAAAGAGATCCTTCCCGAGAACGTGGGCGTCATCGTGCGCACCGCGGCCGAGGGCGCGACGAAGGAACAGCTCGAGCGCGACGTCACCCGGCTGCAGCAGCAATGGGAAGAGATCCAGCGTCTGCGCGAGACGCAGCAGGCTCCGGCACTGCTGCACACCGAGCCGAACCTGCTGATCAAAGTCGTGCGAGACGTCTTCAACGAAGACATCACGAAGATGGTCATCAGCGGAGGAGACGCCGAAGCGACCATCGAGAAGTACCTGCACACGATCGCACCCGATCTGGTCGATCGCGTCGAGCACTACAGCGGCGACAAAGACATCTTCGACGCCTACCGCATCAACGAGCAGCTGGCGAAGGCGAGCGAGCGCAAGGTCTTTCTGCCGTCGGGCGGCTCGCTGGTGATCGACCGCACTGAGGCCATGACGGTCATCGATGTGAACACCGGCAAGTTCGTGGGCTCAGGAGGCAACCTCGAAGAGACCGTCACGAAGAACAACCTCGAGGCGGCAGAAGAGATCGTCCGACAGCTGCGTCTGCGAGACCTGGGCGGCATCGTCGTGGTCGACTTCATCGACATGGTGCTCGAGTCGAACCGCGATCTGGTGCTGCAGCGTCTGATCGAGTGCCTGGGTCGCGACCGCACCAAGCATCAGGTGGCCGAGGTGACCTCGCTGGGCCTGATCCAGATGACTCGCAAGAAGATCGGCATCGGCCTGGCCGAGACGTTCACGCAGCTCGGCGAGAGCTCCGACTCCGTTCAGGGCACGCACGGCTCGCAGAGCGGCAAGCCCGGTTCGGCTCGCAAGCCGCGCAGCAAGAAGACGCAGACCGTGAAGTCGGTGAAGAACACCCTGAACGCGAACGTGAAGAACGCCGTCGCACAGGTCGCAGCGAGCACGATCGCCCAGACCGCATCGACGCCGGCTGCCGAGGCGCGGGCCGTCGAGGCACCAGCACCGTCTGCGGCAACTCCTCAGCCTGCGTCAGCGCACCACTCGCACGAACCCGCTGGTCCCGCGTCACCTGCGGAGTCTGGCAGCAGTGGGTCGGTGACGGCGGCACACGCATCGACAGAACGTCCTGCGTCTGTCGAGACGCATGCTCAGGCGAAGTCCTGGCAGCAGGCAGAGCCGACCCAGCATCCGCAGCGACGCTCGGAGCTCGCATCGGGCCGCCGGTCGCGTCGGGCATCGGCTCCTGCTGGTCCGGCACGAGCCGACATCGACCTCGACCTCGACCTGCCGAAGCCGAAGACGCAGCATGTGTCAGAGGCCTCGCCCGAGAAGCCGGTCGACCGTGACGCGCTGCTGGCAGACGTGCTCGCGCACCTGCCGGAAGGTGCCCGCACGCCGAACTCAGGCAAAGAGACGCGAGGCCAGAGTTTTCGGCAGAGCTCGGGTGGTGAGCGTCAGGACTGAGACACGCGGTCGCGGGTGTTTGACCTGCAGACAAACAATTGAGTAATATTGAGTGTTGGCTCGGGCTGGTTCTGCCGGCGAGTGAACACAGACTTCAAGACAAAGGATGACACGTGGTTTATGCAATCGTGCGCGCCGGCGGGCGTCAGGAGAAGGTCGAGGTCGGCACTGTCGTGACTGTCGACCGTGTTCAGGCAGATGAGCAGGGTGCTGTGGAGCTTCCCGCTCTGCTGCTGGTCGACGGAGACAAAGTCACCTCGAAGACCGAAGAGCTCGCCAAGGTCAAGGTGACCGCCGAGGTGGTCGAAGACCTGCGCGGCCCCAAGATCAACATTCAGCACTTCAAGAACAAGACCGGTTACCGTCGGCGCCTCGGGCACCGCTCAGAGCTGACCAAGCTCAAGATCACCGGCATCAAGTAACAGCGAAAGGCGTCCTCTCATGGCACATAAGAAGGGTGCGAGCTCAACTCGCAACGGTCGCGACTCAAACGCACAGCGCCTCGGCGTGAAGCGCTTCGGAGGGCAGGAGGTCAACGCCGGCGAGATCATCATTCGTCAGCGTGGCACGCACTTCCACCCCGGAGCCAACGTGGGCCGCGGCAAAGACGACACGCTCTTCGCGCTCGAGACCGGCTCAGTCCAGTTCAGCAGCAAGGGCCGTCGCCGCGTGGTGAGCATTCTCACCGCTGCGGAGTGACATTCCGTTTTTCAGCATGATCGAGGCGGGCTCGCATAGCGAGCTCGCCTCTTTCGCACCTCAAGGAGCACATCCCATGGCACTCAGCTTCGTCGACGACGTCGTGCTGCACGTCACGGCAGGTGACGGCGGCGACGGCTGTGCGTCAATCCGCCGCGAGAAGTTCAAACCGCTCGCGGGGCCTGACGGCGGCAACGGCGGTGATGGCGGCAACGTCATCCTCGAGTCCGATCCGCAGATCACCACGCTGCTGGCCTACCACCGCCGGCCGCATCAGCGGGCCGACGGCGGCGGCTTCGGCATGGGCGACTATCGCGACGGCTATGCGGGTCAGGATCTGATCCTGCCCGTTCCCGTCGGCACGGTCGTGCGCGACGCCGATGGCCAGATGCTCATCGACCTCGACCAGCCGGGCATGCGCTACACCGTGGCGCAGGGCGGCATCGGCGGTCTCGGCAACAACTCGTTGGCGTCGACCAAGCGCAAGGCCCCCGGTTTCGCCCTTCTCGGCACTCCGGGTTGGAGCGGCGATGTGCGCCTCGAGCTCAAGACCATGGCTGATGTGGCACTGGTCGGGTATCCCTCGGCGGGCAAATCGAGTCTGATCGCCGCCATGAGCGCGGCCAAGCCGAAGATCGCCGACTATCCGTTCACGACTCTGGCCCCCAACCTGGGCGTGGTCGAGGCGGGCGATGTGCGCTTCACCGTGGCCGACGTGCCCGGGCTGATCGAAGGCGCCAGTGAGGGCAAGGGGCTGGGCCTCGACTTTCTGCGACACGTGGAGCGCTGTGAGGCGCTGGTGCACGTGCTCGACTGCGCGACCATCGAGCCGAATCGCGATCCGATCAGCGACCTCGACACGATTCTGGCCGAGCTCGCGAAGTATCCCGTCGCCGAGGGAAAGACGCCCCTCATCGATCGCCCGCAGCTCGTGGCCCTCAACAAAGTCGATGTGCCCGAGGCCGAAGAGCTGGCCGAGTTCGTCACCGATGAGCTGCAGCAGCGCGGATTCCGCGTGTTCCAGGTGTCTGCGGCCACGCGTCGCGGTCTTCGCGAGCTGACCTTCGCGATGGGCGGTCTGGTCGCCGAGGCCCGTGCCGCGCAGCGCGCGGAGGCCGAAGCCGAGGCCGAACAGCCGGAGCGCATCGTGATCCGCCCACGTGCACGACGTCGTGAGGCCGAGTTCACGGTCTCTCGCGAGACCGGCCCCGACGGCGAGTACTTCCGCATTCTCGGCGCGAAGCCCGAACGATGGATCGCCCAGACGATGTTCGACAACGACGAGGCGGTGGGGTACCTCGCCGATCGGCTGAACCGCTTGGGCATCGAGCAGGAGCTGTTCCGCGCCGGTGCACGTGCCGGCTCGGCCGTCGTCATCGGCCCGGGCAGCGACGAGCGCATCTTCGACTGGGAGCCCTCGATCACCTCCGGCGCCGAGATCGCTGCACCCCGTGGTGAAGATCTGCGTCTGAGTGACCACTCGCGTCCGACCCGCGCCGAGAAGCGCGTCGAATACTACGAGCGAATGGACGCCAAAGCCGCCGCTCGGGCCGAGCTGCAGGCCGAACGCGAAGCCGGCCTGTGGACGGAGGATCGCGAGCGGACGAGGGCGACCACAGCATCCGCCGAAAGCTCGAAAGATGTGGCGGATGCTGCGGGCGCGGCCGCCGGAGACGCTGCAGCCGAAGGTGGGCAGCGGTGAGCGCCGTCATCTCGCAGTCTGGGATTCCGAGCGCTCGACGCGTCGTCGTCAAGGTCGGCTCGTCGTCGATCACCGGTGAGAACGAGCATCAGCTCGGCCACCTGGTGTCGGCGCTGGCGCAGCTGCATGAAGGCGGTGTCGAGGTCGTGCTGGTGTCATCCGGTGCGATTGCGACCGGGCTGCCGCTGCTGAACCTCAACGGTCGACCCGCTGACCTGGCGACGTCGCAGGCCGCGGCCGCCGTCGGTCAGGCGCGACTGATGTACCGCTACGAGTCGGTGTTCGACGCCTTCAGCGTGACGACCGCCCAGGTGCTGCTCACGGCGAGCGATATCGACGATCGTCGGCATCGCCGTCAGGCGCAGCAGACCATCGATCGGCTGCTCGACCTGCGAGTGCTGCCGATCATCAACGAGAACGACACTGTGGCGACGCATGAGATTCGCTTCGGCGACAACGATCGGCTGGCGGCGCTCACCGCAGTGCTGGTGCGCGCCGATGCGCTGGTGCTGCTCTCAGACGTCGATGCGCTCTATGACCGACCGCCGCAGCGCCAGGGCTCGATGCCGCTGCACTTCGTCGCGCACGACGACGATCTCGAGCACATCGAGGTCTCACCGGTCACCGTCAACGGCGTTGGCACTGGGGGAGCGGTCACGAAGATCGCCTCGGCCAGGGTCGCGACCGAAGCAGGCATCCCGGTGCTGCTCACCTCGACCGAGCATGTCGCAGACGCACTCTCGGGGCACTCGATCGGCACCTGGTTCGAGGCACGCCCGGTGGTCGGGCACGAGCTCACCGACACCGGAGCCCTGCAGACGATCGAGTCGGTCACGCACGAACGCTGAGGCTCACGGCGGACAGAGCTGCGAATCTGAGCATCTGGACACCTCGCGCACACGTCGCTCACAGAAATCGCTCAGTATGCTCGAAGCAGTTCTTCATGAGAACGCCCGGATTATGCTTCGCGGGCACTCGCACGAAGTTCCCGGGGTGAGACCCCGGTGAGAGAGATCGGAGAGCCTATGAACGAGTCAGCTGCCAGAACAGACAAGCACGACGTGACTGTGCTCGTCGTCGACGACGAGCCGAACCTGCTTGAGCTGGTCGCTTCGGCCGTGCGATACGAAGGCCTGAACGTGATGACCTCGCTCAACGGGCGAGGTGCGGTCGAAGCCGCTCGCGCCACCCGACCTGACGTGGTCATCCTCGATGTGATGCTGCCCGATCTCAGCGGATTCGAGGTGCTGCGCAAGCTGCACGAGATCGACGAGAGCATCCCGGTGATCTTCCTCACGGCCCGCGATGCGGTCGAGGATCGTATCGCGGGGATCACCGTCGGCGCAGACGACTACCTGACCAAGCCGTTCAACATCGAGGAGCTGATGGCGCGCGTGCGCGGCCTGCTGCGTCGTTCGCGGCACTGGATCGAAGAGGAGCACGACCCAACTGTCGTCGTCGGCGATCTCACGCTGAACGAAGACTCATATGAGGTGACTCGCGGCGGCGACGACATCAAGCTCACCGCGACCGAATTCGAGCTGCTGCGCTTTCTGATGCGCAATGCGAAGAAGGTCATGTCGAAGACACAGATTCTCGATCACGTCTGGCACTACGACTTCGGCGGCGAGGTCAACGTCGTCGAGCTGTACATCTCGTATCTGCGCAAGAAGATCGATCACGGGCGCGAGCCGATGATCCACACCGTTCGAGGCGTCGGATACGTGCTGAAGCCCGCAGCATGACCGACCGCGGGGCCCCGCGCACCTCGTACCAGCCGCATGGCGCACTCGGCACGGCCCGGAGCAAGAAGCGCGGTCTGCTGCGGCACTGGCGTCTGCTGCCGCTGAGCAAGACGCTGCCGATCATGCTCGCTGCGCTGCTGTTCTCGAGCGTGGCGCTGATCGCAACCGTGACCACCTCTGCGCTGAACACCTCGCTCTACGGGCAGCTCAACACCGAGTTGAGCCTCGCGACCGAGCGTGCCCGAGCCACAGACGTGGCCAAGGGAGATGCAGTGGTGCGCCCCGATGACTCGGTGCCCCCCGGCCTGGACGTGCGCACGCAGCGGGCGCACACGATCATCGTCGACCTTCGAGCGGGCACCCTGAGGGCGGGGTACATCGACGACGGCGAGACCCCGACGTTTCACCAGCTCGACTCCGACCAGGTGGCGATGCTGCTGAAGGTGCCGGTCGACGGTGGCTTCTACGACGTGCCGCTGCCCGATCTCGGCACCTACCGGGCCGTCGCGATCAACGACCGCACCGGTGCTCGACAGGTTGTCGCGATCTCGCAGGAGGCCGTGGCCAACACGATCGCGCAGTACATGGTCGTGCAGATGATCGTGATCGCGCTGGCGGGCATCGGCGCGCTGCTGCTGGGCTGGAGGCTCATGCGCCGCGCTCTGCACCCCCTGGAGGTGGTCGCGCGCACGGCGCAGAGCGTGGCCGGGCGTGAGCTCGCCACCGGAGACGCGGCGCTGAGCGAGCGCATCCCCGAGGTCTTCGTCGACGACGTGACCGAGGTGGGGCGCGTGGCGGGCAGCTTCAACCGAATGCTCACGCACATCGACGATGCCTTTCGGGTGCGTCGGACCAGCGAGACGAAGCTGCGTCGCTTCGTCGCAGACGCCAGCCATGAGCTGCGCACGCCGCTCGCATCGATTCGCGGCTACACCCAGCTCGTGCTGCGCGACGCCGACACGCTGCCACCGCACGCGGCTGAGCAGCTGGGGCGGGTGCGCAGCGAGTCTGAGCGCATGTCCGACCTGGTCGAAGACCTGCTGCTGCTCGCGCGCCTCGACAACGAGCCGGTGATCGAACGTGAAGAGGTCGACCTGCGCGGTCTGCTGATCGACGCGGTGGCCGACGCGCACGCAGCAGGGCCGAATCACCACTGGCAGCTCGACCTCGACGCCAGCCGGCCGCTCGAAGTGCTGGGCGACGAGAACAGTCTGCGTCAGGTGCTGGTCAACCTGCTCGCGAACTCCCGCACGCATACGCCGGCCGGTACGAGCGTGGTGCTCGGCGCTGCGATCGCAGGCGACGACGTGCGCATCGAGGTGCGCGACGACGGCCAGGGCATTCCCGCGCAGATGGTCGACACGATCTTCGACCGATTCGTCAAGGCCGACGACTCGCGCACACCGGGGCAGGGCTCCACAGGGCTCGGCCTCTCGATCGTGCAGGCGCTCGTGCACGCGCACGGCGGCAGCGTCACGGTGGCGTCGACTCCGCAGCGCTTCGACGACGACGGCAGGCCGATCGACGGCGACCACGGCACCACGTTCACGGTGCTGCTGCCGCGCCTGCGGCATCCGCAGCAAGACGACGGTGCCGGTGCGCACGACGCCGACGATGCGAGCCACGATCAGGGCTGATCGCGCGGGCGCGGTGTCATAGACTGTGAGGCATGTCAGCAGACCAGTCACGGGACGACCAATCACAGCTCACCGGCGAGGCGGCTCTTGAATCCTTGCGACCGCGGCTGCAGGCTGCGAGACAGGCAGGCCGCTCGCTTGCGACGCGCACGTCAGAGATCAAAGACGCTGCGCTCGAGGCGATCGCCCGAGCGCTCGTCGACAACGAGTCGCGCATTCTCGCAGCCAACGCCCGCGATCTCGATCGCGCGGTCGAGACCGGCCTGCCGCTGCCCATGCACGACCGTCTTCGGCTCGATCATGACCGCATCGTGGCGCTCGCCGACGCGGTGCGCGTCGTGGTGGGGCTGACCGATCCAGTCGGCACGCTCGTGCGCGGCCATCGGCTGCCGAACGGAGTGCGCATCGAGCAGGTTCGGGTGCCCTTCGGCGTGCTGGGCGTGATCTACGAGGCGCGTCCGAATGTCACGGTCGACATCGCCGCCCTCGCGATCAAGAGCGGCAACGCCGTGGCACTGCGCGGTGGGTCGGCTGCGCGCGACACCAACGACGTGCTGGTGCAGGTGCTGCGCGATGCGATCGGCTCGGTCGGGCTGCCGGCGGATGCCGTGGTGAGCGTTGACGACCATGGTCGCGCCGGCGCTGACGCCCTGATGCATGCGCGTGGGCTGATCGACGTGCTGATTCCGCGCGGCGGCAAGGCGCTGATCCAGCGGGTCGTGCAGACCTCGACGGTGCCGGTCGTCGAAACCGGCGACGGCAACGTGCACGTCTACCTCGATGCCAGTGCCGATCTGCAGCACGCGGTCGACATTGTGGTGAACGCGAAGACCCAACGGGTGAGCGTATGCAACGCCGCCGAGACGGTGCTCGTGCACCGAGATGCCGCCGAGCGTGTTCTGCCCGCCGTGCTGGCCGCGCTGCACGACAAAGACGTCACGATTCACGGCGATGAGGCGGTTCAGGCGATCGACTCGTCCGTGACCCCGGCGACCGAACACGACTGGCAGACCGAATACCTCGCGCTCGAGCTGGCGGTGCACGTCGTCGATTCGATCGACGAGGCGATCGAGCACATCAACCGCTTCTCGACGCATCACACCGAGTCGATCATCACCGAAGACTACGCGAACGCCGAGCGCTTTCTCGCCGAGGTCGACTCGGCTGTGGTCATGGTCAACACATCGACGCGTTTCACCGATGGCGGTCAGTTCGGCTTCGGCGCCGAGGTCGGCATCTCGACGCAGAAGCTGCATGCGCGCGGTCCCATGGGACTGCCCGAGCTCACGACCACGAAGTGGCTCGTGCGGGGCGAGGGGCAGATCAGACGCTGATCGTCGATCGGCGCGTGGCGGGCCCACGGCCTCGCGTGTACGGATGACGTCTCATGATCCTCTATCATTGGGGTGAGTAGTCAGAAGATGAGGACACAATGTTTGCAACTGTCGTGAACGTACTTGCCGCTGAACCGGTGGAGCACTCGATGCCGATGCCCCCGTGGGGCTTCGCGCTGATCGCCGCCGCATTCTTCATTCTGCTGGGCCTCATCGTGTTCAGCTACCGTGACGTCAACAACCGGCACCACGACGAGGTCGTGCCGCCGCTTCCTGAGCTGGCCGCCGGTTCAGAGACGCACCAGGGGCACTGAGCTCCGCCAGTCGCGTGCACACACAGACCACCGCGCATCGTCGTCGGCGCATCGGCGTCATGGGCGGTACCTTCGATCCGATCCACCATGGCCACTTGGTGGCTGCCAGCGAGGTCGCGAACGCCTTCGACCTTGACGAGGTGGTGTTCGTTCCCACGGGGCAACCGTGGATGAAAGCCGACCGTCGCGTCACCGACGCCGACCAGCGCTATCTGATGACGGTGATCGCCACGGCTTCGAACCCGCGTTTCACGGTGAGCCGGGTCGACATCGACCGGGCCGGTCCGACCTACACGATCGACACGCTCCGCGACCTGCATCGTCTGCGACCCGAAGCAGAACTCTTCTTCATCTCTGGGGCCGATGCCATCGCACAGATTCTGACGTGGAAAGACAGCGAAGAGCTCTGGAAGCTCGCACATTTCGTCGCGGTCAGCAGGCCCGGTCATCCACTCTCACTTTCGAGCCTGCCGCATGACGACGTAAGCTTGCTAGAGATACCTGCGCTTGCGATATCGTCGACAGACTGTCGGCGGCGTGCGCGCCGTGGTCAGCCCGTGTGGTACTTGGTGCCAGACGGCGTTGTCCAGTACATCAGCAAATACGGACTGTATCGGGATGAGGACTAAGTGGCCGAAGAACATCAGCTGACGCGGCGAGAGCTGCGTGCACGAGAGCGCGCGGCTCAGCTGGCTGCCTCCGAGGCCGCAGCGACGAAGACTCCGAGCGAGGCGTCGAAGAGTCAGAACGACGACGTGAAGAAGCCGGCGGCGAGTGGGCATGTGAACTCGGCCGCAGCGTCGCAGCCGCGCACCACCTCGGCGCCGACACCGCCTGCGCAGAAGTCGCCCGAGACGACGTCACGAAGTGCCGAAGCGCATCGCGCCCATCACCGGCATGGAGCCCAGCAGACTGAGACAGTGCGCCCGTCGACGACACGCCCGAAGGCGTCGACGAGCACGGCCGCCGCGCCGAAGCCTGCCAGCTCGGCCGGGTCTGCCTTCGTGAAGTCGGCCACACCGGCGACAGCCAAGCCCGCTGCACCCGTCGAAGCGGCGCGCCCGAGAGGCAAGTCTGCCGGCGGCCAGACAGCGTCGGTCGGCTCTGCGACCAAGACGCCGGCCCCGACCAAGACACCGGCCCCGCAGGCCGCAGCATCCGCGTCGGCACCACGTCGTCGTCGGCCGCTGCTCGCCGATGATCCGGTCACCGCGAGAACTGAGGTCGAACACTCCCTCACGAAGTCGAAGCCGGCCAGCAAGCCGGTCATCATCACTCCTGCGACGTCTGACAGCGACGTTGATGCTCGGATCGCTCCCGACAAGCCCACTATCACGACCGGGCCTGCAACGGCCAGCGTCTTGGTGCTGCCGAGTACGCCCGAGCAGAACAGTCTGGCTCTGCCGCTCGACTCGACCGGTGACGTGCTGATCACGACCGGCTCGATCACCCTGCCTCAGCTGACCACTGACACCGGCGTCATCCCGGCCGCATACGAGAAAGATCGCGGCGACCCGCTGGCAGACACCAGCGACTCGGTGCCCGTGACCGACGAGACTCGACCGGTGTCTGCGGTCGAGACGGTGCGTCGCTATGAGACCGACCGCATTCTGCCCGAGAACTCACAGCACGATCGCATGAACAAACTGTCGATCGGCCTGCTGATCGGCGCCGGTGTGCTGCTCATTGCCGCCACCGTGTTCGTGTTGCTGCGGATCTTCGGCGCATGACGGCCACCGCAGAGGCGAAACGCCTGGCACAGATCGCCGCCCAGGCCGCACTCGACTTGAACGGGCATGACATCGTCGCGCTCGACGTCTCGGGAACGAACCCGTTCGCAGACATCTTCGTGATCGTCACCGGCTCAAGCGATCGCAACGTCGTCGCCATCGCCGATGCCGTGCAAGACGCCATGGTCGAGAACGGTGTGAAGATGCGCGGCCGCGAGGGGCGCGAACTGGGGGAGTGGGTGCTGCAGAACTTCGGTGACGTGGTCGTGCACACCTTCCAGGCCGAGTCGCGCGATTTCTATGCGCTGGAGCGCATCTGGAACACCGCGCCCGTGGTCGAGCTTGAGCTGCATGATGGTGCGCAGAGCGCGTCTGCTCGCTGAATCGGGTGCTGACCTCGTCGCTGCGGCTGACGAGGCAGATGCCCCTGAGCGGGGTGTTTTTCGTCGCTGGCTGGGAAGGCATCCGCGCATGCTGCGCATCTGGCGGACCGGTGTCGCCGGCTTCGGCGGGTGCGTGCTGGTGCTCGGCGTCGTGCTGCTGCCGCTGCCTGGCCCCGGATGGGTTGTGATCTTCTTCGGTCTCGGCATTCTCTCGACGGAGTTCGCCTGGGCCGCCAAGGCGCTGAAGCCGCTCAAGAGGCTCTGGACGTGGCTGAGCTCTCGGTTGGAGCGGCGCCGTGCACGGCGTGGCTGAGTGCGCGGATGAAGCAGCGTGGTGAATAGCGTGGCTGAGTGGTGCGCGGTTCGACGAGCGTCGTGGGCAGCGTGGCTGAGTAGCGCGGTTCGAGCGACGTGGCGAATAGTCAGTGGTTTCCACTGTGACGAACCGTGGCAAAGCAGAGACTCGGCGGCCGTGGAGGATCTTCGTGACTGAGCTGTTGGCGACTGATTTCGGCAGGTATCTACAGATCGAGTTGCAAACCGTCGCTACTTCAGTCTAAGATGATCGAGTTGGCTGAAACGCCGTGAGGTGTTTTCAAAGCTCCGAAAGGGGCCTGTGGCGCAGCTGGTAGCGCACCTGCATGGCATGCAGGGGGTCAGGGGTTCGAGTCCCCTCAGGTCCACACGAGATGGTTGAGACATCACTCGTAACTTCAGAAATCCCGCCAGGTGCAACTGGCGGGATTTCTGCGTTTCTGGGGCCGCCCAGCATGTCAGGCGGTTTCAGGGCAGCGCATGCGCCATGCATTCTCGTTCACGGGGGCATCTGTGTCTTTTTGGGGCATCTGTGTTTGGGGGCATCTGCGTGGGGTTCATCTGTGCGCAGCGGGCAATGCAGTGCTATGCCCTGCGGAGACGCCCAGCAGAGGCTGTCTGTGCCTCTGTCTCTGTGCTGATCAGCGGTGTGCCGTGGCACGGATCCGCTCGGATGCACATGGTTCTGCTGAGATCAGGTGAATCTGGGCGGAACGGTGCCATGTTCGACAAATCCGTGCTGCGCTGGGGCAAGGACAGTGGGCTCGGCAGCGAGAGGGCAACAATTGCGCGAGAGGGCAGTCATGAAGACTGGGGCGCCCAGATGCCGGGAGCTGGGATAGTGTTGGTGCCAGCCTGCGCCAGTACGCAGAACACCACACCCAGCCGCGCCCACCCACGACTGAGAGCAGACCGCATGACTGATGTCGCGCATCCACAGAATGATTCGACGCCCGCTGCGACGACCTCGTCGCTCTACATCGACGGCGCCGCGCGTTCGACCGTCGAAACGACGGCCATCACGGATCCGGCGAGGCCGACCCGCATCGTCGGCCGCGCTGCGGCGGCGTCGACCGCAGACGTGGCAGACGCCGTTACCGCAGCGAAAGGCGCATTTGCGCAGTGGTCGGCGCTGACGCCGCAGGAGCGCGCCCGCCTCATGACCGAGGCCGTTGCCGACATCGCGACCGACCGTGATGGGGATGCCGCGCTGCTGTCACGAGAGAACGGCAAGATCGTCGCCGAGGCGTGGGTCGACGCACTCGTCTTCGAGCTGCGCTGGCGTCAGGCGCTCACCCTGGCCGATCAGGTCGATGCGGCTGCCGTGCTGCATGCCGAGCCCGGAGTTCCGGTTGAGACGACGGTGACGTATCAGCCACTCGGTGTGGTCACGGTGATCGTGCCATTCAACTGGCCGCTGGCGATTCTCGCGGCGTCGCTGCCGTATGCGCTGCTGGCCGGCAACACGGTGATCGTGAAGCCGCCACTGACCGCGCCGCTGGCGACCGCGCGGCTCGTACAGCGGGTGGCCGAGCGTCTGCCTGCGGGGGTGCTGAACGTCGTGACCGGCGCGGATGCCCATATGACGGGGCTGATTCGCAACGACGACGTCGCGAAGGTCTGCTTCACCGGCAGCGTCGGCGGCGGGCGGCGCATGATGGCGCTCGCCGCGCCCACGCTGACCCGTGTGACGCTGGAACTCGGCGGCAACGACGCAGCGATCGTCTTCGACGATGCCCCGCTCGACGAAGAGCATCTCGACCGGCTCTTCCACGCGGTGTTCGACTCGACCGGGCAGATCTGCATGAACGCCAAGCGCATCTACGTGCATCGCTCGCGCCTCGACGAGCTGGTGGCCGGGCTGTCAGAACGGCTCGAACAGGTCGTGCTCGGCGACGGGACCGACCCGAAGACGACGATGGGGCCGCTGCACTCGGCGGCGCAGAAGGAGTTCGTCGACGCGCTGATCGCCGAGGCGAAAGCCGACGGGGCCGACGTGCGTGAGTTCGGCGAGCTGCCGGGAGGTGAGCTGGCGGCAGGGAACTTCGTGCGGCCGGCCATCGTGGTCGAGCCGGCGACCCAGCTGCGCGTGGTCGCCGACGAACAGTTCGGGCCGGTGATTCCGGTGATCGCCTTCGACGACGAGGCCGAGGCGATTCGCCAGGCCAACGACAGCTGGGCGGCGCTGGGCGGCTCGGTCTGGACGATGGATGGGGCGCGGGCCCGGCGGGTCGCTCGCCAGCTGGTCTGCGGGTACGTGTGGGTCAACGACCATGGCGCGAACCGGCTCGATCTGCGCGCGCCGTTCGGCGGACTCAAGTCGTCGGGTATGGGGCGTGAGCAGGGGCTGGACGGCCTGCGCGACTTCCAGGACCCGCGGGCGGTCGCGGTGCTGGAATCTGAGACGCTCGAGTCGGCATAGTCGAGGCAGGGAGGGGGCAGCCTCATGACGGCACCATATCAGCCCGTGGTGCTGGCGACATATCCTGACCGTGCTGCACCGTGGCCCGGATATTGTTGACCCATGCTGCACGATTCGCTGCTCATCAGACACGGCCGTGTGCGTGATGTCGACGGTCACATCGAGCGCCTGTCGCGCGCCAGCGGCTGGGCGCTGAGCCGAGTGCGCGCTGTCTACCGCGCGCTGCTTCGCAGACCGGAACTCGCAGCGGGCCTGTGGTTCCCGAAGATATCGATCGATCAGCAGGTGTGCGCGGTGCAGATTCGACCGATCGCAGAGGCGACGCTGCGCACCGAGGTGCGGCTCTGGACACCGCAGTTCTTCGACCCTCGCCTGCAGCCAGCGCTGAAGGGCCCGGATTTTCCGGTGCAGATGTCGCTGCGCACCCAGGCGCAGGCGAATGGAGCTGACGAAGCGGTGCTGGTGGGCGCAGACGGAACGCTTCGCGAGGGCGCCTTCAGCAGCATCGTGCACTGGTCAGAGGGCTGCCTGGTGCTGTCGCGCAGTGAACAACGACTGCCGAGCGTCACAGAAGCGGCCCTCGCGCAGATCGCTGGTCTTCGAGGCGACACCGTCGTGAGGCGGCTCTGCACCCCGGCCGAGGTGCGTGCCGCCGACGAGGTGTGGGTGCTCAGCTCGCTGCACGGCATTCGCGTGGTGAGCACCTGGGACGGCCTTCGAGTCGCATCGATCGGGCGTGCGAACGAGTACCGAGCGGCGCTGCGAGGCCGTGAGCAGCACCTCGTCGAGTGGCTCGACACGGTGACGACAGATGGCTGCGGGGCGGCGGAAGACGGCGTCCGGTGGGTGGCCGCGCACGTGAAGACGATGCCGAGCCGCAGCACGAGCACGACCAGTACGCAAGAGCACACATGACAGCACCTGACGAGACCACGGCTGACGAGACCACCGCTGAACACTGGTGGGTCGATGTGCGACGTCTGCGCATCGATCTCTGCGCCGCCGATGTGCATGCAGCCCTCTACGCCGATGACGCGCACAGCTTCTGGCTCGACAGCAACAGTGACGATGAACGTTCGAAGATCAGCGTGCTGGGCACAGTCGACGGCGTGCATGCCCACGTGCTCTCGTATCGCGCCGGCGAACCCGACACGAGCAGAATCGCCGCCGACGGCAGTCGCGAACGTGTCAACGGAGACCTGCTGCACGTTGCGCAGACACAGCTGACGCGGTTCGCCGTGCGAGCGCCGCAGCCCGCAGCCGGAGGCTTCTGCCTCGGCTATGTCGGCTATCTCGGCTACGGGCTGAAGGCCAACACCTGTGGCGTGGCCGACTTGACCCCATCTGACGTGCCAGACGGGCGTCTGACGTTTGTCGAGCGAGCGATCGTCTTCGATCATGTGACGGGTGACGTGCAGCTGCTGGCGTTGCGCTCGAACGGGGGCGACACGAGGCTGGATGCTGCGTCGCGGCTCTGGATACGGCGCACCGCCCGCACGCTGATGGAGTTGGCGGCATCGCCGCACGCGTCATCGGGCAGTCACTCGCAGACGCATCAGAAACCCGGCTTGAGCTCAGCGCGATCGCGGCAGGCCGTGCTGGCTCAGCCACAGACGCTCCCAGACGATGCGACGCTGCGGGCGACTTTCGCCTTTCGTCACGACGAAGCTGGCTACATCGAACGGGTGCAGGCGAGCCAGCGCCACATAGCTGCCGGTGACTCGTACGAAGTGTGCCTGACCAACATGGGGGAGTACGCCGCGTCGGTCGACCCGGTGTCAACCTATCGGCGGCTTCGGGAGCTGTCGCGGGTTCCTTACGGCGCACTGCTGCGATGCGGTGACTTCTCGGTGCTGAGCGCGTCGCCAGAGTGCTTCTTGACAGTCGACGAGAACAGAACCGTCGAGACGCGGCCGATCAAGGGTACCAGTCCGCGCGGAGCGACTCCGCGCCAGGACGCGCAGCGCCGCGACGAGCTGTGGAGGTCGGAGAAAGAGCGCGCAGAGAACCTCATGATCGTCGATCTCATGCGAAACGATCTGAGTCGTGTGTGCCGGCCAGAGACCGTGCGGGTGCCGAGGCTGTTCACCGTGGAGTCGTTTCCCGGTGCCCATCAGCTGATCAGCACGGTCAGGGCAGAGCTGAGAGACGACTGCACGGCGATCGACTGCATACGCGCGACGTTTCCGGCCGGCTCCATGACCGGAGCGCCGAAACGCCGCACGATGCAGATCATCGACGAGCTCGAGGGCGGCCCCCGCGGTGTCTATGCCGGTGCCCTCGGCTGGCTCTCGCTGAACGGCACGCTCTCGCTCAGCGTGGTCATTCGCACGATCATCGTCGAGCCGCACCGGGCGACATTCGGCGTCGGGGGTGCGATCACTCAGCTGTCACAGCCCGAAGCCGAGTACGCCGAGACGCTGGTCAAAGCGCGGGTGGTCGGCGCTGCGCTGCTGCACCCCGTGCTCAGCGATCCTGCGGAAAGCCCCAGACCTCGTCGGCGATCTTCGTGATCTCGCGGAGCTTCGCCCACTGCTGCTCCTCGGTCAGCACGTTGCCCTCCTCCGTCGAGGCGAAGCCGCACTGCGGGCTCAGGGCGAGCTGATCGAGCGGGGCGAACTCCGCGGCCTCGCGGATGCGCGCACGCACGGCATCCGCCGATTCGAGGTCACCCGACTTCGACGTGACCAGGCCGAGCACGACCCGGCGACCGTCATGGGGCAGAAAGCGCAGTGGCTCGAAGCCGCCGGCACGGTCAGAGTCGTATTCCAGAAAGAACCCGTCGTAGTCGACCTGGCCGAGCAGGTACGGGGCGACCGGCTCGTAGCCGCCTGACGAGATCCAGGTCGACCGGAAGTTGCCACGGCAGACGTGCGTGGTGATCGTCATGTCGTCAGGGCGGTCGCGAACGATGTCGTTCAGCAGGTCGGCGTAGGCCTGAGCGATGTTCTCGGTGTCGAGACCACGCTCACGGGCGCGCTCGAGTTCGAGATCCGAGCACAGGTAGGCCCAGGCGGTGTCGTCGAACTGCAGGTACCGGCAGCCGGCGGCGTGGAACGCACGCACGGCATCGCGCCATGTCTGTGCCAGATCGGCGAACAGCGAGGCACGGTCGGGGTAGACGCTGTGATCGATGCTCTCGGGAGCCAGACGGAAGTGCATCACGGTCGGCGCCGGGATGCACTGCTTGGCCGTGACCGTGGTGTGGTCGCGCACGAAGCGGAAGTGCTCGAGCATGGGGTGGTCGTCGGGAAAACTCACTTTGCCGGTGATGTGCACGGCGTGCGGCTTCGGCGCCGTGCCGTGAAAGGCCATGCCGCTGTCTTCCTCGACGATCTCGACGCCGTTGAGCCCGCTGAAGAAGTCGAAGTGCCAGAAGGCGCGACGGAATTCACCGTCGGTCACGGCCTGCAGCCCGACCTCCTGCTGCTTGGCGATGACGCGTGCGATCTGCTCGTCTTCGACGGCGCGCAGCGCGACAGCGTCGATCTCGCCGCGGGCAAAGAGGTCACGCGCGTCGTGAACGGCGGGCGGGCGAAGCAGACTGCCGACCTGGTCGGCGCGAAAGGGGATGCTGTGCGAGGTTGTCATGCGTTCAGTTCTATCAGTTCGGCGGTGGCACAGGGCGGCCTGTCGTCGCCAGCCGGTATCCTTGAGGCGCAGCCGCATGAGCGCCGTCTATCGAAAGGCACGAACCGCATGACCGAGGGAACGATCGACCAGCAGACCGATCTGCAGTACGTCTCGACACGAGGGGGCATGCAGCCCGCGACGTTCACCGAGGTGCTGCTCGACGGTCTCGCCCCCGACGGCGGGCTCGTGGTGCCGCAGACGATTCCCCAGGTGAGCGCCGAACAGCGCGAGTCGTGGCGGTCGCTGACCTACCCGCAGCTCGCAGCGAAGGTGATCGCGCTCTACGCGACCGACATCCCGACTGCCGATCTCGAAGCGCTCACCGCCAAGGCCTACGGGCCCGAGCGCTTTCCCGACCCGGTCGTGCCGCTGACCCCGCTCGACGGGCGCACAGTTCTGGTGGGCCTGTCGCAGGGCCCGACCATGGCCTTCAAAGACCTGGCGATGCAGTTTCTGGGCGAGGCGATGCCCTACGTGCTCGCGCGCCGCGGCCGACGGCTGAACATCCTGGGCGCCACTTCGGGCGACACCGGCTCGGCCGCAGAGCACGCCTTTCGCGGCAAGCCCGGCATCAGCGTGTTCATGCTCTCGCCACAGGGCCGTATGAGCGATGTGCAGCGTGCGCAGATGTACTCGATCACCGACGACAACGTGCACAACATCGCCATCGACGGAGTCTTCGACGACTGCCAGAACATCGTGAAGGCGATCAACGGCGATGCACAGTTCAAGGCCGACCAGGCCATCGGCGCCGTCAACTCGATCAACTTCGGCCGAATCAGCGCACAGATCGTGTACTACTTCTGGGCGTGGCTGCGTGCGACGGATGCAGTGGCCGAGTCCGACCGCGCCGAGGCGATGCTCTCGGTGGCGGTGCCGTCGGGCAACTTCGGCAACATCTACGCGGGTCACCTCTCGCGCAGCATGGGGCTGCCGATCGACCGTCTGATCCTCGCCACCAACGAGAACAACGTGCTCGACGACTTCTTCCGCACCGGTGTGTACGTGCCGCGTTCGCGCGAAGAGACGCTGGCCACGTCGAGCCCCTCGATGGACATCTCGAAGGCCTCGAACCTCGAACGCTTCATCTGGGAGCTGCTGGGCACAGACGCATTCCCCGAGCGTTGGGCCGAGCTGCAGCGCACTGGTCGCCTCGACCTCAGCGCCGAGCTGCCGCGCCTGCACGCCGAATTCGGCTTCATCAGCGGAACCAGTACTCACGCCGACCGGCTCGCCAGCATCCGATCGACCTATGAGCACAGCGGCGTCGTCATCGACCCGCACACCGCTGACGGGGTCACGGTGGCGCATGAGCTCGATGTGCCCGGCCTGACCCTGGTGCTTGAGACGGCGCTGCCGGCCAAGTTCAGCGACACGGTGCACGAGGCACTGGGCGATGACGTCGACGTGATCTCGCCCGCCGTGCGTGAACTGCTGCAGCAGCCTCAACACGTCGTCGATCTGCCAGATGATGTGGATGCCGTGCGTGCGTACCTCGAGGAGCACGCGCTGACGGCGCAGGTCTGAGTCTGCGCAGCTGACGGCGCGAGGTCTGTACCAGCGGAGCTTACTTACCAGGTGAACTAAGCTGGGGTCATGACGACTCTGGTGTGGTTTCGAGACGATCTGCGGGTGAGGGACAACCCGGCGCTGCTGCAGGCGTCTCGTGACCCGGAGGGCGTCGTCTGCGTCTACCTGCTCGATGAGCAGAGTCCGGAGACCCGCGCATTGGGCGGAGCGGCGAAGTGGTGGCTGCACCAGTCTCTGATGCGCCTCAGCGAGCGGCTGGCCGAGCTCGGCGCGCCGCTGCTGCTCGAGCGCGGAGCCGCCCGTGGAGTGATTCCGCGTCTCATCTGGGGTGCTGGTGCTGGTGCAGGTGCAGGCGCACACGCTGAGGTCGGTGTGCCTGTCGAGTCTGGTGCGCACACAGAAGGTGGCGCGAACGTCGCCACCGGGGCGACGCAGATCACCCGGGTGGTCTGGAACCGGCGGTACGGACCAGAGAAGGCGATCGACGCCGATCTGAAGCTCCGGCTGCGCAACGCAGGCGTCGCCGTGCAGTCGTTCGCGGCGAATCTGCTGCACGAACCCTGGACCGTGCAGACGAAGACCGGGGGAGCGTACAAAGTCTATTCGCCCTTCTGGCGAGCCTGCGGCGAACTGCCCGTTCGCGCTCCGGTGCCGGCGCCCGACCATCTGACGCCTGCATCCGTCGAACTGCCGACGCAAGACGGAGGACGTGAGCGGTCTGCCAGCTCTGCCAGCTCTGCCAGCTCGGCCGCCGAGACGTTCTCGACGACGCTTGCGAGCTGGAACCTGCGGCCGAGCGCTCCCGACTGGTCAGCGGGCCTCGCGGATCGGTGGACACCGGGAGAGGACGCGGCCCATCGACGGCTGGCGACCTTTCTGGGCGAGGAAGCGTCGCATGCTGCGCCGGGAAGTGCACAGAGACCCGCGCCGATCGACGAGTATGCCGAGCACCGTGACGAACCTGCCGACGACGACGCGGTCTCGGGGCTCTCGCCACACCTGCGGTGGGGAGAGATCAGCCCGGCAACGGTCTGGCGCCAGGCCATCGCGAGCGGTCGGTCGGTCGGGACGTTCCTGAGCGAGCTCGGCTGGCGGGAGTTCGCATGGCACACGCTCTTTCAGCATCCCGATCTGGCGACGACCAACCTCGACCGGCGATTCGATGCGTTTCCGTGGCGAGCCGGGGCCGGGCAGGCCGCGGGTGCCGCGATGTCTGCCGCAGAGAACCCTGAGCTGCGGGCCTGGCAGCAGGGCCGCACGGGAGAGCCGCTCGTCGACGCCGGTATGCGCGAACTCTGGCAGACCGGCGTCATGCACAATCGCGTGCGCATGGTGGCCGCTTCGTATCTGGCGAAGAACCTGATGATCGACTGGCGGGCCGGGGAACGCTGGTTCTGGGACACGCTCGTCGACGCGGATGCCGCGAGCAACCCCTTCAACTGGCAGTGGGTTGCCGGGTGCGGGGCGGACGCTGCGCCCTACTTCCGCATTTTCAACCCCGAGACCCAGCGGCGTCGGTTCGACCCGCAGGGAGAGTATGTCGACCGGTGGCAGGCGAGGCAGCCCGGGATCGAGCCGCTGGTCGACCTGCGCGCGAGTCGTGCGCGTGCGCTCGCAGCCTATGCCGAACTCACGCGGACGCCTCGGTGGCACCAGTGATCAAGGTGACGGTGACGCGCCCGGCCGCGAGCAGAGCTGCGTCAGAGCCGGCGATCGGCAGATAGCCCGGGGCTCTGCGCTGCGGAGCGCCGGTATCGAGTGCTCTTTCTGCGAGATCGATTGTTCGTACTGCGAGATCGACTGTTCTTTCTGCTGACATTCTGGGCGCGCAAACTTGCCTGGAGGGTATCGAAATGCGTCAAAACATGAGTACACTCAGAAATGAGCAGGCTCACCAGGCTTCCTGAGGAGTTTGCGCGTACACGCGGTGTCGGCTGCGCAGATCCTGGAGGTGGGAAATGACGGTGACCAAAAGCGAAGGTCGAGTCGCCCGTCGCAAACGAGAGACGCTCGGGCGCATCATACACGCGGCCGCAGAACTCTTCGACGCACAGGGCTTCGACGCCACGACGACCCAGCAGATCTCCGAGCGTGTCGACATCGCCGCAGGCACGCTGTTCCGCTATGCGGCCACCAAGCCGGAGCTGCTGCTGCTCGTATACAACGAGCGGCTGCGCGAGGCCTTGGCCGCAGCAGAGCGCGCCATGGACGCAGAGGCCGAGACGACGGAGGCCCTTCTCGCCTACGCCGTGTGCATTCTGCGGGCGGCCGCAGACCAGCCACGCAACACCGCGCTCTTCCAGCGTGAGCTCATCTTCGCCGATGCTGACGAGCCATACCGTGCCGAGGGTCTCGCACTCGTCGAAGAGATGGAGCACCGTCTCTGCGATCGTCTGATGGCCGATCTCGACGACCAAATCAGAGCGGGCGACGCCGAGCTGTCGGCCACGGCATCCGCCCGCCTCCAGCCGGTCGCCCTGCAGGCTGCCCGCAGCATCTTCGCCGATCTGCACGTGCTGCTGATCCAGCCGCACCGCGCCAGTGACGCACTGAACAACGACTTCGCCGATCTGCGACTGCAGGTGGCCATGATCGTCGACGGGCTCCGCGTGCGCGCCGTCGAGATCTGCGCCTCGACCCCGGTCAGCACGATCGACGTCAAGACCAACGACCCAAAGAAAAACCGAAAGGAACCATCATGACCAGCAACATCACCAACGTCACCGTGCTCGGCACCGGCGTGCTCGGATCGCAGATCGCCTTCCAGAGCGCCTACGCCGGGTTCACCGTGACCGCCTATGACATCAGCGACGAGATTCTCGAGCACGCAAAGGCGCGATTCGCCGGCCTCGCCAAGGTGTACCAGCAGCAGGTCGACGGGGCAACGGAGGCCCGGACCGATGCGGCTCTGTCCCGTCTGAGCGTGAGCAGCGATCTCGCGGCCGCGGTGGCCGACGCAGATCTGGTCATCGAGGCCGTGCCCGAGGCCGTGGCGATCAAGCGTGACACCTATCAGAAGCTGAGCGCCTCGGCACCGGCGAAGACCATCTTCGCGACGAACTCGTCGACCTTGCTGCCAAGCGACATCGTGAGCGCGACCGACCGTCCCGACCGCTTTCTCGCCCTGCACTTCGCCAACGAGATCTGGCTGCACAATACGGCCGAGGTCATGGGCACTGAACAGACCTCGCCTGAGGTCTTCGACCGAGTCGTCGCCTACGCCAAAGAGATGGGCATGGTGCCGGTCCCGCTGCACAAAGAGAAGTCAGGGTACGTGCTGAACTCGCTGCTCGTGCCGCTGCTCGACGCAGCGCTCGAACTGGTCGTCTTCGGCTACTCCGAGCCCGCCGACGTCGACAACGTCTGGCGGATCGGAACCGGCGCGCCGATGGGCCCCTTCCAGATTCTCGATGTGGTGGGTCTGAACACTCCGTACAACATCATGGCGCATGGTGACGAGCGCAAGCAGCAGATCGCCGCCTGGCTGAAAGAGCACTACCTCGACCAGGGCAAGCTCGGGCGCGCGTCGGGCGAGGGCTTCTACGTCTACGACAAGACCGCATGACGCGACAGCCGCGCTTCGCAGTGTCGCTCTGATGCCTCAGCTCGCGCGGTGCTCCACTGCGTCGTGCCGGGTGCGTTCCTGCAGGCGATGCACGACGGCTTCGAGCCAGGCGCGCATGCTTGCGCGCGCCTGCGGCGTGTCTGGGTAGCGGCAGCGCAGGTGCAAGCCGGTCGGGCTCACGACGAACCAGATCATCACGCCGTCGACCCGCAGCGACGCCGAGACGTACTGCGTCGCGAGGTCTGCCGGCAGCTGCACGGGCAGCCGACGGGTGTCGAGCCATGAGATGGCGAACATCCCCGGCCCGGCAGGCATGCCGCCGCGGGGGTCGAAGATCCCCGCCAGCGGCGTCGCCGCGAGCTGGAGCGCGTCTTGGACATCCTGGCGACACTCACGGGGATCATCTGACGTGCACTCGATCACCGAGTTCGTCACGAACCAGCCGACAGCGTCATGCCAGCGCGGCTCGTAGCGGCTGTGCACGGGAAACAGCGCTCGCAGCGGCTGCCCGGTCATGCTCAGGGTGACGCTGGCCAGATCGGCGAGCACCATGTGCAGCAGTCGCACCCCCAGAGCCGCAGCCTGCGTCGAGAGCAGCTCCAGGCGATCGGCATCGAGGATGTCGCGCACCTCGACCACCTCGGGCACAGGGTGCGCCAGATCTCCGAGGTCGACCGCAAGCGTGGGCAGCAGCCCATCGCCGGCCGCGAGGATCTCAGACCAGCGCTCGAGCACCTCGGGCGTGGCCGCCGGGCGTGCGGCGAGGGCTGCGGTGTGGTCGGCGAAGTCGGGCGCTTCGTCAGGCGACGTGGATGCCGCCGTCGCGTCGGTGGTACCGGGAGCAGCTGGTCGTCCGGTCTCGAGACGCATCAGCACGTCGTCGTGAACGGCGGACGGATCGAGAGCCGCCAGCAGGTCGCGGGCGAGCAGCAGCACCGACCACATGTCGACATGCGAGTGATCGGAGCCGATCACGACGGTCTGCGCGGAGTCTGCCGCATCGTTCGCAGGGTCGATCAGCACCAGCCGATGCGACGGACGCGACAGGGGGCGGCAGTGCGCATCGAGGATCTCACGCACAGCATCCCTCGTCAGCTGGCCGGGAGAGCGAGGATGCTCATGCCAGCTGCCGGCGCTCACCGCGTGCTCGGTCAGCTGCAGCGCGCCGTTGTGCATCCGCGAGAACACCGTGCGCATGGTGCCGTGTCTGCGCACCACGTCGACCCAGGCATCGCCCAGCTGATCAGCAGTGACATGGCGCGGCAGCCGAAAGGCCAGAGCCATCCAGGAGCCCGGGCGATCACCCTCGCCGACGTGGCGTCGCTGGTCGAACGAGATCGGCACGTGCTCGCGCACCACGTCGCCGATCGTGACGGCATAGTGGCGCACGTGGCCCGCGGGCAGCGTGACTCGGGTGATGTTCGTCAGACGCACATTCTGACTGTACCGCGTCGCCGAGCGCTATTCTGGTGTGAATCTCACGTGCTGCCACCTCTGCCGACACGTGGAGAAGACGACTGGGAGTGACCGTGCCCGTGCTGGAGCTGAGCGACGCGAAGATCGACTACGACATCAGTGGCGACGACGGGCCGCTCGTCGTGCAGCTGCACGGCCTCACTTCGTGCCGCGAGCGCGATGCGCGTCTCGGGCTCGACCACGGGCGGGCGCTTCGCGACCACCGCGTGCTGCGCTACGACGCCCGCGGCCATGGGCGTTCGACCGGATCGCTCGAAGCGGCCAGCTATCGCTGGAGCCGGCTCGCCGACGACCTGCTTGCGCTGCTCGACCATGTGGCGCCGGGTGAGACCGTGCACGGGGTGGGGCAGTCGATGGGCTGCGGCACGCTGCTGCACGCGGCCGTGCGTGATCAGTCACGCTTCGCCAGCCTGACCCTGGTCTCACCGCCGACGGCCTGGGACACCCGACGGGCACAGGCGAAGAACTATCTGGCCAGCGCCGAGCTGGTGGAACGCGCCGGCATCGAAGCGTTCATCGCGCAGGGGCACAGGAACGTGACTCCGCCGGCGCTCGCCGACGTGCCCGACACCCGGCCGGCGGTGGCAGAGGGGCTGCTGCCGACAGTGCTGCGGGGTGCCGCCGAAGCGGATCTGCCGAATCCGGCATCCCTCGCAGGCATCGCCGCCCCGACGCTGATTCTCGCCTGGATCGCCGACCCTGCTCACCCGATGACGACGGCGCAGGCGCTCAACGCGCTGATCCGGGGCAGCCGGCTCGTGGTCGCCCAGACGCCGTACGGCATCATGGCGTGGCCGGGGCTCTTCGCAGAGCACGTGGCCACCCATGATGCCGCGGTGCTGCAGGCTCCGCAGCAGGAGACGCCGCAGAGCGTCGCCGGTTACCTGCGGTAGTCGACGTCTTTCGTCTCACGACAGGTGAACAGCGCCATGAGACTGAGCACGGCCATCAGGCCGAGATAGAGGCCGACGTTCTGCACGCCGTTTCGGGCGAGCGCGGTGGCGATCGACGGGGCGAACGCGGCACCGACGATGGCGGCCAGGTTGTAGGCGATGCCTGAACCGGTGTACCGCACATGTGCCGGGAAGAGTTCGGGCAGGAACGCGCCCAGCGGGCCGAAAGCGGCGCCCATCAGCAGGAATCCGACGCACAGGAAGACCATCACGGGTGCGACGCTGAGGTGCCCGAGCATGGCGCCGAAGAAGCAGCTGAAGACGACCATGCCGGCCGAGGCGAGCGTCAGCACCTTCTTGCGCCCCCAATGATCGGCGAGTACGCACGAACCGACGATCGACCCCGCGAACACCACCACCGAGATCATCAGCATGGCCAGATACTGCCGATTGCTGAAGCCGAGCGTCTTCGTGCCGTAGGACAGCGACCACGTGGTGAGCATGTAGAAGAGCGTGTATGTCACTGCGACGACGAGCGTGCCCTGAACGACGGCACGCCAGTGGTCATGCATCGTGGTCACCAGTGGGGCCTTGACCGTGCGGTTCTGCGCGGCGGCGAGCTTGAACACCGGAGTCTCCTCCATCGTGACGCGAACCCAGAGGCCGATCACGACGAGCACTCCGCTGAGCAGGAACGGCACGCGCCAGCCCCAGGCCAGCATCTGATCATGGGTGCAGACCGTCTCGAGCAGCAGGAACAGGCCGTTGCAGAGCACGAAGCCGATCGGAGCGCCCAGCTCGGGGAACGAGCCGTAGAGCGCACGGCGGTTCGACGGGGCGTTCTCAGTGGCGACCAGTGCGGCACCCGACCACTCGCCGCCCAGGCCGATGCCCTGACAGAACCGGCAGAGGCACAGCAGCACGACCGCCCAGACCCCGGCCTGGGCGAAACCGGGCAGCACTCCGATCAGCACTGTCGCGGTGCCCATGGTGAGCAGGGAGACGACCAGCGTGGTCTTGCGACCCATACGGTCGCCGAAGTGCCCGAAGAGCAGTGAGCCGAACGGCCGAGCCACGAACGCGACCGCGAAGGTCAGCAGCGATGCGAGCACGCCGACGGTCGCGCTGGCCTGCGGAAAGAAGACGGTGGGAAAGTAGTTCGCCGCAGCGGTGCCGTAGGCGTAGAAGTCGAAGAACTCGATGGCCGTTCCGATCATCGAGGCGGCGATCACCTTGCGGGCCGAGTCTCGCTGCAGATTCGCCGCTGTGTCTGCCGCTGTGGCGGCATGAGTGCTTCTCGGCATTCGACTTGTGGCCGTCTGCTCATCCAGTGTGCTGGACATTGTCGTGTTTCACCTTTCACATCCTGACTGCGACACCGGCTGGTGGGGCAGTGAAAAGGCCCTGTCTCAAAGACAGGGCCTGGATGTGCGGATCGGTGATCACACCTGTCGAGCTCTGCCTTCGCAGGCGAGCCCGAGCATCTGGTGTTCGATCATTCCGCCGACGAGTGGGACGGAATAATAATTCGTGTTGATGCGACGAACGATGTCTTGCGTGCCATCATGGCGGAACCTCCTCTCGAACACCTCATCAGCTGCACATTGCGGCCGACAAACGCACACTATAGACCTGAATGCGTATGAGCACCAGCCCGTATGCGCCGAGGGCGCTCTGTTCAGTCGTGCGTGCCGATGCCGACCGCTCGGGCGACCAGCTCGACCAGCCAGTTGGCGAATCCGAGCACGATCGCGCCGAACACGGCAGACCACCAGAAATGGTCGATGGTCAGCCCCCAGCCCCACGCGCTGCTGATCAGACTGGCCGTCCAGAGCAGCAGACCGTTGAGCACGAACGACCACAGGCCCAGTGTCACGATGTAGAGCGGGATGCTGATGAAGCGCAGCACGGTACCGAAGAGGGCGTTCACCAAGGCGATGACCGCAGCCGCCAGCAGATAGGTCAGCATGCTGTTCATCGGCGGCTCGCCAGCGAAGGGGATGACCGTGATGCCGGGAACGATTGCGGCGGTGATCCAGAGGGCGATCGCGGTCAGCACCGCCTGCGTGATGAAGCGGATCATGACTGCGACCTCTGCGGACGGTCGCGTGCAACGCGGGTACGGTTCGTCTTCGACCCCGGAGATGCACGCTGTGCGCGCAAGTCTGGGACGCCGCAGGCGCAGAGCTCATCGTGCGGAGCGCGCAGGCGTTCGCTCTCGGCGGGCTCTTCGTCGATGCGTTCGAGCTGAAACATCAGGCAGCGTCCTCTCTCTGCTGGTATGGCTTGATCCCACCGTAGCCCGTCGACCCTTTCGACATTTGTTGCGGCTAGGCTGAGCAGACATGAGCGACGAATCAGCATCCCGAGTATCCTCGAAGCCCGTGCCGGCGCCCGCGACTCAGGGCGCCCCTGCGGGGGAGAAGCCCGGCGAGGGGCGCGACGAGGCCGCCTCGCGGCTCAAAGAGCGCATCTACATCACCTTCACCGCGCTCGCCGTTGTGCTGACGCTCGCATCGCACACAGACGCCACCCCGCCGCAGGCGGTCGCGACGCTGATCGTCACCGTCATCGGCTCGGTGCTGGCCATGTTCCTCGCCGAGATTCTCGCGCACTTCGTGACGCATGAGCGCATGTTCACCGCACGCGAGGCGCGCCGCGCCGCATCGACGTCTGTCGGTGCGACCACGGCCATCGCCCTGCCGATTCTGATGCTGATGGCCGCCTGGGCAGACTTCTGGAAGCTGGAGATCGCGCTGCGCCTCTCGACTGCCCTGCTGATCGTCTGGCTGGTGGGCATCGGATTCGCCGCCGCGCGGCGCCTGAAGTTGTCGGTGCGACAGAAGCTCATGGTGATGGTGGCCGAAGCCGCGCTGGGCCTGCTGGTCGTCGGTCTCGAACTGATGGCGCACCACTGATCATGCACACCAGACCGGCTTCCATCGATCGGGCGCTGCGCGTGCTGGTCGCCCCGGACAAGTTCAAGGGCTCGCTCAGGGCAGCCGAGGCGGCGCAGCTGATCGGCCAGGGCATCCGCACGGCCGTGCCCGATGCGCAGATCACGCTCAAGCCGATCGCCGACGGGGGAGAGGGCACGGTCGACGCCTTTCTCGAGGCCGGCGCGACCGAGCACACCGCACAGGTGCACGGGCCACTGCACGATCAGGGGCTCGTGCCTGCGCGGTGGGCGACGACGGGCGACACCGCCGTCATCGAATTGGCGCAGGCTGCCGGTCTGCAACTCGTGCCGGCAGCTCCCGGCCGCGACCCCGGTGACCGTCCCGCACCCGACCAGGCGCTTGCCGCCAATACACGCGGCGTCGGCGAACTGATCCGGCTGGCGCTCGACGAGGGCTACCGATCGCTCGTGATCGGCATCGGCGGCTCGGCGAGCACAGACGGCGGCTTCGGCTGCATCACCGAGCTCGGCCTGCGCGTCTTCGACGCACAGGGGCATGCAGTCGGCGACGTGCGCGATCTCGATCGGATCAACCCTGCGCGCGGCTGTGGCGGCATGCGGCTCGACACCGCCGACCTCGACCCCCGCCTCGCCGAGACGACGATCGTGATCGCGAGCGACGTGACTGCTCCGCTGGCCGGAGCACAGGGTGCAGCGCAGGTGTTCGGCCCGCAGAAGGGTGCCGATGCGGATGCCATGGTCACCTTGCAGCATCGGCTTGCGCTGTGGGGGTCGCTGCTGGAGCATCAGACCGGCACCGACGTGCAAGACGTCGAGGGTGCAGGCGCCGCCGGCGGGTTCAGCGCGCCGCTGATCGCGCTGCGGCTCGCCGAAGTGCGCTCCGGCGGCGACGAGATCGCCGACCTGCTGGGCATCTCGGACGCCCTCGAGCACACCGACGTGGCGGTTGTCGGCGAGGGGTCGCTCGACGAGCAGTCGCTGCAGGGAAAAGGGCCAGTGCAGCTGGCTCGCCGCGCAGCCGCCGCAGGGGCCACCGTCGTGGCGATCGCGGGGCGCAGCACGCTCGACGACGAGCAGCTCGCCCGAGTGGGCATCCGCCGTCTCGCGACCCTCGTCGAGCAGGCCGGAACAGCTGAGCGAGCCATGCGCGACGCTGCCGCGCTGCTGCCACAGGTCGCAGAAGAGATCTTCACGACGCTCGACGCTCAGCGGTGATCGTCGCACGCGATGGCGACGAGCCGGCGTGCGACGCGGGAGTCGAGGTCGTCGCGCCAGACCGCGCGGATTTCGCGGTGCAGGTCGACGCCCGCCACCCGCACGGCAACGAGTTCGCCGCGTTCGAGCCAGCGTGCGACGGCAAGCCTGCTGAGCACCGCCGGGTCGGCGCCGGATGCCGCGGTCGCCAGCCCTGCTGCGTTGCTGCCCGCCTCGAGTGCGGGTGCGACGGGAGAACGACCGGCGAGAGCTCGGTCGACGGTGGCGCGGGTGCCCGAACCGGGCTCGCGCAGAATCAGCGGCGTGCGGGCGAGCTCATCGGCACTCACCGGTTCTGACTGCCGCGCCCACGGATGCGTCGGTGCGACGACGACGACGAGTTCGTCGGTCGTGATCAGGTGGGTGTGCAGCTCGGCGGGCAGCTGCGGCGTCTCGACGAAGCCGATCGTGCACTCGCCCTCGCGAACCAAGTCGACCACCTCGGTCGAGTTGTGCACCTGCAGGTGCACGTCGGCGTCGGTCATCGCCTCGCGCAGGCGGCCCAGCCAGCGGGGCACCAGCTGCTCGGCCACGGTCAGGCTGGCGGCGAGGTCGAGGCGCCGATGCTGGGCGCCGACCACGACGTCGATGCGCCGCTCGTGGGTGCGCACGGCCTGTAACAGCTCGCGTGCCGAGTCGACCACGTTCCGTCCGGCCGCCGTCAGCGACGACCCCCGGGCATGGCGCAGCAGCACGGGCACGCCGAGGTCTCGTTCGAGCGCCGCGATGGTTCGGGAGGCATTCGGCTGCGCGACCCCGGCGGCACGGGCGGCTGCACTCAGGCTTCCGTGATCGTCGACGCCAACGAGGAGCGCGAGCGCCGCGAGATCAGGCCACACATGTGTCATATCGCAATGATATGCCTGGTAGGCGATACTGAGACTGGTCGCCGTGCCGCAGAGCGGCCACCATGGCATTGTGAACCAAGTGACGAACGCCCAGGAGCGCAGCAGCTCCCAACCGCATGCTCAGAAGAACTCGCTGACCGCCCGGGGTCGGCGCCGACTCGCCGCGCTGTGGCCTGGTCTGCTGCTCTGCGCGGTCGGCACCGCGGTGGCATTCGGTGTCGTGCGGCTGCTGCCGGGGATGAGCCCCATGCTCACCGCGATCATTCTCGGAGTTCTCGTCAGGAACGTCTTTCGTCTGCAGAGTCGCCTCGAACCCGGCATCGCGTATGCGGCAAAGCGCATACTGCGCATCGGTGTCGTACTGCTCGGCCTGCAGCTCATGCTGGGAGACATCCTCGCCCTCGGCCCCGGCCTGATTCTCGTGGTCGTCTGCGTGGTGACCGTCGGCATCCTGACCACCGTCGCAGTGGGGAGGTGGATGGGGATGAAGAGAACGCAGGTGCTCTTGATCGGCGGTGGGTTCTCGATCTGTGGTGCAGCAGCAGTCGCAGCAGTCGACGGCGTTCTCGACGACGATGACGAAGAAGAAGTCGTGACGGCTGTTGCCCTGGTCGTCATCTTCGGCACCCTGATGATTCCGCTGGTGCCGTTGGTCGCCGGAACGATCGGGTTGAGTGATCACCAGACCGGGCTCTGGGCCGGGGCCTCGGTGCATGAAGTCGCACAGGTCGTGGCTGTCGGCGGCACGGTGAGTTCGACGGCACTCGCCGCCGCAGTCATCGTCAAGCTCGCCCGCGTGCTGATGCTGGCTCCTGTGCTCACCGTGGTCGGGCTCTGGCGCCGTGTCGGCACCCGTCGCGCAGCAGCGACCGGCCTCGCGGCGTCTGACGAGAGCCCGACTGGCCGGGGCATCCGCCAGACGCATCGGCCACCCATCATGCCGCTCTTCGTCGCAGGGTTCATCGCCATGGTGGCGATACGGTCGCTCGGCATCGTGCCGCCTGCAGTGGTGGCCGCTGCGAGTGTGGCGCAGTCGGTGCTGCTGGCTGCGGCGATGTTCGCCTTGGGCGCAGGTGTGAAGATCAGCATGTTCCGACGCATCGGGCCGAAACCCTTCATCCTCGCGGTGATCGCCACCCTCGTCGTCGGCGGCATCGGGCTGGGAGGGGTGCTGCTGTTCGGATGATCGCGTCTGTCTGCGTGGCGGTCAAACGGAGCCGTCGAGCTTGGCCAGCTGCGCCAACACAGTCTCGGGCACCGCATCAACCGGCACGTGACTGAACCTGAAGCTCTCGCCGTCGGCCAGGCGATCGGGCTGCGCGTCGGGCGAAGCCCAGTAGGCGTCGGCGACGACCTGTGCACGGGCAGACTCCTCAGCGGTGCCGTCAGCGGTGAGCAGGCCGAGCCCGCCGTCATGATCGTGCAGCAGCAGCAGCCAGCGGTTGTGATCGGCCACGTTGAACACCGGCGTCCAACGATGGGGATCGCCGGATTCGGGCGCATCGCCCGGGCCCTGCCAGCGATCGTCGATCAGCAGTGCGGCGAACGGCACCGTCTCAAGGCCGTGCAGCCAGTTGGCGTAGTAGGCCGCGTAGTTCTCGACCATTTCGGCGGTGAGCACGGCGGCATCATCGTGCCCGGCCGCCTGATGTGCCACACCGAGCCAGACGCGCGGTGACGGCAGCCGAATGATCAGGGGGGCTCCTGCGGTCTTGGCGATGATCGAGGCGAGCTCGGCGGCATCGTCCCGAAGCGCATCGTCGCCGGCCATGGCCTTGAAGGCGTACCCCGGGCGGCTGCGCTCCGCAAGCCGCTGCCGCAGTCGCAGGTCGGTCTTGAGCCGGTGCGCGACGAACCCGCCGAGGTCGAACACAATGGCATTGGAATGCATGAGGCTCTGCGCCTGGTCGAGCAGACTGGCGAGTTCCAGGGGGTTCTCCCACGGCACCTCGCGGCCTTGGATGAGCACGGCCTGTGCATAGTCGAGACTATCGAACACCGCGGGTGTCGGTCGCGTGCTCGCCGCAGGGCTGAGCATGGCGGTGAGATCGGTGGTGGGCATGAGAACCTCCTGGCTGAGAAGTGCGGGGCTCGTGAGAGCGGGTGAGATGCGAGAGATGCGGCGCCGACCGGGACGCCGGCGCCGCATCCGGATGCCTGCGTGCGTCGCAGGCGCACGGCAGGCGTCAGCGCAGCCGATGCTGGTGATCGTCGTGCCGGTCTTCGAGTTCGCCGACGCGCGCTTTGAGCTCGGCGATCTCGAGATCTTTCGGGTCTGGCATCAGAATGATCGGCAGATCCTCGACCTTGGCGACGATGCGCTGCGGGCCCTCATTCGTGAAGTGCGTCGCAACCAGCTCGTCGGTGTCATCGCCCCACGAACCGTAGTAGAGCAGATCTTCGGCGGGCCCTTCGGTGACGAACTCCTCGACGAACTCGTGGTAGGGCCTGCCTCGGCTGATGCGTGCGGCTCGCTCGGCGTCTCGCAGCCGCTGCGTCTCGGCGACGTCGATCACGAAGTTCGACGGATCCCAGGCGACCTTGTAGATCTCGGTGGCGACCTTCGGCGAGATGCGGTCGAGTTCGAGATCGGCGATCACCATCTCTGGCTCGCGGTCGAGCGGGTCGCCGTAGCCGCCGCCGGTGCCCTGACTGATCATGTAGAGCTCGCCGTCTTTGGCGATGTCGAACTGCAGACCCATGTGACTGGTGGAGTAGTCGGCACCTTCGAACGGCTGCTCGTTCATGACCTTCTCGATCGAGAGATCGAACTTCGAGGGATCCTTGCGCATGATGTCGTAGACGTTCACGCCCTTGACCCGACTGAGCGGATAGGTGTTGCAGCCGTAGCCGCCGAACGACCCCGAGATCGAGGGGAACTTGGCACCCGAGGTCACCGTCATGAAGCCCCACATCGGGGTGTTCTCGGCAGCGACGATCATCTCGTAGCCCATGCCGCCGCGGAACTTGCCGAAGCCCTGATTGTCTCGCACGATGCGCTTCGACACCAGCTGCATGAACGGCACCTCCTCTTCCATGACCTCCTGCTCGGCCGTGTCGGCCATCGCGCAGAACAACGGTGAGACGGCATCCTCCCCGTCGCGGAACGCCTTGGCCCCGCCGCCCATGCCGTTCAGATCGGCGCAGAGATTGCCCACCTGATCCCCGTGCTGGGTGACTCCACCCCAGAGGAACGTGTTGATCTGGTTGAACCACGGCGCGATGACGTTCGAGTACTTCTCGGGGGTCGAGAACTGGATCTTCGCCCACGGATTCTGCAGGGCCGAGAACGCGCGGAACGACGCCTGCAGAGACTGGCCCATTGGTGCGTCGTAGCCGGCATCTGTCCAGGTGTGCTCGTCCGAGATGATCTCGATCGGCGACATCGATGAGGTCGACCTCGGCAGATCAGGCCACCAGAAGGCCAGAATCGCCTGCATCATCATCGATTTGACCGAGCAGAGCGGAGAGTTGATCGCTCGGTTGAGAATCTCCGACCCGCTGCCTCGCAGATCGACGGTCATCTTCTCACCTTTGATCGTGATCTTGGCCGAGACCTTGAGCAGCACGTTCTCACGCAGGGTCGAATCCATGAACTGGTTGAATCGCACCGTGCCGTCGGGCAGTTCGCGGATGCGTCGACGCACCTCGGTCTCGACATCCTCGACGGTGAGGCGCAGCGCCCCGACGAATTCCTCGGTGCCGACCTCCTCGATGATGCGATCGACACGTTCGATGATGCGATTCACCGAGCCGATCTTGACCTTCAGGTCGGCCAGCTGCAGCTTGGGATCACGCACGGAGTGCTGCAGGAAGGTGAGCAGATCGCGACGCAGCTCACCACGCTCGACGATCTTGAACGGTGACATGCGCAGGCCGTCGTCGAAGGGCGTCTGCGATCCCGACGGCATCCCACCCGGCTCACAGGCGCCGTTCTCGCCCTCATGAATCGTGGCGGCGACCCAGGCGATGATCTTGCCGTCACGCATGATCGGGCTGATCATCGACTGGTCGGTGTTGTGCACGTTGCCGTAGCGCGCGTCATTGTGGATGAAGCCGTCGCCCGGGTTGATGCCGACGGTGGGCTCGTCCTTCCAGTACTTGTTGATGAAGCGGATGGGGTGGTGCAGAATCGCCGAGAATGCGATCACCCCGTGACACGAGAGGTAGGCCACGTCGCCCTCGGCCGTGTAGATGGCCGTGGTGAGGTCACCCCACTTGGCGCCGGGTGCGGCGCCGGTCGCCTCCATCATCTCGAAGCCCTCGTCGAGGGCTCCGGCGATGCGCTTGCGGATGCGGTCGACGCGCAGCGGATCGATGCCACCGTCGATGCACCGGTCTTCGAAGTCGGTGCGATCGGTGATGTGGTGCGAGCGCATGATCTCGGGGTCTGGGCCGAGAAACAGGGTGGTCTCGTCCATGAACTGGTCGACCCACTTTTGCTCCTGTTCGCTCAGTTCGCGTTTGGGACGCTGCGTGGTCGTGCTGGGATCGTTGATGATGGTCATGATCGGCCTTTCGCGTTGTTCGTCGAGACGGTGACGGATGCCTTCGCATCGCCATGCAGGAACCAGACCGCACCCTGCGGTGTCGGCTCGAGTCGCCAGTCGGCCTCGACGAGATAGGAGGTGTTCTCAGTGGTCACCAGGGCAGGGCCGTGGATCACGTGCTCGTGGGTCAGGGCAGACGCATCGTAGATCGGCGTCGACACGGGCTTCGACTCACCCACGAAGTGCATGGTGCGTTCGCCCACCGGCTGAGCCTCGGTGCGTTCGCCATCCCAGATCAGCGAGTCGAACTCGACGCGATCACCGTCGACGTACGAGGCCACACGAAGCGTCTGCACACGGATGCCGGCCTCGGGCGCCTGCGAGCCCGCGCCGTAGCGCAGACCGTAGATGTCCGAGAAGGTGCGAATGAGGTGCAGCACGTCAGCGACGCCGTGAATGCGGGTGATGTCGAACGACACGGCGGTGGTGACGAGCTGATTGCCGTAGCGCAGATCCATCTCGAGGCGATGCCTGACCTGATCGGGTGAGACTCCCTGGCGTCTCAGATCTGCCAGACCCTGCCGCTCCAGCGTTTCGACGATCTCGTTGAAGCCCTCGTAGTCGTCGTACAGCCCGCGTGACGATGCGTTGTAGAGCACGATGTGCACGCCCTTCTCATGAAAGTGCAGCTGCTTCATGTTGCCGGCGCCGCAGGCTGAGAAGACCGATGCGAATGGCGGCGCGAGCACCCGATTGATGCCGGCATGTCGGGCGACGCCGCACGCGTGCAGCGGACCATTGCCGCCGTAGGCGAGCATCGTGAAGTCTTCGGGAAGATACCCGCGCACGCGAAGCTCCTTCGCGATGCCGATCGCCATCTGCTCGTCGACGGCGTCTTTCACGACCTTCGCGGTCTCGATGACGTCGAGGTCGAGGTTGTCAGCCAGCTCCTCTTCGAACGCGAACTCGGCCCGGCTGCGATTGAGCTTGATGTAGCCGTTGGCGTAGTTGTCCGGATCGAGATAGCCCAGCACCAGGTCGGCGTCGGTCACGGTGGGCTTGAGCCCGCCGCGATCGTAGCAGGCGGGGCCCGGGTTCGAGCCCGCCGACTCCGGGCCGATCTTGACGGCCTGATAGATGCGGTCGAAGCTGGCGATCGAGCCGCCGCCGGCACCCAGGGTGAGCAGATGAATCATCGGCACGCTGACCAGCCAGCGATCGATCGTGGGCTGAAAGTCATAGTGCTTGACGCCGCCCTCGGGGATCAGCCCGATGTCGAACGAGGTGCCGCCCATGTCAGTCGTGATGATGTTGCCGATGCCGGTGGCCTCGGCCAGACCCTCGCCCGCACCGACCCCGGCGATCGGGCCCGAGTGAATCGTCTGCAGCGCGTCGGTCGAGTTGGTCTGCGCCATGCCGCCCGAGTTGTGGATCACGAGCATGGGCTTCTCATAGCCGGTGTCGCGAAGGTTGCCCGAGAGCTGCCCCATGGCGTGAAACATGATCTCGTGCAGAAAGCCGTCGATGATCGTCGACGTCGAACGCACGTACTCGCCCTTGCGGCCAGAGACCTGGTGACCGAGCAGCACGGGAATCGCCCCCAGCTGGTGCGCGGGAAACTCCTCGAGAATGATCTCCTGAATCTTCCGCTCATGAGTGGGATTCTCGGTGGCGTTCACCAGCGATACGACGATCGCCTGCGCGCCGGCGTCGACCAGTTCACGCACCTGCGTGCGCACGTCATCCTCATCGAGGGGCACCACGACTCGGCCCGCCGAGTTCACCCGCTCGCGCACCGAGCGAATCAGGCCGCGTGGCACCAGCGGCTCTGGCCGCTCGGCGCCGGGCAGATTCTGCTGCGCCGACGGGTCGAGGCCCTCGCCGTATCCGCGCCCTCTCGAGAGCGGAATGGTGTCTTCGAACCCGTGCGTGACCAGCGCTGCCACGCGAGGGCCCTTGCGCTCGATGAGCGCGTTGGTTCCCAGCGTGGTCGCATACCGCACTGAGTCGACCTCTTTGAGCACTCGTGCACGGTCGAGACCGGCGCGCTCGCAGGCCAGGTCGAGCGCGGAGTTGAATCCGAGAGCCAGATTCTGATGGGTGGTGAGGGCCTTCGCCTCGACATACTTGTCGTCCCAGACGAAGAAGCAGTCGGTGAAGGTTCCTCCGATGTCAACCGATACGCGTTTCATGCTGCACCTCCCTGTGAAGCGTGACTGTGCCGTGCGCCCTCGGGCTCGCTGCCGTCATCGGGGCCATAGGTGATCACCTGTTCGGGGTCGACGCCGCGGGCCTGCCACTGCTCGCGCAGCGAGTCGATGTCCCACAGCATGTCGACCGTCGGCGGGTGACCCGGCGGCAGGTACTCGGTCTCGAGCTGCACACCGCACGAAGGGCAGTAGTACTCGAGAATGCGGCAGTAGGTCGGGTCGGGAGCGAAGGTGAACTCGTATCGCTCGGGATCGATGATCGACTGGTGAATCTCACGCGGGTCGCGGTCGTAGACGAGCGTTCCCTCTTTGTAATTGCCCCGGGCATCGCCCAGGCTCTGCTCGCAGACACGACACTCCCATAATTCGGTGTCGAGGTTGATGCGCAGGTACTCGGTCATCGGCACTCGCATGGTGAATCTCCTTTGATTCGTGGATGGTTGATGGTGAGACGGTCAGGCGCTCGGGGTGGTGTCGGTCAGCAGCAGGTCGCCTGCTGTCGTGACGCGAAAGTCCCAGCCCTTGAGCACCCGTGCGGTGAAGAAGGGCCCTTCGACGATTGCCGGTCCCGACGCTCGCGCGCCGGCCGGCTGATCGACCAGCGTGTAGACGGGAACCTCGTCGACGCGATCGGCGGTCGAACGGATGGTGCGGTGCGCGGTCGGCACGGCATCCACCGGCTCGCCTGCGCTGTCGGGCGCGATGTGCACGTGGGGGAGCTCATGCGTGGCGGTCAGCGTGAGCGTGGTCTGTGTGTTCGGCTCAGGAGCGATCTCGTCACCGGGCGCATATGCCGATGAGCTCGGCTGCTCGCCGTCGCGCTCGACGCTGATCACGCTCTCGATCGTGCAGTCTTCGAGGTCATGGCCCTCTTGGTAGAGATCGCGACGTGCGCGGGCGAGCATCTCATCGTACTTTGCCCTCACGGCGTCGGCGCTGCCGTCATCGATGACGACTTCGTAGGATTGCGAAACGTCTGAGAAGCCGATGCCGAACGCAGAGAACACCGCGGCGAGCTTCGGGACGAGCACCTGACGCACGCCGTTGATGCGAGCGGCGCCGGCGGCACTCATCGGGCCGGCACCGCCGAACGCGGCGACGGTGGTCGTCGACGCATCGGTGATCGCATCGGCGAACGACGCGGCGATCGCTTCGAAGTAGGCGTGCTCGGCCTGTACCAGCGCCTCTTCGAGCGAGATGCCGAGCGGGTCGGCGATCGTCTTGCGAATCACCGCTGCTGAACGCTGCGGGTCGAGCGTGAGAGCCCCGTCGAGGTAGGTGTCTGCGTCGAGCACACCGAGCAGCAGGTTCACATCGGTGATCGTCGCGTGCTCGCCGCCGAAGCCGAAGCAGGCAGGGCCGGGAGCTGCCCCGACGCTGCGAGGGCCGACCTGGATGCGCCCGTCGACCACGGCGATGATCGAGCTGCCGCCCACACCCGCAGACTGCACGTCGCTGAGCGGAAACGACACCTCGACTCCGCGCACCTCGCCGCGCCTGCGCGTGGCGATCTCGGCGTTCTCGACCACGCCGACATCGGTCGTGGTGCCGCCCACGTCGATCATCAGCACGGTCTTGAGGTCGTAAGCCTCTGCCAGTGCCTTGGTGCCCTCGAGACCGCCACGCGGCCCCGACGAATAGGTCTTGAGCGCGACCGACTTGGCCACTCGTGACGAGGCGCCGTCATTGCGATAGATGAGCAGGGGGTTGCGCACGCGGTGCCCGCGCAGCCGATGCTCGGTGTTGTAGAGAAAACGCTCGATGGTCGGGTGCAGAAAGCTGTTGATGATGCTCGACCACACGCGCCGCGGGTGGTCACGGTCTGCTGCGAAGTCAGACGAGTAGAGCACGGGCACCGAACCGAGCAGATGCCGGGGAAACGCGCGCAGCAGCACGCTGCGCACGCGACGCTCCTGTGCCTCGCCGTCTGAGACCAGGCCGACGACCAGTCGCGCCGCTCCCTGGGTGGTCAGCCGGTTCACGACCTGCACGAGACCTTCGGCGAGTTGCTCGTCGTCGACAGCGGTGTCGATGACGGCCGTTCGGCCGCCGACCAGTCCCGAGAAGAGGTCTCTCTCGACCTCGGTGCGGTTCATCTGGTCGACGAGGGCGTCATCATCGGTGATCAGGCCGATCTTCGGACCCTTCCGCTCGACCAGGGCGTTGGTGCCCTGTGTCGTCGAGTAGCGAACGTGGCGTGCACCGCTGAGAAATCCGGCCAGGTCGGTCACTCCGGTGGCCTCTCCAGACACCTTCTCAATGCCGTCGAACAGGCACTGCGACAGATCGAACGGAGTGGTCAGCGTCTTCGTGTACGAGACGCGGTCGCCATCCCAGACGCAGATGTCGGTCAGAGTGCCGCCATTGTCGATATTGATGAGTCGTCCCATGTGAGCTCCTTTGCTCAGATCAGATGTTGCGCGATGCCCGGGCAGACCAGGGATCGCTGTGAACCAGTGTCGACAGCTGCCGCAGACGGCGAGTGTCCGATTTTGAGACGACTTCGCGTCTGACGCCTCGGACCACCTCTTGTTCGCTGTCTCTGCGCCGTCTGCGTCGAGCTCTGTCCGAGACTGTCTCGGCTCATCACCGCTGTCGTGCAGCGGAAAACAATACGATCCGGGCGCGAGCTTTCGAGATGGGGACACGCCTGCCTAGGCTGCAAGGCAGCACGATGTGGACGAAGAAGTCCCAGGACGAAGGAGTCCAGAATGCCGGTACAGCAGCCGATCACCAGCAGCGCCGTCGCGCACACACACCGTGGGTCGCATGCGGCGAGACACACCCGTGGGCCTGACACGGTCGAGTTCGTGCTCGCATCATGGCGACGCTCGCAGCAGGCCGGTGTCGAACGCACCGCAGAGGGCGCCCCCTACCTCGGGGTCATCGACGAGTCGCGTCTGCTCTCGTGCTCGCAGCCGGTGCTGCACCGGCTCACCGAGTCGGTTGCAGAGCTCGGGCTGAGCGTGGCGCTGAGCGACGGCTCGGCTCGCGTTCTCGCCCGATTCGACACCGATCGACGCACTGCCGAGGCCCTCGATGCGGTGGAGCTCGCCCCAGGGTTCGACTACAGCGAGGCGCAGGTCGGCACCAATGGCGTCGGCACGGTGCTGGCGTCTGGCCGCGGGGCGCACATCACCAGCACGAATCACTTTCAGAATCAGTTCGTCAACTTCACCTGTTCCGGTGCGCCGATTCGTAACCCGCTCACCGGCCGCATCGACGGCGTGCTCGACCTCAGCGGCGTCGTGGACGACTCGTGCGTCTTCATGCACTCGCTCGTGCACTCGGCCGCACGTGAGATCGAGCAGGCGCTGCTTGACGATCGCAGCGTGGTGCAGCGTACGATCTTCGATGCGTTTCTGCTGACCGATGCGCGCGCGGCGACCACCGTGCTCGCTCACGGGTCGAGCGTCTCAGTGGCGAACGCTCGTGCACACCTGGAGTTCGACGCCGACGATCAGCAGGCGATTCGAGCTCAGCTCGATCTGCTGCTCGAACGCGGTCGTGACGAACAGCTCGAGGTCACATTGGCTCGGGGTGATCGGGTTCGTCTGCAGGTCACGGTCGTGCACGTCGCCGGTCGTGCAGTTGGAGTCGTGGCACGGGTGCGCCGCGTGAGCACGAGACCGAGAGCCGTCATCACTGCGCAGCGCGAGCCGATCACGTCAGCCGGCGCACAGCATGCGGGTGCGCACGAAGAATCGCTGCTGCTGCGTTCGCCGAGCGCGAGCACACTGAGCACCACACCCGCGATGATTCAAGCCTGCACCGAGCTGGCAGCGGCCCTCGCCGCGGCGACGCCGGCCATGGTGATCGGAGAACCCGGAACCGGCAAGCTCTCGATGCTCAAAGAGCTCAGTCGTGAGGTGCCCGAAATCGTGCACACGATGGTGGTCACTCCGCATGAGCTGGCAGCGGGCGACGAACGCGATCTGCACGTCGCACTGAGCGCGATCGAGGGGCGAGCGCTGGTGGTCTTCCGTTCGGTCAACGAACTCTGCTCGACGGGCGCTCGGCGGCTGATCAGCCTGCATGGGCGGGTTCAGCGCGGCGATTACGGCGAGGTTCAGCTGGCAGCTACCTCGGCCCCGGTCGACTTCGCGACGCTCCAGCCCGATGTGCGTTCGGTCTTCGACGCCTTCGACTTCTCGGTGACCGCTCTGGCGCTGCGCCAGCGGCGCGATGACATTCCCCGCATCGTCGAGCGGATGCTCGCGGAGCGCTGGCGCGGTCGGCCGCGTGTGGTCGAATGGACCGCTCTGCGCGCACTGGGCGCCTACATGTGGCCGGGAAACCTGCACGAGCTCGAGCAGGTGATCTCGCACGTGCTGCGTGTGCGACCGAGCGGCAGCATTCGTGTCGATGACCTGCCCGTCGAGTGTCTGCAGCAGGGAACGCGCACAGCCGGCGAGCTGGAACGTGCCGAGCGAGACACCATCATCACCGTGTTGCGCAGCGTGCAGGGCAACCGGCGTCGGGCTGCCGAGCATCTCGGCATCTCGCGTTCATCGCTCTATCGCAAACTCGAGGCCTACGGCATACGTGGCGTCTAGGCTTCTGCAGCGGGTGCTGAGAGCTCATGGCGCAGCTCTTGGCCGAGGGCCTGAGCCTCTTGCCTCAGCAGGTCACCGATCCAGGCGCCCCGCTCGCCGCTGAGCCGCTGTTCGATGCCGGTCACTGAGAGGGCCCACTCCGGTCGGCCCTGCGCGCTCAGGACTGCGGCGCCGATGCCGTAGCTGCCGTTGACGATCTTGCCGGGATTGAGCGCATAGCCGCGACGTCTGGTCTCAGCCATCTGCTCGTGCACGGTGTCGAGGTCGAAGGCTGTCCCGTACGCTTCGCGCTCGTCTGCGCTGGCGGCGAGCATCTCATCGGCCTCAGCGTCTTCGAGTCGAGCGATGACGGCCATGCCCGCGCTGGCGACCCCCAGGGGAAAACGCGAACCGACCTGCAGAACGAACGAGCGGATCGGGAATGCGCCCTCTTCGCGGGCCAGGCAGACGGTGAAGGCGCCTCGCCGCACCGAGAGAAAAGCGCTCTCTTCAGTCAGATCGGCGATGCGGCGCAGATGCGGTCGGGCTCGTGCCTCGACCTGCACGCGCTGCGCAGACAGCGTGCCGAGCACATACAGCTCTGGCCCGAGCAGCCAGCGCCTGCCGCTCTCATCGCGTTCGAGCATGCCCAGCCGTTCGAGCGAGGTGAGCAGGCGGTGCGCCGTCGGACGGGTCAGAGCCGACGCCCCGACGAGTTCGGCCGTGGTCATGCCTTGGCTGGGACGGGTGGCGATCAGACGAAGCAGCGCGATGCCACGTTCGAGCGTCTGCGATCCGGGTGTCGAGGTGGTCATGGCGCCTTTCTACATGCTGATCACAATGTGAGCATCTGTGAGGGGTCTCAACTTCTGCTGCAGACTGTCGGCAGGCCATCTGCTCGAATATCATCTTGACCCTTGTGCTCTCTGTCAATACCATAACCGCACCGAACACAGAGTGGTGTTCATTATATGGACAAGGAGGTGCCATGATGCTGCAGAAAGTGGATGCTGCCCAAGCGTTCGCCAGCCGTGTGCGCGACGGCGATGTCATCGCGGTCGGAGGCTTCGGTCTGAGCGGCGCGCCGTTCGACCTCATCGATGCGCTGCGCGACACCGGCGCGCGACACCTGACGATCATCTCGAACAATATGGGCATTGCCGGCTGTGGGCTGGGCATTCTGCTCGACGGCCGTCAGGTCGATCGGGTGATCTGCTCATATGCCGGCGAGAACGCGGTCTTCGCCGAGCAGTTTCTCAATGGCGATGTCGCGGTCGAGTTCGTGCCGCAAGGCACGCTGGCCGAGCGTCTGAGGGCCGGGGGAGCAGGAATCGCCGGCTTCTACACGCGAACCGGAGTCGGCACACAGGTGGCCGCGAACAAAGAGACCCGAGAATTCGACGGCGTGGCTCACGTGCTTGAGCTCGGTCTGAAAGCCGATCTCGGACTGGTGCACGCGCACACGGCTGACGGCGCAGGCAACCTCGTCTATCGAGCTGCTGCACGAAACTTCAACCCACTCGTGGCCGCCGCCTCGCGGTTCACCATCGCCGAGGCGGAGCACATCGTCGACACAGGCACACTCGGTACCGAGGTCGTCGTGACACCCGGCGTGTTCGTCAACGCCATCGTGCAGAGCAGCAACCGCGACAAGCCGATCGAAGTGCGCACCGTGCGCGCACGGGCGCTGGTCTGAGAGGAGCGATCATGACCTGGACACGTGAAGACATGGCGGCGATCGCCGCGCTCGAGCTGCGCGACGGCGACTTCGTCAATCTCGGCATCGGCATTCCGACACTGGTCGCCAATCACATTCCCGACGGAGTGCATGTGACCTTGCACTCTGAGAACGGCATTCTCGGGGTCGGGCCATTTCCCTGGGAGGGAGAGGAAGATGCTGACCTGATCAATGCGGGAAAACAGACCGTCACCGTGCTGCCCGGCGCGACCTACTTCGATTCAGCGGTATCGTTCGGCATGGTGAGGGGCGGCCACATCGACATCGCCGTGCTCGGCGCACTGCAGGTCGCAGCCAATGGAGACCTCGCCAACTGGACGATTCCGGGCAAGATGGTCAAGGGCATGGGCGGTGCCATGGATCTCGTCGCGGGCACTCGACGCATCATCGTGCTCACCGATCACAACGCCCGTGACGGCAGCGCGAAGATCAAGCAGCACTGCGATCTGCCGCTCACGGGTGCAGGCGTGGTCGATCGCATCATCAGCGACATCGCCGTCTTCGATGTCACGCCACAGGGGCTGAGCCTCGTGGCCCATTGCGCTGACGCTGATGTCGACGAGATCACGCGTCGCACCGAGGCGTCCTTCAGCGTCTCGGGCGAGCTGCGCACCATCGGTCATCTGGCTGCTGAGTCTGACCCCATTCCCTGAAAGCCGTCATTCCTCCCGAGGTCTGCGAGGGAGCATTACGACACGACGCTGCACAGTGCGACGACGTCCCGCACGCGTCACCACATCGATCACGACCGCAGGGCGAGCTGCACTGAGAGAAGAGAGACCATGAACGCACCCACCCCCTTCATCGCCACATCCGCCGACCCGCTCATCACGGGCTGGGCCCACACCAGATTCGGTCGCCTCGACGACGACCTCGAAAAGCTCATCGTCACGGTTGGAAGGCAGGCCCTGGCGAGCGCCGCCGTCGAGCCCGCAGACATTGAAGAGATCGTCATCGGCCATTACAACTCTGGCCTCGTTCCCGTCGGGTTTCCGTCTTCACTGGCATTGCAGATTCACCCCGATCTGCTCTTCACGCCGGCGACGCGTGTCGAGAACGCCTGTGCCTCGGGATCGGCCGCGGTCGCCGCTGGCCTGCGCGCGGTTCGCGCGGGCGACGCGCGACACGTGCTGGTCATCGGTGTCGAGAAGATGACATCGGCGTCAAGCGAGCAGGTGGGAGCCGCCCTGCTGGGGGCGAGCTATGAGCTTGCCGGCGAGGAATCGACCGGTGGCTTCGCCCAGATGTTCGCCGATATCGCCGACACCTATGTCGAACGCTATGGCGACGTCGAAGACGCTCTGGCGATGATCGCCTCGAAGAATCATGCGAACGGTGCCCGCAACCCACTGGCGCACCTGCGCAAAGAGCTCGACGTCGATTTCTGTCGCACGGTCTCTGATCGCAACCCCATTGTTGCCGGCCGGCTGAAGCGCACCGACTGCTCGGCCGTGTCTGACGGCGCAGCGGCGCTGGTGATCTCGCGTCGGGATTCGGCACCGCAGACCGAGCACGGCTCGGTGCTGATCAGGGGGTTCGCGCAGGCGAATGACTATCTGCCGAGCGACCGACGCGATGCGACGGCGTTCGCCGGTACGCGCGCTGCCTGGCAGCGCGCCATGGCCAGCGCAGATTACGAGTTGCGCGACCTCAGCCTGCTCGAGGTGCACGACTGCTTCACGATCGCCGAGCTCATTCTCTACGAGGCGCTGGGTCTGAGCAGGCCCGGCGAGGGGCACCGCGTGCTCGATGACGGAACGGTCTATCCTGATGGTCGTCTGCCGGTTAATCTCAGCGGAGGGCTGAAGGCGAAGGGGCACCCGGTCGGGGCCACAGGAGTCTCGCAGCATGTCTTGGGCGCCATGCAGGTGACTGGCACGGCCGGGCCGATTCAGCATTCTGATGCACGATCGGTCGGCATCCTCAACATGGGCGGCACAGCGGTCGCCAACTACGCGAGCATTCTCGAGCGGGCCTGACCGTCATTCACGATCGTCGAGCCGGTGACTGTGCTAGTATCTGAGGTCGGCGAGCACACATGCTCGCCCGCGTCGTAGAACGCCTCTTGAACTCTTCACGAGTTCGCACTGCACACATGGTTCTGTGTCTGCCGTGCAGAGATCTCTTTCATACGGCGAACGGATGCGCCGACCGGCGCCTTCGCCACATCAGTCACCAGCTCGATGCTGCCGCGCTTGACCGCGCGGCCACGCGTCTGTGCACGGTGACGCATGCGGTCTGCATGACCGCAGAAAGTCACACACATCATGACGACTCAGAAGACCTTCGCCGAACTCGGCGTTCCCGCACCGCTCGTCTCGGTGCTCGAAGCCGACGGCAAGACCGAGGCCTTTCCCATCCAGGCAGACACCCTGCCTGACACACTGCGCGGTCGAGACGTGCTCGGCCGCGGCAAGACCGGCTCGGGCAAGACCCTCGCATTCTCGCTGCCCCTGGTGTCTCGCCTGGCCGGCGAGCTGGCGGGCGGCAAGCGCCGTCCCGGCCAGCCCGTCGCACTCGTGCTCGCCCCCACACGTGAGCTGGCGACGCAGATCGAGACGGTCATCGAGCCGCTCGCCGACGCATACGATCTGCGCGCGACCACGATCTTCGGCGGGGTGAAGCAGCAGCGGCAGGTCAGCGCGCTGAAAGCGGGCGTCGACATCGTCGTCGCCTGCCCCGGTCGCCTCGAAGACCTGATGAAGCAGGGTTTCGTGAGTCTCGACGCCGTGGAGATCACGGTGCTGGACGAAGCCGACCACATGGCCGACCTGGGCTTTCTGCCGGCAGTCACCCGCATCCTCAATGCGACGCCCAAGAACGGCCAGCGCCTGCTCTTCTCGGCCACCCTCGACAACGGCATCGACAAGCTCGCCAACCGTTTTCTGCACGACCCGATTCTGCACTCGGTCGACGAGGCGAACTCGCCGGTCGCCAAGATGACGCACCACGTCTTCGAGGTCAGCTCGCCCGACATCAAGAAGGCGGTCGTCGAGCGGCTCGCCTCGGGAACCGGCCGGCGCATCCTGTTCATGCGCACCAAGCACCACGCCAAACGGCTCGCGCGGCAGCTCACGGCCAACGGCATTCCCGCCGTCGATCTGCAGGGCAACCTCTCGCAGAACGCCCGTGAGCGCAACCTGGCGAAGTTCGAGTCGGGTGAGGTCAAGGTCATGGTCGCGACCGACGTCGCGGCTCGTGGCATCGACGTGCCCGAGGTCGAACTGGTGATCCACGTCGACCCGCCGGCAGAGCACAAGGCCTATCTGCACCGCTCGGGCCGCACCGCCCGCGCCGGGCACCAGGGCGACGTCGTGACGATCTGCCTGCCCGAGCAGCGCCGCGACCTCAAGGGCATGCTGCGACAGGCCAAGATCTCAGTCGAGCCGATCACGGTGACCGCTGAGTCGCCCGAGGTCGTGGAACTGGTCGGCGAGGCGGCGCCGTATGTCGCGCCGAAGCCGCCGGAGACGCCCGAGGGCAACCGTCGTCAGGGACGCGGCAAGTCGCGTCGTCGTCGTGGAGACGTGCAGGGATCGGGCCAGCGTGACGGCTCACATGAGTCTCACGGCGGACGCGGGCACAGCTCGCACGGCGCAGACTCGCGTGGCGACCGGAACAGCTCGGATGCACGCGGGCGTCGAGATGACACTCGTCGTGACGGTGGTCGTGCGGCGGAGTCACGTGGCGGTCGTTCGCGTCGCTCGGGCGACGGCATCGCCTCGACACACGGCTCGCGCCGTCGCGGCGGCTCGTCGTCGTCGAAGCAGGGCGGGCACCGCTCCGGCGGCGCCGCGCAGTTCTCGAGCAAATCAGGAGTCGGCCAGCTCGCCGGGTCGCGCGGCAAGGGCGGTCAGCGCCACGGGCGGTAGCCGCTCGGCTGTCGGTGGCAGCCGTTAAACTTCCGGCATGAGATTCCTCGCCACGGCAGACTGGCAGCTCGGCATGACCGCAGGCTTTCTCGAGCCCGAGGCACGGCCCAGATTCGCCCAGGCGCGTTTCGACGTGCTGCAGCGCATCACCCGCCTCGCGGCCGAGCGGGAGGCGCAGTTCGTCGTGGTGTGCGGCGACGTCTTCGAGACCAACCAGCTCGATCGTTCGGTCATCGCCCGCACCTTCGAGGCACTGCGCGACTCCACGGTGCCGATCTACCTGCTGCCGGGCAACCACGACCCGCTCGACTCCGCCTCGATCTACGACTCGGAGGAGTTCGCGGGCCGACGACCCGAACACGTGCACGTCATTCGCGACAGCACTCCGGTGGCTGTGGCGGCAGACGTCGAACTCATCGGGGCACCCTGGTTCTCGAAACGGCCTGATGCCGACCTCGTCGCCGCAGCCTGCGCCGGTCTGGTGCCCCCGGCGTCCGGCGTCACACGGGTTGTGGCCGCGCACGGGGCCGTCGCGACGCTGAACCCTGACGCGACCGACCCGGCGACGATCGACGATGCCGCACTCAGCACCCTGCTCGCCTCGGGACTGGTGCACGTCGCCGTCTTGGGCGACCGTCATGCGACCACAGAGGTCGCCAGTGGCATCTGGTACCCGGGCACGCCCGAGGTGACCGCGCGCCGAGAGACCGACCCGGGCAACGTGCTGGTCATCGACGTCGACCCCCATGCCGATCTGGCGCAGCGCGTGCAGGTCGAACGCGTGCACGTGGGCGCGTGGCGATTTGAGACGATCGCCGAGACTCTGCAAGATCTCGACGACCTCGCTCGACTGAGCGCTCGCCTCGAGCAGATCTCGAACAAGGCTCGAACCGCTGTGTGGCTGACGCTGCAGGGCACACTCTCGACCTCGTCGCGCGCTCGCCTCGATGCGCTCATCGACGAATTCGGCGATCTGTTCGCACTGGTCAAGATCTGGGAGAGTCACAGTGATCTGGTCGTGCGACCCGACGGCAGTGACTTCTCAGATCTGCACCTGACCGGCTTCGCCTCGGCGGCGCTGGCCGAGCTGATCGGACGAGCCGATGACCCGTCGGCTGACCCGTCGAGCGCCGACGAGGCGGGCGGGCGCGGCGGTGGCGGTGAAACCGCGGTCGGGGAGGCCGACGGCGACGGTGACAGCGAGTCAGATTCCGAATTCGACCGAGCCGTCGAAGCTGCGCTGAATGCTGCCGGCGGCCACGAGGCCGACGAGGAGCCCGCATCGGGTGCCAGAGCCGCTCAAGACGCGCTCTCGCTGCTGTACCGGCTGACCGGGGGTGCGCGATGAGACTCACCCAGATCGAGCTCATCAGCTTTCGTGGCATCAGTCATCGCACGATCGCTTTCGCGCCAGGCGTCACCGTGGTCGAGGGCCCCAACGAGGTCGGCAAGTCGTCGGTGCTCGAAGCCATGCGGCTGGTGCGCGAGTTCAAAGCGAGCTCGAAGCATCGTTCGATCAAGAACGTGCAGCCGGTGGGCCGCGATGCCGGGCCCGAAGTCGCCATCGAGATGCAGACCGGCCCGTACACGCTGTCGATGCGCAAGCGCTGGCTCGTGCAGCCGATCACCGAGCTGACCGTGACCGCTCCAAGACGTGAGTCACTCTCTGGCGACGATGCGCACGATCGCTTCGTGCAGATTCTGAGCAAGACGGTCGATCTGGGGCTGCTCCATGCCCTGGAGGTGCAGCAGGGCGACTCGCTCGACCAGCCCGAGCTGGCGCAGCTGCCAGCCCTGCAGACCGCCCTCGAGACCTCGTCCGACGACTTCGACGGCTATGACGAGCTGGTCTCTCGCGTCGATGACGAGTACGTCAGGTACTTCAGCCCCACGGGCCGACCGGTCAAGATGGTCAGAGACGCTCGTCAGCAGCTGGCAGATCTGGCGCAGCTATATCGCGATCTGCACGATCGCAGCCGCGAGATGGACGAGACCGCTGACGCCCATGCCGCCTGCCGGCGTCTGGTCGCCGACGTCACCGAGCGGCTGGAGCAGGCACGCACAGACGTCGCCGCGCTGACCCGCAGCAGTGCAGAGCTGCGTGTTCTGCAAGAGGGGTCGGCCGCTGCCGAGCGGGAGCGGGAAAATGCACAGCAGCGTCTGAACGCGCTGCACGACCGGCAGACGGCGCGGCGTGCCCTGAACGATGAGCTCGACGATCTGAGCGAACAGGCCGAGAGGCAGCGTCTCGATGCGCAACGGCTGGAGCAGAGCCGTGCCGAGGCACAGGCGCATGCCGAGCAGACGGCCGACCGGGTGGCCTCGGCGACGACGGATCTGGCTGTCGCGCGCCGAGAGGCACGTCGCTGCGAACGGGCGCTGAGCCGACGGCGCGACTATGACGAGCTGACTCGGCTCGACGCCCAGCTGGAGCGTGCGACCTCGTCAGAGGCGCGGCTGCGTTCGGCCGAGGCCGTGCTGCGGGTGCAGCACATCGACGATAAGTTGCTCAAACGGCTGACGAAGCTGCAGACCGAGGTGCATGTGGCGACGCGAACGCGCGACGCGGCGGCCGCACAGATCACGGCCACACGACTCGGCGACCATGAGGTAAGGCTTGACGGCACCATGCTCGACGCCGACGAGAGCCGTGAGATCGCCGTGCACGATCACGTGCGCATCGAGGTCGACGGCATCGTCAGCGTCGATGTCGCGCCGGCGGCCAAGGCCAGTGAACTCGACGCCGATGTGCAGCGCGCGCAGTCAGCCCTCGAACGCGCTCTGCGCAGAGACGGCGTCGCCACCTGCGAAGACGCCGAGAAGTCTGCCGAACTGCATCGCACGGCAGCCGCCGAACGGCAGCAGGCCGAGACCGAGCTGCGGGCGCTGCTCTCGGTCGACGCGGATGTCTCGCTCGCGATCGCCGAACTGCGCACTCGCGTCGAAACACTGCGTGCCCGGCTGCAGAGCGAAGACGAGCAGAGTGCAGACGAGCAGAGTGCAGATGAGCAGAGCAAAGACGAGCCGAGTCAAGCCGCAGAGCAGGCCGAACCCGCAGACCGGGTTCGGCCCGATGCGGTCGATCTCGCCGAACTCGAAGCGCGCTCGTCGGCGGCAGATGACCGGCTCGAAGACGCCGAGCACGAGCTCACCCTCGCCCAGCAGGCGAACACGCGTGCGCAGGAGCGACTGACCGAAGCGGCGACAGCGTCGGTGAGAGCCGGTGAATCGCACAAGGCCGTGGTCGGCGAGCACGATCGTCTCACCGCCAGAGTCGAGGCCGACCGGCGTTCGCTCACCGACGTCGCCCTCGACGAGTGCGTCGATCGGGCAGGCGAGTCTCTGCAGACGGCAGTCGAAGCGGCCGAACGGGCGAAGCGGCGTCTGCAGGACGCCGACGCCGAGCAGATCGAGCTGCGAGCCGAGAACGCGCGACGGCTGGTGCAGAGCACCACCGCCGAACTCGACGACGTGCGCACCCAGCGAGACGAGCTGCAGGGCAGGCTCAAGCTGCTGGCGGCAGAAGGCATCTACGACCGCCTGCAGGCGGTGCGAACCGACCTCGTGACGGCGCATGAGCACCTGGTGCGAATCGACCGCGCGGCGCAGGCGGTGTTCGCCTTGCGCGAGACGCTGCTGCGTCACCGCGATGAGGCCCAGCAGCGCTACGTGGCACCGTTCCGAAAGCAGATCGAGCAGCTGGGGCGCAGCGTCTTCGGGCGTGACTTCGCCGTCGAGGTCAGCCCGTCGCTGCAGATCACGTCGAGAACTCTCAACGGGCGCGAGATCGATTTCGACTCACTGTCGGCCGGTGCGCGAGAGCAGCTGGCGCTCATCGGCAGACTCGCCTGCGCGCAACTCGTCTCATCAGACGATGGCGCGCCCGTCGTGCTCGACGATACCCTCGGCTTCGCCGACCCTGACCGGTTGGAGATGCTGAATGTGGTGCTCAGCCAGCTGGGCGGTTCGGCACAAGTCATCGTGCTGACCTGCCAGCCACGACGCTTCGCCCGCATCGGTGGGGCGAAGCAGGTGCATCTCACTCGCGCGGAGCACTCGGCAGATCGTTGATCGCCCTGATCAGCTGGAACAGGTGACCGATCTGTCTCGGGTCGGGGGTGAGCATGAGACGAGGCAGATCGATCTTGTCCTGGTCGCGCACCTCGGGCCGCAGCGGGTCGGTCGGGCAGATGGCTGCATCCGGCGTCAGATACGAGAACCGCCGGTTCAGATCATCGATCTCATCGTCGGTCGGTGCGTTGCGCAGCCGCAGAATCAGCCGGCCTCCCACCCAGCGCAGCGAGTCGTAGTTGTTCCAGAAGTGCGCGATCTCGCGCACCGCCTCGTCGACCGAATCGGTGATCAGCACGCGGTCGAGGTCGTCTGGCGAGACGACGCCCGACGGAATGAGCTGCTCGTCGACGAAGCGCCGCAGGCCGCCCCAGAACGCGCCGATCGGTCGTGGGGGAGTCTCGGCGTCAGCCGGGTCGTAGCCGATGCTGCTTCGAAGGTGCGGCGCGTCTGCCCGCGCCGTCTCGGCGGGCCGGTCGAGCAGCACGATCGGCGTGGGAACCGACTTGCCGGTCTGCTGCAGAGTCAGCAGTTCGAAGAGCTCGTCGAGTGTGCCGAAGCCGCCCGGGATGCACACGAAGCCCTGCGACTCTTTGACCAGCATGAGCTTGCGAGTGAAGAAGTACTTCATGCTCACCAGGTTGGTCTCATCCGTGAAGGTCGGGTTCGGCGACTCGAACGGCAGGCGGATGGCCACGCCGATCGAACTGTGCGGCCCCGCGCCCTCGGTGGCCGCCTGCATGATGCCCGGACCGGCTCCGGTGACGACGAGCCAGTTCTTCGCGGCCAGGCGTTCGGCGACGTCTCGGGCCATCTGATAGAGCACATCGTCGGGCTTGGTGCGCGCTGACCCGAAGACCGTCACCTTTCGGCGTCCGTTGAAGCGTGCGAAGAGCTGGAAGGCCTGCCGCATCTCAGAGACGGCGCTTGAGGCGATCTTCAGATTCAGCCGGTCGGCGCCGTCTGCGCCGAGGCCGAGGCTGTCGACGATGATGCGCTCGACCAGATCGGCATCATCCGTGATGCCGCTCTCTGCGATGAGATCACGCACCTGCTGCAGGTGGCTTGCGAGCGTCGCCGGGGAACCGTCAGCCGACGGAGCGACGGTCTGGTGGATTGACTGTGCACACATGCCTCCAGCATGGCACGACCAGCTGACCGGCGGGTGAACGACACCGTGGCAGCAGACGCGGCCGGGGTGTTCGTGTCGGCACTGCTAGTGCGGTGATTCGGCCAGGCCACGCAGCTGAGCGATGCGCAGGGCCAGGTACAGCTCGGTGAGACAGCCCGGCGTGCGCCACGAGCTGCCGAGCAGTGCATCGACGCGGTTGAGACGTTGGCGCAGGGTGTTGGGATGCACCCCGAGTCTGCGTGCCGTCTCTGCCGACGCGAGGTTCTCGTCGACGAAGACGGCCAGGGTCGATACGAGCGCCGTGCCTCGCGACGAGTCGTACTCGAGTACCGGGCCCAGCGCACGCTGCACGATCTCATCTGAGAGCTCGGCATCGGTGACGCCGAGCAGCAGACCGACGCCCCCCAGGCCGGCCCGATCGGCCACGACATCCTGCCGCCCGAGACGATGCAGGGCGTCGACGATGAGATGCGCCTCATGATGCGCCTGCCGCAGCCTCGTCACGTCGGTCGCCGGCTCGCTGACGCCCACCGTCGTGTGCAGACCGAGCTCCAGCAGCCGCTGTCGCATCGTCTCGGCACGATCGCGCGCATCCGGCTGCGTCGTGATCACGCAGACATGATCGGCATGGGCGCTGACCAGCGCCTGACTGACGTACATGCGGCGCAGCTCGAAGAGTCCTCGCAGACGGCCGCCCGCGCCGAAGTCGACCACGAGCACGCTCATCTGCTGGTCAGGGCGCAGGTCGTGACGTTCAAGACGCTGCTCGATCTCTGCCGTCACCCGCAGGTCTTTGCCCAGCAGATCGTCGATGAGCTCCGACTCGTGGTGCAGCTGCGCGTTGGTCAGGGAGTGCTCGTGCGTGATCGAGATCGCGATGAACGCCGCCGCCCGGTCGAGCACGGGATCAGTCACCGTGGGGCCGGCCGTTGTCAGCAGCGTGCCGATCTGCTCGTCGCGCACCATGATGGGCCGTGCCGTGACCGCGCCCTCGGCCGACGTCGACGACCGCCAGAGGCGGAACAGATCGTCCGAACCCGCCAGAAGATGCTCACGGTGGTCGGCAACGGCGATCTCCGCGCCCAGCACCTCGTTCAGCGTGCGCAGCAGATCGGGCAGCTCGCCGCCGTCGGCGAGGTCGGTCAGACATCGCGTCGTCAGGGCGACGGCAGCCTCTTGCTGGGCGCCGGTCGCTCTGCTCTCGATCAGCTCGGCACGGGCCGCGGACAGTTCGTCGGTCAGCTCGCTGAAGATGCGTGCGTTCTGCAGGGCCACAGCGGCATGGCTGCCCATGGATTCCACCAGCGAGACGTCTTCAGGGCTGAACATGTGCTCGTATCTGTTCGCCACGAGCAGGGCACCGATCACCCGGCCGCTGACGACCAGCGGCACGCCCATGATCGACTTGACTCCCTCTGCAGCGACCGCCGTGTCGATGTCGGGAATGCGGCTGATCGAGGTATCGCTCAGGTAGTCGACTGTCTGCACCGGTGCCGATCCCGTGGCGACGCGACCGAGCACTCCAGTGCCCAGGGGCATGCGGATGCTGCGATACGCCTGCGTGACCACGCCGTCGGCCATGCGGATGAAGGTCTCGCCCTGCACATGATCGTTCAGGCTGAGGTACGCCATGTCACTGGCGAGCAGCGACCTGGTTCGACGCACGATCGCCTTGAGAATCGACTCGACGTCGCGTATGGCGGTCATCTCTGTCGCCGTGTCATAGAGCAGGCGACGCAGCGACTCACGGCGTGTGGCGATCTGCTGCTGGATGCTGACCTGGCGTATGGAGTCGATCAGGTCTGCGTGCGTGCCGGCTGCCTCAGCCTGCTCGACTGCCCGTTGGAATGCCGTGCCAGTGGCGCTGCGGGCGAGCATCTGCAGTAGATGGGCGAGCGGCTGCATCTCGGAGTGTGTCATGAGCACATGCTATATGCAGATCTATGTGGTCAAACACATTGTCTGCCTGATGTGCTCCCGCCATAATGATGTTCAAGTTCGAGCTGATCGAGCTCGTCACGACAGGCAAAGGCGGTTGTTATGACAGACGAGATGAAGGTGCACATTCTGTCGACTGGGGTCATGGAGTGCGACTATACGTGGCTGCTCTTGAAAGCTGGGAGCACCATCGCCGACCGCAACCACAAGGATCAGAAGCCGCGCTGGGACGACTGCCCGACGCACGCCGTGCTGGTCGAGCATCCCGAGGGCAGACTCCTGTGGGATACCGGCGTTCCGCGTGACTGGGAGACCCGGTGGCAGCCCACAGGCTTCCAGGACTTCTTCCCGGTGAAAGAGGATCCGACGGGCCCGGGGTATCTCGACAGCGCGCTGGCCGATCTGGGGCTCACCCCGGACGACATCGATGTGCTCGTGCTCTCGCATCTGCACTTCGACCATGCGGCCAATACGAAGCTGTTCAACCCGGAGCGCACGCGCATCGTCGCCAACGCCGATGAGATCGCCGGCGCGTTCGCCATCGACGGCGTCTTCAAGGGCGCGCACCTCGTGTCGGACTACGACGGAGTCAAGATCGAGGCCGTCTCGGGTGATGAAGAGATCTGGCCCGGGGTCTCGGTCATCTTCACGCCGGGGCACACTTGGGGCACCATGTCGCTGCGAGTCGACCTGCCGAACGACGGTACGAAGATCTTCACCTCTGACGCGGTCTATCTGGGCGAGAGCTACGGCCCGCCGGCGATCGGAGCGGGCATCGTCTGGGACAGCGTCAAGTGGCTCGAGTCAGTGGAGAAGCTGCGCGGCATCGCCGACCGCACGCAGGCCCAGCTGATCTTCGGGCATGACCCCGAGCAGCGCAAACAGCTGCGGCTCGCTCCAGAGGGCGGCTATTACAGCTGATGATCCTCTACGACTTCCGGTGCACGCAGGGACACGACTTCGAGTCGTTCGTCGATGAGCACACGAGCGCCGACCCGGTCTGTCCAGACTGCGGTTCGTCGGGGGCGCGAGTGCTCGCGTCGCCGCTGGTCACCGGCAGCTGCGGCCCGGGCCCGGCTCAGGCCGAGCTGCCTCAGACCTGGCTCGCGGCCGACCGAGGCGACCGCGAGACGATCGATCACTGGCGCGCACAGGCGCAGCGACGCGAACGGCTGGAAGAACGCTACCCGGAGCTCGCGGGCGACCGACGGCCGGTGCTGGCCCATGAGGGCGTCTTCGAGCAGCGCCCGCTGCGAGCTGGCGAAGACGTCGCGCAGGCTCTGCGCGAGGCGCAGGACCTGCGACGCGAACAGGCCGAGCGTGACATGTTCGACGAGCTGAACGACTGAACTGAACTGAACTGAACTGAAGTGAACGACCGAACAGGAGTGAATCGATGAAGATCAAAGGTGCTGTGCTCGAAGAGATCGGACGCCCCGGCCCCTATGCCGAGACTCGGCCGATCACCATCTCTGAGCTGGAGCTCGACGAACCCGGCCCCGGCGAGCTGCTGGTCAAGATCGAGGCGGCCGGGCTCTGCCACTCCGATCTCTCAGTGGTCAACGGCAACAGGCCGCGCCCTGTGCCGATGCTGTTGGGGCATGAGAGCGCGGGACGCATCGTCGAGGTCGGCGCGGGCGTCACCGATGTCGAACGCGGGCAGCGTGTGGTGATGACCTTCCTGCCGCGCTGCGGGGAGTGCGAGGGCTGCGCCACCGACGGCAAACTGCCATGCGTGGTGGGCACCGAGACCAACAACGCCGGAGAGCTGCTGGGACACGAGATGCGCCTGCACCGTGACGGCAGGCCGGTCTTTCACCATCTGGGCGTCTCAGGGTTCGCGACCTACGCGGTCGTGAACCGCAAGTCGGTCGTTCCCATCGAAGACGACGTGCCTCCGGCGATCGCAGCCGTTCTCGGCTGCGCGGTGCTGACCGGCGGCGGAGCTGTGATCAACGCCGGCAAGCCGAAACCGGGAGACGATGTGATCGTGGTGGGGCTGGGCGGCGTCGGGGTGGCTGCTCTGCTGACCGCGCTGTCTCTGGGCAACGGCAAGGTGATCGGCGTCGACGCGCTGCCGGCGAAGCTCGAGCAGGCGTCGAGCTTCGGCGCCGACGAGGTCTACACGCCCGATGAGGCAATCGAGAAGGGCATCAAGGCGCCGGTGGTGATCGAGGCAGCCGGGCACCCGCGTGCATTCGAGACCGCCGTCAGACTGACGGGTGTGGGCGGCATCACCGTCACCGTCGGTCTGCCCGCGCCCGGGGCGCTGGCCGAGATCGAACCGCTCGGCATCACCGGTGAGGCTCGCACGATCACCGGCAGCTATCTGGGGTCGGCCGTGCCCGCGCGCGACATTCCCAAGTATGCTCAGCTCTGGCGCGAGGGGCGGCTGCCTCTGGAACACCTGATCAGCTCGCACAAGCCTCTCTCACAGATCAATGAGGCGATGGACGAGCTGGCCTCCGGGCGGGCGATTCGCCAGATCATCGACTTCCCAGACGCGTGACGGTCAGCGTCGCGGGCTCGGGTATCCTGCATGGGCAGGAGGCCCGGGCTCGTCTGCTCAGCGGTGTTCGCACGCTCAGCCGACTCGTCGGCGCGACACTCGGGCCGGCAGGGCGCAACGTGATCGTCGAACTGCCCGACGGTCGCGTCATGTCGACCAACGACGGCGCGACGGTCGCGCGCAGCGTGCACCTCGCCGACCCCGTGGCAGACATGGGTGCCCGGTTGCTCCGCACAGCATCCACGACCGCCGATCATGCAGCCGGTGACGGCACCACCACGGCGACGCTCCTGGCCGAAGCGCTCATCGGTGCCGGCGAGCGTCGCATCGAAGCCGGCTCAGACCCGCTGACCGTCGCCCGCCGTCTGCGCGAGGCCGCCGAACGCGCAGTCGCGCTGGTCGGTGTGCAGGCACAGCCCGTCGAGACCACTGCGGCAGTGGCCGAGATCGCGACGGCGGCATCTGGCGACGCGAACGTGGGCCGAATCGTCGCGCTGGCACTGGACCGTGCGGGCAAGGAGGGCATCGTCACCGTCGAAGAGGGCGCCCTGGGCGTCGGCGTCTCGACACTGGCCGCTGAGAGCGCGGGGCTCGAGTGCGAGACAGCTGCCGGCATGGCTCTCGACATGAGACTGGCCGATGAGCGCTTCGAACATCTCCCGGCACGCGGAAGCGGCTTCGCGGCTGCGTCTCTCGCCGGCGAGCTGAGCCTGGACGAACCACTGATCGCGGTCGTCGACGCAGAGATCGCCAGCGGCGAGCAGCTGATTCCCGCTGCCGCCATCGCACACCAGAGCGGGCGTGCACTCGTGATCGTGGCGCACGGCTTCAGCGAGGATGCTCGGGCGATGCTGTGGGCGAACGCACGTGACGCCGGTCTGCAGCCGGTTCCACTGGTGGCTCCGAGCCTGGGCCTGCGGCGGTCTGACCTGCTCGAAGACCTGGCCACAGCCGTGGGCGGCAGGGTCCTGGGCAGCGGGGTACTCGGCGGTCATGACCGGCCTCTGCGAGGCTGCCGCACCGACGATCTGGGCAGCGCACGTCGAGTCGTGGTGCCGAGAGCAGCCACCACCGGTGTCCACGCCGGTGACCGAGCGGGCGTGTCACGTGCGAAGGCCACCTTCACAGGGGGAGCCGGAGCCCCCCACCGCATCTTGGCGCGCGTGCGGCAGCTGCGCGGCGATCTGCGTCATCAGCGCCTCACGCACGGCGATCCATATGATGTCGAACAGCTCCAGGTCAGACTGGCCAGACTCGCGGGGCGCACCGTCGTGCTGCGCGTTCACGCCCCGACGCAGTGGGAGCGCACCGAGCGGGTGCTCCGTATCGAGGACGCCCTGCACTCGGCCCGTTCGGCGATCCGCCGTGGCGCAGTGGTCGGCGGGGGCGTGGCGCTGGCCGCGGTGTCCCGTGCACTGCGCGACGGCGACCCATTCGCAGAGGATTTCGCCGATGCGCTGCTCGTTCCTCTGCGGCGCATCGCCGTCAACGCCGGCCGTGACGGGGATTCGATCGTGCGACGGCAGCTCGAAGAGCTGGCCGCGATTGACGCATCGATGGCCGGCCGGCTGCCGGGAGCGATCGGCTACGACGCACGGCGCAATCAGTGGTGCGATCTGTGGCAGGCGGGTGTGATCGACTCAGCAGAGACCGTGCGGCAGGCGATCATTTCTGCCGCATCGGCGGCGACCACGCTGCTCACCTCTGAAGCCGTGGTGCCGATGCAGGCGCAGAACGTTCGATTCACCGAGACAGCCACGGGGCATGCGCATCACTGAGTCTGTGCGTTCAACTCGATCGAGCGATCGGCGATCGTAGCCGCCCATCGATGATCGTGTGTGGTTGCGAGAATGGCGCCTCCTGCAGCGGTGAACGAGCGGACCACACCGTCGAGCCGATGCATCGCGGGCTGATCGCGGCCGATGGTCGGCTCGTCGAGCAGCAGCACCCGGGGCTGCAGCAGCAGCGCCGAAGCGATCACGACGTCTTTGCGCTCGGCCGGGCTCAGATCATAGGGATGCGTCAGTGCGTGCCCGGTCATCCCGATCATCTCGAGCACGGCGTCAACGGCTGCTGCGCGCTGCTCGTGCAGCGCGCGGCGAGACGCCCGCTGTCGAGAGCCCTCCTGCCGAGACCTGGCCCGTCGCGATGGCAGCGGTGTCGAGCGCGTCAGCTCGGTGCGCACGGTAGAGGCCGAGAGCTGCGCCCCGGGATCCTGCCCGACCCAGCCCAGATAGCCGGCGCGGCGCTCGGCGGGCATGCGTTCGAGGGCGACCATGCCACTCGCATCGGGGTCGCCGACGAGGATGCTTCCCGAGACTCTGGCGTGTCGGTCGCGTCGCAGCAGGCCGCAGAGCGCCCGCAGTAGAGTCGACTTGCCCGAGCCGTTCGCGCCGCGCAGGGCGACCACTTCACCGGGGGCGAGCGTCAGGTCGAGATCGGTGAGCACCGGCGTCTGCAGCCGAACGACGCTGAGCCCGCGCACGCGCAGCAGCGCCGTGCTGGCGACGTCGGACGCCTTGCCGTGCGACGATGTCTTCGCCTTCGCCTTCGCCTTCGCCTTCGCCTCGGGCGGTGACATGCCTGTGGCGCGTTCAGGTGCGGCATCGGTCGTGTGCACCGGCATCAGCGAGTTCCAGACGCCGTGAGCGGTGAACGTCGCGTCGTCAAGAACGCCTGGGTCATGGGCAGGGGTGAGACGGCCAGCGTCGAGAAAGCGCACCTGTGACGCCGCCGCGCTGAGCTCGTCGTGCTGATGCCCGGTGACGAGCACGGCGCCACCAGTCGAGCAGTGCTGCTTCAGCGCGGTCACGAGGTGAGCACGTGCCCTGCGGTCGAGAGACAGCGTGGGCTGGTCGAGCACCAGCACACGCGGGCGCAGCGACATCAGCGCTGCGAGAGCGACCAGCTGCCGTTCACCGCCTGAGAGCGTATCGAGGCGCCTGCCCTGCAGATGAAGGATGTGCAGCGCGTCGATCGCCTCTGCCGCCGCCTGCCGGGCATGATCCGGTGCGACTCCGTGCAGGCGGCACGGCAGCTGCACCTCGTCGTCGACGAAGCTCGTCAGGCCGGTCAGCTGCGTCTCAGGGTCGTCGCCGAGCATGCCGATGGCGATGCCCTGAACAGCCGTGGTGCGCACGCGGCGCGCGCCCGACATCATGGCCGAGTCAGCATCCGTCAGCCCTGCTATCAGGCGGCACAGCGTCGTGGTGCCCGAACCCTGCGGGCCGAGCACGGCCAACATCTCGCCGGCAGACAGACTCAGACGCAGGTGCTGCAATATGAAGTGCTCGGCATCGGGGTGTCGGTATGAGACATCGCTCAGCGAGACCAGGGCGTCAGACCCGCCTGGGTCGGCAGTCTGGCGCTCGAAGAGGGGAGCGCGGGGGTCAGACATCGAGGCCTCCGAGCAGCTCTGAGGTCAGGGGCAGCGGCAGCCAGCCGGCGGCCGACACGACGACCAAGACGACTGCGGCGGGCAGCGCCGCCCAGCGCAGCACTCGCTGCCCCCGCGAATCGTGATGATCCTGCAACGGGGTCGGTCGTGCCGATGCACCCAGGCCGCGCTGCGTCAGCGTCTCGTGCCGCTGATCGAGCTGCACGAGAGACGAGGTGAGCAGCCCGGCGAGAATGCCCGGCAGCAGCGCCACGCGGGTGCGCAGCCGCGACACCCGCCAGCCGCGTGCGGCACGAGCCTCCACCGCTCGCGACGTCTGCGTCTGAAACAACGGGATCAGGCTCAGCGCTGACGAGCAGATGTAGGCGACGCCGACCGGCACGCGCAGGCCGAGCATCCCGTCGAAGGCACGCGCCGCATCTGTGCCGAAGGCGAAGAGCGCGCACACCGCGACAGTCGCGGTCAGGCGCAGCCAGAGCTGCGCCGCCACAGCGAGACCGTCGACGGTGACCGCGATCGGGCCCCACTCCCAGAGCCGAGCACTGTGCTCTCCGGGATAGAACAGCCCCTGAATGATGCCGACCATGAGCAGGATCGGCCCGGTGATCACGAGCAGCGTCAGCATCCAGCGCACGACGCGCACTCGGGGCGACCAGATCGCGGTGACGAGGCTGACGACGAGGATGAGCACGGGAACGATCGGCGACGAGATGCCGTAGACGACCACGAGCGTGCAGACGACCAGCACGATCTCGGTGCTGGGGTGCAGGCCCGTGGTCGCGGCGGGGCTGGAGGGAACCGTCACCGGTCTGCCGAGGCTGCCGCCGCAGACTTCGGCAGCGACCAGCGGGTGAACGGGTACCGTCGCAGCACCCGCTGCGGCAGAGTGCGCAGCAGCACGCAGGCCAGCACGAAGACGATCGCCTTGTCTGCCGTGTCAGAGATGAGGCTCTGCACGGTCGTCGCGTTGAGCATTTCGAGGCCTGCCGCCTGCAGGGTGGCGACCAGGCCGCCGGTGCCGACTCCGAGCCCGCCCCCGTAGACGTAGGCGGCGACCGGTGCGGCGATGGCTCCAGTGGGGATGCCGATGACGGCGCCGGCGATGATCGCCGACCAGAGGTGGCGGAACGCTCCGAGACGGGCGGCCCAGCCTGCGGCGGCACCGACGAATGCGGCGCCGGCGGTGAACGGGATGACCGACGGGCCGAGGGTCACGCCCCAGATGAGGTTGCTGAGCACGCCGGTGAGCGCGCCGGCTGCGGGCCCGGCCAGCACGCCGACGATGACGGTGCCGATCGAGTCGAGATAGAGAGGAACGGGGGTCATCGTGCCGACGACCTGGCCGATGACGACGTTGAGGGCGATGGCGACCGGGATCATGCCGTAGACACGGCGGGGAATGAGCGGCACGGTGCCGGCGACGATCAGGGCTGCGCCGGCGAGGTAGCCGAGCATGACCCAGAGCGTGGTGTCGCCGAGATCCTGCCCCAGCGTTGCGGGCTGGGTGAGCAGGACGGCGAAGTAGGTGATGAGAATCACGAGGCCGCCGGCGCCGACGAAGGCGAGCGGCCATTTGGGGGCCGTCGCGAAAGAAGTCTGCGGTGCGGCCGTCGGCGAGAGCGTGGATTTGCGGTCGGGGGATGAGGTCTGGGGTGTTGCGGAGGTCGTCGAAGCGGCGGCCTCCTGCCCAGACTGTGGTCTGCGGGCAGAGGTGTCGGGTCTGGTCATGATCGTGCAGGGCCTTTCTTCAGGGTGGTGATGAGGTGGTCGAGAAACGGCTCGGCGTCGATGCTGCGAATGAGCTCGGCGTTGACGGGGCGGTTCCAGCGACCGAGCCAGTCTGCCACAGTCTCGCCTCGAGTCAGCGTTCCAGTGAGCTCGACGTCGACTGCTGCGGTCTTCGTCTGGGCCCAAGGGATGCCGTGCTCGGGCGCGCCCAGCGCGAGAGCCTGCGCCCGAGCGGTGTCTGTGCACCCGCGATGCGCCGCAGAGGAACCTCGGTGTCGCCGTGCCCATTCGATGGCGGCGGCCATGACATACGGGTCGTGGATGTGCGCGAGATAGCCGTGGCCGTCGGCCTCGTGAAACTCGAAATAGAAGCGCAGCGCCTCGCCGAGCTGCACGAGCCAGCTGTTCCATGCGGGGGATGCAGCAGCTGGGCTGGGCTCGCGGGCTGCGGCTGGTGCGCTGGCCGTGTCGGCCGCGAGGGAAGCGGTCGGAGAGGCGGGAGCCGCGGCTGCGTCAGCCTGCCCCGGCGTGAGCAGGCGCTCGAGGCGCTCGGGCGTCATCACGACCGATTCCGTCGCCTCGATCGGTGCGATCACCGGCAGGTGCGCGGCCGTGCCGAATGCGGCCAGCACCTCGGCGGTGGATTCCGGGTCGAACGTGACGTTCCACTCGGTGGTGGGCCAGGTGTTGCCCCGGTAGTTGAACGCTCCGCCCATGATGAACAGGCGTTTGATCAGGTGCGGCAGTTCGGGTTCGATGCGCAGAGCCAGCGCCAGGTTCGTGGCGGGGCCGATCACCACGCCGACCAGCTCGCCCGGATGCTCACGGGCGGCGGCGACCCAGGCATCCGCCGCAGGCACCGCGCTCGCGGCGAACGACGGCTCGGGCAGCTGCGCGTAGCCGGCGCCGGACGCACCATGCGTGTCGTCGGCGTAGTCGGGCTCGGGGGAGTGCTCGGCGGTGGGCCAGGCGATCGGGCGATCGGCGCCGCGATGCACCGGGATGTCGCCGCGGCCCGCCAGCTCGAGCCAGCCGAGCACATTGCGCAGCACGAGGTCTGTTGAGACGTTGCCGGCGCTCGCGGCGATGCCGGTGATGTCGACGTCTGACTGGCAGAGCAGGTAGCCCAGTGCGATCGCGTCGTCGATGCCTGGATCGCAGTCGACGAAGATCGGCAGGGTGCGGGGCGTGGGGAGTTCGAACATGGGTCTATTGTGCCCGCTGCGTGAAAGCGGCGCGTGCGAAGAGACATCGACGTGAGAACGCTCGCAGGCGCATCGAGTTTGCAGAGAAGCTGCTCATGAGTGTTCGACAAGACGCACTTCTGCAAACTCGATGAAGGCTCTGGCACCCCAGGTGCGGGCGGCACCGGGATTCGCGGCCGTGCTGCCGCCGCTTGAACGGGGGTGAACCCGTCTGCTTGGATAGTCTCGGCAGAGAGTACGCCCAGCGAGAGGAACCCCATGCCCTTGCCGAGAGTCGGAGCATTCACCGCCGCCCTGCTGCTCGCGGCAGGTGCTTTGGCTGCCTGCAGCGCAGGCGGACAGGACACTTCATCTGAGCAGAATGCAGTTTCCGAAGAGCGCACCTCGCCGAGCAGCTCAGGTGAGGAGTCACGCACTGCTGCGCCAGCATCCTGCGCTGACCTGCGTCTTGACGCCGAGGGGGTCATCGCTGGTGCCCAGCTCGGGCCGTGCCTGGCCGACGGACTCGCACAGGCGGGCACGCTGCGGTCGACCCAGTACAGCGCTGGCGAGCAGACCGGGCACAGCGATGTGGTCATCGTGCCTGAGCTGGCCATTTCTGGCACCAGCTCGGTCGGGGGCACCGAGAGTCGGGTCGTCTCGGTCGGTGGCGAGACGTGGGCAGACCTCGGCGACGGATGGGTGCACGGTGATGAGTCGTCGAGCAACCCGGTCGAGGTCATCGTGGCACAGGCCGGGCAGGTGGCTCTGGCGACGATGAATCCTCAGGCGATCGCCGACGGCATCGCGTCGTGCCCGTCGTGGCGGGTGGATGCCCAGCGCGCGGAGCTGCGCTCAGAGGGCGGCGTTGAGGCCGGGGCCGTGCCGGTCAGGTGCGAGGGCACGCTGACGCTGGGCGGCGTGCAGGTGCAGGATGCTGCAGTCTTCTTTCGGCCTGATTGGACGCCGCTGGGCACCGAGGGCACTGGGGTGTTCGCCGGCGTGAGCAGTGCGTTCGCCGCGCACTACTACGATCACGGGGCCCAGATCTCTGTGCAGCCGCCAGTGGGCCAGTAGCTAGATACATCATGACTGATGGGATACGCCCGACTTCAGTCTTCACACATGACATGTGTCGACGGATCGGCGCAGGCGACGATCGAGGGTGACGCCGCAGCGGCACCCGCTGTAGACACGACGACGGGCAAGCTGCACTGGGAAGACACGCTCGCTCCGGGGCAGACTGCCACGATCACCTACCAGGTGACCGTGAATCAGGATGCCAACGACGCTGACAAGATCGTCAACGTCGTCACCGGCGGCGGCGATGTGCCTCCGGGTGTTCCTCCAGTGGTGCCAAACTGCGTGCCTGACACCGCCAGCCAGACGGCTGACTGCACGACTGAGCACGTTCCGTCACCGCCGGCACCGGTGACGCCGACGCCTGTTGAGCCGACGACGCCTGCGACGCCTGCCGAGCCGACTGGCACAGAAGGCAGCAAGCTGGCCCGAACCGGCACCGACACCGGTGCAGCGGGGCTGGCCCTGATCGCTGGCCTGGTTGCGGCTGCAGGTCTCGGCCTTACCGCTGCTGCTCGTCGGCGCAACGAGAAGGCTGGTGCACGCGACTGATCGCGGCATGAGAACGTGGTGAGATCGTGGCTTCGGCCACATCGCCGTGAGGGCAAGGGCCCAGGACCTTGATTCGTCGAGATCGTGGGCCCTTCTTCTGTTGCCCCCCGGCTGGGCGAGATTGAATCGATGGAGAAACTTGTCGTGTGCGCGCATCGAGACGTGGAATGTTCCATGCCTGGATGTTGCTGGACGGCATTCAGCATGATTCGATGCCCGCTTGGTGACATTTTCCGTAATTCTGTGGGCGCAGAGTTCAGTGGGCGTGAGGCAGAGCGCCGACTCCGATCAAATCCAGGCTGATCAGTGAGCAAGTTGAAATGTGCCCCGATGACCAATTCTCCATTGTCAGTGAGCTGTCGAATGTAGAGTGTCTCCATTCGACCGCAGCTCAGCGTGATCAGACGATGATCCTCAGCACGTCTGTTGGTCGTCGGGAGCGCGCTGACCGTCCAGAGCTGCCCGGCAGTGGTGATTGGTGCGGGCACCGTCTGATCGACGTATCGGGCGAGTGTGGTGCCCAGCGCGGACCAGTCGTCACAGGCTTGAAGCTGCCACGCGCGCCTCCTTCGACTATCGCACTCGTCTGCGACGGTGGTGCGGCGTGCGCGCTTCCACGGCAGCGTTACACAGATCTCTTCAGCAAGGGCCACGGTCAGGTCGCCGCCACCGCCCGGCAGGTCAGCGAGCAGTGTGTTGCGCAGCTGATGATGTTGTTCCTGCTCATGAGTAACGGAGCGCTCGGCCTGGTCGAGTTCGTCGGACGGGCACGGGGCGAATCTGAGTGCCACAACATCACCGTGGTGCCGGCGGTGAGCGGCGTACCGGGTGACGATGTCGACGGTCTGCCCCACATAGCGAGCCTGATCGGCGAACTCGAGGATGTAGATGCCAGTGCGTGGTGCATCCTTCGTGGCGAACAGGGGGGGGCTGGCCGACCCCTGCTCGCTCATGTCGAATCGTGTGAAATGAAGCGCCTGCATTCTGCATTCCTCGCTGTTTGTCGGACCGATCATGTATTCACTCGGTTAGACGTTACGAGCAGCTTATGGCTTCGCCTGGTGTGAATCGGCTTCGGACGCGGTTCTGGCGGTACGGGCCCTCACAGAGAACGGCTTGCGGAGAGCTTCTTTGCGGCTGACGGGCGGGGTCGGACCTCTGATGTGTGGACTTGCCGTGATAACCCACGCGTTCCTGGAGGTCTTCACCTGAGGCGAGAGTTCCTAAAGCCCCGATGAATGACACGCTGTCGGCCCGTGCACTTTGCAGTACGGGTTTGGACTATCGCCCGCTTGAGCCCGGGGCCTGGGACGCGGGCGTGTTGCGATGCTGCGTCGCAGGTACTACCGCTGCCTGAGAGGGGAGCCCCATGGTCGGCTCGACGCCGACCCGGACGGTTTGGGATGACCCCCGCCTGAGCGGGGAGCACTGCGGCGGCGCGCAGACGTGCGAGCACGTCACGGGGATCACCCCCGCCTGAGCGGGGAGTACACCTCACGGTCAGAGACCACCTGCGAAGAGAACGGATCACCCCTGCCTGAGCGGGGAGCACGTGGTGCTCTTCGGCGTCAGGCTCAACAACCGGGGATCACCCCCGCCTGAGCGGGGAGCACTATATGTCGCGAGGACAAGCTTCCCTTCTGCGCGGATCACCCCTGCCTGAGCGGGGAGCACTCCTGATGCAGGTGCAGGGTGCCGTCGTGCTTCGGATCACCCCCGCCTGAGCGGGGAGCACAGACCAGAGCCATTCGCGAGCTCGTAGACCAGCGGATCACCCCCGCCTGAGCGGGGAGCACCGGGCCCCCGGTGACGTCGCCGTCATCGACACGGGATCACCCCCGCCTGAGCGGGGAGCACTACTGGTTCAGGTCGATCAGCCAAGGCTCCCCGGGATCACCCCCGCCTGAGCGGGGAGCACACGTGACAATGACGGTCGATGACCTGCTGACCAGGATCACCCCCGCCTGAGCGGGGAGCACAAAGGCCGTGAAGCGCTCCGAGTCGTCTCGACGGGATCACCCCCGCCTGAGCGGGGAGCACGCGCTCGAAGGTCTCGGCGTATTCCGTGGCTCCGGATCACCCCCGCCTGAGCGGGGAGCACACGAGCTGGACGTGGACGAGGTGGGGCCGTCGCGGATCACCCCCGCCTGAGCGGGGAGCACGCCGGCCGCCCGCCCGGTTGTGCGTGCATGCTGGGATCACCCCGCCTGAGCGGGGAGCACTCGACCATCACCCGCGACTTGCCCGGCACGGCAGGATCACCCCCGCCTGAGCGGGGAGCACTCGAAACCGGAGATCGCCGCCGTGCAGTCCTACGGATCACCCCCGCCTGAGCGGGGAGCACCGTCTGACAAGTTCGCAGAGGCCATCCGTGGTCGGATCACCCCCGCCTGAGCGGGGAGCACCTTAGAATCGTGGTCATATGCAGAATATTGTAGGGATCACCCCCGCCTGAGCGGGGAGCACGTCTAAACGTTCACACCCATACTCTGATGGTGGGGATCACCCCCGCCTGAGCGGGGAGCACTCGGGTGGTGGTTCAGGTCGTGCACAAACTCAGGGATCACCCCCCGCCTGAGCGGGGAGCACGATGGTTTGTGAGAGGTCGTAGGCTATGACGCGGGATCACCCCCGCCTGAGCGGGGAGCACCGCGGCGAGGTGACCCCGTCGATCGCCTATGCGGGATCACCCCCGCCTGAGCGGGGAGCACCTGTCGTTGCCGGGTGAAGCCCCGGTGGTCGACGGATCACCCCCGCCTGAGCGGGGAGCACAAACGCGCTCGAATGGGGCCGCACGGCGTCCGAGGATCACCCCCGCCTGAGCGGGGAGCACGCCGTCGCCTTGGTGAAGTAGCCATCAAGCGTGGGATCACCCCCGCCTGAGCGGGGAGCACGCCGCGTCATACGTCAACCACCGGAACAGGCGGGGATCACCCCCGCCTGAGCGGGGAGCACAGCTCACGCACCTCAAGAAGCGCGTTTTTGCCGGGATCACCCCCGCCTGAGCGGGGAGCGCTACGCAACTAGCGGCAAGCACATCACCCGGAAGGGATCACCCCCGCCTGAGCGGGGAGCGCCATCGCCTCGGTGTCGAAGGCCTCGTGCCGCAGGGATCACCCCCGCCTGAGCGGGGAGCGCGTGGGCGCTGCGCCCGAGTGCCTGCGCTACCGCGGATCACCCCCGCCTGAGCGGGGAGCGCTTGCGTCGAGTGGTCGAGCCCTTATCACGCCACGGATCACCCCCGCCTGAGCGGGGAGCGCTCACTCACCCCCCCTGGTACGGTCGCCGACCCGGGATCACCCCCGCCTGAGCGGGGAGCGCGGGCATTCAGAAAGCGGGGGAAGATGCAGCTGGGGATCACCCCCGCCTGAGCGGGGAGCGCTCATCAACCTTCGCGGTTAGAATGACCCTCGTGGGGATCACCCCCGCCTGAGCGGGGAGCGCTCCGTGGCCGTGCAGCTCGAGGGCCGCAAAGAGGGATCACCCCCGCCTGAGCGGGGAGCGCTTCCTCGATTACGCGAAGCAGCTCGGACTGACGGGATCACCCCCGCCTGAGCGGGGAGCGCCGAGCCCTGATCTCTGAGCGAGCTGGTCGATTGGGATCACCCCCGCCTGAGCGGGGAGCGCAGACCTCCAGATCTCTGTTCAGGCCCTCGCTGGGGATCACCCCCGCCTGAGCGGGGAGCGCCGCGTCACCGACGAGCTCATGTAGACGTAGACGGGATCACCCCCGCCTGAGCGGGGAGCGCCCCGCGCGAGGTTCCGTGACAAAGACGGTGTCGGGATCACCCCCGCCTGAGCGGGGAGCGCTCGATGACGTTGCTCGGTGGTGCGGCGGCCGCGGGATCACCCCCGCCTGAGCGGGGAGCGCGCCGATGGCGTGGCGGGTGCACGCGAGCCGGCGGGATCACCCCCGCCTGAGCGGGGAGCGCCGCCAACCACTCTGGCGACCCATCCGGGAAACGGGATCACCCCCGCCTGAGCGGGGAGCGCAGGCGCGGGTGCGCGACACGCCCGGGATGTGACGGATCACCCCCGCCTGAGCGGGGAGCGCCGCGATGGTAAGCGCGGGCGGTGGTTGGTTTACGGATCACCCCCGCCTGAGCGGGGAGCGCTGCTGCGATGTCGGCGGCACGCTTGTGCGCGTCGGATCACCCCCGCCTGAGCGGGGAGCGCTGGCCGCGAACGTCGACGACTTCGTGAAGGGCAGGATCACCCCCGCGCGAGCGGGGAGCGCATTAGGTGCAGTTCGCTGACTGGCGCGTGAGCGTGGATCACCCCCGCCTGAGCGGGGAGCGCTTGCGTTCCACAATCACACCATAGACTTCGCCGGGATCACCCCCGCCTGAGCGGGGAGCGCTTCATGAGCTTCGCGGCCTTCTCGCTGCGAGGGGGATCACCCCCGCCTGAGCGGGGAGCGCCTCGCAGCGGGCGTGCTCGTCGCGGTGAACAAGGGATCACCCCCGCCTGAGCGGGGAGCGCGGTGGGCGGCAGCTCGTTGGGCACGCCCCACCGGGATCACCCCCGCCTGAGCGGGGAGCGCAGGGGCGCGGCCTGCCCGAGAGCAACCGCGATCGGATCACCCCCGCCTGAGCGGGGAGCGCGCAGGCTACGACTTCACGGGCATCGCTGTGCCGGGATCACCCCCGCCTGAGCGGGGAGCGCGCGCGGAGCGGCCCAGTGAAGTCATACGTGATCGGATCACCCCCGCCTGAGCGGGGAGCGCGCCGCCGTCACCGACTCGAAATGGTCGCCAAACGGATCACCCCCGCCTGAGCGGGGAGCGCACGATCGTCCAGTGCTCCTCGGCGTCGAGCGGGGGATCACCCCCGCCTGAGCGGGGAGCGCACCGACCTGCTGCCGCTCGGCAACAGCGTCAAGGGATCACCCCCGCCTGAGCGGGGAGCGCGCCTGCACGGCGGTGAACACTTGGTAGGCGGCGGGATCACCCCCGCCTGAGCGGGGAGCGCTGAGCGGTTTCCCTACTGCTGTTTCTGATGGAGGGATCACCCCCGCCTGAGCGGGGAGCGCAGGTCGGTGACTCGCCCGCGAAAGATGACCCTGGGATCACCCCCGCCTGAGCGGGGAGCGCCCCTACTGCTTCTTCGGGCCCTCTGGCGGTGTCGGATCACCCCCGCCTGAGCGGGGAGCGCCTGCGCAGTCGGTGACGGCCGCGCAGCAGCTGCGGATCACCCCCGCCTGAGCGGGGAGCGCTCCTTGCGAGCGCGACGCACGCCGCGCCCCACGGGATCACCCCCGCCTGAGCGGGGAGCGCTTCGGCTCCCGTGAGTGTGCTGTGCTCTGAGCCGGATCACCCCCGCCTGAGCGGGGAGCGCGTGACTGTTCTTTCGAGGCGGTTGCGCGATGCGGGATCACCCCCGCCTGAGCGGGGAGCGCTGAGCTGCGCGCTCGTATGCGGTGTCGCTGATCGGATCACCCCCGCCTGAGCGGGGAGCGCAACACCTACGGCGACGTCGCGTTCCCGTCGCCGGGATCACCCCCGCCTGAGCGGGGAGCGCGAAAGAATATGGCAGACCACAAGATCATTAGAGGGATCACCCCCGCCTGAGCGGGGAGCGCACGGTCGCGGCGCTGACCGACTCGGCGAACTGCGGATCACCCCCGCCTGAGCGGGGAGCGCTCGTAGCGCTGGGTGATCGTCACACCGGCCGAGGGATCACCCCCGCCTGAGCGGGGAGCGCGAGTTCGAAGCGGCCATCCAGAAAGACGACCGGGGATCACCCCCGCCTGAGCGGGGAGCGCATCCCGACGTGGTCGGTGGCAGCGGAGGCCATGGGATCACCCCCGCCTGAGCGGGGAGCGCCCGGCCATGCAGTCGCTCGCCGCCCCGGTCGCGGGATCACCCCCGCCTGAGCGGGGAGCGCCGTCGACCTTGACGATGACCTGCCCAGCCATAGGGATCACCCCCGCCTGAGCGGGGAGCGCAGGCCATCCGGCTCATGCGTGACAACGGGTTCGGGATCACCCCCGCCTGAGCGGGGAGCGCCAGTTCTGGATGATCAAGCCATAGATCGTCCAGGGATCACCCCCGCCTGAGCGGGGAGCGCGTCTGGCTGGTCTGTGTCTGCCGGGGTGGCCACGGATCACCCCCGCCTGAGCGGGGAGCGCCCCTGGGCGGGCAGTGCCTCGGTCGAGAACAGGGGATCACCCCCGCCTGAGCGGGGAGCGCCGAGGCTCCGACCCGCACCGAATCGGGAGCATCGGATCACCCCCGCCTGAGCGGGGAGCGCGTGAGACCGGCTATCGCCGCGGCAAGCCGCTTGGGATCACCCCCGCCTGAGCGGGGAGCGCGGCGTCAAGATCGATCTGCTGGCTCCTGACCCGGGATCACCCCCGCCTGAGCGGGGAGCGCTTCGCGGAGGAGCATGGCCTTGGCGTTGTCGCGGGATCACCCCCGCCTGAGCGGGGAGCGCAAGTTGAAATCGCTCTGCGCGATCAGTTTCCGGGGATCACCCCCGCCTGAGCGGGGAGCGCGTCGACGTGTAGCGGAACCACACCGTGTTCGCGGGATCACCCCCGCCTGAGCGGGGAGCGCCTGCTGATGTTCGCGCCGATGTTCGCGCAGAAAGGATCACCCCCGCCTGAGCGGGGAGCGCCTGAGACCGTAGCGGATATGGTGTCCGAGCTCCGGATCACCCCCGCCTGAGCGGGGAGCGCCTCGCCCACGCCGGTCGGATATTACGCGATATGGGATCACCCCCGCCTGAGCGGGGAGCGCAAGCAGCAGATTACAGAGGACTACAGCCCGGTGGGATCACCCCCGCCTGAGCGGGGAGCGCTCGCGCGAGCACAGGACTCGTTTGGTGCCAGCGGGATCACCCCCGCCTGAGCGGGGAGCGCAAGACCGTCTGCAAGTGGCTGGAAGAAGCTAAGGGATCACCCCCGCCTGAGCGGGGAGCGCAGAACAAGTCTAGAGCCCTGTGACCCTCTCGAACGTGCCGTTTTGTTCGGTTCGAGCCGCGATCAGTCGTCATGCGGCATCGCCGCATCATGTCGGCGGCATCAACTACACTCAAGATGGGTTAGGAATGAGTTCCTGACGGGGGAGAGAAAACGGATGGCTTCTACGATCAGGGCATCGAAGACTGACTCACCTTGGCCTGCTCTTTCTGCTTCGGCCGCTTCCGTCTGGGCGAAGTCGAATCAGTGGGATGAATCCCACCCGGACGACTACCTTCAGCTCTGGCAGCATCTGCAAGACACTGCAGAAACGGCGGGGTATGTTTGGGATGAATTCCTTGCGCCGCATGTCCGGCAGCTTGTCGTCGAAGACTTGGGCATCTCCACCGACGAAGCAAAGACGCTCTTCCAATTCATCGCAGCCGTGCACGACGTGGGCAAGGCCTCGCCCGCATTCGTCATACAAGATCGCAACGGCGCTGAACGTGCGTTCTCAAGAGGTGGACTTCATGCGCCAGCAGAGTTCAACACACCCATGCGAAGCAAGGTTCGTCACGAGCTCGTGGGCGCGATGTCTCTTCAAGCATGGCTGCAGCGTCAAGTCGGTTTTCAACCCGCAGCTGCAGAGGCTCTCGCCGTTGTGGTGGCAGGTCACCATGGCACGTCGCTGACGAGTGGAAAGATCAATACGTTTCAGACACAGCCTGATCTTGTCGGCACCGGGGTCTGGCAGCATGTGCGTGATGAGTTCTTCGAGTGGGCGGCGCGGGGCACCGGCGCAGATGAGCTGCTGCCGAGGCTAGGCAGCACCCTCTTCACCAAACGCATTCAGATTCTTCTGACCGGCACGCTGATCTTTGCCGACTGGGTCGCCAGCAACGACGAACTCTTTCCGCTCAACCACGATCAGCGAGATGAGCAGCACTTCGACGCAGTCGCCCGAGCTGAAACCGCGTGGCAGCAGCTGTCGCTTCCACGAGCATGGCGACCGCCGGATGCGCCACCCGACCCCGACGACCTGTTCAGACAGCGCTTCAACCTGCCCGGCGCATCCCTGCGGCCGAGCCAACGCGCCTTCGTCGAGGCAGCGCAGGCCGTCGAGCGGCCCAGTCTAATGATTCTCGAGGCCAACATGGGCGAGGGCAAGACTGAGGCTGCGCTGCTCGCTGCCGAGATACTGGCTCAGAAGTTCGGTCTCGGCGGCGTCTATTACGCGCTGCCGACGCAGGCGACCGTGAACGCCATGTTCACCAGATACCTGCGTTGGATTGAATCGTTCCCCAGCGACCACAGGCTCGATACGACTTCGGTCTTCCTCGCGCACGGCAAGCGCAATCTCAACGAGCAGTATGCACATCTGAGCAGGCCATGGGCCACCAGCAACATCGCGACAGACGAATCACGAAACGAGCAGATCGGCCTTCGGGCTGTGGCCGACGCCTGGCTCTCTGGTCGTAAGAAGGGCAATCTTTCGAGCTTCGTCGACGGCACGATCGATCAGGTCTTGATGACCGGGCTGAAGGCCAAGCACGCAGTGCTGCGCCACTTGGCTCTTGCCGGCAAAGTGGTCATTCTCGATGAAGTGCACGCCATCGACGCGTACATGAACGCCTATCTCGACACAGTGCTCTCGTGGCTGGCCGCTTACGAGGTGCCTGTGATCATGCTCTCGGCGACGCTGCCGCAGAATCGGCGCGAGGCATTCCTCGCTGCATATGAGCAGGGGCGCAGTGAAGGCGTGACTGGGAGAGGTGCTGAATTCGCTGCGGCTGCCGACGAAGAAGATCTGTTCCCAGACCTTGACGACGAAGAAGACCTGTTCCCAGATCTCGACGCTGAAGACGACGAAGACCCCGTCGCTGAGGCTCTTGCAGACGAGAGCTCCGACGCCAAGCTGCGACCGCCAGACGCCTTCGAGACCGCATATCCACTCATCAGCATCACGGCAGACGCCGGCGATCGCCGCACGTTACGCCCATCTTCGTCAGGTCGACATACCGACATCACGTTGTCCGTTCTCGATGAGCACGTCGACGGTGAAGAAACCGGGGATGTCCTGGTCGCTGCACTGCGCACCCGACTGGCCGATGGCGGTTGCGCAGTGGTTATTCGCAATACCGTCAGGCGAGCGCAGAAGACCTTTCATCTGCTTCGCGCGAGCTTTCCCGAAGCAGATGTGACGCTTGACCATTCGCGCTTTCTCGCGTTCGATCGCGCGCGTATCGACGCAGGCCTGGTCGCGCGTTTCGGGCCAGATGGCGGCTCTCGAGCCGGCATGCACATCGTCGTGGCGACACAGGTGATCGAGCAGTCACTCGACGTCGACTTCGACGTGATGGTCTCTGATCTGGCGCCGATCGACCTGCTCATGCAGCGTTCTGGTCGACTGCACCGTCATGCGCGGGGGCCGGGTCAGCAGCAGCGACCCGAGCGGTTGCGGCAGGCTGAGCTGCTGATCACGGGGGTCGACTGGCAGGCTGAGATGCCAGAACCCGAACGCGGGTCAGCATTCATCTATGGTGACCACCTCCTGCTGCGCACGCTGGCAGTGCTCGACGTGCGGCCCGATCAGTCGCGCACGTGTAGAGTGCCAGATGAGCTTCCGTCTCTGGTGCAGCGGGTGTACGGCACTGCCATGATCGGGCCAGCCGCCTGGCAGGATGCCATGGCTGAGGCCGCCGAAAAGTGGCGGCAGAAGCAGGCCGACCGTGACGCGCGCGCGAGACTGTTTCGCATTGATGCCCCGCAAGACGGCATTCCGGGCAGCCTGCTCGGCTGGCTCGACGGTGAGGCCCCAGATCCTGAGTCTGTCGCCGGGCATGAGGCACGCGCCAGCGTGCGCGACAGTGAAGACTCCGTCGAGGTGTATGCCCTGCGCAAGCGCGACGGGCAGTTCTGGCTGGTAACAGACGACGACAACCCGAACGCTCAACCGCTGCCGACCTCATTCGGCGTGCCGAACCTGCGTCAACGGAATCAGATCCTTCGCAGCAGCATCGCGTTGAACCGGGTCAACACGCAGATGTCGGTGGGTGCACTCATACTGGCACTCGAAGACAGCCAGCCAGAGTTCATCCGCACCGACTGGCAGAGTTGCCCAGCACTGGCGGGGCAGCTGTTCGTCCTGCTTGACGAAGAAGGGGAGTTCACATTGACCGCAGAGAACCGACGTGGGAGCACCACACGGTGCTTCCGCTACACAAGCGCCGAGGGGCTGCAGCTTCTAGAGGATGGCCAACATGAGTGAGCGGCCGACATTCAACCTGCTCGACGAGCCGTGGATTCCGGTGACCCTGACCAGTGGTGAGTCTACAGAGCTCTCGATGGTCGACGTGCTGCAGCGGGCCCGTGAGATCACCGCAGTCAACGGTGACTTGCCGATTCAGCGCTTCGCTCTGATACGTCTGCTGCTCGCTGCGATGTACGCGGCTATACCTGGTGGGCCAGCCAATCGAGCTCAACCTGAGTACGTCGAGAAGCATGGGCCGAACGCTCCATTCAGTAAAGTCTGGTCTTTCCTTTGGAACAATGGCATTCACGATAGGGTCATCGAGCACCTGCGGCGTCACCATGATCGCTTCGATCTGCTCGACCCAGAGCAGCCGTTCTTCCAAGTCGCAGATCTGCACACGGCGAAGGGAGAGGCCTCGGGGCTCGAGAAGCTCGTGCTCGACGTGCCGAACGGCGATCCGTTCTTCACCACGCGCATCGGCGAAGGTCTCGACAGCCTCAGCTTCGCTGAGGCAGCACGATGGCTGGTCACGGTTCAGGCGTTCGATCCCTCTGGCATCAAGACTGGTGTGGTCGGTGATCCTCGGGTGAAAGGGGGCAGAGGATATCCCATCGGGGTAGCCTGGACCGGTCAGCTGGGTGGTCTGCTCATCACCGGCAAGACACTCGCGCAGACGCTGGCCCTCAACTTCGTGGGTCAGGGCGGTCAGAGCGCCACCTGGAACGTCAAGGACCAGAAGCCCGCAGGCGACAGGCCCGCCTGGGAACGCCCGCAGACGACCGCAGCGGTGACGCCTGGGCTCGATCAGACACTCGACAAGGCTGCGAAGATTGATCAGACGGGTGAGATTCGCTACTTCCACGGGCCGGCGACGCTCTACACCTGGCAGAGTCGCCGCATCCGCCTCTTTCACGATAGCGGCAGAGTCACCGGTGTGATCATCGCCAACGGCGACCGGCTGAAGCCGCAGAATGGGCAGAAGTACGAACCGATGACTGTCTGGCGTCGCAGCCCGACTCAAGAACGTTCGTTGGGAATGCCTCTGGTCTACATGCCGCTGCAGCACAGCGCTGAGCGCAGCCTGTGGCGTGGCGTGGCCAATCTGCTGCCGGTCGACAATGCTGAGCAGCAGCCAGATCGCCTGCCTTCCCTGGCCTCGCAGTGGCTCTCGTCGCTGTATAGCACGGGGGCGTTGTCGCGAGACGAGTTGGTCACAGTGCAGGCCTTTGGCCTTGTCTACGGATCGAATGACTCCGTCGTCGCCGAGCAGATCGACGATTCGCTCGATCTGCACCTGAGCGTGTTGGCTTCGACTGATGTCGCGCTGCGGGGACTGCTCGAGAACGCGACCGCATTGGCCGACGAAGGCGTCAAGCAGGTTCGCAGTCTTGCCGGCAATCTGGCCAGTGCCGCCGGACTCGACCCCGCGGCGGCGCGCGTCAGAGCGGGGGAGCGCGGTTACAGCAGCATCGACGGGTTGTTCCGGCAGTGGCTGGCAGAACTCACTGTGCAGACCGACCGTGTGCAGGCGCTGGCGGCTTGGCGTGCCACCGCCCGTGACGCGATGCTGCAACTCGGCAGTGCATTGGTCGACGAATGCGGGCCTCAAACATGGACAGGCCGAGAGGTGAAGATCGGCTCATCACTGCGCTTCGTCAACGCGGCGGTCGCTGATCTGCGGTTCCGCACGGGCATGAAGAAATACCTCGGCGCACCAGATACGACGGTGGCCACCCCACTTGCAAAGGAGATTGCATGAGCGGCACAGTACAGCAGACAGGCGAGCAGACGGTCGAGCTGGCACCGTTTCCCGCCTATATCGACCGGCAGGTGAAGAAGCTGGCCGGCGGGTATTTGCAGGATCGATCGGTCAGCGTCTCAGCGTTGGCCAGACTTCGTCGAAACACCGGCAGTGAGGTCGGAGACGACCCCAGCATCTTGGAATGGACCATTGCCGATCTTCCTCAACGCGCGCCCAGAGGCGAGGCAGGCAACGAGCCGACTGTTCGAGAAGAGGCGTCGCACACAGCGCTCACCCTCTTCGCAATGCATCAGCAGTCAGTCAAAGACATGTCGATGCATCGTCTTGGTGTGAGTTTCGGGCAAGCATGCGGGCGTCTGGCAGCTGTGCAGCCAGAGAAGATCAAAGGCATTCAGCGGCGTTTCGATGCATTGCAGACAGCAACAGACTGGAACGAGACCGTGCGTCATGCTCGAGGTCTGATTCAGCTGCTTCGCGGGGCGCGCATTCCGCTGGACTACGCTGCCTTAGCGCAAGATCTCATCACTCTGCGTGACGAGAACCGCGCGAATGGCGTGCGTCTGCGGTGGGGGCGTGACTACCTCTCTGCCCAACGCCCATCTTCTCATGAGACAAAGGCCGAAGCCTGAGAGCTTCTCGCACGCTTACACACCAGTTTTCACAGCATCAGCATTTAAGGAGAATCACCCATGTCTAACCGCACGATCATCGACTTCAGCATTCTGCAGACTGTGCCGCCCAGCAACCTCAACCGCGATGACACCGGCAGCCCGAAGAGCGCTGTGTACGGTGGCGTTCTCCGTGCACGTGTCTCGAGCCAAGCCTGGAAGCGCCCGACCCGACAGGCCTTTCGAGACACGCTCGACGCGAGCGATCTCGGGTTGCGCACGAAGCGTGTCGCCGAGGTCCTGGCAGAACACGTCGCCGAGATCTCAGACCTCACCGAGCAGCAGGCAATCACACTGGCTGAAGAGACGCTGAAGAGTGCCGGCATCAAACTCGACGCGTCGCGTAAGACGAAGGCAGCCAAAGCAGCCAAAGACTCAGACGAGGCCGTTGCGGCAAAGGCCGAAGAGACCACGTACCTGTTCTTTCTCGGCGAGCGTCAGTATGCGCGACTGGCTGAGCTCATCGTTGAGATGGCCGAGGCTGAAGACTCCTCTGCTGAGGTGAAGGGCCGCAAGAAAGACATCAAGAAGATCCTGAAAGAAGACCACGCAGTCGACATCGCCCTGTTCGGCCGCATGGTGGCCGATGACACCGACCTCAACATCGACGCGGCCGCCCAGGTCGCTCACGCCCTGAGTGTTCACCGAGTCAACGCAGAAGCCGACTACTTCACTGCGGTCGACGATGCCAAAGACCGAGCAGCCGATGAACAGGATTCAGGCGCTGCGATGATCGGCACCGTCGAGTTCAACTCGGCTACGCTCTATCGATACGCCAATGTCGACGGTGACCGCCTGCTCGAGAACATCGGCGACATCGAGGCTACCAAACGCGCCGTCGAGGCGTTTGCCAAGGCATTCGTCACCAGCATCCCCAATGGCAAGATCAATACCTTCGCGCACAACACTTTGCCCGAGCTCGTCGTGATCAGCGTGCGCGACACACAGGCGGTGAACTTGGTCGGCGCATTCGAGCGCCCGGTCACTGGTGCGTCTCGTGTGCAAGAGGCGACGGGCCGTCTGGTCGATCGTGCGAAAGAGATTGACGCCGCATACGCCACCACTCCGGTTCAGACCTGGGTGGTGCGTCTGGGCGACGAGACTGAACGAGCTGACGAACTCGGCGCGAAGGTCTCTCTGGCGCAGGCGGCCGATCAGCTGGGCGCACTCGTCGCGTCGCGCCTGCGCGACCGGACAGGGCGACAGGACTGACATATGCCATACGTACTGACACTGCGACTTGCGGCACCGCTGCAGTCGTGGGGAGTGCGCAGCCGATTCTCTCGCAGACTGACACAGCCGCTGCCGACCAAGAGCGCGGTGATCGGCATGCTCGCCGCAGCCGCGGGAGTGCGGCGCACAGATTCACTCGAGCGATTCGAGGGGCTGCGTTTCGGCGTGCGCGCAGATCAGCCAGGCACTCTGATGCGCGACTTTCACACCACACATGACGACTCGGGGCATCCGATGCCGCTCTCAGAGCGGTATTACCTGCAGGATGCGGTCTTTCTGGCCGCGCTCGAGGCAGATGACCGGGAGCGTCTCGAGACGATCGCGCAGTCGCTGCAGAGCCCGTACTTTCCGATCTTCTTGGGGCGTCGGTCATGCCCGCCAGACGGGCCGATCGAGGCTGAGGTGGTCGAGGGCACGCTCGAAGACGTTCTCTCGACACATGCGTGGACTGCGACGGCACGGCACCAAGACGAATACCGTCACGGTCGATCGTCCGGGCGCTCTCGCGCGGGCGGCCTGACCGTTCAGATTGAGCCGTCTGCAGGGGCCGCTGATGACGCTATCGAAATTGTCGACGATGAACCGGTGAGTTTCGATCCGCGCAGACGACTCTGGAGAGGGCGGCGCGTGACCACGCTGCCCATTGTTGACCCGCTGACGCTGGATGGCAGCACCCCCGTCGAAGAGACGGGCAGCGATGACGCGGCCAGCGCTGTACAGCACGACCCCATGAGCGCGGTGCTCGATGCTGCTGACAGCGCAGAGGCAGGCACTGTGCATTTCGAGAATCAGGAGGATCGGCGATGACCCGCATCACACGATTCAGCTTTTCGCCCCGCACCCGCCAAGCCGTCAGAGCCCTCGCTTCGCCACAGGTGCTGCATGCGATCGTCGCCCACTCGACAGAGACCGCTGACGGCACGCCGAGAGAACGAGTACTCTGGCGTCTCGACCCCGGTGCCGAGCGGCACACGCTGTTCATCGTGAGCGATCAGGTACCCGCGGGCGAGGTTCTGGCCGGCGAACTCGGCGGCAGCATCGAGCAGCTGCTGAGCCTTGACTACGCGCCATTGCTCAAGCGGCTCACGGTTGGCGACGAATGGCGGTTTCGTCTGAAGGCGAACCCGACAAGATCGGTTACCACCCCCGGGCAGAAGCGTGGCCGGCGTGTCGGGCTGGTCAAGGGCGCTGACCAGCTGCAGTGGCTGACTGATCGTGCAGGTCAGCTCGGGGTGCGGTTCCCGACCAATCGTTTCGACCTGCCCGAGGTGATGATTCAAGAGCGTCAGACGCGCGAGTTCGAACGTCGCGAAGACCACGTCACACTGGCCACGGCGATCTATGACGGGTTTCTGATCGTTGAAGACCCAGAACTGCTGCGAAAGGCGCTGACCGGGGGCATCGGGCGCGCCAAGGGCTACGGGTACGGTCTGCTCACCCTCGCCCCGATGCGAGCGGAAGGCTGATCCGTGGCTGACATCCCGGGCGTGCGCCCGCCAGACCTGCCTGAACTGGTGCGCGCTCGGGATCGGCTCAGTTTCATCTACGTGGAGCACTGCGTGGTGAACCGCGAGAGCAATGCGATCACCTCAACCGATTCCCGAGGCACGGTGCACATTCCCGCGGCAGCCCTGGGGGTCTTGCTGCTCGGACCCGGCGCCACAGTGACCCATGCGGCGATGTCACTGCTGGCCGAATCTCGCTCGACCTGCGTCTGGGTGGGTGAACAGGGCGTGCGCTACTACTGCCATGGTGAGAGCCTCGCGCGTTCGACGGCTCTGCTCGAGGCTCAGGCACGCCTGGTGTCGTCGAAGCGGTCGCGCATGAAAGTTGCGCGTGCCATGTATGCCATGCGGTTTCCAGGCGAAGACACCTCAGGCCTGACCATGCAGCAGCTGCTCGGCAAAGAGGGCACCAGAGTGCGGCGCGCCTATGCTCGAGAAGCGAAGCGCACCGGTGTCAAGTGGCAGGGACGCACATACAAGGTCACCGACTTCGAGGATGCCGACGCGATCAACCGCGCTCTGAGCGCCGTGAGCACCTCGATCTACGGTGTGGTGCACGCCGTGATCGTCTCGCTGGGCTGCTCGCCGGGGCTCGGATTCGTGCACACGAGTAACGAGCGCAGCTTCGTCTTCGACATCGCCGATCTGTATCGCACCGAGATCACCCTGCCGCTGGCCTTCGACCTGGCCGCTGAGGAGCACCCTGACATGGGCACAGCTGGACGCAAGGCCGTGCGCGAGCTCATGCGGTCGGGGCACTTCATGCAGCGTTGTGTCTCTGACATTCGCGCGCTGCTGCTGCCCGTGGCGGAGGCAGACGCTGGTGACGTCGAATTCGCCGATGCGCTGCAGACGGATGTCACGCATCTGTGGGCAGGCAGTCATGGGCTGGTCGCCGGCGGTAGAAACTACGCTGATGGGGCGGTGGGGTCTTCTGCAGACGCCATCGCCGAGGAGTAGCGCACCCATGGTTGTGATTGTCATCACCGTGAGCCCGCCCAAGCTGCGCGGTCACCTGACCCGATGGCTGATGGAGATCTCGCCCGGGGTCTACGTCGGCAGGGTGCCCGCGCGTGTGCGTGATCTGCTGTGGGACCAGGTGCTCGAGAACATTTCGTCAGGGCGAGCGATCATGGCGTACAACGCCGACAACGAGCAGGGCCTGGCGTTCAAGACCCATGGGCAGGAGTGGACGCCGACCGACTTCGACGGCATAACACTGATGATGCGTCCCAACTCCAACGCCGAGCAGAAGCACAACTCACGTCGCAGCGGCTGGAGCAAAGCGGCACGTATGCGCAGGTACGGGCACTGAAGCATCGGGCCGGGCCACCCACGCGCTACAATGACTCTCGACCCCGCGGGGGCCCTCGGCAGAGGGCTGAGACCAGACTGAGACCGTCTGACACCGCTGAACCTGATCCGGTTGACACCGGCGTAGGAAGAGAGGACAGCGGATGACCGCGCCCAATTCACCTGATTCATCAGCACCGTCGAGCGCTGGAGGCGAGCAGTACCATACGCATTCGCCGGCCTGGATCGAAGATGCCGAGCACGGCATCCACGTGCCGGTGACCGAAATCGCACTCGAAGACTCGAACGGGCATCCCAACGCGCCGGTGCAGGTGTATCGCACCATGGGGCCGGGCAGCATCCCCGAACACGGTCTGCCGCCGCAGCGCGAGGCATGGGTCGACGCCCGCGCAGACGCCGAGACTTACGCTGCTCGGGGGCACCGGCTCGAAGATGATGGCCGGCGCGCCTTGCGACGCGGCGCAGCATCCCAGCGCTGGCAGGGGAGACACCCCGCCCCGCGCCGCGCAAAAGCGGGCCGCACGGTCACCCAGATGCACTATGCCCGGCGCGGCATGATCACACCCGAGATGCGCTACGTGGCCCTGCGTGAAGGATGCGATGTGGAGCTGGTGCGCTCCGAGCTTGCCGCTGGGCGAGCGATCATTCCGGCCAATGTGAATCATCCTGAGAGCGAGCCGATGATCATCGGCCGGGCGTTCCTGGTCAAGATCAACGCCAATATCGGCAACTCAGCAGTGACCAGCTCGATCGCCGACGAGGTGGAGAAACTGCAATGGGCCACCAAATGGGGCGCTGACACGCTGATGGATCTGTCGACTGGCAATGACATCCACACGACACGCGAATGGATCATTCGCAACTCGCCCATTCCGATCGGCACCGTCCCGGTCTATCAGGCGCTCGAGAAGGTCGACGGCGATGCGAACGCACTGACGTGGGAGATCTACCGCGACACGGTGATCGAACAGTGCGAGCAGGGCGTCGACTACATGACGGTGCACGCCGGTGTGCTGCTGAGGTATGTGCCACTGACCGCCGACCGCGTGACCGGCATCGTCTCGCGCGGCGGGTCGATTCTCGCAGGATGGTGTCTGGCCCATCATCAGGAGAACTTTCTCTACACGCACTTCGACGAGCTGTGCGAGATCTTCGCAGCCTACGACGTGGCATTCTCATTGGGCGACGGCCTGCGCCCGGGATCGATCGCCGACGCAAACGACGCGGCCCAGTTCGCCGAGCTCGACACCCTCGCCGAGCTCACCCACCGCGCCTGGGAGCACGACGTGCAGGTGATGGTGGAAGGCCCCGGCCACATTCCGCTGCACCTGGTGCGCGAGAACGTCGAGCGGCAGCAGCGCCTCTGCGATGGCGCACCCTTCTACACACTGGGCCCGCTGGTCACCGACATCGCACCGGGCTACGATCACATCACCTCGGCGATCGGCGCCACCGAGATCGCACGCTACGGCACCGCGATGCTCTGCTACGTGACGCCCAAGGAGCATCTGGGACTGCCCGATCGCGACGACGTGAAGACCGGTGTGATCACCTACAAGATTGCCGCCCATGCTGCCGATATCGCCAAGGGGCATCCGGGCGCGGCGGCCCGGGATAACGCACTGTCGAAGGCTCGATTCGAGTTTCGATGGCGCGATCAGTTCGGGCTCGGGCTCGACCCCGAGACCGCGTCGGCATTCCACGACGAGACGCTGCCGGCCGAGCCCGCCAAGACGGCGCACTTCTGCTCGATGTGCGGGCCGAAGTTCTGCTCGATGCGCATCTCTCAGGACATCCGCGACGCCTACGGCAGCGCCGAGGCCCAGGCGGCGATTGCCGGCATGCAGGCCAAGAGTCGTGAGTTCGTGGCTGCGGGCGGCCAGGTGTACCTGCCCGACCCCGTGGTGCGGGAATAATCCTGCCTGCTTGCCTGCCCGCCTGCCCGCAAGGGCGCGCGGCGTGCTCGCGTACGTGTGCGCCTTCGTCAGGTGTGCGGGGCGAGGCTTGAGGCGCGAGAGCTGAGGTGTGCGGCGCATCTGGCGTGCGGCCTTGTTCGCTGCTGCACGCCAGATGCTGCACCCGAGACGGCCGTACCGATCTCGCGTGCCGTGCCGACGCCGGTTGATCGCGACTCGGCAGGGAACTGCCTGCTCAGGAACGAGCCCTGGGCAGAGAACTTCATCGGTGCGAGCACGCCGGTTCCGAAGCCGATCGCGAGACTACCGACTGCGGTTCGGCCGTGCGCGGCAGGGCCAGGAAGACGCAGGCGAACGCCGACCCCAATAGGCCGCCGCAGATGATGACGCGTTTGCTCCCCGCACGGCCGCACAGGCTGCCGAACAGGGGCACGGTCACGAGGGCGACGAGCCCAGCGACGGTCACCGCCGTGGAGCTCAGATCGGTCGACACCTGCCGAAGTCGCGTGACGTAGGCCAGTGAGAAGGTCTTGAAGATGTAGCTGAGCGCGTTGTATCCGATGCTGGTGCTCCGGCGGTGCTCGGGGCGCGGGCGCCGGACGTTTCGGCGATCGGGGGTTCGTTGTGGCTCACGGTCAGTACCTCGTTGTCTTTCGCGTGGGGATGGTGATGTGGGAGAAAAATCTCGTGGTGCAGATCAGACGTTCAGGTCGTGCTCCTGGGTCGCCTGGGCGACGATGTGCTCGGCGATCGCCATCGACGAGGTCGCTCCCGGAGACGGGGCGTTGCGCACGTAGGTCGTGTGCGCACCCGCGTGCCTCATAGAGCGAGTTGCGCATGTAGGGCTGTTTCTGGCCTGGGTGCACCGTGGTACACGCTGGTGGCAGGATGCTGAATGCAGGGCAGAAATCGCAGGTCCGCGGGTAAGGTGTCGCCTTCATGCTCAATGGGCCCTTTGCTCAAAGAGGTTTTCCCGGTGAGTCTGTGGCACACAGCCTCTCACGGTGCCATCGCAAGGATTCGGCGCGAGGCGTGCGCTCACTTGGCAATAAGAGGCTGAACGGACGGCGCGCGTGATCGTCTGTGGAACGAAGCGTCAGTGATTTGGAAGCGTGTCACCACCAAGCGCTACGATGCTCGTACGAGGGTCATCAGCAAGCAGACATGTCTGTGTCTGTGTTTCTTGGGGGGAGAGATGAAATGGGCGTTACTCAGCGTGTGTTCGACGAGGTAGAACGCAGGTACGGCAAACACTGGAGTTGGGCCGTCTGGGGCGAAGCTGCGGGCACCGTCGCGATTGATCGACAGAGCGATTTGCGTTTTCCTGCTGACGAGCCCGGCATCCTCGACACACTGCACACCAACACTGTGCTCGTCGGGCTCAATCCTGGGAACGCCTTCACCGCTGGGGTGTGGGAGACCTTCCATACCGGGTCGAAGCACAATGATCATCGCTTGGCAGAGGCCATTCGTGGCACTGATGCTTGGGGCGGGCTCATGGCCGATCTCATCGATACGGTGGAGAGCAATTCCACATTGATCGATACGGGCAACCAATTCGACAATGAGACTCGGGTCAGAGACTTGATCGGCCGCATGCGCGATGCGGGGATCGATACTCGCGGGCAGACCTGGATTGCGATAGGAGGGAAGACTCAGCAGGCGCTCGACGCTGCACAAGCGATTTTGCGGCATGAAGAGATCAGCATCCTTGCGATACCGCACTACTCAGGCGCAGCCAACGGGGCCATCGTGCGGAGATTCGCACAGAGCCACAGCGTCACGGAGGACGCGCGGGACCTCAGCGTTGGCCAGGAGTTGAACGTCGATCAGAAGTATCGATTGCTTGTGCAGGATGTCTTGGAACCCATCAAGTAAGTGGGTGGTGCAGGGATGGTGGATCCTTGCAGACGTCGATCGAGGGTATCGGCAGGAGGTGCTGCTCAGTGAGTCATTCACTGCGCTGCCCGGTCGCAAGGCTCTGTCTGATGTGATCTCGAACTTTCTTGGCGTGTATGTGCCCGAGGGAAATCACCGGGAGCGCATGGCCGCGAAACGCCACGTGGACAAAGAAGACCTGTTCGCCCTTGAATCTCTGAGCGATGCCGACCTGGCCTCACGGCTTGAGCAGGCGCTGACAGACAGTGATCAGGGAATCCCGGATGACAGTCGATCGACAGGTGCCAGCGCGTCCGCACCGAATCTTGGACGAGTACGACAGTCATCAGCTGGCGCGCCACGTGGGGCTTTCTCGATATGAGAGCTGGTGGGTCAGGCGCTGGAAACCTGGATTTGTCAGCTGACCTGCAATGTGGCGATCGGCAACAACGATGCCCACGCACAGAATGTCGCGCTGATGCATTCGGCGTCAGGCACAGAGCTCGCGCAACCGCTCCGAGGCGGGCATGCGGTGTCGCGAAATCACGGCGATCTCTGGGGCGGCAACGTGCTGTACGACAGTGGCGCGACCGGGGTGACGCTGATCGATCCGTATGGGCAGGGCGGCCATGCCGAGACCGAACTGGCGTCGCTTGCGGTGTTCGGGCTGCCGCTGCGTGAGGATGTCGTGGCCGCGTACGACGAGGTGTCGCCGTTGGCCGATGGTTGGGAAGAGCGCGTCGGGCTGCATGAGCTGGCGATGGCGATCATGCATGCGTACAAGTACGGCGGGGGATATGTCGGGGCGTCGCTGCGACTGGCCCGCAGATACGTGTGACGGCAGGCGGCCGCTCGGTCAGTCGCGCTCGTTCAACAGCGAGCGGACGACCTTGCGATACGGGTGATGCTCATCGCGACGGGAGGATGGGAGAGAGCGCGGCGAGGCGCTCGCCGTCGAGCCAGACGGTCAGCTCATGGTCATTCATCAGAATCACTCTTCGGTGATGTCGCGTTCTGCGGCTGCAGCGTCAGCTGCACGGTGGCTCCGAGCACGTCGAGCACGTCGAGGATGCGTCTGGCGTCTGCGGCGGGCTTGCCGTTCTCGACCTGTGACAGCCAGGGCACTGAGACTCCGGCCAGGTACCGACAGCCACAACTCGTGAACGTGATACCGATGGTAGACGATGCTGCCGACGCTGGTCGATTGCTACGCTGACCGCATGAGCACGCAGAGCAACATGCAGCGAGTCTTCGACATGACCGTCGCGTCGGTCTACAAGCTGTACGTGGCTAAGGTCGAGAGAAAGGGCAGAACGGTCGACGAGCTCGATCAGGTGATCTGCTGGCTCACCGGTTTCGACGCCACCCAGTTGCAGGCGTTGCTCGAGACCGACATCACCTTTCGTGACTTCTTCGCCCAGGCGACGCTGCCGGCGGATGCTTCGAAGATCACCGGTGTGATCTGCGGTGTTCGTGTGGAAGAGATCACCGACCCGCTTGCGCAGCAGATCAGATACCTCGACAAGCTCGTCGACGAGCTGGCGAAGGGCAGGGCGCTGGAGAGGGTTCTGCGGGGCCGAGAGAGGGATCGCGTCACGGCTCTGGGCGCCTGTTGGCTGGCGAGGTTCACGGAGCACAACAGTCAAAGAAGAGCAAGGCGGGGAAGACCACAGGTCTTCCCCGCCTTGCTCTATTCAAGTGCTGGACGGGTTACCAACAGCACTATGCGCTGTGGCTCAGTACTGAGACACCTCGACGACCTTGAACTGTGCGTTCTTCATGGCGTCGATCTTGTCGGATGAGACGAACTGGAATTCCTTGAAATCCTGTGACTGGCCAGCACCGAGGCCATCGGCGTGGAGGTAGTCGTCGAGAATTCTGGTTCCCTGTGCATCGACGGCTTCGATGTGAATTGAGTAGGAATGCGACTCTGTAGTCTTGTTCGTGACATGCACGGGCAGACCAGTGTCGGTGATGCCGTACTGGCCCGTTGTCGCTGTGAACTGCCCTAGCTGCACATCGACTGCCGTGCCCAGCAGCTCATCCGTCTTGTCACCAGTGGCGGCGTCCAGGCTGGCGCTGACCTCGTCGAGGCCCTCGCTCACTTTATTGAGCGCGGCACTGTAGAAGGCTTGCGACGCAAGAACGCCGATGCCCGAGACAACGCTGATCACGATCGCGGCGATTGCGAGACCCTTCCCGCCATGCTTGCCCTTTGAAGCCCCGACAAGCCCGATGATGCCGAAGATCAGCCCCACGACCGCCAGAACGAACGCGAAGTTGTTGACGATCGGTACGAAGCAGAGCACGATTGCCACGATTGCAAGAACGAACCCGGTGATGACGAGGCCACCAGCGCCCTGATGCTGCGGCTCGCGGGGCCGCTGCGGGGCAGGCGTCGGAGGTGTATAGGTGGGCTGCGTCATTGAGGATCCTCCCTGATGATTCTGAGTGGTGCTCATCACCACACATGTGCGGTCCGATGACCGCTTGAATAACCTAGCAGTTTCCTGTGATTCAGTGGTGATCGGGCGGCGGCCAGTCGTCGACGCAGGTGGCACGGTCGGCCGCGCGCCGTGCATCATCCGAGTCGAGTTGCTTGATCGTTCGGACCAAGTACGAGCAGTATTCGAGGGGCGAGTCAGTAGAGTGCGGCGGCGCGGCTTGTACACGATAGCCTTCCGCGGTCGCCGACTGAACTTTGGTGGCGTGCCCGGCGTAAACCTCTGGCGTGCGACTGGTCAACTGCTCACAGGGGTGGTCGCGGCCCAGATATGCGACCGATGCCACTGCAGGTACGCGGCGCGGGGCCGTGCGGACGTATCTGGCACACGCAGGTGCGAGAGCATCCCCGAGTCACCGAAATTGTGAGCGACTCGACCATCAGCGTGCACGGCGGCTTCGAGTGTCGGCGCGCGCACGATGTGCAGATCATCGGCCACGGTGACCAAGCCTTGGTCGAAGGCCGCGTCGTGCGTGGGGCATGCGGCGATCCCGTTTGCCGCGTCGAGTCGCTCTCGGCTGGTCGCGTCGCGCCATGGCTTCACATGGCTGGCGACGAGCATGCGACGGCTGCCCGGGATGGCATCGGTGCGCAACCCGCAGAAGGCGCAGGTGCGCTGGTAGTTGCGCAGCACATCCTTGGCGAAGCGCTGCTGACCAATGCGCTGCCCGGCGACGGCCAGGCGCTCGGTCTCGGCAGTGGGAATGTCAGGGGCCTTCTGACGCCAGGAGTCGAGCTCGATCTGCACGGCCTGCTCCATCTGCCAGTCGGGCACGGTGTCGATCTCGAAGAACGAGCCGATGTCTGCGGGGGTGCCGTGCGGCACCAGGTCGAGGAAATCGGGCAGCTGGTCGGCGGTGATGCCCGCAGCGCGCGCGGCGAGCAGCAGCCGCTGGTAGATGGCGAGGTAGGCGGGCACGTCGCGGGTGAGCTCCAGGGCGACGAGCACGTCGTTCTTGGCGCCGTTGGGGCTCGATCCGTCGAGGTTCGACATCTTGCGGATGATGCTTCCGGGCGAGCGTCGGAACAGTCGCGCCAGCTGCGGCACCGGTGGGGGAGCGGCGGTGATGTTCGCCCCGCCGTAGCCGTGCCCGTTGACGCGGAAGCTGGCGCCGAAGCACAACAGCGTCTCGACGGGGAGGAATGCCTCTTGCCTGCCACCGGGTGCTGTGGGGCTGCGTGTCTGGGTGCGCTCGAACTGCGCCCGCGCATCGACTTGCGACAGGTGCAGGTAGGCTGCGAGCGGGAAGGGCATGAGGCCAGGATAGTGCGCAAGAGTCCCCGGTCATGCCACCACAGTGAAAGACGGTCATCGAAGCATGCGCTAGACCTAGCCGTCTACTCAGTAGATCGATGCGGTGGTGTCGTCGAGGTCGCTGCTGGCATCTACACGCTGGCAGCCTAGACGTCTGTCAGGGAAGACTCCACACAGGTGATCGCGAACTCGATCTCTGGGTCTCTGACGTCGCTGGTGGCCTGCCTCGCAAGAGGTAGGAAGCTCTCAGCCCTTAGCCGGTGATGACGTTCCGGCGCGGGGCAGATGAACAGGGCGGCGACTCGTAGCGCTTGATGGATCTCGTCGGGGGAGAGTTCGGCGCTGAGAGAAAGCGTGACCTCTCTGATGGGACTCAGTGCCTTATACACTTGCGCTTTGATACTTGCAGTATCTGCGCTCGTGCTCATCTCTGGTAGGAGATCTGATGCTTCTTCTGTATTGAGCGTCGAATCGTCGGAAGGCAGGAGCAGAGTGCACCAGATATGGGACTGTCGAATGGCGTTCTTCTGATTATCTATTAGGTAGTTGTGTCTCAATAGTGCACCGCTTGGCTTTACTCCCTCTTCGAGAATTCTGTGCGTTGCGGTAAGAGTCCGTGCGTTGCGATGATCAAGCCTTGAAAGGTACCTGATGCTCTCGCTGAGCAGGAGATCGCTGGCCGGTTCTGCTGAGGCTACCGCTCTTCGTGATCTTGAACGTCGGCTGTGCGCTGACTTCAACGCCTTGTGAACTGTCTTTCTGCCACGCAGGCCCGGTGCTGAGGCGGCAGAACTGCAGACAGCGATTCTTCTCGTCTGTCGGGAGTCCATTTCCAATCGCTCAGGCCATTTCCCCAATCGAATGCTCTTCCATGTCGCGATTTTGTCTGGGTGTTGAGCGAGGTCCAAGAGCCCAGGCCAGCGATGCATGGCCCCACCACATGTTTTGCAGGCGCAGCTATGATGTCGCGCGTTTTCGCATTGGTCTCGGTTGCTCTTCCTGCTGTGCATAACGTCCCCTTCGTTTTTCCGAGGAAACCCTCGGAGGAAACAAATCTACCATCATTCCTCTAAAGCAGATTAGTTCAGCATAAATGTAGTGCTAGGCGACTAGGATTATTTGATGTCTGATCCTGCTGAATGAGGTGGGGTGATCCGTAATCTGCTTTCAGATAGGGAGCGGGATCATAAGATATCCCCGCCCAGGCGGGGGTGGGGCCTGTGTCCACCAACGTTAATTGGTGGACACAGGCTGTCCTGCCCTTGGTGGAAGAAATGCCCGTGGGCGGGGCAGGCTGCTCAGAACTGTTCCAGCAGCTGTCGCGCGATCGCCGACCCCAGTGGAATCGGAACGGCATTGCCGATCTGGTGGGCGATGGCTGTCTTCGACCCCACGAAGTGGTGGGAGTCTGGAAAGCCTTGCAGCTTGGCCGCTTCGTAGTGCGTGATCGCCCGGTTCTCCGTGGGGTGCAGGTAGCGGCCCTTCTCAGGCTTGAAGAACTCTGTGCGGATGGTCACTGACGGCCGATCCTCGTGAAGGCGGCCCATGACGTCGGCCGAACCGGTCTTGTGCTTGATCCAGCACGGGGCCAGCAGTGACTCGGGTAGATCGAAGCGGTTGCCGCCGACCGGAATCTCGGCGAACCGGTCCAGGGAGAGCTGCCGGTAGCTGCGGCTCCAGTGCAGCTCACGCGGGCGAAAGGCCCCAGCGAAGACACGACAGCCCACAGTAACTTCGCGCAGGTCGAAGAGCGCGTCTTTGTCCGGCGTCAGTGGGATGCCGATGAAGGCGTCTCTGACGGTTCGGTACGGTTTGAGCCCGTTACCGCCGGTGCGCGAATGCGTGGGCTCGGGGAACCCCGGGAACGGGAGGCTGCGCAGATATCCGATGACGACGGTGCGCTTCCTGGCTTGGGGCGCCCCGTAATCGGCCGAGTTCAAGACCTGGTACTGAAAATCGTAATCCTCGAGCTCGCCGCCCGGCTCGGTCGCCTTCTGAAACTGCTTGAACTGCGGAGATTTCGCGAAGGCGGCGACGTTCTCGACGACGAAGTACTTCGGTTTCACGCGTGTCAGTGTCTTCGCGTACTGCTTCCAGAGGAAGTTCCGTTCGTCCTCTTCGTCTTGCTTGCCGAGCGTCGAGAATCCCTGGCAGGGCGGGCCGCCTATGACGATATCTGCCGATTCCGGTACGAGGTCGGTCTCGAGCCAATCCTGGATCGTGCCCTGGTAGACGAGTCCTTCACCGAAAGTCGCCTCGTACGATGCCGCGGCAGCGGCATCCATCTCCACGGCCCCGATGGTCTGGAAACGCGGCGACGCCTCGTGGAAACCGGCGGTGAGACCGCCTGCGCCTGCGAAGAGGTCGAGTACCCGGATGCGCTCGTCGAACATGTCTTCGATCCTAGCCGGCCGGAGCCCGGCTTGCCAGCTGGCGCGCCGGCCCGTCGACGAGCGTTCTGTTCGCAGTGTCTGTGGCCCAGACTAAGATCGATGCTGTGAGCCCGCTGGGGAGTTTTCGGGCCTTGCAACCGAAGATTTTGGCCCGACCTGGAGTGGAATTGAAGAAGAAGCTGATCGAGGTGGCCCTGCCACTCGATGCCATCAACGCACAGTCTGCGCGCGAGAAGTCCATCCGGCACGGGCATCCGTCGACGCTTCATCTGTGGTGGTCGAGGAAACCATTAGCCACGGCGCGCGCCGTGCTCTTCGCACAGCTGGTGGACGACCCCTCGGCCCGCGAGAGAGAGTTCCGAACAGAGGCCGAGCAGCGCGGTGAGACGGATGCGGATGCGTACGTCGCGGCGCGGATCGAGTCGGAACGGGAGCATCTGTTCGCTCTGATCACGCGCATGGTCGACTGGGACAACCTCGGCGATGAGCGCCTGTTCGATGCCGTGCGTGCGGAGATCGACCGTTCCACGCACGGGAAACCACCGGCGATTGTGGATCCCTTCGCCGGTGGCGGCACGATCCCGCTCGAGGCGCAGCGGCTCGGTCTCGAGGCGCACGCCTCTGATCTGAATCCGGTTGCGGTCCTGATCGACAAGGCCCTGATCGAGATCCCGCCGAAGCTCGCAGGGCAGCCGCCGGTGTTCCCGGATGCGGCAGAGCAGAGCAACGATTGGCCCAAGGCGACGGGCCTCGCCGAAGACGTCCGTCGGTACGGCGCCTGGATGCGCGACGAGGCGCAGCGGCGCATCGGTAGTCTCTACCCCAAGGCCGTGCTCGACGACGGCACTGAGGCGAACGTCATCGCCTGGGTCTGGGTGAGGACTGTGACCTGCCCGAACCCGGCCTGCGGCATTGAAATGCCTCTCACCAGCAAATGGTGGCTCGGTAAGAAGAAGGGTAAGGAGGCGTACGTAATGCCCAGCGTCGTCGGCGGGCACGTGGAGTATTCGATTGGGCATGATCCGGCCAAGGCCCCGACAAAGGAGAATGACGGGACAGTAGGGCGGCAAGGCGCGACGTGCATCGCCTGCGGATCTGCTGTGCCGCTGAATTACATACGTCATTTCAGCAGAGAAACAGGTCTTGGCGCAGAGCTGATGGCCATCGTGGCGGAGGGAAAACGGAGTCGTATTTACCTGGCGCCGAACGAGGTTCACCGGCAGGCAGCAGAGGAGGCTGAGTCGCACGACGCGCCTCGAGGCGAACTGTTCGATTGGCCTGGGCGGATCAACGTGGTCCGCTATGGGTTGACTGAGTTCACCGACCTGTTCACGAACCGGCAGTTGACCGCGCTCACGACGTTCAGCGACCTGGTGAGTGAAGCGCGCGAACGGGTGCTCCACGATGCGCTGGTTGTTGGCCTGCCCGAAGGCGATCGCCTCGAAGCAGGCGGCACCGGTGCCGCAGCCTACGCTGATGCCGTCGCCACCTATTTGGCGGTAGCGACTTCTCGGTGCACGGATTATTTTTCAACTATTAATACTTGGGCGTCTACAGGCGAGTTCGTCCGAAATGTATTTGCACGTCAAGCTATCCCCATGGTTTGGGACTATGCCGAGACCAATCCTTTTTCAAGGTCCTCGGGTAACTTCGACGGCCAGATCGCATGGGTGATATCCGCGATAAAAAATTTGCCTTGTGGCTCTGGGATGTATGCCGAGGCGCATCAAGCGGATGCCGCAACCCGTAGCTATTCTAAGTTGCTCATTTCGACAGATCCTCCGTATTACGACAACGTAGGGTACTCGGATCTCTCCGACTATTTCTATGTTTGGCTTCGTCGTTCATTGAAAGACGTCCACCCTGAGCTGCTCAGTACAGTGCTTGTCCCGAAGACTGAGGAACTCGTCGCAAATCCATATCGACGCGACGGCAAAGAGGGGGCGAGAGAGTTCTTCGAAGACGGATTCGAGCATGTATTCGCAAAAGCTCGAGGAACCGCCTTGCAAGATTATCCGATCACTGTGTACTACGCGTTTAAGCAATCGGAGAAAGATCCTACTGGCCAAGCGTCTACGGGATGGGAGACCATCCTCGGCAGTATGATCCATGCGGGATGGATGATCACCGCGACTTGGCCCGTTCGTTCAGAACGGGGTGGCCGCATGAACAGCGTCGGCACCAACGCTCTTGCTTCCTCCATCGTCCTGGCCCTGCGGCCACGTCCCGAAGATGCCCCACCTGTTGACAGGCGCGGGTTCACCGCAGAGCTCCGGTCGACGCTGCCGGAGGCCCTCCGCTCGTTGCAGCAGGGGAGCGTGGCCCCTGTCGATCTGGCCCAGGCCGCGATCGGGCCGGGCATGGCCGTCTATTCGAAGTACTCCGAGGTGATCGAGTCCGACGGGTCGAGCATGCCCGTGCGCGAGGCGCTGCGGCAGATCAATACTGTGCTCGACGAAGTCGTCTCCGAACAGGAGGGCGAATTCGACGCGGATACGCGCTGGTGCGTCTCGTGGTACGAAGGCCACGGCTTTGACGAAGGCACCTACGGCGAGGCCGAGACGCTTGCGAACGCGAAGAACTCCAACGTCGACGGGCTCCGCCGCTCCGCCATTCTGCACTCCGGTGGTGGCAGGGTGAAGCTGCTGGCTCCTGCGGAGCTGCCGGCCGGTTACGATCCGATGGATGACGACCGCATCACGCTGTGGGAGGTCGTGCTGCACATCACTCGGGCGCTCGGCGACGAGCATGGCGGGCTCGATGCGGCCGGTCGCATCCTGGCACGGGGTGAGACACGCGGCGTCGATACCTCGTCGGCCAGGCAGCTCGCCTACCTGCTCTACCAGGTGAGCGACAAGAAGAAGCGCACGGCCGACGGCATCCTCTTCAACGATGTTGCTGCTTCCTGGACGGAGATCCGTGCAGCGGCGCGCGTCTACGAGCAGTCAGGGGCTCAGCTCTCGGCCACGGACGCTCAGCTCGACTTCGATTCGCTGGAAGAGGGGGAATGACATGGCGCTCAGCAACAGGGAACGCGTCGGACGTGGCCTCGAGGCGCTCAGCACGGCGCTCGGCCCGTTCATCGCAGAGGTACTCGCGCCGTATACGCCGAAGGGGTACGACTGGACGGTCATCCTCAAGAAGAAGGACGGCGGCACCCGCGCGGGGCAGAACTACGACCCGGGAGACCCCTCTGTGCAGCTCCGCGCGCTGACCGAGCGGCTTGACAGCTTCGGGTTCCCCTTCAGCGATCGGTTGTCGCGAGGTGAGCAGAACCTCGCCGGAGAGATGCGCGACTGGCGGAACAAATGGGCGCATGAGGCGAAGCCCATCAGCGGCGATGACGCGTATCGAGCGCTCGACACCTGCGAGCGGCTACTGCGTGCCATCGGTGCGCCTGCGCAGGCCGATCAGGTGCGGAAGCTGCGCAACGATGTGCAGCGTTCGACGTATAGCGAGGCGACGCGACGGGATGTGCGCGCCGCGGCATCGGACATGCCCGACCTCGCCGACGCGGAGCTGACGCCCTGGCGCGAGGTCTTGCAGCCGCATCCGGACATAGCAGCGGGAGACTTCGCCCGGGCTGAATTCGCAGCCGACCTGCACCAGGTCGCCACAGGCAAAGCCTCGCGGGAGTACAACGACCCGATTCTATTCTTCGACCGCACCTATCTGACCGAGGGCCTCAAGACGCTGCTCACCATGAGCGCGAAGCGCATCTCGGGCGACCCCAACGCGCAGGCCGTGATCAATCTGCAGACCACGTTCGGCGGCGGCAAGACCCACTCCATGCTGGCCGCATGGCACCTGTTCAGCGGCAACAGGCTTACCGATTTCACCCAGCAGGTGCAGGAGCTCATCGGTGCACCGGAGATGCTCGAGCGCGACGTGCACCGCGTTGCCATCGTCGGCAACGAGATGTCGCCGGGGCAGGCCTCGACCAAACCCGACGGCACGGTCGTCAACACCATGTGGGGCGAGCTCGCCTGGCAGCTCGGCGGTGTCGAGGGCTACGCGCTCGTCGCAGACGCCGACCGGACGGGCACGAACCCTGGTGAGGCACTGCGCACGATGATCGCTCGATACTCGCCGGCGCTCATCCTCATCGACGAGTGGGTCGCCTACGCGCGGGGGCTCTACGGCAGGGAAGGGCTGGTCGGCGGCACCTTCGACGACCAGTTCACCTTCGCCCAGCAGCTGACCGCGGCAGTGCAATCGGTGCCCGGTGCGCTGCTGCTCGTCTCGATCCCGGCATCGGACGTCCGCTTCGACGAGACCGAGGCGACGGCTTCCGACCTGGAGGTCGGAGGCAAGAACGGTCGAGAGGCGCTGCAGCGGCTGCAGCACGTGGTCGGTCGCGTCGCGCACAACTGGACGCCGGCATCCAGCGGGGAGTCGTTCGAGATCGTGCGGCGCAGGCTCTTCGTCGAGCCCGACGCCGACGCGCAACGCAAGATCGACGCGACGGTGAGGCGCTTCACCGAGTACTACCGGGGTCAGACCGGGGAACTGCCGCCCGAGACCCGCCAGCTCGAATACGAGGGCAGGCTGAAGGCCGCGTACCCGATCCACCCCGAGCTGTTCGACCGGCTCTACGGAGACTGGTCGACGCTTGAGAGGTTCCAGCGTACGCGCGGCGTGCTGCGCATGATGAGCGCCGTCGTTCACTCGCTCTACGAGGCAGAGGACGACTCGCCGCTCATCATGCCCGGGTCGATGCCGCTCGATGATCCGGCCGTTCGCGACGAGGTCACCGCCTACCTCGACGACGCCTGGCGCACCATCATCGAGACCGACGTCGACGGGGACAATGCGGCACCGCTGCTCGTCGACCGCGAACGTCCGCTGTTCGGCCGACGCGCGCTCACCAGACGCATCGCAAGGGCGCTCTTCCTCGGTTCCGCGGCCACCCTGGGCAGCGGGCACAAGGGCATAGAGCGTCAGCGGGTGTTTCTCGGCGTCGCCATGCCGGGCGATACCATCGGCAATTTCGGCTCGGCGCTGCAGATGCTCTCCGATAGGGCCACATATCTGTACTCGGAGGGGACTAGATATTGGTACGACCGGCAGCCCTCGGTCAACAGGATGGTCGCCGAGCACGCACAGGCCTTCGACGTTGAAGATGTCTACGCGAAAGCCGTGGAGTTGCTGCGCAGCGTCGCGGGCCGCGCGCCGGAATTCGGCGGCGTCGTCATCGCTCCGGCTGCGACGTCAGATGTTGCGGAGGCCGAGGAGGTGCGGCTGGTCGTCCTGCATCCGCGGTACACGATCGCCTCCCGTGGGAAGGATGGGACGGCCCGAGCATTCGCCGACGACCTCTTCGGGCACAGGGGGAGCGCCGCTCGGCAGAACGCCAATACCGTGATCGCACTCGCGGCCGATAAGAACCGATGGGACGAGGTTGAGGAGGCACTGCGCACGCACATGGCCTGGGCCGAGATCGCGGCCTCCGTGAAGGCTCTCGACCTGACGCAGAGCCAGGCCGATCACGCGCGCAAGATGGAGCACGAGACGCGGGCGCGCGTCGACCAGCGACTCTCGGCGGCCTGGTCGTGGGCGCTCTACCCCGTGCAGACCGACGGGGCACAGCCCGCGACGACGGACATCGTCAAGGTCGAAGGCGAAGACAAGCGCATCGCGGTGCGCGCCGGACAGCGTCTCGGGCGGGACGAGATCGTCTACACACAGACATCGCCGGTCTCACTCTGGCTGACGTTCGACAAGTACTTGCGCAGCCGGTGGAACCGCGGCTACCTCTCCGTCGGCGAGCTCTGGCAGTACCATCTGCAGTACCCGTACATGCCGCGACTCCGGGACAAGCGCGTGCTGCTCGACGCCATCCGCTCGGTGATGACCGACGCCGGGTGGAGCCAGCGCGGCTTCGCTCTGGCCGACGGCTACGACGAGGCGACTGGTGACTTCACCGGTCTGCGCGTGCCGTTCGAGCAGCTGGACGCCGGCACGATCGATGATTCGACGCTGCTCGTCGCACCGCGGCTCGCCGAGGAGCAGGTCGCCCGCGAGGAGGAGGCTGCTCGGAGTCTCGAGGAGAGCACGCGCGGGGATTTTGTGACACTGCCGGGGGCTGCTGTTCCCTCGGCAGCCGGGCCGTCGCGCACCCCGAGCCGGACCATGCCACGGCCAGAGCCCGTGGTCATCGAGAATGTGCGCTTCGAGAGCAACATCGATCTGCGGCCGCGGGAGGACCTGCGCGCCCAGGTGATCGAACTCGTCGACGAGGTGCTGGTGCACCTACAGGCGGCGCAGCCCGACGGACTCGAGATCCGCGTCGACGTGGCCGCAGACAAGGCCGATGGATTCGACCAGGGCACGGTCAGAACGGTCTCGGAGAACGCGCGACAGCTCGGCATGTCATCCAGCGAGTTCACGGAGGGGTGAGCGGTATGGGGGCGCAGGACGAGGGCGCGGTGCAGGCGATCGGTTCGCGGCGGGTGCCGCCCGACCCGAGCATCGCCGAGGCCGTCGGTAGGCATCATTCGCTCGCCACGGCCATCGCCGATCTGGTCGACAACAGCATCGACGCGGGAGCCGGGCACGTGCACATCCGCTTCCTCTCGCACAGTGGCGTCGTCGACGGCCTGCGGGTCATCGATGACGGGCGGGGCATGGACGATGCGGCTATCGATCGCGCCATGACGTTCGGCGGGCGCCGCGACTACGACGAAGACGACCTCGGTAATTTCGGTCTCGGCTTGAAGGCGGCCTCTCTGAGCCAGGCCGACGCCCTCGACGTCTACAGCATCGAGGCTGGCGGTTCTTTGGCTGTGGGCAGGCGCATTCTCGCGGAGGACCCCACGACAGTCGCAGAGCTCGACCCCGAGAACGTCGCAGCGGCACTCGAAGAAGGGCCTGCGCACATCCCCGGAACCGACCGAGAGCACGGGACAGTGGTCGAGTGGCGCAGTGTGCGCACTTTCCTGAGCTCGTCCGACGAGGACGATCGTGCGGCCTGGCTGGCGGATACAGTCGAGCGCATCCGCACCCATCTCGGACTCGTACTGCACCGGATCATTGCACGAGGAGACGTCGCTATCACCATCGACGAGTTCGACCTCGACGCGAGACGCCCGGGTGTGACCAGGTCGGTAGAGCCGATCGATCCGCTCGGATACCGTTCTGTCGGGCGACGGCCCGGAACGCTGCTCCGCGGGAGGATCGATGGCGAGGGCTTCGACCTCGATGCGCATGTCTGGCCGGCGTTGCAGAAGGGATCGCCTGCCTTCCGCCTGTTCGGGATCCACGGAGGCCAGTACCAGGGGTTCTTCGTCTATCGCAACGACAGACTGCTGCAGACGGGCGGTTGGAACGGAGTTGCGCACCGCAACCAAGACCTCGACTACGCTCGGATCGCGCTCGACATAGACAGACTGCCGCCGAAGCGGGTGACGATCAACCCCGAGAAATCTGGCGTCGAGTTCGATGCGGACTTCCGAGAGGCTGTGGAGGCGAGCATCGCATCCGACGGCACGGGGTTTCGCGACTTCCTCGAGTTTGCCGAGGGGGCATCCAGGATTTCTCGGAAGCGGCACCGACGGCCGGTGATTCTCTCGGGCGTGACACGGGGCCTCAGCCCTGCGCTCAGGAACGACCTCGAGGACATCGTCACGTCTCCTGAACAGGGACCAATCGAGATCCGCTGGCGCACGATGCGGGACGGTGCTCTGGTGCGCGTCGATCTTGAGAGGAGAACGCTTTGGCTCAATTCGACCTATCGTGAGTACCTCGGTGCCTCAACAGGCGAGGCCGATGACGCGCCGTTCGTGAAGATGCTCCTGCTGCTGGTCTACTCGAAATACTTCGAGGGCGAGATGCTCGGAGTCAGGGAGAAGGACGAGCTCAGGGCGTGGGAAGAGCTGCTGCATGGCGCTTTGGACGAGGAACTGGAACGCAGGTCGTATGGTGAGGAGACGAACGATGGACGTTGAGACCGGCCGGATGCTGAAGCCTGAAAACTTGGAGCAGTACCTGCGAGCGGAGGCAGAGCTAGTGCTGCCGCTGTCGGCGATGCCGCAGACGAGGATGCTCATTGAGCCACGCAATCAGACGCTGACGCTACGATCGCCGAAATCGGGGCCGTTGCCGGACGTGGGCGCCTACGACAGACTGTCGATCGATGTCGTCGAGGAGCCCGGTGAAGACGAGGATTGGTACGACCTGCGGGTCGACGTCGACGGCACCGGTTACGAGGGCTATTCCTTCATCATGAAGGTGGTGGACCAGCTCGAAGCTGGCCGTTCGCTGAAAGGCGCCATCGGCGAGGCCCTCGTAACGTTCAAGGAGCTCTTGTCGAAGAAGCGGAGACTCAGCGACGAGCAGGAGATCGGCCTGTTCGGCGAGCTCGGCATGTTCGCGCATCTGGTCGAGGGAATCGGTGAGGAGGCCGCTACTGCGGCTTGGCTCGGCCCGGACAGTGAGGAGCATGACTTTGTGCTGCCCGGGTTCGACGCGGAGGTGAAGACCACGCGCACGGAGGCGCGGGTTCATGTCATCGGCAGCGCGACGCAGCTTGAGCCCTCGCCGGGGCGGCCGCTCTACCTGGTATCGATCCAGGTGACTTCTGCAGGCGCTGCAGCCGAGGGTGAAACGCTGACCGAACGGGTGAGACGCGTCCGAGGGCTTCTGGAGCGCTCCCTCCGCGTCTTCGATGATCGGCTGCGGGGACTCGGATGGGATGTGCGCACTGCCGACGATCTCTACACGCGCAGGTACCTCTCCAGGAGCGAGCCGAGGGCCTACACTGTCGATGCTGACTTCCCGGCCATCGGTTCTGAGGACATCGCGAGTATCGTTGCCCGACCCGAGCTTGTCGTAGGTCTGGTCTACCGTATCGATGTGACAGGGCTGGAGGCCGCAGAGCCTCCGGCTGAACTCACTGGTTTCTGCGAGAGAAAGGCCGACCATGGCGAATGACGACGAAGCGGTCCGGACCGTTCTGAAGGTGCTCAGAGGGCTCAGAGGATACGGACCGGAGAACATCTTAGAGAAGGCGCAGTTCGAGCTGCGCCATTCTGACACCTCGCTCGGCGAAGAAGGACTGGTCGAGATCCTCACTGATGAGGACGTGAACAGCGCCGTCGTCGTGGAATTCCGCATACTGCTCGGGCAGTGGGATGCGGTGGACGACGAGCCTTGGAGCGCAGGGACGGCGCCGCACACCTCAGAGCGCAGAGCGCACGTCTATGACCTGCTCGGGTTCTGTCAGGCTGCAGTGGAGAGTATCGACGAGGCATATCCGCCGAGGCTCAAGGGGGATGTTTTCATCGTCGATAAGGATTGGACTCCGTGGTACACGCCGGAGCGGCGGCGCGATCACGACTTCTACTGGACCGAGTATGCGAAGGTGCTCGGTAGGAAGCTTCCATCCGAGTCTGTCATCGACATCGATACGGCGACGACAAAGATCGTGTCCCGACTTGCGGACCCGACGGCGGCGGCGCCGTATCAGTCGAAGGGACTGGTGGTCGGACACGTGCAGAGCGGAAAGACTGCGAACTTCACCGGTGTGATCGCAAAGGCGATCGACGCAGGGTACCGCCTCATCATTGTCTTGACTGGTACCGTCGAGCTACTCCGAACGCAGACGCAACGCCGGCTGGACATGGAGTTGATCGGCAAGGAGAACATTCTTGGCGGTCGTGACGAGAACAACTCTGATGCGCTGAGCGATGTCGACTACGCGCATGACGGCGATATCGATTGGTACGACGGAAAATTCGTCTCGCACGGCATTGACTTCGGCTCAGGAGGTGCGGCTCCCGCTATCAAGCGCCTCACCGGGAAGAGCGGCGATTACAAGAGTCTGAAAGCGGGACTGGATACGCTGGACTTCCGCAGTGGAAATGAACTGCGAAAGCCCGCGCTGCCTGTGTGGAATGAGCAGAACGTCTTTGGAACTGACGTGCGGATCGCCGTTGTCAAGAAGAACAAGAGCGTACTGAAAAAGCTCGTCCATGATCTGAAGAATGTTCGTGCCAGTCTGAATGAGATACCCGCGCTGATCATCGACGATGAAGCCGATCAGGCCTCGGTGAACACGGTGAATCCGAAGAAGAGACAAACCCCTGGGAACTCTGACAGGACGGCGATCAACAGTCTCATCTCGCAGCTACTGCACGAGCTCAAGAGAGCGCAGTATATCGGCTACACTGCGACTCCGTTCGCCAACGTCTTCATCTCTCCGGAGGACTCAGAGGACATCTTCCCGCGTGACTTCATCGTCAGCCTGACCCCTCCGAGCGAATACATGGGTGGGCGGAAGTTTCACGATCTTGAGCCGCTCTCGGCCGAGGCGAAGAGAGATCCTGCGTTCTCGAATGAGGCGGCCTTCGTCCGCGGGATGGTCGCAGATGACGAGCAGGGGGAACTCGATGAGCTCCGTGCTGCTCTCGACACATTCGTATTGACCGGAGCGATCAAGCTCTGGCGCAAGGCTCACGGGTTCAAGGTCAAAACAGACCACCATACGATGCTGGTGCACGAATCCGTCAAACAGATCGAGCACAAGGCGCTTGCATCCCTGATCGTACGGGAATGGTCTCGTGCGGGCTTCTCCTCTCCACGAGGGCTTGAACGTTTGAGGGATTTCTTCGAAACGGATATCCGCCCGGTCTCTGAGTCGAGGCTATGGGATGCCCCCTTGCCCGAGCGGTTCGAAGAGCTGAAACGGTTCATCGGTAAGGCACTCGATCAGATCACAGTTTCCAGGGACCCAGTTGTAGTGATCAACGGTGATAAGGAATCGGAGTACGAGCAGATCGACTTCGACAAGGAGCACGTCTGGAGGATTCTCGTCGGTGGCACGAAGCTGAGCCGGGGGTTTACTGTTGAGGGCCTTACAGTGACGTACTATCGCCGCCGGTCCATGCAGGCAGACACACTGATGCAGATGGGGCGCTGGTTCGGCTACCGTCCGGGCTATCAGGATCTCGTCAGGCTCTTCATCGCGCGCAAAGTCTTCGATGGCAGAGGTAAGGAATACGATCTCTACGAGGCGTTCCAGACCATCGTCGAAGACGAGGAGGATTTCCGCAACGAGCTGGAAACCTATGCCGGTGAGGACGACAGTGGTGAGCCTTTGGTTCGCCCCATAGACGTGCCTCCCATGGTGTTCCAACAGCTTCCTTGGTTAAAGCCTACGAGCCGCAACAAGATGTATAACGCTCAGATCGAGTACAAGGGTGTCGGAGGAAAGCTTCAAGACTTTCCGCGTCAGCCTGACCGAGGTAAAGGGGAGAATAACCGCGTACATTTCCGGGCTGTTGAGGACTGGCTGCTCCGGCTGGGCGACGTTGAGACCTTCGACTACTACGACAAGGTCACGGAGAAGACCAGGCATTTTCTGGCGCGATCGGTGATCGTCAGCGCAGAGGAAATGTTGAATGTGCTGGAGCAGTTTCGATGGGTGGACGGCTTCGACTTCCTTCCAACGCTGAAGATCATGCGGGATGCCATTACGAAGGGCCTGCTGCACGATTGGGCGGTTCTTGTGCCCTATCTCGGGAAGCAACCTGTACTTAGGGCCGTGGACAGCTTAGAGATTCCCATTCTCAAGCGGAAGCGCCGCGAGGATCGTGCGGGCTTCTCGGGCAGCTCCTTCCGGCAGAGAGGTGCTATCGAACGAATCGCCGGCAATACGCTTGCTGTCGGCGGTGAGAAGGCAGAGAAGTTGTACACTCCGACGCGGGGTGCCATGCTGTTGACCTTCGCGGCAGATCCGGCTAAAGGGAAGGATCGAAGCCCGGAGGGTCTGCCGTTGCACGTCAAAACTGAGGATATCGCGACGATCTTCTCACTCGCGATACCTAAGAATGCTGCGCCCAAGGGACGTATCGGTTTTACGGTGCGCAATCGCGAATACGAAGATCAACCGATCGTCTCGGCCGAAGACGGCGAGTGAAGCCTGCAGCTTTGGAGGAAGGGGCTTCCTGGGCGAGCTCACATGGCGTGGCGCGTTCGATGCGCTCGAACAAGCGTCGCGACACTAAACCGGAGCTCGCCCTCCGCTCGATCCTGCACAGGCACGGTCTGCGCTACCGTGTGGATTATGCACCGTTGAATGACCACCGGCGCAGGAAAGCCGACATCGTCTTCACCAAGGCGCACGTGGCGGTGTTCGTTGACGGCTGCTTCTGGCACAGCTGCCCGCTGCACGGGACTGTGCCGAAGACCCACGCTGACTACTGGGAGCCGAAGCTGTCGCGGAACGTTCAGAGGGACAGGGAGACAGACGCTGTTCTGCGTGAGGCGGGCTGGCAAGTGCTTCGGGTTTGGGAGCACGATCTGCCTGCTGATGCAGCAGCTGTAATAGAGGAGACAGTTAAGCGGGCTGGATCACGCTAAAACGGCGGCACGACGTCTGACCGAGCGCCTAACGTGCTTGTCGATTGGCACGGGGCGTTTCGGGCTGTCGAGTAGCTTCCAGGCGATAGCGAACGGAGTTCTTCCCACCTGCTTTGCGACCGATGGGACTGCGGAATAGGGGTCATCGGCAGTCTTGTAGGCGAGCAGAATGCGAGATCGTTCCTCAGGTGTGTACAGCATGCCATGATAGGGAGCGAGTGTCGCATCGTCTTCAAGCGCTTCTGGGCCGAACACAGACAGCACGAGACTCTTGACCACGGCATTGTCAGTCAGCTCGAGGGCGCTGGCGATTTCAGTGATGCTGTCCCTAGCACAGTACTTTTCGAATATCTCCAGGTCGAGTCGGTCGAGCGGAGCGCTGGGGAGCTTGCGCTTTTCGTGAGTGGCACGCCTGACGTCAGGGGGAACGAGAGCAGTCTTCGACGCTTCATGTTTTACTTCTCTCTCGAGCGGATCGAGTGCATCAGGAGCCGTCTCGGCGGCAACAGACGCTCGCTCTGTGACGTCCTCAGTGCGAACCTCTTCAGAAGGCAGGGAATCACCGGGCCGCATGCTCGTGGATGTCTCTGCAGGAGTCGTTTGAACAGGGGAGGCTGGCGGTTGCCGCCGCGAAGCAGTCAGCAAGGCAGCCAAGGCATCTTGAGGCATGCCTTTGAAATCTATCGACGGAGCATCGTCATTTGAAGCATGAATCGCGGCGAGGAGCGCGGTGTCTATCTGCTCCAGATGGTCGAGTGTAGAGGTGCGCAGATGCGATTCCCGAGTGAAATTGGCCTCGGTCAGCAAATAGAGCAGTGTGGAGAACAGGAATGAGCTCGGTGTGTCCTCACCTCCGAAGACATCCGAATAGAGCGAGTTGATCGTCAGAGTCCTGTCGGCCAGATCGACTTTGAAGAGGTCGTCCTCTGCAATCTCACGCCAGACGATATCGACGGGTTCCTTATTCGCCCTCCAACCGAAGCTATCGCAGAGGCCGTTGACCACATCAGAGGGCAGTCCGGAGCCGATCTCGGTGATCGGTTTTGCAGTGCTGCGCTTGTTCGAGTCCTTCCAGACCGAAACGGCTTGATCCAGATATCCGACGAAGTCGCCTCCAGAAGCAGCATCAGCGGCGGCCATGAGGGCGTTGCCGTACTCGGGCTTCAAAGTGACGTCGTTCTTTTCTGGAGTCGGGCTTGCATACGGGAGCAGATCGTCGGTGAGCTCTATCTCGACTCGCGCGAGCTTTAGGTCATTCTTCGGAGCGACCAGCCCGTGCCATCCTGCTTTCAGCGTAAGCAGGCGGTTATTGCGATAGATGTAGAGCCCCTGCCAGTCCACCTTTTTGCCGGGAAGCTTGTCATGGCCCTTCGGAGGCAGGATATGACAGGTCGCGCGTACCTCGGTGCTCCCTGGGCCTGCCGCAGAGAGCTGTACGGGGAATCCCCTTCTTCCAGGAACCTTGTATCCGAATGGGTCGAGGGGATCTACTGAGCGCGGTGCGCCGGAACCACCTGTTGCCAGGTCCAGCACATCCATCTCGATCCTGAGGTCTCCGGCGGAGAGCAGGCGATGGAACACCAAGCCCAGTCCGAGTCTCAACGACTCGATGGTCTGATTCAGCCACTCTTTGCGCTCTGCGGGTACGGGTGAGTTCGACGCTCCTTTGATACCCGCCCACTCGACGACGGTACCCGAGCCGAATGAATAGACGTCGTTACCGAAGCGATATCCCTCTTCCGCCCTATCGGGGGTAATCGACCTGGCCTGGATGTCAGTGTCGCCCTCGCGCGGACTGAGCTCCAGCCCAGCGAAGAGCTGCTCGCCCTCGACGACTGTGGTCGTATAGACGGTCAGTGTCTGTGCATAGCCCATGGATGCGTTTTTCAGGCCGATGCCGAAATGCCCCATGTCGGACGATGAGTATTCTCTGCGGCTCCCAAGCCTCAGTGCGTTCTCCAACGTCGCCTTGTCCATACCTGTGCCGTTGTCTCGGATCTGCATCCCCAGAAGAGAAGCGCCGCGCACGAGGAACCGGATGCGAACTGTGTCGGCCTGAGCATCGATGCTGTTGTCGATGATGTCGGCCACAGCGCTTTCGAGCGAATGCCCTCCGCCAAGAGCGAGAAGCAGCGCGGGATCGGGTGGAAGAACGATCCAAGGGCTTTCAGGGGTTGATCGTCTCGATCTTCTTGTATCCGGCGTCGGCATAAGTTCATCTTAAGACCACGGGTGGTCAAGTCCCTGATAAGCAGGTAGTGCACGGTGCTCTGAGGAGACGGGCTCAGACGCTGAGTTAGAGGACGATGTCGGTGGTCTCCCTTGGGGGTTGCAGATGACTTGAGCGAGGCAGCTTGTGGCGGGGATGTCGAGGTCGGGGCAGTGGATCTCCTCGGCGAACCCTGTGGACACAAAGATGTGTTTGCGACGGAGGAGTCGAGGTGTGCGACCTGTTGGAGAGAGCGCCTTCGACGCGGTCGAGATCTGGTCAGACTGGGCGTGGTGCGTCCGAGCCGGAGGGATCGTCGGCGGGGTATACCATGGGTTGTGCCGCTGGCCAGTGAATCTGGGGAATGACAGCCAAGACACTGAGCGTGTAGTGGGTGTGGCAGCGATTCCAGGCAGTGCCTGGTCGGTTCTAAGCGATTGTCTTGATCACTTTTGGTGCGCATCGCTGGTAACGAGGCACAGTCCGGAATGCAGTGAGTGACGAGAGCGGCGAAGAATCTGGATCATGCTGCACCGGTCTCACATGTCGTAATGCGGGTGTCGAAGTTTCGGCGGTGGTGGCCGTTTGCATCGGGGCTTGGGTTCGTCACTGGGCATTCTTCAATTCCTAGGCGACAACGGCATCGGCATCTACATGCATGAGCACGTTGACCGTGGCCTGTAGCAAGCGGAGCATCAAGTCCGGCGACATGTGGGAGAAGGGGGTTCGCTAGGCACACCGGCAGGCACAGGAATTTGGAGCTCGGCCATCGTGATGATTCCTTTTGCGAGTGAGAAGCAAGAGCCTTCTCGGAAGTTCACACGGTCACCGCACTCATGTCGTGAGCCACGAGCTCGATGGCTGGTGCGTCACACCACTTTGAAGGATTCACTTGAGAGGGCGGCCGCATCGTTGACGGGCGACGTATTGAAGCATCGCGTGTGGTTGTTCAATTCCGGCTGAGAGGCTGGGCTAACTTCGCGACCTTACGTCTCGTCGACTCAAGCTCGGGGACGCTTCCAGCCGCTCTATCTTTTCGGCACTGTCGACGCCCAGTTCCACGCATCGTCCGAGGACTCGGAGTGGATGGTCCGCCGGAAGCGGGTCTGCGCTTCCGAGAGCGGCACGTTGTTCAATAACCATGCCGGGCAGCGAAAACAGGTAGGCCAGGTCTGGAACGACCCGCAGCATGAATTTACGTGCGAATGTCAACTTCTTGTCCGCATTCTTTGCTAACTTGCGGGTGATTCCTACCTGTTGAATCTTCAAAAGTGACTCGCCGCGGAGCCACGGAGGCAAAAGGACCCGCAAATGTTGGACGAGCATGCTGCCCGACGTTACCCAGTCGTCGAGTTCTTCGGGAGCACCTGTGAGCGCGGCTCTGCTGCCGGCTCGAAGCATCGCCTCCGTCATGGCGGACCGCGTCTCTAGAAGGTTAAGGATCCAGGCAGACCACGACTCGATGGTCCCAATGCCCGCTGGTGCGGAGTTCAGCGACTCCGCGACAAACTGAATATCTGCGAGGGGAAGTCCGGAGATAAGCGCGCACTGCCGGACCCAAGGTTCGGCATCCTCAGCTTCGACTAAAGCAGATAGCTGCGCAACTTTCTGATTGATCCATGTCTCCATTTTCGTCCCTCGCGAGGTGTGGGCCAGCAGGCTGCTCTGAATGAGTCGAGGGCCAACTGTTGTGTCAGCAACGCTATCGAGGCGACGAGTGAGGTAGTCAACGAGCGGCGGGCGGTCTTCGCCGTCTAGTGCAGTGAGAAGAGGTTGAAAAGGGTCTGTAAGCGTAACACACTGGTCACTCTTGGAGAAAGCATCTTGGAGGGGGGCCACGCTGCACCAATCTGACCTTCACCGTCGTACTCGACGAGGTCTCCAGGGATCACGAGAACAAGCGCGTTCGCGTGGGCACCTGCGCGACCCGCCCTTCCTGCTGCGTTAAGCAGTTCATGGGACTCGACACGCGCGCGTGAGTTCGTTGCTGTATCAAATCTCCGATCGCTGGTGATGATCACGAACTCGCTGGGAAAATTCATTCCTTGAGCGATCGTTGATGTCGCAACCAGGACGGGCACGCCATCCGGGCGCTGGTAGAGCCGCTCGTGAAGCCGGCGTTCATCCGGAAGCAACAGGCTATGATGCGGGATCGCATCTCCTCGCACGCCGCCTTCATCGATGGCGAGGTACATCGCGGACTCAGTGCCAAGCGCGTCCACGATGCGCTTCATCAAGTCGCGTTCTGCGGAGACTAATCGAGTATGGCGCGTACCACCGGTTGATATATCTCGAGCAATCGATACAGTCCACGTTGGCTGGTTAGCGAACACGAGCGTCTTCATTCCAGAACGGGCAGAGGCCCGTGCGAGACTGGCAGCTACCTGGTTGGCATTGGGCGTCAGCCACCACGCATTGTCTTTGGATCGTTTGCCGCCAATGGCTAGCGGAACCTGCTCGTCGAGCAAGCGGACGAAGCGGTAGTCCCGTGTATTGCTCGACTCCCACGTCGACCGAAGACTAAATAATCCGTATGGGAATGCTGTCATCGTCTTGCGCGTTGCAGCCGGGACGCCTTGGGTGGTTGAGGACTGGAAGGCTTCATCAAGCTGGGCTCGGAGCTGCCGGACTCTCTGGGCGTCGTAGACGAGGGCTCCGCGAGCCTGGCGCGTGGGCTTCCACGGATCGTCGAGGGCGATCGCTTTTCGCTCGGTAATCGAGGCCAGCCAGGTGGAGAGCTCTTCTGCGTTTGCGATCATCGCAGACACTAGCAGTAGATCTGCTGCTGGGAATCTCGTCGCCAGAGTCAGGAAGCAGAGCGTTGCGTCGATTGATCGGCGCGTGGGCTCAGAGCCTTCTGAGTGCATAAGGTGCGCCTCATCGAACATGACGAGACCGACATCACCAAACCGTTGGAAGTCAAGACCAAGGGCCGCCAAACAGCTCTCGGGAGTCATAACGTAGATCTTAGGGCCAACGTTGCCAAGCCCTATAAGATCTTCGTCGGCTTCTCGTTGCGCAATTACTGTCGCCGTGGGTGCCACTTGCCTGAAGGCGCGGGCTAGCTGATCGACTAGTGACAAGGTCGGAGCCAGGCAGATGACGTTCTTTCCTCGAAGGACTGTGGCAACAACTTTGAGTTCTGACAGTGTTGATTTCCCTGCGCCCGTAGGGAACGCGAGCACAGCCGATGTGCCCTCGTCGAGGAGGCCTGAATCGAGGGCGGCGCGATGATTCCGCCAGAGCAACGGACGGCGCCGAGCTGTACGTACCAGATGTTGCGCCCATCCAGCGGCATCCACGTTGTGGGGCGCATCGATCGCAGCGGTAGAGGACAGGAGTAGCGTCGGTTCAGCCATCTCGAGAAGTCGTGCGAGGTGCCAGGGGCCGACGATTCGATTCGTGACAGTGCGAGTGCTGTCGCTGGAACCGAAAGTGAGAGTGCTCAACATACTTGAAGCGATGTCTGCAAAGGACTCGATGTCATGTTCGATAGAAGGTTGGCCATCCAACTTAGCTATCAGCGCTAGTAATGTCCTCTCACACTTCCAGTAGCCGATTGTTGCGCCAAGGGTTGAAGGGTCTTCGTCTGGATTGAGAATAATGGTTTGCCGAGAGTCATTGAGATGTACTTCCCCTCGTCCGAGGAGGCGTATCAGTTCCAACAAGGATGAGAGAGGTGTCTCGTTATTCTCTTCGACGAATGATGCCGCTTCTGACGCGTCCGGTGCCGCATCGGCGACTAAGAATAGCAGCGTTGCAGCGACAGCAGCGGAAATAGACTCAGAGCCCAGTGGCCGGGGGTTCCGCTGATCGTTCGAGAGCGCTTGGGACAGCGCATGGTATGCGCTGGCCGCTACATATGCGGCCGACTGCTGAACCTCTGGGTCATCGATTGCGAGGGCAATTGCTTCATTGGAAGCTCCGATAGATCGGAGCTCATCAAGTAGTCGATCCTCTGCACGTAGGTCAGTTCCGAGAAGAGACTTGGCTACCGTGACCTGGACGTATGCATCTGTGATCTGGTCGGCAAGTCTCTCGTTATCTACCCCGGTGAGCCGTGGCGACGCTGCGATGAGTGCGGAAGTAACTGAGTCAAACATGGCGGTCGGCCTTCAATATCTCGACGGCGCGGAAGCATAGCGCATCCATCCAGTCTCGAAGGTTATCAACTTCGAGAACGTTCCCTCGCCTACGTGCTCGGGAGCCTGGCACAGAGGACTCAAAATCGTTGAATAGGCCGTTGAAATCGCGCGCCTGAGTATGATACTGACCCGCCGTGACGGAGGCTCGATATGCCAGGCCCTCAGGGGTTCGGAGTAGACGATCCACAGCTTCAGTGACGCTTTCCAAAGAGTATCGACCATTCAAGAGTGCGCCGATTTCCACTGCGATTCTCGGATGGCGATCTCCACGCTCAATACTGACGAACTCGGGCCAGACCATTTCCCTAACCGTGTCCCTTGGCGAGTCAGTCGCCTTATCCTCCGATATGACTGCCCGAGCTACCTTGCCTGTGCCTGGATCAAATTCCAGTTGGAATCCATCGAAGCCCTTTGACGCTTGATCCATTTGAGGAAAACGAGTGAGGCCATCTGACTCTTCGATCGCTGCGATCCAAGAAATGAGCTGGAACACCCAGCCATCACGGTGCCATGGGTCCATACCCTGTGGAACCGTCAGCGACTTAATAGCGGAATCGATGCTATACGTGGCTGGGATGGATTGCCACGATCCGGTTGACTTTAGCAGCCTTTCGACATGGGCGCATTGGCCGAGCGCAAGGTCTGCAATGGCACGGGCGAGTGACTCACGGTCGTCAGACTTCCAGATCCGCCCACAGTAATCTGTTGGCTGTGGTCGAAGCGCTTCATGGTGGAAAAGTTTACCCACGGAACTCTTTCGGTTAGTTGCCAGTGTGTAGTTGTAATCAACAGACGACGATAATCTAGGAAGTCTAGGATCAAGGATACAACTGCCTGACGTCTTCTCCTAGACGATGATAAGACTCAGACGGAGCCGCTCAGGTCTATCCCAGCCGCAGCACTGAACTCCCGCTGCGCCCAGAGCCAGTCAACGGCAGCTCTGAGGTTTTGTCTATTGAGTGTCTTTCCTGCGTGGCTGTACCGTGCTCTGGCACTTGGCATAGTGATAAGCGACAGATCGGATACTCTCGCCGCTCGCCTTCGTCATTTTGATGGCGTACAAATCAGTGGACGTGCGTTGCGTACAGAATCTGTATCTTGTAGGACAAGCGAAATGTGCAGTGCTTAATTCTCCAGTGAGAAATTGCGCTAGCCACGCATCAACGTCCTGTGGGGCAGGCCCTGGAAACCGAATGTCAATGGACCAGATGAGTATGCTAGGTGTTCTTCCCATGGAGGTTCTGGGCAGCGTGACGGGATGAGGTGAGGACCTCCGGTATCGATGTGCGTCACGACACTCACTCGATTCCATGGAGGTCCTCGTGCCATGGGCTACTCATGCACGCGCCGCGCTCACGGTGGACGGGCGGATCAAGATCGCTCGGCTCGTGATCGACGATGGCTGGACGCAGGCGCGGGTCGCGGAGCGTTTCCAAGTCGCTCGCGGCAAGGTTTCGAAGTGGGTGGCACGGTATCAGGCCGGTGGCCAGGCAGCGATGGTGGATCGTTCCTCGAGGTCAGTCATGTCGCCATCGCGGACGTCGCAGCCCACGGAACGGCGGATCATCGGGTTGCAGATGAACCGGCGGTGGGGTCTGCACCGGATTGCCTATCACCTGCACCTGCTGCAGCCCGCAGCCTCGACAGTGCTGAAGCAGTACCGGATTCCGGTGCTGGGACAGGTCGACAAGAACGCTGGCATCCGTGCGTACAAGCCCCAGCCGGTCCGTTATGAGCGGCAGACACAGGGTGAGCTGGTGCACGTTGACGTGAAGACGATCGGCCGTATCCACAACGGCGCTGGCTGGTGCGTCCTGGGCCGTGAGGCGGGCCGAAAGCGACGGTCTGGGCCGGATACTCCTACCTGTATTTCGCGATCGATGCCAACGCCCGTCTGGTCTACTCGGAGATCCTCGACGACGAACGCAAAGACATCGCCGCTGGGTTCTGGGAACGCGTTCTACGCCCACCACGGGATCACCGTGCAGCGGGTGATGACCGACAACGGCTCCTGCTGCCGCTCGAAGGCGTTTAACGAGGCCCTTGGCGACGACGTGGAAGACAAGTACACCCGCCCCTGCCGACCGCAGACCAACTGGAAGATCGAACGGTTCCACCGCACCCTCTCCGACGCATGTGCCTACGCACGTCACGACGATTCAGACCAGCAGCGTGCCGCCAGCTACCACGCCAGCTGCACCACTACAATCATCTCCGACCTCGCACAGGCATCGGAGCCCTCTCACCCATCGATCGCCTCCACAACGTCAGTAGGAAGAACACCCAGGCATGCTGCTCGACAGGGAGATGATCGCCTGCACACACTGCAACAGGGTCTGCCTGCTTTTATTGCTTGAACGACAGTCCCTCACCTGGAGGAACACCTAGCCTGCTCCAACTGGACATTGGCTCATTCACATCCAGCGGTCGAATCAACGTCAGGTGCGATAGGCAGTGCTACACAGTCTCACTCTCATCGATGAGCCATGTCTTGCGCAGTGGGATCGCGCGCTTAACCGTATCGGGCATGACGTCGTAGTGCTCGAGCAGACGATTGAGCACCTCTTCGGCGTCCCACACTGCCACTCGGAGTCGCTGAGAATTCACCTTTTCGTTGGCTTGGGCCGTTAGCCCGCCCAATGCAACGAGGAGGCCGTGGTCTGCCTGGTGCTGGCTGACCACGCCGCCGAGTTGATCAAGCACTTGTGAGCCGACGTGAGTCGGCTGAGACTTCACCTGAACGATGATGGTCGGTGACGAGATCCCCAGGACTCCAGAACCCGCGATGATGTCGATCCCACCGTCGGCGCCCTTCGGCGGAACTTTGCACGTCATGCCTTCGGCACGCAGGATCTCTGCAATCAAATCTTGAAGCGCGTGTCCGGCGTACTGCTCACGAATGCGAACGAGAATCCGATCACGTGAGTAGCGGATGATATCTTGCCCGTCCGCAGCGATCGCCTCGTCAGAGTCCAGAACGTCGGCATCGGCCGAGGGGATGTTGAGTGGTGCTTTGGCTCGAGCACCGGGGTCGGTTTCAGCTCCGTCGTGCACTTGCCAGAGTCGCCATGCAGCGTCATTGCGTTTGATCTCACAGACCGTGCTGAACGCTCCAAGCGAATAGAGCAAATCTTGATTGATTGACCCCCGGCTGACGTCGACGCGATCCCAAGTCACCTTTCGAACATGTGTGAGCCCAGAAGACTCAGGAAGATACTCGTAGTCGCCCGTGACTGTGCCGAAGGCGAGCAGCCCCGCCTTTGTCTGCGGGAGAACGACGAGATCGCCGACGGCGATCTTGTTGACGAACGAGTTGAGCTGCGCTGCGTATGCGCTGATGCTGCCCTTCTTCATGCCGGGCATCTGCTGGGCAACCATCTTCTTCATCGCCTGAAGATCTGGTGCCTGAGCGAGCGAACCCAGTTCGGGGAAGCCGATGCCGGTGTACCCGCTCTCCAACATCCATGAATCGAAACGCACGTCTTTGGACCCACGCACCAACCATGCTCTGGGAACGTTCCCTCGGGCAACAGTCATAATTCCGCTCCTCACGTTCCATTGCTCTTGAGGAATCACACCGATGCTCAGAACGGCGTATGACTGGACGTCTGGCTGGTTGTGCGCGGTATTCTTCCTCAATGATTCTGCCAGTCACCATCGACTCCATACACCAAGCCCGTTGCGTGTCATCGAAACTCTGCGGCCTGACTGGTGGTGTGCCGGTCTGTCAACGGCCCGGCTGCTGCGGCGGCCACGGGCCGGCTGCATGACGTTGAGGGCTTGCGATCGATGGGGGTGTCAGCGCAGAGCACTCTCACGCAGCCCACCGATATTGCGCTCGTAGCGCTCCCGCAGGCGCTCAGGCGGATTGTTCGTCAGGTTCGACGTCATGTCGGCGAGCTTCACCGTGATGGCAACGTGATCATTCGAGGCGATAACTCGGTCGATGAACTCGTCATACGTCTCGTCTGGCCGCCGGCTGTCGATCTCGAGTGAGGGGATGAGCTCCGGGAACTCTGCTTCGAGCCGACCCCGAAACTCTGGATGGTCTTCGAGCACGTCGCGCAGAATGCTCTGCTGTATGCAGACTATTGCGCCCCCGTAGACGTCGTCGTCAACACGCGCACACCGGAGATGGTTCCACGCCTGCTGACACCGTCGTTGCGCCCAGAGGTCGAAGCCGCAAGCTCAGCGAAGCCATCTGGGCCTGGAAGTCGTCAAGATCTTTGTCGCTGCTGTCTGCTTGGGTGAAGAGCGAGCCCAGACGTTGCGACCAGGATCCAACGCAGAGGGGAAGCGGGCAGTGCATGGCTGAAGTACTTGCAGAGCGTCTGTCGCCATACCGATGTTCACGACTGGAGACGCGAACGTTGCTAGTCTCGAACGGGAGTCGCTGCACTGTGCAGCCGACTGGACAATCAGGGGGAACAAGTGAAACACCGAATCGCCGCCATCGCTCTCGTCGTCGCGACAGGCGTCGCAGGTTTGAGCCTGGTCGGCTGCACCTCGCCATCTGGAACCGGCTCGAACGACGGCCCGACCGCCGCTGAGTCGAAGGCACCACTCACGTTGACCGGAGAGTGGGTGGAGGCTGACTCCGGCACGACGACCATGATGCAGAGCGCCACGATCACCGACACGACCATTGAGATCAACTGGGAACAGTCTGATGGCACTCGTGCTCTTTACTGGTCGGGCAGCTTCGTCGCGCCGACTACCACTGACGATGAATATCACTGGGATTCCACGAACAACACTGAGAAGACGAAGAATGCGCTGTTGGCCTCTTCTGACGCCAAGAAGTCGTTCACTTACGACAATGGCGTTCTGAGTTACGAGGTGAGCGCTCTCGGCGTGACCAAGACTGCTCATCTGAAGCGCAAGTAGTGCTGGCTGGCTGCGGAAGTCCTGCAGGTCACGTGAGACCCATTCGTGGGGACGCTGTCGGCGGAAAGAATGGAAGAGGGCCGCTCGCGTCTGCCCTCACCAGATCGCTCCTACACTGACACAGAAGATGCCTTGATCACCGCCTGGACGCCTGGTGGATTGAACGGCGAGACCGGGAAGCCGCGTTTCCCGGGAGGAATGGAGAACGATGGATGTAACTGCAGAAGAGCAGCCGCAGGAGGTCGCTGTACGGCGCTTCGGCCGAGACGGAGAAGAACTCGCGATCTTCGAGTTCAATGGCGCCCTGCGTGAACGGATGATCTCGAGTCTTCAGACGGCCTATCTGACATCAGGGAGCTATCTGTCGGATGCCAGGGCCGTCTCACCTCAGGGGGCCATGTCACTGGCCGTCGCCGGAGCAGCCACTGGCGCTACTGCGCTGTCAGCCGCCTTCTCCTCGACTCTCTTCATGGCCACTGCGAATCCTGCGACGCTCATGACACTGGGCAACGGTGTCGGCAGCGCAGTCATGGGCGCCGGAGGCATCGTTGCGCAGGCGCCGTTCATTCCGATTGCGAGCATCCTGCCGACGGTTGCACCGATTCTCGCTGTTCAGGCACTCAATACCGCGGTCATGATGCAGCAGTTCAAGCAGATGGATCGAAAGCTCGACTCAATCAGGAACGCTCTGGACACGATCATGGCTCGAATCGAGGCGACGCATGCGGGTGAGCTCCTCGCTGCATGCCAGATCGTCGACGACGTCTACGAGCAGTACAAACTAGAGGGAGTCTTCTCCCATGACATGCTGATGCGCCTCGCATTCGCAGAGCGTGACGCTGGTGCCCTGTCCGTCCGATTCCGACAACTCGTCGACACCAACGACGTGACGCTCTCGGACGATGTGACGGACGTTCGACAGAGCAACTACGATGCAGACTGCGCGATGCTCGCCTCCTTTTTAGGGCTGCGGATCTCCTACCTTCGCGTGTGCGTCGACATGCAGGAGAATCCCAAGTCGGTCGGACGATCAGTGGAACGCCTGAAAACCGTCATCGATGACGGAATCGTGTTCTGGAAGAGCCTCCAGGATCGCTCGCGTCGTTTCAAAGCCGACATGGACAGTCTCGAGAAGGAGCTTACGGACATGAGTTGGGCTGAGCGCAGGACGCGGCGAGGTCTTGCCACTGAGAAAGAGCTCGATAAGCGCCGCGCCGCTTATGCGGCGACCATGGAGAGCGAACGGGCGAGCATGTCGGAATACCTCTCACTGATCGAATCGGCCAAAGAGACCCGACGGGCGTTGGACAATCCTAAGAGCACCGTAGACTCACCGACGCTTGTCGCCTGGAAAGACGACGCCGGAGAACACGCCTTTGTGACAGACCAGAGCCTGATCACTGTGTGACCGTTGCCATTTCGAGCCGCCGAGCGGCTCGAAAGCCAGAGGCCGGTCGTGCACACGGTGGATTTGAATGCCCCTGCTGATTCCACGTGCGAGATTGGTCAAGCCATTCCGAGCGCTTTTCGGGTCATCCACCGGCTGCCTAGCGCAATCACAAGTGTTGACAGATGCCGTGCTCGCGCTGGCAGCAGCGGGCTGAAGCACCGGTATATGAAGTTGCGGCGTCTCATCCAAATCTAATCACTCTCTGGCGAGGGTGGAGCGCGCCGTGTCGGTGGTGTCATCTAGGCTGAGCGGGCCGCCAGCTTTCCGCGGGTGGGATGACTGCTTGTAGGGGGATGGATCATGTCTGAGGGCCGAATCAGCGTCTTCGAATGGCAGAAGAAGGCGCTGGCCGCGTGGCGGAAACGCCGACACTGTGGCGTCGTCGAGGCAGTCACCGGCGCCGGCAAGACAATGGTGGGCCTGCTGGCGGCACAAGAAGCGCTCAAAGAAGGGCGCAAGGTGATCGTCGTGGTACCGACGATCGAGCTTCAAGAGCAGTGGATACGGTCGATTCGCTCAGCCATGCCGTGGTCAGCTGCAGGTCGTCTTGGCGGCGGTGGTGACGACAGTTTGTCCACCTGCGATGTGCTCGTGGGTGTGGTCCACAGCGTGGCCAAAGCCTCTCACGCAGCAAGCCGAGTGCGCCTCGTCTTCGGTCGTGGAGGACTGTTGATCGCTGATGAGTGTCATCGTTACGCTGCAGATGCATTCTCTGCGGCATTGAGCGACAGCCTCGATTGGCGTCTGGGGCTCACCGCGACGTATGCGCGAGAAGACGGACGCGATGTCACCGTGCTTGATGAGTATTTCGGCGGCATTGTCTATCAGCTCTGGTATGACCAGGCTTTGCAAGAGCGCGTCATTGCAGAGTTCGACATTGCACTCGTCGCTGTCGAGCTTAGTCCCGACCAACGTGCTGACTACGATCATCTGAGCGAACGGATCAGAGAGACCCGGCGATCCCTAAGCGGCTACGTGCACGAGAAATCGGAGAACCGTGAAAGCGTTTCATTCCGTGTCTTTCTGAAACTTGTTACCGCGTGGTCGGCAGAGCAGGACGAAAGCCCGCGTCGCACTCTCGCCCGACGCTACGTGGCACTGCTCGCTCAACGTCGCCACCTGCTCGCCGATGCCCGGTGCAAGGTGGAGGCATTGAATGCGTTGGCTCCTGGAGTTGCCGCGGCACAGGGCACGCTTGTCTTCACTCAGACCAAAGAAGCCGCAGAACGCGCTGTTGAACGGCTCTCTGATTGCGGACAGCGCGCGGTCGCGGTCTACAGCGGAGTCTCGCGCAGTGATCGTGTCGAAGGCCTCAGACGATTTCGTGATCGAGAAGTGAACGTTCTTGCCGCCCCTCGTGTGCTCGATGAAGGCATCGATGTGCCTGAGGCTGACTTAGGCATCGTGCTCGCGGCCAATCGAAGCCGTCGTCAAATGGTGCAGCGGCTCGGACGCGTCATTCGACGCAAAGCAGATGGCCGTCAGGGGCGATTTGTAGTGCTGTACGCCCGCGATACAGTGGAAGACCCTCATGTTGCTGGCGACGAACATCTCAACGACGTGTTGCAATACACCAGGCGTCTGCTCATGTGCAGCGACGCCCATGACCCTGCTCTTGCTGAATTCCTGGCTCGACCCTCTGAAGACGTTGAGGGGCAGCGCGCATTCCCCCCTAACACAGTGTCTGATCCCGATTTGGACCGCACAGCGAGAATCGCGGAAGAGATTTGGGCCGATGCAGAACCGTCGGAGCAGCTCTCAGACGTACCGCTGACGGCAGATATCGTACATGACTATTTGCAGCGCATAGCCCACTTTCCACTGATCGACGGTGATGAAGAGAAGCGATTGGGGAAGTTGCGAGAAGCGGGTGATGCCGCGGAATCCGCTTTGACGGAAGGCATCTATGCAACCCGGATGGAGCGGAGACGATTGGAGCGAGCTCGTCGCGTTGGCCAGAGGTCGTCGGAGCAGCTGTTCACAGCCAATCTTCGACTTGTCGTGAGCATCGCGAAACGATACGTCGGGGGAACCAAACCAGGGATCGACTTCATGGACATCATTCACGAAGGCAACATTGGTCTCATGCGAGCTGTGCAGAAGTTCGATGCTGGCATGGGGAACAAGTTCTCGACCTACGCGACTTGGTGGATTAGACAGGGGATTACCCGTGCCCTCGCCGATCAGTCCCGAACTATTCGCCTGCCTGTGCACATGGTCGAGAAGTTGTCTCGCATACGTGCCTCGCTGCGTACGTTGGAATGTTCAGTATCTGAGGAAGACGGTCGTCTGGAGCCGTCCCTGGCACAGCGTGTGCGTGAGGGTACGGCAACCCATGACGAGACAGTGGATGCGCTTGCTGCGTCCACGGAGTCGACTGCGGACGAACTGGCAGAGACTATGGGATATGACTACTCGGTCATCTCGCTTGACTCGCCAGTCTGGCTGAAGGATGGTGACCGTGTGTTTCTTGGAGCGATATCAGACACCATGAAATCGAGTTCGGAGCCGCTGTACGCAGCTTTGCTTCGAGCAGACCTTCGCTTTTGTGCGCAGAGGCTCTTGAGCACAGTGCCGCGCCGTGATGCGAAGATCATCAGTGCCCGTTTCGGTTTCCTAACCGGTGAAGAGATGACATATGACGCGATTGGTGCCCTCGTTGGTCTGACTCGTGAACGCGTGCGGCAGATCATCAACAAGTACCTCGCAACTTGGCGTCGTGAGTCGCAGTCTATGCAAGATGAGAGCCTCGTTCGCATAAGGCACGAGATGCGCATTGCGCACGTTGCGACTGTGCGCCATGGCGACGACGTCAGCTTCGCCGAGCCAGCCTGCAGATGATGCGGGGCGCCTTCAGCTGAGGGGAGCCGATGGAAGCCGCTCAGGCTCGGCCGAGTCGCCTCCTGCTTGTCTGTCCGCCTGACGTGGGCTCTCCTGCGAGCGACACTGGGCGGCCTTCCAGCGAGTAGACGAAGCAGCCATGCACCCCACGCAGTAGAGTCATCTGGTCATGAAAGTCGTCAAACTCTTCGTCGCCATCATCGTCGCCGTGTGCACAGGGCTGTTCTGGCTGGTTCGCCGGGCCTACCGGCGCTCACCGAAGGCCACGGTCATCACCGGCTCAGTCGTGGGAGCAATCGCCGTGATTGCCCTGATCGCAGGCATCGTCGGCGTCGCAGTCAACCCGACCTCGGCCTCCAAACAGGCCACCCAGATGTCCAATGCCGAGATCGCCAGTGCTTCGCCATCCGCTGAAGCCACGGCGAGCGACAGCGCCGACGACAGCAGCACCGACACAGCCGACACCGCGACCAGCGGGCAGCCGGGCGGGGGAGCCGAGGTGGCATCCACCGCACGCGCCGTGCTCGACAGCCTGCCGGTGAAGGGCCGCGCGCCCAAGACCGGCTACGCCCGCGACCAGTTCGGCACGGGCTGGAAAGACCCCGACCGCAACGGCTGCGACGCGCGCAATGACATACTTGCGCGCGATCTCACCGACGTGACGAAGAGCGGGCCCTGCAAAGTGGTCTCGGGCACGCTCGACGACGTCTACACCGGCAAGACTATCGGCTTCGTGCGCGGAAACGACACCTCGAACGCCGTGCAGATCGACCACATGGTCGCCCTGTCGAACGCCTGGCAGACCGGCGCGCAGCAGATCTCGGCCGAGCAGCGGGAGCGGCTGGCGAACGATCCGCTGAATCTGCAGGCCGTCGACGGCCCGACGAACCAGCAGAAGAGCGACGGCGACGCCGCGACCTGGCTGCCGCCGCGCAAGGGCTACCGCTGCGAGTATGTCGCCCGGCAGGTCTCGGTCAAGGCCGCCTACGCGCTGTGGGTGACGCCGCCCGAGAAAGAGGCCATCGGCCGCATTCTCGACACGTGCCCCGAGCAGCCCGCATATGTGAGCGCCCTGTCGGATGCCTCGGCCGCGCCCGCAGCGTCGGCGTCGGCCGGTGCGGCGTCGGGATCGAGCCCCTCGTCGAGCTCGGCTGCGGCTCCGGCACCCGCGCCGCAGTCGAACAGTGGCAGCGACAGCAGCAGCAGCCAGTCTCGCGGCTTCGTCGGCAGCTCGGGCAGCGGCTCGAACGGCTCGTCGGGCAGCTCGTCGGGCGGTGCGGTGACGTACAAGAACTGCGCGGCTGTGCGCGCTGCGGGCAAGGCGCCGCTGTACGCCGGCCAGCCCGGGTATGCCGCGAAGCTCGACCGTGACGGCGACGGCGTGGCCTGCGAATAGGGGAGCGGGTCAGCAGCCGAGCGATCTACCTGTCACAGAGGCGCTGCCTGCGCTGCTGCCGGCGCGGCTGCCGTCGACCGTGCCGCTCAACCGCCACATGCCATTCAGCCCACGTAGTCGCGCAGCGCCTCGGCCGTGTGCGAGCCGGGCACATGCAGAATCTCTTCTGGCGGCCCGCTGAAGAGCACCTGCCCGCCATACACACCAGCGTCAGGGCCGATGTCGATCAGCCAGTCGCTCTTCGTCATCACCTCGAGGTTGTGCTCGACCAGCAGCACGCTGTTGCCGGCGTCGACGAGGTCGCTGAACAGGCTGATGAGCCGATGCGTGTCTTGCATGTGCAGGCCGGCAGTCGGTTCGTCGAGCAGATAAACTTCGCCGGTGCGCCCGAGCTGCACGGCGAGACGCAGCCGCTGCAGCTCGCCGCCCGACAGCGTGGTCAGGGCCTGATCGAGGGCGAGATACCCCAACCCGACCCGATCGACATTGCGCAGCTTGTCGGCGATCTCGGGCGCATCGGCGAAGAACTCGCTCGCCTGGGTGACGCGCAGGGCCAGAACCTCGGCGATGGTGCGGTCGTGATAGCGATGTGCGAGTGCCTCGTCGCTGTAGCGCCTGCCGCCGCACTTCTCACAGACCTGCACCACTGGATCCATGAAGGCCATGTTCGTGATCGTCACACCCTTGCCCTTGCACAGCGGGCAGGCACCGCCACCGTTGTAGCTGAAGAGTGTGGCGGATGCTCCGCTCGCCTTGGCGAACCGCTTGCGGATGTCGCCCAAGACGTCGAGATAGGTCACGGGCGTCGACCTGATGTTCACCCCGGCAGGTGACTGTGAGAGGTCGATTGCAGAGTCTGCGAGTCGGGCTCGCACCTCGGCCATCAGTGAGCTCTTGCCCGACCCGGCCACGCCGGTCACCGTCGTGAGCACCCCGAGCGGCACCTCGACGTTGACGTCGTGCAGATTGTGCCTGGTCACATGCGCAAGACTCAGCGTGCTCGCGGGCGTGCGCGGTGTGCGAAAGCCGCGCGGCTGCCGCAGCCAGCGCGCCGTCAGGGTGTCGCTGGTGAGAAGTTCGGGATAGCTGCCGGTGAACGTCACCTCGCCGCCGGCGTCGCCGGCCGCCGGACCGAGTTCGACGATGTAGTCGGCGATGGCCATCACCGCCGCGTTGTGCTCGACGATCAGCACGGTGTTGCCTGCGCTCTGCAGTCTTCTGAGGCTGTGGGTCACCAACTGCACATCGTGCGGGTGCAGCCCGACCGTCGGCTCGTCGAGCACATAGACGAGGTCTGAGAGCGAACTCGTCAGAAACTTCGCGATTTTGATGCGCTGGGCCTCGCCGCCTGAGAGAGTGTCGGTCTGACGGTCGAGCGTGAGGTAGTCGAGGCCGATGTCGACCAGAGACCCCACCTTGGTCGTGAGCTCACGCACGACGTCTTGCGCCAGCGCAGCGTCCACACCCCCGAGAAAGGTCATCGCCTGCTGCAGGTCGAGAGCTGAGACCTCGGCGATGTTGCGCCCGTTGATGCGGCAGCTCAGCGACTTCTGATTGAGCCGCGCACCGTGGCATTCGGGGCAGACACGGTGGGTCACGATCGCAGCGAGTGCCTCTTTGTGGTGCTCGCCCTCTTTGCTGTTCACGATCGATCGGCGGATGCGCGGAACCAATCCCTCGTACAGCGCGGTGCGATGCCACGCCGGGGGAGCATCAGTCAGCTTCTGCTGCGGCGCGTGCAGCAGGAGCTCGCGCTGCTCGGGGCTGAAGTCGCGCACGGGTCGGTCGTTGTCGAACAGCCCGCTGTCGACGTAGCGTCGCCACCGCCATGTGCCGGGCCCGAAGCTCACGAACGTGATGGCCCCCTCGTTGAGCGACTTGCTCGTGTCGAGCAGACGGTTCTCGTCGATCTCGTCGACGGTGCCCAAGCCCTCGCAGCGCGGGCACATGCCCTGAGGCAGGTTGAACGAGAACACATCGGAGTAGCCGACGAACGGCGCCCCGACGCGAGAGAACAGCAGACGCAGCAGCGAATGGATGCCGGTGTAGGTCGCGAGCGTCGACCGTGCGTTGGCGCCGATGCGGCGCTGCTCGACGACGATCGCGACGGGGAGGTTCTCGATCGCCCCGACGTGCGGCTGGCCGTACTTCGGCAGGTACTGCTGCGTGAAACTCGGAAAGGTCTCGTTGAGCTCGCGCCGTGATGTCGCGGCCACCGTGTCGAACACGAGTGATGACTTGCCTGACCCCGACAGCCCGACGAAGACGCTCAGGCGGTGCTTCGGAATGCGCAGGCTGACATGCTTGAGATTGTTCTCGGTGGCATCGATGACGTCGATGCTGCCTCGGCTGAACAGGTCGGCTGTGGTGCGTGATGGCATGCGGCCATTCTGCCACCGGCCACCGACATGCCTGATGACACCGGCAAGGCGGCACGCGCCCGAGCGCGTGCGGGCGCCGAGGTCACTTGTGCCCGACGCGCCCCTGCAGGTTCTGAGCCACTATGTCGAGCAGCAGGGCGGCGAGACGATTCGACTCCAGAGCGTCTAAGAGGTCGAGGCGGCCGGCTCGATGGTTCTCGCACAGTTTGAGCCACGCGTAGCCGAGAGCCGTTGTGATGCCACCGGCGACGGCTCCAGTGATCACCCAGCCCGCACCCGGCACGAGCTTCAGCAGGCTCGTCGCGAGGGTCTTGCCCGCAAGGGCACCGGCCAGCTGCGCGACCAGTGCAACCGTCGCCTGTTTCGTCAGCGAGATGCCGTAGATCGAGGCGATGCGGCGCAGCATGCCCACCTGCACGGCCATCAGGGGCACGGCATCGGCGACGGGAATGGGAATCGCTCCGATGCCCGTCGCCGTCGTCGATGCGAGTGCGATCACCCTACGTGCGGCGCCACGCTTGACGTCGGTGCTGATGTCTTGGGCCGCGGCCAGAGCCGGGCCCACGCCTTTTGGGGCTGCTTGGAGTGACACCTCGACCAAGTGCTCGAGGCCGAAGGCCTGGGTGCCGGCGAACGGGTCGTCGACCGCGGCGACCGGCACCGGGCTGCCCGTCTCGATGGGCAGCTGCAACGAGGTCAGGTAGTCGACGAACTGCTGCACGTCAGCGGGAAAGCCGATGCCTGCCTTCCACGGTGTCTGGGTGAGCACGAGGAACACCGGAACGTCGAGAGCGGCGAGGTCTTCGACGAGACGTCGCTGCGTCTGATCGAAGCGTCGGTCGGCGGCCTTGACGCAGAACCAGATGCCGTGGATCGGCTCGTCGGCCTTCGCACGCTCGGCATAGGTCTTCTTGAAGGCGCGCACCACGTCGCGCAGATGGTCGAAGCTCTCGACGCCTGTGAAGTCATAGAGGCCGAGAGTGCCCTCGTCGTTCGTGTAGAGCGACACCTGCTGCGTGACCGGAGCGCCGACGCCGGTGGCTGCGAGATCTTCGCCGAAGACGGCGTTGATCAGCGTGCTCTTGCCGGCACCGGTCGCCCCGATCACCGCGAGGTTGTATCGCGGCAGGCGGGCGTCATCCCACGCCTCGCCGAGACGCCCCTGGGCGTCATCACCCAGCTGCCCGGTCATGCCCGCTTCTGCAGCCCGTCGACGAAGCCCTTGACCCGGTCGAACGACTCTTTGCGGCCCACCAGCAGATAGGCGGTCGGGCCGACCCAGTTCAGCGCGAGCGCACCGGCCCAGAGCGCCTTCGGGCCGTTGATCTGCGACTCGGGGCGCTTCACGAGATCTGACCCGGCATAGGCAGCCAGTGCGAGCTGCGCGGCACCGACGACGAAGCCGAAGACCTTTGCGCCGCCTTTGACTCTGCCTTTGACTTCGCCCTTGGTCTCGAGCGCCTGATCTTTGACCTTTGCCATTGCTGCCTCCTCGATGTGCCGTGACCGCATCGGCCGATGCCGCCATGTGCCCAGCCTAGTGCGCGAGTTGTGCTGTGACGATGAGCGAACCGGTCTGACTCGCGACGCGATGCGTGCACCGCGCTGCATGTGCGTGCGTGGGCGAGATCGTCTGCGGATCGTATCTGCGGGTGTACGCGAGGCAGCCATCCGGCTACCGTGAGTCTGACCTGGACGATGCGATGATGCGCGCCTGTCAACGTGCCCGCGTGTGGATGCCGTGAGCCGGTGAGCTCTCAGCGCGCAGAGACGCGACGAACACTCGATGAGGAGCACATCATGGATATTTTCATCAATCTGCCGACCAGCGATCTCGACCGTGCGAAGAAGTTCTACACAGATCTTGGCTGGAAGATCAACCCGCTGTTCAGCGACGAGAACGCTGCAGCCATCGTTCTCGACGAGGGAAAGGTGCTCATGCTGCTCAAACGCGAGTTCTATGCGACCTTTGTCAGCGACAAGCAGGTCGGAGACCCCGCTGTGACCTCTCTGGCACTGATCTCGTTCGATCTGCCCTCACGCGCTGCGGTAGATGAATTCGCTCAGCGGGTGGAGTCTGCCGGAGGCACTCTCTCTGATGCCGTCGACTACGGGTTCATGTATCAGCGTGCATTCGACGACCCCGACGGCAATCATTTCGAACCGTTCTGGATGGATCCGAAAGCCGCTGAACAGGGGCCGGGGGCAGTCTGAGAGCCGCGCGCGCAGCCATCGCCTGAAGCTGAGGGTGTGCTACCTTTTCGAAGTCGGTTGAACGACTGTGCCTTTTCTGTGCGCAGTCGCCGGCACTGCAAAGGAGCAATGCGAATGAGACGAATGCTGACGAGCGCTTTGGGGGCAGCAGCTGCCCTTGCGCTGCTCGGCGGGAGCGCGGTCGCCCCGGCGGCTGCGGATGACGCGACGATCACCCCGGCCTCCGACCCCGCGGTCACCTATACCGCAGCGCGTGCGAGTGCCGGTGGTGCTGCGGTGGGAACCGGTGCCTGTGACGTGACCGGTGACGGCGTCAGCGACGCGATCACCACCGCGTGGATGTGGAAGCGCAGCGGCATCGTGGGGTCGCAGAAGATGACTGGCGCCACATACGTGATCCCGGGCGGCGAACCTGCACACGGCGGCGCCCTTGACGACCCGGCTTCTGGAGCGATTCGCATCGAGGGGCCGTTGGAGAGCACGCTGAGCGCGTTCAGCGTCAGCTGTGCCGGCGATGTGAACGGCGACGGCATCGACGATCTGCTGATCGGTCAGTACCTGCAGGCTCGCGCGTACGTCGTGTTCGGCTCGAAGACGCTGTCGAACATGTCGCTGTCGTATCTCGGCTCCCATGGATTCATCGTGCAGGGCGGCGCCGCACCGAACGATCGAACCGGAAACGGCCTGGCCGGGCTGGGCGACCTCAACGGTGACGGCAAGGCCGAGATCGGCGTCGTCTCACCCGGTGCCCGCGATGCGGCGGACAAGACCGTCGGCCGAGTCACGATCATCGCCGGCGCAGACGACATCTCGACGGTCACCATCCCGGGCACCGGCCAGAGTCTCGCATCGCAGCCGCGCGTGCTCGCGCAGATCTCGGGTGCTGAGAATCGCGCGGTGACGGCGGTCGCGAGTGTCGGAGACGTCGACGGAGACGGGCTGGCCGATGTGGCCGTGAGCGGGTATACGGCGAAGGGTGCGAACGGTGGGAGTGCCTCTGGCGCCGCATGGGTCGTGAGCAACCCGCACGGTGCGGTGAGCCTCAGCGAGGGCTTCGACGGGTTCACCGTCGAAGGCCCGTCGCGCGGCCGTGACCGGCTGGGCATCTCGATCGCTGCACTGGGCGACGTCAACGGCGACGGGCTGGCAGATCTCGCATTCGGCGCTGACGGTGTGAGCGCGGCTGACGCGCCTCGCGCAGGAGGCGTCGCACTCGTGCTCGGCAGCACATCCCGTGACACCGTGTGCACTGATGCGGATGCCTCGGGCCAGGCTTCGGTGTACGTCTGCGCGTCGGATGCCGGAGCGACGGATGCTGCAGATGCGAATGCTGATCAGGCTGGCGCTGACCAGACTGATCAGACTGACCGAGCGCCGCGTGGGCGCTGGCTTCGCGGCGACGAGGCAGGGGATCAGACGGGATACTCCCTCGCCGCGTGGAACGACGGTCATGATCGCCGTCTGCTGGTCGGCTCGTGGGGAGCCGACGTCGGTTCCGGCGACAGCCTCGTCGCCACGGCAGGCCGTGCGGTCGCCTTCGACCCCGCGATGCTCATCGGCGACGACGCGGTCAACGACGGCGCGGTGAGCATCGCAGACCTGCCGTCGGAGGCTCTGCAGGTCTGGCAGGGAACAGCTGTCGGGCAGCGTCTTGGTCGGGGAGTCGGGATCGTCGGGCGCCTGCCGGGTGCCTCCGGATCGACGACCTCACTGGTGGCCGTCATCGGCGGAGACGCCGTGTCTGCGTCGCCAAAGCTCGGGGTGACGCTGCTCACCTCCCTGGACGGCACGACCGAGGCGACGCCTGGCACTGAAGACCCCGGCACTGAAGAGCCCGGCACTGTAGACCCCGGCACTGAAGAGCCCGGCACTGTAGACCCCGGCACTGAAGAGCCCGGCACCGTAGACCCCGGCACAGGAGGCGACGACGACCAGACCGGTGAAGACGGCGAAGAGGAACTGACCCCAGACGGGCCGCGGCCCGAGGGCGACGACGCGACAGAGGAAGCCTCCCTGAACGCGGCCCCGAATTCGGCGGCGCCGGAGTCATCGACACAGGGCACCGAGAGACGCGGAGGACTGGCCGCCACCGGCCTTGAACTGACCTTTGTGGCAGCTGCGGCGGCGATGATCATCGCCGGCATCGCGGCCGGAATCATCGTAAGACACAGAAGGAAGAACGCATGACCACCCTGAACACTGCACGACGTGTCACACGCGCTCGCAGCGCCGTCAGCGCTGTCGCGGCGCTGCTGGTGACGGGCGCCCTCATGGTCGGCGTGTCTGCGGCCCATGCAGACGGCGACGGCCTGACGCACACCGACTCGACGCAGCCGGCGACAGCATCCGCAGACTCTGCAGGCGGCATGGACGCAGCAGGCAGCACGGGCACCGATCACGACGCTGGCCACGACACCGGCCACGACACCGACGACGCTGCCGCCACGTCTTCGAACAGCGGCGCAGACCTCGGCGATGCCGATGCGGGCGCCGGCGAGAGCGCACAGAGCGACGTCGGTGAGACGAGCGAGCACAGCGGGCACGGCGACGACGCAGGTGCGGCCGCAGATCCAACGGAGCAGTCGTTCGTCACCGGCTGGTCGCCCGAGGGTGCGACCAAGGTGTCGGGCACCATGCCGGAGTGCAGCGTTGAACTGCACGCCCAGTACGCCGTGCACGGTGCCGACGGCCGTCTCTATGACGGGTGGCATCCCAGCGTGGTGACGGATCCGGCGACGGGCGCGCAGTGCACGTTCGGACACGAGCATGGCGACGACCCGAAGAGTTCAGACATCTACGAGTTCGCTGCTGCCCAGTTCGGCAGCGGCGAGGGCATTCCGTTCGGAACGGTGAACCATGCGTCCGATGAGTACGCAGAGGCGACGGGCGAGACGGTGAAGCACCGGCACGAAGACCACGTGGGGCACAAGGTCTTCGTCGCGAATGACGTGGCACTGGTTCGAGAGGATCGCGCCGGGTACGCCACCGATGCCGCCGGGGCGCCGATCGTGTGCGACTACCTGATCGAGTTTCATCAGGGGTCGCATTCGGCCGACGCGCTGAGCAACAACGCCCACCAGATCATGTACGCGGCGAAGTGCTCCGACGGCACTCAGGTCGCCATGCAGGCGCTGGCGCGCATGGGTCAGGCGAACAGCTTCACCGAGAAGTGCTCGGGTGCCCTCGTGCAGACCTCCGGGTCAGGCCTGGAGTCGTCCGATGTCGGTCTGCGCGTGATCCCCGACGTGGCATGCGCCACGAGCGCCGCGCAGTCGGGGCCGGCCGCAGATGCTGACGTGTGGGGGCTCTACGAACTGTGGGAGACGGACACCACCGTCGAGATGCCTGACGGCGGTTCCGTGCGCTTCGACCCGTGGTTCGGCGTGCGCAATCCTTCCAGGGTCGCCTCGGTGACCGGCGGAGTCGGCTCGGCGACCGCCACGGTGTCGCTCTTCGACAGCACGACGTCGCAGGGATGGCCGTGGAGCGCGATCGCTCCGGGTCTCGAGCTGAACCAGAAGAGTGCCGCATCGCCGTTCAACGGCGCACAGCGTGACTTCTACCTGGGGCAGACCACCGTGACGGTCGGCTCGACGGCGCACGACCACGGCACCGAGGGCGTCTTCTACACGGATCCGTACGGCGGGCATGCCAGCACGACGGCGTTCCCGGGCTCGGTGCGGCAGTACGCGGCTCACCACGACACCAGCAGTCTGCCCGCCATCGAACGCTGGAACTCGGGGTTCGGCAAAGACTACGGCAGCGCGCAGACGGGAGTGCACGCGGCCAACTGAGCGTCGTGCCGGGTACGTACGTTACCGCTTGTGACTCACAGGCGGGCGCGTGGTCGCATGTCTGTGGCTAACTGGACCAGTTCACCGAACGCCATGAGGCCACCAGTGAGTCGCCGTCGCCGCTCAACCGTGCCGACGCAGGTGCTCTCGCACGACCGCATCGACGGTCTCGGCGAGCGGCGTCTCCTGTTCGCCGAGTTCAGCCCTGGCCGCAGAGTCGTCCATGACGAAGGGCGCTGTGAACTGATAGGAGACAGTCCGCATCTGTCTCAACATGGGAGAGACCACGCCCAGCGCGGCAAGCATCCATGTCGGCACGGGGCGGAGTCGGGGACCGACATCCGTGGGATCTCTGTCTTCGAGTTCTGTCTGCGCCCGCAGGATCTCGGTGGCAAGGTCGCGCAGCGTGCACGCTGGGGCGCTCGGCACGTGCCAGGTGCGTGCCCACATCAGGGGGTCGAAGGCGGCGCGGGCGAGGAGTCTGCCCATGTCTGCGATCGCGGTCCAGGTGTGCGGCTGATCGGGATCGCCGATGGGGTAGGCGGTTCTGCCGGCCAGCACCGGGCCGACCAGTCGATCGCCGGCATGCGCTCCGGCGCCCGCTCCAGGGCCGAAGTAGTCGGAGCCGCGGATTTCGACGCCGCGGATGCGACCCGCTGCATCGGCGACTCGCACGGCCTCCCAGACGGATGCGCGCACTCTGCCAAGAGCTGACGGCGGGTCTACGAGAGAGTCCTCCCGTAGGGGGTCGGCGGTGCGAGCGTAGGTGTAGAGGTTGCCCGCGAGCACGAGCACGGCGTCTGACCGCTCGGCCATGGCGATGAGGTTCTGCACCGCACGTGGCCACATCTGCTGCCACTGCTGGTACGGCCAGTTGCAGCAGGCGACGATTGCGTCTGGGCGCAGCGCGGCCACGGCATCCTGCGATTCGGGGGTCGTGACGTCGAGGCGGGCGGATGCGGCGCCGACCGCTGCCACCGGATCATCCGCGGGCAGCGGGTGTCGTGCGGCGATGGTGACGGCATGGCCGCCGTGGAGGAGATGCTCGGCGGTGGCGCGCCCGAGCGGGCCCGCTCCGATGACGAGTGCGTGTGATGACATATGTGCTCCTGGGCGGTAAGGGTGCGGATGTGCGTGCGGTCGGGTGTGGTGAGGGGCATCGCGCGGTCTCGTTGCCGAGCTCGGCGAGCGCGAGCAGTGAACAGTGTTCACGGATTGTCTTCGACTATAGTGAACAGTGTTCACGCGGTCAAGGTGCTGCGTGCTGCACAACGCGAGAACAGCGGGGCGAACTCATGACGACGCACAGATCGGGCGAGGCAAAGGCAGAAGCAGAAGCCATCGCCACATCCGAGCGCGCTGAGACGCGTGTTCGAATCATCACAGCGGCAGAGCACGAACTCGCTGGAGTCGGCGCGGCCCAGCTCTCGATGCGGGCCATCGCCCGGGAACTCCATCTCACCGTAGGGGCGCTCTATCGATACTTCGACGGCCGTGACGATCTGCTGACCGAGCTGATCTCGCGTGCTTACAGCAGCATGGGGCGGGCGATGGCGAAGGCAGACAGCGTGCAGACGCGGTCGGGAGCGTCGCATTTGCGGCGTTGGGTCGCCGTGTGGAGCGCCGCCTTCGCGTGGGCTCAGGCGCACCCGCAGCAATTCCAGCTCATCTACGGCACGCCGGTGATCGGCTACTCGGCTCCCACCTCGACGGTGGAGCCTGCGACCACCGTCATTCGGGTGCTGCTGCAGATCGTGCTCGACGCCCGAAGCTGCCGCCGGCCCGCGCCCGACGACGGCGCGCAGCTGATCGACGCCGCGCAGCTGATCGACGCCGACGACCTGGCCCGCGTTCGCGAGTGGGTGCGGCACGAGTCGGCGTCGGAAGACGCCTCTGCAGACGCCGCCTCACTTGGAGCCGCGGAAGTCTTCGCCCTCATCAGTGCCTGGACCTCGCTGGTCGGCACGATCTCGTTCAGTCTCGGCGGGCACTATCGCGGGTCGATCGAGAACGTGCCTGTCTATCTGCAGGGGCTGGCTGTCGAGCACGCCCGACACCTCGGACTGCTGCCAGAGCCGAGCGCCGCAGACGCACGGCTCGGCGAGCGGACAGCAGCCTCGACTCCGCCTCGGCGGAGCAGACGAGGCGGTGCACAGTAGCCGAAGGCACGTACTCGGCGTCCAGGGTCAGAACCCCAGGTATCTGCCCGGCCTGTGGTTCAACGCGATGACGAGATTCATGATCACCGCGCCGATGGCCGAGAGCAGCACGTTGAACGGCGAGGTCACCGTGAGCGCGGCGACCACGATGACGACGTCCAGGGCCATCTGCACGTAGCCGGCTCGCCACCCCCATCGGTCTTGCATGATCAGCGCCATGATGTTGAAGCCGCCGAGACTGGCGTGGTGTCTGAAGAGAATCAGCAGGCCGATGCCGGCCAGCAGGTTGCCGGCGACGGTGCCATAGATCGGATTCTCAGCGAGTGGGCCGAGCATGGCCGGGTGCAGCGGGGAGAGCGCGGAGACTGCTGTGACGGCGAGGACGGTGCGGATCGTGAAGTTCCAGCCGCGGTGTCTGACCGCGAGAATGAAGAACGGCAGGTTGACCGCCAGGAACAGCACGCCGAAGGGCACCGGCGTCGCATATGCCAGCAGCAGGGAGAGGCCTGCGGTGCCTCCGGTGACCACCCCGGCCGAGTGCAGCAGGTAGAGCCCGAGCGACGCCGCGAACACTCCGCTCGAGATGCCGACGACATCTTCGAGAACGGTGTGATGCTGCGGTGCGTATCGCTGCTGAGCCGGATCGCTCTCAGAGCTCGAATCTGCTGCATCGGGAGAGGAAGTCATAGATGCGTATTCTACCGACCGTCCGAGACAGGCCGGCGACCGGCCTCACTCGGCAGAGTCGGATGCTGCCTGCGCGTCCGTCGTGCTCGGCGCGTCTGGGTGCACCGGCTCGTCGTCGGCGAGGATGCGGAAGAGCGCCTTGCGTGTGCGGGTCAGCTCCTGGATGGCCGCCTGGCGCTGGCCGGCGGTGGCGTGCCGGAAGTCTCCGATGACGCCGAAGAGTGCTTCGGCGGCGTCCCGGATGCCGCCATGCTCGCCGCGATGCGGGCGTGCATCCCAGATGTGTGCGATCTCATCCGCGTGCTCGGCGACGTACTTCTTGCCTGCCGCGGTGAGCTCGTGCGCACCGTCGGCGGCGGATGCCGCGATCAGGCCCTCTTCGGTGAGCTGCTGCAGCGTGGGATAGATGGAGCCGGGGCTCGGCCGCCAGCTGTCATCGGTGCGTTCGGCGATGCGCTTGATGATGCCATAGCCGTTGGAGGCCTCGTCGCTGAGCAGAGACAGGATGGCCAGCCGTGTGTCACCGCGGCGAGCGCGTCCGTGCGCGCGGGGGCCGTGACCGCCGGGGCCGTGACCACGGCGCCCGCCGAAGCCCGGGCCGCCGAAGCCTGGCCCGCCGAAATCGGGCCCACCATGCTGTGGGCCGCTGTAGCGAGATCTCGTGTGCTCTGCGCATTCCCAGCCGAAGGGTTGCCGTCCGCCGTCAGGCGCTGAATGGTGGTGGAATCGTTCGTTGTGCATGTGTTCTCCTCGAACAGTCGTGGTGGTGTCGGGAGGACTCCCGACTATCCCGATATATCGGTATCGGGAACATGATTGAATATATAGCGATATATCGTAATCTGCAAGAGGCTATTGCACGGCAGAGGTGAGACGGGCAATGCCGTCCAGAGCCTTCTCGCGCAGCGGCCGGCTGTTCCACTGCTCAAGGTCGAGGGAGCGGCTGTTGCGACGGTAGCTGTCTTCGATGAGCCGCAACCGGTCGACGAAGCCGCGGCTGCGAACCAGCACCGAGACCTCCATGTTGAGGCTGAACGAGCGGATGTCCATGTTGCTGGAGCCGATGACGGCGACCTCGTCGTCGATGGAGAAGTGCTTCGAGTGCAGCACGGTGGGAGCACGATAGAGATGAATCGACACCCCGGCCTCCAGCAGCGCGGCGTAATAGGAACGCTGTGCATGGTGCACGAACACCTGGTCGCCCACCTCCGAGACGAAGAGCTCGACGTCGAGCCCTCGCGAGGCCGCGGTGACGAGTGCGAGCAGCGTGGATTCGTCTGGGACGAAGTACGGGCTTGCGATGCTGATGCGGCGACGAGCGTTCTGGATGAGCATGACGAACAGCTTGAGTGTGTTGTCGTTCTCGAAGCTCGGCCCGCTGGGCACGACTTGGGCGTCGACGTGGGCCACCTCGGCTCCGGCAGGGCCCTCGGTGATGCTGGGGCCATCGAGCGCAATGGGGGTCTCCGACTGGGCGGGGGAGGTCTCGTCCGGCCGGCTCAAAGCTGCTGCTGCGGATGCTGGCCGAGCCTGGCCATGCGCAGCCGGCGTGAGCATGTGGCCAGATTCGCTGTACCAGTCAGAGACGAAGACGGCGTCCAGCTCGGCGACCAGAGGGCCCTCGGCACGCATCATGACCTCATGCCAGTGGAGCCCGCGCCGGAGGTTCTTCGGCTTCAGATAGGACTCGTCGATCAGGTTCTGCGACCCCGTGTAGGCGACTGCGCCGTCGATCACCAAGACCTTGCGGTGATTGCGCAGATCGGGTCGCTGCCACTGCAGCGAGAACGGGCGAAGCGGCAGCATCGGGCGGTATTGCGCTCCCATGTCGCTCAGCAGGCGCTGGGTCTCGCGCCGGTGCGGGTACATGAAGCCGGAGAGGTGGTCAGAGAGCACTCTGACGGTGACGCCACGTGCGCAGGCTCGCCGAAGTGCGTCGAAGAACGGCTGCGTGGTGCTGTCGTGCACCAGGATGTAGAACTGCACATGGACGAAGTCGACGGCGTGGTCGATGTCTTCGGCCATCGCGGCGAACGAGGCATGATAGTCGTCGATCAGTCGCACACGGTTGCCGCCCACCATCGGCAGGGCGCCGAGACGCTCATTGAGCACCAGGCCGGTGGCCAGCCAGTCGGGCGACTCAGGCGTCACACGGTGAGCGGCGACGCCTGAGCGGCCGAGCATCATCTCGTTGACCTCGTGCTGTCGCTCACGCCGCCAGCGCGGCAGCCGCCCGACGCCGACGGTCAGAAACCCGAGCACCCCGACGAGGGGGATGAAGACGATGGTCAGAATCCAGGCGATCGCGGTCGCCGGCTTGCGGCGCAGCGAGATCGCGATGGCGGCGACGAGCACGATCAGAATGTGCGCGATGAGGGCGAGAGAGCTGACGAACTGCACTGCTGACATGGCTGCGCTCCTGCGTGCCCGAGGTGAAGAGCGGGGGAGCCGGCTCCCGGGGTGCAGCCGACCACGGCCAGTCTACGGTGCGTGCAGATTCCCGCGGCGCCTGCCGAGGCGACAGGGCCGCGGGTGCACGGTCGGCATGCTCAGCGAAGAAACAGCGAGAGTGCGTAGACCCACAGCGACAGCACGACCAGCAGCCCGAGGCTGTATGGGAGCGCGGCGCGCATGATCGCCGACTCCTTGCCTGCGAGACCGACCGCGGCAGATGAGACGGCGATGGACTGCGGCGAGACGATCTTGCCGATGCCGCCGCCGGCCACGTTCGCCGAGACCAGCAGGGTCGGATCGGTGCCGATCTCGGTTGCCGTCACCGACTGCAGGTGAGCGAAGAGCGTGTTGTTGTTGACGACCGAGCCGGTGATGAACACACCCAGCCAGCCGATCACCGGTGAGAGCAGCGGGAACAGCGCGCCGACGCTTGCCAGGGCATGGCCGATGGTGGTCGAGCCGCCGGAGAAGTTTGCGATATAGGCGACGATCATGATGAGCAGGATCAGCAGGATCGGCTGCCAGAGCATCTTGACCGATGCGATGAACTCCTCGCCGACCTGCTTCCAGGAGAGTGCGCTGCTGGTCAGCGCGGTGAGCAGCACTGACACCAGAATCGCGGTTCCGGCGGCGCCGATCGGCGACCACGTCCACACCGCAGTCATCGGTGCATCCGCACCTGCAGCCATGACCTGGCCGTCGAGACCCGGGATCGCAACCGGCACGCTCAGCGCAGAGAGTGCGCCACCCTTCGACCGATCGAAGAGGTTTGTGAAGAAGGGGGCGCTCCAGATCAGAATGAGCACGGTCAGAAACAGGAACGGCGACCAGGCGCTGACCAGCTGACGCGGGGTGTAGTGCTCGCTGATCGGCTCGGGAGCACCGGGCATGCGGAAGGTGCGCTTCGGCTTCCAGAAGTGCGACAGCACGGCGAGGGCGGCGAGAGCGACGATCGACGGGATGATGTCGGCGAGGTCGGGCTGGCCCAGCACGAGCAGCAGCAGGGCCTGCGAGCCGCTGAACGCGACGACCACGGTGATGAGGGCGGGCAGCACCTCGCGGATGCCGCGGAAGCCGTCGAGAATGGCGACCAGCAGGAACGGGATGATGATCGTGGGCAGCTGACCGACCACCACCATCATGCCCGACAGCTCGGGGATCGGGACGTCGCCCTGGCGTGCGGCGATGATCACGGGAATGCCGATGGCGCCGAAGGCACCGGCCGCGGCGTTCGAGATGAGTGCCAGCACGGCAGCCTTCAGCCCGGGAAAGCCCAGTGTCACCAGCAGCGCGGCGCAGATCGTGATCGGCACGCCGAAGCCGGCCGCGCCCTCGAGAAATGCTCCGAAGCAGAATGCGATCAGCAGCACCTGGATGCGCTGGTCGGCGGCGATGCCCGAGATGCTGTTGCGAATGATGTCGAACTTGCCGCTGCGCACGGCGAGTTTGTAGAGCCACACCGCCATCAGAATGATGTAGCCGATCGGCCACAGGCCGTTGAGCACACCGTCGAGGGCGGCGCCGCCGATGGCCACCGCCGGCATGCCGAAGCCGACGAACGCCACGATGATGGCGAGCACGGCCGAGATCGCCGCAGCGGTGGTGCCCTTCATCTTGAAGCCGACCAGTGCTACCAGAAAGAAGATCACCGGTACAGCGGCGAGTCCCGCTGAGAGAGCGAGATTGCCGGTCGGATCAAGCGGTTGTATCCACATGACAGGGGCCTTTCGTGCATGCTGGACAGCACACACGAGCGCCGTTCAGTCTGGGGATGAGCGACGTCGTCGTCAGGATCGGTCGGGTGCCAGTGGTGGCATTTGTGGTCAGACCACATCAGGACCACATGACACAATACCGTCACTTGCACGCCGATGGGGCGAGGCAGACCTCACTCGTTCTCTCGGGCGCGGCTCGGGTGCGATGCGAAAGCCCGAATGGCCGAGGCTGGGAGGCAGTGAGCGGCTCAGGCCAGACCGGGAACGAACGTGGCAGGAGTGTTGCTCTTGGGGCCGTGACCAGATTTCGTCGCGACACTGGTGAGCGTCTGAGTGCTGGCACTCGAGTCGTCGTACGAGGCGTTCACCAGAATCGGGTGATGATCTGAGAGCCCCTGCGGCAGCGAGGTGACGCGATTGACCGTGAAGCCGGTCGACGTCGCCATGTCGTAGCGGCCGCGGAAGATGCGATAGCGCTGATAGGTGCGCTGCTCGGTTGCGGTCAGCTCGTAACCGTGCGTGCGCACGCGCTGCTGCAGGTGACGCTGGAAGAACGGATAGTTGTAATCGCCGACCATCAGCGACGGCAGACCGGCACCGAACTGCGCGAGTCGTTCGAACGACGTGCGAATCTGGTTGCGTCGCAGCGAGTTGAGCGCGGTGAGCGGGGCCCCGTGAAAGGATGCGACCATCAGCTCGCGATCGCGGGTGAGATCCATCAGGCGGGTCGCGACCAGGCGTTCGTGCGCGGGAGCGGCGACGCGGTCGTGCAGCGACTTCTTGAGCTGGTGCGTCTGCGAGTCGATCAGCCGGAAGCGATCGGCGCGATAGAACACCGAGATGCCGAGCCGATTGCCGCGGGTCGCCTCTGCGAGTCGCAGCGACCCGATCTCGGTCGGCAGGGAGTCGATGTCGCACTCTTGCAGACACAGCACGTCGGGATCGAATCGACTGGTCAGATCATCGAGCTCGCACAGAGCACGGTTCTTGCGCAGGTTGTAGCTGACGACGTTCATCACGACAGTTTGCCTCCAAAGGGTGGAACCTCTCTCACACTACCGTTCGAATAGCCGGACCGGGTGCTCTGTGGCCGCAATGTGCTGTGAATTCACCAGATCGTCACAGTGCCGCAGCTGCGAGGGCCAGACGGGGGTTTCGCGAGTCACCATGACGGTCATAGAACCTCATGCCGACGACGCCGATGATCAGCGCGACGACGATCGCCGATGATCCGGTGACGACCGCATGCCCGAGGCCGGCATCCCACGCCGCGTCGTAGAACAGCACGGAGCGCACGCCGACGTAGATCTGGTGCAGTGGCTCGAAGCCCGCCAGCCAGCGGAAGAATCCGGGCAGGGCCTCGAGGGGGACGGTGCCTCCAGAGCTCGGCAGGCCCAGAATGATGAAGATGAACAAGTTGAGCAGCAGGCCGGCGCTGCCCAGCAGGGCCTGCACGGTCTGTGCGACCAGCGAGACCGCGAGAATCATCAGCAGGCTGAGGCACCACAGAGTCCACGGATGGTCGACGGGCATGCCGACGGCCTGACTGATGATGACGAAGAGGGTGGCGACGACCAGAGAGATCAGGGTCATCACGCCCCATTTGAGCGCAAGTGTGCGGAGCCGACTCAGACCGGCGAACGGCTGGAAGCCGTAGGCCGGCCCCATCTCGCTCGGCGTGGCGCCGAGCATCGAGTCGATCACGGTGCTCGCTGCCATTGAGCCGGTGAAGCCCGCGAGCACCAGCAGCAGGGCGAAGAAGAACGCGGCGAGGCCGTCGCCGGTTCCCGAAGGCAGCGGGTTGTACATCTGGACGTCGACGTGCAGGGGCTGCGCGAGGGCGGCCTGGGCCGTGCCGGTGAGCGATGTCTGGAGGGCGGCGCTCTGCTGCTCCACCACAGTGGTGAGCTGCTTGCCGAGCGCGGAGTTGGCCTGGGCCAGCGCCTGCTCGCCGACTCGTGTGCCGATCGATGCGCCTCCGCTGCCGTTGCGGGGGTTGACGAGCACAGTGGCGCTCGGCTGCGTCACCGGAGTGGCCGAGAGCGTACCGGCACCCCAGGCGGTCAGCTGCTGGCTCAAGTCGTCGGGCAGCACGATCGCCGCATAGAGGTCTCCGGCAGACATGCGCTGCTGCGCCTCGTCGAGGGTGATCTCGGCCACGCTGAACTGGTCGCTGTCGATGCCGTCGACGATGCCCTGGGCGATCTGTGCGCCGGCGTCGAAATGCTCCCCGTCGGCGAGGGTCGTGCCGGAGTCCTGGTCGACGACGGCGATCGGGAAGTCATGCAGGTTGTCGGCCGCGTTGATGTTCGAGGCGAGGTACATGAAGGCGAGGACGGCCATCACGATGGAGACGACGACCGTGGGCGCGGCCCACATCAGGGGGCCGCGATGCGCGGGAGGTTTCGGGGTGGAGTGTGTCGGCATGATCCTGCGCTTTCGAATGAGAAATGAGACGAGTGAGACGAGTGAAGATGAGTCAGCAACCGGCGATGAGGGTCGGCTGGGGACGCTGCGGCGGGGCATGCTGAGCAGCCTTGCGCCGCGCTGTGCTGCGGGGAAGGCTGTGCTGCGGGGAAGGCTGGGACGAGATGTCTGGGGTGAGATGTCTGGGGTGAGCGGCGGTGCCGGAAGCAGGATGCTCGCCCTGCGGAACGGGTATGGTCTGGCTGCTACGGCGAGTGCTGCGACGCGAGACGGAGGACTGCGCTGGGCCCCGGAGTGGCAAGGCCGCCGATCACGCAGCGCGTGAGGTATTCGCGCATCTGCCGGGCAATCGTGGGCACGTCGCAGCGGTCGTCGGCCTGGAGCCAGTCGATCAGCATCCAGATGAGCCCGGCAGAGAGTGCATGGCTGGTGGTCGAAGCTGGCAGCGGTGAGGTCTCCAGCGCGTCTGCGATCGGCGTGTCTGCACTGATGCGCTGGGCGAGAAAATTGGTGAAGGCTGCGACGACACGGTCGCCTCCTGGGCCGTGAAAGACCCGTAGAAAGAACGCTCCGTGGTCGAGCACGGTGTTCAGCACGGTGGCGAACGCCTCGTGCATGGCGTCGGCGATCTCTTCTCCGGGTTTCAGATCGTGTCGCACCGCGACGAAGGCCACGCGCAGGCGGGCCATGGCGGCTGCAGCGAAGATCGTGGGCAGGTCGCCGAAGGCCTGGTAGAAGGTGGGGCGGGTGACGCCGGCGACGTTCACGATGTCGGTCACCGAGATGTCGCTCGGGTCGCGCTCGTCGAGGAGGTCACTTGCGGCAGCGAGCAGGATGTCACGTGAGCGGCTTCCTCCGCGTGCACTCGCCGTGGCATCCTCATGCACATGATCTTTACGCATGTAAAGAACTTATCAAGTGTAAAAAATCCAGTCAAGGCGTCCGGTCATCGTTTCTGTCAGACGGTGCAGCTCTCGACGCAGCGCCCCAGCAGTGCGGCCCCGGCGTCATCGTCTGTGAGAATGCGCTGGGGATGCGCCGGGTCGGCGATGAGCAGAACCGGATAGGGCTTCTCGAGCGTGCCGTCTGGGCGCGCGCCGGTCGTCTGCGGATCACCGGGTTGTACGTCGACATGCGTGGGCTGGTAGCCCTGCGCATACAGCCAGTCGGCCATGGCATAGTCACTGCGCGAGTCACCGACGGTGAACCATCGATCTGGCAGCGGCCCGTCATCGCCGAGCATCTGCAGCGCTCGCTCGGCGCCGAGAGCCTTGCCGCTGCGCTCGACTTCGACGTCGCAGCTGATCACCGTCGGGTCGATGCGCAGATCATGGGCGCCCAGTCTGTCGCAGAGCGCAGCAAGCTGGCGCACCAAGGCGTCGCGCTGCCGGAGGAATGCACCGTGGTCGCTGCCGGCGATCATCTCGACGGAGAGCATCGTGCGCTTGGTGTCGTCGAAGAACATCGTTGCAGCGAACTCCCCGGCGGCCGCTGACCGCCCGAAGTCGATCACGGGTTCTGGCACCCGCATCGTCTCGTCGACGCGCAGATCGCGCAGACCTGCTGGGCCGATGCGTGCCCAGACGGCGCCCTTCTCACCGATGACGACCAGGGGGCGAGCACTGTCGCGCAGTCCCGCGTCTGCCAGCTCGGGGACGATCTGCTCGCTGACGAAATCGGTGGAGCGCCCGGTGTTGAAGGCGATGGGCACATCGTGGTCGGCCAGCCAGACGAGTCGCTGGGCGATCTCAGGCAGGTGCAGCGTGCGCGTGACCGGGCTGGCGATCGGGCCGTCGACATCGAGCAGCAGACCGAATGGGGCGGTGGGAGTGGTCATGATCCCATTGTGCTCGCTGACCTCGTCGTGTGCACAGCCCGCTGCCGAGGTCATCGCCTAAACTGACCGGGCAGCGACGTCGCATCAGGTGACGTGCACGCGCTGTCGTCGAGTCTGGCGGACTGCATTGACCCGAGAGGATCCGTTGCCGGTGAAGAGCGAGTTATCGATCAGAGCAGTGCCAAACAGAGCAGAGCTGGGCAGAGCAGAGCTGGGCAGAGCAGCACACAGTGGCGCGTTGCCAGGCAGCGCAGGGCCGCGCGGGCAGGCAGCGTTTTGCAGGTGGTTTCGCCGGTGGCTGCGGGAGGCTTCCCTGCGGCGCGCGAAGACCGTCGCCGTTCTCGGCCTGCTGGCGCTGTGGGCGACCGCCGTCTCGGCGGGGGCGACCCCCGCGCAGGCCGAAGAGCCTCCGACGTTCGGCGCGTCGTCGATCGTCGACACCGCCGGCGTGCTCTCGGCGAGTGACGAACAGCAGATCAGCGAAGCTTTGACCGGGCTGGCGCGTGACCATGGCATCCATCTGCTCGTCGCCTTCGTCGAGACCTTCGAATCGCCATCGGACAGACAGCAGTGGACGCAGCGAACGGCGACTGTGAACCAGCTGGGCGATGACGACGGGGTCTTCGGCGTGGCGGTCGATCAACGGTTGTACAGTCTCACCGTCGCCGATGCCTTCCCGATCTCCGACAGCGACATCGCGACCATAGAGACACGCATGACCTCGTCCCTCGCCGATGACGACTGGGCGGGAGCGACGCTCGCGCTCGTCACCGGGCTCGACGCTGCGGCATCCGCTGATCTTGCCGCCGACGGCACGGTGAAGCAGCCCGTCTCGGCGTGGCCATTCGTGATCGCGGTGGCCGTGATCACCGTCGTCGCCCTCGGCATCGTACTGGTGCTGCGGTTGCGTCGACGTCGCCGTGATCGCCAGACGCAGCGGGTCAGGCAGCAGGAGCTGCACGACTTGGAACGCCAGTCGGGCAGCGCACTGGTGCGGCTGGATGATGCGGTGAAGACCAATGAGCAGGAACTCGGTTTCGCGATCGCCCAGTACGGCGAGCAGGCGGCACAGCGCTTCTCGCGTGCGCTCGACCAGGCCAAGCGCAACTTGAGCGAGGCATTCGCGCTCCGGCAGAAGCTCGATGACGCGATTCCCGACACGGAGGATGAGCGGCGATCCTGGGCTCAGCGAATCCTGCAGCTCGTGCAGCAGTCTGATGCAGAACTCGACTCCTGCAGCGAGGAATTCGAACAGTTTCGCCAGCTGGATGCGCAGGCCGCACATCTGCTCCCGCAGCTGCACCACAGCCTGGACGAGATACGTGCCCGAGTTCCTGACGCGCGTGCGCGACTGGCGAGACTGCGCACGGTCTATGACCCCGCCGAGACCGACATGATCGAGGGCAACGTCGACCAGGTCGTCTCGCTGGCTGGCTTCGCCGAAGAGCATCTTTCGGCTGCGGGAGCAGCGTTAGCCTCGCCCACGGGGTCGGCCGCGTCAGACGTGCGTGCCGCCCAGCAGAGTCTGGGGCAGGCAGACGACCTGTTGTCGGCCGTCGGCGTCGCTGAGCAGGATTTGAGCGCTGCACTGCGACAGCTGCCGTCGGTGGTGGCTGATCTGCGGCAGGATGTCGCTGCGGCGCAAGGCGTTCCCGCTGCGGCGCGATCTGCGGAGTTCGACGCATGCCTGAACGAGGCGCAGCAGGCGATGGCCTCCGATGGCACGCGTCGACCGCGCAGCACGATGAACAGCGTGCTGGCAGCGGATGCGAAGCTGACGTCTGCAATGCAGCTGGCCTCCCAGAGGGTCGTTGAGCTCGATCGTGTACGGTCGCAGCTCGCGCAGCAGATTCCAGCGGCGCAGGCGCTGATCGCCACTGTGCACGACTTCATCACCACCAGGCGCGGAGTCATCGGCGCCACGGCGCGAACGCGTCTCTCAGAAGCCGAACGGGCATTGGCAGATGCTCAGTCGCTCGAGACGCAGGCGCCTGCCCAAGCCCTGGCGGCCGCCCAGCAGGCACGGATGCGCGGCGAGCAGGCGCTGGACGCCGCGCAGCAGGACGTGCGCGGCTCCGATGACCGTTTCGACTCGGATGGCCGCGGAGGCGGTTCAGGCGGAGGCCGTGGTGGTGACACCGACTGGGGAGCCGTGCTCGGCGGCATCATCATCGGCGGGCTGCTCAACGGCGGTCGAGGGGGAGGATCCGGCGGAGGCTACGGCAACGGATCCCGGAACGGTGGTGGCTTCGGCGGCGGAGCTGGGGGAGGCTTCGGCGGTGGAGCTGGTGGTGGCTTCGGCGACGGTCGCGGGTTCGGCGGGAGTGCCGGGGGTGGTGGCTTCGGCGGCGGGCGTGGCGGAGGCGGGCGGTTCTGACGACCGGCTGTGGCATCGGGATTCGTGGCATCGGGATGTGCGATCCAGGCAGGTCATGCACGCGGTCGACGTCGTGCACGCGGTCGAGCCCATGCACACTGGCGACCCCATGCACACTGCTGAGCTCAGACAGGCGGGCCAGGATGGCGAACCGAAGGGCGGCAGGCGCGCTGGGCAAAGGTGATGCACAACGAGTGCACAGCAGTTCGCCTTGCTCTGGCGTCGGAGCACGCCTGTAACCTGATGCTGGTGCCAATGCCGGAACCAATGCAGCATGACGAATCATGCAGCACGACGAAAGGAACCACCCATCATGGCGAAGCAGTCCATCCTCGGTCGAATCGGTCAACTGATCAAGGCGAATCTGAACGCACTGATCGACTCCGCCGAAGACCCGGAAGTCGCGCTCAATCAGCTGGTGCGTGATTTCACCGACAACATCACAGACGCTGAGAACGCGATCGCGCAGACGATTGGCAATCTGCGACTGCTCGAGCAGGATCACGCTGAGGATGTCCGTGCTGCGCAGGAATGGGGCACGAAGGCCAAAGCCGCCAGCGTCAAGGCCGACGAACTCAGTGCGGCGGGTGATGTGTCCGGTGCAGAACGATTCAACGCCCTGGCCAAGGTCGCGCTGCAGCGGCAGATCCAGGCCGAGCAGGAGGCAAGAGCCGCCGAGCCCTCGATCGCCAGCCAGAATGAGGTCGTCGACAAACTCAAGTCGGGTCTCGACGCGATGCGCACGAAGCTCGAGCAGCTGCGTTCGAAGCGCGACGAGCTGATCGCGCGCAAGAAGAGCGCCGAGGCGCAGTCGCAGGTGCATGACGCCCTCAAGAGTGTGAACGTCTTTGACCCTACCAGCGAGATCAATCGGTTCGAAGAGAAGATCCGCAGGGAAGAGTCACGCGTGATCGGGCAGAACGAGCTGGCCGCGTCGAGTCTCGATGCGCAGTTCGCCTCGCTCGACGACTTGGGCACGCAGGCGGAGGTCGAGGCGCGTCTCGCCGCGTTGAAGGCCGACCAGGACTCCTGACGCAGACCACCCCCAGTCGCGTTTGTCGCGCGGCGCATCGTGGCCAGTCGCACACGGAGGCATCCGGTGACCTGTCTGCGAGACTGGCCGGTGACCCGGTGGCGTGTCGGTACCGGCGCCTAGGATGACAGCATGTCGTCTCGTGTCTCATCCAGCAGCCTGTCGGAATCGCCGAATGCGGCGCCGGTGCCGGAGCTGACCGAGTTCTCGGCGCCCACCCGCGCATGGTTCAGCGCAGCCTTCAGCCGGCCGACCGAAGCGCAGAGCGGAGCGTGGGCCTCGATCGCCGCAGGACGCCACACGCTGGTGGTCGCGCCGACCGGCTCTGGCAAGACGCTGGCTGCGTTCCTGTGGTCGATCGATCGTCTGGTTCGCGAGCATCGCGAGGGGGCGGCGTCGGCGGACACAGCCGCGGTTGGCGTTGACAACGGGCCGCATCCGGCATCCGCAGCGCCTGAGCCTGGGGTGCGTATTCTCTACATCTCGCCGATGAAGGCGCTGGGCGTCGACGTCGAGCGGAATCTGCGCGCACCGCTTGTTGGCATCGCGCAGGCAGCCGAGCGGCTCGGCGAGCGACGGCCGCAGATCAGCGTCGGGGTGCGCTCAGGCGACACGACGCCGAAAGAGCGGCGTCGTCTCGTGGCGCACCCGCCTGATGTGCTGATCACCACACCCGAGTCGCTCTACCTCATGCTCACCAGCAAGGCGGCCGAAACCCTGAGAACGGTGCACACGGTCATCGTCGACGAGATTCACGCACTCGCTGACGACAAGCGCGGGGCGCATCTCGCTCTCTCGCTCGAGCGCCTGGAAGGGCTGCTCGAGACCTCGCCGCAGCGCATCGGTCTGAGCGCGACGGTGCGTCCGATCGATGCCGTCGCGAGATTCCTCGGCGGGTCGCGCCCGGTGCAGGTGGTCGCGCCCGATCGCCGACGGAGGTTCGACCTGACGGTCGAGGTGCCCGTCGACGACATGTCGAACCCGCCGCTGCCCGAGAACGATGCATCGACGGGTGCCGACGGCGAGACGACCGGCGACGGCGAGCACCGGGTGGGCTCGATGTGGCCTGCGATCGAGGCCTCGCTGCTCGAACGCATTCACCGCGTGCGCTCGACGATCGTGTTCACCAACTCGCGACGTCTGGCCGAGCGTCTCACCACGCGTCTCAACGAGCTGGACGCCCACGGGCGAGACCCCGCAGCCGAGGTCGAACCGCTGGCTCGGGCGCACCACGGGTCGGTCTCGAAAGATCAGCGTGCCGATGTCGAGGAAGCGCTCAAGACCGGCAGACTGCGCTGCGTGGTGGCCACGTCGAGCCTGGAGCTCGGCATCGACATGGGGCTCGTCGATCTGGTGGTGCAGATCGACGCTCCGCCGTCGGTGGCCAGTGGTCTGCAGCGGGTCGGCCGAGCCGGGCACCAGGTCGACGGCGTCTCACGGGCCGTGTTCTACCCGACGCATCGTCAGCAGCTGCTCGAGACGGCGATCATCACCGAACGCATGCTCGGCGGCGAGATCGAGCACCTGCGCATGCCGGGCAACCCCCTCGACGTGCTCGCTCAGCAGACCGTCGCCGCAGCCTCGGTCGCCACGCTCGACGTCGAAGTCTGGTACGAGACCGTGCGGCGGGCGGCACCGTTCGCATCGCTGCCGCGCAGCGCCTACGAGGCCACGCTCGATCTGCTCAGCGGCCGCTACCCGTCGAGCGAGTTCGCCGAGCTGCGGCCGCGCGTGCTGTGGGATCGTGACGAGCACACGCTCGAAGCACGGCCCGGGGCCAAACGGCTCGCAATCACCAGCGGCGGCACGATTCCCGATCGCGGGCTGTTCCGCGTCGTGGCGATGGGCGGCGACGAAGACGACGGCACCCGAGTCGGCGAACTCGACGAAGAGATGGTCTATGAGTCCAGGGTCGGCGACGTCTTCACGCTGGGTACGACCTCCTGGCGCATCCGTGAGATCACGCATGACCGCGTGAACGTCGTGCCCGCCTTCGGTCAGCCCGGGCGCATGCCGTTCTGGCGCGGCGACAGCGCCGCACGGCCCGCCGAGCTCGGCGAGGCCCTCGGCGAGATGCTGCGCGGGCTCGAAGACGCAGGGGCCGCCGAACGGCTGCAGCGCGCCGGTCTCGACCAGCGCGCGGTGCGCAACGCCCTGACCTATCTGGCCGAGCAGCGCGAGGCGACCGGCCTGGTGCCGACCGATCGTGCACTCACGATCGAGCGCACTCGAGACGACGTGGGCGACTGGCGCCTGGTGCTCGAATCGCCGTATGGGCAGGCGGTGCACGCGCCCTGGGCACTCGCCGTCAACGCACGGGTGCGCGAGCAGCTCGGCATCGACGGCAGCGCCATCGCGAGCAACGACGGCATCATCGTGCGCATTCCCGACACCGAGAGCACGCCGCCGGGCGCCGAGCTCTTCGTCTTCGACGCCGAAGAGATTCGTTCGATCGTCACCGCAGAGGTGAGCGGGTCTGCGCTCTTCGCAGCTCGCTTTCGCGAGTGCGCCGCGAGAGCGCTGCTGCTCGGGGCGTCCAAACCCGGCAGCCGGTCACCGCTGTGGCAGCAGCGCCAGCGTTCGGCCCGACTGCTCGAGATCGCCGCACGGCATCCGCAGTTTCCGATCGTGCTCGAGACCGTGCGCGAGTGTCTGCAAGACGTCTATGACATCGACGCGCTCGTCGGTCTGATGCAGCGTGTCGACTCGCGTCGCGTGCGTCTGCGCGAGGTCGCCTGCGAGCTGCCCTCGCCCTTCGCCCGGTCGATGCTCTTCGGCTATGTCGGCGAGTTCATGTACGAGGGCGACCAGCCGCTGGGCGAGCGTCGCATCGCCGCGCTCACGGTCGACCCGCACCTGCTGCGCGAGCTGCTCGGCGAGGTGGAGCTGCGCGAGCTGCTCGACGCCGACGCGGTGACCGACGTCGAGGCCGAGCTGCAGCGCACGTCGCCCGCCTTTCGCGTGCACGGCGGCGAGGGCGTCGCCGACCTGCTGCGGATGCTCGGGCCGCTGAGCACGGCAGAGGTGTGCGCCCGTCTGGCGGCGGCGTCGCCTGCGGCAGCCGAGCTGTTGGGCGAACTCGAGAACGCACGACGGGTGATCTGTGTGCGCGTCGCCGGCATCGATCGCTGGGCTGCCGTCGAAGACGCCGGTCTGCTGCGCGACGCGCTGGGCACTGCACTCCCGGTCGGTGTCGCAGAGGCGTACATGAAGCCCGTCTCAGACCCGCTGCGCGAACTGATCGTGCGTTGGGCCGCCACCAACGGGCCGTTCACCGCTGCGTCGGCGGCTGCGCGCTTCGGCCTGGGCACGGCGGTGGTGCGGGGTGCCCTGGAGCGCTTGGTCGTCGAGGGGCTGTTGTTGCGCGGTCGGTTCCGACCGCAGCACGCAGCAGCTGCCGCGGGCGCTGATGACGACGCAGATGTCGAGTGGGTGCATCGCGACGTGCTGCGCCGCCTGCGGTCGCGCAGCCTGGCGAATCTGCGCGGCAGCATCGAGCCGGTGCCGCAGCGCGCCTTTTCGATGTTCCTGAGCGACTGGCAGGGGTGTACGAACCAGCAGCGGGGGCTTGACGGTCTGCTCTCGGTGATCGAGCAGCTCGCCGGTCTGCCCCTGGCGGCGTCGACGCTCGAGACGATGGTGCTGCCGCAGCGCGTCGTCGACTATGCGCCTGCGATGCTCGACGAGCTGATCGCTTCGGGGCAGGTGCTCTGGGTGGGCGAGGGAGACCTGCCCGGGCATGACGGGCGCGTCAGCCTGCACCTGGCCGACGCGCTCGATCTCACCAGACGCATCGCAGACGACGGCGATCAGGCGAGTGACGCGAGCGGCACCGGCGCCGGCCTGTCGGGACTGCCGCAGCTGATCGCCGAGGTGCTGAATGACGACGGTGCGCTCTTCGCCCACCAGCTTCGGCAGCACCTGATCGCACGGGGCGCCCGTTTCACGACCGAGCAGCTGACCGATGCCGTCTGGGAGCTCGCCTGGTCTGGGGCGATCACGACCGACAGTCTCGGCCCGCTGCGGGCGACGGTCGGCGGAACCCATGCCGCCCAGAAGACGCGACATCGCCCGAGTGTCGGCCGCAGCATCCGCCGGGGCGCGTTCGCGCGGGTGCGCGACGCCAGAGCCCACGGCCAGGTCGTCGGCGACGAGCGCGACCCTGCCATGCGCACCGGGGCCGCGCAGGCCGCCGCGACCGAGCCGCGGCTGGCCGGGCGCTGGGCGCTGGTGCCGCACAGCACCGCCGAACGCGCCGAACGGCTCTCGGCGCAGGCGGGGCTGTTGCTCGACCGGTACGGGGTCGTGACGCGTGGATCGGTCATGGCCGAGGGCTTTCCCGGAGGCTTCGCTCAGGTCTATCAGCTGCTCGCCGAGTTCGAGCGCAGCGGCTACTGCCGGCGCGGCTATCTGGTCGACGGGCTCGGCGGGGCGCAGTTCGCCGCATCTGGCACCGTCGACCGGCTGCGGGAGTTCGCCGATCAGCATGCATCGTCATCGGGTCAGTCGCTGACGCTCTCGGCGACCGACCCGGCGAACCCGTTCGGGGCGTCGCTGCCCTGGCCTGACGACGGCCCCTCCGGCGCAGGCCGCCCGAAGCGCAACCCCGGCGCGCTGGTCACCATCGTCGACGGCGAGCCCGTGCTGTATCTCGAACGAGGCGGGCGCACCGCCGTCTCGTTCGTTCCGGCCGATGCAGACTCACCCGACGAGTCGGCGGCGCGGCAGACGCTGCGCGAGACCGCAGCGCGCTCTCTGGTCGACACGGTGCAGAGCCGGCACCTGGCGACGTTCACCGTGCTGAAGGTCGACGGCGAACCCGTCGGCGGCTCGATCTGGCGACGGCCGCTGCTCGACGCCGGGTTCGAAGAGACGCCGCGAGGCCTGATTCTGCGCAGGAGGGTGCGCTGATGCCCGAAGGCGATACCGTCTACCGCACCGCCCGGCTGCTCGACGACGCGCTGCGCGGGCAGACGCTCACCCGGTTCGACGTGCGCGTGCCGCGGTCGGCCACGGTCGATCTGACCGGATGCCGGGTCGAGCAGGTCACCTGCTATGGCAAGCACCTCCTGCATCGCATCGGCGACTACACGCTGCACTCCCATCTGCGCATGGAAGGGCACTGGGATCGGTACCGTCCCGGTCAGCGCTGGCGTTCACCCGGCTATCAGGCACGGGCGGTACTCGCCACTGAGACGATCGTGACCGTCGGCTTCGAACTCGCCGAGGTGCGCGTCGTGCCGCGCGCCGAAGAGCACCTGCTGACCGACCTGCTCGGGCCCGACCCGCTGAAGCCGCAGTGGGATCACGGCGGGCTCGAGATCGCCGCCGAGCGCCTGGCCGCCGACGCACGCCCGGTGCACGTCGCCCTGCTCGATCAGCGCACCGTGGCCGGGTTCGGCAACGAGTACGGCAATGAGATCTGCTTTCTGCGCGGCATCGACCCGCACACCCCGGCGAATCAGGTCGACGCCGTGGCGATGCTGCGTCTCGGCGCGCGGATGATCCGCGCGAACCGCGACCGCGTCGAACGCACCACGACTGGCAACCGTCGGCGCGGCGAACGTCTCTATGTCTGCTTTCGCGCCGGGCTGCCCTGTCGACGCTGCGGGGCAGAGATTCGCTTCGACCGTCTCGGCGCCGATGCGACCCGGCTGCGCGATGTCTACTGGTGCCCGAAGTGTCAGCCGGTGGTGGCAGACTGTGGGTGGCCCGGTGCGTGACGGCACTCGGGTAAAGGGGGAGACCGAATGAGCAAGCCAAATCGACGCAGACCGCATCGACATGCCCGCGGGCGGCATCGGCTCGCCTCGATTCGTCTGCTGACGGCTGCCCTCGTCGCCCTCGCGGCGGTGCTGCTGATCGTCGGCGCGCTCATTCCGAGCACCGGCACCGTGTCGTCGCAGCCTGCCCGGGATGCCGCCCTCGCAGCTGCCGGCGCCGACGCGCCGGATTCGACGGCGGAACCGAGAAGCGACGGTGTCGACGACGCCGGCCTCTGCACGGTCTCGTTCGCCGGCGAAGACGTGCACGAGCCAGAGGTGCCCGAGACCGTCGGAGAGCTCTACCACGACCTGCCGGTGCCGAGTCGAACCGGGTGGGTGTTCGCCGGGTGGTACGCCGATGACGTGAGCGCCGCATCCGCCGATCAGCGCGCCCGGGTCAACGGGGCGCATCTGGTCGACTGCACTGACGGCGAGCGCACCCTGCATGCCGCGTGGCAGACGCCGGATGCGGTGCGTGCGGCCGACGTGCGGGTGCCGATTCTGATGTATCACCAGTTCACGACGAAGCCGGAGGGCGAGAGCGGCTGGCTGCGTCTGAACTACGCGTACATCGGAGACTTCGAGGAGCACATTCGCTATATCTCTGAGAACGACTACTACCTGCCGACCTGGGACGAGCTCGACGCGTTCGTCGACGGGCGCCTCGCCCTGCCTCGAAAGTCGGTGATCGTCACCGATGACGACGCCGACTCATCATGGATCGACCTTGCCGCGCCGATCGTCGAGCGGTACAAGGTGATGACCACCTCGTTCGTGATCACGAGTGCTCGCACCGATGCGGCGCCCAACCGCTTCGTGCTGCAGCGCTCGCACACGGACGACATGCACCGCGCCGGTGCGAACGGCAGAGGGCGCATGGTGAACGAGTCGGCGCAGGTCGTGGCGCAGGATCTGCAGACCTCTGCTGACATCCTGGGGGTCAAAGAGGTCGTCGCATACCCTTTCGGCCATCACAACGCCGTCGCAGAGCAGGGGGTGCGGCAGGCGGGATTCGATCTCGCGGTCACCGTCGCCGGCGGCACCGTGCATCAGGGCAGCGACAAGCTCGCCCTGCCTCGCGTGCGCATCGACTACGGCACGAAGCTCGCGACGGTGAAGGCCGTGCTCTCTCAGTGACCGCAGTGACAGCTCAGCGCGCGCACGCCGTGTGGCTGGGCATACTCTGCTGCTGTGTGCGTCGTTCGCCCACCACTGACGAATACCGCGAGCGGATGCATGGGCCGGGTGAGTGTGCAAGGCATCGTCTGCGGTTCGTCGTCGCTCATCTGCGGGAATATCTATTCAGTTGCATAAGTTGCAGAGACAAGTAGAATGACACCAGGCCGACGAATCGAGGCACAGCGCATCGATCGACGAGATCGCCGCAGCACCACGGCATCCACCGGCCACACGATGAGAGGCGGCAGACATGCAGTTCGGAATCTTCTCGGTCAGCGACATCACGCGCGACCCGGTCAGCGGCGAGACCCCCAGCGAGGCGCAGCGCATCAAGGCCGCGGTGACCATCGCGAAGAAGACCGAAGAGGTCGGCATGGACGTCTTCGCGATCGGCGAGCACCACAACCCGCCGTTCTTCTCGTCGTCGCCGACCACGCTGCTCGCCAGCATCGCGGCGCAGACCGAGCGCATCGTGCTGAGCACTTCGACCACGCTGATCACCACGAACGATCCGGTGCGACTGGCCGAGGAGTACGCGATGCTTCAGCACGTCTCTGACGGACGCATGGATCTGATGCTCGGCCGCGGCAACACCGCGCCGGTCTACCCCTGGTTCGGCAAAGACATCCGCGAGTCTCTGCCCATGGCGCTCGAGAACTACAACCTGCTGCACCGGCTGTGGCGAGAGGACGTCGTCGACTGGCAGGGCAGCTACCGCACGCCGCTGCAGGGATTCACCTCGACGCCGCGGCCGCTCGACGACGTGCCGCCCTTCGTCTGGCACGGTTCGATTCGCACACCAGAGATCGCCGAGCAGGCGGCCTACTACGGCGACGGCTTCTTCGCCAACAACATCTTCTGGCCCAAAGAGCACTACATGCGGCTGATCCGCATGTACCGGCAGCGCTTCGAGCACTACGGGCACGGCACGGCGGCCCAGGCGATCGTCGGACTCGGCGGTCAGGCCTACATCGCGAAACGCTCGCAGGATGCCATCCGCGAGTTTCGGCCGTACTTCGACCACGCGCCGGTCTACGGCAACGGGCCCACGATGGAGGACTTCACCAGTCAGACGCCCCTCAGCGTGGGCAGCCCGCAGGAGGTCATCGACAAGACGCTCACGTTCCGGGAGTCGTTCGGCGACTACCAGCGTCAGCTGTTCCTGATGGATCACGCGGGGCTGCCCCTGACAGCCGTGCTCGACCAGCTCGAGCTGCTGGGCGGCGAGGTCGTGCCCGTGCTGCGTCGCGAGCTGGCGGCGCTGCGCGCTCCAGGTGTGCCCGACGCGCCGACGCACGCGTCTCTGGTGCGTGCGAAGTACGGCGACGCCGAACCGCGCCAGCCGCGCCCGAACGCCAACCGCGGCGACAACGTCACCGGTGGCTCGCCCTACCAGGACACCGACGATGTGCGCCGGTGAGCCGTTCGCGACCGGCGCCGGTGCTGTCGCCGGCCGAGGCGGCGCGCACCGGTCGGCGCGCCGGTCGGTGCGCATCGCGAACGAGGCGTGGGAGGCGCTCTTTCGCGCTCAGGGACGACTGCTGCACGCCTTCGAGGCCGACGACATCTGGCAGCAGGTGTCGCTGAGCGAGTACGACGTGCTCTACACCCTGGCGAAAGAGCCGAACGGGCTGAGCATGGGCGAACTGAACGCGAGTGTGATGCTCACGCAACCGACCCTCTCGCGCCTGATCGAGCGGCTGGTCGGCCGTGGTCTGGTCGGTCGCGAGCGGATGCCGCACGACAGCCGGCGGGTCTGCGTCACGCTGACTGCAGAGGGAAACCGAGTGCAGCGGATGGTCGGCCGACGGCATGCACGACTGGTGGCCGACCGTCTGACGGCGGCGCTGAGCGACGCGGAGCTGGAGCAGCTGCGCGATCTGGCGGCGCGGCTGGCACGTTCGGCTGCCGAAGACGGCGAGGCATGAGCCGGGGGAATGGTCGTGCGCGAGACGACTCAGCACAGCGAGACGAGTCAGCAGAGTGAGAGAGAACAGGTGAGAACGATGGAACCGCAGAAAGACGAGGCGACCGGGCGCACCCGGCAGATCGTGGTGATCAGCGCCGGGGTGTCGCAGCCGTCGTCGACGCATCTTCTGGCCGATCAGTTCGTGCGGCGGGTGCTGCAGCGAGCCGAGGCGGCGCAGGTCACCGTCGAGGTGCGTCAGATCGAGCTGCGCCCGCTGGCACAGCAGATCGTGCAGGCGATGATCAGCGGTCTGCAGAGCGTCGAGATCGCACAGGCGATCGATCGGCTGGCCACAGCGGATGCGATCGTGGTCGCGACGCCGATCTACAAAGCCGGCATGAGCGGGCTGCTCAAGAGCTTTCTCGACATTCTCGACCAAGACCTGCTGCTGGCGAAGCCGACCGCGCTGCTGGCCACGGCCGGCACTGCGCGGCACGCGCTCGTGGTCGACGAGCAGCTGCGTTCGACGATGGCGTTCTTCCGCACGCTGACGATTCCGACCTCGGTCTTCAGCACATCTGAAGACTGGGGCTCGGCGAGTCTGGGCGGGCGGCTTGATCGCGCGGCAAGCGAACTGGTCGTGCTGCTGGCGAGCGACGTCGCGCGGGCGATCACCAGCAGCGGTTGGCAGCACTACCAGCATGAGTTCGGATCGGTCGCCGAGCAGACGGCGGCAGTGAGGGGCAAGACTAGTGCAGGGGATGCTGCCGGGCTCGACTTCGACTCTGACCTGATGCGGCTGGCTGCCGGTGGGCAGTGACGCTGCCGTTCGGCGACGTATACGGTGTTCGCGCTGGGAGGAAGCAATGCGGTTCGCCGGGCGACCGGTCGCTAGTCTCGTGGCAACGGGCCGGGACATCGGCTCGACCCCGGCCGACACGACCGGATCGGCCGGACTCCGACGAGAGGAACCGACCATGAGCGAGACGACGAGAGCCGAGACCGCGCGCAGGGCCGAGACGTTGGGTGCGCTGCATCGCGACCCGGGCATCCTGCAGGTGGTGAACGTCTGGGACGCGGTCACCGCCACAGTGGTCGCAGACCTGCCCGAGACCAAGGCCCTGGCGACCGCCGGGCACTCGATCGCAGCGAGTCACGGCTATGCCGATGGTGAGATTCCGCTTGATCTGCTGCTCGCAGCCACTGCGCGCATCGTGGCTGCGACCGAGCTGCCGGTGAGCGCTGATCTGGACGACGGGCACGGTGATGCCGCCGAGACGGTGCGCCGTGCGATCGATGTGGGCGTGGTGGGCGCGAACATCGAAGATCGTCTGCGGCCGTTCGAGACGTCGGTCGAGACGGTGCGCCGCGTCGTCGCAGCTGCGGGGTCAGCCGGGGTCGACTTTCAGCTCAACGCTCGTACCGATGCGTTCGTGCTCGGTGGCGACCGACCCGTTGACGTGATCATCGACGATGCGGTGACCCGAGGCCGCGCCTATTTGGAGGCCGGTGCGGCACTGGTGTTCGTGCCCGGAGTGCTCGATCGTGAGACCACCGAACGACTGGTCGATGGCCTCGGGCGAGGCCGTCTCAGCGTGATCGGGCTGCCGGGCGCGTTGAGCGCAGCAGAATACGAGCAGCTCGGCGTCGCTCGCATCTCATATGGGCCGATGACCCAGCGGCATGCGCTGCGCGCGCTGCGCGATCTGGCGACGAGTCTCTACGGCGACGGTGTGATTCCCGAAGACACGCCCGAGCTGAACTGAGTGAGCTGGGCGATCTGGGCGATCTGAGTGAGCTGAGTGAGCTGGGCCGAGCAGTGCGCGTCTGTCTCGCAGACGGCTGACTGATCAGGTCGCGTCTTGGCCGTATCGGTCTCGCAGATGGGCCAGGCGGTTGATCAGATGGTTGTGCAGCGGCAGCCCGGGCGTCTCGGTGCTGTTCGCTGCATGGCTGTCGCGCGGATGCGAGTGGAACAGATCGGGATCGTCGATCGTCTCGGCGTCGTCGAGGCCGTGCACCTGCTGATGCAGATCGGCCATCAGCTCGTCGAGTTCGGTCGCCGTCTGGGCCGATTCGTGCAGCTGGCGTCGAATCTGCTCGGGCACGTCATGGCGGTATTTGTAGTAGATCTTGTGCTCGAGCGACGCCCAGAAATCCATCGCGATGGTGCGAATCTGAATCTCGACCGTCACCGGAACCGTTCCCGATGAGAGGAACACCGGCACCGAGACGATCATGTGCAGGCTGCGGTAGCCGTTGGGCTTGGGCTGGTGCACATAGTCTTTGACCTGCAGCACGGTGAGATCGTCTTGGCGCAGCAGGGCGCGGTAGACCTGTTCGATGTCAGAGACGAAGCTGCAGGTGATGCGCACGCCGGCGATGTCGGTGATCTCGGCGCGGATGGAGTCGAAGTCGGGGGCGATGCCCTTGCGCTCGATCTTGTCGAGCAGGCTCTCGGGCGACTTGAGTCGGGACTTCACATGCTCGATGGGGTTCTCACTGTGCAGATGCGCGAACTCATCGCGCAGAATGTTCACTTTGGTGAGCACCTCGTCGATGGCGAACTTGTACTGCAGCAGAAAACCGGTGAACTGCTCTCTGAGCTGACGCCAATGAGCGACGTCGTCGTCTCCCAGCCGAGCCAGGTTCTGATTCGTGAGCCGAGGCACGAGCTCATAGTCAGCGTTCATGGAATACACGTTAGCCTGCCGTTCTCTGCAGCGACTGTGGATCGCGCGGCTGCAACGATCTCGGATGCCCGGCACCGGGCTGCTGCTGCGCCTGCACATCGTGCTGCGCCTGCACATCGACGAGATTCCAAGCCATCGAACCGGTGACGCTGATGCCCTTCGCCCCGCTGCGCCGGGTGACTCCGCGTACGAGCATGAACTGGGTGCGGAAGACCCCGCTGCGGATGCGCTCCTGGGCGTCGTGGAAGAAGACGATGTTGCTCACTGCGGTGCCGTCGTCGAGCGAGACGAACACCACGCGTCGGCCGCCGCGCATCGGGGGAGTGTTCGTCGCTCTGCGCACCCCGGCGACCAGCACCTCGGTGCCTCCTGGCAGCCCGACGAGATCTCGCGCCGGGGTCACCCCGAGTCGTCGGAACAGCGGGTGGAAGCGGGTGATCACATGGTGTCCGACGCCGACGCCGAGATGCTCGATCTCGAGATCGGTCTGGGTGGGGGTGCGCAGGTCGATCGCGGTGACCTCGGGATGCGGCGAGGTCGGCAGATCGAGGTCGAAGGCCAGCTGCTGGGCGGGAATGCGTATCGGTGCGGCGGTGATCGATCTGATCTGAGCGAGCAGCTCATGACGTCGTCGGGAATCGTGCCCGATGAACGCGTCGAGTGCGCCGACTCTGGCCAGCGCTTCGAACGTGCTGCGACGCGGACGCACACGATCGCGGAAGTCTTGCAGATTCGCGAACGGCTGATGCGCGACCAGGCGCTCCTGCTCGGCCCGGGCGCTGCCGATCAGCTCGGTCACCGGCACGCGGATGCCGAGACTCCGGTCTTGAGGCTCGGGCAGCCGCTCGACTCGGTAGTCGAGCCCGGAGCACTGCACGTCGAGCGGCAGCAGAGGGATGCTCAGGCGGCGTGCCTCGGCGAGCAGCAGGTCTTTGGGCCACATGCCGGGATCGTGGGTCAGCAGCCCGGCGAGGAACTCAGCCGGATGATGCGTCTTCAGCCAGGCGGACTGATAGGTGGGCAGAGCGAAGGCTGCGCCGTGGGCCTTCGCGAAGCCGAAGCTGGCGAAGCCCCGCAGCATTCGCCAGCAGCGGTCGAGCACCGACGGCGGAAAGCCGCGCCGCGCCGCCTGGTCGAAGACCATCTGTTCGATCTGGTCGAGCTGCTGGTCGTCTGCCATCGACCGCCGGTACACGTCGGCCTTGGCCAGGCCGCAGCCGGTGAGCTCGTCGAGCAGACGCATCACCTGCTCGTGAAAGACCACGACGCCCATCGTCTCGCGCAGAATCGAGTCGATGCGCGGGTGGATGCGCGCCGGCGACACCTCGCCGTGTCGAGCCTGCAGATACTGCAGCGGCATGTCGTTCTTCATCGGGCCGGGGCGAAACAGGCTGATGTCGACGGTGAGGTCGTTGAACACCTCGGGCTGCAGCTTGCCGACCAGCTCCATCTGCCCCGGCGACTCGATCTGGAAGATGCCCAAGGTCTGCGTCGAGCGAATCGTCTCGAACGTGGCCGGGTCGTCGAGCGGCAGCGCGTCGAGATCGATCGGCGTCTCGTGCAGCCGGTTCGCCTCGCGCACGGCGTAGGCCATCGCCGACTGCATGCGCACGCCGAGCACGTCGAGCTTGATCAGCCCCATCGGGTCGACGCTGTGCTTGTCGAACTGCGACATCGGCAGCCCGATGCCCGAGGGCTGCACCGGCGTGCGGTCGAGCAGCGACAGATCAGAGAGGATGACCCCGCAGGGATGCATGGAGATGTGCCGCGGCAGCGCGTCGAGGCGTTCGGTGGCGTCGACGAGCAGATCGAGCTGTGGAGTGGTGCGCACCTGCTCGGCGAACTCGGCGAGCTCGGGCTTCTCTGCCAGAGCGCGCCGAAAGCTGCCGGCGCTGAACCGCCACAGCTCTTTGGCGATCGCGTCGACGCGGCCGGGCTCGATGCCCAACGCGAGCCCGGCGTCGCGCACTGCGCCGCGCGAGCGATAGGTGTTCATCATCGACATCAACGTCACCCGCTGCTCGCCGAAATCGGCGAAGATGCGCCGGTAGACGTCATGGCGCCGAGCAGACTCGACATCGAGGTCGATGTCGGGCAGCGTGCGGCGTTCGGGCGAGAGGAAACGCTCCCAGAGCAGCCCGTTGTCGAGTGGTTCGACGCCGGAGATGCGCAGCAGATAGTTCAGCATCGAGCCGACCCCAGACCCACGGGCCTGCACCCGCACCCCCATGCCGCGAATCAGATCGACGACTCTGGCGACGGTCAGAAAATACGGGGCGAACCCCAGCGTCTCGATGTCGGCGAGCTCGTGATCGAGACGGTCGTGCACCGCCTGCAGACGAGCGGTGTCGGCCTGGGCGTACCGCTCGGGGACAGCGGCTCGGACCCGCTCGGTCAGTGCGCGCATCGGGTCTCTGTCAATGCCGATCACGCCGGCCTCGGGCATGCGCGGATGCCCCCAGCCGAGATCGACTTCGGGGTCGAGCATGCAGCGTTCGGCGAGACGCTCGGTGGCGGTGAGCAGGTCTGCGGCGGTGGTCGTGTGGTCGCTCACGTCGACGACCATGCGGGCGATGCGCCGCATGGCAGCTGCCGGCTTCAGCCACGCCTGCCCGGTGGCGGCGAGCCGCCGGTCGCGGTCGAGCTCGTCGAGCGGCAGCAGCGTGCGCGCGGAGTCTGAGATGTCTGCGGTGGCGGCCTCGTCTGGCTCGCCGTAGCGAACCTGATTGGTGAGCACGGCGGTGAGCCCCTGCGATTCGGCCAGCGAGAGCATCCGCGTGGCCGGCGTGACACTGCCGGGCCGACCGGGCTCGGCCAGCCAGCACACCACCTCGATCGCCAGCAGATCGCGCGGCACCAGCCGGCACCAGGCGTGCAATGCCGCAAGAGCCTCGGGCAGACGGTGCGCCTCGACCAGCCGGCCGACGTCGCTGGAGGGGCCGAGCAGCACACTCAGATTCGGCCGCTCACGCAGCAGCTCGCCGAGCGCGTCACGACTGAGCGAGGGCGTCGAACAACGACGTGCTCTCTGACCGGGAAAGTGGGCGGCGGTCACCATGCGGCACAGCGCTGCATAGCCGGCGCCGTGCCCAGCCTGCGACCACCCCGTGGAGTCGCTGCGGCCGACTGCTCCGTGGGCGAGCAGCACGACACGGCCCAGCTGCTCGGCGAAGCTGCCGTGCACGGCGAGATCTGCGCCCAGAATCGGCGCGAGCGACGCGTCTCGGCAGGCCTGCACATGCGCAGCCGCACCGTAGACGCCGTCGCGGTCGGTGAGCGCCAGACGCTCGGCGCCGGCGCTCGCCGCCAGCTCGGTGAGGCGTCTCGGCTCGGTGCAGCCGTAGTGTGTCGAGAAGCCCGAATGCACGTGCAGATGCGTGAACGGAGGCATGCCGGTCACTCCCAGACGAGCTGCAGCCGCCAGCCGTCGTCGGGCAGCCGCAGCAGGTCGTAGGTGTGAAAGTCGTCGCCTGTGCACGAGGCCTCGACGCGCCAGAGCTCCTGGTCGACGCGCTGGCGGGTGGCGCAGGTCGTCGAAGCGCCGCTCGCTGTGGGTGACTCCTGGGGTGCGTGCCACCAGCGTCGTCGGTGAAAGAAGCTCTGCGGCACCCCGACGATCTCGTACTCGAAACGACGCCAGACGAAACTGCGCGGCTCGCCCTCGTGCGAGAGCGCGACGGTGATCGTCTCATCGATCTTGCATGGCATCATGGCCTCCTGCTGTGATCAGTCGAACATATGTTCGAATGATCACAGCGTAGAGGGGCCCTCCGACATCGGCAACGCTGAACTCAGAACTCCTCGTAGGTCGCGGGATCCTGCCCCTTGAGCCGACCGTCTTCACGGGCGAGACCGTCGATCGCGGTGAGATCCTCGGTGCTCAGCTCGAAGTCGAACACAGCGAGGTTGCTGATCTGCCGATCAGCGTGCGAGGCCTTCGGAATCGGCACCACGCCGTTCTGCAGATGCCACCGCAGCACGATCTGAGCCACGGTGCGCCCGTGAGCCCGAGCGATCTGCTCGAGCGTCTCGTTCTGCAGAATCTCGCTGGCCCGGCCGAGCGGACTCCACGCCTCGGTGACGATGCCGTGCTCGGTGTTCCAGCGCACCGCCTCATGCTGCGGAAACCGCGGGTGCAACTCGATCTGGTTCACACTCGGCAGCACACCGGTCTCACGCTCGAGACGCTCGAGGTGCTCGGGCAGAAAATTGCTCACGCCGATGCGACGGGTCAGTCCGCGCTCGCGCGCCTCGATCAGTGCCTGCCATGCCTCGACGAACCGGTCGGTCAGCGGGTTCGGCCAGTGGATCAGCAGCAGATCGAGATGGTCGAGACCGGTGCGATACACCGACTCCTCGATCGTCGGGATCGCCTGATCGAACGCCTGGTGGCGGCCGGGCAGCTTCGAGGTGACGACGATCTCGTCACGCGGCACGCCGCTGAGGCGCACCCCGGCGCCGACCGCGCCCTCGTTCTCGTAGTTGAAGGCGGTGTCGATCAGGCGGTAGCCGTTGTCGATCGCCTGCGCGACCGTCTCGGCACCCACGTGCCCGTTGAGGCCGTAGGTGCCGAAACCGATCGCCGGCAGTCTCGTGCCGTCGTTCAGGGTGTGTGCGGTCTGAATGCTCTCGGGCGAAGTGCTCATGCCAACGACCTTAGGCCGCGGCATCGTCTCCTGCCACCCCCTCGCGCGCGCCGACCGCATTCGTCCCTGGGGTCATCCCCGCAGTCGCCGAACCAGCTCGATCTGAGCCGTCTCGGGCGGCATCGAAGCGCACCCGCAGGCGGGCGTCGGCCGACGAGCCCGCCGCGGCGGCATCCGCCGTCTCAGCTGGCACCAGATCGACCGTCACCGCCGAGCCGCTCGCGCCCGAGACCAGCAGATCGGCGATGCGATCGTCGACCTCGCGCTGCACCGTGCGACGCAGCGGGCGAGCGCCGTACTCGGGCTCGTAGCCGCGCTCGGCGAGCCAGTCGACCGCCCGATCGCTGACCTGCAGACGGATGCCCTGCTCGGCCAGCCGCTCGGCCGTCGCCGCGATCATGGTGCGTGCGATCGCCCCCACCTGCTCGCGCGAGAGCCGACGGAACAGCACGATCTCGTCGATGCGGTTGAGGAACTCCGGTCGCATCGCCTCACGCAGTCGACCCATCACCCGATCGCGCAGCGCCTGCTCGGAGCCGAAGCCCGTCGCATCGTCGCCGGCGTTCGCGACGAAGCCGAGCGCTCCCGACCGCGAGGCCAGAAACTCTGAGCCGATGTTCGAGGTCATGATGACCACGGTGTTGCGAAAGTCGACGGTGCGCCCCTGGCCGTCGGTCAGCCGCCCGTCGTCGAGCACCTGCAGCAACAGGTTGAACACGTCGGGGTGCGCTTTCTCGATCTCGTCGAGCAGCAGCACCGAGTACGGCCTGCGCCGCACGGCCTCGGTGAGCTGCCCGGCCTCGTCGTAGCCCACGTAGCCCGGGGGAGCGCCCACCAGCCGCGCCGCGGTGTGCTTCTCGCCGAACTCCGACATGTCGAAGCGCAGCAGCGCGTGCTCGTCGCCGAACAGGCTGGCCGCCAGCGTCTTGGCCAGCTCGGTCTTGCCCACGCCGGTCGGGCCGAGAAACAGAAAGCTGCCCACGGGCCGGTTCGGGTCGCCGAGCCCCGTGCGGCCACGACGTACGGCGCGAGACACCGCGGCGACCGCGTCATGCTGACCGACCACGCGGTCGTGCAGCTCGGTCTCGAGATGCGCGAGCCGCGTGCGCTCGCCCTCGCTGATGCGATCGACGGGGATGCCCGTGCGACGCGCGATCACCTCGGCGATCTGGCGCTCGTCGACGACGGCCTCCGCGGGAGTCGTCGCCGAACCTGTCGTCGCGGCATGCGCGTGCTCGATGCGGGCGTTGTGTGCGCTCGCGGCGTCGAGAGCCTGCTGCACCTGTTCGATGCGATCGCGGATCTCACCGGCCTGCTCATAGTGCTCGGCCGACGCTGCGGCGTTCTTCTCGGCCTCGAGCTCCATGAGCTCGCGCATCAGCGCCTGCGTGTCGATGCGATCGCCGAGCTGCAGCCGCAGCCGGGCTCCGGCCTGGTCGATGAGGTCGATGGCCTTGTCGGGCAGCCGACGATCGGGCAGGTAGCGGGCCGACAGCCGAACGGCGGCGTCGAGGGCGGCATCCGTGTAGCGCACGTCGTGATGCTCGGCGAAGGCGGGCGCCACCCCGTGCAGAATGCGCACGGCGACATCAGTCGACGGCTCGTCGACGGTGACCGGCTGGAACCGGCGCTCCAGAGCGGGATCCTTCTCGATCCTGCGGTACTCGTCGAGCGTGGTCGCGCCGATCATGTGCAGCTCGCCGCGGGCCAGCCTCGGCTTGAGCACGTTGGCCGCATCGAGGCCGTCGCCTGCGCCGCTGCCGCCGGCGCCGACGACCGTGTGCAGCTCGTCGATGAAGACGATGAGCTCGTCGCGATGTGCGGTGATCTCGTCGAGCAGCGTGGTCAGGCGCTCTTCGAAGTCGCCGCGAAAGCGCGTGCCGGCCACCATCGACGCCAGGTCGAGCGAGATCAGCCGACGCCCGGCGATCGCATGCGGCACCTCGTCGGCCGCAATCGCCTGCGCGAGGCCCTCGACGACGGCGGTCTTGCCGACGCCGGCCTCGCCGACCAGCACCGGGTTGTTCTTCGTGCGCCGAGAGAGGATCTCGACGGTCTGCTCGATCTCGTCGGCGCGCCCGATCACCGGGTCGAGCCGGTCGTCGCGCGCCTGCGCCGTCAGATCGGTGCCGAAGCGGTCGAGCATGGGCGTCTGCGATTCGGCGGATGCCCCGCTCGCCCCCGCCTCGTCGCCTGCGACCGCCTGAGTGTCGCCGGCGTTCGCAGCCGAAGCGTCGCCGAGAGAGGTCGCATCGGCGGGCTGCGGCACAGGCTGCCGCATCGAATCGGTCAGCGACTGCGCGGTCACGCCGAGACTCGAGAGGATCTGCCCGGCGGGCGCATCCTGCGCGAGCACCAGCGCGAAGAAGAGATGCTCCAGATCGACATAGGTCGAACCCGAGGCTCGGGCGACCTGGAAGGCATGGAAGAGCGCGCGCTGCAGCGAGGGCGTGATGTTCGGGGCCTCGGTCACGGTCGCACCGTCACGGGCGACGGGGAGCCTAGCCTCGACCTCGCGCCCCAGCTGCTCGACGCTCACGCCCATGCGGGTGAGCACCTCGTGCACCGGAGCGTTCTCGGCGAGCACGCGCAGCATGTGCAGGGCGTCGACCTCGGTCTGACCGCGCCTGACCGCGTATGATCCAGCCTCGGCCAGGGCCTGCTGGGTGCGCTGGGTCAGAAACCGGCCGATGTCGATGCTGCGCTGGCTCTCAGCGGCTTGCTGTCGCGCCTGCTGTCGAGCCTGCTCGGCATTCAGGTAGCGTGCGAGAAACTCATCGAATGAGCCCTGCCCGCCCTGTTCGCGTTCGCTCCCGTTTGGGGTGTTGTTCTCTGGCACAGTACCTCCTCAGCGGTGTTCGCGAGGGTGATGCCGGTCAGAATCAGTCGTTCAGACGTCGCCACCCTCAAAGTTGAGTGCCGTACGCTCAACCTAACGTCAGAGTGCTGCAGGTATTCCCTGCTGTTGCCTTCGATCGGGGGAATCCGCACGCCATGCCTTAAACTGAGCGTCATGCCCTCCGCCAGCCCGCTGCGCATCGCCATGATCTCGCTGCACACGAATCCCTATGGCGACCCCGGCACGGGCGACGTCGGCGGCATGAACATCGTGATCCAGCACATCTCGGCCGAGCTGGCCGCACTGGGCCACCACGTCGACGTGATCACCCGCCGCAGCGCTCCCGAGCAGCCCGATGCGATCGAACTCGCCCCCAGACTCACGCTGCGCACCATCACGGCCGGCCCCGAGCATCCGCTGCCCAAGGCCGAGCACGAGGCCTGCATCGAACCCTTCGCCGATCAGCTGCGCACCTTCGGCGACTATGACGTGATCCATGCGCATCACTGGTACTCCGGGCTGGCTGCGCTGCCCGTCGCGCGGGAATGCGGTGCGGTGCTGCTGCAGAGCTTTCACAGCATCGCGGCCGACGCCGACACCGCGCTCGACAACGGTGAGCCTCCTGAGACGCCCAGACGCCTCACCGCAGAGCGCACCCTCGCGCGCGAGGCCGATGCGGTGATCACGGTCAGCCATGCCGAGCAGCGCACGGTGGTCGAGCGGCTGGGCGGCGATGCGTCGCGCGTGCACGTGGTGTCGCCCGGTGTGGATGCCCGGTGCTTTCACCCGGGCACGGCGGCCGTTCCGAGATACGTCGCCGCCGCAGCCCGCATCGAACCGCTCAAAGGGCTCGACCTCGCCGTCGCCGCGATCGCGTCGACGGACGCGGCGCTGCGGCCGGATCTGCGCATCGCGGGCGGGCCGAGCAGCCAGGATGGCGGCTGTCTGAGGGCCCTGCGCCAGCAGGCCGCAGACGCTGGCATCGGCGAGCGGGTGCGCTTCGACGGCGCGATGTCGCACGCCGAGCTCGCCGAGCTGATGCGCGCCGCCTCGGTGTTCCTGGTGCCGTCGCACTCTGAGACCTACGGCCTCGTCGCGCTCGAGGCGGCCGCGAGCGGCGTGCCGGTGATCGCGATGGCGACCGGCGGTCTGCCCGAGGCGGTGCACGACGGCGAGACCGGCCTGCTGCTGCACGACCGCTCGCCCGAGACCTGGGCGCGCGCGCTGACCAGGCTGCTCGACGACGCCGAGCTGCGGGAGCGCATGGGGCGTGCGGGTCGTGCTCTCGCGCTGCAGCGCAGCTGGGTGAAGAGCGCCCAACGGCTCGTGCAGATCTACGGCCGGCAGCGTCGCCTGATGCGCACGGCGGTGCAGCCCGCATGACCGTTCGCGACCGCGTCGCCGCGATCGACTGCGGCACGAACACCGTGCGACTGCTCGTGCTCGACGGCCCAGACCCGACGCGGCAGCTGGCACGCCGTACGACGACCGTTCGGCTCGGCGAGGGCGTCGACCGCACCCACGCCTTCGCACCTGCGGGGCTCGACCGCCTGGCCGTCGCACTGCACGACTACCAGAACGAGCTGACGCGTCTCGGCGTCGCACCCGACCGGCTGCGTTTCGTGGCGACCTCGGCGAGCCGCGATGTGCATGATTCGACGCCGCTGCGCGACGTCGTCGAATCGATTCTCGGAGTGCGGCCCGAGATCATCAGCGGTGTCGAAGAGGCCGATCTCTCCTATGCCGGCGCCCTGACCGGGCTGCCGTCACAGCCCACGACGCTGGTCGTCGACCTCGGCGGCGGTTCGACCGAGCTCGTCGTCGGGCGCGACGGCCGGCCGCTCGCCGCCTGGTCGATGAACGTCGGCGGTGTGCGCCTCACCGAACGGCACCTCGACGCGCGCCGGCCGATGACTGCGGCGCAGCATGCGTCGATCGTCGCCGACGTCGACCAGGCGCTCGACGAAGCCGAGACGCGGGTGTCGCTTGCGGGCGTCGAACGGGTGATCGGCGTCTCGGACTCAGTCGGCATGATCGCCGCGGTGGCCGCGGGCGTGCGCGCCGAGCGGTTCGGCGAGCTCTCGGGCGGATGCTGGAGTCTCGACGCGCTGCAGGCAGCCTGCGCCCGGCTGGTCGCCGCCGATTCGCAGGCCCTGACCGAGTTCGGCGTCGACGACACGCGCACCGACGTGATCGCTGCCGCTGCGGTCATCTGGTCGCGGGTGAGTGCACGCATCGCCGCACGCACGCACTGCGACCAGGCCGTCTACAGCGAGCATGACATCCTCGATGGCGCCGCTCGGGCGCTGCTGGCGGGCGGCCGAGATCGGCGATGACCAGTTCACGGGGGAGCGCGACTGAGAGCGATCGGATGCCCGACGGGTCACCTGACCGCCGGGTGACGACCATCGTGCTGATCGCGACGATGGGTGCCGTCGCCTTCGGCTATGACACCGGCGTGCTCGCGGGCGCGCTGCCGTTCCTCAGTCAGCCGCGCGATGCCGGCGGCCTGGGCCTCGACGCGCTGGCCGAGGGCATCGTCACCTCTGCACTCGTCTTCGCGGCGAGTCTCGGCGCCCTCGTGGGCGGGCGTCTGGCTGATCGTCTCGGTCGCCGTCGAACGCTGATCTTCGTCTCGCTCGTCTTCGCCGGCGGCGCACTGGGCACCGGTTTCGCGCCCAGCGTCGAATCGCTGGTGGCCTGCCGCGTCGTGCTGGGGCTCGCCGTGGGCGCCAGCTCGACGATCGTGCCCGTCTTCATCGGCGAGATCGCGCCGGCGCGGCGGCGCGCGGGGCTGGTCACCCGAAACCAGCTGATGATCGTCACCGGGCAGCTGCTCGCGGCCGTCGCGAACGCCGCGATCGCGCGTGTGTCGTCTGACGGCGAAGCCTGGCGGCACATGCTGCTGGTCAGTGCGACCCCGGCACTGCTGCTCTTCGTCGGGCTCTGGTTCGTGCCCGAGTCGCCGCGCTGGCTGGCCATGCACGGACGGTCTGCTGCAGCGCGCCGCGTGCTTGGCCTGATTCGCACTCCGGGTGAGGGCGAGCACGAGCTGCAGAGTGTCGCGGCGCTGCACGAGCGGGCGAATGAGACTGCAGGTGCGACGGACGGAACAGACCGACATCCGCTGCGCGCCCGCTGGGTGCGCCGTCTCGTGCTGATCGGCGCGGGCCTCGGCATGGTCTCGCAGCTCACCGGCGTGAACTCCGTGATGTACTTCGCACCGAGCATCCTCGCGACCAGCGGGCTCGGCACGCAGGCGGCGCTCACCGCGACCATTGCGACGGGCGTGATCTCGGTGCTCGCGACGCTCGTCGGCATCCGCGTGCTGCGTCGCCTCGGTCGGCGGCCGATCATGATCACCGGGCTGATCGGCGTCGCCTCGTCGCACCTGCTGCTGGGCCTCGCCTTCGCACTGCCGGTCGGCCCGGCCCAGCCCTGGCTCGTGCTCACGCTCATGCTCGTGCTGCTCTGCTTCGTGCAGGCGATGGTGTCGGTGGTGTTCTGGCTGATGACGGCCGAGCTCTTTCCGCTGCGGGTGCGCGGCATGGCGGCAGGTGTGGCGGTCTGCGTGCAGTGGGTGACGAACGGCGTGGTCGCGCTGCTCTTTCCGGTCGCCTTCGCGCACTTGGGCGGCGACGTCTACTTCGTGTTCGCCGCGGTCAACGTGCTGAGCGCGTGGTTCGTCTGGCGGGCACTGCCCGAGACGCGCGGGCTGGCACTCGAAGAGGTCGAGGGGATGCTGCGGCGGCGTCTCGGCTAGCGCGATCGACTGCGTAGACTCGAACCATGCGCGCTGAGACCGACACTGAGACGACCGGTGAGCGTCCGACCGTCTGCACTCCGGCGATTCGCGTCTACCGTGGTGGGCGACTCGAACGTGAGACCACGTCGCTGGCCGAGATCGAGCAGCTGCAGCACGACGCCGAGCGCACCACCTGGGTCGACCTGCCGACGGCCGATCACCAGGCGCTCGTGCAGATCGCCCAGACCCTGCACCTGCACCCGCTCGCCATCGAAGACGTCGAAGAGAGCCACGAACGCGCCAAGCTCGTGCGCTATGAGACGCATCTGTTCCTGACGCTCTATGCCATGGCCGCCCCGGCAGACATCGAGGCAGAGCTTGAACGGCACCAGATCGACATCTTTCTGACCAGAAACGTCGTGGTGACCGTGCGACACGGCGACGGCTTCGATCTCGGCGGGGCGCGCCTGGCGTGGGAGGCGCATCCGACGCTGCTCGCGATCGGCGGCATCACCGTGCTGTGGGCGATCGTCGACCAGATCGTCGACTCCCACTTCGACACCGTGCAGCAGCTCGACGAGGGCATCGACGCTCTCGAAGACGAGCTTTTCAGCGACGCGCCGAACTCCCGCGACATCCAGCGCACGGCCTACCACCTGCACAAGCGACTGGTCACTCTGCGTCGGCTGGCGCTGCCGACCCGAGAGATCCTCAGCAGCGTGATCAACCGGGCGACGCCGCCGCTGCCCGAAGCGCTGCGGCCATATTTTCTCGATGTGTACGACCATGTGCTGCGCGTCAGCGACTGGACCGACTCGTTGCGAGACCTGGCCAGCACGATCATCGACACGAACCTCTCGAGCCAGAGCAACCGGATGAACCTGGTCATGAAGAAGCTGACGTCGTGGGCGGCCATCATCGCCGTGCCCACGCTGATCACCGGCTTCTTCGGCATGAACGTGAACTTTCCCTACTTTCAGACCGGCGTCGGCGCGGTGATCGCCGTGACGCTGATCACGCTGACCTCGGTGGGGCTCTACGCCTGGTTCAAGCGCCTGGACTGGCTGTGAGTCTGGCGGTCTGGGGAGCACTCCTGGCTGCGTCGATCATGGTGAGCCTCACCCCGGGCGCCGGAGCGATCTCGACGATGACGAATGCGCTCAACGTGGGCTGGCGGCGTTCGATCTGGGGCATCCTCGGTCAGCAGGTCGGGCTGCTCGTGCTGCTGATCATCGTGGCCAGCGGACTGGGCGCTCTGATCGCACACGCGCCGGGCGTCACCACGGTGATCCGCTATGCGGGCGCCGCCTATCTCGGATACCTCGGGGTGCGACAGCTGCTGCTCGCCCGAGCGGTCGGCCGGGTCGCCGAAGACGGCGTCTCTGATGGCGGCTCGGCGGTCGGCCCCGACGTCGCCGATTCGGCGGATGCTGCCGGCGTCAGCCGCTACCTGCGGCCTGGCGCGATGGTGATGCGCGGAACCTGGGTGAACCTCAGCAATCCCAAGGCGATCATCTTCTTTCTGGCGTTCATGCCGCAGTTCATCGACGCGTCGAAGCCGGTCGTGCTGCAGTATGCGACAGTGATCGTCACGATGATCGTCGTCGACGTCGGTGTGATGTGGGGCTTCTTCGCTCCCGCCGCGCGGGCGGTCGGCCGGTTCGCGCGCAACGCACACGGCCAGCGCGTGATGAACGCGGTGTTCGGGGCGCTCTATCTTGCGGTCGGCGTGCTGCTGGTCTTCCTGCACTGAAGCCCGTCTCGGCGAGGGGCATGGCGCGCATGACCGGGCGATGTCGGCGCGACGAAGTACCATGGGCGGCATGAGGCCGATGCGAACGTCCCCAAACTCCGCACCGACACCAGCCACGGTGCCCGCGCACAGATCGGTGACCGCGACCCAGGCGCTGCGCCTGCCGCGGTCCGCCCCGGTGCGGCTCGCGGCTGTGCTCCTGGCGACCGCACTGCTCGCGTTGGCGGTGATGGTGACATCGGCGAGACCGGCCGCGGCATCTGTCGACGACTTCAGCTTCGAATCGATGTCGGTCGACTACCATCTGAGCCGTGACGCCGGGGGAAGGGCCCGACTCGATGTCACCGAGACGCTGATCGCCGATTTCCCGTCCTTCGACCAGAACCGTGGTCTCGTGCGCAAGATCCCGCTCGACTACGACGGAGTGTCGCTCGACCCGACGATCACGGCGGTGACAGACGAGGCCGGCCGTGCGGTGGTCTACGACACCAAACGCTCCGGCGGCCAGCTCGAGGTCTCGCTCGGCACCGATGACTTCGTGCACGGCAGACAGACCTACGTGCTGAGCTACACCATGCAGAACACCGTGCGTCATTTCACCGACACCGGCACCGACGAGTTCTACTGGGACGTCAACGGCGAGAGCTGGCAGCAGCCCTTCGCCGTCGTGTCTGCGACGGTCACGGTCGATTCGTCGCTCGTTCCCGCACTGAACGGCCAGTCCGCCTGCTATCAGGGCGCACACGGTTCGACCGCGCAGTGCCACATCGTGCGCGCCGACGACTCCGACACTTCTGCCCGGTTCACCGCACAAAGCGATGGCGGGCTCGCCCCCGCACAGACCATGACCGTCGCGGTCGGCTTCGCCCCGCAGACCTTTGTGATTCCCGAACCTCCCTCACGGGCCTGGTGGGCGACGTGGCTGCCGCTGGGGCTGAGCGCGGCTGCCCTCGCGCTCGCCGTCGCCCTGGTCGTCGTGCGAAGCCGTCGATGGCGAGACGCCCCGGGTCGTGGTGTGATCATCCCGGAGTACGCCCCGCCCAAAGGGCTTCCGCTCGTGGCAGGCGCCGACCTGGTGAACCGCATGAACAGCTGGATGCCGGCCTCGGTCATCGATATGGCGGTGCGTGGCGTCGTCCGCATGGTCGACATCGAACATGTCGGCGTGTTCGGCTCCAAGAGGGCGAGCTTCGCGATCGAGATGGTCGACCCCACGCGCCTGCAGGCTCATGACGCCGAGGTGCTCGCTGTGCTGACCGGTCCTCGTCAGCTGCAGCCGGGCGAGCGCGTGCCCATTGAGACGAAGCCCGACCAGCATCGTGCCGAGCGTGCGCAGTCCGTGATCAGCGACGCCCAGCAGAGACTCCTCGCCGGGGGCTTGCGCGCCGTGCCGGCCACCGCGCTGCCGCTTGCCCTCCGGGTGGCCGGGTGGGGCATGATGGCCGTCTCAGCGGCCTACGGGCTCTGGGCTCTGGTGCAGGCCGAACGCATCACCTGGTGGCTCATCGCTGCCGGGGCGGCCACTGTGGGCTCGCTGCTGCTGCTGTTCGTGGCTCTGCCGCGCCCGAAGACGCTGACCGAAGCGGGCGCCGAGGCGCGAGACGCGGTCAAAGGCCTGAAGATGTATATGGAGCTGGCCGAGCGAGATCGCTTCGCCGTGCTGCAGAGCGTGCACGGCGCCGAACGCGTCGACCTGTCTGACGGCTCTACCGGCGTGCGTCTGAACGAGAGGCTGCTGCCGTGGGCGGTGCTCTGGGGCATCGAGGGCACTTGGGCGAGGCAGCTGCAGATCGACTACGAGCGCACCGGCAGCCAACCGGGGTGGTACGACTCGACGACTCCGTTCACTGCGGGAGTCCTCGCCGCGAGGCTCGCCGCATTCAACACCGCCACGACCACCTCGGTGCAGCCGCCCTCGTCGGGAGGCAGCTTCTCGGGTGGTGCCGGTGGCGGTGGCTTCGCAGGTGGCGGCGGTGGCGGGGGCGGCGGCGGAGGCAGGTAGCCTGCTGGAATCACTGCGACGCGAGCACGATGGCATCGCCCTGACCGCCGCCACCGCAGATGCCGATCGCTGCCCAACGCGTCTCGCCGTCGGCATCCGCGCCGATCGCCGTCTCGCCGAGTCGTCTCAGCTGCATGGCGGCGCTCAACGCGATTCGTGCGCCCGAGGCGCCGATGGGGTGCCCCAGAGCGACTGCACCGCCCAGCGCGTTGCAGCGTTCGTCAGGCAGATCGAGCAGCCGTGCGGTCTGCACGGCGACCGCGGCGAAGGCCTCGTTGACTTCGAGCACCTCCAGCCGGGCGACGTCGACGCCAGCTCGTCGGCAGGCCAGCCGAATGGCCTGAGCCGGCTTGTCGAGCAGCCCGGTGTCGGGCCCGGCGACCTGGGCGAAGCCGGCGATGCGCGCCAGCACAGGCAGACCCGACCGAGTGGCGTGGGCCCGCGTGCTCACGAGCAGCACCGCCGCACCGTCTGAGATCGGCGACGAGTTCCCGGCCGTGATGGCGCCTTCGGCTGCGAACGCCGATCGCAGCCCGCCGAGCGTCTCGGTCGTGCTCTCGGGTCGTACGCCTTCGTCGGTGGCGACCTCGATCTCGCCGCGTCGGGTGCGCACCTGCACCGGTATGATCTCCGCGGTGAGCAGTCCGCGGTGCTGCGCGTCGTCCGCACGTCGATGCGATCGCGCGGCCAGGGCATCCTGAACCGAGCGATCGATGCCGGCTGCCGCGGCGTCGCGCTCGGTGAGCACGCCCATCGCCTCGCCGGCGAAGGCGTCGGTCAGGCCGTCGGCACCGAGTGAGTCGATGACCGAGGCGTCGCCGAAGCGGTAGCCGGCACGAGCGCCGGGCAGCAGATGCGGAGCGTTCGTCATCGACTCCTGCCCGCCGGCGGCGACCAGGTCGGCCTCACCCGTGCGCAGCAGGCGCACCGCCTCGATGATGGCGCTGCTGCCTGACAGACAGACCCGATTGACCGTCGTGGCCGGGGTCGTCAGCGGCACTCCCGCGGCCACGGCCGTCTGCCGAGCCGGATTCTGCCCGCAGCCGGCCTGCACGACGTGCCCCATCACCACGTGGCCGATCGCATCGGGCTCGATGCCCGCACGCTCGATTGCTCCGCGCAGGGCCGCCGCGCCGAGGTCGACGGCGCTGAGCGTCGCGAGCTGCCCGCCCATGCGGCCCTGCGGGGTGCGTGCGCCGCTGACGATGACGACGTCGTCGGGTGACGTCTGAGGTGCGGATGCTGTGGTCATGGTGCTCCTGTCAGGTCTGTTCTGGTCGATGGTCGATGGCCGATGGCCGGTCGCCGTTCGGTTCAGCGGCCGCTGAACGCGCTGTGTCTGGTCAGATCGCGGCCGACCAGCAGAGCCTGCACGCTCTCTGTGCCCTCGTAGGTGTGCAGCGCCTCGATGTCGGTGAAGTGCCGCATCACGCCGTAGTCGAGCAGAATGCCGTTGCCGCCGAGCATGTCGCGACCGATCTGTGCGATGCGCCGGGCACCGCGGGTGGCCACGTACTTGGCGAGTGACGCCTGCTGCGGGCGCATGGTGCCGGCGGTCTCGCGATCGGTCAGCGTGCGCAGGTGCAGCTGGATCGTGGTGAGCTCTGAGAGCATCTGCACGAGTCGCTCCTGCACCATCTGGAAGTCGCCGAGGGTGCGCCCGAACTGCTCGCGCTGCCGTGCGTACTGCAGCGCAGACTCGAAGATCGCCTGAGCATGGCCGAGCGCCGACCAGGCGATGCCGAGACGGGTCGCCGCGAGCACACGGTTGGTGTCTGCGAACGAGCGCGCGCCGGGCAGCGCAGCGTCGGCGGGCACCCGCACGTTGTCATAGGTGATCTCGGCCTGATGGATGGCACGCAGCGACCCTTTGCGACGGATCGTCTCACCGTGATAGCCGGGTGCGTCTTGGGGAACGAGGAAGGCGCGCACGTCGCCCTCTTCGTCGCGCGCCCAGGTCACCGTGACGTCGCCGACCGAACCGTTGCCGATCCACTTCTTGCGACCCGTGATGATCCAGTCGTCGCCGTCCCGGCGAGCCGATGTGGCCAGTGCCACGGAGTCGCTGCCGTGATCGGGCTCGGTGAGGGCGAAGGCGCCGAGCCTCTTGCCGCGGGCGAGTGGAACCAGCCACTCGGCCTTCTGCTCGTCACCGCCGAACATGGCGATCGTGCGCAGCGCCAGCGCGCCCTGCACTGCGATGATCGTGCCCAGCGAACCGTCGCAGCGGTGCACCTCGGCGGCGACCAGGCCGGCGGCGAGCGCAGACATCGGGGTGAGACCGGGGCCCTCGACACCATCGGTCAGCAGGTCGAGCTCGCCCAGGCGCCGAGCGAACTCGAGACGATACTCGCCTTTGTCCCACGCGTCGTCGATCAGGGGCAGCGCCTCGGCGGTGAACTGTCGCGCGCGATCGAGAAAGACCCGATCAGCGGCCGGGATGTCGGCGAACACCCCGTAATAGTCGGTGTCGAGGGCCTGCAGCACGTCGTATTCCGGCAGCGGCGGCAGGGGAGCGCGGCTGGTCTCGGTCTCGGTCTCGGTCTGTGTCTGAGCGTCGGCAGTGGTCATGGTGGTCCTTTCAGAGAGCCCGGCACGGGGTCGTTCGCGTGCCGAAGCGTGAATCGATGAGATGAGGCGGAGGGCGTCAGCGCTGCTCGGGCACGTTCGCGGTGCCGCGCGGCAGCAGGTCGCCGCCGGTCACCCGACGGCTCGCACCCGAGCGGTCGAGCAGCGGGATGAGACCGCCGGTGTGCCGAGGATAGTTCGCCCCGAGCATGAGTGCGGCGTCGACGGCCTGAGGGCTCTCGGCCGTTCCGTCGGCCAGCACGAGGTTGACCTCTTGAGCCAGGCCGTCGAGCAGCAGGCCCCGGGCCTCGGCTGCATCGCCGTGCCTGGCGGCTCGAGGCGTCTCGGCCGACTGGGCGCTTCGGGCTCGTGCCGTCGCGATGGCCTCGGCGGCCTCTGGCGTGAGCTCGCCCGCAGCGGTGAGGTAGCGCAGACGGCTGCGCCCGCCGACCTCGACCATCTGCTGCAGACTCGCGCTCACCGGGAACCGCGCCGGCCAGGCGGCGTGCAGCGTCTCGAAGATGTGCAGCTGCACGCCGTGCCCGATGTAGTCGAGCAGCGTCAGCGGGGTCATCGGCAGGCCGTCGCCGACCAGTGCGCCGTCGACTGTTGCGACGTCCCACCCGGAATCGATGAGGTGCAGCGCGTCGCCGATCAGCCGTGAGAGCAGCCGGTTGACGAGAAAGCCCGGATGATCCGCGACGTGAACGGCCGTCTTGCCGAGTCGGGCCGCGAGGCTCAGCGCAGTGTCGGCGACACGGTGTGCGGCGGCCTCGTCGTGGGCCGTGGCGCCCTTCGGCAGGATCAGCTCGACCAGCGGCAGCACCGCGACCGGGTTGAAGAAGTGAAAGCCGATCAGGCGCTCTGGGTGCTCCAGCACGCCCGCCTGGTCGCCGACGAGCAGCGAGGACGTGTTCGTCAGCAGCAGGGTCTGTGGTGAGACCAGCGCCTCGACCTCACGCCACACCTGCTGCTTGACCGCGAGATCTTCGAAGACCGCCTCGATGACGACGTCGCTGCCGACGAGCCTCTCCCGGTCAGCCGCCGTCGTGACCAGGGCCCGCACTCGGGCATGGGAGGCCTCGTCGAGAGTGCCTCGATCGCGTGCCTGCTCCAGCAGCATGTCGATGCGCGACGACGCCAGATCGGCGCGATCCTGATCGACTTCGACGACCACGACGGGCACCCGCAGACGAGTGGCGAACACCACGGCGAGCTGGGTGGCCATGAGCCCGCCGCCGACGACGCCGACCTGTCTGATGTCGAGCTGGGCGCCGCCGGGGCGCGCCGCGCGCCGAACCCGCTGCAGCGTGAAGAAGGCATAGATGCTCGCCCGTGCCTCGTCTGTCAGCAGCAGGCGGCCGAAGGCCTCGACGGTCGCCTCGGCGAGCGGCTCGGTCGGGGCTTCGGAGCGGGCGTAGGTCGCGATGCGTTCGCGCGCCGTCGCGAGACCCGCGGATGCCGTGGGCACTCCCGCCGCGGCAGTACAGCCCGGCAGCGGCGAAGTGGCACGCCCGATCAGCTCGACGGCAGCATCCACCGCAGGCAGATCGGTGGGAATGCGTCGCCGCACCCGGGCACGCACGTCATCCGCCTTCCAGAGGCCTGCCCCTTCGGCCGGTCGACGGGGCACCGCGACGCTGCCGGCCAGCACGCCCGCCGCAAAATCGAGCGATGCATCCGTCAGCCGATCAGCCGGCACGACGGCGTCGATCACTCCGAGATCGCGAGCCCGGGCGGCTGAGAGACTCCTGCCGGCCAGTGAGTCGACGACGGCGATGCGGGCCGCGACGTCTGGGCCGACCAGAGCGGTCAGCCAGGTCAGGCCGCCCCAGCCGGGCACGAGCCCCAGACTGAGCTCGGGCAGGCCGATGCCGGTGACCCCGGCGGCCGCCAGGCGAAAGTCGGTGTGCAGCGCGACCTCGAGACCCCCACCGAGGGCAGCGCCGTTCAGCAGGCTGAACGTCGGCACCGGCAGAGCGAGCAGGCCGGCGAAGGCGCGAAAGGCACGTGCGGCCGACTCCGTCGCCTCGGCCGGGGTCGCGACCCGCTGAAACTCGCTGAGATCGGCACCGGCGCCGAACACGCTGCCCGCAGCGGTGAAGACCAGAGCGTCGAGGTCGGCGTCGCGAATGTGACCCGGGAGCGTGTGCAGGTAGCGCTCGAACGCGGTGATCGCCTCGGCTGACCAGACGAGCAGCTTCGCAGTCGGCCGCATCGTGATCATGCCGATGCGAAACGAGTGGCCGCTGCCCGCGGCATCGTTGCCGGCGTCGCTCGGAGCGCTCACGGTGCGCACATCGAAGGCGAAGTCTACCGGCGCCTCGGCGGTCGCTGATGCTGGACTGGATGCTGACATGGGGGCTGATTCCTCTCGCGCGTCATCGGACTGCATCCGAGCATGGCATGAGACGAAGTCGCATCGCAAGTGAGACGGAGTTTCAGATACGATTCTGGCGATGCTGCTGCAGCGCCTGCTGCACCACTCGGCCGACTGTGGACATCGGTGCGTCGACGTCGAAGACCACGACGACCGATCCGGCGTCTGCTGCGGGTGACTGGCGTGAGGGGTCGTGGGTCTCGCCGATGGCGGCCGCCTGTGCCGGCGCTGTCGACGGCTGGGGTGCGTGGCCCGGAGTGAAGAGGGCGAGCAGTCGATCGAGCTCTGCCGTCAGGTCTCGACGGGCCTGGTCGGGCGAGAGCTGGTCTCGGATGGCCTGCCGCAGCACGGCGTTATGGGTCGTCGCGACAATATCGGCGAACTGCAGCGCTTCGATGTGTCGCAGTGCCGGCAGCTGCTCTCGCAGGTACCGGTCGAACGCCTTCTGGTAGCGGGTGATGGTGACGATCTCGCGGTCGCGCAGTTTGGGTGTCGCGCGTACGATGCGATCACGAGAGCGGATGCTGGGCAGGCGGGCGAGAAAGCGATCGAACACCAGCAGCGCGGCGTCGATCACGTCTGTGCGGGCGTCGACGGTGACCACGTCGCCGCGCAGGCGCTCGGCGAAGAACGTGTCGACCTGTTCGAGGATGTCATCGTGGTCGGCGAAGATCACGTCGTCTTTGGTGCCGAACTGGCGGAAGAAGGTGCTGCGCGAGATGTGGGCGGCTGCCGCGATGTCTGCGGCGCTCACCTCGTCATAGCCACGGGCGGTGAACAAGGCGAGGGCGATATCGGCCACTTCGACTCGACTCAGTGATGCGGTGCTCATTGGGTCACGCTACCACGCAGAGGCCACCCGGAGAATGGTACCGCATCCCGTGTGCTATGACACGCAGTGTCGTATAGCATTTCCCAACCGGTGCGCTCGTGCTTAGAGTGCCGAGCATGACGAACCTCGACATCTTCACGGCTCAGACCTCCGCAACGACGCGGGTCGCTGACCGACGCTTCCGACAGCTTCTTCGCACATCTCGGCAGGCGGCCGAGCTCATTCGGCCCGACGCAACGGTGGCGATCAGCGGCTTCGGGGGAGCGGGCCATCCCAAAGCGGTGCTGCCGGCCCTCGCCGACCTGGCAGACGAGGCCGGACGGGCCAACGGCGACGGCAGGCACCCGTACGCGCTCACGCTGCTCAGCGGAGCGTCCACCGCGGCCGATCTCGACGGTCGGCTCGCCGACGCCGGCGTCGTCGCCGGCCGCGTGCCCTACAACGCCGACCCCAAACTGCGCCGCCAGATCAACGCACTCGACGTCGACTATGTCGAAGTGCATCTGTCTCGGCTCGCGCAGCAGGTGCGCGAAGGCTACTTCGGTCGCGTTCACACCGCCGTCGTCGAAGTCGCTGCGATCACCGAGACCGGGGAACTGGTGCCCGGCAGCTCGATCGGCAACAACCAGGCCTGGCTCGACGAGGCTGACGAAGTGATCATCGAGGTGAACCGGTGGCAGCCCATCGAGCTCGACGGCGCCCACGACATCTACCAGAACACCGGACTGCCGTTGCACGGCACCCCGATTCCGCTCGAGCACGTCGACCAGCACATCGGTCGGCCGCACCTGACCGTCGACCCGCAGAAAGTCGTCGCCGTGGTCGAGACCGATCTGCCCGATGACAGTCCGAGCTTCACCCCGCCTGACGAGGCCAGCCGAGCGATGGCCGGGCACATCCTCGAGTTCCTCGATCACGAAGTGCGCGCGGGGCGTGTGCCGGCGGGCAGCCTGCTGCCGCTGCAGTCCGGCGTGGGCAACGTCGCCAATGCGGTTCTCGCAGAGCTCGCAAATTCGAGCTATCGCGATCTGCAGTGCTACAGCGAGCTGATCCAGGACGGCATGATCGAACTCATCGACTCGGGCGTCGTCTCGTTCGCCTCGGCGACGGCGCTGGCGCTCAGCCCCGAGATGTTCGACCGGGTCAAGCGCAACATCTCGTTCTACCGTGATCGCATCGTGCTGCGCCCGCAGGAGATCTCGAACAATCCCGAACTGATCAGACGGCTCGGCGTCATCGCCATGAACAGCATGGTCGAGGCCGACATCTACGGCAACGTCAACTCGACGCATGTCAACGGAGTGAACGTGGTCAACGGACTCGGCGGGTCGGGAGACTACGGACGCAACGGGTACCTCTCGATGTTCATCAGCCCCTCGACGGCGAAGCGCGGATCGATCTCGAAGATCGTGCCGTTCGTGTCGCACGTCGATCACACAGAGCACGACACGCAGGTGCTGATCACCGAGCGCGGGCTGGCCGACCTGCGCGGTCTGAGCCCTGTGCGGCGTGCACGGGTGATCATCGAGAACGTCGCCCACCCCGACTACCGGCCGCTGCTGCAGGACTACCTCGAGCGAGCCAGCCAGCGGGGCGGTCATGTGCCGCACCTGTTCGCCGAGGCCTTCGGCTGGTACGACCGCTTCGAACGAACCGGGAGCATGATTCCCGGCTGAGCATCCCGGTCGCTGAGATCCTGCGCCGCCGGCACGCCCTACGCTGAGAGCAGACGTCTGCAACCGGGAGGATCACATGTCGACCCCAGAACCACGCACGCGCGCGAAGTGGCTGCCTCGTGGCCCGGGCGTGAGATCAGGCTTCTCGACCACGGTCGGCGTGCTGCTCGCCGTGCTGCTGGCGGCAGGCATCGTCGCGATCATCAAACCGCTGACCCTGGTGTTCTTCGCGCTCTTCATCACGCTCGGGCTCGAGCCGGTGATCCGCTGGCTCGAAAGCCGAGGCATGAGGCGCCCGCTGGCGCTCGGCACGGTGATCGGCGCCGGTCTGCTGATCTTCGGCATGGTCATCTGGATGATCGTGCCCGGCATCGTGCAGCAGATTGGCCAGTTCGTCGACACGGCGCCGAAGAGCTTCGACGAGGTGAGCCAGCGACCCTGGTTCCTGAACCTGGACGAGCAGTTCAACGGCGCGGCGACCACGACCCTGCAGAGCATCGAGACGCAGGTCACCAGCCCGGACTTCTGGTGGGGCGTCGGCGGCGGCGCCTTAGAGGTCGGGCGCGGTGTCGTCGACGCCGTGACGGGCACGGCCTTCGTGCTGATTCTCACGCTCTACTTCGTCGTCTCGCTCGACCGCATGAAGCAGGCGTTCTCGCTGCTGGTGCCGAAGTCGAAGCGGGCGAACGTCATGGACATCACCGAAGAGATCACCGAGTCAGTCGGCAGCTACCTGGGCGGTATGGTCGTGCTCGCATTCTGCAACGCGGTCTTCAGCCTGATCGTGATGACGATCTTCGGCGTGCCGTTCTCGCTGGTGCTCGCCGTGCTCGCGCTGTTCGTCACGATGATCCCGCTCATCGGCAGCGTGATCAGCACCGTGCTGATCACTGCCGTGGCCCTGCTCGGCTCCCCGCTCACCGCGCTTCTCGTGGCCGTCTGCCTCATCATTTACATGCAGGTCGAGGCATACGTCCTGACGCCGCGCATCGTCGGCAAGAGCGTGAACATCCCCGGTTCTCTCGTGCTGATCGGTGCGATGGTCGGTGCGACGCTCGCCGGGCTGATGGGTGCCCTCGTCGCGTTCCCGGTGGCCGCTTCGATCCTGATCATCGTCAATCGCGTGATCGTGCCCGCTCAGGAGCAGCGCTGAGCAGACCTGGCCCGAAACCTGCCGGCAACGCACGTCGCGTAGAATCTTCCATCGGCGTGGCAGGCTCCACGACTGTTCGCCACATCGCGACCCTGAGGAGACGACATGGCTCGAGGAGCTTTCGACTGGCGGCTGCACGGCGACGGCGTGCACATCGGCCCGGGTGAGGCGGTTGCCCCCGATGAGCGACTCACCTGGCCGCGCACGATCGGCATCGGCACTCAGCATGTGGTGGCCATGTTCGGCTCGACCTTCCTGGTGCCGCTGCTGACGGGCTTTCCGCCGGCGACGACCCTGCTCTTCTCCGGTCTCGGCACGATCATCTTTCTGCTGCTGACCCGCAACCGCGTGCCCAGCTATCTCGGGTCGAGCTTCGCGTTCATCGCTCCGATCGCCGCCGCGCAGAGCGAGCACGGGTATGCGGGCGCGCTCGGCGGCGTCGTGATCGCCGGTGTGACGCTGTTCGTCATCGGCCTGATCGTGCAGCGGGCCGGCGTGCGATGGATCGAATGGCTGATGCCGCCTGTCGTCACCGGCGCGATCGTGGCGCTGATCGGCCTGAACCTCGCGCCCAGCGCGAAGGCGAACTTCGAGATCGCCCCGGTCACGGCACTGGTGACGCTGGGATCGATCATCCTCTGGGGCGTGCTCTTCCGCGGGTTCCTCGGTCGTCTCTCGATTCTCTTCGGCGTCTTGATCGGCTACCTCACCGCGATCCTGCGCGGCGAGGTCGACTTCTCAGCCATCGCCGACGCTGCCTGGTTCGGTCTGCCGCACTTCCAGACCCCCACCTTCCACGTCTCGACGCTGGGCCTGTTCGTGCCCGTCGTCTTCGTGCTGATCGCCGAGAACATCGGCCACGTGCGCTCGGTGGGCATGATGGTCGGCAGAAACCTCGATGACAACATCGGCCGTGCGCTGATCGGCGACGGTCTCGCCACGGTGCTCGCCGGCTCGGGCGGCGGCTCCGGCACGACGACCTATGCCGAGAACATCGGCGTAATGGCCTCGACCAAGGTGTTCTCGACCGCGGCCTACTGGGTGGCCGGCGTCGTCGCCGTGCTGCTCAGCCTCTTTCCCAAGTTCGGCGCGGCGATCGCCACAGTGCCCGCCGGCGTGCTGGGCGGTGCCGGCGTGGTGCTCTACGGCATGATCGGCGTGCTCGGCGTGCGCATCTGGGTCGAGAACAAGGTCGACTTCTCGAAGTCGATCAACCTGACCACCGCCGGCGTCTCGCTGATCATCGCGATCGCGAACTTCACCTGGCAGGCCGGCGACCTCGTGTTCGGCGGCATTGCGCTGGGCACCTTCGCCGCCATCGCCGTCTACCACGTCATGCGCGGTGTCACCCGGGTGCGCGGCGGGCGCAGCACGACGCCGGTCTCTCCGGCGAGCACGGACCGCATCGACGAAGCCGCGCACTGACCTTCGTGAGCCGGGGAGCAAGCCCGGCCGTGACATCCCCATGACCACGACACGACTAGGCTGAGAGCATGCGCCTGATCACTCCCAATCATCCCCTCATCGACCACAAACTGACCGTGCTGCGCGACCGCAGCACCCCTCAGCCGGTGTTCCGTCAGCTCGTCGAAGAGCTCATGACGCTGTTGGCCTACGAGGGAACCCGCGACGTGGCCGTCGAAGCGGTGAAGGTCACGACGCCCGTCGCCGAGACCACCGGCGTGCGGTTTCAGCACCCGCTGCCACTGGTGGTGCCGATTCTGCGAGCCGGCCTCGGCATGCTCGAGGGCATGACGAAGCTGCTGCCCACCGCCGAGGTCGGGTTTCTGGGCATGGTGCGCGACGAGCAGACGCTGCAGCCCACGACGTATGCGAAGCGCCTGCCCGACGACCTCAGCGATCGTGCCTGCTTCGTGCTCGATCCGATGCTCGCCACCGGCGGCTCGCTGATCGGCGCGATCGACTACCTCTTCGAGCGCGGGGCGCGCAAGGTGACGGCGATCTGCATCTTGGGAGCACCGCAGGGTGTCGCCGCCGTCGAGCAGCACTTCGAAGGCCGCGATCTCACCGTGGTGCTCGGCGCCGTCGACGAGGGGCTGAACGATCAGAGCTACATCGTTCCGGGCCTCGGCGATGCCGGCGATCGGCTCTACGGCACCATCGACTGATCCGTCTCGAGGCTGTCAGTCCCGCCTCATGGCATCCGGTATCGTGGGATGCGGAAGTTCCACGGGTCTTTCGCAGGGCGAAAGACCTCACCGAACCTGATCAAGGGAGACAGTTCATCCATGGCGAAGATCATCTATACGCACACCGACGAGGCTCCGCTGCTCGCCACGTATTCCTTCCTGCCGATTCTGCAGGCGTTCACCTCGACCGCCGACATCGACGTGCAGACGAAAGACATCTCGCTGGCCGGCCGTATTCTCGCAGCGTTCAGCGATCGCCTTCCTGCAGAGCAGCAGGTGGGCGACGCGCTGGCCGAGCTCGGTGCGCTGGCCAAGACGCCTGAGGCCAACATCCTGAAGCTGCCGAACATCTCGGCCTCGGTGCCTCAGCTCAAGGCCGCCGTCGCCGAGCTGCAGAACACGGGCTTCGACGTGCCCGACTATCCAGACGAACCGGCAGACGACGACGAGCGGGCCGTTCGCGCCGCCTACGACAAGATCAAGGGGTCGGCCGTCAACCCGGTGCTGCGCGAGGGCAACTCCGATCGTCGCGTGCCGGCCGCGGTCAAGAACTATGCGCGCAAGCACCCGCACTCGGTGGCCGAGTGGTCGCCCGAATCGAAGACGCGCGTGCTCACTCTGAGCGACCACGACTTTCGTCACAACGAGCAGTCGGTCGTGCTGTCGAAGGCGGACGACCTCACGGTGCGGCTCGTCGGCGACGACGGCACGGTCACAGTGCTCAAAGAATCGATCCCGGTTCTCGAGGGCGAGGTCTTCGACGGCACGTTCCTGAGTGCCAAGGCTCTGGACGAATTCCTGCGTCAGGCCATTCGGCAGACGAAGGATGCCGGCGTCATCTTCTCGGTGCACCTCAAGGCGACCATGATGAAGGTCTCCGACCCGGTCATCTTCGGTCACGTGGTGCGTGCGTTCTTTCCCGACCTGTTCGAGCAGTACGGCGACGCGCTCGAAGCTGCGGGAATCAGTGCGAACAACGGTCTCGGCGGCGTGATCGCCGGCATCGACTCGCTGCCCGAGAACATTCGCGAGGGCGTGCGTGAGGCCATCGAGGCCGGCTACCAGAACGGTCCGCGCCTCTCGGCGGTGAACTCCGACAAGGGCATTAGCAACCTGCATGTGCCGAGCGACGTCATCATCGACGCCTCGCTGCCGGCGCTGATCCGCAACGGCGGTCGTCTCTGGGACATGACCGGTGCCGAAGACGACACCTTCGCAGTCATCCCCGACAGCTCCTACGCCGGGGTCTACGAGGCCACCATCGAAGACGCCGTGCGCAACGGCAAGTTCGATCCCACCACGGTGGGCAGCGTTCCCAACGTCGGTCTCATGGCGAAGAAGGCCGAAGAATACGGCAGCCACGACAAGACCTTCGTGATCGAGCGCCCCGGCACCGTGCAGGTGCTCGACCAGGCCGGCGAGGTGCTCATCGAGCAGCACGTCGAGGCCGGCGACATCTGGCGCGGCGGCCAGGCCAAAGACGAATCGATTCGCGACTGGGTCAAACTCGCGGTCACCCGTGCCCGTCTCTCCGACACCCCGGTGGTGTTCTGGCTCGACGACAGCCGTGCCCACGATCGCAACCTCATCGCGAAGGTGAACGCCTCCCTCGCCGACCTCGACACCGACGGGCTCGACATCCGTGTGCTCTCGCCGATCGAGGCCACGAAGTTCACACTCAAGCGCTTCCGCGCCGGCGAAGACACCATCTCGGCCAGCGGCAACGTGCTGCGCGACTATCTGACCGATCTGTTCCCGATTCTCGAGGTCGGCACCAGCGCCAAGACCCTGTCTGTGGTTCCGCTGCTGGCCGGCGGCGGTCTGTTCGAGACCGGTTCGGGCGGCTCGGCGCCCAAGCACGTGCAGCAGTTCCTGGCCGAGAACCATCTGCGCTGGGACAGCCTCGGCGAGTACCTCGCCATCAGCGAGAGCCTGCGGTTCCACGCTCGCAAGACCGACAGTCCGCGAGCTGCGGTGCTGGGCGACGCTCTCGATCAGGCCACCGAACGCTACCTGAACGAAGATCGCTCTCCGTCGCGCAAGGTCGGCGAGATCGACGACCGCGGCAGCCACTACTACGTGGCTCGATTCTGGGCCGAGAACCTGGCGCAGCAGACAGCCGACGCCGAGCTCGCAGCACTCTTCGCGCCCGTCGCCGAGGCCCTGGTCGAAGGCGAGCAGCAGATCACCGGCGACCTGCTCGCAGTGCAGGGCAGCCCGGTCGACATCGGCGGCTACTATCGCCCTGACGACGCCCTCGCCTCGGCTGCGCTGCGCCCCTCCGTGGCGCTGAACGAGATCATCGACTCGATCGGCCGCGCCTGAACGGTGCAGCCTGCGGCGGCGAGCAGCCGACGCTGAGCACCTGATCCCACGAGACGCCGGCATCCACGTGCAGAACGCGGATGCCGGCGTTTCGCGTCTGCGCGGTTTGGGGCCTAGGGGGTCTCGGGGGCTGGGGCGGTCTCGGGGCTGGGGCGGTCGCTGTCGACGGTCGCTGCGCCGGCGATCCGGCTGATCGGTCGTTCACTCCGCCAAGTGTCGGCGAAAGGTTCCTGCGGGTGAACCGAAATGTGCCATTCTGACACGACCGCGTCCGACATCGTATACACAGGTTGTTTCCCCTTTCCGCACTGTCAGAATGAGTCATGTGCGGCCAAAGATGGCCGCGAGGCCGCCGGGTCAGAGAGATCCGGCGACGAGGCGAAGAAGGAGCATCATGACGATCTATGCAGCGCCCGGCAGCGAGGGCAGTCTGATCACGTTCCAGGAGCGGTACGACAACTTCATCGGCGGCGCCTGGGTGCCACCGGCAGACGGCGAGTACTTCGAGAACATCACTCCGGTCACCGGCAGGGTCTTCACCAAGGTGGCACGCGGCAAGGGCGCCGACATCGAGAAGGCACTCGATGCCGCTTGGAAGGCGTTCCCGAAGTGGAGCAGCCTCTCGGCCACCGAGCGCGCCGACATCCTCTGGAAGATCGGCGACCGCATTGACGCGAACCTCGAGAAGCTGGCCGTTGCCGAGACGTGGGACAACGGCAAGCCGGTGCGCGAGACCCTCGCCGCCGACATTCCGCTGGCAGCCGATCACTTCCGCTACTTCGCCGCTGCGATCCGTGCGCAGGAGACCAACACCAACGAGATCGACAGCGACATGGTGGCCTACCACTTCAAAGAGCCGCTGGGCGTCGTCGGCCAGATCATCCCCTGGAACTTCCCGATCCTGATGGCCGCGTGGAAGATCGCTCCCGCCCTGGCCGCCGGCAACACCATCGTCTTGAAGCCTGCAGAGTCGACTCCGGTGTCGCTGCTCGAGCTGATCAAGACGATTGAAGATCTGCTGCCCGCAGGCGTGCTGAACATCGTCAACGGCTTCGGCGCCGAGGCAGGTGCCGCCCTCACGTCGAGCAACCGCATCCGCAAGATCGCGTTCACCGGTTCGACGACCACCGGCCGGTTCATCGCGCAGCAGGCCGCGAACCTCATCATCCCGGCAACGCTGGAGCTCGGCGGCAAGAGCCCGAACGTCTTCTTCGAAGACGTCGCCGACAAGAAGGACGACTTCTACGACAAGGCGCTCGAGGGCTTCGCGCTCTTCCAGCTCAACCAGGGTGAGATCTGCACCTGCCCGTCGCGCGCGCTGATCCAGGAGTCGATCGCCGACACCTTCCTGCCAGATGCGGTCGCCCGCGTCGAGAGCTCGATCCAGGGCAACCCGCTCGACACCGCCACACAGGTCGGTGCGCAGGCCAGCGAGGCTCAGCTGAAGAAGATCCTCAGCTACCTCGAGATCGGCAAGCAGGAGGGCGCCGAGCTGCTCACCGGCGGCGAGCGCAACGTGCTCGACGGCGACCTCGCTGGCGGCTACTACATCAAGCCCACGATCTTCAAGGGCAACAACAAGCAGCGCATCTTCCAGGAAGAGATCTTCGGACCGGTCGTCTCGGTGACGACGTTCAAAGACTTCGACGAGGCGCTCGAGATCGCCAACGACACCCTCTACGGCCTCGGGTCGGGCGTGTGGAGCCGTAACGGCAACATCGCCTACAAAGCGGGACGCGGCATCCAAGCCGGTCGCGTCTGGACGAACACCTACCACAACTACCCGGCAGGTGCGGCGTTCGGCGGTTACAAGGAATCGGGCATCGGTCGCGAGACCCACAAGATGGTGCTCGATGCGTATCAGCAGGTCAAGAACCTGTTGGTGTCGTACAGCGAGAAGCCGCAGGGCTTCTTCTAAACCGACGCACACCACGTGTGATCTCGGTGCTCGCGGCGGCCGAGACCACGCGGGGGTGACTGCAGGCTGAGCCGCAGCTGTGCCGGCTCAGACACCGACATGACGGGGCGTGCCCGATCGTTCCGATTCGGAACGGCGGCTCGCCCCGTCATCGTCTTCGATGGCTGGCGCTCGACGTGAGCGTGCGCCACGATGGAAGCACAGGCATCTTCGATGCCCTCGACGAAGGAGTCAATCATGAGCGCACACGCTGAGCCAGTCGACGGCACGCCAGCCGCTCTGCTCGAACAGGCGCTGCATTCGCGAGTCGTGATCACGACTGCGGCTGCGGCGGTGCTGCACACCATCCGTGAGAAGCACGGCGACGTGATCTTTCATCAGTCCGGCGGCTGCTGCGAGGGGTCGGGGCCGGCCTGCTTCAGAGTGGGCAGCTACATCGTCTCACCCCTTGACCGGCTGCTGGGCTTCGTTCGCGACGGCAGCAGCGCAGATGCCTTGGGCACGCCAGTCTGGATCTCTGGCACCCAGTTCTCGGCGTGGGAGCACACGCAAGTCGTGATCGACGTGGCCGAAGGAGTGGGCCTGGGAGGATTCTCACTCGAAGGCCCAGAAGGCTATGTGTTTCTGTCGCGCGGTCGTCTCTTCAGCCCCGAAGAGGCCGCCCGACTGGCACCGGCTCCGACGAAGGCCGAGGTCGACGCCGGAGCGGTCATGCCGGCCGCGCTGCCGCCGGTCGACCTTGAGGGCGAGTTCGGCTCGGTCTGCCAGCTGCCGACGTTCTGATCAGATGTCTTCGAGACCGTAGGCACGCATCTTGCGGTAGAGCGACGACCGCGAGATTCCGAGCGCCTGTGCCGTCGCCGACTTGTTGCGGTTGCACTCGTAGAGGTTCTGCACGATGGCATCCCGCTCGATCGCCTCCATGGCGGTGAGCACCATGAGGTCGCTGAGACTGGCGAAACGCGGAATGTCACTGCGCTGCACGGTCTGACCCGGCTCGAGGCTCGAGACCAGCGTCGCGAGCACGTCGTGCAGCTGCTTGAGGTTGCCCGGCCAGCTGGACTGGGTCAGCGCGGCCATGGCGTCGTCAGCGACGTGCAGCGGCTGCTCGTGGCCGGCGAGCACCTGCAGAAACTGCTCGACGATGCCAGAGATGTCGTCTGGTCGATGACGCAGCGCGGGAATCAGCGTGGTGTGCTGAAAGAACGGGAGCAGCTGGGCCGAGGGCATGCGGTCGCTCATGTGCGAGGGGTTGTAGGTCGCGGCGACGAGCACGTCTGCCGATCGGGTGATCAGGAATTGGGCCAGCGGCTCGATGGTCTCTGCCGGCAGCGAGTGAATGTTGCGCAGGATCAGCAGGTCTGGGCGCCCGGCGAGCAGCTGGGCGAAGCCGCGGCCGCGACGAACGCGACGGTACAGGTCTTCGGGCTCGACGACGGTGCTGCGTCCGTCTGGCTTGAGCTGGTGGAAGATCTCGTCGACGGCTGAGGTCTTGCCCGTGCCGGTCTCGCCGACCGCGAGCACCGACTCGCGACGACGCAGGGCCGCACCCAGATCGGTGCGCGTCTGCAGCCACAGAGGAGACTTCCCCGAGAGCAGCTGCACATCGGCGAAGCGCCGATAGTTCTCGCCGAGGCGCATCGTGCTGCTCGTGCCGGCATGCCCGATGATGCCGAGTGACCGGCTGGTGCCGATGAATTCGAGCTCGAGCACCAGACCGTCTTGGGTCAGCCCAGAAGACATCAGCAGCGTGGGCTTCATCACGCACTCGGCGCCGGTGTGCAGCCGCACCTGTCGACGGTCGGCGCTGTGCTGGGTGATCATGCGCTGCGCGGTGCGCTGCAGCATGGCCCGGTCTTCGACGTCGAGCGTGAGGGTCGCCCACGTATTGCAGATCTCGAAGCCGTCGGCGTAGGCGAGCACCGGCCCGGTGGCCAGCGCGTCACGGTCGCTGAACAGGCGCAGCAGGGGCTGACGTTCGCTGGTCGTCTCGTCGAGCAGCCGATGCTCGATGCGCCGCTTCGCGATGCTGAGTGCGTGTCGCATCAGTTTGGTCGCCAGTTCGTCTTGGGTGGCCTTGGTGGTCATCTCGACGACACCGATGAGCTGACCGCTGATCGGGTGGCGCAGCGGCAGCCCGACACAGGCGTACTGCTGGAATGCATCGTTGAAGTGCTCGGCGCCGATCACCGCGGTGGGCCGGCCGGTCGCGAGGGTGGTGCCGATGCCGTTCGTGCCGACCGAGGCCTCGGCGAACGAGTAGCCGGGCAGCATGTTGATCTGGCTGAGCGAGTCGCGACCAGAGATGTCGCAGAACGCCGCTGAGACGATGTTGCCGGTGGTGTCGGCGACGACGACGCCGGCGCTCACCTCGCTCAGGTCGCCGGCCAGCGTCTGCAGGGCCTCGGTCGAGTGCCGCGCCAGCGGCGTCTGAGCGACGCTGCTGATCGGCGAGATCGGCTGCAGATCATGCGCCGGCACCTCGGCCTCGCGGCAGCGTCTCCAGGAGTCGGCGATCTCGGGTCGCAGCAGGCTGTCGTCGATGGCACCCGAGTCGATCAGCCGCCGGCGCGCTTGAACGGCTCCATGGGGGGTCAGTGGCGCAAGAGACGATGAGACGGACACGGGTGCAGTCTATGCGATGCCGCACTCACCGAGCGAGGAAATCGGCGGTCGCCTGGCACGCTGTCGGCGAACGCAGAATTCCGCTGTGGGTGACACCGGGCAGCAGACGGATGCGGGCGTGCGGCAGGTGTGCGGCGGCCAGCCTGGCAGCCCGCTCGCGTTCGGCATCCGCACACCCGGCCAGCAGCAGCGTCGGCATGCGCATCTCGGAGAGCGCGCCGGTCGGCACGCCGCGATCCTGGTCGGCTGCCGTCATGTATGCGGCGAGGGCGAGAGGATCGTTCGCCTGCATGGCCATGGCCGTCGACGCTGAGAGGGGGCGGCCGAGGTGCCGTTCCCAACGCTCGACGAAGAGCTTCATGGAGCCCTGTCGCAGCGTCTCGATGATGCCGGGAAAGAAGACCCGGTCGAAGGCGCCGGGGGAGTTCTGGGGCGAGCCGGCGACACTCACCATCGCCGAGACCCGGGCAGGATGGTCGGCCGCGAGCGAGAACATGATGCGACCGCCGAGGGAATAGCCGACGACCGCGGCTCGTGAGACCTGTGCCGCATCCAGCACGTCGCAGACGTCGGCGACGAAGCGATTCATGCCGTAGGCGGCCGCCTCGTGCGGTCGGCCGCTGCGGCCGTGCCCGCGGAGGTCCATGGTGAGCACCTCGCGAGCGGGAAGCAGCGGATCGATCCAGCCCATGCCACGCCAGATCGACTGCGAGAGTGCAGTGCCGTGCAGCATGATCACCGGATCGAGTGCGGTCTGCGTCGTGGCGGCGAAGCGGCGGCAGCGCAGCTCGACGCCGTCGAGCGACGAGTGCACGGTGAACGACTGCATGTGTGGAGAGTACCTCATGCGCTGATTCGCCTTCGGCCCGACAGATATATCATCGCGTGGTTCTGAACCGTGTGTCAGGCGCCCGGCCTAGACTGCAGGCATGAGCACGAACCGAGAGAAAGACCCGGGGCGCAAGGCCCGGAAGGAAGCTGGGCTCGATGCTGATCTCGAACAGATCTGGCAGGATGAGTCCCCGATGACTGCGCAGAGCACAGACTTCGCCGACCAGGTCGACGGAGAGCTCGGCACGCGCCGTCGCGCCGGATCGACGCAGGGCGATTCGGCTGCCGTCTCTGAGAGCTGACCTGAGCTCTCGCCCCGGTGGCGGTGTCATGCAGAGGTGACGCCGTCACCGCTCCTCGTTGTCAGGCGCCGTGCGACCTGCGAGACGAGGTCAGTCGCGTTTGGCGATCGCAGCATATCGGGCCCCGGCAACCGCGCAGAGGTCGTCGGGCTTCAGCTCGACGTCGAGCCCGCGCTGGCCGCCTGAGACCAGCATGGTCTCGATGCTGCGGGCACCCTCGTCGACGAAGATGGGCAGGCGGCTCTTCTGGCCCAAGGGGCTGATGCCGCCGACCACATAGCCCGTGCGGCGCTGCGCCAACTGCGGATCGGCCATGTGGCAGCGTTTGACGCCCAGAGCGTGCGCCATGGCTTTGAGATCGAGACGGGCGTCCAGACTCACGACGCCGACGGCGAGATCCTGGCTGCGAGATGTGGCGCCGTCGACCTCGACGACCAAGGTCTTGAAGATGCGGTCGGCCGGGAGGTCGAGCTTTGCGACGGCCTCGTCGCCGAAGTGGTGGTCGTCGGAGTCATGCTCGAAGCCGTGCAGCCGGTAGTCCACGCCGGCACGGTCGAGGGCACGGGTCGCCGGCGTGGCCGACCCATGCCCTCTGCTCGCTGCCATCAGTGGTGATCTCTTGTGCTGCTCAGCCGGCGATCGACGCCTGGTAGATGCTCTCGATGGCGGCGTCGAGCGTCTGGTTGAACTCGTCGTCGCTCTGCTGGGCCGTGAGGCCCTGCGTGAGGGCGCGGCTGAAGCTCGCGATGACGCCCGGGTTCTTGGCCAGCAGCGCGTTGGCCTCGTCGCGGCTGTAGCCGCCGGAGAGCGCGACGACGCGCACGACGCGGTCGTGCTCGACGAGCGGGGAGTAGAAGCCGGCCTCAGACGGCAGTGAGAGCTTCAGCGTCACGTTGCGTGCCTCGGGCAGCGCATCAAGATGCTGCAGAAGCTGATCGCGCAGAATCGCCTCGGAATCGGCCTTGTCCGCTGCGGTGATGTCGACTTCGGGCTCGATGATCGGAACGAGCCCGGCGTCGAGCACCTGATCGGCCAGCTCGAACTGCTGGTCGACGACCGCGACGATGCCCGCCTCGTTGGCCTGCTTGATGAGCGAGCGCTCTTTCGTGCCGAAGACCTCGTTCGCGTTCGCCTTGTCGAGCTGCTGCTGCAGCGTCGGGATCGGCTTGAGCACCTGCACGCCGTCTTTGAGATCGGCGAGCCCCTTGTCGATCTTCAGGAACGGCACGATGCCGAGCTCGTTCCACAGGTACTTCGCGCTCGGAGCGCCGTTGATCTCACGATCGACGGTCTGCTCGAACAGAATCGCGCCGAGCACGCGCTGGCTGGTGAAGGCCGGGCTAGTGATGATCCGGGTGCGCAGCTCGTGAATGAGATCGAACATCTCGGTCTCATTGCCGTACTGAGATTCGTCCACGCCGTAGAGACGCAGCGCCTTGGGCGTGCTGCCCCCGGACTGATCGAGCGCGGCCAGGAAGCCGGCGCCGGTCGAGAACCGCTCGTACTGGGCATCGAACACTGATGACATGGTCACCGCTTTCTTTGTTTGGTCAGCAGGGTGCCGTCGCGCGACACGACGATCATTATCTCACGCCGTCACGGGCTCGGGCAGCCGAGGCAGCGCGGTTCGCAGCTCGCGAGCAGCGGCCTCGGGGTCGTCCGCCTGCGTGATCGCACGGACGACCACGATGCGCTGCGCGCCGGCGTCGAGCACCTGTTCAAGGGTCTCGGCGTTCACGCCGCCGATGGCGAACCAGGGCTTTGCATCGCCACGGCCCTGAGCGCGCACCTGCCGCACGGCGTCGAGGGTCACCGGAGCACGACCGGGCTTCGTGGGCGTGCGCCAGACCGGCCCGATGCAGTAGTAGTCTGCATCGCCCAGGCGAGCCTGCTCAGCCTGCACCCGCGAATGCGTCGACAGTCCGACGAGCGTGTCGCCGGGCAGCAGTGAGCGGGCGTCGGCGATGCTCAGGTCGCGCTGCCCCACATGCAGGATGTCGGCGCCGGCCAGCGTGGCCACGTCGGCTCGATCGTTGGCGGCGAAGAGCCGCCCGTGTCGGCGCGCCGCAGCCGCCAACAGCTCGAAGTACTCGAGCTCGTCACCGGCATCGAGATGCTTGTCGCGCAGCTGGATGACGTCGACGCCGCCGCGGTAGGCCGCGTCGACGAACTCGTCGAAGTCTCCGGTGCCCAGTCTGGCGTCGGTGCACAGATACAGCTGCGCCTGATGCAGCATGCTCAGTCGCCATTCGCGGCTGCGTGGCGAGGTGTTCGGGTCGGTGGCGCCCTGAGCGCGCTGAGACGTGACGGTCATGTTTCCAGTGTACGAACCGGGCGCTACAATTGCCGCAGATGAGCACGGGAGCCGAGACCTCGGCTGAGAGTGCACCCGATCCTGCAGACCGATGAGGTCGGCGATCGCGTGCAGACCGTCGACCTGATCCGGGTCATGCCGGCGTAGGAAGCGAGCAGAATGAACAAGCATGTCATCGTCATCGGTGCCGGCGTCGTCGGCCTGGCCACCGCCTGGCGGCTGCATCAGCGCGGTCACGCGGTGACGATCGTCGATCCGGCTCCGGCCTCAGGTGCGAGCCATGCGGCGGCCGGAATGCTCGCCGCGGTCAGCGAGTACGCCTTCGAAGAAGAGAGTCTGCTCGCGCTCTCCGTGCCCGCCGCCCGGCTCTACCCGCAGATCGTCGCCGAGCTCCAGCAGGCGACCGTTGTCGGCACCGGCTACCGGTCGACGCCGACCATCGTCGCCACGGCCGATGCGGCCGACCGTGCGCTGCTGCGGAGCCTGCGCGCCCAACAGCTCGAGCTGGGACTCGACGTGCAAGACCTGACCTCGCGAGAGGCACGAGCTCTCGAGCCGATGCTCGGCCCGGGCATCAGCGGCGCATTCCTGGCCCGCGACGATCATCAGATCACCCCGCGTCGCCTCGCCGGGGCCTACATGTCGGCCCTCGAAGTGTGCGACGACGTGCACGTGGTGCCAGAACGTGCCGTGGAGCTGGTCTGGCGCGACGACCGGGTGGTCGGCGTTCGCCTGCAGCCCAGCGAGCGTCGCGAGGGGCCGGTCACGCACCGGTTCGACGAAGAGCTCGCCTGGCCGTCGAACGAGGTCGTGGCCGACGTGCCGCCGGCGAACCCAGACCCGACCGCCGCTGCTCAGCAGACGATCGAGGCAGACGAAGTCGTGGTGGCCAACGGGCTGGCCAGCCCGGCGCTCGACGGGCTGCCGAGGGGTCTGGTCTGGCCGATCCGTCCGGTGCACGGCGACGTGCTGCGGCTGCGCACGCCGGAACGGCTGCGACCGCTCACGACTCACACGATCCGCGGTCTCGTCCACGGCCGAAGCGTCTACATCGTGCCGCGCGAAGACGGCACGATCGTGATCGGGGCGACTGAGCGCGAAGACGCCCGCGATGCCGTGCTCGCCGGCAGTGTGCTGCAGCTGCTGCGCGACGCCCACGAGCTGCTGCCGGCAGTCGACGATCTCGAACTCATCGAGGCCACCGCCCGTGCCCGGCCGGGCACTCCCGACAACGCGCCTCTGCTCGGCCGGGTCGCCGCCGGTCTGCTCGCCAACACCGGCACTCATCGCCACGGCATCCTGCTCAGCGCGCAGAACGCCGTCGTGATCGCCGATCTCGTCGACGGCACGACCGCACCCTCCGACTGGCAGGCATTCGATCCCTGGCGCTTCTCGTCGGGCGACCGACCAGAGATCTCGACGGGAGCATCCGCATGACACAGATCATTCTGAACGGCGAGGCGGTCGAGACCGAGGCCGACACGGTGCTCGCCCTCGTGGCCGAGCACACCTGCACCCCGCTCGCAGCCGACGGCCGCCCGTCCGACGGCTCTCGACTGGGCATCGCGGTGGCCGTCGACGAGGCGATCGTGCCGCGCGGCCGGTGGGCGCAGACGGTGCTCGCGCCGCAGGCCCGCATCGAACTCGTGACCGCGAAACAAGGAGGCTGAGATGGCTGACCACAACGACGACGATCTCTTCGAGGTGGCGGGGCGCGCATACCGATCGCGCCTCATCATGGGCACCGGCGGTGCACCGAGCCTCGACGGACTGGAGCAGGCGCTGCTGGCCAGCGGCACCGAGCTGACCACGGTCGCGATGCGGCGGCACACGCCCTCGGCGGGCCCGAGCCTGTTCGACATCCTGCGACGCAACGACATCGAGGTGCTGCCCAACACGGCCGGCTGCTTCACCGCCCGTGAAGCCGTGCTCACCGCACAGCTCGCCCGCGAGGCGCTCGAGACGAACCTGGTGAAGCTCGAGGTCATCGCCGACGATCAGACGCTGCTGCCCGACGGCCTCGAACTCGTCGATGCGACCGAGCAGCTGGTCAACGACGGGTTCGACGTGATGGTCTACACGAACGACGACCCCATTCTGGCGCGTCACCTGGAGCAGGCCGGCGCGGCGGCGATCATGCCGCTGGGCGCCCCGATCGGCACGGGGCTGGGCATTCTGAACCCGCACAACATCGCGGCGATCACCGCAAACGCCGGCGTGCCGGTGGTGCTGGACGCCGGCGTGGGCACGGCCAGCGACGCGGCGCTCGCCATGGAGCTCGGCTGCGACGCGGTGCTGCTGGCCACGGCGGTGACTCGCGCAGAGCACCCGGCGATCATGGCGCGCGCGTTCCGACACGCCGTCGAGGCCGGGCGGCTCGCGGCTCGCGGCGGGCGCATCCCCAAGCGGGCGGATGCGCTGGCGTCGTCGCCGGTGGAGGGACGGCCCGACCTGTGAGGGGCCTTGGCCACGCCGGATCGTTCGTCGAGCGGCTGCAGCCCCTCGACCGCCTGGCGCCGCTCAGCGACGAGGAGCGGCGACGCTACTCCCGCCAGCTCATCCTGCCCGGCGCGGGAGAGGCGGCGCAGCGTCGGCTCAAGGCCGCACGCGTGCTGGTGATCGGTGCCGGCGGGCTGGGATCGCCGGTGCTGGAGTATCTCGCCGCAGCCGGTGTCGGCACGCTGGGCATCGTCGACGACGACCGGGTCGACGAATCGAATCTGCAGCGACAGGTGATCCACGGCGTCGACCGCATCGGCGAGCTCAAGGTGACCTCGGCGGCGCAGACCGTGGCCCGGATCAATCCGCTGGTGACCGTCGAGGCGCACGCCGTTCGACTCGATCGCGACAACGCGCTGGGGCTGTTCACCGAGTACGACCTGGTCGTCGACGGCGCCGACAACTTCGCCACGCGCTATCTCGTGGCCGACGCGGCAGAGATCACCGGGCGCGCGGTCGTCTGGGGATCGATTCTGCGCTACGAGGGGCAGGTCAGCGTCTTCGGCATCGGCGCCGGCTATCGCGACCTGTTCCCAGAGCCGCCTGAACCGGGTGCGGTGCCCTCCTGCGCCGAAGGAGGCGTGTTCGGTGTGCTGCCAGGCATGATCGGAACGATGATGGCCGGTGAGGCGATCAAACTCATCACCGGCATCGGCGCCCCGCTGATCGACCGCGTGCAGGTGCTCGACGCGGCCGCGGGCCGGTGGCGCGAGCTGCGGCTGGCCGCCGATCCCGATCGTGCCAGAACGCGTGAGCTCGAACCCGACTACGTCGAGCTCTGCGGCACGCCCGGCGCTGCACGGGGCACCAGCGTGACGGTTCAGCAGCTGCAGTCGCTGCTGCAGCGTCGAGCTGCCGGCGAGCTCGACTTCGAACTCGTCGACGTGCGGGAGCCGGATGAGTTCGACCTGGTGCACATTCCGGGTGCACGGCTGCTGCCGCTTGACCGTCTGCAGAGCGAGGTGCGCGGGCACGCCTTCGAGGTGCCCGACGATCGCGACGTGATCCTGGTCTGCAAGACCGGTGCCCGCTCGACTCGGGCGTTAGAGATGCTGCGTGACTCCGGCCGCACCAACGTGCGGCAGGTCGTCGGCGGCACGATGGGCTGGGTGCAGACGGTCGACCCGTCGCTGCCACGCTATTGAGCCGCGGCAGGGGCCTCAGCGCAGATCGACGAAGTGATCGACCGGGCCATGCCCCTGACCGACGTGCAGCGCGTCGGCGCCCCGCAGCGCACGGGTGAGCCAGCCCTTGACCGTGGTCAGCGCCGTGGGCCAGTCATCGCCTGCCGCGAGGCGAGTCGCCATCGCCGACGAGAGCGTGCAGCCGGTGCCGTGCGTGCAGGTCGTGTCGACGCGTGGCGCATCGGCCTCGAAGATGCCCCCGGGCACAGGTGACGCCGCGGCGCTGGAACGGGCGTCGACGAGCGCGTCGTGCACCCGATCGCCGACGAGGTGACCGCCTTTGACGAGCACGACGGTCTCGCAGCGGGCGCTCACCAGACGGGCCTGCGCCACAGCATCCGCCCAGGTCTGGGCCTCGGGCTCGTCTGCGAGCACCGCGAGCTCGGGCACGTTGGGGGTGATCAGGTCGGCGCTGTGGCAGAGATCGCGCACAGCCTCCTCGGCATCCTCGGCGAGCAGGCGGTCGCCGCTGGTCGCGACCATCACCGGATCGAGCACCACGATCGGCGGGCGCACCTCGTCGAGCCAGGCCCTGACGGTCGCGACAGTGGCGGCGTCGGCGAGCATGCCGATCTTCACACCGTCGATCTGCACGTCGTCAGACACCGCATCGAGCTGCTCGCGCAGAAACGAGACCGGCGGAAGGTGCACCGAGCGCACTCTCCGCGTGTTCTGCGCGACGAGCGCGGTGACGACCGCCATGGCATAGCCGCCCATCGCCGAGATCGATTTCAGATCGGCCTGCACACCGGCGCCACCGGTGGGGTCGGTGCCGGCGATGCTGAGAACGCGAGGCACACCCGCGTGCTCGAGGCGTGCTGCGGCGTGGTTGACGGTCATCTGACGATCCCTTCGCTCGTGCTGACGAGAGCAGGTTCGACGGGTCTCTTCTCAGCCCTCGGTCGAGGGCACCCCGTGTCACACGCCCAGAGTATACGCTTGACCGGAACGCTGCGGATCAGTTGGCGTCGGCGGCGACCCGCGTCTGCACTTCGTGCAGCACCTCGAGCAGCGCCTCGACCGGCTGCGCGCCAGAGACGCCGTAGCGGTCGTTGCACAAGAAGAACGGCACTGACGAGATGCCGAGTTCAGCGGCCCGGCGTTCGTCGGCCTGCACCTCTCCGGTGTGCGAGCGGGTGGTCAGCTCCCGGCTGATCGATGCGACGTCGAGACCCTGCTCGCCGGCGATCTGTTCGAGCGTCTCGAGACGCCCGATGTGACGCCCCGCGCTGAAATGCGCGTGAAAGAGCGCGAGTGCTATCTCGCGTTCCCGATGATCGACGCGGGCCGCGTGCAGCAGCTCGTGAGCGAGCCCGGTGTTCGACTGCTGCAGACGGTCGAAGCGGAAGTCGAGACCGGCGTCAGCGGCGACCGCGGCGACCCGATCGAGCTCGGTCGCGGCGTGCTCTACCGTGATGCCCTTGACGTCGGCGAGATGCTGCGCCTCGGTTCGGGTGTCGTCGTCATCGGCATTCGGATTGAGCTCGTAGCTGCGCAGGCCGAGCAGCACGTGGCTCTCTGGTCGCTCGTCGCTGAAGCGCTGCACGGCGGCGAGCAGGTTGCTCAGCCCGATGTAGCTCCAGGGGCAGACGAGGTCGACCCAGGCCTCGACGCGCAGTGCAGGCGCTTCGTCTGACGGCGACTGCCGGGTGGGCGTGGGGGAGTCTGACATGTTCGGTCTCTCATCCGTCTGAAAGGGGCGACTTCATGCTAGACGCTCATCGGGGTGTCGAAGGGTCGGGCCGCGCGATGCCTCGCGATTCGTCTGCGCTCAGACCCTGCCCCGGCCAGAGAGCTCTGGAGGCAGGAACTTCGGCGTGAAGTGCCACAGCATCCAAGCGCCGACGATGCCGAGACCGGCCATAACCGCGGCAGAGGCAGCGATGCCTGCGGCGGCGGTGAGCCCGGCGAGAATCAGGGGCGAACTCGCGCTGCCGGCATCGGCGACCAGGCGCCAGGCGCCCAGGAACGCTGCCGGGTGGTGCTCCGGGGCCAGATCGGCGCCCATCGTCATGATGATCCCAGAGCCGAGGCCGTTGGCCAGCGACATCAGGGTCGCCGTCACCATCAGCCCCCACGGGCCGTGCACCGGCAGCAGCGCCAGATGCGTCAAGGCCAGCCCGAGCAGCGTGGGCAGCACCACCCAGAGCCGCCCGAAGCGATCCATGAGCTGGCCTGACACATAGAAGAGCGCCAGGTCGACGGCGCCCGCGACGCCCATGATCAGGGCGATCGTCTCTGGATCGGCCCCGATGTGGGTGCCCCAGAGCGGCAGAATGACCTGGCGGCTGGCTCGCAGCAGCTGCACGGACGCAATGCCGAGACCCATGGTCGCGAGCACGTGCCGAGAGTCGACGAGGGTCTGCCAGAGCGACGGGGCGGATGTCATGGCGTCACAGGTGTGGGCCGTGTCTGGCCGATCTGCGCTGGTCAAGCCGGAGCCGGTGGTCTCAGCGTCGAGCCCGGCTCGCAGCAGCACCTCGGGATCTGGCATCACGAGCAGCAGGACGGCCACCAGGATGCTGAGCACGATGCTGGCCAGGAACGCGGAGGTGCTGCCCAGCCACGCGACAAGCGGGGCGACGAGCATGGGGCCGAGAAACAGTCCGCCGCGGACGGTGCCGCCGAGCACCGACATTGCGCGGGCTCGATGCGAGACGGGCACGAGTTCGGTGAGCAGCGCGTGCCGAGCCAGGTTGAAGGCGGCAGCGGCCATGCCCACCAGAAGCGTGCCGATCAGCAGCACGGTCACCGACGAGCCGATCACGGCGACCGCGGCACCGACGGCGCCGAGGGCTGCTGCGACGATCATCGTGCGCTGTTCTCCGAGCCGGGCGACCAGCCAGCTGCTCGGCAGGTCGCCGAGCACCTGGCCGATCATGAGCATGCCGGCGATGAGCCCGGCGAGTGCGGTGTCAGCGCCCAGCTCGACTGCCCTGGCAGGCAGCACCGGCACCAGACAGGCCTCAGCGGTCGCGAAGAGCAGAGCCGGAAGAAAGATCGGCACCGCATACCGACGCAGCTGATTCATCCGGCCAGTGTAGACCCAGCCACGACGGCTCACCTTGGGGCACACGGTGTCTCGCGGGTTCGGTGTCGTCGGGTCGGGGTAGAGTCAGCGCGACGGAATTCGATGAACGAGAGCAGAGGGCATCATGGCGGCATCGCGTGGCGCAGTCGACGAGCTGCTGCAGGTCGACGACCTGCTCTGCGTGCTGCGCCGCCGGCCGGTGCGCCGGGTGAGCCTCAGAGTCGGGCGTGTGGGCGGCGCGCCGAAGAGCGAGCTGGGTGCCCTGAGCTCGGTCGTGGTGACGGCTCCGGCGCGCATGCGAGAGTCCGAGCTGCGGCGCTTCATCCGAGACAACCGCGGCTGGGTCGACCGATGCCTGACCGAAGAGCGGCGCCGAGATCTCGAGGTTCCTCGACTCGAATGGTCTGCCGAGCAGGCCGCCTGGGCGAAGACCCGACTGGCGGCACTCGTGCCAGGGCTGATCGGCACGTGGACTCAGCGCCTCGATCTGCCGCAGCCGACATGGACGGCACGTCAGATGCGTACACGCTGGGGAAGCTGCACGCCTGCCACGCGGCGCATTCGTCTCAGTCTCGAGCTGGCCCGATACGACGAGGCCTATATCGAATACGTCGTGGTGCACGAACTCGTGCACCTGCGAGTGCACAACCACGGTGTGGAGTTCCAGTCGATGATGAGCGCTGCGCTGCCCTCGTGGCGTCGGCTGCGGGCCGCACTCGGGCATCCCCGTGCCGACATGCTCGCCGTCGGCGGCCGTGATGCCGAGGTCGGCCGCATCAGCCGAAGTGCGAACCACGACCTGGCGCAACCCGATCAGAACTGATCAGATCCGGCTTAAGACGGACTGGGGTGCACCGGGTGGTCGAGCTTGGCGTGTCGACCGTCTGCCGAGGATCGTCCGGTCATGCGACGCATGACCCAGGGCCAGAGAAACTGCCTGGCCCAGTGGACGTCTTCCTGCGTCACGTGCCAGCGGCCGACGGGCGGCCCGGCCACGTGCTCTGGGCTGAGATCGTGGTCGAGGCCGAGCGTCTCGAGCACGCGGATGGCCATCAGATGGTGGCCCACAGGAGACAGATGCAGACGATCCTGCGACCACCGGCTGGCGTCATGGAGCGCGCGCAGGCCCCATTGATCCACGACCAGCGCCCCGCGTCGTTCGGCGCTGGCACGCATGTTCTCGTTGTAGATGGCGACTTTGCCGCGAATGAGGGCGAAGGCGGGCATGGTGCGCAGGTCGGGGCCGGTGAAGATCACGACGGTCGCACCCGTGGCGGTCAGCCGTGCCAGTGCGCGATCGAAGACGGCTGCCACTCGGTCGGGGTCGCTGCCCGGGCGCAGGATGTCGTTGCCGCCTGCGCAGAAGGTGATGAGGTCGGGGCGCATCGCGATGGCTCGGTCGACCTGTTCGCGAACGATCGGCTGAATGAGCTTGCCGCGCACCGCGAGGTTGGCATACTCGAAGGCAGGATGCTGTCGGGACAGCACCTCGGCGACCCGGTCAGCCCATCCGCGCACGCCGCCCGGAGCCTGTGGGTCTTCGTCGCCGACGCCTTCGGTGAAGCTGTCGCCGATGGCGACCAGCCGGTGAAAGAGCTCTGGCGTGGGCGTGTCAGTCATGCAGGCTGCTCTCGTGGCTCGTTGCAGGTGCGGTCGCTGTCGATCGCACCGCATTCGCTCGTTCGCACACAGCATCCTCGCGAACGCGGGCACGCAGCACGCGGCGGCGATGCCGCTGCCAGCGTTTCACCGACCAGTCGATGATCACACCGAGTGAGAGCGCGATCGCGATCGCGAGCACGGCGGCGAGAAACGGCGACTGCTTCGCCCATGCACCGGCGAGCAGGCCGATGAGCACAGAGTAGACCGACCAGCTGGCCCCGGCGAGCAGGCTGAGCGGCAGGAATCGGCGCCAGGGAAAACCAGTGGCCCCCGCGGTCATGTTGACGACGACGCGGCCGACGGGGATGTATCGGGCTGTGAGGAGGAGCATGGCGGGGCGGCGATGCAGGGTGTGCCGCGCGGTCTGGATCAGTCGCTGCATGCGCGGCCGGGCAGCCCAGACGCGCTGATCGAGGTGCAGCCGGGAGCCGAACCAGAATGCGACGTTGTCGCCGGCGGCTGCGGCGACGGCTGAGACGATCAGCAGCAGCCACAGTTGCGGCTCGCCCTGTGCGACGGCCAGCGCGGCCAGGGCGACGACCAGCGTCTCGCTGGGCACCGGTGGAAAGAACGCGTCGATTGCGATGAAGAGAAAGAGAATGACGAGCACCCACGGGCTGGCCGACATGGTGAGCAGGGTGGCGTCGATAGCGTCGAACATCTCAGTCATGCACAGCCTCTCGTACTCCGACAGTCTACGGTCAGCCGCTGTCGTCATCGTCAGCCGAGCCGGATCTCATGGTCGGCTCACAATGAATTGACAGCCTCGCTGGCGCGGCTCGCTGCAGAGGCTGGTGCCTCCGCGCGCGGTAGGCTGAATGACTATGTTCGAGAGTCTCGAGGCCCTGCCCGTCTGGGTGCCGGTCAGTCTGGCCGCGGCCTCACTGGTCGCGGGACTGATCGACTCGATCGTCGGCGGCGGCGGGCTGATCCAGCTGCCGGCTCTGCTGCTCGTCCCGGGGTTTCAGCCGGTGCAGGCGCTGGCGACCAACAAGGTTGCCTCAGTGTGCGGCACGATCACGAGCTCGATCACCTTCGCGCGACGCGTGCGGCTCGACTGGCGCATGCTCGCCCCGGTCGTCGTGGCGGCGTTTGCGGCCTCGTTCGGCGGGGCGGTGCTCGCCGCGCTGCTGCCGCCCGGTGTCTTCACACCGATCATCGTCGTGGTGCTGGTCGGTGTGCTGGTCTTCACGCTGATGAAGCCGGATCTCGGCAGTCGGCCCACGGGCGACGTCGGCGACGTCTCATTCGCGGTGCTGCGCGGGCTGGCGCTCGGCCTCGTGGTCGGCTTCTACGACGGCCTGCTGGGCCCGGGCACGGGGGTGTTCCTGGTGCTGGGCATCACACTGGTGCTGCAGGCCGACCTGCTGCACGCCGCTGGCGGAGCCAAGATCGTCAACGTGGCCACCAACCTGGGTGCGCTGGCCTACTTCATTCCGCTGCAGGCGGTGCACTGGCCGCTGGCGATGCTGCTGGGTGCGGCGAATCTCGTCGGCAGCTATCTCGGCGCGCGGCTCACGATGCGCCTGGGCGCCCGTTTCGTGCGGTGGATGCTGGTGGCCGTGGTCAGCGTGCTGATCGTCCGCCTGGTGCTGCAGCTGCTCGGCGTGTGACCGAACAGCCGCAGCGGGCGGCGAACGGCGCGGGGGAACCGACGGGGATCAGTCGAAGAACGTCTCGATGTCGGCGCCGAGCGAGACGAGGCGCTCTTGCAGCTGCTCGTAGCCGCGGGCGATGATGTCGACGTCGCGCAGCACACTCTCGCCTTTGGCCGCGAGCATGGCGATCAGAATGACGACTGCCGGCCGCAGTGCCGGCGGGCAGCTGATCTCAGCGCCGGACCAGTGCGTCGGGCCGGTGACGTCGAGGCGGTGCGGGTCGCGCAGCCGAACGTCGGCGCCCAGCCTGGTGAGGTCGGTCAGATGGATGGCACGGCCCTCGTACACCCAGTCGTGAATCAGCGTGTGCCCGTCGGCGCAGGCTGCGATGACCGTGAAGAACGGCAGATTGTCGATGTTCAGACCGGGGAACGGCATGGAGTGGATCTTGTCGATCGGCGCGCGCAGAGTCGAGGGCAGGACGGTGATGTCGACCAGACGGGTGCGGCCGTTGTGTGCGGCGTACTCGGCCGAGAGCGAGTACTGCAGGCCCATCTCGTGCAGCGTCGCGAGCTCGATCTCCATGAACTCGATCGGCACGCGACGAACCGTGATCTGCGAGCCGGTGACGATGCCGGCGGTCAGCAGGCTCATGGCCTCGATCGGATCCTCACTGGGCCAGTAGTCGACGTCGGCGTCGATGTGGCTGCGGCCGGTGATGCGCAGCGTGGTCGTGCCGATGCCCTCGATCTCGATGCCGAGCAGCTCGAGGTAGAAGCAGAGATCCTGCACCATGTAGTTCGGGCTGGCATTGCGGATCGTGGTGACACCGTCATGCACGGCGGCGGCCATGATCGCATTCTCGGTCACGGTGTCGCCGCGCTCGGTGAGCACGATCGAGACGTCCTGAGGGGTCTCCTGCGAGACCGTGGCGTGGTACCAGCCGGCTTCGGCCTTGATGCCCAGTCCGAAGGCCTGCAGCGCGATCAGGTGTGGCTGCACCGATCGCTCGCCGAGATCGCAGCCGCCGGCGTAGGGCAGCTCGAACCGGGAGTGGCTGCCGAGCAGCGGCCCGAGGAACATGATGATGCTGCGGGTGCGTCGGCCCGCAGCCTCGTCGATGTGCGTCAGATCGAGATCGGCCGGAACTCGGATCTCGACGTCGTTGCCGTCGTCTGTCCAGGTCACGCTGACACCCAGGCTGCGCAGCACGTCGATGATGCGATCGACCTCGACGATGCGGGCGACGCGATGCAGGCGGGTGGTACCGCGGTTCATGAGCGAGGCGCAGAGCAGAGCCACAGCGCCGTTCTTGCTGGTCTTGACGTCGATCTCGCCGTGCAGCTTCTTGCCGCCGTGCACGCGCAGGTGCGTGTGACGGGGTCGGTCTTCGAGGTTGATCAGCTCACGGCCCAGCGCGTCGCTGATGCGCCCGAGCAGCTCGACGCCGATGTTCTGGCTGCCGTGTTCGATGCGGTTGATCGCCGACTGGCTGGTGCCGACCTGTTCGGCGAGTTCGGCCTGCGTGAGATTACGGCCCTGACGGGCGCTGCGAATCAGCAGCCCGACCTGCTTCACGAAGGGCGAGGGAGCGGGGGAGGTGGTCTTGATCGCCTGAGTCATATGCGCGAGTGTATCTCGTATCTGAGATATTCGAAATATGACACGCAGGTGCGGCACCGGCGGTCTGGGGCTGGGGTCGGTAGTCTGAACGCGGCGCGGATGTGCCGCAGCCTGCCACGAAGGAGCACTCAGATGAACGCCGACTCCCGCAACCCGAAACCACGACTGAGCGCCTCGAGCGGGCCTCGTGAACGAGGATGGGCCGGGTGGAGGCTGACCGCTTGGGCTGCGGGCATCATGCTGGTGCCCCTGATCGCACTGCTCTTCGTGCCGAATCATGAGATCTGGACGCTGGCCTGGTTCGCGTACGTCTCGCCCATCATCGCCGTCGTGTTCGGTGCCATCTGGGGCAGGGGCAGGGAGCACCCGAGCGAGCTGTGGCAGATGCCCGCGGCCGTCGCCGTCATCGCGGCCGTCGTGGTGTTGATCTTCATGCGGCCCTTCGAAGTGATGTCAGCCACGATCATCGTGGGCGAGTGCTTCGTGGTCGGTATGATCGGCACGCTGGTCGGGCTCGGCCTGCGCAAACTCTCGGGCAGGTAGATCGCACGCGCTGAAAGGCCCGGTCGACCTCGCGAGAACGCGGGGCCAGACCGGGCCTCTGTCTGTTCTGATCGGTGAGCCGATCAGCGGTGGATCAGGCCGGGATCATCCAGCCGAGCACCGGCGTCGACTGCAGGAACACGATGATGCAGACCACCAGCAGAAGCCCGAGCGACCACGGCAGGGCCTTGCGCAGGATGGAAGACTCCTGACCCTTGAGATCGACCGCCGTTGCGGCGATGGTGAGGTTCTGCGGGCTGATCATCTTGCCGACCACGCCACCCGAGGTGTTGGCAGCGGTGAGCAGGTGCTCGTTGATGCCGATCTGGTTTGCCGCGGTCTGCTGCAGCTTGGCGAACAGCGCGTTGGCCGAGGTGTCAGAGCCCGTGACCGCCGTGCCGAGCCAGCCGAGGATCGGAGAGAGGAACGCGAAGAACATGCCGGTCGCCGCGAGCCATTTGCCGATCCAGATGGTCTGGCCCGAGAGGTTCATCACGTAGGCGATGGAGAGCACCGTGGCGACTGTTGCGAGCGAGATGCGCGACTTGACGATGGTGTGCCAGAACTCGGCCAGGGCCTGGCCGACCGTCATGCCGAACTTGCCCTGGGCGGTGAAGGCGCTGTACACGATCGCGACGATGATGCCGGCGATGAGCAGGGTCGTACCCGGTGACGAGAGCCACGTGAAGGTGTACGTGGCCGATGGCGAGATCTTCCCGTCGGCCGTCATCAGGCCCTGGCTGAGGCCCGGCCACGGAATCTTCAGGTCGGTTGCGGTGAGGGCCTTGGGCACATCGACTCCGATGGTCCAGAGCTTCGTGATGCCGAAGAGGGTGATCACGATGATGTAGGGCAGCAGGGCCATCCACACGCGGACGCCGCTGAGCGGCTCTTCCTTGACCTGGGACATCTGGTCTTCAGGCGTGCTCGGCTTCCAGAACTTCAGCAGAATCGTGGCGATCAGGAACCCGCCGAGAGCGGCGACCACGTCGGTGAGTTCGTAGACGAAGTGGTGCGCGCACCACCACTGCAGCACAGAGAACGTGAGACCGGTGACCAGCGCCGGGAACCACAGCTGTCTGACGCCGCGGAACCCGTCGAGAATGAGCAGCAGCAGAATCGGCACGATCCAGGCGATCAGCGGAGTCTGCACGCCGACGACCTGTGCGATGGCCTCGGCCTGGGCGCGCTTGTCGCCATCGCCGGCGGTGAGGTTGCCGGCAGTCGTGATCGGCACGGCCATCGCACCGAACGCGACCGGCGCGGTGTTCGCGACCAGCACGGCGAGAGCGGCGCGCAGCGGCGGCAGACCGAGCGCGACCAGCATGACGCCGGTGATGGCGACGGGTGCGCCGAAGCCGGCGAGCGCCTCGAGCAGGCCGCCGAAGCAGAAGGCGATCAGCACGGCCTGAATGCGCATGTCGCCGCGGCCGACGCTCGAGAAGATGCGTCGCAGGTCGTCGCTGCGCCCGCTGAGCACGGTCACCTCGTAGAACCAGATCGCGGTGATGACGATCCACATGATCGGGAAGAGCCCGAAGATCGCACCCTGTGTGGCGGCGGCGACGGTGAGCCCGACTGACATCTTCATGCCGAAGATGGCGACGAGCATCGCCGTCAGCAGGGCTCCGAGGCCGGAGCGCAGGGCGCTGATCTTGAACCCTCCCAGCAGCACGAAGAACACCACGAGGGGGATGAGTGAGACGAGAGCAGTGAGCGGAAGGCTGCCGCCGATGAGGCTTGACTCCAGATTCGGAGTGAAGCCCTCGCTGAGCAGGACCGCGGTGTCTGAGGGCGACATGGTCGTGATTCTCTCCTTCGAGAAGTCGGACGTTGCTGACGCAGATGCGTCGTTGGGGAGATTATCGGGCGTGGTCAGACCACGTCAAGTCGTGAAATACGGTCGGTATGTCAGCAGGGGTCAGGATGCGCTCGTGTGGGCTTCGGTCAGCTGGTAGTAGCCCGTGATGTGCTCGGCCACCAGACGCGTGGCCGTCGCGTGATCGCCGTGACGAAAGGCCTCGAGGATGCCCGTGTGCTCGGCGTGCAGCGTGCGCGCGGTGGTCGGCCAGTCGGGCAGCTGTCTGGCCCGGTCGAGAGTGTGGTCGGCGATCGCGGTGCGCATGCCGTCCATGAGCGTCGAGATGAGCGGGTTGTCGGTCGCGCAGGCCAGCGCGGCGTGAAAGCTGGCGTCGAGCGCGAGATACTGTTCGACGGGAAGCTCGGGATCGGCCATACGGTCAAGCAGTCGCTGAGCGACGTCCCAGTGTGCATAGCCGGGATCGGCATGAGCGGCGACCCAGGTCTCGAGCAGCAGGCGGGTGTGCACGACGTCTTCGAATCGCACACTGCGCGAGCTGAGCTGCAGGCCGAGCGCAAGGGCGAGGGCCTGCTGCGGCTCGGCGATGACGATGGTGCCCGAGTTCGGGCCGGAACCCGTGGCCGAGGTGAGGGTTCCGAGAGCCTCGAGAATGCGGAGGCCCTCTCTGACCGTGCTGCGAGAGACGCCGAGATGCTCGGCGAGCTGGCGTTCGCCGGGCAGTCGGTCGCCGACCGCGAGCGTGCCCGCAGCGAGCTGGTCTCTGACCCAGGACATCACCGTCTCATGTGCTCTCATAGCCAGATGAGGATACCCTACATTGCCGCAGTTCCGTGAAAGTGGTGCCATGGGATCCAGCGGCGCCCGGACGTCGAGAGTGTGGTCAGACCACAGCATCGACGCCTGTTCCCGGGCTCGGCCGCCAGCTGATTCTGTCAGTCGCAGCGAACGGAGGCACTCCATGCGAGTGGGAATTTTCGGAACGTGTCTGGTCGACACGCTCTATCCAGATGTGATCAGGGCGACGGCTCGTCTGATCACGAGACTCGGCCACGAGGCGGTGTTCCCTGAAGGGCAGACCTGCTGCGGCCAGATGCACATCAACACCGGGTATCAGAAGGACTCGCTGCCGCTGGTGCAGAACTACGTCGACGTCTTCGGCGACTCGTCGATCGACGCCGTGGTGCTGCCGAGCGGCTCGTGCACGGGATCGGTGCGACATCAGCATCCGATGATCGCCGGCAAGTTCGGTGACGAGGCGCTGAGCCGCGAGGTCTCGTCGGTCAACGACAAGACGTACGATCTCGCCGAGTTCATCGTCGACGTACTCGGTCTCACCGACGTCGGGGCGTATTTTCCGCACACCGTGACCTATCACCCCACCTGCCACTCGCTGCGCATGATTCAGGTCGGCTCACGGCCCTACCGACTGCTGCAGAACGTCGAAGGCCTCGAGCTGCGCGAACTGCCCTTCGCGAAGGAGTGCTGCGGCTTCGGCGGCACCTTCGCCGTGAAGAACGCGGCGACCTCCACCGCAATGGTCGAAGACAAGGTCGCACACATCGAAGAGACGGGCGCGGAGTACTGCGCTGCGGGTGACGCCTCGTGCCTGACGAACATCGGCGGCGCAATGTCGCGCCTGCAGCTGGGCACGAAGACCATCCACCTGGCGCAGATCCTGGCGTCGACGCATGCCGACGCCGATCGTTCGATCACACTGCTGGGCGAGGAGGTGGCCGCATGACCACGTTTCTCGGCATGCCGGCCGTTCCGCCGGTCGCCCCGGCGGGGGTCGGCAACCTGCGCGGCACAGAGAAGTTCCAGCAGGCGGCAGTGCACGAGCTCGCCAACGAGCAGCTGCGCCGCAATCTGAACTTCGCCACTCACAAGATCCGCGACAAGCGACAGCACGTCGTCGATGAGATGCCCGACTGGCAGCGTCTGCGCGAGGCCGGTTCGCGCATCAAGCGCGAGGTGCTCGCCAACCTGCCCGATCTGCTCGAGCAGCTCGAAGAGAAGGTGACGGAACACGGCGGCCACGTGCACTGGGCGCGTGACGCCGCCGAGGCCAACGAGATCGTGCGTGGCATCGTCTCCGATCACGGTGCGAAGGAGGTGCTCAAGATCAAGTCGATGGCCACGCAGGAGATCGGCCTCAACGAGTACCTCGAAGAGCACGGCATCCATGCGCAGGAGACCGACCTGGCCGAGCTCATCGTCCAGCTCGGTCACGACAAGCCCTCACACATCCTGGTGCCGGCCATCCACCGCAATCGCAGCGAGGTGCGCGATATCTTCCTCAAAGAGATGCCGGGCGTCGACCCGGATCTCGATGACAACCCCGCTCATCTGGCCGAGGCGAGTCGTCGCTTTCTGCGCGAGAAGTTCCTGACCTCGAAGATCGCGATCTCTGGTGCCAACTTCGGCATCGCCGAGACCGGCACCCTCTCGATCTTCGAGTCTGAGGGCAACGGGCGCATGAACCTGACCCTGCCAGACACGCTGGTGACGGTCATGGGCATCGAGAAGCTGCTGCCGCGTTTCACCGACCTCGAGGTCTTCACGCAGCTGCTCCCGCGTTCGTCCACGGGAGAGCGCATGAACCCCTACACCTCGCTGTGGACCGGCGTCACACCGGGTGACGGCCCCCAGGAGTTCCACCTGGTGCTGCTCGACAACGGTCGCACGCACGCCCTCGCCGATGGCATGGGCCGCGAGGCGCTCAAGTGCATTCGCTGCTCTGCCTGCCTGAATGTGTGCCCGGTCTACGAGCACGCGGGCGGTCATGCCTACGGATCGACCTATCCGGGGCCGATCGGAGCCATCCTCTCGCCGCTGCTGACCGGCATGGAGGATTCGCACGACCCCAACAGCTCGCTGCCCTACGCGTCGAGCCTGTGCGGTGCCTGCTACGAGGTGTGCCCGGTCAAGATCGACATCCCGTCGATCCTCGTCGAGCTGCGCGATCAGAAGGTCAACACCGTCGGCTCCGGGCTCGAGAAGCCGATGCTGAAGACCGTCGCGTCGGCCATGAGCACCGGCAGACGCTGGCATGCCGCGCAGAAGGCGGCCAGCATCGGCGGTCGCATCGTGGCCGGCCCTGACAAGAAGATCACGAAGCTGCCCGGACTGCTGGGCGGGTGGACCGAGGCCCGTGACTTCCCGGCGCCGGCGAAGCACTCGGCTCGCGAATGGTTCAATTCGGCGGATGCCCAGCGCGAGCTGGCCGTCGAACGCGAGCGCTCCGGCGCGGTGCGGGCCGATCTGGCGACGCGAGCCGGCAACCAGGACGCACAGCACGATGCCGACTGGGAGCGGCGGCCGATGCCCGCGGGCGTCGGAGTCGCCGAGGCGCCGGACGACCGGCGAGAAGAACACAGCAGCACACAGGGGAGCACGAAGTGAGCACCGCACGCGAAGAGATCCTGGATCGAATCAAAGACGCCCTCACCATCGCACCGCCGGTGGTCGAGCCTGTCGTGCGCGACTACGACGCCGAGATCGAGCTGCCCGACGCCGAGCGCATCGACCTGCTGATCGATCGACTCGAAGATTACAAGGCCGAGGTGCGACGCGCCACGCCGAGCACCGTCGGAACCGAGGTCGCGGCGGCACTCGCCTCGGTGTCGGCGAACCGTGTCGGCATCCCGCCAGCACTCGATCGCGCCTGGCTGGGCGACTACGCGGGCGACGTGCAGGTCGACGACCCGTCCATTCCGGCCGCCTCGCTCGACAGTCTCGACGCCATCGTCACCGGGGCGGCGGTCGCCTGCTCGATCAGCGGCACGATCTTCTTGGACGGCAGCGGCACGCAGGGCCGTCGTGCGCTGACGCTGGTGCCCGACGTGCATGTGTGCGTCGTGCAGGACGCCGAGATCGTCGTCGACATGCCTGCGGCGATTCGCCGGCTGGTGCCCCAGCGGCCGATCACGATGATCGCCGGCCCCTCGGCCACTTCAGACATCGAGCTGCAGCGCGTCGAAGGCGTGCACGGCCCGCGCACTCTGATCGTGGTGATCGTCTCGGCCGAATAGCTGTCGAGGCGGAACACGCACAGACCCCGGTCGGCCTCGCGCCGGTCGGGGTCTGCTACGCTTTCGACGAAGACACGGGGTGCTCCGAGACCTGGAGCTGAGATGAGACCCGCTGAACCTGATCTCGTTCACACGAGCGGAGGGATGTCACACGATGGAATCGACGCGCGTCGAATCCGAAGCCGCGATCGTCGTCAGCGACGCGGTCTACACACCTGAAGGCGCACCGGCGCCGGTGCTCGACCGGCTGCACGTCAGCATCCGCACCGGCGAGCACGTCGCCATGATCGGGCGTTCGGGCTGCGGCAAGACCACGGCCCTGTCGCTGATCGCCGGGCTGCTCTCGGCCGATTCCGGCACGGTGCGCGTGCTCGGCCACACCGTCGCGGCCGAACGGGTGCGCAGCTGCGCGCTCATGCCGCAGGGCGACTCCCTGCTGCCGTGGCTCTCTCTGATCGACAATGTCGCGATGCCCCTGCGCAACCGCGGCGTCGCCAAGGCCGAGGCTCGCGAGCAGGTTCGCCCGCTGGTCGAGCAGTGGGGGCTCGACTCGGTCGCGCGCCGTCGGCCGCACGAGCTCAGCGGTGGCATGCGGCAGCGCGCCGCTCTGCTGCGGGCCCTCGCTGCCGACAAACCCGTGCTGCTCGCGGACGAGCCGCTGGGCGCCCTCGACGCGATCACCCGCGCCGACGGCCAGGCCTGGCTGCGCGAGCGGCTGCGCGACCGAGAGACCACGCTCGTGCTGGTCACACACGATGTGGACGAGGCACTGCTGCTGGCCGATCGAGTGGTCGTGCTGGCCGGACGGCCGGCGAACGTCACCTACGAGAGTCGTGGCTGGTTCGGCGATCGTCGCTCGCGCACCGAGCTGCTCGCCGACGTCGAACTGGCCGCCGCGCGAACCGGCCTGCTCACCGCACTGGCCGCACAGGGGGCGATGCGACGATGAGCACACCTGGCGAACAGAGTCGTCTGCGCCGAACGCTGCCGCCGACCGTCGCGATCCTGGTCGTGGTGGCCGTGTGGTGGGCCGTGACCGCCTGGTTCGGGGTGCCCAAGTACCTGATTCCGGCTCCGCAAGACGTCATCGTGGCGCTCGGCCGCTACTGGGGTACGCTCTGGTCGGCGACCGTCGTGACCGGCAGCGAGACCCTGCTCGGCCTGCTCGCCGGCGTCATCGCAGCGGCGATCATCTCGGTGACGGTGTATGCCGTGAAGCCGCTGCGCAGCGCGCTTGAACCCCTGCTGATCGGCACGCAGACCGTGCCGGTCATGGTCTTCGCGCCGATTCTCACAATCGCGCTCGGCTACGGCATCGCATCGAAGATCGTGATCGTCGCACTGCTCTGCTTCTTCCCGGTCACGGTCAGCCTGCTGGCCGGTCTGCAGGGCGTCGACCCACGGCTGATCGACACGATGCGCACGCTGTGGGCCAGCCCGGGCGGGCTCTTCTGGCGCGTGCGGATGCCGTTCGCACTGCCGCAGGGCTTCGCCGGGCTCCGCATCTCGGTGACGTTCGCCCCCGTGGCCGCGGTCTTCGGCGAGTACGCCGGCTCGAGCAACGGTCTGGGCTATCACCTCATCCAGGCGATCCCCAGACTGCGCACCGACTTCGTCTTCGCCGAGGTCGTGCTGCTCACCGCCATGACGGCCGCTTTGTACCTGTTGACACTGCTCGCCGAACGCCTGGTGTGCGGCTGGCAGCGCGACCGCCTGCGCTGAGCCTCGGTCGCCCGTCATCGCGGCGACGACGCACGCCGATCGATCGGCAGACCGAACCAGTCTGCAGTGCGCACAGCATCCAGACGGCCCACACCACCAGCACCAGCACCAGCAGACCACCCAGACCAGCAGAACCGATCTCACAGAGAAGACGAAGGAGAGACAATGACCATCTCGCAGACCACGCGCCCGAGGCAGACGCATCCCGGCATCCGCCGATCGATGACCATGGGGCTCGTCGCAGGAGCCGCCGCATTCAGCCTGGCGCTGAGCGGATGCTCGAGCCAGCAGCAGGATTCAGCAGCCTCGGGCAGCCTCGACCCGGTGAGCGTGCTGCTCGACTGGACGCCGAATCCCGACCATGTGTCGCTCTACACGGCACAGCACACCGGTGCGTATGAGCAGGCCGGAGTGAAGGTCGACTTCACCACGCCGAGCGGCACGGCAGACGCCGCCAAGATGGTGAGCCTCGGTCAGACCGATCTCGCGATCTCGTACGAGCCCGACACGCTGATCGCAGAGGGGGAGGGGCTCGACGTCATCTCGGTGGGCGCACTCGTTCCGACCAGTCTCAACTCGGTGATGACCTGGGAGGGCTCGGGCATCAACGGACCCCAGGATCTCGCCGGCAAGACGGTCGGCACCTCGGGGCTCGCCTCGCAGGAGACGACGATGAACTTCATCGCCAAGAAGCACGGCGTCGACCCTTCGACGATCACGTACGTGAACCTGTCGCAGGGGCTGAACCAGCCGCTGATCGATCATCAGGTCGACGCGACCATCGGCGCGTACCCGAACATCGAGGGCGTCGAGCTCGCCGAGCACGGCAGCTTCCCGTCGTGGTCGAACACAGAGCTCGGACTGCCCGACTACGACGAACTCGTCGTGATCGCCCAGCGTTCGCGTCTGCAGAGCGACTCGGCCTACGCCGAGCGCGTGCGCAAGTTCCTGGCAGGCACGGCCAAGGGCCAAGAGGCGGCCGAGGCGAGCACCGACACCGCTGTCGAGGCGTTGACCGAGCCGACCGACGGCGCCTACGAGCCCGACGTGCTGCGCCAGATGATCGAGCGCACGGTGCCGCTGCTGAAGAACGACGGCGGCTTCGGCCACCAGCCCGAAGACGACTGGGCGGCCTACGCCGCATGGATGCACGAGAACGGCTTGCTCGAGCAGGAGTACGACGGCCGTCAGGGGCTCACGAACGACTATCTGCCCGGCAGGTGATCGACCGACGGCAGCGAGCAGGGCTGCGGCGACATCGCACCAGGAGTGCTGATGTCGCCGCAGCCCTGCTCTGTCTCAGATGACGCCCTGGGCGATCATGGCGTCGGCGACCAGCTGAAAGCCGTGGATGTTCGCACCGCGAACGTAGTCGCCCGGGTGGCCGTACTCTTCGGCGGTGCGGCGCACCGAGCGGTGCAGACGGGTCATGATCTGCTCGAGACGCTGCTCGGTGTACTCGAACGTCCACGAGTCGCGTGAGGCGTTCTGCTGCATCTCGAGTGCCGAGGTGGCGACTCCGCCGGCGTTGGCCGCCTTGCCCGGGCCGAAGAGCACGCCGGCCTTCTGGAACCTGCGCACGGCGTCAGGTGTGCAGGGCATGTTCGCGCCCTCGGCCACCGCCCGCACACCGTTTCGCACCAGAGTCTCGGCGTTCTCGGCGTTGAGCTCGTTCTGGGTGGCGCAGGGGAGCGCCACATCGATGCCGTCGACGTCTGCGATGTCCCACACAGAACCGCTGTTGCGGTACTCGGCACGGCCGCCGCGGCGATCGACGTAGTCGCGGACTCGGCCGCGCTCGACCTCTTTGATCTCGCGCAGCAGTTCGAAGTCGATGCCGTCGGGGTCGTAGACGGCGCCCTGCGAGTCAGATGCGCCGACGACCGTGCCGCCGAGCTGCTGCACCTTCTGAATGGCGTAGAGCGCGACGTTGCCCGAACCCGAGACGATGACCTTGGCACCGTCGAAGCCCGCGTGGCGAGTCTCGAGCATCTCCCGGGCGAAGATGACCGCTCCGTAGCCGGTGGCCTCGGTGCGGGCGCGTGAACCGCCCCATCCGATGCCCTTGCCGGTGATGACGCCCGACTCGAACTTGTTGCGCAGCCGCTTGTACTGACCGAAGAGGTAGCCGATCTCTCGGGCGCCGACACCGATGTCGCCGGCCGGCACGTCGACGTATTCGCCGATGTAGCGCTGCAGCTCGGTCATGAACGACTGGCAGAAGCGCATGACCTCACGGTCGCTCTTGCCCTTCGGATCGAAGTCGGAGCCGCCCTTGCCGCCGCCGATGGGCAGACCGGTGAGCGCGTTCTTGAAGATCTGCTCGAAGCCGAGGAACTTCACCGTGCCGAGCAGCACGCTGGGGTGGAAGCGCAGACCGCCCTTGTACGGGCCGAGCGCACTGTTGAACTGCACACGGAACCCCCGGTTGATGTGCACGTGGTTGCGATCGTCAGTCCACGGAACGCGAAAGATGATCTGGCGCTCGGGCTCGCACACGCGTTCGAGAATCGCCGACTCGGCGTATTCCGGGTGGCGCTCGATCACCGGCTCCAGCGACTCGAACACCTCGTGCACGGCCTGGTGGAACTCGCGTTCGCCAGGATTACGGGTGAGCACGGCCTGGTACACCGAATCGATGAACTCAGCTGCTTTCGACATTCACGAACCTCTCTGCGGGGCTGCCCGGCGGCCAGAAGGCGGGCGCACCGGGGACGCACACGGCAGAGTGCGCATCCTGGTCAGTCTACAAAAGACGATGCGGGCCAGACGATGAAATCTCCATCATCCGACCCGCATCGTGAGCGCGGCTGTCCGAGCGATCAGTAGATCGCGTCGATCTTCGCCTTGTCGCGAACGGCTCCTTTGTCGGCAGAGGTGGCCAGAGCCCCATAGACCTTCAGCGCGGTCGAGATCTCTCGCTTACGATCCTTCGGGTGGTAGCCGTTGCCTTCTTCAAGCGCCGCACGACGGTCGGCGAGCACCTCATCTGACACGTTCAGCTCGATCTTGCGATTCGGGATGTCGATGGTGATCGTGTCGCCGCTCTCGACGAGCGCGATCAGACCGCCGGATGCCGCCTCTGGCGAGACGTGACCGATCGACAGACCCGAGGTGCCGCCTGAGAAACGCCCGTCGGTGATCAGAGCGCACTTCTTGCCGAGACCGCGGCCTTTCAGGAACGAGGTCGGGTACAGCATCTCCTGCATGCCCGGGCCGCCCTTGGGCCCCTCGTAGCGCACGACGACGACGTCGCCCGCCGTGACCTGCTTGTTCAGGATGACGTTCACCGCGTCTTCCTGCGACTCGACCACGACGGCCGGACCGCTGAACTTCAGAATGGACTCGTCGACACCGGCGGTCTTCACCACGCAGCCGTCCTCGGCCAGGTTGCCGTAGAGCACGGCCAGGCCGCCGTCTTTCGAATAGGCGTGGGCGATGTCGTGGATGCAGCCGTTCTCGGCGTCGAGGTCGAGGGTCTCCCAGCGTTCGGACTGCGAGAACGCCTTAGCGCTGCGCTGGCAGCCCGGAGCCGCATGGAACAGTTCGAAGGCCTCATCGGTCGCCTTGCCGCCGCGCAGATCCCAGTCTTCCAAGTAGGAGTCGAGCGTCGCGTGGTGCACCGAGTGCACGTTCTCGTTGAGCAGACCGCCGCGGTGCAGTTCGCCGAGGATGGCGGGAATCCCGCCTGCGCGGTGCACGTCTTCGACGAGATAGCTGCCGTTCGGCGCCACCTTGCAGAGGCAGGGCACATGGTGCGACAGCTCGTTGATGTCGCGCATCGTGTACTCGACGCCGGCCTCCTGCGCCGCGGCGAGCAGGTGCAGAATCGTGTTCGTCGAGCCGCCCATCGCGATGTCCATGGCCATCGCGTTCTGGAACGCCTCACGAGTCGCGATCGAGCGGGGCAGCACGCTGTCGTCGTCTTCGTCGTAGAACCGGTGGCACAGCTCGACCGCGAGCGATCCGGCGTTCTCGAAGAGCGCGCGGCGTGCGGTGTGGGTGGCGAGCGTGGTGCCGTTGCCGGGCAGCGACAGGCCGAGCGCCTCGGTCAGGCAGTTCATCGAGTTGGCGGTGAACATGCCCGAGCACGAGCCGCAGGTGGGGCAGGCGCTGGCTTCGAGGCGCAGCAGGTTCTCGTCGGACAGATTCGGGTCGGCCGTGCCCGACATCACCGAGATGAGCTCGACGCGCTTCTTCACGGTGCCGTCGACGAGTACCGCGGTGCCGCCCTCCATGGGCCCGCCCGACACGAAGACGGCCGGGATGTTGAGCCGCAGTGCGGCCAGCAGCATGCCGGGGGTGATCTTGTCGCAGTTCGAGATGCAGACCAGCGCGTCGGCCTGGTGGGCGTTGACCATGTACTCGACCGAGTCGGCGATCAGGTCGCGGCTGGGCAGCGAGTAGAGCATGCCCGAGTGGCCCATGGCGATGCCGTCGTCGACCGCAATGGTGTTGAACTCGCGGGGAATGCCGCCGGCAGCGGTGATCGCCTCTGAGACGACGCGCCCGACGGGGGCGAGGTGGGTGTGCCCGGGAACGAACTCGGTGAAGCTGTTCGCGACTGCGATGATCGGCTTGCCGAAATCTGATCCGTCGACGCCGGCGGCGCGCAGAAGAGCGCGTGCGCCGGCCATGTTTCTGCCGTGTGTGACGGTGCGTGAGCGAAGATTGGCCATCACTCCACACTACTCGGCCTCTCGGCTCACGTCATGTGAGGTCGGCCTGTATTGCACGGACTCGGTTTGGAGCCTTCCTGCGGTGGGCTGGCGAATCGACGCAGCCGAGTCGTATTCTGCGGATGCGATGCGGGCCCTGTCGTCCACCGGCTGATCTGCGGTGCGCGAGACCGACTCGAAGCCAGACGAGTGGCCGCGGTGAGTAGAGTCGAGGCATGAGAACAGTGAGCTCCCGTATCATCGCCGGCCTCGTCATCGTTGGTGTGGGGCTCGTGCTGCTCGCCAACGTGGTGATTCCCGACTTCCAGATGGGCAGCGTCTTCCGCCTCATCATCGGCATCGCCGTGATCGCTCTGGGCGTGTCGACGCTGCTGTCTTCGTGGTCGAATCTGTGGTGGGCGCTGGCACTGCTGGTGGTCGGGGTCGCACTCATCCTCGACAACTTCGGCCTGCTGCCGTTCAGCCCATGGGCGCTCATCGCCCCGGCCGCCGTCATCGCACTGGGGCTCAGCGTGCTCACGCGACGCCGACCGAAGGCTGCACCGAGCGCCGCCTCGGCCCAAGGGCACGCCTCCTGTTCCGGCGTGGCTGGGTCGGCAGCAGACGCCGGCCGATTCGGTGCTCCCAGCGGCGACGCAGCCCTCGATCAGAACGTGACGGCGGTGCTGGGCGGCTCTGAGGTGCGCAGCACGGCGCACGGATTCCGCAGCGCATCGATGACCGCTGTGCTGGGCTCGTCGACCCTTGACCTGACTCGTGCCGTGCTGGCACCGGAGGTGCGCATCGACGTGCTGGCATTCATGGGTGGGCTCGAGATCCGTATTCCTGATGGCGCCCGGGTGCGGGTCGAGGCGACGGCGCTGCTCGGCGGTGTCGAAGACCGGTCGGTCTTCTCCGTCTCGGCTGCCGATCCGTCGGTCGCCGCGACGGCGCCGGTCGTCGTCATCGGCGGTCAGGTGATGCTGGGCAGTCTCGAGATCCGCAACTGATGCGCGTCGAGCGCAGACGGCCTGCGCACCACACGCCTTCGCGAGACGCTTTGAGCGACTCAGCAGTCAGACCGACTCCGCTGCGCAGCCTCGTGACGCTCCTCGGCATGCTGACAGCCGTGCTGCTCTCGCTCGTGCTCGTGATGGCGCTGAGCTTCGTGACCACCCCGATTCCCGGGGCGCTGCTGATTCGCTCATCGTTCAACGCCGGCGGTGTGCAGGGCAACGAGGCTCTGGCCCCCTTCGTGCCGACCGGGGTCACGCGCGACGCCGATCTCGCCTACACGTCGAGCGGTCGCCCAGACGAACGACTCGACGTGTACCGACGCGCCGACGCGACGGCACCGGCCAGCACGATCATCTGGGTGCACGGCGGCGGGTGGGTCGGTGGTGACAAGTCGCAGGGCGAGAACTATTCGCGCATCCTCGCTGCGAGCGGGGCGACGGTGGTGCAGATCAACTACACGCTCTCGCCCGAGGCTCGCTTTCCGACTGCGGTGCAGCAGTTGGACGCCGCGACGACGTATCTGCTCGACCACGCCGATGATCTCGGCATCGCGACCGACCGACTCTTCTACGCAGGCGACTCCGCCGGCTCGCAGGTCGTGAGCACGTATCTCGCTGCTGTGGCAAGCCCCGACCAAGCCTCGCGGCTCGCTGTGCGGCCCCGGGTGCATGAGGGCGAGATCAAGGGTGCAGTGCTCTTCTGCGGTGCGTACGACGTGACCGCCGTACGAGCGAGCGGGCAGTTCGCCTCGTTCCTCAACACGGTGATGTGGGCCTACAGCGGCGTGCGCGACTGGCAGAGCGCTGAGGTTCTTCGTCAAGGGTCTCCCATCGACTCGGTGACCGCAGGCTTTCCGGCGGCGTTCGTCAGCGCTGGCAACGGCGACCCGCTGGAGTCGCAGTCGCGGGCGTTCGCCGCGCGTCTGCAGCAACTCGGTGTTCCTGTGGTCACGCAGTTCTACGACGAAGACCATGAACCGGCGCTGCCGCACGAGTATCAGGTGCTCTTCTCGAAGTATCACGAGGCGATCTCGGCCACACGAGCGGCAGTGCAGTTCGTGAGCGACCACGGCGGTTCCGACGTCGACGCCGATCGGGTGCCGGTGCTCGCCGCTGCACGATGAAGAGGCTGCCAGTAACATGAGTGCGTCACCCCAGCGTCGCCAACAGCGTCGTCGGGCAGCACTCGCACCCACACGTCAGGAGCTCGATGTCACCCTCTGATCACCACCCGCGACGTCAATTCATCGTTGGCCGTCAGTCGCAGAACTCGCAGACCTCCAATGTCCTCGGCTACCTGATCTTCGCCAGTCGTTGGCTCCAGGCTCCGCTCTACATCGGGCTCATCATCGCACAGCTGATCTACGTGATCGTGTTCTGGGTCGACCTGGGCCATCTGGTCACAGACGTTCTCACCGACTGGGGAAAACTCGATGAGACCACCATCATGCTGGCCGTGCTGGGGCTCATCGATGTGGTCATGATCGCGAACCTGCTGATCATGGTCATCATCGGCGGGTACGAGACTTTCGTCTCGAAGATAAACGCCGATGGGCACCCGGACGAACCCGATTGGCTGTCGCACGTGAACGCGACCATCCTCAAGGTCAAATTGGCCATCTCGATCATCACCATCTCGTCGATCCATCTGCTGAAGACGTTCATCGAGGTCGGTGACCTCGGCTCCGACCAGGCTCACAACGTGACCGGGGAGACCTATACGGCCACCGGTGTGATGTGGCAGGTGCTCATCCACCTCACGTTCATCCTCTCTGCGGTGGCTCTCGCCTGGATCGAGCGCATCCAGCGCCCGACCGATCATCAAGCCGAGGCCGATGCCGAGGCGGCCGACCTGCCCTCGCATCCGTCTGCGCCCGATGCAGCCCATCCCGCAGAGCCCGCTTCCACCGCCGTCGCATCGCGGGCGGCAGCGGCAGCTCTCGGGAAGCCGCGTGAGCGCTGATGCCAGAGAGTCGCTCTGCGGCTGCCCGGCAGCGGCGCACAGCGACCGACGGGTCGACGCCGCCGAACCGCTCCGGGCACGGACGCCCCGCGGCGGGCTCCGCCGGCGCCGCCCGGTCGGTCCTGCCCGTCGACGCGGCGCTCAGCCGGCTCTCGTCTGCGGGGCTCGCGCTCTCGGTGCTGCGCACTGCGCTACTCGCGATCGGCGTGGTCGCCGTGGGTCGAACTTTCGCCGGGGCGTTCGGCCCCGCGGGAGCGGCGTCCGCGGTGACGCCGCTCGTCGTGGTGACGGTCGTCTTCGTCGGTGTCGTGGTCGTGCAGTGGCTCGGCGAGTGCGCACAGGATGCCGCGGAGCGCCGGCTGCAGATCTCCGTGCGCGAGCGGCTCTTCACCCGGCTGGAAGGGTCGGGCCGGGCCGATGACCGGCTGCCCGCCGAGGGAGACTTCGCCGATCTCGCCACCGCCGACGCCGCGAAGTACGCGACCTATCGGGCCGAGTTCCACGGCAGCATCCTCGCCGCTCTGCTCGCGCCCGTCGTCGTGCTCGTCGTCATCGCCGTCGCGGTCGATCCCGTTCTGGCCGGATGCCTCGCGGCCCTGGTCGTTCTGGTCACGTCGGCAGTGGGGGCGTTTCAGCGACTCACCCGGCGTTCGATGGGCGGCTGGCGACGGCGGGAGGCGTCGCTCGCCGTGACGTTTCTGCAGGGCCTCCAGGGGCTGCGCACACTCGCGCTCTTCGGCGCGGGCGACCGCTATCTGCAGCGCCTGGCTCGCAGCGCCGAGCAGCAGCGCGCAGAGGTCATGCGTCTGCTGGCGGTGAACCAGCTGCTCATTCTCGTGCTCGACGGGCTCTTCTACGCGGGGGTGCTCGCCGGCTCGGCACTGCTGGCCGTGTGGCGCCTGCGTGCCGGTAACATCGATGTGACCGAGGGGGCGGTCGTGGTGCTGCTCGCGGTCGTGATGAGCACCCCGCTCGATGTGGTCGGCAAGTTCTTCTACCTGCGTGCACAGGGTCAGCGGGCCGAGAACCGGCTGGCCCGCGTGATCGGCTCGGCCGGTGCACAGCCCCGCCCCGCGACACGAGATGCACCCGGCCTTCCGGCTGACGACGCGCTGCTGCGCCTTGCCGACGCCGGTCTCGTCACCCCAGACGGGCGCAGGCTCGCACAGGGGCTCCGGCTCGACATCCGTCGTGGCGACCGCTGGGCGGTCACCGGCCGCAGCGGCGCCGGCAAATCGACACTGCTCGGGGTGCTCGCCGGCCGCCGCGACCCCGGCTCTGGCCGGATCGAGCGCGCCCCCGGGCTGCGCATCGTCGAAGTGGTGCAGAACCCGGTCATCCTCTCTGGCACGGTTCGCGAGAATCTGGCCCTCGGGCTGGGGCGCCTGCCGGATGTCAGCGGCTCTGACAGCGTCGCTCCGGCGGATGCCGCAGACGACACCGCCTGCTGGCGTGCGCTCGAGCTGGCCGGTCTGAGCGAGACGGTGCGGGAACGATCCGCCGGCTTGGACTCGACGCTGGGAGAGCGCGGCGCTGGGCTCTCCGGCGGCCAGCGCCAGCGACTCGCCGTGGCACGCGCGCTCATGCAACCGGTCGACGTGCTGCTGCTCGACGAACCGACCAGTGGGCTCGATCGTCAGACCGGCCGACGGCTGGTGGAGACCCTCGCCGATCTGCCCGACCAGATCGCCGTCGTCTGCGTCACACACGATCCGCAGGCGTTCGCCCGGCGCATGCGCACGCTGCGACTCGCCACAGACGGCATGCATGATGTGGAGGCACGATGACCAACGCGACGCACCCCAGCACTGCTGCCACGCTGCGCGAGCTGCTGCCCATGACGAAGGGGTTTCGCGGCAGCCTGAGCGGGTCGCTCGCGCTGCGCCTGATCTCACAGGCCACCGGCATCGCAGCCGTGGTCGCCGGTGTGCTGCTCGTCACGGCGAGTGCCCGCGACGACGTCTCAGCCTGGACGGTGGCTCTCGCACTCATCGGCCTGGCTCTGGTCAAAGGGCTCGCCCGCTACGGCGAGCAGTACCTCGGTCATCGCGTCGCCTTCATCCTGTTGGCACACCTGCGCGTGCGCTTCTTCGGCAGCCTGCTGCCACAGGCGCCGGCGGTGTCGGCTCGCAGCGCCAGCGGCGAGCTGCTCTCTCGGGCCAGCCGGGACATCGATCGGCTCGAGGTGTTCTTCGCACACACCATCGTTCCGGCAGTGAGCGCCGTGGTGATCAGCGTCGCGGTGGCGGTCGCTCAGTGGCTGGTCGCCGGGTGGATGCCGGCGGTCGTGCTGATCGTCGGTCTCGCGCTGGCCTTCGGCTGCGCCGGGCTCGGTCTGCGCGGCGAGGCCCAGATGGCATCCGACGCAGCCCGACTCGACGGCGAGAGCGCTCAGTTCGCGGCCGAGACGATGCACGCGCTGCTTGATCTGCGCGGTCTGGACGCCCTCGCTCGTCGCGGGCTGGGGTGGCGCGAGCTCAATCGCGCGCACACCGATACCATGTGCGCCGAGCAGCGACTCGGGCGCTTGCGTCGAACGCTGATGACGCTGGCCTGGCTGCTGACCGTGGCCGCGACGCTGCTCGTCGTGGTGACCGCAGGCCCGGCGACCGGTGCGCTCATCGAGGATCCGCTCAGCGCGGCCCTCGCCGCTGCCGCACTGGCGTTCACCGCATTTGCCGCACCCGAGTCGGTCGTCGGCTTCGTCAACGACTGGCGCGCCGTGCAGACGGCGACGCTTCGCGTGCAGACGACGATGACGAGCCCACCCGAGGTGGAGTTCCCGGCAGAGTCGTCTGCTGAGCAGTCGCCAGCGACCGGCGCGGCCCATGGGGGAGCTGCGGTCGTGATCGGCCCGCTGGAGTACCAGCATGATGCCGCACGGGGCGGCCGCGGTTCCCGGGTGCGCGTTCCCGAACCGATCAGCGTCGAGGCCGGCGCGCATGTGCTCGTCGAGGGCTCGAGCGGCAGCGGCAAGTCGACGCTGGTCGACCTGATCGCCCGCGTGCACGACCCGGATTCCGGCTCGGTGCAGATCGCGGGTCAGGATCTGCGGTCGCTGAGCCGTGCCGACCTGGTGCGCACCGTCGCCGTGGTCGACCAGGCGACCTTCCTCTTCGACGCCAGCATCGCCGAGAATCTGCGCATTGCGCGACCCGACGCAGGCGACGACGACCTGCGACGGGTGTGCGCGACCGTCGGACTCGGCGAGTTCGTCGAGGGGCTGCGCCAGGGCATCCGCACGCCGCTCGGGCGCGGCCACGGACGCATCGCTCTGTCGGGAGGCCAAGCCCAGCGGCTGGGGCTCGCTCGCGCGCTGCTGGCGCAGACCCCGGTGCTGCTCGCCGACGAGGTCACCTCACAGCTCGACGCCGGCACTGCCGACGACATTCGCCGCGTCGTGCTCGACCCGACGTCGGGGCGCACCGTGATCTGGGTCTCGCATCGCGACGACGCGTGGAACGGCCCGGTCATCACGGTTGGCGAGACGGGAGACGTTCGGCTGTCCGCGGCGAGCCGGCGCTGAGGGCCGCCTGGGCGCCGCTACTCGGTGACCAGGATGTTGCCGGCCGCTGGCAGGCCGAGATCGAGCGGCTGACCGTTCATCACCAGGCGGATCGTGCCTGCGGCGGGAATGCGCTCCCGCACGGTGATCGTGCTGTCGAGGGTGAGTCCGATGTCTGTGAGGTAGCGCAGCAGCTCCGGGTTCTCGTCTGAGACTCGTCGCACGTGCACGGTGTGTCCCTCGGGCACCTCGCTGAGCGGGTGGGCGTCGAGCGTCGGGATGCTGCCGTCGGCACGCGGTATCGGATCGCCGTGCGGGTCGCGGGTGGGAAAGTTCAGGCGGGCGTCGAGTCGTTCGATCATGCGCGGACTCACCGCGTGCTCCAACACCTCGGCCTCTTCGTGCACTTCATCCCAGTCATAGCCCAGATACGACACCAAGAAGGTCTCGAGGATGCGATGGCTGCGCACCAGGCTCACCGCTGCGGACTCGCCCACCGGAGTGAGCGTGATGTTGCCGTAGCGCTCGTGCACGACGTAGCCCTGGTCGGTGAGCCGACGGACGCCCTCTGAGACGGTCGATCGAGTGAGCCCCATGCGCTCGGCGAGCTGGCCGGTGGTTATGGGATCACCCGACCATTCGGCGAACTGCCAGATCTCTTTCAGATAGTCCTGGTTCGTCTGGGAGAGAGTGGCACGGGGGTCTGACATGGTTTCGATTGTACGTGCCGATCATCTGGCACAGCCGCCGCTCCCTCCGACGAACCTCCTGGTGGGGCATAATTGACCCGTGACTGAGCAGCAGAGGCAAGACGACATTCCGAGACCATGGCTCGACCTGTATCCCGATGACGTGCCCAGCGAGATCGGCCCGCTCGAGCCCCGGTCGATCGTCGATCTCGCCGATCAGACCTGCGCGCGATTCGGCGATCGCAAAGCGTTCACGAACATGGGTCAGACGCTCACGTTCGCCGAGGTCAAGCGGCTCTCAGACGACTTCGCCGCGTATCTGCAGGTGTCGCTCGGGCTGCGGCCCGGCGACCGCATCGTGCTGCAGATGCCCAATCTGCTGCAGTACCCGGTCGCGCTCTTCGGCGCCATCAAGGCCGGGCTGATCGTGGTGAACGCGAACCCGCTCTACACCGCACCCGAGACCAAGGCGGTCATTCTGCAGTCTCGAGCGCGCACCATCGTCGTGCTCGAGATGTTCGCCGACAAGATCGCCGACATCCTGCCCGACACGACACTGCAGAACGTCATCATCACTCGGCCGGCCGACCTCTGGCACAGCCCGGCCAGGCGGCTGCTGACGAACGCCGGCATGCGGCTGAAGGGCATGGTGCCCAAGTATCGACTGCCGGGCGCCATCGACTTTCGAGACGCGATCGCGCACGGGGCCGACCTGTGCCTGCAGCCGGTGCCCGCCGAACTCGACGACGTCGTCCTGCTGCAGTTCACCGGGGGCACGACCGGCACGCCGAAGGGGGCCATGCTCACGCACCGCAATCTGCTGGCAGACTCTCAGGCCATGCGGCACTGGATGCGGGTGATCCTCGACGAGGGAGCCGAGAACGTGCTCGCCGCACTGCCGCTCTACCATGTGTTCTGCATGACGGTGAACTGCCTCTGCTTCTTCGCCTACGGTCTGCACAACGTGCTCGTGACCAACCCTCGAGAGATCGCGCCGCTCACGAAGACGATCGTCCGGGAGCGCACCTCGGTGATCATCCTGGTGTCGACCCTCGCTCAGGCGCTGCTCGACCATCCACGATTCGCGAAGGCCGACTTCGACTTTCTGAAGCTCACGGTGGCGGGCGGCATGGCCCTGCGCGAGTCCACGGCGAACGAATGGCAGACCGTGACCCGGCGGCCCATGCTCGAGGGCTACGGGCTCACCGAGGCATCGCCAGTCGTCAGCGTGAACCCGACGTGGCGGCCGCCGGTCATCGGCACCGTGGGCATTCCGCTGCCGTCGACCGAGATCAAAGTGCTCGACGCCCAAGGCCGCGTCGCCGACTTCGAAGAGCCCGGCGACCTGTACGTGCGCGGGCCGCAGGTGATGAAAGGATACTGGGAGCGCCCGGACGAGACCGCCGAGGTGCTCGACGCCGACGGGTGGCTGGCCACCGGTGACGTCGCCGTGCTGCACCCCGACGGCTATTTCTCGATCGTCGACCGCAAGAAGGACATGATCTCGGTCTCAGGGTTCAACGTCTATCCGAACGAGGTCGAGACGGTGCTGAGCGATCACCCGCGGATCAAGACCGCCGGCGTCATCGGTGTGCCCGACGAGCACTCCGGCGAGGTCGTCAAGGCGTTCATCGTGCCGGCCGACCCAGACCTCACCGAAGACGAGGTGCGGCAGTACGCCCGCCGGTACCTCACCGGCTACAAGCGTCCGCGCTACATCGAGTTCCGTGACGAGCTGCCCATGTCGAACGTCGGCAAGGTCATCCGTCGCGAGCTGCGCGATTGAACGCGTCAGCGGGGGAGACCCTCGTCGTCATCCCCACCTACAACGAACGCGAGTCGCTGCCAGGCGTGCTCGAACGGCTGTTCGGCGCCCTCCCCGAGGTATCCGTCCTCGTGGTCGACGACGGATCCCCTGACGGCACCGGCCGTCTCGCCGACCAGCTGCGCGATCAGCATCCGTCACTGGCCGTGCTGCACCGCCGGCAGAAGCAGGGCCTCGGACCCGCCTATGCGGCGGGCTTCGCCTGGGGCGACGCCCACGGCTTTCGCTATCTGGTCGAGATGGACGCCGACGGCTCCCACCTGCCCGAGCAGCTGCCGAACCTGCTCGCCGCCGGCGGCGAAGGACGCCTCGTGCTCGGATCGCGATGGGTGCGCGGGGGGACGATCGTGAACTGGCCCTGGTATCGCAGTGCGCTCTCCCACGCCGCCAGCTCGTACTCGCGTCTGATGCTGGGGCTGAGACAGCGTGACGTCACCTCGGGGTTCCGCGTGATCCCCGTCACCGCTCTGCGCCCGCTGCGCCTCGAAGAGACGGCGAGCCACGGGTACTGCTTTCAGATCGATGTGCTGCGTCGCGCCGTGACCGCCGGTCTCGACGTGGTCGAGGTGCCGATCACCTTCGTCGAACGAGAGACCGGCCATTCCAAGATGGATCTCTCGATCATCGTCGAGGCCGTGCTGCGGGTGACCGTGTGGGGGCTGCAGCGGATGCTGCCCGGGCGGCGCTGAGAATTTCCGGTTCCACTTGCGCCGATGCATCCATGTGGATACTGTTGTAGATACAACCACTGATGTGCGGACGAAGGCCCGGCATCCCAATGAAGGAGCAGAGATCATGACCGATTCCGCAATCGCAGGCTTCACGACAGGCACGTGGCAGATCGACTCCAGCCACAGCAGTATCAGCTTCAGCGTGCGCCACCTCGTCACGAAGTTCCGCGGCAGCTTCACCGAGTTCGCAGCGACCCTCACCACGGGCGAGAACGAGCTCGACTCCAGCGTGACTGCCGAGATCCAGGCCGCCAGCATCTCGACCGGCAACCCCGATCGTGACGGCCACCTGCGCACGCCCGACTTCTTCGACGCCGAGAACCACCCCGAGCTCACGTTCCGCTCGACCGCGGTCACGCGCAGCGGCGATGACCTGGTCGTCACCGGCGATCTGACGCTGCGCGGCGTGACGCAGAGCGTCGACTTCTCGGTCGAGATCGGCGGCATCGCAACCAGCCCCTACGGTCAGACCGTTCTGGGGCTCGAGGCCAACACGACGATCCAGCGCGAGCAGTTCGGGCTCGAATGGAACAGCACGCTCGAGGCCGGCGGCGTGCTGCTGGGCAGCGACGTGAAGATCCACATCGAGGCTGAGTTCGTGCTCGACCAGCAGTGACCGAGCGGTGCCGGGCGCGCTGATCCGGCCACAGACGGGGCGACGGCCACGAGAGATCCACTGCGATCCTCGTGGCCGTCGTCGTCTCTGACGACTCGTCCGGATGCGGCGCATGCCGCTCGGTGTCACGAAGAGTTCACCGAATGGTCTCCCACCACTCGACTCGGCTCTCGGGGGTGTTTCACGTGTGCGATATTGTGAGAGGGCATCGACGCCCCGAACAGATGGAGATCTCATGCCCGACGGACTGCTCATCACCGGCGTAGGAGAGACCTCCGGCAAGTCGCTGGTCACCATCGGGCTGCTGCGGCAGGCTGCGGCCCGTTACGCACGCATCGGGTTTCTGCGACCGATCACCTCAGCCGACACGCCGACCGAGTCTCGCATCGTGCAGCTCGCCGAGCAGCTGCTTCCCGAAGGCGCTCTGACCGCGGCATCGGTCATGACTGCCGCGCACGCAGAAGAGCTGGTGGCAGACGACCGCGCCGACGACCTGATCGCCGAGTGCCTCGGCGCCTATGAGCGCCTCGCCGCCGAGGTCGACTTCGTGATCATCGAAGGCACCAATGCCGTCACCGTTCCGGTTCACGGCGAGCCCGACGTGAACGTCGCCCTCGCCCGGCATCTCGACGTGCCGCTGCTCGCCGTGGTCGACGGCTCTGACCGCAGCGCTGCACGCGTGGCCGCCGCGGTCTCCCTGACACGTCAGCGCCTGCGCCAGGCTCGATCCACGCTGATGTGCATCGTGGTCAACCGGGTCTCGCCAGAGGTCATCGACGAGGCACGCACGCTGATTCCCTCAGGATCGCTCGGACGCCCCGTCTACCTGCTGCCGTATGTCGAGAGTCTCTCCTGGCCGAGCGTCGAAGAGACCGCAGAGGCCATCGAGGCGCTGCGCATCGGCGCCGAGGGCGACGCAGACCACCTGGTGCGTCGCATCACCGTGGCGGCGATGGAGGCCGAGCATGCGCTCTCGGTGATCGGGTCGGGTGCGCTCGTGGTCGTTCCCGGCGACCGCGTCGAGCTGATCGATGCGGTGCTTCAGGCCGCCCTCGCCCCAGAGGCCGTCATCATCAGCGGTGACTTCGACATCTCCGAGCGTCTGCAGAGCGTCATCGACATCGCCAGCATCCCGGTCTACCAGAAGCGGGCTGACACCTTTGCGGTCGCGCAGGCCGCCAGTCAGGTGCGCGGCGAGATCGGCGCCGGCAACCCGACTCGCACACGCCAGGCGCTGAAGACGTGGGACGAGCACGCTGACGGGGCAGAGATCCTCTCCCGCTTCGAGCTGTCGCTGCGCGAGGTCACCACGCCAGAGCGCTTCGCCTACGAGCTCGCCCGCCGAGCTCGTGCGGCGCACGCCCGCATCGTCCTTCCAGAAGGAGGCGACCCGCGCATCCTCACGGCCGCCGCCGAGATCGCGAAACAGGGCCTCGTCGACCTCATTCTGCTGGGCGACCCCGACGAGGTGTCGAAGCTCGCGCGTCTGCACGGGGTGCGCCTCGACGGCGTCGAGATCATCGACATCGAGCAGTCACCTCTGCTCGATGAATTCGCGCAGACCTACCAGCAGCTGCGCGCGCACAAGGGTGTGACGCTCGAACAGGCCGCGCGACAGGTTCGTGACCCCAGTTTCTTCGGAACGCTTCTGGTGCACTCCGGCCGAGCCGACGGTATGGTCTCGGGTGCGGTGCACACGACCGCCGACACGATTCGTCCCGCCTTCCAGATCATCAAGACGCGGCCCGGCGCCACAGAGGTCTCGTCGGTGTTCCTGATGTGTCTGCCCGACCGCGTGCTGGTCTACGGAGACTGCGCCGTGATCCCGAACCCGACACCGCAGGAGCTCGCCGGCATCGCCGTCGCCAGTGCGCAGACCGCAGCGGCCTTCGGCATCGAGCCGCGCGTGGCGATGCTCTCGTACTCGACCGGCACCTCGGGCCGCGGATCATCGGTCGACGCCGTGCGCGAGGCGACCGAGCTCGCCCGCGCCGCGGCACCCGATCTGCCGATCGAGGGGCCGATCCAGTATGACGCGGCCAGCAATCTGAAGATCGCAGCCGGCAAGCTGCCCGACTCACCGGTCGCCGGGCGCGCGACGGTCTTTGTCTTCCCAGACCTGAACACGGGCAACAACACTTACAAGGCCGTGCAGCAGTCGAGCGGTGCGATCGCCATCGGGCCGGTGCTGCAGGGGCTGCGCAGGCCGGTCAACGACCTGTCGCGGGGCTGTACGGTCGACGATGTCGTCAACACCATCCTGGTGACGGCAGTGCAGGCGGGCGCCACGAAGCCCGCCGCGACTCAAGAGGAGGACAACGCATGAGCATGCTGCTGGTGAACGCGGGCTCGTCGAGCCTGAAGCTGAGCGTCGCCGACCAGGACGAAGTCGTCTACAACCGAACGGTTGCGACGCCGCCGGCCGAGATCACCGACGACGCGTGGGCCGAGCTCATCGCCGACTTCTCGTCGGTCAGCGGCGACATCGAGGTCGTGGTGCATCGCGTGGTGCACGGCGGGCGACTCTTCGGTGAGGCCGCGATCGTCGACGACAAGGTGATGGCCGGCATCGAAGAGCTCACCGATCTGGCGCCGCTGCACCAGCCGCCTTCGGTGGCGACGCTGGAGCGCCTGCGCGCGCTGCTGCCAGAGGCGACGCAGATCGCCTGCTTCGACACCGCATTCCACGCCAGAATGCCCGCCGAGGCCTACACCTATGCGATTCCTCGTGAATGGCGTGAGGGCCTCGGCGTGCGTCGGTTCGGCTTCCACGGTCTCGCACACGAGTACAACGTGCGCGAAGCGGCACGCCTCCTCGGTCGCGATCTCTCCGAGCTGCATATCGTCAGCGCACATCTCGGTTCCGGCGCCTCGCTGACGGCGGTGCGCGACGGTCACAGCGTGGACACGACGATGGGCTTCACCCCGCTCGAGGGGCTGGTCATGTCGACTCGTTCGGGCACGATCGACCCGGCGGTCTCGGCATGGCTCGTGGCCAACACAGGTCTCAGCGTGCGCGAGGTCATCTCGCGGCTTGAGCGCCAGTCGGGACTGCTCGGCCTCGCCGGCGACACGCACATGGGCAACATCGTCAAGCGTGCACACGCCGCGGAGCCCTCGGCGCAGCTGGCGCTGGCCGTCTGGGCGCATCGTGCCGCGGGCATGATCGGCCAGATGACGATCGCGGCGGGCGGTCTCGACGCCCTGGTGTTCAGCGGTGGCATCGGTGAGAACTCACCAGCTGCTCGCGCGCTCGTGCTCGAACGACTGCGACCGCTGGGCGTGCGTTTCGACGAGCGCCTCAATCAGCGCAACGAGATGAACAGCCAGATTCAGACCGAGGGGTCGTCGGCCGCGATCATCCTCGTCAGGACTCGCGAGGACGTGACGATGATCCGGCAGGCCGAGGCCCTCCTGTGGCAGCGCGATCACTGAGCGCCTGCTGGGCGTAGCGCAGGTAGGCCTCGGTGTTGCGCTCTCGATGGGCGCGGATGAACGCCTCGACCTCATCGGGGGAGTTCTTCTTCTCGAGCATCTGCAACAGGTGCTCGTGCTCTTCGACCAGGCCGTCGACACGCCCGGGCAGCAGACCGAAGACAGCGCCCTTCACGGCGGCGGCCTTCGCCCACCCCTCGTTGAGCGTCTGCATCAGGTACCGGTTGGGGCAGTCGCGGTAGAGCACGCGGTGGAAGAGCGTGCTGAACCGGTTGGCCTCGGCGAACCGCGATGCCTTGAGCGCCTCGATCAGGTGCCGATTGTAGAAGCGGGCCTCGTCGATGGTCTGCTGGCGGATGTGCGGCACGGTCTGGGCGACGGCCGCGCCTTCGAGCACCGAGAGCGTCGACATCATGTGCCGGTATTCCTGCGGGCGGAAGTCGGTGACCTGCGCGCCCACGTTGTGAGCGAATGTGACCAGACCCTCTGATTCGAGCAGACGGATGGCCTCGCGAACCGGAACGGGCGACATCTTGAGCTCGCGAGCCAGCTGCGAGATGACCAGGCGCTGGCCCGCCTGCAGTCTGCCTGCGGCGATCGATCGCTTGATGGCGTCGCGTGCCTGCAACGCCTTGCTGTTCGTCTGCTGCTCGGTCATCGTGTTCTCCCTCAGGATCCCGCGTCGGGGCAGTCGCCGATGACCGCCGTGATCATAATAGGACAGTCCCGGCGAAATGCCGGAGGGCGTGCCGCAGACCGCCGGAAACACCGGCTGCAGGTGGCGATGTCAGCGATGATCGGGCAGGCGGATGTCGTCGGCTGCGGGTACAATCTCTGCCGTGCACCCCCCAATCGACTTCGGCAACGCGTCTGCCCGCGATCTGCCCCCGGCCTACCCGCGCCGGGCGGCACGAGGCACCGCGAGTCGTCTGCGCGCCTGGCAGGCCGAGGCCCTCGAGCACTACTTCGCCGAGCAGCCGCGAGACTTTCTGGCCGCCGCCACGCCGGGTGCCGGCAAGACCACGTTCGCGCTGCAGCTGGCCGCGGGCCTGCTCGATCAGGGCGTCATCGATCGAGTGCTGGTCGTGGCCCCCACCGAGCACCTCAAACGGCAGTGGGCCGAGGCAGCCGAGCGAGCCCTCATCCGCCTCGACCCGAACTTTCGCAACGCCGATCGGGTCTTCGGGTCGCACTACGTCGGCGTGACGGCGACCTACGCACAGGTCGCGGCCAACGTCGAGGTGCACAGAGCGCTGGCCGAGGCGAAGCGCACACTCGTGATCCTCGACGAGGTGCACCACGGCGGCGACGCGCTGAGCTGGGGCGACGCGATCCGCGAGGCCTACGCGCACGCGACGAGACGGGTCTGCCTCACGGGAACACCCTTCCGCTCTGACGAGGCCCAGATTCCCTTCGTCACGTATGAGCCTCAGCCTGACGGCTCGAAGATCTCACGTGCCGACTACACGTACGGCTACGGTCGCGCGCTGCACGACGGCGTGGTGCGGCCGGTGATCTTTCTGACCTACGCCGGCAACATGCGGTGGCGTTCTCGCAGCGGTGACGAGATGAGCGCCGATCTTGCCGCACCCGCGACCAAAGACATCATCGCCCAGGCCTGGCGCACTGCGCTCGACCCGCGCAGCGACTGGATCGGTTCGGTGCTGCGTGCGGCAGATGCGCGGCTGACGCAGGTGCGTCGCGGGGTGCCCGACGCGGGCGGCCTCGTGATCGCCACCGACCAGACGCAGGCCCGGGCCTACGCCGGCATCCTCAGGCAGATCACGGGGGAGTCTGCAACCATCGTGCTGAGCGACGAAGACGGCGCCAGCGATCGCATCGAAGAGTTCTCAGCGGGGCAGCAGCGCTGGATGGTCGCAGTGCGCATGGTGTCAGAGGGCGTCGACGTGCCCAGGCTGGCCGTCGGCGTCTATGCCACGAGTGCCAGCACGCCGCTCTTCTTCGCACAGGTGATCGGCCGTTTCGTGCGAGCCCGCAAGCGCGGCGAGACGGCGACGATCTTTCTGCCGAGCGTGCCCGGCCTCGTCGGTCTGGCCCATGAGCTCGAGGTCGAGCGAGATCACGTTCTCGGCGGGCCCAGAGATCGCGACGACGACGGCCTTGAAGACTCGCTGCTCGAACAGGCGAACCAGCGCGAATCGGCCTCAGCCGATCTGCTGGACGGCGTCGACTTCGAACCTCTCGAGGCGCAGGCCGCTTTCGATCGTGTGCTCTTCGAAGGCGATGAGTTCGGCTCGGGCGCCGAAGCCGACAGTCTCGAAGAGCAGGACTTCCTCGGTTTTCCCGGACTGCTCGAACCCGACCAGGTGCGCTCGCTGCTCCGTTCGCACCAAGACGAGATCACCAAGCGCAAACAGCGCACCGCAGCGTCGTCGCCCCAGACCGAGGCGGCTTCCAGCGAGCCGCTCTTCAAACAGCTGAAGGCCAAGCGCGCCGAACTCCACCAGGCGGTGTCTGTCTGGGCGCAGATCAGCGGTGAGTCGCACAGCAGCATCCATTCCAGACTCCGCCGCATCAGCGGCGGCCCGGCCGTGCCTCAGGCAGATCTCGGGCAGCTGCAGAAGCGGCTGCAGACCGTGCGCGGCTGGATGCACCGCGGCCGCCGCTGACGTACGGCCCGATCCTGTTCATCCTGTTCATCCGGCTCATCTCCGGTGACGACACAGCGTTGACTCGGATGCCGGCTCTCGCCGTGCCGGCGAGCTGCCGAGGCTTCGCCGAGCCGTGATCTGAGCGAAGTCGCCCCGATCCGGCACAGGTTAGGGTCGTCTACTTTGCACTTGTATACAAGCCGGAGTAACGTCTCCAACAGGTGTCGCCGACAGGTGTCGGAGACCGACTATTTCACCGAAGTGAAGAGGAACGCACATGACCGAGACATTGGCCGTGTTGCAGAGCGACCCCACGGCGCTGGCGCTGGCGCGCTGGCAGTTCGGGCTGACGACTCTGTACCACTACCTGTTCGTGCCGCTGACGATCGGGCTGATGCTCATCGTCGCGATTATTCAGACCGCCTGGGTGCGCACCGGCAAGGTGAAGTACCTGAAGCTCACAAAGCTCTTCGGCAAGATCTTCCTGATCAACTTCGCCATGGGCGTCGTGACGGGCATCGTCCAGGAGTTCCAGTTCGGGCTGAACTGGTCGGAGTACTCGCGCTTCGTCGGAGACATCTTCGGCGCACCGCTCGCCATGGAGGGGCTCTTCGCCTTCTTCCTGGAGGCCACGTTCATCGGCGTCTGGATCTTCGGCTGGAACAAGGTGTCGAAGGGTGTGCACCTCGCTTCGGCGTGGTTGACGTCGATCGCGACCATTCTGTCGGCATACTTCATCATCGCCGCCAACTCGTTCATGCAGAATCCGGTCGGCTACGAGCTGAACCCGAACCGTGGACGCGCCGAGCTGACCGACATCGGCAAAGTGCTCACGAATCCGGTCGCGGTCTCAGCATTTCCGCATGCGATCACGGGTGCAGTCGTGTTCGCGGGGGCCGTCATCGTCGCGGTGTGCGCCTACCACCTGCGGCGCAATCAGCACGTCGAGACCATGCGCACCGGCCTGAAGATCGGTGCCTGGTCGGTGCTCGCCGGGTTCGTCGGCACGTTCATCAGCGGTGATCAGCTCGGCATCGCAATGGTCGAGACGCAGCCCATGAAGATGGCTGCCGCCGAGGCCATGTACCAGACCAGCACGGGTGCCGACGCCTCGTTCTCGATCTTCACCCTGGGCACTCCCGACGGTCACAGCGAGCTGTTCTCGCTGCGCGTTCCCTACCTGTTGTCGTTCCTGTCGACGCACACCTTCAACGGCACGGTCGAGGGCCTGACGAATCTGCAGGCCCAGTACACGCAGCAGTTCTGCACGGATGCCGCCAACGCCGCGCTGACCTGCCCCTCGAGCGGCTCGTTCATGCCGATCATCTGGATCACCTACTGGAGCTTCCGCTGGATGATGGGCCTGGGCGCATTCGCCGCGCTCATCGCCCTCGTGGCGCTGTGGCTCACCCGCAAGAAGAGCACGATCACCGTTCCCGACTGGTTCTGGAGGGTCGCCATCTGGGCTGCACCGGTGCCGCTGGTCGCCAACCTGGTCGGCTGGGTCTTCACTGAGATGGGGCGTCAGCCCTGGATCGTCTTCGGCCTGATGACGACGGAGAGCGCCGTCTCGCCGAACGTCCCGGCCTGGTCGGTCGGCCTGTCGCTGGCTCTGTTCACCCTGGTCTACGGGTCTCTTGCCGTGGTCGAGTTCAAACTCATCAAGAAGGCAGCACAGGACGGACCACCGGAGTTCGACGAACTCGACAGCGGGGATGAGACCGCAGAGGTCGATCCCCACAAACTGGCGATCACGTACTAGGTAATGGAGATTTGATCAAATGACTCTCGAAATTCTCTGGTTCTTCATCGTCGGGGTGTTGTTCGTCGGCTACTTCGTGCTCGACGGCTTCGACTTCGGCGTGGGTATGTCACTGCCCTTCCTCGGCAAGAACGACACCGAGCGCCGGCAGATCATCAACACGATCGGCCCGGTCTGGGATCTCAACGAGACCTGGGTGATCGTCGCCGGTGCCTGCCTGTTCGCCGCCTTCCCCGAGTGGTATGCCACGCTCTTCAGCGGCGCGTACCTGGCCCTGGTGCTCATCCTGATCGCCTTGATCCTGCGCGGCGTCTCGTTCGAATACCGCCATCAGGGTCACCACGAGAACTGGAGCAAGTGGTTCGACTGGTTCATCGTGATCGGCTCTGCCGTACCGGCGCTGCTGTGGGGCGTGGCAGTGGCGAACATCGTCAACGGGCTGCCGATTCTCAAGGTCGAGCACTCGTTCGTCTACCAGGGCACGCTGCTGACGCTGCTCAACCCGTATGCCCTGCTGGGCGGCCTCACGACCCTGCTGCTCTTCTTCACGCACGGCGTGCAGTTCGTCGCCCTGAAGACCGACGGCAAGGTCAAAGCTCGTGCGCATCGTCTGGGCCGCACACTCGGCCTGATCACGATCGTGGTGGCAGCGCTCTTCCTGCTGTGGACCAACATCGCCCACTTCTCGCCGATCGTGCTCGTGCTCTCGCTGCTGGCCGCGGTGACGCTGATCATCAGCTACTGGTGCAACTGGATCGAACGCGACGGCCTCGGCTTCACGTTCACGGCGCTCACCGTCGTCTTCGCCGTGCTGGCGCTGTGGATGGTGCTGTTCACCAGCTACCCGGAGCACATGGTGATGCCGAGCACGTACGGACTCGAGCACAGCCTGACGCTCACGAACGCCTCGAGTTCGACGAACACCCTCTCGTTCATGACCTGGGTGGCGGTGTTCGCCCTGCCGGTCGTGCTGCTCTACCAGGGGTGGACATACTGGGTGTTCCGCAAGCGCGTTCGCCGCGTCGACATCGAGCACGCGACTCTGGCACACTGACGCCACACCAGCCGGAACGAACCGCTTCGCTCGACTGCACGACTACACTGTTGTGGCAGGCGAGGGGAGCGGTTCTTCCGTCTGCGCCGATATCTTCGAACACGAGGTGAACGATCAAACCCATCGACCCCCGGCTGCTGCGCCGGGCAACGGCTGCACGAGGCTATCTGCTCGTCAGCGGGCTCATCGGTCTGCTGCAGATCGCCTGCATCCTGGTCTTCTCGTGGGCTGTGGCCCAGTGCGTGGCCGGTGCGCTCATGCAGCACCTCACGTGGGGCGAGAGCCTGCGTCTGGTCGGCCTCGCCGCGGTCGCACAGGGCCTGCGCGCCCTGCTGGCCTATGCCTGGAACGTCTCGTCCGAGGTCGCCGCGGCAACGGTCAAGGCGCAGCTGCGCGAGCAGATGGCGCAGAAGTTCGCCGCACTCGGCCCGGCCTGGCTGAGCAGCCGCTCGGCCCCGCAGCTGACCACGGTCTACGGGCGCGGTCTCGACGCCCTCGACGGCTATTTCTCGAAGTTTCTGCCGCAGCTCGTGCTCACCGCCATCTCGGTGCCGGTCTTCCTCGTCGTCCTCTGGCGCGAAGACCTGCCCTCCGCCATCACCGTGGGCATCACCCTGCCGCTGATCCCTGTCTTCATGATCCTGATCGGCTGGTACACCCAGCGGGTGCAGAACTCGGAGTGGGAGGCCTCTCGGACGCTCTCCGGGCACTTCGTCGACGTCGTCACCGGGCTCTCCACGCTCAAAGTCTTCGGGCGTCAGTGGCACCAGCGTGACGTGATCTCGGCGGTGACCGATCGCTACCGGCAGCGCACCATGCGTGTGCTGGGCATCTCGTTCATGTCGGGCTTCGTCCTGGAGCTCGCCTCGACTCTGGCGGTGGCCCTGGTCGCCGTCTCGATCGGCACGCGCCTCATCGGGGGAGGGATCGACCTGTACACCGGCCTGTTCGTGCTGCTGATCGCACCCGAGGCCTTCTCGCCGCTGCGCCTGGTGGGGTCGCACTATCATGCGGCCACTGAGGGCATCTCGGCCGCCGACGACGCGCTGAGCGTGCTCGACGAACCCGAGCCCGAGCCCGGGGCCGCGACGCACCCGACGCCCTCTCTCCGCTGGGCGACCGACGATGTGACCATGGCATCCGCCGAGCCGACCTCGAGTCTCAGACTCGACGACGTGCGCGTCACGCGGGGCGACGTCGAGCTGCAGCCCGTGTCACTGCGCGCCGAGGCAGGGCAGCTCACCGTGGTGAGCGGGCCGTCTGGAGCGGGAAAGAGCAGTGTGTTCGCAGCGCTTCTGGGCTTCGCGCCGGCGACCGGTGCGGTGAGCTGGCAGGCCGGGCGCATCGATCTCGCACGCGACGCGCCGCTGCGCGCTAACATCGCGTGGGCCGGGCAGCAGAGCGACCTCTTTCCCGGCACGATCGCCACCAATGTCGCCCTCGGGGTCGATCCAGACGAACCCGCCGACCCCGAACAAGTGAGGCGGTGCCTGCGGCTGGCGGGCGCCGGCCGACTCGACCCCGACCAGATGATCGACCCCATCGGCGGCGGCATCTCGGGCGGCCAGGCCCAGCGCGTCTGCATCGCGCGCGCCTACTACCGGGCGTTCTCGCGCGACTGCAGGATCGTGCTGCTCGACGAGCCGACCAGCGCCGTCGACGAGCAGACCGAGCGTGACATGATCGCCGGCATGCACACGGTCGCCCGCGACGGTCGTGTCGTGATCGCCATCAGTCATCGCCCGCGCGTGATCGCTGCGGCGGATGCTCGGGTGTGCGTCGCAGCCCAGCCGGCGAGCCCTGCGGGGGGTCTGGGCGATGCCGGAGCAGATGACTCCTCGACGACGGATGACCAGCGCAGCGGGGTGGTCGCATGAGCCGACGCACGACACCGCTGCCGGCCCCCGGCGTCGACGAGCGACTCGCCAGACTCGCCACGCCAGACCCGAAGCGCTTCTGGGCGGGTGCGCTCTTCGGAGTGCTCAGCGCCGCAGCCGCCATCGGTCTGACCTGGGCCAGCGCCTACCTCATCTCGGCGAGCGCGCTGCGGCCGCCGATTCTGACCCTGATGGCGGTCATCGTGAGCGTGCGGGCCTTCGCGCTGGGGCGCGCCTCCTTCCGCTACATCGAGAGACTGCTCAGTCACGACGCCGCGTTCCGCATGCTCGGGCGGCTGCGCGTCGGCGTGTTCGAACGTCTCATCCCGGGAGCGCCGGCGAACCTCTCGCATCTGGGCCGCGGCGATCTGATGAGCCGATTCGTGTCAGACATCGACGACCTGCAGGATCTTCCGCTGCGCGTCTGGCAGCCGCTCCTCACCTCGCTGGCGGTGAGTGCGGTCACGACCGCGCTGCTCGCGCTGATCTCGCCGATGGCGGCACTCGTGCTCGCCCTGAGCCTGATCGGCGCCGCAGTGCTCGGCGGTGTGCTGCCAGAGCGCGCCACCTCGGCTCGCACGCGCGAGGCCGCCCCGGTGCGGGCTGCGCAGAACGAGCACATGCTGCGCATGCTCGAGTCGATGGACGTGCTGACCGCCTACGATGCGCTGCCGCAGGCGCAGCGCGAGGCCCGGCGTCTGGCCCGTCGGCAGTCGGTGATCGACCGCTCGCGCGCCACCACGCAGGGGCTCGTCGATCTCTGTCTCACCGGATTCACCGGTGTCGCCGTGATCGGCGCGCTCTGGGCCGGGGGCACCGACCTGCAGGCCGGAGCGTTTCCCGGCAGCTGGCTCGCGGTGCTGGTGCTGGTGCCGATGACGATCTTCGACGTCTTCTCTCAGGTGCCGACCGCCATGACGGCGATCGAGAAGGTGCGCGTCGCCTCGCACCGCATCGGTGCGGTCATCGACGACGGCAGGCGGCTGAACGGCGGAGCCGACGATGCCGGTTCGTCTGCGGATGCCGGGGCCGGGCCCGCCTCGCAGCCAGACGAGCGAGCATCCGCGTTCTCGTCGCTGCAGCTGCGCGACGTCAGCATCGGCTGGCCCGGTGCACCGATCATCGCCGAGGGCATCGACCTCGACCTGCGGCCCGGCCGCCGTCTGCTCATCACAGGGGCGAGCGGTGCCGGCAAGAGCACGCTGGCGGCCACCATGGTGCGTTTTCTCGACCATCGCTCCGGCCGCTACACCATCGACGCACGAGACGCGCGCGACCTCGGCGGAGACGCCGTCCGACGGGTCGTCGGGCTCTGCGAGCAGCGACCCCACCTCTTCGCGTCAACAGTGCGCGCCAACCTGCTGCTGGCCCGGCCCGAAGCCGAGGACGCTATTCTGCTCGCGGTGCTGCGCCGAGTCGGCCTCGACGACCTGAGCCGCTCGCGCGACGGCCTCGACACGATCGTGGGAGAGAACGGCAGGCTGCTCTCTGGCGGCCAGGTGCAGCGATTGGCGTTGGCGCGTGCCCTGCTGGCCGAGTTTCCGGTGATCGTCTTCGACGAGCCGACGGCCAACGTCGACCCTGAGCTCGCCGACGAGCTGCTCGTCGACCTGCTGACCATCGCAGGCTTGCACGGCAGCACCCGTGACGGGAGGCCTCCCGCAGTCGTGCTGATGAGTCACGATCGGGTTCCTGCGACCCTGGTCGACGAGCACCTGCATCTGGCTGACGGACGGCTCACGCGGGTCGAGGCCGGCGAACAGGCGTGATCGAGTAATCTTGAGGCGGTCTGCCTCGTTTCCGACAGACCAGCGCGATCCATGAGAACAGGTGAAGAAGAGTTGAGCGACGAGACGGCAGAACAGCCAGAATACGACTTTCGCAGACTGCAGCAGAAGTGGCAGCCCATCTGGGCCGATCAGCAGCTGTTCGACGCCGAGCGGGCGGTGACCGAGCATCCCGAGCGACCGCGCAAGTACGTGCTCGACATGTTCCCGTACCCGTCGGGAGACCTGCACATGGGGCACGCCGAGGCGTTCTGCTATGGCGACATCGCCGCACGCTACTGGCGCCACCGCGGCTACAGCGTGCTGCACCCGATCGGCTGGGACTCCTTCGGCCTGCCTGCCGAAGACGCGGCGATCAAACGCGGCATCAACCCGCGCACGTGGACGTATGACAACATCGCACAGCAGAAGCGCAGCTTCGAGACCTACGCGCCGAGCTTCGACTGGTCGCGTGAGCTGCACACCTCCGACCCCGAGTACTACCGCTGGAACCAGTGGCTCTTTCTGCAGATGTACGAGCGCGGGCTGGCGTACCGCAAAGACTCCTGGGTCAACTGGGATCCGGTCGACCAGACCGTGCTCGCCAACGAGCAGGTGCTCGCAGACGGCACGTCGGAGCGCACCGGCGCACTGGTCGAGAAGAAGAAGCTCACCCAGTGGTACCTGAAGATCACCGACTACGCCGACCGCCTGCTCGACGATCTCGACGCGCTGGAGGGACGCTGGCCGTCGAAGGTGCTGCAGATGCAGCGCAACTGGATCGGCCGCTCCTACGGCGCCGACATCGACTTTCACATCGAGGGTCGGGAGCAGCCGGTCACCGTGTTCAGCACGCGTCCCGACACCCTCTACGGCGCCACCTTCATGGTGGTCGCCCCCGAGAGCGACCTGGCCGCCGAGCTCGTCTCGACCGCCAGCCCCGAAGCACGGATGCGCTTTCAGGACTATCTCGATCGCACGCAGCACGCCACCGAGATCGAGCGTCAGGCCAGCGACCGCCCCAAGACCGGCGTGTTCCTGGAGCGCTATGCGGTGAACCCGGTCAACGGCGAGCGGCTGCCCGTCTGGGCTGCCGACTATGTGCTCGCCGACTATGGCCACGGCGCGGTCATGGCCGTGCCCGCACACGACCAGCGCGACCTCGACTTCGCCCGCGCCTACGACCTGCCGGTACGCGTCGTGGTGGGCACCGACGAGGACGACCCCGCCGAGAGCGGCGTCGCAGTCACCGGAGACGGGGTGCTCACCAATTCGGGCCCGCTCGACGGCCTGCACAAAGACGAGGCGATAGCACGGGTGATCGAGAGGCTCGAGGCCGATGGCACCGGTCATGGCACGAAGACGTACCGCCTGCGCGACTGGCTGATCTCGCGTCAGCGCTACTGGGGCACGCCGATTCCCGTGCTGCACGCCGAAGACGGCTCGCTGGTGCCGGTGCCCGAGTCGCAGCTGCCGATCGAGCTGCCCGACACCGAGGGCCTCGATCTCAAGCCCAAGGGCACCTCACCGCTGGGTGCGGCCACCGAATGGGTGCACACCACGCTGCCCGGCACCGACGAGCCGGCGCTGCGCGACCCCGATACGATGGACACCTTCGTCGACAGCTCGTGGTACTACCTGCGCTTTCTGGGCGCCAACGACGCGGCACAGCCGTTCGACCCCGAGCAGGCCCGCCAGTGGGCGCCGATCGACATCTACGTGGGCGGCGTCGAGCACGCGATCCTGCACCTGCTCTACTCGCGCTTCATCACGAAAGTGCTGCACGACATGGGGTGGGTCGCGTTCGACGAGCCCTTCACCTCGCTGATCAACCAGGGCATGGTGCTGCTCGACGGCTCGAAGATGTCGAAGTCGAAGGGCAATCTCGTCGAGTTCGCCTCCGAGCTGCGCGATCACGGCGCCGACGCGCTGCGAGTCACGCTCGCCTTCGCGGGGCCGGTCGAAGACGACATCGACTGGGCAGACGTCTCGGTGCAGGGCTCGGCGAAGTTCCTCGCCCGGGCCTGGCGCGTCGCTCGCGACGTGAGCAGCGCATCCGCCGGTGAGTCCGCTGCCCTCGACGAAGGCGACCTGACGCTGCGGCAGGCCACGCACCATCTGCTGTCCGATGCGCCCGACCTGATCGAGGCGACCAAGTACAACGTGGTCGTGGCCCGTCTGATGGAGCTGGTGAACCTCGCACGCAAGACGATCGACCGCCCGCAGGGGCGCGGGGCCGCCGACCCGGCGGTGCGCGAGGCCGCCGAGGTGCTGGCCCGTGTGCTCGACCTGTTCGCCCCGTATCTCGCCGCTGAGATGTGGCAGATGCTGGGTCATGAGGATGCCGTGGCGCTGTCGGTCTGGCCAGTGGCCGATCCCTCGCTGCTGGTTCGCGAGGAGGTCACCGCGGTCGTGCAGATCAACGGCAAGGTGCGCGCACGGCTCCAGGTCTCGCCTGAGATCGCCGAGAGCGAGCTGCAGGAGCTCGCGCTGGCGAATGACCACGTGCAGGAGCTCCTGGGCGACCGCAGCATCCGTCGGGTGATCGTGCGTGCGCCGAAGCTGGTGAATATCGTGGTGGGCTGACCGGCAGCCGCATGACCGACACGTGCCCTCGGTGGGCAGCGGAGTGATCTCACTCGGCGCCCACCGGGGGCGCTGTTCTGCGCACAGACCGTGTCGTGCCCCGAAGCCGTGCACAGAGCTGCCCGAGACCCTGTGGAAAGTCGCTCGGTCGGCCAGAGTCGAGCCATGGCACCTCCAGCGCACCCGACGGCCTCGACTCGGTTTCTGCATGTTCGAGCGCTGATTCTGCTCACCGCGTTCGCGCTGGTCGTCTGCGTGCTCCTGTCTGCCTGTCGAGGCTCGGCGCAGACCACCGTCGACCCCGATCAGGGCGCTGCGACAACCCACGGGCAGCCCGGCTCGGCGTCGGGCGCAGATGCGCCCGACGGCGCTCTGGGCGCAAGCACGACGGGTGATGGCGTGCACGTGCATGTCACCGGCGCGGTTCGCGCGCCCGGACTCCATCGGCTCGATCGGGGTTCGCGCATCGCCGACGCCATCGAGAAGGCCGGCGGGTTCGCAGCCGATGCCGACATCGAGGCCCTGAACCTCGCTCGCGTGCTGGTCGACGGTGAGCAGCTGGTGGTGCCGCGTCGCGGTGAACAGGCGGCGGCGCCCACGCCGAGCAGTCCAAGCGCTGCAGCCGGGCAGCCGGGCTCGACATCCAGCTCAGCCTCGGGCGGCAGTGGCGTCGGCGGCCAGGTCAATCTCAACTCGGCGACGACCGACCAACTGCAGACGCTGCCGGGAGTCGGCCCGAGCACGGCGCAGAAGATCATCGACTCGCGCAACGCTGAAGGCCCGTTCGCATCGGTCGATGATCTGACCCGAGTGGCGGGCATCGGCGAGAAGACCCTCGAGAAGCTGCGATCGCGGGTGACGGTATGAGCGTGCTGAGACGCTCTCTGCTGGCCTCGCCGCAGCTGATCGAGTGGCGACACCTCGGTGACGTTCCGGCTGACCGCCCCAGCTGGCGGCCGGCGATGGCGCTGCTGGTCGTGCTCGCCGGCTGGATGGCGGCCTTAGGCCAGGGGGCCGGCGAGCCGGCCGCACGCGCCGAGCTGCGAGAGCGACTCGACCTCTTCAACCCCGGGTGGGCCCAGCAGATGCGGGCCGCGTTCCAAGATGTGCTCGCAGAGCTCGGCCAGCGACTCTCTGTCGACGCCGAGGTCACCGGGCTCATCGGCGGTGTCTCGGTCGGCGTCGTCGACGGTCTGCCTGAGACGACTGACGCGAACATGCTCGCCACAGGGCTCTCACACGTCACCGCCGTCAGCGGGTCGAACGTCGCCGTGCTCGTCGGTCTGGTGCAGGGACTTCTCGGGATCATGCACACACCGCGACTGTGGCGCGGCATCGGCGAGCTCAGCGGCATCTGGGGGTTCGCGCTCCTCGTCGGCGGCGAGATCACGGTGCTGCGTGCGGCGGCCATGCTCACGCTGGTGACGCTGATGCGCCCGCGGAGCGGCGGGCGCGGCATCGTGGGCATCTGTGCCGCCGTGCTGATCCTGCTGCTCTGGGAGCCGAGGCTCGCCGGCAGTGTGGCGTTCGGGCTCTCGGTCACGGCGACCGCAGGTCTCATGCTCTTCAGCGAGCCGGTCTCACGGTGGCTGCGCCGATGGATGCCAGAGACACTCGCCAATCTGCTCGCGCCGAGCGCGGCCGCCCTGCTCGTCTGTCAGCCGCTGCTGCTGCTCATCGACGGGCAGCCGGCCGCGGGCCATCAGCTGGCTGCGAATCTGCTGGCACTGCCCGCAGTGCCTGCGGTGACGGTGCTGGGGGTGCTCAGCTGCCTCCTCGCTGAGTGGGCTTCACCGCTGGCCGCCGCCTTCGCCCTGGCTGCGGTGCCTGGCGGATGGTGGATCGGTCAGGTTGCGGCATACTTCAGTGCACATCCCTTCGGCACAGTGCCGTGGCCGCCCTGGCCGGTCGGCGGCATCACAAGCGGGCTACTGGTCGCCCTCTTGGCGGTCGGCACACTGATCGGCGCGCGTCGCGGGCCGACACCTGCAGCAGAACCGTCGGCGGGCGGGCATCGCTGGCGAATCCGCTCATCCGGTGATCGCACAGACTGCGGTCGGCATCACCGAGGGCAGCCTTGGCGGTGGCGCGTGCGTCTGTTCAGCTTCGGCGGCGCTGTCCTGGTCGTCATCGTGACCGTCGCGATCACCGGTGTCGGCCAAGTGCTGTCGACCAGTCGTCTGCCGGTGGGCACTCCGCTGCTGCAGTGCGATGTCGGCCAGGGCGACGGACTCCTCGTGCAGGGCGGCGGCGCGACCGTGCTGATCGACACCGGCGAGTCTCCGCAGCAGATCACCGACTGCCTCCGCGGCGCGCAGGTCAGCGCCATCGATGTCGTCGTGCTGACGCACTCAGACATCGACCATGCGGGTGCCACCGAAGCGGTGGCGAAGGTCGCCAAGGTCGACACCGTACTGATTCCCGACGTCATCGACGCCAAACTGGACCGTTCTGCCTTGCGACTGCAGGCTCGTCAGATCGTGCGTGCGGGTCTCGGTGACGCCGGAACCATCCATCCGGTCAGCGCCCTCGCCGCTTGGCGTAGCACTGCACAGCGAACGCCGTCTGGGGCGGGCATCTCGTGGCGCGCGCTGCACCCCGAGAAGGCGGCGGCACATGGTGAGGCGGTCAGCCGTCCGGTGCGCGATCCGAACGCGAACGGTCTCGCGATGCTGATCGATCTGCCCGAGCTGCGCGTGCTGACGCTCGCCGATCTCGATGCCGAGGCACAGCGCGCGGTCGGTCGCGAGCTGTCAGCGCTGGGTGTACGAAAGATCGACGTTGCGAAGGTCGCCCATCACGGCTCGGCCGACCACTGGCCAGGGCTGTACTCTCAGCTGCGGCCGACGCTCGGTCTGATCTCGTGCGGTGACGGCAACTCGTATGGGCATCCGGCGGCGAAGCTGTTGGCGACGTTGCAGCGCAGCGGCACAGTGGTTCGCCGCACCGATCAGGATGGCCGGGTGGCGGTGAGCGTCGAGACGCGAGAACCGGGGTCTGCGGGCCGCGGCGCATCGAATCCCAGCGAATCGGCCCTGGGAGGTCAGCGGCTCGCGGTATGGTGTGAGCACGGCTGTTGAGACGACATGACGTCGCTCCGGCACACAGCACGATTCAGAACGAGAGCAGGAGTCGCGTGGCGGCGAAGGGCAAGATCCAACGTGCACGGTGGTGCGAAGCGCGCCTCGCTCCGCTCGTCCTGCTGAGCGGTCCCGAAGACCTCTTGGCCGATCGCGCCCGGCAGCTGCTGCGCGAAGCCGTGCGGCAGCAGGCGAACCGCCAACAGCAGGAAGTCGAGTTCTCCGACCTCGACGCGCGCGAGTACGCCTCTGGCACCCTGTTGAGCGTCGCCTCGCCGTCACTGTTCGCCCAGCCGCGCTTCATCTGGGTCGACCACCTCGAGCAGATGAACGATGCGTTTCTGAGCGACGCACTCGACTACGTCGCCCAGGCCGATCCCGATGTCACCGTCGTGCTGCGGCATCGTAAAGGCGTGCGCGGCAAGAAGCTGCTCACGGCCGTTCGCGATGTGCCCGCCGCTCTCGAGGTGGAGTGCGCAGAGCTCAAGCGCGACGACGACAAACAGACGTTCGTGCGCGAAGAGCTGCAGCTGGCCGGCCGTCGCATCGACCCTGACGCGGCCCGTGCCCTCGTCGACGCCTTCAGCGCAGACACGACCGAGCTGGCCGCCGCCTGCCGACAGCTCGTGGCCGACGTGAGCGAGAACATCACTCGAGCCGACATCGACCGTTACTTCGGCGGTCGCGTCGAGACCACCGGCTTCGCCATCGCAGACGCCGCGCTGGCCGGTCAGACGGCCAAGGCTCTGGTTCTGGTGCGACACGCCGGGCAGCAGGGTATGAACGCCGTGCCGATCGTCGCGGCGATCGCGACCAAAGTGCGGCTGATGGCCGCGGTCTGCGAAGTGCACGCCTCTCCGCAGCAGCTCGCCTCGAAGGTCGGGGGAGCACCCTGGCAGGTTCGTCGCGCCCAACAAGACGCCGCACGGTGGAACCCGATCGAGCTCGGGCGAGCCGTGAGGGCAGTGGCCGACACTGACGCGCAGATCAAGGGGCAGGCCGTCGACGGCGGCTACGCCCTCGAACGTCTCGTGCGCAGACTGGCGACACGGCGCATCGGCAGTTGAGCGCCTGCCCCGGCGTTTGATAGTGTAGATGCTTGGCCTGCACACCCTCGGTGTGATGTGTCCGCGTCGAACCCGACCGGGCTTACCAGAAGACTGACAGAAAGACGACAGTGGCGAACATCAAGTCCCAGAAGAAGCGCATCCTCACCAACGCCAAGCGCACTGAGCGCAACCGCGCGCTGAAGAGCGAGCTGCGCACCCTCTCACGCAAGACCCGTGAGGCCGTCGCAGCAGGCGACAAAGACAAGGCTCAGGCCGAACTGCTGGTCGTCTCGAAGAAGCTCGACAAGGCCGTCACGAAGGGTGTTCTGCACAAGAACACCGCAGCGAACCGCAAGTCGAAGCTGACCAAGCAGGTCAACTCTCTCTGAGTCTGAGACCCAGGAGTTCGCGAAGGCCCGCCCCTGAGCGGGCCTTCTGCATCGCAGGACGCAGAGAAACGAGGAGCGCATGCCCAGAGTCACCGACCAGCAGGCACGACAGATCGTGCCCGCAGCCACCGACTCGAAGCGCATCCGCAACTTCTGCATCATCGCGCACATCGACCATGGCAAGTCGACACTGGCCGACCGTATGCTGCAGATCACCGGCATCGTCTCTGACCGAGACATGCGCGCCCAGTATCTCGACCGCATGGACATCGAGCGCGAACGCGGCATCACGATCAAGAGTCAGGCCGTGCGCATGCCCTGGGCTCTCGGCGACGAGGGCTACGCCCTGAACATGATCGACACGCCCGGTCACGTCGACTTCACCTATGAGGTCTCGCGCTCTCTGGCCGCCTGCGAGGGAGCGATCCTGCTGGTCGACGCGGCGCAGGGCATCGAGGCGCAGACGCTGGCCAACCTGTACCTGGCGCTCGAGAACGACCTGACGATCATTCCGGTGCTGAACAAGATCGACCTGCCCAGCGCCGATCCCGAGCGCTTCGCGGCCGAACTCGCCGGCCTGATCGGCGGCGACCCAGCCGATGTGCTGCGCGTCTCGGGCAAGACCGGCGAAGGAGTCGAAGAGCTGCTCGATGAGGTCGTGCGTCGCATCCCGGCGCCGCAGGGCGATCCCGAGGCTCCTGCCAGAGCGATGATCTTCGACTCGGTCTACGACGCCTACCGCGGAGTGGTCACCTATGTGCGAGTTGTCGACGGCCGTCTGAAGCCCCGAGAGCGGGTGCAGATGCTCAGCACCAAAGCCACGCATGAGATTCTCGAGATCGGTGTGAGCTCGCCCGAGCCGAGACCGAGCGACGGCCTTGCTGCCGGCGAGGTCGGCTATCTGATCACGGGTGTGAAAGACGTCCGACAGTCCAAAGTCGGCGACACGATCACCGCACATGCCCGCCCGGCGACCGAGGCGCTGCCCGGCTACGACGAGGCCAAGCCCATGGTCTTCTCCGGGCTGTATCCGCTCGACGGCAGCGACTATCCAGATCTGCGCGAGGCGCTCGACAAGCTCAAGCTCGAAGACGCCGCACTGATCTACGAGCCAGAGACCTCGGTCGCACTCGGCTTCGGCTTCCGCTGCGGCTTTCTCGGCCTGCTCCATCTTGAGATCATCTCGGAGCGCCTGCGCCGCGAGTTCAACCTCGATCTGATCGCCACCGCGCCGAGCGTGATCTACGATGTCACCGCCGAAGACGGCGCTCAGGTGCACGTCACCAACCCCTCCGAGTTTCCCGACGGCAAGATCGTCGACGTGCAGGAGCCGATCGTGCGGGCCACGATCCTGGCGCCGAAAGACTACGTCGGCGCCATCATGGAGCTCTGTCAGTCTCGCCGCGGCACCATGCAGGGCATGGACTATCTCAGCGAGCAGCGCGTCGAACTGCACTACACACTGCCGCTCGGCGAGATCGTCTTCGACTTCTTCGACCAGCTGAAGAGCCGCACACAGGGTTACGCATCGCTCGACTACGAGCAGACCGGCACGCAGAGCGCAGACCTCGTGAAGGTCGACATTCTGCTGCAGGGTGAGAAGGTCGACGCGTTCAGCGCGATCGTACATCGCGACGCGGCCTACGCGTACGGGGTGAAGATGACGCAGCGCCTGCGCGAGCTGATTCCCCGTCAGCAGTTCGAGGTGCCCATCCAGGCGGCCATCGGCGCCCGCATCATCGCTCGTGAGAACATTCGGGCTCTGCGCAAAGACGTGCTGGCGAAATGCTACGGCGGCGACATCTCGCGCAAGCGCAAACTGCTCGAGAAGCAGAAAGAGGGCAAGAAGCGCATGAAGTCGATCGGTCGCGTCGAGGTGCCGCAAGAGGCCTTCATCGCCGCGATCTCGAGTGACGGCGGGAGCCAGAAGGGCGAGAAGCGCAAGTGACGTTCAGCGTCTACGTGCACATCCCGTTCTGCCGGGTGCGCTGCGGATACTGTGACTTCAACACCTACACCGGCACGCAGCTGCGCGGCTTCAGCCAGAGCGAGTACGCGCAGGTGGCGGCCGACGAAGTCGGCTATGCCGCGCGTGTGCTGCGCGATGGCGACCAGGTTCCCGACCACGTCGACACAGTCTTCTTCGGCGGCGGCACGCCGACCATGCTGCCGGTCGCCGATCTGACGATGATCCTGCACCGCATCCGCGATGAGTGGGGCCTGGCACCCGACTGCGAGATCACCACCGAGGCGAACCCTGAGACGGCCGACGCCGCCGCCCTCCGAGAACTCTCCGCGGCCGGATTCACCCGCGTGTCGTTCGGTATGCAGTCGGCCGTGCCGCACGTCCTGCGAACTCTCGACCGGGTGCATCGTCCCGAACGCATTCCACTGGTGGTGCAGTGGGCGCGCGCCGCGGGGCTCCAGGTCTCTCTCGATCTGATCTACGGCACGCCGGGCGAGTCAATGGCCGACTGGCAGAGCAGCGTCGACGAGGCCCTCGCCGAGCATCCCGATCATCTCTCGGCCTACGCGCTGATCGTCGAACCGGGCACGAAGCTCGCTCGGCAGATCAGACACGGTGCGGTGGCCGAGCCCGACGACGATCTCACCGCGGACAAGTACGAGTGGCTCGACGCACGCATGCGCCGAGAGGGGTTCGAGTGGTATGAACTCAGCAACTGGGCGCGCGTCGTCGATGACGACCTCGACCGACGCTGTCGGCACAACCTGCGCTACTGGCACAATGACGACTGGTGGGGCATCGGCCCCGGTGCGCACAGCCACGTCGGTGACCAACGCTGGTGGAACGTGAAGCATCCGGCGCCCTACGCCGCCCGGGTGCGCGCGGGGGAGAGCCCGGAGGCCGGCCGTGAGACGCTGGACGCCACCGCGCGCTACGAGGAGCGCATCATGTTGGGCAGTCGGCTGCGCGAGGGCATCGGCGTGACGGAGATCGCGGCCGACCGTCGCGACGAGCTGCCACTTCTGGCCGGCGACGGCCTGCTCGATGCGGATGCGCTGGCCGGTGGACGAGCCGCCCTCACGCTGCGTGGTCGCCTGCTCGCCGACCGTGTCGTCGCAGATCTGATCGCATGAGGGCTGGTTCGTCCCGTTGCGCGACGGGCGCGCTATGATTAGCACTCGACACATGAGAGTGCCAACAGGGGAGTCAAACCGGAGGTGATTGCCATGGCGACCGAACGAGGTCTGGCGGTGCTGCAGGCGATCGTGAACGACTATGTGGCCACTCGTGAGCCGGTCGGCTCGGCGGGTCTGGTCTCTCGACACCAGTTTCACGTGTCTGCGGCGACGATTCGCAACGATATGTCCGCCCTCGAAGACGAGGAGCTCATCTCGGCGCCCCACACTTCGGCCGGTCGGGTGCCGACCGAGAAGGGCTACCGCGTCTTCGTCGACAATCTGACCCGCCTGCGCGGCATCTCGGCGCCGCAGCGACGGGCGATCGAGCGCTTTCTCGCGCCAGGCGAGGGCGACCTCGATGTGACCATCGAGAAGACGGTGCGCCTGCTCGCCCAGCTCACCAACCAACTGGCCGTCGTGCGCTACCCGACGTTCTCGAGCACCCGCGTGCGCAAGGTCGACATCGTCGACGTCGAAGGCGGGCGGCTGCTCGTCGTGCTGATCACCAGTCGAGGCACGGTCGCCCAGCATCATGTGACGCTGCCCGCCGGTGCGTCGACGCGGTCGGTGCGCCCCTCGGTCGTGCGGCTGCGGGCACTGATCAACGACCAGCTGCGCGGCGTCGACCTGGAGCAGTTCGCCGAACGTGCCGAGCAGGTGCGCGAGTACGCGGCCCCAGACGACCGCCCGCTCGCCGAGCTGCTGCTGGGTGCGCTCGAACTCGGCGTCGAGGGGTCGCGGTCACAGCGCATCGTCGTGGCCGGCACCGGCAACCTGATGCGCACCGAGGCCGACTTCGATCACACGCTGGTGCCGGTGCTCGAAGCCATCGAAGAGCAAGTGGCTCTGCTGCGGCTGCTCGGCGAGATGGGCAGCGAAGACCCCGATGTCGCCGTGCGCATCGGCCGCGAGAACGAGCACGAGGGCCTCGAAGAGGCCGCCGTGATCTCAAGCGGGTACGGCTCCCAGCAGCGCGGCGAGTACGGTCGTCTGGCCGTGCTCGGCCCGACCCGCATGGACTACCGCGCCAACATGGCCGCGGTGCAGGCCGTCGCCAGCTATCTGTCGAAGATGCTGCGATGATCACGGCCCGCATGACTCCGGCCCGCGAGACGAACGACGACCACCACAATTGGAGACGAACAGAATGACCGATCACTACGAAACACTCGGTGTGTCTCGTGAGGCGAACCAGGACGAGATCAAGAAGGCCTACCGTCGTCTGGCCCGCAAGCTGCACCCCGATGTGAACCCCGACCCGCAGGCCGCCGAGCAGTTCAAACAGGTGACGCTGGCCTACGAGATCCTCTCAGACGAGACCAAGCGTGCGCAGTACGATCGCGGCGACAGCGGTGACGGGCAGTTCGGCTTCGGCGACATCTTCGACGCGTTCTTCGGCGGCGGCGGAGGCGGCCGCGCGCACCGTGGCCCCAAGCCGCGCCAGCAGCGCGGAGACGACGCGCTGGTGCGCATCGACGTGTCGCTGCGCGACGTCGTGTTCGGTGCGTCAGAAGACGTCGAGGTCGATTCGGCGAAGGTCTGCGAGACCTGCAGCGGATCAGGCGCGGCACCCGGATCGTCACCGGTGACCTGCGACTACTGCCACGGCGAGGGCTACGTGCAGCAGCAGGTGCGCTCTCTGCTCGGCAACGTGCTCACCGAGGCGGTCTGCCCCATGTGCAAGGGGTACGGCACGACCATTCCGCAGCCCTGCCCGGACTGCGCCGGCCAGGGCCGGTTGCGCTCGCGCGAGACCATCACGGTGCCGATTCCCGCCGGCATCGACAACGGTGTGCGTCTGCACCTCGCCGGTCGTGGAGAGGTCGGTCCCGGTGGAGGGCCCCGCGGCGATCTCTACTTCGAGGTGCACGTCGAGAACGACGAGACCTTCACGCGCGACGGCGACGACCTGCTCGCCTCGCTCGAGGTCTCGATGACAGATGCCGTTCTGGGCACCAGCGCGAAGATCGAGAGCTTCGACGGGCCGCTCGACATCGAGGTCAAGCCCGGTGCACAGAGCGCCGACGTGATCACGATCGCCGACCACGGCGTCACACATCTGCACCGCAACTCGCGCGGGGCACTGCGCATCTCGCTGCGCGTGGCGACTCCCACCAGGCTCAGCGCCGACCAGCGTCGCCTGGTCGAACAGCTCGCACAGCTGCGCGATGACGAGCCGCCGCACCTGACCACCGCCGCCACGTCGGGCTTCCAGCGCTTCCGCAAGCGCTTCATGGGTCGCGGCTGATGCCGCTGTTCCTGCCTGAGCGGCTGCTGCGCCTCGAGCTCCCCGCAGACAGCGACGAGCACACCGTGAGCCGCACACTCGCCCAGCTGCCCGTTCAGGCGTTCCACGACGCGGCCGCTGCATCCGCGTGGCAGGCCCAGACCGGCGACTTCGTGGCCTTCGCCGGCGCCGAGGCGCACCACGCGACCGCAGTGCGCCGGCTGAACCGAGGCGAGCCGGTGAGCGTCGCCGACGGCACTGGCCTCGAACTCGTCGGAACGATCGCGGCGACCACCAAGTCATCGCTCGCGCTGCGCGTCGCCCTGCGGCGCACCCACGAGCTGCCGACGCCGTCGCTGACGCTGGTGCAGGCGCTGGCGAAGGGCGGGCGCGACGAGCTCGCGATTCAGAGTGCGACCGAGGCAGGCGTGGATGCGGTGGTGCCGTGGCAGGCGCAGCGCAGCGTGTCGGTGTGGCAGGGGCGCAAGCTTGCGACCGGTCAGCAGCGCTGGGCGGCGGTCGTGCGCGAGGCTGCCAAGCAGTCTCTGCGTGCGCGCGTGCCCGAAGTCGGCGTGCCCGTGACGACGCCCCAGCTGGCGGCGGCGCTGAGCGGGGCAGGTGCAGAAGCCCTCGAGGGGCGCCTGGCGCTGCTGCTCGACCCGGAGGCGCCGGAACGGCTGACCACGGTGCCGCTCGAACGCGCAACGAATGCCGAGCGGGGCGAGGTCGTGGTGATCATCGGCCCCGAGGGCGGTACAGACCCTGCCGAACGCGATCGACTGGTGAAGGCCGGGGTGATTCCGGTGCGCTTGGGCGAGAGCGTGCTGCGCACGTCGAGCGCGGGTCTCGCGGCAATCTCGGTGCTCAGCGGTCGGCTCGGCCGGTGGTGAGCACGGGCCGACTAAGATGGGCAGCATGAGCGCCGAGACACCCAGCATCTTCAGCAAGATCATCGACCGTGAGATTCCCGCCGACATCGTCGCCGAGACCGACGATCTGATCGCGATCCGTGACATCAGCCCGCAGGCCGAACTGCACCTGCTGGTGATTCCCAAGAGCGCCGGCTACCGCAACGTCGTCGAGCTCGCCGACGACCCTGAGCTGCTCGCCAAAGTGGTGAAGATGGCAGGCGCTCTCGCGCGTCAGTATGCCGACGGCGAGTTCCGACTCGTGTTCAACACCGGTGCTGCCGCGGGGCAGTCGGTGTTCCATGTGCACGCCCACGTGCTCGCCGGACCGACACTCGACGAGGGAAAACTTGCCTGACGCTGCACCAGAATCTCCCCGCGGCACGGTACGAGTGCCGCTGAACACCTCGGCGGTGCGCGTGCTCGGCCCCGGCGACCTGCATCTGCGGCGCATCGAAGAGCAGTGGCCCGGCCTGCGGTTCCAGGTCGACCGCGACGGCATCGAGATCAGCGGAGCGGGCGAACATCGCGACGCCGCCGCACGACTCATCGAGAGTCTCGACGCCGAAGCGCAGCATCGGCAGGTCACCGGAGCCGTCGTCGACGCCGTGCTGCGACAGCAGGCGTCGACTGCGCTGGGCTCTGTCATCGTCGGCGAGGGTACGCGCAGCGTTCGCCCCAAGACATCCGGTCAGCAGCGCTACGTCGAGGCCATCGATGAAAACGTCATCGTCTTCGGACTCGGCCCGGCAGGCACGGGCAAGACCTACCTGGCGATGGCCAAGGCCGTGCAGGCGCTGCAGCGCAACGAGGTGAGCCGGATCGTGCTGACTCGGCCGGCCGTCGAGGCCGGCGAGCGACTGGGGTTTCTGCCCGGCGGGCTGCAAGAGAAGATCGACCCATATCTGCGCCCGCTCTACGACGCTCTGGGTGAGATGATGAGCCCGGAGTCCGTGCAGAAGCTGCTCGAACTCGGCGTCATCGAGGTCGCCCCGCTGGCGTACATGCGCGGCCGCACGCTCAACAGCTCGTTCATCATTCTCGACGAGGCGCAGAACACGACGCCCGAGCAGATGAAGATGTTTCTCACCCGGCTCGGCTTCGGCTCACGCATGGTGGTGACCGGCGACTCCAGCCAGGTCGACCTGCCGGTGCGTCGCAGCGGTCTGATCGACGCCGAGCGCGTGCTCGGCGACGTGGCCGACATCGAGATGGTGCGTCTGAGCAGTGACGACGTCGTGCGTCACGGCCTGGTCAGTGCGATCATCGAGGCCTATGACGAACGTGCGGCGGCTGCCGAGACCGACGAGCGACGACGAACCACACCGCGAACATCAGAAGGAGCACAGCAATGAGCGTCGAGATTCTCAACGAATCGGGCGTCACGATTGACGAGGGCCGTTTTCAGCGGCTCATCACCTATGCGCTCGACGAGCTGCACGTGCACCGCGATGCGGAGCTCTCGCTGATCTTCGTCGAGGTTCCGGCCATGGAGCAGCTGCACATCCGTTGGATGCACGAGCCGGGGCCGACCGACGTGCTGAGCTTTCCGATGGACGAGCTGCGACCGGGCACGGCCGATCGCCCCACCGACCCCGGTGTGCTCGGCGACATCGTGGTCTGCCCCGACGTCGCGGCCGAGCAGGCGGTTCGCGCCGAGCATCCCGCGGAGCAGGAGATGCTGCTGCTGGTCACGCACGGGCTGCTGCACCTGCTCGGCTTCGATCATGCCGAACCCGACGAAGAGAAAGAGATGTTCGCTCTGCAGAACGAGATTCTGATCACCTTTCTGCACAACGAGCGCATCGCGGGCCGATGACCCTGCTGCTGATTCTGATCGCCGTGCTGCTGATCGGAGCCGGGGGAGTGTTCGCCGCCGTCGAAGCCGCGATCGTGACCCTGCCCGTCGCTGAGATCCGCGAGATCGCCGACGAGCACCCGAAGCAGCGCAATCGGCTGCTGGCCATCGCCTCGCAGCCGCGCGAGCACGCCAACACGGCGGCGTTCGAGCGAGTGCTCAGCGAGATGGGGGCCGCAGTCGTGGTCACGATCGCGCTGGTGAACGCGCTGCCCAACATGGTGCTCGCGCTTCTGCTCGCAATCGTCGCCATGACCCTGGCGTCGTTCGTGCTGGTGGGCTCCTCGCCGCGCAGCCTCGGCATCAACCGGCCCGAGAAGGTGCTCGTTCGCACGGCTCGGCTGATCTCGATCTCACGGGTCGTGATCGGGCCGATCGCGGTCTCGCTCTCGTCGTACGGTCGACGCACCCGTCAGGCCACCGAGGCCGACCAGGACGACGACACGCAGCTCATGCACCTCGTCGACAAGGCGGTCGAGCGCGACGTGCTCGAGCAGGGCGAGCGCGAGCTGATTCACCAGGTCGTCGAGTTCGGCGACACACTGACGCGATCGATCATGATTCCGCGCATCGACATGCGCACACTCGACACCACGACCACGCTCGACGATGCGATGGACGTATTTCTCGAGAGCGGGTATTCGCGACTGCCGCTGCAAGATGAAGAGACCGAAGACGTCGTCGGAGTGGTGTACCTGCGCGACGTCGCGCGCGCCCTGTTCGAGCAGGATGCCGCCCGCGAAGGCCAGCGCACCGTGGAGTTTCTCGCGCGTCGCCCGAACCTCGTGCCCGAGTCGAAGCCGATCGACGACCTGCTCGCCCTGATGCAGCGCACGCGTCGCCACATGTGGATCGTCATCGACGAGTACGGCTCGGTCGCCGGGCTGGTCACTCTCGAAGACGTCATCGAAGAGCTCGTCGGCGAGATCAGCGACGAGCACGATCGCAACGCATCTGAGGTCATTCGGCTGGCCCCGCACCGCTATCGGCTGAGCGCGCGACTCGCCCTGGACCAGCTCGGCGACCTCTTCGACGAAGAGCTCGAAGACGATGAGGTCGACACCGTCGGCGGTCTGCTCATCAAGGCGCTGGGGCACCTGCCCGCGCTCAACGAGCGCGTCGTGGTCGGCGACCTGTCGCTGACCGCCGCCCGTATCGATCCGCGCAGCCATCGGCTGCTCACGGTGATCGCCGAACCGGCAGCAGGCGCTGCGGCCGCCGCGGCCGGGGCCTCTGCCACAGCGACGCGCTCACACACGAACGAGACCACGCTCGAGCGCGCCCAGCGCGAGCGGGACGACTCACACCCCGAAAGAGACGAATCATGACTGAATCCGCTGAGCCCACGAACCAATCCGAACCAGATCTGCTCCCTGGCTTTCACGCGGGCTTCGTCGCCTTCGTCGGCCGACCGAACGCGGGCAAGAGCACGCTGATGAACGCGCTCGTCGGCGAGAAGGTGGCGATCACCAGCGCCAAGCCGCAGACGACGAGGCGGGCGATCCGCGGCATCCTCACCACCGACGCCGGGCAGATCGTCGTCGTCGACACACCAGGCCTGCACCGACCGCGCACTCTGTTGGGCCAGCGGCTGAACGACATCGTCGAGGCCGAGCTCGACGGGGTCGACGTGGTGTGCGTCTGCCTGCCCGCCGACGAGGCGATCGGCCCCGGCGACCGACGCATCATCGAGCAGGTGGGGCGACATCCGCGCGCCAAGCGCGTCGCGCTGCTGACGAAGACCGACCGGGTGCGGCCCGATGACGTGGCCGCCCGCCTGGTCGAGATCGATGCCCTGGCCGAGTGGGCGACGCTGATCCCGGTCTCGGCTGTTGCCGACGATCAGGTGGATGTCGTGCGTGACGAGCTGATCCGGCTGCTGCCCGCCTCGCAGCAGCTCTACGACGCCGAGACCCACACCGAGGACTCGATCGAAGTGCGTGCCGCGGAGCTCATCCGCGAGGCGATGCTCGAAGACGTTCGCGACGAACTGCCGCATTCCCTCGCCGTGGTGATCGACGACGTCGAACGACCCGACGCTGAAGGCGGCGTCACCAAGATCTATGCCAGCGTCTTCGTCGAGCGTGATTCGCAGAAGGGCATCATCATCGGCAGAGGCGGGCAGCGGCTCAAGGCGTTCGGCATCGCAGCGCGCAAGCAGATCGAACAGCTGATCGGCGGGCGCGTGCATCTCGATCTGCGGGTCAAGGTCGCCAAGGAGTGGCAGACCTCGCCGAAGCTGCTCGACCGTCTCGGGTTCTGAGGCGCCGAGGCCGAACGCCTGCCTGGAGGCGTGTCTGCTATGATGTCTCGCATGCGTTCGGTGCAGCTCCTTCTTAGCCGCCGCGGCGAGTCTTAGATTCTGAGACCTTCCTCGCCGCGGAGTTTCGTCGTGGTCTTGACACGCAAGTCTCGAGGAAGAGAAGCACCATGAAGAACCGCCAGCAGCCCAGCGGCATGCACACCGACAAGTACATTCCCTATCATCAGCAGTTCTCGGTCGAGCTGCCTGATCGCACGTGGCCCGATCAGCACTTCACGAAGGCGCCGCGCTGGTGCGCAGTCGATCTGCGCGACGGCAACCAGGCCCTGATCGATCCCATGGATCCCCACCGCAAGCGCGTGCTCTTCGACCTGTTGGTCGAGCTGGGCTTCAAAGAGATCGAGGTCGGATTCCCGTCTGCAAGCCAGACCGACTTCGACTTCGTGCGCTCCCTGATCGAAGACGGGGCGATTCCCGACGACGTCACCATCCAGGTGCTGACGCAGGCGCGCGAGCACCTGGTGCACCGCACCTATGAGGCCCTCCGCGGTGCGAAGCGTGCCGTGGTGCACTTCTACAACTCGACCTCGGTGCTGCAGCGCGACGTCGTGTTCCACAAAGACCGCGCAGGCATCATCGACATCGCCGTCTCAGCGGCCCAGCTGTGCAAGCGCCTCGAAGGCGACATCCCCGACACCGAGATCACCTACGAGTACTCGCCCGAGTCGTACACCGGCACCGAGCTCGACTTCGCGGCCGAGATCAGCAACCGCGTCATCGAGATCATCGCCCCCACGCCCGAGCGCCCGATGATCCTGAACCTGCCCTCGACCGTCGAGATGACCTCGCCGAACGTCTATGCCGACTCGATCGAGTGGATGGGCCGTCACATCGATCGCCGCGACTCGGTGCTGATCTCGCTGCACCCGCACAACGACCGCGGCACCGGCGTCGCCGCCGCCGAGCTGGGCTTCCTCGCCGGTGCCGACCGTATCGAAGGCTGCCTGTTCGGCAACGGGGAGCGCACCGGAAACGTCGACCTGGTCACCCTGGCGCTGAACCTCTTCACCCAGGGCGTCGATCCTGAGCTCGACTTCAGCGATGTTCCCCGCGTGCGGCGCATCGTCGAGTTCTGCAACCAGCTCGAGGTGCACGAGCGCACGCCGTATGGCGGCGATCTCGTGTTCACCGCCTTCAGCGGGTCGCATCAGGATGCGATCAAGAAGGGCATGGAACGCATGCAGGCCGACGCAGATCGCGTTGGCAGAGACTTCAACGAGATCGCCTGGGCCGTGCCGTATCTGCCGATCGATCCGAAAGACATCGGTCGTGACTACGAGGCGATCATCCGTGTCAACTCGCAGTCGGGCAAGGGCGGCGTCGCCTACCTGCTGAAGGCCGATCACAACCTCGATCTGCCGAAGCGCCTGCAGATGGAGTTCTCGTCGGTCATCCAGCACAAGACCGACGCCGAGGGCGGCGAGGTGAGCAGCCCGCAGATCTGGTCGATCTTCTCAGACGAGTACCTGCCCGCCGACGATCAGGGCAACAGGTGGGGCCGCTACGAGCTGCTCGCTCTGAGCACGACTTCCGAGATGACCGGTCAGGTGCACATCGAGGCGAACATCCGCCGCGGTGACGAGCGCAGGCAGGTGAGCGCCACCGGCAACGGCCCGATCGACGCCTTCGTCAACAGCCTGCGCGACGCCGGCGTCGACGTGCAGGTCGAGGACTACGTCGAACACGCCCTGACGGCGGGCCGTGACGCGGTGGCAGCGGCCTACGTCGACGCCAGTGTGAACGGCGTTCGCCTGTGGGGCGTCGGCATCGACGCCGACAGCTCGACCGCCGCGCTCAAGGCCGTCGTGTCGGCAGTGAACCGTGCGATCCGCGCTGAGACGGCAGACGCGGGTCGCGAGCCGGCCACTGCATCCGCCGGAGCCTGACCCCGCGTGCCGCTGTATCGTGATGAGGCGGTCGTGCTGCACACCCATGACCTGGGCGAGGCCGACCGCATCATCACGATGCTGGCACGTCACCACGGGCGGCTGCGCGCCGTCGCCAAGGGCGTGCGCCGCACCTCGTCGAAGTTCGGCGCACGTCTCGAGCCCTTCAGCATCGTCGACCTGCAGTGTTTCGAGGGTCGCACCCTCGACACCGTCACGCAGGCGGTCACCCTGGTCAACTTCGGCGCCGCGATCGCCGGTGACTACGCGAAGTACACTGCGGGCACCGTCATGCTCGAGGCCGCAGAGCGGCTCAGCGCCGAGACGGCGAACCCGGCCCTCTACCGGTTGAGCGTCTCAGCGCTGCGTTCGCTCGCGCGCGGCGAACACGATCCGATCTCGACCGCCGACGCCTTTCTGCTGCGCGCGCTGTCGCTCTCGGGCTGGGCCCCGTCCTTCGGAGACTGCGCGCGCTGCGGTGCACCGGGCCCGCACCGACTGTTCTCGGCTGTCGCCGGCGGCATGGTCTGCGACGCCTGCGCACCGAGCGGGTCGCTCGTGGTCGAGCCGCGCACCCTGGAGGTGCTCGCGGGACTCCTCTCGGGCGTCTGGGAGCTCGTCGACGGCGACTCCGACGCCGACTCACTCGCACGCTCGCGCGCCCACGACGTCACGTCGAAATACACCCAGTACCATCTCGAACGTCGCGTGCGCTCGCTGCGCCACCTCGACGGGCAGGGCACGTAGAATCAGATCGCCATGACATCCTCAGCCGATTCGAAGCCCGCCCTGCTGCCGCTCGACTATGCCGGCGGGCAGCCGCCGAAGATCCCCGCGAAGTTTCTGCCGACGCACGTCGCGATCGTCATGGACGGCAACGGGCGCTGGGCCAACCAGCGCGGTCTGACGCGTACCGCAGGGCACCGTGCCGGCGAAGAGGCATTGCTCGACGTGGTCGCCGGCGCGATCCAGATGGGCATCAGACATCTGTCGGTCTACGCCTTCTCGACCGAGAACTGGAAGCGCTCGCCCGACGAGGTGCGCTTTCTGATGGGCTTCAACCGCGACGTGCTGCATCGGCGGCGCGATCAGCTGCACGCCTGGGGCGTGCGCGTGCGCTGGGCGGGCCGACGCCCGAAGCTCTGGCGGTCGGTCATCGCAGACCTCGAGATCGCCGAAGAGCTGACCCGTGACAACACGGTGATGGATCTCACGATGTGCGTGAACTACGGCGGGCGGGCAGAATTGGTGGATGCCATGCGCGCGATGGCCGAAGAGGTGGCCGCAGGTCGGCTGCGACCGCGGGGCATCACCGAACGCACCGTCGAGCATCACCTGTCGACCTGGCCGGTTCCCGACGTCGACCTCTTTCTGCGGCCGTCGGGCGAGCAGCGCACCTCGAACTTTCTGCTCTGGCAGTCGGCGTATGCCGAGTTCGTCTTTCAGGATGTGCTCTGGCCCGACTTCCGACGGGCGAATCTGTGGGATGCCGTGGTCGAGTACGCGCATCGCGATCGCCGGTTCGGGGGCGCGGTCGATCATCCCGCCGAAGCCGCGCCGGCGCGCAGCGTCGAGGCTCGCCCGGATTCCCAGCCGGGCGTCTAGACTGGATGCAGTGCGCCTGCGTGCGCTCAAGCCCTTTCGACCGCGGTCGGGCGACGTGCGAGTCACGTCTCGACCTCGGCGACAGCCAATGAATCAGGAGTGCGTGTGTCCAAGTCATCCCGTCTCGATGCGGTCATCTCACTCGCGAAGCGTCGCGGGTTCGTCTTTCCCTCGGGAGACATCTATGGGGGCACACGTTCCGCATGGGACTACGGCCCCCTCGGAGTCGAGCTCAAAGAGAACATCAAGCGCCGCTGGTGGGATGACTTCGTGCGCGGCCGCGCCGACATGGTCGGCCTCGACTCGTCGATCATCCTGCCGACCAAGGTCTGGCAGGCCTCGGGGCACGTCGAGACCTTCACCGACCCGCTCGTCGAGTCGCTGCACACCCACAAGCGCTACCGCGCCGACCACCTCATCGAGGCCTACACCGCCAAGCACGGGCACCCGCCGGTCAACGGACTCGCCGACGTGAACGATCCTGAGACCGGCCAGCCCGGCGCCTGGACCGAGCCGCAGCAGTTCTCCGGCCTGATGAAGACCTACCTCGGCGCTGTCGACAACGAACAGGGTCTGCACTACCTGCGCCCCGAGACGGCTCAGGGCATCTTCGTGAACTTCGCTCACGTGGTCACCGCCGCGCGCAAGAAGCCGCCATTCGGCATCGGCCAGATCGGCAAGGCCTTCCGCAACGAGATCACGCCCGGCAACTTCATCTTCCGCACCCGCGAGTTCGAACAGATGGAGATCGAGTACTTCGTCAAGCCCGAAGACGCCGACGAGGCGTTCAAGGCCTGGGTCGAAGACGCCTGGAACTGGTTCGTCGACCTCGGCATCGACCCGGCGAACCTGCGCCGCTTCGACGTGCCCGAAGACGACCGCGCGCATTACTCGACCGGCACGATCGACGTCGAGTACAAGTTCGGCTTCGAGGGCGGCGAGTGGGGCGAGCTCATGGGCATCGCCAACCGCACCGACTTCGACCTGAAGAACCACACCGAGGCCTCGGGCAACGACCTCAGCTACTTCGACCAGGCGACCGGCGAACGCTACATCCCGTACGTCATCGAGCCCTCGTTCGGCCTGACCCGCTCGCTCATGGCGTTCCTGGTCGACAGCTACGACGAAGAAGAGGTGCCGAACGCCAAGGGCGGCACCGACAAGCGCACCGTGCTGCACCTCGATCCGCGCCTCGCGCCGGTCAAGGTCGCCGTGCTGCCCCTGTCGCGCAACGAGAAGCTCTCGCCCGAGGCGCGCGGTCTCGCCGAGCGGCTGCGCAAGCACTGGAACGTGCAGTTCGACGACTCCGGCGCGATCGGTCGTCGTTACCGTCGCCAGGACGAGATCGGCACGCCCTATGCCGTGACCGTCGATTTCGACACCCTCGACGATCACGCCGTCACGGTGCGCGAACGCGACTCCATGACGCAGGAGCGCATCTCGCTCGATCAGATCGAAGGGTACTTGGCACAGCGGCTGATCGGCGCGTGACCGTGCCCCGCCCTCAGGGCCGGCAGGCGCAGCCGCTCGGCTGGCAGCACCAGCCACAGGGCTGGCACTGGGAGTGGGTGCAGCCCGAACCGCTGCAGTATCACCGTCTGCAGCTGAGCCTGCCGAACTACCGCTGGTGGCGACCGCTGCTGACCATCGTGCTCGCGATGGTCTACTACATGGTGCTGTCTGTGCTGCTCTTCGCGGTCTACGGCATCGCGCTCTTCGTCAACGGCGGCGGCCTCGCCGGTCTCGAATCGCTCGACACCTCGCGCATCACAGATCCGATGACCCTGTCGCTGCTGCTGGTGTCGGTGATCCTGATGGCGCCGGCCGTGCTGCTGGCCTGTCTGTCGACCGGGCTGCGGCCCTGGCGGCACATGCTGTCGGTCGCCTCGCGCATCCGCTGGCGGTGGATGCTCTGGTGCACCATGCCTGCGGTCGTCACCTTCGTCGGCACGCAGGTGCTGATGAATCTGTTCACGATCATCGGGTCGCTGACTGCGGGAGCGCTGACCGACGGCTCTGCCGGCGGGCTGGGCGACGGCACTGCCAGCGCCCAGCCGAGCACGCACGGCTGGGTCGGCTGGCCGGCCTACGCCGTGCTGTTCTGCATGATCGTCGTGCTCGTGCCGCTCCAGGCGGCCACCGAAGAGCTCGTCTTCCGCGGGCTCATCCTGCAGACGGTCGGCGGCTGGCTGCGTCAGCCCTGGCTGGCGGCCATTCCCAGCATTGTGCTGTTCACCGCGGGTCACGGATACGGCTTCTGGGGGCAGCTCAGCATCGTCGTGTTCGCCGTCACCACGGTCTGGCTGGCCATACGCACCGGTGGGCTCGAAGCGTCGGTCGCACTGCACGTGATCAACAACGCGCTGCTCTTTCTGGTGCAGGCGACCGGCATCACCGGTGACGACACGCTCGAAGGCAGCGTCGACAGCCCGATCGTGCTGCTCCAAGAGGTGATTCTCTGCAGCTCGTATCTCTGCTGGGTGCTCTTCGCAGCACGACGCCGGCGCATCGACAACACGTATCATCCACCGGCGAGGCCGGTACCCGTGTGGCACGGCTTCGAGCTGTCGGGCACCGCCTCGTCTGCTCCAGAGGCTGCAGCGACCCGCGACACTGTCCCGATCCGAACCGTTCAGCCGTCTGCCGACGACTCCCAATCGCATCCCCCGATGCAGAGAACGCAGAAGTAGAACATGACAGATCATCTCTCGGCCCCCTCAGCCACCGGCGGCCTGCAGATCGGCCGGCTGCACGTCGACACCCCAGTCGAACTCGCACCGATGGCCGGCATCACGAACCGGGCCTTCAGGCACCTGGCCCGCGACTACGGCGGCGGCATCTACGTCTGCGAGATGATCACGACGCGCGCCCTCGTCGAACGCAACGCCGAGACGATGCGTCTGATCACCTTCGACGACGACGAGACGCCGCGCTCGGTGCAGCTCTACGGCGTCGACCCGAAGACCGTGGGCGAAGCCGTGCGCATGATCGTGGCCGAAGATCTCGCCGACCACATCGACCTGAACTTCGGCTGCCCGGTGCCCAAAGTGACCCGCAAAGGCGGGGGAGCGGCCCTGCCCTGGAAGCACGACCTCTTCGCCTCGATCGTGCAGACCGCGGTGCGCACCGCCGGCGACCTGCCCGTGACGGTGAAGATGCGCAAGGGCATCGACGACGACCACATGACCTTCGAATGGGCTGCGAAAGCGGCCCGCGACGCCGGAGTCGCTGCGGTCGCGCTGCACGGGCGCACGGCGGCCGAGCACTACTCGGGGCATGCCGACTGGTCTGCGATCGCGCGGCTGCGCGAGATGCTGCCCGACGTGACGGTGCTCGGCAACGGCGACATCTGGTCGGCCGAGGATGCGATCCGCATGGTGCGCGAGACCGGCGTCGACGGCGTGGTGGTCGGTCGCGGCTGCCTCGGGCGGCCCTGGCTGTTCCAAGATCTTGAGCGGGCGTTCGCGGCATATGCCGACGACCCGACGCGGCCGAGCTACGAGTATCAGCCGGCACAGCCGAATCTGCGCGAGGTCGGAGCGGCTCTGCTGCGACACGCCCGGCTGCTCGGCGACTTCTTCGACGACGAGATGCACGCCTGTCGCGACATCCGCAAGCACGTCGCCTGGTACTTCAAGGGGTATCCGGTGGGCGGCGAGCTGCGCCAGCGCATGGCCCTGGTCGAGACGTTCGGCGAGCTCGAAGACCTGGTCGGCCAGCTCGATGCGAGCGTGGAGTATCCGGGCCGGGACGCCGAGGGGCCGCGCGGCCGAGCCGGTCGCCCCAAGCGCCCGCACCTGCCCGAGCACTGGCTCGAGTCGAACCTGCTCGACGAAGAGCAGTCGTCGTGTCTGCTCGAGGCCGAGCTCGACGTGAGCGGCGGCTGATCGCATGAGCGTTCGTGAGAACGATGTGAACGAGGCTCAAGAGGATGCGACGACAGCGGTGACGTCATCCGGTCGCCTGAAGCGGGCGAAGTACGCCAGAGCCGACCGGGAGCGCTGGTATCCAGAGACGCACACGAATCGCCGTGGCGACTTCGAGCGCGACCGCGGCCGTATGATCCATTCGTCGGCTCTGCGGCGGCTGTCGGCCAAGACCGGGGTGTTCTCGCCGACCGCCGGGCTCGACTTCGTGCGCAACCGGCTGACGCACTCGCTCGAGGTCGCCCAGGTCGGGCGCGAACTCGGCAAGTCGCTGGGGCTGAATCCGAATCTGGTCGACAGCGCATGCCTCGCCCACGACTTCGGCCATCCGCCCTTCGGACACAACGGCGAGATGGCCCTGGCCGAGTGGGCGGTGCACTTCGGCGGCTTCGAGGGCAATGCGCAGACGCTGCGGCTGCTGACCCGTCTCGAGACCAAGCGCATGGTCGACGGCGTGAGCTACGGGCTCAACCTGACTCGTGCGACGCTGGATGCCACAGCCAAGTACCCATGGGGGGTCGCAGAGGGCGTGCGCCGCGCGGATGAGACCGGCGGCCCGTTGAAGTACGGCGTCTACGCCGACGACCTGCCGGTGTTCGAGTGGCTGCGAGCCGGGGCCCCGGCCGGGCGGCGCTGCGTCGAGGCTCAGGTCATGGATCTCAGCGACGACATCGCCTATTCGGTGCACGACTTCGAAGACGGCATCGTCGAGCGCTATGTCGATCCTGAGGTGATCAACGATCCTGAGCATCTCGACGAGGTGCTGCGCGGTGCGATGATCTGGACGGGCACCCGGCACTCCGCAGACGAGCTGGCCGCTGCGCTGCATCGTCTGCAGCAGCTGCCGCTCTGGCTGTGGAACTGGAGCGAGAGCCGCGAACATCTCGCCCAGCTCAAAGATCTGACCAGTGAGCTGATCGGCCGCTTCTGCAGGTCGGTGACCGAGGCCACCCGTGCGGCGCATCCGGTCGGCAGTCTGATCCGCTACCGGGCCGATGTCGAGCTGCCGGTCGAGACCTCGGCCGAGATCACCCTGCTGAAGGGCATCGTCGGCATGTTCATCATGGCCTCTGACAGCCTGCAGCCCTATTACGAGCGTCAGCGGTCGATGCTGGCGGCGCTGCTCGACAGCCTGTGGAAGACGGGGGACGCGCACCTCGAGCCCGCCTTCCGCGAACTGTGGCGAGCGGCGCCCGATGACGACGGGCGTCGGCGTGTGATCGTCGACCAGGTGGCGATGCTCACGGATCTCTCGGCAGAGCACTGGTATGCACGATTCGCCGACGGGTAGTCGCCGCCCATCGACATCGCGGAACGCGCAGGCGGTCCGAGCCAGACGGGCGAGCCGTGAAGAGCATCTAGACTGGTGGGCATGGCTGGACGGATTGCACGACGCGACATCGACGAGATTCGCTCGCGCACCGACATCTCAGAGGTCATCGGCCAGTATGTGACGCTCAAGTCGGCCGGCATCGGGTCGTTGAAGGGGCTGTGCCCGTTCCACGACGAGCGTTCGCCCTCCTTCCACGTTCGACCCCAGCTCGGCTACTACCACTGCTTCGGCTGCGGCGAAGGCGGCGACGTCTTCACCTTTCTGCAGAAGATGGACCACGTCACCTTCACCGAGGCGGTCGAACAGCTCGCCGATCGCTTGGGCTACGAGCTGCACTACGAAGACGGCGGCCCCGACCTGCAGGCTCGCGGTCGTCGCGCGCGTCTCCTCGAGGCCAACGAAGCCGCACGCAGCTGGTTCGCCCAGCAGCTCAACAGCCCCGAGGCGAAGGTCGCTCGCGCCGAGCTGCTGCGCCGCGACTTCGACTCTCATGCAGCTCACGAGTTTCACATGGGGTATGCGCCCAAGGGCTGGAACGGCCTGCGCGATCATCTGCAGCAGCGCGGATTCACCAACGACGAGCTGATCGCCGCCGGCCTCGTGTCCCAGGGGCAGCGCGGCGTCTACGACCGTTTTCGCGGCCGGCTGATGTGGCCGATCATCGACCTCACGGGGCGAACGATCGGGTTCGGTGCGCGCAGACTCTATGACGACGATCAGGGGCCGAAGTATCTCAACACTCCAGAGACCGACGTCTATCACAAGGCCAAGGTGCTCTACGGGCTCGACCTCGCCAAACGAGCCATCGCGAAGAAGCGCCAGGTGGTGGTGGTCGAGGGCTACACCGACGTGATGGCCTGCCATCTGGCCGGTGTCGACACCGCCGTCGCCACCTGCGGCACCGCCTTCGGCCCCGGACACATCGAGGTCATCCGTCGTGTGCTCGCCGACGACGCGTCGAAGCCGGCCGAGGTCATCTTCACCTTTGATCCCGACGAAGCAGGGCAGAAGGCCGCCCTGCGCGCCTTCGCCGAGGAGCAGCGCTTCGTCGCGCAGACCTACGTCGCCATCGCACCCGACGGGCTCGATCCCTCCGACCTGCGCATGACCCGGGGCGATCAGGCCGTGCGAAGCATGATCACCGCGAAGACGCCGCTCTTCGAGTTCGCCATGCGCCAGGTGATCAAGCGCTTCGATCTGAACACCGTCGAGGGTCGTGTGCAGGCACTGCAGCAGGCCGCCCCGATCGTCGCGGGTCTGCGCAATCGCGCGCTGCAGCCGGGCTATGCCCGTGTGCTCGCCGGTCTGGTCGGGGCTGATCCCGATGAGGCGCTGCGCATGGTGCGAGCCTCCCAACGCGACCGTTCGCGGCATCCCGCGTCTGCGCCCGCCGCTCGCCCGGAGCCCGATGCAGGCCCGGCGCCCGGGGCCTCGGGCTTCATTCGCGCGCGCGAACCCGAACAGACGCCGGATGCTGCGCCGGCGCCCGCCCCGGTTCAGCCGATTCACCGCGCCGATCTGCCGATGGGCTCCCAGCACGCCAGACGCGAGGTGCAGCTCGCCGAGGTGCTCCTGCAGGTGCCCGAGCTGTGTCCGCCCGATCTGCGCGGCCGGGTCGAGCAGCTCCCGGTCAATGAGCCGCATCTTCGCCAGCTGCTCGAGGTGCTGCTGTCCGTGCCGAACTATGCCGAGCAGAAGAACCGCGTCGAGACGGTCGGCGAGCGTGTCGCGCCCGAGCTGCAGTCACTGGTCGGCGAACTGGCCATGGTTCAGCTGCCGGTGAGCACCGGAGCCGAAGCGGCCGCGTACGCACGCGAGGTGCTGACCCGGTACCTGCTCGATCGACTCGACCAGCGCATCCGCGAGCTGCTCGGTAGACTTTCGCGTGGGGCGGCCGTCGCCCCGCCAGACCAGGTGCGCAACGTGCAGCGCATGCTCGTCGACCTCGAGCATGAGCGCAGAGACCTGCAGGAGTCGATCGCCTGAGCACGTCGCCCGCACGATTCAGCCATCACACAGAGGAGTCCCATGACGATCACCGTTCTTCCCGAGGCTCAGAGTCCGTTCGTCAAGGCCGTCGCAGCCGGCGGAGCCGAGGCGCAGCCGCTCAGCGCCGAGACCGAGGGCGTGGTCTGGCTCGATCCGAAGGGCGCCGCACAGCTGGGCGAGGTGCTCGACGGCAACCCGCAGGTGCGCTGGGTGCAGCTGCCCTTCGCCGGCGTCGATGCGTTCACCGAGGTCTTCACGAAGCACAGCTCGATCACCTTCACCTCGGCGAAGGGCGCATATGACGAGCCGGTCGCCGAGCACGCTCTGGCGCTCACCCTCGCCGCCCTGCGTGATCTCGGCCCCTACGCACGGCGCACCAGCTGGAGCGGGCAGGCAGGGCGCTCGCTCTACGACCTTCGCGTGGCAGTCGTCGGCGCCGGCGGCATCGGGCGCGAGATCGTGCGTCTGCTGCAGCCGTTCCGCGCGAAGATCACGGTCGTGCGCCGTCGTCAGCAGCCCGTCGAAGGTGCTGATCGAGTCGTGGACGATCAGACGTTCCGCAGCCTGATGGGGGAGTTCGACGTGGTCATCCTGGCTGCTGCGCTCACCGCGGGCACACAGCATCTGCTCGCGGCCGAGGAGTTCAGGGCGCTGCCGAATGACGCGGTCGTCGTGAACATCGCTCGGGGCCCGCAGATTGACACGGATGCTCTGGCCGAGGCCGTCTCGCAGGGCGAGATCGCGGGCGCCGGCGTCGACGTGACCGATCCCGAGCCGCTGCCCGACGGGCACCCGCTGTGGTCGGCGGGCAACGTCATCATCACGCCGCACACGGCGAACACCTGGGCGATGGCGCAGAAGCCGCTGTCAGCCCGGATCAGTCACAACGTGCGCGCATTCCTCGGCGAGACCGACGGCGGCAGCACCGTCGAGTTCGCCGGCGTGGTCGACAAGCAGGCCGGCTACTGAGTCGCGAGACAGAAGACAAGAGAGCAGACACACAATGACGAAGCGCCGATTTCCAGACCCCAGAGAGTTCAGCCAGTTTCTGCGGCTGAAGCCGTTCGAGCCGAACGGCAAGAAGCGCCGGCTCGACAAGGCGGCAGATCTCTGGGACATCCGACAGATCGCAAAGCGTCGCACACCGAAGGTGGCCTTCGACTACACCGACGGCGCGGCTGAGAGCGAGATCAGCCTGCGGCGCGCGCGGCAGGCCTATCGAGACATCGTCTTCCACCCCTCGGTGCTGCGCGACATCGCCGAGATCGACACCAGCACCGAGGTGCTCGGGAGCACGGCGGCAATGCCGCTCGGCATCTGTCCGACCGGCTTCGTGCGCATGATGAATCATGAGGGCGAGGTCGCCGCAGGTGAGGCGGCGCGCGACGCGGGAGTCCCCTTCAGCCTGTCGTGCATGGGCACCACATCGATCGAGACCCTCGCCCAGAGCACACCAGGCGGGCGCAACTGGTTCCAGCTCTACCTCTGGAGAGAGCGCGACCGGTCGCTGAACCTGATCGAGCGCGCGCAGAAGGCGGGCATCGACACGCTGATCGTGACCGTCGACACCGCAGTGGCCGGCGCCCGTCTTCGAGACGTGCGCAATGGCATGACCATCCCACCGAGGCTCACCGGCAAGACGTTCCTGAACGGGGCGGTGCGCCCTTGGTGGTGGTTCAACTTCTTGACGACCGAGCCGCTGAGATTCGCAGCACTGGACTCGTGGCAGGGCACGGTCGGCGAGCTGGCAAACCAGATGTTCGACCCCACCGTCTCGTTCGACGACGTCGACTGGCTTCGTGAGCAGTGGAAGGGCAAGCTCGTCGTCAAGGGCATTCAGAACGTCGACGATGCAAAGCGCGTGCGCGACCACGGCGCCGACGGCGTCTGGCTGTCGAATCACGGCGGCCGGCAGCTCGACCGTGCGCCGGTGCCGCTGCATCTGCTTCCCGAAGTGCGCGCCGAGCTCGGCGACGACTATTCCATCCTCATCGACACAGGCATCATGAACGGGGCTGACATCGTCGCCGCCGTGGCCAACGGTGCCGACATGGCGATGATCGGGCGCGCCTACCTCTACGGGCTGATGGCTGCGGGCAGAGAGGGCGTCGCCAAAGTGCTCGAACTGCTGCGCGGCGAGTACACCCGCACTCTGCAGCTGCTGGGTGTGAACAGCACAGCCGATCTCACCCCAGAACATGTCGAGCTGCTCCAGCGCCTCACCCCGGTGCCGCGCCCCACGCGCGGTGCGGCCAGCGCGACTGCGACGCACTAGACCACGCCATCATCCCCCACGCGTGCAGCAGGCCCGTCGACGAGCCGGGCCCAGCGCAGCGCGAGGTCGCGGTCGGGCGCGTGCAGACGTATATGCTCAGGTGTTCGCCGGCGAGGTGCCATATGATGCTGCCATGAGCACATTGAGACTTGAACAACTGAACGCGAAATACATCATCGCGGCGAACGCGCTCTCGTTGAAGCCCGGCCAGGCGCAGTACATCGCCCCCGTCTCGTACTCTGCTGCCGTCTCGGTGGTGAATCCCGACACCGCATGGCAACGGGTCGTCGTCGATGACGAGACCGATGAAGTGGTCGGTTTCATCCACGGCAGCTTCGACCCCGACGCCGACCGCGACGAGTTCAGCGCTGCGCTCTGGCGCATCCATGTCGATGCACGTGGTCAGGGGCGAGGCATCGGACGATTCGCGGTCGATGCACTGGCCGACGAAGCTCGCTCACGCGGCTGCGCGGCGCTCTACGTGATCTATGAACCGGGGGAGGAGGGGCCCGGCCCGTTCTTCGAGCACGTCGGCTTCGAGACCATCGGCGAGACGCCCTATGGCGAGTCCGTCGGACGCATGCCGATGTGAACTTGGGCGATGCTGGCAGCGCGTGTACATCTGGCACATCAGATGATGATTATGCGATACACTGTGCAACGGGGGAGCAGGGGGGGGAGTTCGTCTCGGGTCTTCGGGCCCGAGACGAACAGTTTGATTCGCCTCAACAAGGAGTCCTGTGACTGCCCCCGAACGCATGTCGGCACTCGGGGGCGTCGGTCGGCCTCTCGATGAGGGCATCTCACAGGCCATCACCGCGGCTGTCGTCGACATCACGCTCACGCACGGGCTCAGCGCAGTGACGATATCTTCGGTCGTCTCTGCGGCGAAGACGACGAGACCGGCCTTCTATCGCCGTTTCACGAACCTCGATGAGATGCTGCTGATCATCGTCGACTCACGAACCACAGCGTTCACCACATCAGACCATGGATCTCTCGAAGAAGACCTCTGTGCCATTCAGCTCGCCTGCGTCGAACGGCTGAACGATCGTTTTCTGCGTTCGGTGCTGCCGTATCTGGCCTACCGAGGCTCGTCGGGCGACCGGTCCAGACAGCTGTCGAGCAGAGACTTCGCCAGGGCCTTTCGCAGTGCTGTCCGATCCGCTCTCGAACGGTCGGTCGATCGGGGAGAGATCGACGAGATGCCGAATGCGGATGAGATCTGCGGCATTCTCTCCGGAATGCTGCTGCCCCGCGCGTTCTGCTCCCACGACTCGCAGGATCTCGGCGAGGTCGACGCCCGGCGCAGTGCGCAGGTTGCCGCTCTGGCGGCCACGCTCCACCCGTGAACCTCTGATGGCGTGATACCCAGTCTGCTGATCGATCGTGCAGCGCGCCCTGCGGCAGTTCAGGGCGAGCACCGGCAAGGGGCATGATGGTAGGCATGAGAGAGACGCCAATCTACTTCTACTCGTCGGCGAGCGGTCTCGTGCGCCGGTTCGCCGGGCACCTGAAACGGGAGGTCCGTGATCTCTCAGACCATGATGTGCGCAACAGCGTCACCGACGGCCCATGGGTACTCCTGACGCCCTCGTACAAGGCGGGCAACGGCGACAATGACACGCTGCCGAAGGCTGTGCTGAAGTTTCTCGCCTCGGCGCAGAATCGTCGGCAGATGGTCGGAGTCATCGGATCTGGCAACCGGAACTTCGGTGAGCACTACCAGGCAGCGGCACGACAGATCGCCGCGCGCTCCGGGCGGCCCATGCTCTTCGAATTCGAGCTCTCCGGCACGCAGGAAGACGTGGCCAGGTGCAGAGAGATTCTCGAGGAGCTCGACCAGCAGTTGGAGGAGAGGCATCATCGGCAGAGAGCATGAACAGGGCATGAAAAAAGCCCCCGCCAGGATGATTCGACCGGCTGGGGCTTTTGCTCCCCCGGTTGGACTCGAACCAACAACCCTTCGGTTAACAGCCGAATGCTCTGCCAATTGAGCTACAGGGGAATACCGCGTTGCAACTTCTCCATAATAGCAACTGGCTGTCGTGACGCCAAACTCAGGCAGTTCTACAGGTTCTCAGCGGCAGCCTCGGGCGTGTCGAGAGACGCAGAACACCCCTGCCGCTCAGGGCAGAGGCGTTCGACGTTTCGTCGCCGGGCGAATCAGTCGTTCGAGAACCAGGTCGAGACCTGCAGTGCGGTGAAGAACCCGGCCGTCATCATGAGCAGGCCGAGCAGGTGCTCCCACAGCCCGGCGTCGCCCTTCATCGGCGCGTTTCCGAGCACGAAGCCGCCACCGATGAACAGGCCCAGCGACACGATGACGAGAATCAGCGAAGTGAATGTGAGGCCGTGGCTCACGGCTTGGATCTTGCGGCCCGGTTCGTTCTTGGCGCTTGGCGCGTTCATAGTCTTGCTCCTCGATGCGTTGCATGTTCGGCTCGTGGCGCGGTGCGCGACACGTCGCCGTCACGCACAATCATCTCATGCAGGGCGCGCCGCGCCGGTTCACACTCTGTCATCTTGCCCGCCGCAAAACTGACTCGCCGTAGCATGGGCACTTCAACGCGGTGTATCCAAGTGGACGAAGGAGACGGTCTCATAGCCCGTCGCGCCAGCCGTCGCAGGTTCGAATCCTGCCATCGCGTCTCGACCGAGTGTCAGGGGATGCGCGACTCGGTCGCCATCTGCGCCGATGACCTGCCCAGGGTTTGCATCTGCGCCGGCGATCTACGTACTATTTCGTGTCTGCTGATCTCGCTTCCCCCCCCCCTGTGAGGTCAGCAGACTTTTTTCTGCGTCGGCATCGTCTTCATGCGTCGATGTCGTCGATTCCGGGTGTCCAAGAAAGCCCTGGCCGGCCCCATTTCTGTTTGCGGATGATCTTGCGCGCGGCATAGGCGTGGGGATCCTCCAGACGATCTACGTAGAGAACGCCGTCGAGATGGTCGTACTCATGCTGGAAGATGCGAGCGAGCCAGCCTTCGGCGTGCGCCTCGTAGTGCTCTCCGTTCTCGTCCTGAGCCTTGAGAATCGCCCGCGTCGATCGGCGGGTCGGGAATCTCAGGCCCGGCACCGAGAGGCAGCCCTCTGCATCTTCGTCGTCGTCGAGTTCGCCGATGGGCAGGGGAGTGACCCAGAGTTCCGGATTCGCCGCAACGCCGGTGTGCTCGGTACCGTGATCGTCGGTCCAGCCGTAGACGAAGAGTCGTGCGTCGACCCCGACCTGTGGTGCGGCGAGCCCGACCCCCGGCGCTTCGTACATGGTTTCGAACATGTCGGCGACCAGGGTGCGCAGGTCGTCATCGAAAGCGGTCACAGGCTGGGCGACGTGGTGCAGCACGGGCTCGCCCGTCACCACGATGGGAAGAATGGTCATGGCTCCATTATCCGCCGTGACTCCACGATCGGCCGACGCACCGCGCCACAGAGCCGACGCGTCGAGCTCGACCGATACCATGGAGGCACCGATCGAACAGGACGTGAATTCGTGGGCAATGCCATCGCCATCCTGATCGCAGCGCTGGGCGCCGTGATCATGTCCATCGGCACCCAGATGCAGAGCTCCGGCGTCGCCAAGACCGACAAGAGCATCGACGAGCATGCGGGCACGGGCGGATTCAGCCTGCGCGAGCTGCTGAACCTCTTCCGCTCGAAGCGCTGGGTGTTCGGCACGCTGCTGCTCGGGCTCTCCGTGGTCGTGCAGGTCACCGCGCTGAGCATGGCTCCGATCATGGTCGTGCAGCCGATCGGAATCATCGCACTCGTGCTGACGACCTACCTGAACGCGCACCTGGCCAGTCTGCACATCGGCCGTTCGGTGCTGACCGGTGTGGCGATGTGCATGGTCGGCATCGGACTCTTCGTCTTCATGGCCGCGACCATCGCCGAAGACCATCCCGTCACCGATCAGCGCCTCCTCGCCGTACTGGTGCTGCTCGCCTGCGTGCTGGTCGTCTTCGCCATCGGCTTCGCCCTGTTCGGCCGCAGAACACGTGCCGTCGTCTACATCATCGGTGCTGGTGTGCTCTTCGCCTTCGTCTCGACCCTCGCCAAACTGCTGGTCGCCCGCGTACGCGACGGCGACTTCGAATGGCTCACCATCGTCACCGCCCTCGCCCTGGCCGTGACCGCTGCGCTCGGGTCGTGGTTCGTGCAGAACGCCCACGCCTCGGGGCCGCCTGATCTGGTCATGGCCGGGCTCACCGTGATCGATCCGCTGGTCGCCGTGCTGATCGGCATGATCGTGCTCGAAGAGGCGACGAAGGCGCCCCTGTGGATGCTGGTCGCCTTCGTGATCACGGGTGCGGTCGGTGTCGGCGGCGTCTTCGTCATCGCACGCCACCACCCACAGGTGCGCGGCGTCAGGCGTGCCGAGGAGCGTCTCAAGATCAGCCCTCCGCCGCGCTCCTGAGACGGGAGTATCATCGTCGCTGTGCAAGGCAAATGGGTGCGCAGAACGATCGGAGCCGCGGCCACCGCGGCGACCGTCGCCGGGGGAATCCTCCTGTCGACCTCGCCTGACGCAGGCGCTCGACTCGCACCGAGTTCGGCGACGACCGGTGACCCGCGTGGTGACCACGCGGCGAGTCACGATGGCTCCTCGAACGGCACCACGGCATCCGCATCGGGCGCGCCGGCGACACCAGACCGGCCCAGCGCCGCCGGCGAACATGACGGCCCGACTCGGCACGTTGGTGCCGACATGCTGGTGATCGGTGACTCGTACACGTCAGGCGAGGTTCTCGACGACCCGACCGCGCGGTTCACCACCCTCATCGCCGAGCGCATGGGGTGGACGGAGAACAACGTGGCATTGGGCGGCACCGGCTACGTGACCGCCTGGGGAACTCCCGACGACCCGCGACCCGACTATCAAGACGTGCTCGACAGTCTGCCCGACCCCGCGGCCGACGTCGTCATGGTCACCGGCGGTGGCAACGACATCGGCGCATGGGACGACCTCGGGGACCAGTACGACGCCGTGCTCGACTTCTTCACCGATCTGCGCGACCGGTACCCGCAGGCCACGATCTATGTGGTCTCGCCCTTCTGGAACGCGGCCGACGAGCCGGGTTCACTGCCGCAGATTCGTGACGACGTGCGGCGGGCCGCCGGCGAGATCCACGCGACCTATCTCGACGTGGGGCAGATCATGCAGGGGCATCCCGAGTGGATTCTCGCCGACGGCGACCACCCGAACGAGATCGGCAACGAGGTGATCGCCGACCGCCTCATCACGCTGATCGACGCATCGCAGGTCGGTCGGTACGACGACGACGTTTCGACGCCTCAGGCGCTCAGAGACTGATCGCCGCCGTGAGCGAGCCGGGCGGCACCTCGGTGAAGCCCGCATCTTCGATGCGCACCGCAAGCTCGTCGGCCGGGATGCCCGGCACGACGTGCACCGCGCAGCCGGCAGCGGTCCAGGCCGCCGCCTCGGCCGGCAGCTCGTCGGCGAAGATCTGCACCGCATGGCCGAGCTGAGCGAGGGTCTTGCCGGTCGACATGTGCAGCGCATCGTTGACGTGCACCGTGATCGCGCCTGGATGCGGCGGGCGACCGATGGCCTCTGCCTGGAGCCCGGAGACCTGCGCGCTGCGCAGCACCGGCGGGTACTCAGACGGGCGCAGGGGAGCGAACACCGCGACCGTCGCGCTGCCCACGGTGACAGTGACATGCGGCAGGTCGAGGGCGTCGATCTGCCGCCACGCCCGGTTGCGTGCCCGCTTGACGATCTTGCGGATGCGATCGTCGGTCCAGGCGCGCACGCGTGCGATGCACTCGGGGCGGGCGTCGTACAGCATCGCGGTGATCGCGCGCGCGGCCGCGTCGTAGAGATCTTCGGCGCCGGCCTGCAGGTGGCCCTCGGGCGTCTTCGCGCCGTCGACGACGATGACGAGCGCGAGGGGGTCGGCCTCGTCGTGGGGATGCGGCATGCCGGGTGCGCGAGCTGCGGGCCCCGGGGTCTGGGCCGGGTTCTGGGCCGGGTTCGATGCCAGAGTGGTCGGCACGTCAGCGCTCTGGCGTGCGATCAGGGGTTGCTCTGCAATGCTCATCAATGCACATGGTAGGCGCCCCTGCCTGTTCATGTCGGAGGCACCGGGTATGCTCGAACATATATTCGAACGATCGGAGGTGTCGTGGTAGCAGGTTTTCCCTCTCCCGCGCAAGACTATTTCGACGGCACACTCGATCTGAACGAGCATCTGATCGACGATCCGCTGACGACATTCGTCGTGAAAGTTGTCGGCGACGCAATGGTCGGGGCCGGCATCTTCGACGGCGACGAGATCATCGTCGATCGTTCGCTCACCCCGTCAGACGGCAGCATCGTCATCGCCGTGGTCGACGGCGAGCTGACGATCAGACGGTTTCGGCTGACGGCTTCCGGCCCCGAGCTGCATGCGGAGCATCCCGGGCATCCAGTGATTCGCATGCGCGAAGGCCAGGAGCTGTCGATCTGGGGAGTCGCGACACGATGCCTGCATCGACTGTGAACGGGGCGGCAGGCGCCCGGTCGAAGACACGTGGCGAGCGCTTCGCACTGGTCGACGTCAACTCGTGCTTCGCCGCCTGCGAGCGCATCTTTCACCCGGGGCTCGAGGGCAGACCCGTCGTGGTGCTCTCGAACAACGACGGCTGCGTCGTGGCTCGCAGCGCCGAGGCGAAGGCGATCGGCATTCCCATGGGCGAGCCATGGTTCCGGCTGCAGGCCTGGGCCGACAAGCACGGTGTCATCGCACGGTCATCGAACTATGAGCTCTACGGCGAGATTTCCGGGCGCATCATGTCGATGCTCCAACGGTTCAGCGACTGCGTCGAGGTCTATTCCATCGACGAAGCATTCGTGCGCGTGCACGGCACCACAGATCAGATGACGGCTGCCGCTCGCGAGATGCGCCATCGCCTCCGCCATGACATCGGCGTGCCGGTGTCAGTCGGCATCGCGCCCACCCGAACCCTCGCGAAGCTGGCGAGTCACGGCGCAAAGCTGAACACGGCACTGAACGGGGTCGCCAACACCGACTGGTATTCGGCCGATCAGCTCGATCGCATCCTGCGAGCAACGCCGGCGAGTGAGATCTGGGGCGTCGGGCGGCGCACCAGCAAACGGCTCGCCGTCTTGGCAATCGACACCGCAGCCGCGCTGCGCGACGCCGACGTCGAGCAGATGCGTCGTCGATTCAGCGTCAGCATGGCCCACACCATCCTCGAGCTGCGCGGACAGCCCTGCATCGACTACGACGTGCAACCCAGCACACGGCAGCAGGTGATGTACTCGCGATCGTTCTCGACTCCTGTCACGACAGTCGACGAGATGCATGAAGTGCTGACGGTCTATGCACAGTATGTGACCCGACGGCTGCGGGCACAGGGCTCTGTTGCCGGAGCCGTGCAGGCATTCGCATCCACAGCCTGGGCGAGCCCTCCGATGCACACGGCGAGCGGGGCGATCGAGGTGACCCCGCGTACAGACGACCCGGTGACGGTCGCGAAGCGGGCGCATGCGCTCATCCTGCCGCACATGCTCGACGACCGCCGCTATGTGCGTGCAGGCATCACGTTGAGCGATCTGCGACAGCCCGGAGAACAGCAGGAGTTCGACCTCTTCGACGAACCGCCTCAGGCGACGGGCCGACTGGGATCGATGCTCGACCAGGTGAACGAACGGCTTGGCGGCAACGCGGTCGCTCTCGGAGCGGCAGGTCTGAAGACCGGGCCGGCGTGGCAGATGAAGCGCGACATGCTCTCACCGCGAGCGACGACCAGATGGGACGAGCTCGCAACCGTCATCGCGAGATGATCGCTCAGAGGCCTGTTCTGCGAGACACGGCCATCGAACTGCATCGCTGTGCCGCACCCGGTACGATTGACTGTTGGCTGCGGCATCTCAGCGCGCAATCGCGGTCGGGGGCGTTAGCTCAGCTGGTTAGAGCACGGGACTCATAATCCCTTGGTCGTGGGTTCAAGTCCCACACGCCCCACGTTTTGCCCCGGTATTCCGCGGATCGCCCCTGATCCCGAAGGGCCGCGGATGTTCCAATCCAGCAAAAACTCAGCAAAAACCCCTCCGAACAGTGGTCTCGGCTCAGGCATATCCCGATTTGTCCCGCCTGCGAACGTGGCCGCCCTCGACGCGCATAGGGGAGTGCATGACACCACAACATGCAGCATCGCCATCCCTGTTGACGATCAAAGATCTCGCCCGGTATCTGAGCGTCTCGGAGAAGACGATCCGCAATCTGCGGTCGAAGGGCGAAGGCCCTCGCGCAGTGAAGATCGGCGGATCCGTCCGTTGGCGGCAGGAGACCGTCGACCAATATCTGCTGGAGATGGAGGGAAACTCTCCCGATCAGAAAGCAGCCTGAGCTGATGGGTCGGCCGACGAAAAGTCCGGGTTCGCATTCGCCGTTCTCTGTCCATCAGGCAGGGGAGCGTTGGATCGCCAGATGCCGGGTCTACCCGATGGACGGCGTCTCACGTCAGATCGAGCGCAGTGGCCCTGACCCGGCTACAGCGCTGGCACTGCTCCAAGCGGCGGTGACGCAGCTTCTCGGCAGTACTCACACTCTCGGCGTCGACTCGACACTCGAAGCCGCTGGGAAAATGTGGCTTGAGGCATATCGGCGGTCTCACCCCAATGCTGCCCCCGGGACACTCGACCAGTATCAGCGTTGCTTGAATCGGACGCTGCACAACCGCCTGTCGAGAGTGCTGATCCGCGAACTGAGTGTCCCCCTACTCGAAGGCATCGTCGCCAGCATTCTGGCGGAACGGGGAGCGTGGAACGCCAAGATGTCTCGGATTGTGCTCAGCATGGTCTGCCAGCATCTCGTGCGCATGGGGCTCATTGAGCGTGACTTCGCGGCTGCGACCACACCGATCAGGCCGGCGAAGACGGAGCGCGAGGCGCTGAGCGCTCATGATGTCGACGTGGTGCGCAGGGTGCTGATCCAGTGGGAGTCGACGAAACGTCGGGGCGTGCGGCCGAATGCGGACATCCGTCGGATCCTCGACGTGGTGCTGGGGACGAGCATGCGACCGGGGGAGGTGCTCGCCCTGAGGCGCAGGGACGTGCTGATCGCCGACGAGCAGGTGTTCGTCTCTGTGAACGGAACCATGCAGCAGAACGGGCAGCGCAAGCCGACACCGAAACGGGCTCGTCAGATGCGCATCATCTGTCTGCCGGTGTTTGCCGCCGACATCATCATGACGAAGCTGCAGGTGCAGACGGACGACGACGGTTACCTCTTCCAGACTCGGCAGGGCACACCGTACCTGCTGAACAATCTGGACCGGGCCTTTCGGAAGTTCCGTGACTGGGCCGTCGACCAGGGGCTGTTCGACGATCTCGAGTCAGCGGTCGACAATGTGCTGTTCTCAACGATGCGCAAGACCGTGGCCACGGAGATCGCCTCCCTCGGTGATCTGGAGCTCGCAGCGAAGCTCTTGGGCCACGCGTCGACGGAGACCACACGGCGGTTCTACATCAAGGAGCTGCCCTGGGTGGATCAGCGCACGGCAGCGCTGCTGCAGGACGCATTCGGATACGGCGACTGAACCAGACGACCCGGCGCCGGACAGTGGTCGGGTTGGAACGCATACGCAATGGTCATGGAGGACATCTCAGCCAAAGTTCAGTCTGTCGTCTCGTGGTTGTCCGGGCTCACCGGGCTGTCCGCCGGCACCATCCTGCTGCTCGCCGCATCCAGTGGCATTGCGTGGGCGAAGAAGCTGGCGAAGGTAGCGGTCTTCGTCTTGCTGATCGCCGTTCTCGTGTTCGGGTACCTGCATGGATGGTTCGCGTTCCTCGGCGCTGACCCGCGGCTCTACCGAGGCGCATAGGTCGAATGCATGGACACATTCGAGAGCACACAGTCAGCTCGGCATGACGAGGGTACGCGGTTCTTCCGAGGACTCGGCTACGGCCTGGCGTTCAGCCTCCCCGTCTGGGCGGCGATCGGGGCGACCGTCTGGAGGGTGACCCTCTACCGGTGATCCGTCGGCGACTTCAGCTCGAGTGGCAGCACACATTGCAGGCATGAGCTCCTTCGACCCGGCCAAACACCCTCGCGGCAATCTCACCACCGGCAACGGCGGCCAGTTCGCTGCCCGGAGACTCACGATCAGTGAGGTCAGCCTCGACGACGGTCCACCGCCGCCTCCGGCGTTCGGGCGCAAGTACCAGGGGCTGCACGAGCACGGCTTCCCACCGCCACGGCAGGTGCCACCCCTGCAGGTCGCACCTGGCAGTGATCCCGACGACCCGGAAGCCGTCCGCTACCGGGTCGAACACCGTGACCGTGGCCCCATCCCGCCGATGCCACCGGCGCGCTGAACGACTTCAGGACACGTTGTACCTCGCGAAGTCTGCCGCAGCGTGGGACAAGTCTTCGAGCGTACCGTTGTTGAAAACCACAGCGTCGAACGCCCCTGACGTAAGAGAGCGCTCGGACGGGTGAGCCGCAAGACGACGGTCGATGTTGCGATCCACCCAGATTGTGAACCCTCCGAGCCGTTTGATCAGGGCCAGCTCGTTCGGGAATCGTACCCCTGTGATGACTACACTGGCTCCTTCGTTGAAGGCCTCTTCGATTCGTCGCTCGGCGATGTTTACCCAGCAGTTCTGGTTGATGATGTTCCGCCCGACGTCGGTGCCGAGGCGTTGGAGTAGGGCACGGACCTCCGGGTGGGCTTTCGCCTCGGTGAACGAGAGACCGCTGGCGATGAGGTCGCTGAAACGCACGCCCGGTTCGACGTACGGGTTCAGCGCAGCGAGGGCATCATGCAGGGGGTCCGAGAACCCCAGGACGACCGTCGGCTCGTGATGCTCTGCCAAGAGCCCTGCAAAAGTGTCTTTCCCGGAACGGTAGTGTCCGCCGATGCCGAACAGGCGCGGGTAGTGCGTTGGAGCAGATTCGGTCATGCGGTGGTCTATGCGCGTGGCAGCAGCCCACATTCGTCGATGGGGCGTCGACACCGACTTGGAACGGACGCGAACCACACCAGACTTTGGGAGAGTACATGGGCAGATGGAATCGGTTCCTGCATCCGCGAGGCAACCGTCGAAACGGCAATCCAGGGCAATTCGCTCAGAAGCAGCAGGCTGCACCGGAGACGACGCTCAGCGGCATGTCTCCTGGCGCCCGCTCGATTGCGCGGATGCTCGTGGAAGATGACTTCCAGATCAGCTCCCGAGACTACGACACGGAAGCGATCGTCGAAGAGTGCTTCGAGGAACGAGACGATCACGTCGGGCTCAAGCCGGCGTACCGCGAGCCCGGGAGCCTGATGGCGGCCTTACCTGGTTTTCAGCGTGAGCGACACGAGAAGGACCCCAACCGCCTCTCCGCATAGGCATTTGGTGTCCATGTCGAACAGTGAGGACCTCATGCTCAAAACTCCACGCGGGCGCATCATCACCAGCGCGCTCCTCTCGCTTGCCCTGCTGTCCAGCGGTGCACCAGCTGTGGCCGCAGACGGTGGGCAGCCGACGCTCGAGCCCAAGCTGAGCGTGACCGACTTCACCGAGACCGGCATCACCGTCACCTCCCAAGGAGTGAACTCCTTCTTCCTGACAGATGAGAGCGACCATTCCAGCGACCGGTCGATACGCGGGTACGTATTCTTCGACCCCGACATGGTCAGTGAGACGACCATCCCAGTCAACGACGTCATCGACATGTTCGCCAACAAATTGGGCACAGACCACGGTCGGATCAGGATTGAGGGCTATGCGTTCTCGACTGATCTGGACGAGAGGGGGCAGGGGCCTCTGGCCACCGCAGAAGTCGACATTCCGGAGCCCGGCAGCACCGACTCGACTGTCTCCTTCGTCTCCAAAGACATCAGCGACAGCTCTGTGCTCCGTGTCGGTGACGATGTCGAGTACGTGCAATACGCGCTCACGCACGATGGCCATGTCTACTCCGATACGCTGCCGGTCGCTCACGACGACACTTGGGGCGACCCCAATATCACCACGAGGTCCGTCAGTATCGACTCACCATTCCACAGCGGGTTCATCGACCTCGAGTCAGGTGATCCGGTGAGCGTCACCGGGTACACCAAGGACTGGAAGAAGACTGCCACAGAGACCGCCGTTGTCAACACTGATGCCGCGGACTCGAACGCCGTCACCATCACGGACGGCGGACGAAAGGGGAAGGTCAACGCAGGTGGCGTGCACAATGTGTCCGTCATGTTCAATGGCTCGAAAGCAGACATGCCAGATCCGAGGCTGTGGCATGTGGGGCTCAGATTCACCACCGACGCGGACGGCAACTGGGACATGGCCCACCCCGACTATGTCGAAGCCACCACACCTCCAGGTGTGGATGGGGACATCTTCACCACGGATGAGTGGAAAGCGAAGCTTCAGACGCTGTTCTCCACGCCGGGCACCCATGCATACGTCGATGCGTGGGACACCGAACCAGTCGAGAGCGGCAAGGGGTGGTCGAACTGGGGCCACAACATGCGAGAGTACGTCGTTGCAGACTCGGGGACTGTGACCACCCATGCGATGTCCCGAGGACGGGTGACAGTCAACGGTGAGGTACCGCACGGTGATGAGCGCTTCGCGAATCGCTATCGGAATGTCCAGCTCCCCGTCCTATCCGACAGCGGGTCAGAGGACACTGACACCCCGACCACTCCGGTGGACCCCGATACCCCCGCAACACCCACTGATCCAGCAGCCCCAGGGGCTGACAACCAGACAGACGATGATTCGTCGGCGACGCAGGCCCCCGGTGAGGTGCAGTCGGAAACGCCTGACAGTGAGAATGTCGTCGTGCACGATGACCCGGCGGCCACGAGCGGGCTGCTCGCCCGAACCGGTGGTTCGTCAGCGACCATCTGGATTGGTGCCGCAGCCCTGGCCCTTGTGATCGCAGGCGTCGTCATCATGACTGTCGCTCGTCGAAAGGCACACCTGCCAGCGCACCGGTGATGGGCGCATAGGTGGTCCCATGAAGATTCTGCGGTACAGCGGGCCACGTTCGCTCGCAAGCGATTTCGGGCTGAGAGCGGACGAAGTCGGGATCGTCTCGCCGGGGATGGGACCAACTCTCATCCACACTGGCGTTCATGTCGCTCTCCCAGATGATGTCTCAGCGATCGTCTCGCTCTACCCGGAGCAGCGGGCTCGAGGTCTGCACCTGGACGGGGCATCGACCTTTCTGCCCCCGGGCTTCACCGGCGAGATCACCCTGCTGCTGATCACCGCAGGTCCGAGGGTCGTGCCGGTGAAGTCCGGGCAGCCGCTCGCACGCCTCACACCAGTCCGTGTGGTCGCACTGCATCCAGTCCGAGTGCTGGCTCCAGCAGCGCGCGGGCTCGGAGGTCGACTGGAGGGAGTGTGACGGCATCCGCGCATACGACCTTCTGACAGCACCTCTGCAACGAAGGAGCACACCATGACTGAACAGCGCATCTCCAAACGGATCCGCACCGCACTCGATCGCACCGCCGACATGCCCGGAGTCGCTGTCGTCGTGGGGGAGCGTGCAGCTGACATCGACTACGACAGCCTGTATCTGGCACGTGTGATCGGGGTCGTGAAGATCACCGATGAGAGCCTCACCTCCGCTGACGAGGACGGGGTGCTCCGGATCGACACCAGCGACTTCGACGACCCGTACGACCGCATCCAGTACTTCCTGCGCGCGATGCTCCAAAGCGCCGGCGTCGCCTTTCAGCACAACGGCGAACACTCACTGCTGATCCGCGGCCTCAGCCCGATCGACGTGATGATCATCCGCGGGTTCGCAGCGCAGCAGCAGGCGGCTGCCTGAACACAGACTCGACGGCAGGGGCCCCACCTTCACCGGCACCCTGACCTTCACCGGCACCCTGCCGTCGACCATGGGGCTGTAGCTCAACGGCAGAGCGCAGGTAGGCCGCCTGGTTGCTGGTTCGAATCCAGCCAGCCCCACAGAAGCGCCGCACACATCCGTGAGGTGGAACAGCCCCAGAACAGACGGAGAGAGCAATGGCAACAAGCGCAGGCCCAACACGAGGAATCAATGTCGGAGTGACCCCCGGAAATGGCACCCCCGGAAGCTTCGCACCACACGCCCACAGCCACTATGACGGCCCCGACCTCGGGCAAGAGCCGAGCGTGCCAGCCGAAGCGGTCGCCGCGTACTTTGCGGCAGTGTCCAGCCGGCCGAGGTTCGACGAAGGCGAGCACTATGCTGCCAACCACGTCGTCGCAGAGCACCTGCTGCTGACCTCACCAGAAACCGCCCACCTCGACGATGACAGTCTGCACCGGCAGGCCGCGGTTCTCGGCGAGCTCGCATTCCAGGCCGGGCAGCCTGTCGCACAGACCGCCGCACAGGAGCTGGATCTCGTGCAGTCCGACGTGAGTGTCAGCCAAGCGACCGTGCTCGCCGAGAGACTCGCAGGGCTCTGCCAGAAGTCATGGAAGCGCTCATTCCAGTCACGTGACCCGCTCGAATCGCAGGTATGGTCGCAACGCTGCCGGGCCTATGCGTTCGCGGCAGTGGACACCGCTGGCGGATTCACCATCGCCGAAGACCGGGAGGCAAAGGCCTCACGTGTCGCCAGCCGTCTGGGGGAAGGCATTCCACCTGCGGAAGTCGTCGCTGAACTCTGACTCTCACCGCTACGCATAGGTATCCGTCGTACAGCCAGACGATGGAGGAGCGCATGAGCGACCAGCCGCAGAAGACCCTGACCCGACGAGCGATCCGGACGGTCGTAGACCTCGCACTGGCGCTCGATCATGGGCTAGTACCGTCTCAGGTCGTCACCGTTACAGCTGTCGCGCTCGGTGTCTCCCGCCCGGAGGTCCCCGACACGAGTGAGCTGATCTCGCGCATCCTCCTCTCCGACGACAAGGCCACACCGATCGCTGACGTCATCCGTCTGGCTGCCGTGGACCCGCTCGACCTTGCTCTCGAAGTCCTGTCGTTGGAGCGCGAGGGCATCAAAGCAGTCTGGTCAGTCCTCGAAGCCCTCGGTGCGACGGACGGCGGGAGACTCCCGCAGGCCGACACTCAGGCTGCTCGTCGGACGGCGCAGGTGCTCGCCCGGTTGTCGCCGGAGACCATCGCCATCGCCGAGGCAGCAGCGCAGTTCTGCCGCGGCGTTGTGCCGAAGTCAGACGCGGTGCCGGAAACCGCTGAGCTGGACGAGGAGCAGCTGGAGTCAGAGGAGACGGCACCCGAAACGGTGAGCGACGGGTTCCTCAGCGCCTACGAGGAGGACTGACCCGCTGTGGCCAGATCGAAGAAGTCGAAGAAGCCAGCTGGAGCGAAGGCATCTGGCCCTCAGAGCGCCACACCGTGGCAGGACGCCGGCCTCGTCGACGTTCCAGATGAGCGGTCCCCTGTCAACGCGAAACAACCGAAGTGGCGCAAGCGCTACCGGCTGCTGGCGTGGGCGTCACTGATCGGCATGCCCATCGTGCTCGTGGTGGATCTGAGTCTCGCCACAAAGATCATGGACCCGAGCTTCGGCAGCTCCGCCGTGCAGGTGGCTGACCAAGTGGACTCTGTCGGGAAGTCGACGGCGTGGCTGACGATGCAGAAATGGCTCGCCGGCGACCCTGCACCGATGCCGGGAGCAACCATCGTCTCCTGGGACGGCTTCTCGACGAAGAGCCAGGACAAGAGCGTCTCACAGCAGGTACTGCAGGCGTGGGGCGAGCGGGATTACTCCGTGGAGATGCACCGGTTCACCCTGGTTGACAAGGCCGGTCAGGTGTACGAGGCTGACGTGACCGTCGCGGTCGACGGCAATGGCCAGTCTGAAGCGGTCGGCACGCCGTCGGCATTCCCGGTCGCGCCGTCGTCGAGCGGGTGGTCGACGAAAGGTCCGTGGATGGACACCGTCGAGACCACGAAGACCGATGCCATGAGCGAGGCCGTCAACAACTGGGCGAAGGCCTACACCTCTGGGGACTCGGCGACACTGCGTCTCGCGGTCGGGGATCAGGACGCCAGCCACACGTACATGACGCTCGCGAAGGTCGGCTCTGTCTCCACGATCATTCAGAAGGCGGCGTACAAGCCGATGCTCAAGGACAAGACCTACGAGTCACAGCAGAACCCGTCGACGGTGATCGCTCAGGTCGAGATGAAGGTCGCATGGGACGGTCAGGACCCGCGCGAAGTCGACTCGAAGGGGCAGAAGCAGACGTTCGACGTGCTCATTGAGAGCGCGAACACCGCCAGCCCGAGAGTCGTGGCCTGGGGTGCCACCGGCACCGGGCCCGACCTTGAGCCCTACCAGAATGCTGTCACCGGCCGCCAGATCAAGAAGGACGCCGGCCAGGCGAAGACCCAGCCGACGCAGCCCGCCCAAGCACCCACCGATCAGCAGCAGCCTGATCCGTCGGTGCCGATGGATGCGCAGTAGAGGAGCAACCTTTGAGCAAACACTCAAACGCCGGCGGCATGCACCAGCCAGCCACACACCCCTCGTGGCCGACGACAGTCCGTTCCCGCAGAAAGAACGGCATCATCCAAGGCATCAGCAATGACGTCTGGCTGTACAAGCGCGTGCCGCTGGCGCCGATCCGTGACGCGAAGACCGTTGAGGACGCCCTCGGCGCGCAGCGTGTGCTCGACAACGCCTTCGAGGCCTGCGCATCACTCGCCAGCGTCAGCGGGTCAAAACGCGGCATGAACAAGGGCCGCTACCGACAGTTTCATCTGATCAGTGTGGTCGTGCCCAGATTCTTCCAGCCGCCGATCGACCATCCCATTCACGACTATCTCCTGGAATCTCACGGAGACGTCGTCACCCAGGAGAAGGTCGTGCTGTTCGGTGTCCGGCTGAACAATAAGTTCGCCAGCCGTGGCTTCAAAGAGGCGGTCGAGTCTGTTGTTGACACCATGGTCTCCGGTGGAGTGCCGATCTCAGACTTTGAGGCCGACTATCAGAAGGTGAACGCCGCCCTCGAACGCGCCGGACTGCTCGACATGCGCGATCGTGACTTCAAACTCGCGAATGGGTGGTGGAACTTCGGACGGAACCCCGACATCCCCTTCGTGCCGTACCGCGACCACGTCAGATTCTTCACCGACAGTCGAGCGACCCGGGCTGCCGAGCTGATGGGGTTCGACAAGCCAGAGCTCTGGGACGACATCGAGGGGCAGCGCCCACTGACGTTCGCCGCCGTCGGAGACTTCGACCTGAAATACACCTCGGAGACCGAGTCATGGGTGCGCTGGGCGATGGCGCTGCAGGACGTCGGCGCTCCGATGATCTCCATCCGGGGACTGGTGGAGCCGCCGAAGATCACCCGCTCGGAGGTGCGAGGGCAGATCGTCCAGTACCGTGGCGACATCCGAGACCGCCAGTCAGCAGGCAAGCTCTCCAAAGACGAGCTGGAGCAGAAGCTCGCCGAGCTGGAGTCGATCGACCAGGCGTACTCAGCGGCTGGCTCCGCTCCTCCCACTCTTGTGGACACCTCGATCGTCTGCGCCATCCCCGGGCAGGTCGCCGACCTCGAAGACATCAGCATGGGCACCATCTTCTCCATGAACGCCATGAGCGACAGACAGGATCTCGCCTGGATGGAGTCGCAACTTGCCAGCCCGTGGCGATCGAACCCAAATCTGGAGGATCTGCCATCCACGACGGTCGCATATTCCGGGGTGCTGTCACAGTCGGCGGTTGGCGACGAATCAGGCATCTGCATGGGGTTCACCCAGAACGACAGCCAGCCGGTCTGGCTGAGCCCAACCGCCGTGGCCGACGAAGACGTACCGCCGATCTTCCTCGTGGCAGCAGGCTCCGGGTCAGGCAAAACCATGATGCTCCTGAACATGGCCGACCAATTCAGCCGCATGTCGGTTCCGAACATCATCGTCGACCCCAAGTACGGGTCAGACCACACCGCTGCAGTCATCGCCTCAGGCGGCCAGGTCATCTCCATGGACGACCTCGCCTCATCGGACGGCGCCCTCGACCCGCTGCGCTTCTCCGTCGACAACCCGCAGGAACAGATCGACACCGCCGCCGCCACAATCCTGCAGATCCGCCCATGGGCCGAGGAGCCGGAACGCTACGAGCGGGAGCTCAACAGCGCCATCTCCTACGGCGTCCGTCAGCGTGGCGCGAAATGCACCGGAGAGGCGCTCGCGTACGCCTACAAAGACGGCAAGGCGTCCAAAGAGATGGTCATGCCGATCTTCCAGCTGAAACAGGACAGCTCGCTTTTCGGCTCATTCTTCGGCATCCACCCAGAGTCTGCGGCGCTCGGCTCCTACGACGGCACCACCCTCCTGAAGCTCGGGAAGACCCGACTGACACTCCCCACGAACCCGAACGCCCACAGGAACCTGAACGAGCGCATCGGCGTTGCAGTGGTGAAGATGATGTTCGTCGGAGCGATGATGAGTCTGACAAACCGTGACGGCGTGATCCTGCAGGATGAGTCATGGCTGCTGACGAACACGAGCCCCGAGGCAGCCGAGGAGGCCGGTCGTCTCTGCAGGTCGATGCGAGTGCTGCCCGTGTTCTTCTCCCAAGACATCACCGGAGCCATCCGCGCTGGTCTCGGCCCCCACGTCTCGCGTGTCGCCATCGGCCACATCCGTGAGCGCAATGAGGCCATCGCTGCCCTGCAGGTCGCCAGAATCGAACCCACGCCTGACGTCGTCCAGCGGATCATGGAGAAACCGATGCGTGGCGGCTCGGATGGCAGCCAGGTCGTCAACTGGTCGTCCATGGCATCGCTGCGCCGGCGCAACCCAGACGGTACCAGCGAGATCGTCCGAGGTTCGGTCTTCATCATCACCGACCTCGCAGGACGATCCGCGCCGGTGGAGATCCGGCTGTCGAAAGAGTTCCTCGCCCGGGCCTCCACGAACCGTCAGGACATCATTGCGCGTGAACAGGCAGGTGCCGCCTCACCCGCATAGGTGTCAGCATGGGATGGTGTGCGACACAAGGTGACTGCCGGCAGCTGATGCGTGAACTCGACAACTCGAGCGTCGACGTGATCATCACCGACCCGCCCTACGAGATCGGGCAGACGCAGAAGCCCGGCCTGCACTGGGATGACCACGGCATCGCATTCGACCCAGACGTCTGGGAGCAGTGTGCTCGAGTGCTGAAGCCCGGCGGGCACCTCGCAGCATTCGGGGCCTCGAAAACATACCATCGGTTGGCCTGCGCGATCGAGGATGCCGGGCTCGTCGTCAGAGATCAGCTGATGTGGCTGTACGCCTCCGGTATGACGAAAGGGCTTGCCTTCGACCGTGTGTTCGTGAAGACTGGCCGCCCAGACCTGGCTCACGAGTACGCCGGCACGCACTCCAAACTGAAGCCGGCGCATGAGCCAATCTGCTTGGCAGGCAAGCCGTTCGACACGAACATGCCAGACGGCGTCGCCCAATGGGGAACCGGCACCCTACAGATCGACCAGTGCCGGGTGCCGACCGAAGATGAACTCGGTCGCATGCCCGGGCAGTCTACTGATGTTCTGCGCCTCGGCACCAGGGATATGCCGAGCTCCACGCACGAACTCGGACGGTTCCCGACGAACGCAATCCTCGTCGACGACGGCGCAGGAACCACACGTGAGCTCATCGACGATCTGGTCATCACCGGGCGCCCCAGGCAGGTCGCCCACATGTTCCCGAGCGTGGTGGACCAGGTGTTCTATTCGTCGAAGGCCGCCAAAAGCGAACGACCCACCGTCGACGGGGCCGGGCATCTCACGGTGAAGCCCCGTGCTGTGATGCGCTGGCTGGTGAGCCTACTGGTGCGTCCGGGGCAAGTCGTCCTGGACCCATTCTGCGGGTCAGGTACGACTCTGCAGGCAGCTGACGAGCTGGGGGCCGAGGCCATCGGATTCGACCTTGACCCCCACTCGATACGCCTCGTTCAGGCCCGTATGTCAGATCGCAAGACCAGCCACTGACGATGTGAGACGGACGACCATCTCCTCAATCCGCTCGATGCGGCCGCCGGCGCCCAGGCAGGTGGCCACCCTCTTCAGCGCAAGGTCTACTCGCAGGTCATCCCACTGCTGCGATTCCCGCAACGGGCTGAGCGAACCGTCAGCGCGCACCCGCGAGCACCTCGTAGCGATTACCGCGGAAACTGCCTCCGGCACTGACTCCTCAGCCGACTCAGGCAGCAGCGCGCTCGCGGCGTCAGTGATCTGGGCGATGTGTTCGTCGGTCGGCCGGATCGCACCGGCGATGAACCCTCGCATCACCAGAGCCGTCGTGCGCGGCCCTGACTCCAAGAGCGTGGAAGCCTCAGCGAGTGTCAGCCCGTCCCAGAACCGCAGGGCAAGGTCCGGGATGCTGTTCTGCTGGCTGGCGGTCATGGTCCCTTCGACAAGGGCAACCCACGCGGCCAGTGACTCGAGCGGCAGCGACGGTGTCGTCTGCAGCAGACGCTCCAGCGCTCGTCGACCGTCTACGGTGGCGACAGGCCGGCCGGAGATCCCCAGGTAGGTGAGGACTCCGACAGCGGCGGGATGCATCAGCTCTCTCGGGCGCCGGTCCGTAGACGTGAGCATCCGATCGAAGGTGTCCAGTGCCTGGTCGAACCGCTGGTCGTCTGAGGTGGTCTCGTCGTCGGTGGCCAGTGCGGCCTCCAACCGGATGCTCGCGGCGCTGGCGCGCTGCGATTCCGACGGGTCCTCGCGGATGATGCCGGTGAAGGTCTCCGATTTTGCTGCGCGAGCTCGAATATCCCGATGCTTGGACAGGGCGGTCATCTTCATCATCTGCCGTGCCCACCCCAGCAGCGACCGCCCGGATCGGATCATCTCCAGATCGAGTGTCGAATGAGACCGTGCTGTGTCACGGATAGCCGCGATCTTCTTCTCAATGTCGAAGACGATCTCATCCACCAGGTCATGGCCGATCTGACCTGAGAACCGATAGCGTCCGAAGACGACCTGCTCTGCCACTCTCGCCTGGATGACGATTGCCGCGAGCTGGCCGCGCACATGTCGCTCCTGATCGGGTGACTGGGAGCCTGAGTAGTAGGCGCAGACGAGGTCTTTGGCTTGCTGGTCGTACTGGTCGTTGATCGCACGGTACGGTGATGTTGTCTCGGCCATGAGCGTCGGGCACGGTCAGGCTCCGCGCACATACGCGGATTTGAAGCCGATGTGCCCCCTCCGCGCTGGCATGTGCGCGGCCCGATCGCACGGCGTTACGACGCATATAGTCCCGTAACACCCGCAACGGAATAGATGTCAGCTGATGGCGGCATCCCGGTCGACGATGTTCACCGGTTTCACACCCGCTCGGTCCTGCTGCCTGACCCCAAAACGACGCTTCGTCTGATCGGGGTCGAAGACCCGACCGGTGACCGGGTCGAGTTCGACTTTCGCCCGGCGGGCGCGGCCTTTGATGATCGCGTTGTAGCGTTCACCGGGGGAGCGGGCGTTCAGGATCTGAGACGCCGTCTGCTCCGAAACCTTGTAGCCGTAGACTGTCCCGCCCATCCGCATGGCGAGCACGCCTCGTGCCTTGTCGTAGCCGGCCTCGCTGATGAAGCTTCGACGCTGAGACAGCGGCTTGAGAGGCACACCCATCTGCTTGGCACGCTGTCGCCGACGGTTCATCAACGAGCGCACCGAGCTGAGCGCGGTTCGAGGGCGACGCGACTCGAGGACGGCGTTGGCAGCCTCCGCGAGCTTCAGTCCCACCTGGTCGGTCGGGTCGAAGCCGAGAGCTTTCGTCGACCAGACTCGAGGCTCATGCTCGGTCACTCGCACCCATGAGCTCACCTGCCGGCCGTTGATAGTCGCCGAAACCGGCACGTCGAACGTGCGGTACCCGTGCGTCGCCGAATAGCGGCGGATCGCAGTCGCGCTCGGCATCCGAAGGGTGACACCAGCGCCCTCATACCTCATGCGGTGGGTGCGGCGGTTGCCGGACAGCGCCCGCCCAGAAGTCTGCCCGGGCGTGTAGTCGTCGGGCATCTTCTCGAAACCTGCGCCGGCGGCCTCGTGCTCTGCCGAGATGAACGACCCCGACCACCACCGCTTGATGCCACGGGTGTCCGACGGGTCAAGCGATGTCGATGCTGCGGCGGCGCCGACGGAGCGGCTGCTGTCGGCGAGTGCCTTCGCCCGCTGCTGCTGTGCGGTCTTGCTGACGTTCAGTGGGTGAGGCGCAAGCGACACCTCCGGCGTGCTCTGCAGCTTCTCCGCGAAACTGCCGGGGGTGCCTTTGCCCGGGGTGATGCCGATGTCTTTGCCACGGATGTGCTCGCTCATGACCAGTGATGTGTGCTGCCCGCGCACATGACGGGACATGAAGCATCTGAGTGCAAAGTTCGTCGTCATCCTGGTGGCCGTCATCGTCGCGGCAGGCCTCGGCAGCATGAAGCTCGGCGCCCTTGACGCGCTGAAACAGGCGGTCGGCACCACCTGGAGCGACCCGCAGACGCAGGGCACTCTCAGGGACCTGTTCGGCACGGGCCGCGACGTGCTCTCCAACGGCTCGAAGGTGATCGCCGACGCCGCCACTACGATCGCTGGGCAAGGCGATCAAACCTCTCAGGTGCGGGGCTCCGAACTCGGCTTCGACGTCAGTCAGGTGAAAGACACGCTCGGTGGCCTGCAGGTTCGCGCCGATGACCGTGGCGACGACTACAACCGGGAGGGTCAGTTCGGCCCGGCCTGGCAGGACGTCGACGGCAACGGCTGCGACACCCGCAACGACATCCTCGCCAGAGACCTCACCGCCGTCCGCAAGGATGGCAAGTGCACCGTGGTCTCCGGGCACCTCGAAGACCCGTACACCGCCCGGGGGATCGACTACCAGCGCGGCCGGGCAACCTCATCCGCAGTGCAGATCGACCACCTCGTTCCACTGAAGAACGCCTGGCAGTCCGGTGCCCGCAACCTCAGCCAGGAACGCCGGGTCCAGCTCGCCAACGACCCGCTGAACCTGCTGGCCGTCGACGGCCCGACCAACCAGGCGAAGAGCGACAAAGACGCCGGCGAATGGCTCCCGGCGAACGCCGCCTTCCAATGCCAGTACGTCGAGCGCCAGGTCTTGGTGAAAGCGAAGTACGGGCTCTGGGTCACCAATTCGGAGCGTGACGCCATGGCTGGTGTCCTCGACCGTTGCCAGCAGTGAGCGGGATCAGAAGTCGTCGTAGGTCTCTGGTACCACCGCTGGGTTCGCTGAAGACGGTTCTGATGCGCGCTCAGGGTCGGTCTCCGGTGACGCCACGTCGTTGAAGAAGCTTGCGAGGTCGTCAGCGATGTCGACTTCCTCGACAATGCCGACATCCTCAATGACCGGTGTCTCGTCCACGACTTCGACCGTGGTCGTGCCGTCGTCTTCCTCCAAGACGCCGAGACGGTGGCCTGAGCTGTTCCGTCGGTACACATCCAAGTCCGGCAGCTCTTCCGGCCGCAGCGGCGAGCGACGAGTCTTCAGGTGCGCGCCGAGATCCGCTTGTGGCGTGTACCACACCTGAATGACCTGCGTAGGCCCGACCAACGGCTCCCACAATCCGCGGCCTTTCGGTATGAAGGACCCAAGCTCGGGCGCATCGTCCGGGTTCCGCAGCGCCGACATTCTGTCCCCGTAGGAGGCCTTTCCGAGCAGCGTGCGTGCCAGGTTCACTTTCAGGTCGCCACCACCTGGGACCGTGTCCAAGAGCTTTGCAGAGAGCTTCTGAGTTCCGAGCAGCAGAGTCACGCCTGCAGATCGTGCTTCGCGTGCGATCTTGCCGGTGATGGTCCCGATGGTGGCTTTGTCGCTGTTGAGCGCGATCACGCGTTCCCGCTCCGCCATCTCATCTGGATCACTCGACGGGTCAGGCACCTGTTCCTTGCCCATGAGCGAGGTGAACTCATCAACCATGACCCAGATGCGGGTGGGTCGCACACTCTCCGGCAGGTCCGCGTATGACGGCACGCCATGAGCGGCATTGAGGTCTTTGCGCTTGGTCACTTCGGCATAGATGTGCTTCAGTACCGCCGCAGCATCGGTGATCGTCGATGCGAACGCGGATGCGTAGGGGCGGACGAATGCGAAGTCGGCACCGCCTTTCATCGGGTCGATGATGTAGACGTGCTCCTCATGTGCCGCCGCAGCGTAGATGAACGTCTGCGCGAGCACAGATTTCCCAGAGCCGGTCAGGCCAGACAGGAGGGCATGAGGACTTTCCTTCGGGTCAAAGATGACGGGCTCGCCTTCGACCCCCATGGCGAACGGCACGCATCCCTCGTCTGCGAGGCGATCGACGAGCTCGAAGTCGTACGGGACGCCTTTCGGCAGCGGGTTCTCTCGGCAGACGAGCATGCGGACATGGTCGGGGCCGGTTTCGCTGTCGCGAATGTCGATGAAGTCGTTGCCGGATGCTGCCCTGAGTTTGCCGACCTTCTCCCGGACGTCGGCGGGCGCGAGCCCCATCGGCAGCTTGAACGTGAGGTCCTGCACCCGGTCGTTGTGAGGCAGAACCCCCGCTGAGACGAGTGAGGGCACTGCGCCGTTCTCGCTGACGACTTTCGCGGCGATGAAGACCTGCTGCCAGTTGAGGCTGGTCACATACTCACGGTTGCTGTCAGCCGGGTTCGCGTACTCGATGCCGTCAGCACCGGGAGCTGCGCCGACGACGATGGTGGCCCGCCCGGTCTCCGCACGGTCGACGATCAGCCATTCGACACCAAGGGTCTGCCGGATCTTCTCTGACTGTCTCCGGAGTGCATCGAGAGTCACTCCGGCGCCGAGGAAGATGTCCATTCGCCAGATGGTGCCGGACGACGTGGCGGTGGTCAGAGCGGTGAGTTTCGTCAGGTGCGGGCGAGCGAGACGGCAGGCGTCGAACGCGTGGGAGAGGAAGCCGGCCAGGATGAGCCGCTGCGCTTCGTTGCCTCGCCCCGCCGGGACATAGTCCTGTGGAAGGGTCGGCAGGTCTGTTCCCGCGGGCACGGAGACGACCATGAACGCTTCGGAGTGGGCGCGACCATCTCGGCTCGCAGGGTCCTTCCACGGCTGCACGGAAGCGAACGGTGCCGCTTTCAGCGTGGTCTTCAGCTTGTGCTCGGTGTCCTGGTTGGTGAACTCCGCAGGCGTGACACCCTGAGGTGTCACGAAGCCCCAGGTACCGACTGTGATGCTGCGCGCGACACCCGTTCTTCGGTCGATGTGGCGGTACTGGTACTCGCGCTCCGTCGACGGTTGCAGTACCGGTTTGCGTCCGCCCTGTTTGACGATGTCCGTCCAACGTTGATCCCAGCGACGAACCCTCGCGAGCTCGTCGAACCGGTGCACCCAACGCGGTTGAATGCGAGCGATCGGTGGTTCGGTGAGAGCACCAAGGTATGCGCAGTCATTCTCCGGATCGGCAATGATCTCGCATCCGAGTTCTGCCGCCACACGATCGAGGATGCCGAGCTCCATGAGGACGCTGACGGTCACGTCAGGGTTTGCCGGGCTGCGCCACACTGTGCCGAACGCGGCCCTCGCATCATCGAAGCCGTCGTCGGTGTCTCGCTGAGATGGCGGGTCCGTGATCGGGGCGAGCTGCTCGAGGACGAGCGGCGGGAGCTTCTGCACTGCGTAGGCGGCGCGGGAGGCGACTGTCTCGATGACCAGCTGGCGGATGTCGTCGTCAGTCTCGGCGGCAGAGACGGCTGGCCAGTCGTCCGTGAACCAGGTGATGACGCGAAACCGTGTCGGATGCGATGTCGACGGCACTGGCTGCCCCTGGCTGTCGAGGTTCGGCTCAATGAGCAGTGCGACGGTGGCTCCCGGGTCGACGAGGGTTTCGAAGTCCTGCAAGCGAGCGAACATGCCGCGTGACCCGACCTCCGGAGGGGCGTCGAACGTGTCGATGGTGGCCACGTCGCCAGACAGCCGGGAACGGTCGACCAGACGCGGGGCCGGGTCGAGCTTCAGCACCTCCCAGCGAGGAGCCCACTGTGCGCGCCCATCGACCATGTCCCGCCAGTGGGCGATGACCGGCCCATGGAGCCCCACCTGCAGGGAGAAGGGGACGCAAGCAAGGCCGAGAAACAGCGAGCTGAGGAACGAGACCTTCGACCCAAGCGCACAACCCGCGACAACCACGAGCGCAGCCGCGAGGACCCCGGAGCCGAGACTGATCATGGTACGCAGGTTGCTGGAGGTCAGCCGCTTCCAGACCTCGGGCAGATCGAGTCCGGGGCGTGGCTGGACATCATCGGCGAACTGCCGGGCGATGGCCGGAACCTGTAGAGCGAGCACAAACGCGCCCCACGCGTTCAATGCCGGGAACAGCGGCCACACCACCTGAAACGGCGCGCTCAGCGGCAGGAACCATCCCGCGACCCCTGTGAGAAGCGCGGTGAAGGAAGCCATGAGCGGCGGCCAGCCGATCGAGCTGATCTGGGGGACGATGAGTGAGAACCGTCCGGCGCGGAACATCTCGTGGCGGGACATGGACTTCTGCTCCGCCGTAGATGCCGGCTGGACTCGACCGGTTCGGTCTTTCTTGCCTGTGAGGATCGGCGGCTGAGAGAACCAGCATGCAGCGACGACGAGGATCCAGAGCAGGGCGACGGCGGGTACCTGCCACAGCCACCAGGCGAGCGCGGCGACCGGCACGGACCCGACGAGCACCCATGGTGCGATGTCGGTCTCATTCTGAGGTGGTCTGACAGCCATGAACCGACCTATGCGTGAATAGCCAGCTCGGCGAGCCGGTCAGTGATCTGCGTCCGACCGGGCTTGGCGCGGATGGCTTGATGGCGAGCGAACCTCGGGCCGGCGACGACACGAGCTCCCCGTGGACGGTAGAGCCCGAGACGAAGTACCGCATGATCGTTCGACGGCCACACGACCAGCAGACAGTACACACGGGCACCAGTCCGCAGGAAGCCACGGACAGCCTGCTCCGCCATCGGCAGCGTCTTCTTGTCCGCGAACGGGAACCGCTCACCCCCACGTCGAGACACACCCCTGAACGTCCAGTAGAAGCCCGGCTTCCAGACTTTGGAGTCGATCAGCCACACGTCGCTGCCGGAGACCACGATGTGGTCGATGTTCGCGCTGATCCCCGGGATCGGTATGCGGCAGTCGTGGATCACGTCGGCCCCGCCGGGACGCATCGCCAGGCGATCCAGCACCTCGGCCGTTCGCAGCTCGCCTGTCCGTCCGATACGAGCGACGTCCTCGTTCGCAGCCCACCCCGCGGAGTGCTGCAGCGACCCACCAGGCACTCCGATCACCCGACCGTACGAGCGCGTCACGCGAGCACGCTCTTCACCAGGATGACAATCACCCCGAGGGCGAGCACGCCGGTGAGCGCCCAAACGATCCCGCGGACCTTCGGCTGGTCAATGAGCTTGTTGTTGTCGTCTTCGTCTTCGCGCAGCAGGAACTTCATACCGGGGATGTATGCGTGCGAGGGGACTTTCGCGGCGGGGAGTTGCCGAACGCCGCCGAGAGTATGTCCTGTGCGGGGCTGTGCGCGTCACTGAGGCACTGGGGGCAGTTTCGGTGTGATGGGGTCAGCTGTGGGCTGGTAGGGCTGCTGGGGCCGTTTCTGTGCTGGCGCGGGGTGGTCTCGGCGGTGGGGTGCTCTCGAGTGGGAAGCGCCGGGGCCGATCTCGGCTGTAACGACATCAGCTCCAGCCGTGGGCTGGAACGACAGTCGCTGTGCTCCTGTCACCGCTGTCACCGCGGTGTCACCGGTGGTGTGGTGACAGCGAAGCCCTACTGCGGTCTGGGCAGGAGGGGGTTGTCACCACTGTCACCACTTTTTGTAGACCTCATGTAAGAGAGAGATATATAGGGGGCTCTCCCCCCCCTCTCTTCCTCTCATCTGGAGGGGGTGTCCCCCAATCGTGGTGACAGTGGTGACAGACCCCTGCTGGCCAGTAAATATATGGGATGTAGCGTCACACGAGGGGTGGTGACAGGGTGGTGACAGCGGTGACGGCGGAAATGTGTTATGCTCTCCCCGTGCGAGCCGGGGAGAGCATAAAGGTTTTTCGGCCCCGGTGTGCGGCTTCTGCGGTTCGGTCCGTTTCTGTGGCGCGGGTGGCCTTCGATCGCGTCCCACACATGGTTTTCACGGGTTCCGAGGGTTGTCTGGTGGTTTTCCGGAATGTTATGCTCTCGACACAGCGAGAGAGAGCATACAGGTTCCCAAGGGAGCCGCTGGCGGCCGCTACCGGCACCATTCTTCGAACAATGCGCGCACGTCTGATGCGTACAGCTCAGAGTTGTGCAGTCCGTTCATCTCGATGGCAACGACTTCATCGGTGTCTGTTTTCAGTGCGATATCCACGACGTAGTCGCCACAGGTGGAATGTGCTTCCCGCCAAGCAGCCGTGTAGCTCTCCGCCCATTGCAGATACCGTGCCACCAGCTCCGGCGCCTCGAAGACGGGAGACGCACCCCGAGTGCGCTCAACCCTCGGATCGAATGGGCGTGCGAGCGCGTCGAGCGGGGTGAGGTGCTCGATGCAGCCCGCACCAGTCACGACCTTGTGACCCACAACGAAGAACCTGTACTCAGCGCTCAACGGCACCCATGGCTGCACCAGGAGTGCACCAGGGCGGTCGGGCGACCACATGCTGACCTTGCTGAAGAAGTCATGGCTGTCGAACGGCGACGTGGTGGTGAAGAAACTCATCTTCGGGTCGATGTCTTTGACACAGACTCGTCCAGGAGCCAGTGCGTTGATGGTGTCCTTCGTCGCAGGGAACCCCTGACCTTCCCCACACGTGGTGCGGATGACCGGGCGCCCGGCATGCGCGAGAAACACCGGCTCTGCCCAGTAGCTGTTCACGACTCGTTCGCCTTCCAGACGGGGATCGCTGAGATACGACTGCGAGAGGTGTCCGATGTTGGCGACCGGACCGACGAGCTTCATGCGAGCGAGACGACCGGCATCCGTGCAGACCTCGCCCGTTGCCGCGTTCACGGCCTGGCGCTCAGTGGTCGTGCGGACCCAAACATGCTCCCTGGGATGCACGTTCAGGAGGGTGTCCAGCCGCAGGATGGCTTCCAGCCAGTCTTCCCGATCGCCGGTCGGCTGAGAGCTCGGGTGCCAATGCTGCCAGAGCGCCTGGAGCTCTGGAAAGCCACTGACGTAGCCCATCGGGGTCGACCAGAAGAGGATGTCTTCAGTCATGCTGAGACCTCCGAAGCGTCAGACGCGCGAAGAGGTCGCGGTTCGCTCCCTGTGCCCGCTGTTGTGCTTCGGCTTCGGTATCAAAGAGCGCCCAGAAGCCCAGTTCGTTGTCTCCGATGGCGTGGACGGCCCAGACTGTTCGTCCGCCCTCGGGGGATACCTGCTGCAGAGGGTCAGTGACGGAGACGTCCTCGATGAGGCGATGCCCACCGCCGTAGACGATCACTGCGGGCACAGTGACCGAGGCGGGTGTCCTGGACGTGTCAGGGAAGCCAGCGAAAGCCTCGCCGGTCCACCCCCAGAGGAGACCTTCCTCGTCGAGCAGGATCACTCCTCTGCGTCGCTGTCTCCGCAGGGGCTGTGGACGCTGCCGGTGTCTTCTCATGCCACTCGTGTGCGCGGTTGGCTAGGATTACCGCGAGCTGATCGGGGGAGCGGATGATGTCGGATGACGAGCTGGCGCAGGCTGCCGCACAGGTGAGGCGACGGATGCGCGGCACTGCAGTTGACGTTTCGGTGAACATCGCCGAAGCGATGAGCGTGTTCGCACCACTCGGGTGGGCGATGTCTGCGGTGTGGCCATACCAAGGCACCGTCCGTGCCCTGAAAGCTGCGGAAGACGGCGCCACGACCGACCAGCTCGACCAGATACTCACCGACATCTGGAACGGGGAGCACGCACGCTGGATGGAGATCGGGGTCGAGCGCCTGCGGCGAGGAGGCAACGCTCACTGGCCGTTCAAGGCCGACCTCTGGCGTCGCGTTGATCTGGTCCAGAAGGCGATCGCACACCATCAGGCAGGTGCCTATGAGGCAAGCATTCCGATCCTGTTCGCGCAGATTGAAGGCCTTTCGTTCGACATCACTGAAAAGGCCTTCTTCACGAAGTGGCAGCCGATTCCAGCGGTCGACGACGAGACCCTGGCTGGCCTGGGCGGCAACATCGAGGTCGTCCGCAGGGTCTGCAACGCAGACGTCAAACAGCGGCAGTCCTTGGGACAGTTCTCCAGGCACGGCGTGATGCACGGGCGAGAGCTCACCTACGACACGAAGGTCAACTCGACGAAGGCGATCGTGCTGACCATCAGCGCCTTCGAGCACTGGCTGCCACAGGCGGACAAAGTCGCAGCAACACTTCGGGCCGAGCATGGGCGAGAGGTCGCCGGTCATCCGGGTGTCGACGAGACAGGCCGGTTGCTTGACGATCGCGGTGTGCCCGAGCTTCGCAACGTCAGGTACGACCTCGAAGGCCGGTACATGCTGTGGATCAACACTGGTGGGATTGAGCCGTTCGATCTGCGCCGAGATCTTGGCGAACTTGCAACGACACACGGTGCGGCACGGGGCAGATTCACAATCCATGGTGACAACGTCGCTTTCTGGTGGAGCTATCGACTGCCGAGCGGGCACATCCTCGGCTGGGCGGCCCGCAAGATCCGTCCAGGAGCGCATCCGCCGCACGAGTCCTGGTGGTGGGGTGCCGCGGCGGCCCCGGAGAACGCACCCTGGGAGGACCCGACCGGTTGGGCCCAGTACCCCGGGGACGCCGAGGGCGCTTGGCGTCCGGACGACCCACTCTTCTAGGCGTGTCGGCAAAGACACCTATACTCTGAATCGAACATGTGTTCGAATACTTGGAGGTGGTTGCCGTGGCACAGATTGCGAAGATCGAACCGCACGGTCGTGTGACCGTGCTCGCCGCACTGAGCCCGGTTCATGCTGGGTTCCCCTCGCCGGCGCAGGACTACTTCGACGGCTCCATCGACTTGAACGAGCATCTGATCGCAGACCCCGTAGCGACCTTCATCATTCGTGTCGCCGGCGACTCCATGATCGGCTGTGGCATCAGCGACGGCGACGAAGTGATCGTGGACCGCTCGCTGCGGCCCGTTGACGGCAGCATCGTCATCGCCGTCGTCGAAGGTGAACTCACCATCAAACGGCTGCGCCTGACCGGGCGCGGCCCGCAACTACACCCGGAGAACCCCGACTACCCGGTCATCCATATCGGCGAGGGGCAGGAGCTCTCCGTGTGGGGCGTGGTGACCAGATGCCTGCACCGAGTCTGACGCGGTTCGCGCTCGTCGACGTGAACTCCTGCTTCGCAGCCTGCGAACGAATCTTCGACCCGTCCTTGGAAGGCCGACCGGTCGTGGTGCTGTCGAACAACGACGGCTGTGTGGTCGCACGAAGCGCCGAGGCAAAGGCCTTGGGCATTCCTATGGGCGAGCCGTGGTTTCGACTGCAGGCCTGGGCCGACAAGCACGGGGTCGTGGCGCGCTCGTCGAACTATGAGCTCTACGGCGACATCTCCGGACGCATCATGGCGATGCTGCGACGATTCAGCGACCAAGTCGAGGTCTACTCGATAGACGAGGCCTTCGTTCGCCTGAGCGGCACCGTCGGTGAACTGGTGTCCACCGCCCGTGAGATACGCCGACGCATCCGCCACGACATCGGCGTGCCCGTCTCCGTCGGTATCGCCCCGACCAGAACGCTTGCGAAACTGGCCAGCCACGGTGCGAAGTCCAGCCGAACGCTCGCAGGGGTCGCCTGCACCGACTGGTACACGCCGGACCAGATGAACCGCATCCTCGACTCCACGCCGGTCAGCGAACTCTGGGGAGTCGGCCGCAGGGGAGTGAAGAGACTCTCCGGTATCGGCATCGAAACGGCGCTGCAACTCAGGGACTCTGATCCCCAGAACATGCGCAGCAGGTTCAACGTGAACATGGCGCACACCATTCTCGAGCTGCGCGGCACACCATGCATCGAGATCGGAGACCACGACGCCATCCGTCAGCAGGTCCTCTTCTCCCGCTCCTTCTCAACGCCCGTGAGCACGCCGACAGAGATGGGGCAGGTGCTGTCCATCTACGCGCAGAACGCCAGCCGAAGACTGCGAGCGCAAGGGTCAATCGCGGGCTCTGTCTACGCGTGGGCTCAGACAGCCTGGGCGACACCCCCGATGCACACCGCAGCCGCCGCCTGCGAGATCGTCCCTCGGACCGCAGACCCGGCGCTCATCACCAGAGCGGCGACAGGACTGGTGCTCCCCAGGATGCTCGAAGGGCGCCGCTACGTGCGAGCCGGGGTGAGCCTCAGCGACATCGCACAAGCCGATGACCAGGTGCCCTTGGACCTCTTCGACGCAGACACACCCGCATCACGGGTCTGCGGTCTCATGGACCGGGTGAACGATCGGCTCGGCAGGGGAGCGATCGGGCTCGGGCTCGCGGGCCTGCAGACACCACCAGACTGGCAGATGAAGCGGGAGATGCTCTCTCTACGGGCGACCACGCACTGGGACGAACTCGCGATCGCACGATGACGAGCTACCGGCCTTCCACCTCAGCAGCACGCGCCAGATCATCCGCGGACTGCGCAGACCCCGCGGTGTTCAGCAGACGGAACACCTCGGCCTCGGCAGCCAGGGACTTCACCTGAGCCTTAATTGCCGGCATCGGCCATTGGGAGCTCATAACCATACGCGTGTACCTCGAACGCGGCGCCGTCTGCGAAGGTGAAGTCCCCTGACGCTCGATACCGCGTTCCTCACGCCCCTAGGCGGTCACACTGTCGGCAAGCTGGCGACGTCCTGTGAACCACACACGTAGGCGTAGGGTTTGGTGGCAGGCAGAATGACGGCCGACAGATAGACGACGCGAGATTGGGGCGGACACGCAGAATGAGCATCTTCAGCAACATTGGTCAGGGAAATCCAGCTGACAGCACCGTCGACCCGAAGCAGCTCTTCCGTGCCCTTCCGAAACCCTCTGGGTCGCCGTTCCGTTTCCCTCACGACATCCAGACAGAGGTCTGGGACAAGTGGTTCCAGCGACGCAATGAGCCTGACCTCGTGGTGAAGATGAACACCGGGAGCGGAAAAACCGTCGTCGGACTGTTGATTCTCAAGTCCTCACTCAACGAGAAGAAAGAGCCAGCCGTCTATTTGGTGCCCAACAAGCAGCTGGTCGCACAGGTTTGCAGAACCGCCGATAACTTGGGAATCAAGTGGACCAAAGACCCGCGAGACCCAATCTTTCGCCAGCATCAAGCCATACTCATCACCACAGTGCACACCATGTACAACGGCAAATCGAAATTCGGACTCCACGGTACCCTTGCTCAGTCGATCCCGGTCAGCACGGTGATCATTGACGATGCACATGCCTGTATCCCGATCATTGAGGAGCAGTTCTCGCTTACTATTCCTGCGCAATCCCCGCAGTATCGTGAGCTCCTGGCCCTGTTCAACGAGGAGCTCAAGAAACAGTCAATGGCAGGGCACACTGCGATCATGGAAGGTAGAGGGACACGGTCGGTTCCAGTGCCGTATTGGGATTGGCAAGCTCAGCAGGACAGTGCATATCGTATCCTCAGCACCTTCGCGGGTGACGAGGGACAGAACGAGAATGCGCAGTTCGGCTGGCCGATGCTGCAGGAGCATCTTCAGCTCTGCGAGGCAGTGTTTTCGCCTCAGCAGGTCGAAGTGCGACTACCATACCCTGATTTGGCAGTTGTGCCCTCCTATATGAAAGCCAGTCGCCGCATATACATGACCGCAACTCTGGCGGACGACTCGATGCTCACGACACATATGGCTGTGGCGTCGGAGTGCGTCACCGACCCAATTGTTCCCTCATCGGCAGGCGACCTTGGCGATCGGATCATCTTGACGCCAATGGAGACGAGCCGCGTAATCACCAAAGAACAAGTACTCGCAAGCGTGCAAGTGTGGGCGCAAAACCGTAATGTTGTCGTAATCGTTCCATCACGACATCGAGCGCAGGACTGGGAGTCCCTCACAACGGAGATCCACGACGCCAGCACCATCGAGAGTGTGGTGCAGAAACTCACCCGAGGTCATCTGGGACTCGTCGTGCTGATCGCCCGCTATGACGGAGTCGATCTGCCTGGCGACGCTTGTCGGATTCTCATCCTCGACGGACTTCCGGAGCGCTACTCACCGTTCGAGCAAGTGGAAGCTGCCGCGCTCGGAGGCACCGAGACCATGAACGTACGCCAAGTGCAGCGCATCGAGCAGGGTATGGGGCGCGGCGTGCGCTCCACCGACGACTACTGCGTCGCGATGCTGCTTGATCCTCGGCTAGTCGAGAGACTCTATGATGCCAGCGCCAAGGAACAGCTCTCGCCAGCGACCCGCGCTCAGTACGAACTGTCAAATGCTCTCGCGGCGGAGGGTCGGGGTAAAACAATGTCCTTTTTTGACGAAGCCATTGAGGGATTCCTAGAGCGCGATCCGGAGTGGGTTAGCGCCAGCAAGCAGTCGATCGCCAATGTCACGTATGGGGAGGCCAGCGTCGTGCCTCCCGAGGTCAGGGCCGAGCGTGATGCCTTTACTTGCGCGATGTCTGGCCAGTATTTGGAGGCAGGTCGGGTCCTGCAGCAGATCTACGACAAGGTCCCAGACAATCGGCTCAAGGGCTGGCTCAAGCAGCGCGGCGCAAGCTACATCAACCTCGTTGACCCCGAACAGGCACGTAAACTGCAGTACAGCGCCCGCACCGACAACAACTACATCCTCAAGACTTCGGGGCAGTCCTCAGCTCGTCGCCAGCCGTCCAACGCGAACCAGGCAGCGGAGGCGGCCCAGTACATGAACAAGAACTACTCAACCCTCCAGAGCTTCGAAGTCGGCATCGAGTCGTTGCTCCGCGACCTCACCCCGAGCATCGAGTCAGGCACCTACAGGCGGTTCGAGGCAGCGTTCGAAACACTCGGGTGCATCCTCGGTTTCACGTCATCTCGGCCCGATAATGAGTCTGGTCGTGGGCCGGACAATCTTTGGACGATGAGCACTGGACAGCACTGGGTGGTCGAGGCAAAAAGTGAGGCGGCCGCTGAGACGATCAGCCGTGACTACCTCGGGCAGCTCTCGGGGTCTGCCGACTGGTTTGACGCTACATACGCAGGCACCTCATTCACACAAGTGCCGATCCTCATTCATCCATCACGCACACCCAACTGGGACGCAACTCCGCGGCAGGGGGCACGTATCATGTCCTTCGAACGTCTCAAAGAACTACGAGACGCAGTCAAGAATTTCGCCGTGGCACTTGCGGATAAAGAGCGCTTCCGCGACCAAACAGCAGTCGGGGCAAACCTCCGACAGTTCCACCTCAGCGCAGATGAACTGACACAGCAGTGGACCCAGGACTTCCTGCCTCAGGCATCTCAGCACTAGATCATTGAGGAGAGGTCGCCGTCATCGCTAGAAAAATGCGAGGAGGTAGCCGGAAATCACTGTACTGGCGCCACCCGTCGCCGATCACTCACTGTCCTTGATGGTGAGGGGCACGTGATACTGAGCTGCGGAGTCAGTCAGGTATTCACGGCACCGGGCATTGACTGCCTGGATTCCGGTGACGGTGATGGCCTTGACTCGTCGCGACAGGACATGCACCGCGGCGTCGATGAATGACTGGTTGAGTGAGGCGGTCATGCTGCCGTCAAGCTGGAGCTCTTCGGCGTGACTCAGGTCGATGGCGTTTGCCCATCTGGTACCGGCGGCGCGGGAGGCCCCGAGTCTCGGGAGCTCGGCGATGACGATTCGGGCCTGTACCGATTTCGACTGATCCTCTGTGCGCCGGTGCAACTCGTCTCCATCGGTGCGGTGTGTCATGCAGCCGCCTCACCACCGTGACGAGCGATCAGTTCGCGGACGTCCTCGACTTCGACGTAGCCGCGCCAGTGCTGGTCACGGTTGATGATCCAGCCGCCCTCTGGCGGTTCGACGCCCTCCGGTATGACCACCTCGAGGTGGGTGTATGGTCCGGCGGAGTCGGCCATTGGCAGACTGTGCACGAGGCTGTTCGCGTAGACGCCGAGCACTGCGCCGTCCGCGCAGGTGATAATCCCGGAGGCCTGGTCCGTGGTGCCGTGGTCGATGATTCGGTCAAGTGTGGCGGTTGCGCTCATGCGGCTTATGTGCGCGGAGTGGCGCAGACCGCTCACTCGGGGAGACGGACGGTGATGGTGTACCCACTGCCGTAGTACCCGTTGCCCGGGGTGCCGACAGCGGTGAGGATCGTGCGGTCGGGCACTGTCCCGCCTTCCGCGTACACGGTGATGTGGAGGTATTCGAGGTCGTCGCTGTCGCATTCCCTCTGTTGCGTGGGGAACTCCACACGAGTGATGGCGTTGTCGAACGCTTCTAGACGGGTGATCGAGTAGTTCCCGGCAGAGCACCCTCCGCACCCGATATTTCCGGAGACTTCTAAGCGGATCCCGGAGTCCAAGACGAGGGTCCGTCCCTCTTCAACCCGTGTGACACGACACCCGAGGAGTAGCTCACGGATGATCTCCGATCCCGCATCGGACACGCGCTGACCGTCGCGCACCAAGGGCACGAACTTCTTCTCCCAGGCTGCGACAGTCGTGCGGTTCAGTCGACCCGCAGGCAGCGCCCGCCATGCGATCCTGCGGAGCGTCGTACTCGTCGGCCCGTCACCCACAGGGTCGGGGACAATGACCACGGGCGTGCGGTCACGGCGACGGATCCATACGGAACCGGGCTCGATCATCATGATGTGACTCCTCCGGCTGTTGCACTCATGATGTCCATGTGCGCGGGAGTCTCGCTGTCGCGCTCGTCGTGGAAACAAGCTCCCATTCGTCGTCGACGAGCCATTGGAGCGTCCAGCAAGTCTGGCCGACGTCGACGAACCTCCACCTGTGCTCACCGAGTTCGAAGCTGGAGCTCTCAGTCAGCGGGCCGTTGACAGCGCGTTCCAGACGTGAGCGCAGTATGGCTGCCACGACTGTGAGTCGTGGTTCTTCTGTGGCACAGAGGAGGAACCGGTACGCAGCAGAGGCCGTCCGACTGCGGACTGCCGCACGGGTGCGCTGAATGATCGCCAGTCGCGTCGGGCGCAGGCTGAGGACAGCACCAACGTGGACGAGTACTGCGGCTGCGGACATAGTTACTGCGAACCACCAGCTCGAGGAACCCAGCAGCCCGGCGACCAGCACCACTTCAGGGCCGAGGACGATCGCAGCTCGCTCAAGCGCGGTCATCGGGTACGGTGGCCAGCCGCGGTGAAGTCTGCTCATGCCCATCGTCTATGCGTGCCCCAGACCCCGATACTCCACGACACGACCTGCCCTCAAAGCCGCCCGGATGCCTGCTCTCATTCCAGGTGTGATGCCGTGGTCGACGTAGACGACCGTCGCGTCGGCTCGCTCCGCAATCGCGAGACCCGCGGAGATTCCGAGGTCCCGTTGGAAGGGGTCATGGTCGTCGAGGACACCATCTTGCGTGTACAGCAGGTGGCTGGCAAACGGTGCCTCACCGCGCGACAGGCAGTCTGCAAGGCACTCCCTGGCGTAGGTGACATTCTCATAGACAGTACCGGCGTATGGAGATTCGACAACGACCACCCTCATCGGGCTTCCGCCTCGGCGTCTTGGATCACACGCAGGCGGCGTTTGCCTCCCACTTGTGTGCCGTCGCCACGGCGGAAGCGGTAGACGATTCCTCCACGGTGCACGATGACCTGAGTCGCGGTCAGACGCTGCACGAGTACACGCTCCCGGTAACGCAGGTGAGGCACATCCATCCAGAGTGGAGTCCCGATTTCGAGGCGGGTGAAGTCATGCGGTGAAGTCATGATGATGATGTGCGCGGTGCCGGGTTAGGCGGCGCTGATGTGGATGCTGTGGGGGCCGATGCGCAGGGTGTCGCCGGTGGTGATGATGGTGCGTGTGTGTGGGTGTAGGCGTGTGGTGTGGCCGTCGTGTGTGAGGTAGGTGCCGTTTCCTGAATCGAGGTCGGCTGCCCAGAGTCTGCCGTCCGTCGTTGGTGCGATTTCGACGTGGTTGCGGGAGATGATGTGCTGTGGGTCGTCGATTGTGATGGTGTGCTGCGAGGGGGAGGTCTGATCGGGGCGGCGTCCGATGATGGTGGGGCTGGTGATGGTGTGTTCGGTGTGATTCGAGATGATCAGCTTCCACCTGTTTTCGTGCGCCCTGGGTGCGCTGGTCTGCGAGAGGCGCGGCGGGGGCGAGGTGCGGCCAGGTGCGGCGGGGATTCGTGGGGGTGCGCTGACGATGTCTTGTGAACGCCGAGGCAGGGTGTAGGGGGTGGTGACGTGTGTGCTGGTGCCATAGGCGGCTTCGAGCGCTCTCAGATCGAAATGCCCGGTGCCGATGGGCGCATTGGATGTAACAGCTGTGACGAGGTTTTGCCCGGTCTTCTTGGGAGTGTGGCGTTTACGCATCTGCGGTCTCGGTGAGCTCGAGTGTGGCGGTGACGGTGTCGAACAGTTCGGTGAGCGGGTCTGCGAGGTCGAGGGCGGGCGAGGCGCAGCTGATCAGTGCGATCTGGTCGCCTGCGGGTACGAAGGTCTGCATGATGAGGCTGCGCACGATTGTGTGGTCGTGGTCGATGAGCATGTCTCGGATTCCGGTGAGGCGTGGTGCGAGGCCTGCTTTGGGCAGGACGGCGGTCGAGAGCGTCAGTGGGGTGTCGGGTGAGTCTTCGGTGTCTTTGATGCTTTGAATCTGGGTGATGATGGCAGTCTCGGCGTCTGTGCCGGGTGTTCTCGGTGGTCTTGGCAGTGATGAGACGGTGACTGAGCCTGGGATCAGTGCGCCGTCTGCGGGTATGGCGAAGCATGCGCAGTATCGGGCTCCGGCATCCCATGCCTGTCTCGCGGTGGTGCGCAGGTATCTGGTGAGGTCTGCGCGCAGCGGTCGTAGTTCGGGGTTCTCGTCGATGCGTTTTGCTACGAGTGCGGTGATCGACGCGTCTCTGGTGTTCGGGCGCACGTCGAGTTCGCTCCAGTCGGAAGGGATCGTGATGGCGAATTCGGTCATGAGTGTGCCTCTCTGCCGGGCGTGTGGCCTGCTGCCGTTCGGTGTGCCTGTTCAGTGTTCTCGGTGTTGGCCGTGGACGCTGGGGCCAGGGGGATCTGCACGGGGCGCAGTCCGGTGCCGGCGAGGTTGGCCCAGCCGCGCCCTGCCGGTGTGTCGGCGTTGATCTCTGCTCGGGTGATGCGTGTGCCGATGAGGTCGCCATCGGTCAGCTGCTGCGGGTCGAGCAGAATGCCCTGCTGGTTCTTTCTGATGTCCACTCTCCATGAGCTGAACCCGGTCGCGACGTCTGCGAGGGTGCCGGCGATGACGATCGCCGCCTGGTGGTCGATCAGGGTCGGGATGATCTGTTTGAGCCACGCCTCGGCAGGCATGTCGCGGGTGAGTTCCACGTCGTCGACGAGCAGCAGATGGTGCGCGTCGTCGATCAGCGGTGTGAGCGACTCCTCGGTGATCGTGGCAGGGTCGGTCAACACCGTGGCGCCAAGCGCTGCAGCGTGGTCGGTAAGCGCGTTGCTGCGTGGTGTGATCACCGTCAACTGCCATCCCCGTGCTGCAGCGGCCGCAGCGATGGTGCGCAGTGTGTTGGTGCGGCCCGATCGGGCAGGCCCGGCCACCAGCAGAGTCGGGGTGAGCTCCGGGGAGAACTGCTGCACGGTGACGTCTTGACCGCCGAGCCCGAGTGGCAGCCCGGCCAGGCCGTCTGCCTCGTCGATGAGCTGCTGCCAGGTCAGGCTTTCTGGCATGAGCCGCACGGCGTGGGGGCGCTGGTCGCTCGGGATGCTGCGGTCCCGGTCTGCGAGCCTGGTGGCGAGTGCGGAGACGGCGTCTGCCTGCGCCCTTGAGGATGCGTCGGCGCTGACGAGCGCGATCTGCAGTTCGGTGCCATCCCCTGCGGTGAAGGCCCGCCCCGGAGGAATGGACTCCGGCATTTTGCGTGGGGTGAGGCCGGCGAATCCGTAGTCGTTACGGTCGGTGAGGTTGAGCAGGATCTTACGGTCGGTGAGCGCCGCAGTCCGTCCGACCAGCAGCTGTCGGTCGCCGGCGATGACGAAGTGCACACCGACGGATGCCGCTTCGCGCAGCATCGTGTGCACGGCCTCGACGACCTGTCCGGCGTTGACGTCGGCGAACATCGCGGTGAATGCCTCCCACCCGTCGATGAGCATCATCAGTCGCGGCGGTGCCTCGCCGAGGTCGAGCTGTTCAAGCTCGGTGAGGTTGGCGACTCCGACACTGGTCAGCAGTCGTTGCCGCTGACGAATCGTCTCTTGCACGCGGGCCAGCAATCGCACCATGCCATCAGTCTCAAGGCGGGCAATGACCGAGCCCACATTGGGCAGAGCTCGCAGGGCAGCGAGCCCGCCAGCGCCACAGTCAATGGCGTGGAGGTGTACGCGATTCGAGGGGAATCGCGCACTCACCGACGCAGCGATGGTGCGCAGTGCGGTCGTTCTCCCCGAACGAGGGGCACCGACGATGAACAGGTGGGCGAAGTCGGCGAAGTCGATGGTCTCTGTGCTCTGCTGCTGCTGATCCGGCTGGTCTGAGAGTGCGAATCCTGCGGGTGAAGTCCCCGCAGCGCCCGTACCCGAGTGGCGTCCAGATGGAGGCTGGATTTGGTCGAGGGTGACGATCTGGGGCAGTGCTGGCAGCCATGGACGGCGGGGCGCGCGGCCCTCCAGCGCCTGCCACGCCTCACTGATTGCTCCCACAAGGTCGGCAAGATCGGTTGCAGACCCCGCGTCCCTACCGTCATCGGCGCGCCTTCGCACGGGCGACGGCGCGGCAAGATCGTCGAGGCCAATGGTGGTGATCAACGGCTCGGTCGGCCCGGAGTCGCCATGCACCGGTCGCCGACCTCCGACACGACCCGATTGAAAGGGCACCAACGAAGTCGATCCGAGTCTCGCGAAAGCTCGCCCAGGGGTAGCTTTGGAGATCTGCGCAGCGTCATCTGCATCGATGACGTCAGTGGATTCCGCAGAGTCTGTCACACGCAGGGCGATGCGCAAGTTCGTGTTGGCCCGAATCGCCGGTGAGATGACTCCGCTGGGCCGCTGGGTGGCGAGCAGCAGGTGAATGCCGAGAGAGCGTCCACGCTGGGCGATGTTCACGAGACCGTCGACGAAATCCGGGAGTTCACGCACCAGAGAGGCGAACTCGTCGATGACGATCAGCAGTCGCGGCAGCACCGGCAGCGACTGCTGACGCTCCCTCTGCTCCACATAGTCTTCGAGGTCTTTCGCACCAGCGCCGGAGAGCACCCGCTCCCGGAACGCCAACTCGGCACCGAGGGAGGCCAGGGCACGCTCCACCAGGTGGGAGTCCAGGTCGGTGACCATGCCGACCGTGTGAGGCAGACCCACGCAGTCCTTGAACGCAGCTCCCCCCTTGTAGTCGACGAGCACAAAGGTCATCCAGTCTGGTGTGTTTGCGACGGCGAGTGAGGCCACGATCGTCTGCAGCAGCTCGGACTTTCCCGAACCGGTCGTGCCTGCGATCAGGCCGTGGGGGCCGTCCGCTCGAATGTCGATGGCAAACGGGCCGTCCAAGGACTCTCCGATCACAGCCGATGTCGAAGCCGGATCCAGCGCCCACCTCGCGGCGACTGCCTGGCTGGTCGGAGTATCGAGATCGAGCACGTCCAGCAGCCTTGACGAGTCGGGCACGGCCGAATCCGTCACGCTCGGGCTGACATCCTCGACACCGGCCACAGCACGGCAGGTGAAATCGGTCCAAGCGCCATCCACGAGATCCTGTCGCACGTCGACCAGTGTCTCCTCCGCCTGCCGCTGCACTCGCACGCGAGCACGACGGCAGTCGACGACAGTCTGGCACTCTTCTGGCAGCAGCCTGGGATCCGTCTCTGTACACACGCAGAACACCCCGACAGCAGGGCCGTCGCGCAACACCCTGAGCAGGCCCGGCATCGTGCGCAGCCTGTGCGCGTCGGCGATGAACACCACCACCGTCGACCCGAAGCCGACTGGTGACGTGCGCTGAGTGCCTGCGGCCTCGTGCCGCTGATCGATCAGCGAGATCAGTTCGGCGATGCGTGCCGCGATGTCCGTGGCCCCGAAGCCCACCGTGCGCATCACGGGCTGGCCGAGAGCAGGGCGCAGCGAAGGCAGCCACCGGGTCGTTCCCCACCGTGTCACAGCCCCGCGGTCACCCGGTTCCGGAGCGGCCAAGAGATACAACTGCGTGTCGCGTGGAGAATGCAGTACTGCGACCTGCGCCAGCCACCAGGCGATCATGGCGTCCGCGCTCTCATCGCCAGAGACCCCGACAACCCCGACATCAGCCAACGAAACCGTCACCGGGGCATCCTGCACATCCCAATGCTTGGTACGCCTATGCTCAAGCTGTTCGGGGTCGTCCAGACTCACGACAGATGGTGCGGTCTGCGTACCGACCCGCAACTGCAGATAGTCAGTGTCTCTCGGACGCCGCTCCCACAGTCGTGGCGTCGGCCCAGCGGCGATCACTGACACGGCCGCGGGATCAGGAAACCTGTCGTGTCGCAACCGTCGATCCGCGGCGACAGCTGTCAAGGTGTCGGCCTCGATCTCGGTGCGATCATGCTCGTACTCGCCCAGACGTTTCTGGTACTGCGCCCGCCCTGACCGTTTCGAGGCAAACCAGTTGCCCACCAGCATCAGTGGCGAGAACAGACCGAACAGCAGCATCGTTGCCCGCTGATACACCAGAGCCATGGTGACTCCCATGACCAGTGGCAGCAGCGCTGTCAGCCACGGGATCGAGCGTTTCGACTCCTCCTGCGGCCGAGGCGGCAGACGAAACCTTCCCTCGACAGCAGGAGGCACGATTCTCGGCGGCCTGTTGAACGCAGCGACACCACGCTCGGGTACATAGTCCACAGCAGCGCGCTCAACACCCGCCGGCTGCACCTCGACGACCACATCGTCGTAGGAGAGCTGATCACCCCACGCAAGCACTGTGCGCTCGGAAAGCGGGGCTCCCCACAGCGTCGCCGCAGAAGAGGCACCCTGTGGTATCGCAGCCACGCTCCCATGGCCTTCGACGACCAAGACCACGTCACACCCGAAAACACCCTGTTGTCGAGTGCGTACATGCGCCCCAGCGTCGGCACCCAATACGAGAAAGCCTGCAGTCAAATAATGAACACGGCCAGCTCCAATGCCGGAGACCACACGCACCTGCACACCCGCATCAGGGATCGTGGGCCCGGGCTGAGGCCTGTCCGCGATGCCCAGGAGCGACACCCACGACCCCTCGTGCAACCCGGTCTCGCCCAAAACGGCATCGGGAGGGAAGACAACGCCGTCCACAGCGACTTGCACCTGATCGGGCGACGCCTCACTCGCCGTGACGTTGAGCAGAGTCGGCACAATGGCTGCGACCGAAGACTCTGCCTCGACATCCAGAAAGACCGTCGAACTCGCACCGGCGGCGACGTCCAGCACACTCACCAGCACACGCATCGGGCCCCCGAGTTTCTGCTTGAAAACGAACGACACCAGACTACTGGTGCTTCGGTGAACAATACGTAACGTTGCGAATACTCAGTTGTGCGGGAAGGCCACGCGGCGATAAGGTTCCCGTGTGCCCAGATCGGTGCACGGGAGAACACTGGAGGGGAATCCCCATGGCAAATGTCAAGGTCACCTATGACGAGCTCAGCACTGTCGCAAGCCAGCTCACCACAGGCAAGGGCCAGCTCGAAGACCAGCTCACACAGCTGAAGAACCTGGTTGACAACCTCATCGAAGAAGGGTTCGTCACTGACACCGCCTCAGGGGCGTTCGGTGCTTCATACACCGAATTCGACACCGGAACAAGAAATGTGCTGCACGGCCTCGACGGGCTTTCCCAGTTCCTCACCCGCGCTGCTGACCAGTTCCAGCAGACTGATTCTTCGCTGGCCTCATCACTCGGCAACTGAGCCGCGCAGTAGCAGCTCATACCGGTGTGCGGGCCGCAGCGCCTATGCACCGATGCCACGCCTGACCGGTCGAACACGCAGCTGGCAGGTCGTGGCCGCAGACTCATAGTTCTCTGGTCGAGGGGGAGACACATATGCCTGATCTTCAGGTAGACATCAGTGCGCTGACAGGCCTGGCCGGGCAGATGCGTGGCACGTCGAATCGACTGCACGGTTTCGGCGGCGGCATAGACCACGGCGCCCTCGGTGACGGGCAGGTCGGTGCAGCAGCTGGTGAGTTCGATTCCCACTGGGGTGAAGTCACCGAGAAGATCGACACGAACATCGACTCTCTGTCTGGCATGCTCTCCGACTCGGCCACGTCATACCAAGACACCGACCAGCAGATCGCAGCCTCACTGACCACGCAGACCAGCGGCGGGGGCATGTGATGGGCAGGTTCAGTGATTGGTCGCCGGCTGACCAGTCGGGGGACCCGACCCCGGGTGATGCGTTTGGTGTGCGGGGGTTGGCGTCGCGGTGGGATCGGGTAGCGTCAGTGGCCGCTGATGTGCAGGCCACGCTCGAGCAGGTACGCTCGGCTTCGGGTTCTGGCGTGTGGGTTGGTCAGGCCGGTGATGTGTTTCGTGACAAGCTCGGGGATTTCCCGGATCAGGTTTGGCGGGTGCGGGATTCGTTCTCACAGGCCCGTGACGCGTTGAACTGGTGGGCGTCAGTGATGGAGTCTCACCAGTCAACGGCCGACCAAGGTCTGGCTTCCGCTGTTGCGGCGCAGGCTGATCTCGCCTCGGCGCAGGCCTCGCTGGCCTCCGCGCAGTCTGCTCAGCAGTCTGCGCAGGCCGAGTACTCGCAGCAGAACAGGGTATTCCAGCAGTGGGGATCTGCACCCGCCGGTCAGGTGCCTGCTGGGTTGAGTGTGCCGTCGGGGTCTGTGGTGCGCTCACTGTACCGGCAGCAGCAAGACGCCGCAGGCCGTGTCGGGTCGGCGTCGACCCAGGTCGGTGACGCGCAATCCCGCCTGGACGCGGCCAGGCGTTTGGTGGCCTCGGCCAAGCAGTCGTACCAAGAAGACGCACACACCACGGCCGGGCGTCTGCAGGCCGCGACCGACAGTGCGATCCCCGCGGACTCTTGGTGGGAGAAACTCACCAACTCGGATGCGTGGAAAGTGCTGGTCACGGTCGCGACGGTCGTGGTCGTGGTCGCTGCGGTAGCGGGGCTGTTCCTGTCGGGGCCTGCGGGGTGGATCGCTGCCGGTATCGCGTTCGGTGCTGGGGCGTTGTTGACGGCTGACGATATCGCGGAGTACGCGAAGGGCAACATGTCGACCGGGCAGTTCCTGCTGGCGATGGGGCTGAACTTCATCCCGGGCGGGGCGATCGCCAAGGGCGGCAAGGCCCTGGCAAAGGGTGTCGGGGCGATCGCTCGTGGCGCGGGCAGGGTGGCTTCCGCGTCTGGTCGTGTCGGGCAGGTCGCGACCCACGCCGCAGACGCTGTTGTGTCCGGGTCGAAGAAGGCGTGGAGTGCCGCCCAGCGTGCGGGTGACCGGGTGTCTGCCGCGTCGCAGCGTGCGTGGGATGGTGCGAAACGGTCGGTTCGCAGCGACCCGATCTATCAGGGCGTGCTCGCCTCGGGCAAGCGCGCGATCGACAACGTCACGGATCTGGTGGCCCGCGCGAGTGGGCGGCCCTCGTTGGCACACGCCGGCGCCGACGCCGAGCGCTCAACATCACGGATCACCGGCGACCTCCACGACGGAGCACACACCAGACAGGCCACCACCCCAGACACCGGCACTGGCACGAGCACTGGTGCTGGCAGGCATTCGGCGTCCGGGGGTTCTGACGCAGGCTCGCCCGCAGGCCATGACGGCACCCATTCTTCGCCGCGCGGCGACACACTTCACGGCGACATGCCCCGCGGTGACACGCCACAGGCGGGCACACCAGACCCGGCACACGCTCCGGCGGCCCCGGACACACCGCACGCCGGGGATGCGCCTGCCGCACGCTCCGAGAAGCCCGAGAACACGTCGGCCCACAGTGACACCGACGGGCACGGCGACACCCCTGGCGACAGCGGCAGCACCAGCGGCGACGGCACGAGCGACGGTGGCCCTGGCGACAGCACGGGCAGACGCGGTGGAGACGGGCCTGGCGGTGATGAACCCGGTGGATCGGGTGGTGTTGGTGGTAGCGTGCCTGGTGATGGCGGGAGCAGCCGCCAGTCAGTGGAGTGGGGGCAGATGGGCATGTCAGCGGTCTCGAATGGGGCGTTCGGCGCGGTGGGCAACACCGGCGTCTATCTCGCCACGACTGATCAGCAGGACTGGTCCGTCCAAGGAGCCGCAGCCGCAGCCGCCGGCGGAGCCGTCGCAGGAGCAGCCGGAGCACAAGGCGGACACCTCGCCAAACCACTCCAAGACAAGTCTGAGTTTGTGAAGGACTTTGTGGAATACGGTGTTCCTGCTGCTGCGGAAGTCGCTGGTGGTCTGGTGCAGGCTGGTCTGGACGATTCCGACGACCCGTATACGGTGCAACAAGGCCTTCTGGATGCGCTTGGTGGTGCGGCCTTGGCCAAGTTCCCGGGTGCTGAAGATCTCGCGTCCGGTGTGCCTTCCTTTGGTGCGCACGTGGCTGCGGCCTATGCAGGCGAGCACGCGGGCCTCGGTGTCGACGCGATCAAGTACGTCATCGACCAGGTGGCCCAGAAGGATGTCAGCCCGGACCCTGAACCCGCTCCTGCACCACCCCCACCGTCTGAAGAAGGTGCTCCTGGAGACCCCCAGTGATGGCGGAGGAAGTGAAGCAACCCGACCAACGCCAACCCGTCTGGCCGAGGATCGTGTGGTGGGTCACGCTCATCTGCTTCCTGGTGTCCGTTGCCGTCGTGATCTACGTGCCCACACAGGTGCCACTGACAACCACCATTTCGGGCGGGATGCGCCACTTCCGCGGAGGCGCCCCACTGCTGGTCCTGCTGATATCCCCATTCGTGCTGTGGCAGCTGTGGCGGGGGGCGCAGAAGGATGTACATAGGGGTCGCCATTGGCCCTTACCTATCCTCCTGCTGGCCATGCTACTAGCCGTCCCATTCGTCCTCGTGCTGAGTGCGGGGCAGGTGTATTTGGGGGTTGAGTTCTTGCGTGCGGGTGGTGCGCTGGGATGAGCACGGTCTCGACAGCTGATCAGGGTCTGGCTGCTGCGGTGGCGGCGCAGGCTGATCAGGTGCCGTCGGGGGTTGAGTGTGCCGTCGGGGTCTGTGGTGCGCTCACTGTACCGGCAGCAGCAAGACGCCGCAGGCCGTGTCGGGTCGGCGTCGACCCAGGTCGGTGACGCGCAATCCCGCCTGGACGCGGCGAGGCGTTTGGTGGCCTCGGCCAAGCAGTCGTACCAAGAAGACGCACACACCACGGCCGGGCGTCTGCAGGCCGCGACCGACAGTGCGATCCCCGCGGACTCTTGGTGGGAGAAAGGGTCTGCTGCAGCTTTGGTTGACTGTTTTCCTTATGCTGCTTGTGCAGTGGGTTGATAGGTTATCTCGTATTCGAGTGGGGTGAGTTTTCCGAGTGCTCGTTGTCTGCGTCGTCTGTTGTAGGTGCCGTTGATCCAGCGGACCAGCGCGAGGCGGAGCTCTTGTCTGGTGGCCCATTTCTTGCGGTCGAGAACGTTGGTCTGCACGAGGTTGAAGAACGATTCCATGGCGGCGTTGTCCGCGCAGGTCCCGACCGCACCCATCGACTGCGCCAGCCCGTTGGAGTCGAGAACGCGACGAAATTTCCGTGCCCGAAATTGACTGCCTCTATCGCTATGGACGATCAGACCGGGCGCGGGGGATCGCCGATTGATCGCGTCGGTGAGTGCTGCGACAGCGAGGCTGGCTTTCATTCTAGAGTCGATGGAGTAGCCCACGATCCGGTTGGAGAACACGTCTTTGAGCGTGCAGAGGTAGAGCTTGCCTTCGCGCGTCCAGTGCTCGGTGATGTCGGTCAACCACAACTGGTTCGGGCCGTCAGCGGTGAAGTCTCGCCGGACTTGGGCCTCGGCCGTCGGCGGACCCCACGAGCCTGTGCGCCTGCCGGTACCGACGATGACCGACCGGATCCCGTTCTCAGAGCACACCCGCCAGATCCGCCGCTCTGATGCGCTGGTCGCACCGGTGGCCTCCAGCTCCCAGGCGATCTGCCGATACCCGTACTCCGGGTCCTCCTGGTGCATATCGAAAGCTTGATTGGCCAGATGGGCATCGTCCCAATCACGCTGCGACACTCCTACAGCCAGCCATTTGAAGTAGCCCTGCTTCGTGATCTTCAATACCCGGCACGTCACCGTGACCGGCACCCGCAAGCGGGTACCGGTCACGGCCAGCTCCTGGACGAGCGGGTAGATCATTTTGGGAACTTGAGATTCGCCTGCGACAGATACGCCGCCGCGCGACGCAGCACCTCGTTCTCCATCTCCAGCTCACGAATGCGTTTCAACGCCTGCGCGGACGCTCTCATCGTCTCCGCGTCCCCACTCGTCGGCAGCCCGTGCGTCGCGTACTGAGCCTTCGCGACCCAGGATTGCAGGGCAGACTTCGAGACCCCCAGGTCAGCACACACCTGCTTCTGCGACATCCCCGACTCCACCAGCCCGGCAGCGTCCTTCTTGAACTCGTCCGTGTACTTCTTCGGCATGATCAACATCCTTCCGTATGCCCCGAAAGACACACAACCTTGGAGTCAACCAAACCCACAGCACACCCGTTTCCGTACCGTGCGTTGGTTCCATTTGCGGTCATGAATGGTACTGATGATGTGTTTTGTTTTGATGGTGCTGATTTGTCGGGCGATCCGGCGGTGTTGGTGATTCATACGTTTTGTGATCCGGGGTGGGAGTATCGGGGGCATTGGCCGAATTATGCGGCGTGGTTGGAGCGTGCGGAGCAGTTGCATGCGTTGTTCGTCGCGGATGATGACCGGTATCTGGAGTGGGATGTCCCGTTGTACGACGAGGCGTGGAAGGCGCCGCCGCGCCGCCGCAGGTGGTGGAGGCGGTCATGAGCGGGGTGAACCGGCTGCGCCTGTCTCAGCTGCTGACGCAGGCGCTGAGGCATGTGCCCGGCGAGTTCGGGCTCGTGCTCGACGACTAGGTGTGGGCGAAGCTGTCTGACGTGGTCGCTGCTATCGGCCGAGTAGGTTTCACCGGTGTGGAAGATTCCACGGTGCGCGAACTGGTCGCCCATCAGACGAAGACTCGTCTGGAGATCAGCGGGGATCGGATCCGTGGCGCGTACGGGCATTCGTTGTCGACGGTCGTCGATCACGTTGTCGTCTCGACACCACCTCCGGTGCTGTTCCACGCGACGTCGCCTGAGGCGTGGGGGCACATTCTTCGGGAAGGCCTGAAGCCGATGGGACGCCAGTTCGTGCATTTGGCCACCAGCGCAGAACAGGCCATGATCGTGGGACGACGCCACGCCCAGCGACCGGTCCTCTTGCGCATCGACACTGCACGTGCGGCAGGCCACGGCGTGCAGTTCAGGAACGGGTCCGATAGCGTCATTCTCACCGATTACGTACCCGCAGATTGCATCGCCGCCGACTCCTGACCACGGCCCGGAAATCATGGTCTGCCGAATATTGAGCGTGTGGATGCTCACGTGGCAGAGCAGATGGAAGACTTGACCCAGTGGCAGGCGCAGCATTCGTTTTTGGATGTGCGTTTCGGCGTGGTGAAGGGATAGCAGAGAATTGCCTGTAGATGCTCAGTACGTGTTGCCAGGGTTCGTGCCGTCAGGGGTGGCGGTGTCGAAGAAGGCCAGGCGTCGATTTCGCAAGGTGCTGCCGCCCGGTGTGTTGCAGTGGTGGGAAGGCTATGGGCAAGGTGTCGCCTTTGACGGGTTTCTGCGACTGATCGACCCGTTGGACGGGTGGGGCGAGCTGGTCGCCCAGACCGCGCAGACCCTGGGAGATGTGATCCCTGTCGCAACCACTGGCATGGGCGACGTCCTCGCCTGGCAACTCGAGGCCGATGGGCGCGGGCATCTGTTGGTCATTGACTACAGGCATGGTGAGATCCGCACCCTGACCGCTAAGGATGTTGACTACTTTACAAAGGGACTTCGTGACGAGCCTTCTTGGGCAGTTTCGGAAGAGCAGTTGGGGTGGTCGCCGTTTCCTGAGGCGGCGGAGCGGTTGGGTGTTCCGGGGGTTGACGAGTGCTTCGGGTATGTGCCGATTCTCGCGGCCGGCGGGCCTGAAGACGTCTCGCATCTGGAGCGCCTCGATATGCGCACGCATCTGCTGATCATCGCCCAGTTCGCGGGGCCTGCGAAATGGTGAGAAGCCCTGCTGCTGTGGTGACACGTGTGCTCGGTGAGGGGTTCGCCGGTGACGGCCGGCTGGCTGCCGGGCACGGCACTCGCATGGTCGCGGGCCGGTTCGCTGTGCCTGCCGGGCAGGGGCTGTGTGTCTGTGACGTGCTTGCAGATGTGCATGCGCCCGAGGTCGAGGCAGATCTCGCTGCGGGCGACTATGTCGTGCACGTGGTCGGCGGCAGCGTGCCAGCCGTGGCCGTGGCCGTGCATGAGAACGCCACCATCGACGAGTTGGTCTGGGAAGACGCGTTGACCAGTGAGAAGGTGCCGGTTGGTGTATCAGTGGATGCTGGCGTGATCGGGTTCGGCACTGTAGCCGCGGTTCGTGCGCTGCAGGCCGATACCGACCTGGTGGAGGCCGTGATCGATTCTTCGACCACGGATGACTTCGGCACGCTCGTGACGACCACGCCGCACGGCCATGTCGTCAGCCTCACCGCTGGATATGGTGACGGCGTGTACCCGCTGTTCGTCGGCCGAGACTCCACAGGTACAGCCACAGCCGTGGCCGTCGACTTCGGCACCGCACGCACCATCGGCAACATCCTCTACCGCTGAGCACCAGAACCCGCCACCACCGGCGACCCCACAGCAGAACGCACCACACAGCGTGCGCTCAGACGCGCTTGGGCGGCCGACCGCGCCGCGGGCGCTCCTGATCGATCGGGAACGCCGTGGGCGTGCGTGCCGCCTGCTGAATGACCTGACGCAGCCAGTTCGTCTCAGCATTGAGCATGCTGTGATACCCCAACCAGACCATGCTGGTGATCGGCTCTGGCAGGCCATCAAGCGGTGCGGTCGAACGCTGCAGGCAGGCCGCGAGATGACGTTCTGCGACGGCCCGGCCGTCGACCGAGGGCAGCGAGAGGGCGAGCGACACTTTGCGAATGGTGTCGATCGCCGAGGCCCCGTCATCCACCGATTCGAGCCATCGGGCGAAGGCCTCACGACCGGCATCGGTGGGCTCGTAGAGCACCCGGCCGTTCTGAGGCGCACCGAACTGCTGCACGAGGTGGTCTCGGCCGAGACGGTCGAGAGTCGAGTAGATCTGCCCGGCGTTGACATCCATCAGGCCCGCCGTGCGCCGCAGCAGCTCACTGCGCAGCTGCGTGCCGTAACAGGGCGACTCAGCAAGGATGCCGAGGATGCCGAAGCGTACGACCATGTCTCCTCCTCATCCAGCAGTCAATGATACCGGGTGAGTGCGGCGTTCCTGCTGTGACACAGGCTGTCAGTACACAGACCGGCGACGGCGCACGGCCGCCCGGTGCTCACTCCATGTGGGCGATCAGACGCTGCGCACGCCGACGACGGCATTGTGCCCGCCGAATCCGAACGAGTTCGAGATCGCGAACAGCTGGCCTTCGTCGGGGAGCTGATGAGGTGCGCCCGTCGGTGCGAAGAACGGCGTCTCGGGATCCTGCTCGTCGAGGTTGATGAGCGGGGGAGTGACCCGATCCTGCACCGCCTTGATGGTGAACACCGTCTCGAGTGCTCCGGTGCCGCCGAGCAGGTGCCCGGTGTTGCCCTTCGTCGCGGCAACGGGAATGCTGTCGAGCGCATCGCCCAGCACGGCGTGCAGAGCCTTGTACTCGGCAGGATCGCCGACCGGTGTCGAGGTCGCGTGCAGGTTGATGTGGCTGACGCCCTCGGGAGTCTCGCCCGAGTGCTCGAGAGTCGCCCGAACGGCGCGAGCCGCGCCCAGCCCCTCGGGGTCGGGCGAAGTGATGTGGTACGAATCGGCGGTGACGGCACCACCGGTGATCTCGGCGTAGATATGCGCACCTCGAGCCAGGGCATGCTCTTCGCTCTCGAGAACGAGCACCGCGGCACCCTCGCCCATGACGAAGCCGTTGCGGTTCACGTCGAGCGGCCGCGAGGCATGCTGCGGGTCGTCGTTGCTCTTGCTCAGCGCGCGCATCGATGCGAACGCGGCGAGCGGCAGGGGATGGATCGTCGACTCGGTGCCACCGGCGATGACCACGTCTGCGTAGCCCTGCTGCAGGTGGTCATAGGCGTTGACGATCGACTCGACCGACGATGCGCACGCCGAGAGCACGGTGCGGGCGAAGGCCTGAGCCTGGAACTCCAGCGAGATGGCCGCGGCTGAGGCGTTGGCCATCAGCATCGGCACGGTCAGCGGCATCACGCGGCGAGGGCCGCGCTCCCGCAGCGCGTCATAGGAATCGAACAGCGTCCACACGCCGCCGATGCCGGTGGCGAAGTCGACGCCCAAGCGGGTCGGATCGACCTCGGGTGCGCCGGCGTCCTGCCAGGCCTCCCGCGCTGCGACGATCGCGAGCTGCGTCGACGGATCGTTGCGCTTGACCTCGACAGGGGTGAGCACCTCTGAAGGGCGCACCTTGGCCTGACCGGCGAAGCGCACCGGCAGGTCGAACTTCTCGACCCAGGGCTGGTCGATGGTCGAGACTCCGGATTCACCGTTGAGCAGCGCCTGCCAGGTCGAGGCGACGTCTCCGCCGAGCGGATTGGTCGTGCCCATGCCTGTGACGACGATCTTCTTGTTCATGGTCTCTCCGTGTCTCAGATGTCTGTGGGGAATGCTGGCGGCGGGCGCGGCGACGCGTCTGGGTGCGGATGCGCGTCGCCGGCGCCGCGAGTGGGCGGCCGTTGCACCTGTGGTGACGGCCGGCGTCAGCCGAGCCTACTTGCTGGCGTTGACGATGAAGGTGACGGCGTCGCCGACGGTCTTCAGGTTCTCGATCTCTTCGTCCGGAATCTTCACGTCGAACTTGTCTTCGGCGTTCACGACGATGGTGGTCAGCGAGATCGAGTCGATGTCGAGGTCGTCGGTGAACGACTTGCCCATCTCGACGTTCTCAGCGGGAACGCCGGTCTCCTCGTTGATCAGCTCGGCCAGGCCCTTGAGAACCTCATCCTGAGTGTGTGCCATTTTCTTCTCCTTCTGTGTGTGACGGCCGCCCGGTCGGGCGGCCTGTCTGCGAATGTCGCCTGTTGAAGCTAGGGGAGTGCCACGACCTGTGCGCCGTAGACGAGCCCCGCACCGAAGCCGATCTCAAGGGCGAGGTCGCCGCTCTTCACCTCACCGGCGTCGATCAGCGCACGTGTCGCGATCGGGATCGACGCCGCCGAGGTGTTGCCGCTGTGGGCGATGTCGCGCGCGATGACCACACGCTCGGGCAGCTTCAGCTGTTTGGCGAACTCATCGATGATACGCATGTTCGCCTGGTGCGGAATGAACACGTCGATGTCGTCGGGGGTGAGCCCGGCGGCCTCGATCGCCTGGCGGGCGATCTTCGCCATGTCCCAGACCGCCCAGCGAAAGACTGTGCGCCCCTCTTGGCGCAGGGTCGGCCAGCGGTTGATCTGATCGCCGTCGTGCTCGCCGAAGCCGGTCGCCTCGCCGTATGCGGCACCGTCGCGGTACTCGAGCAGCGAGTTGGTCATGTGGATGGTCTTCCAGTGCGAGCCGTCTGAGCCCCACACCGTCGGCGAGATGCCCGGAGTCTCGCTGGGACCGACCACCGCAGCGCCGGCGCCGTCGCCGAGCAGGAAAGAGATTGAGCGGTCGGTCGGATCGATGATGTCGCTGAGCTTCTCAGCACCGACCACCAGCACGTTGTGCGCGAGGCCGCTGCGAACCAGCGCGTCGGCCTGCCCGATGCCGTAGCAGTAGCCGGCGCAGGCGGCCGAGATGTCATAGGCGGCTGCCGGGGTCGAGCCGATCTGCTCGGCGAGCCAGGCGGCCAGTGACGGTGTCTGATACGGATGCGTCACGGTGGCGACGATGACCGCATCGATGTCGGTCGGGTCGATGCCGGCATGCTCGATGGCCTGCTTCGAGGCGGCGAGCGTGAGATCGCTCAGGCTGATCTCATCAGAGGCGCGGCGACGGTCGATGATGCCAGTGCGCTGGCGGATCCACTCGTCCGACGACTCGATGGCCTCGACGAGATCGTCGTTCGTGACGACCTGGTCGCCGCGAGCTGCTCCGATGCCGCGGATGCGAGCGTACTTGGCCCCTTCAGCGGTGCGCATGACTGTGCTCAATGCCGTGTTCCTCACTTCGTGTTCTGCAGTTGCGGTGATCAGTCGTCGAGGTGGTCGGCGATGAGGTCGGCTGCTGGAGCCAGATCGTCGGGAGTCACGATCGCCTTGGTCGGCAGACCGCGCAGCTCGCGCTTCGCCAGCCCCACGAGGGTGCCCCCGGGCAGCAGCTCGACCATCGCCGTCACGCCGTTCTCGACGAAAGAGGCCTGATCGGCGTCCCAGTGCACGGGCGAGGCGACCTGGCTGATCAGCAGGTCGAGGTAGCGCTGCCCGTCGGGCACGATGGTGCCGTCGGCGTTGGTCCAGAGCGGCCCGGCGGGGTCGCTGGTGCCGAAGGTGTCGCGCACGCTCAGCAGGTGCTCACGCGCTGACTGCATGTAGGCGGTGTGGAAGGCTCCGGCGACCGAGAGCGGAATCACCCGGGTGCGGGCCGGCGGCTCTTCGACGAGCTGCGCCACGGCATCCACCGACCCAGCGGCCACCAGCTGAGCCGCGCTGTTGAAGTTCGCGGCGGTCAGCCCGAGCGCATCGAGGCGAGCGAGCACCTCGGTGCGATCGCCGCCGATCACGGCCGCCATCGTGGTCGGGGTCGCGGCTGCAGCCTGCGCCATCGCCTGGCTGCGCTCTCGCACGAGACGAGCGGCGGTCTCTGCTGTGAACACTCCAGCCAGCGCCGCAGCGGTGATCTCGCCGACGGAGTGCCCGGCGTAGCCGAACGGTGCGGAATCGACCCCGCGCGCGGCGAGTTCGGCGGTGAGCGCCTGCGCGCTGATCAGACCGGCCGCCACGATGAGCGGCTGTGCGATCGCGGTGTCGCGAATGGCATCGGCGTCAGAGACGGTTCCAGCTTCGATGAGATCGATGCCGGTCGCCGACGAGAGCTGTTCGGCCAGTTCGCGAAGTTCGGGACGTTCGAGCCACGGCGTCAGAAAGCCGGGCTTCTGTGAGCCCTGTCCAGGGCAGGCGAGAAGAATCATCATTTCCATCATCGTCGACGCATACCCCAGTGCCGTGTGGAGACTCCGCACGAAAAGGTTTGAATCACTTTAGTGGAACTGCATAAAGGGCGGCACTCACTCATGCGCATCGTTAATCGCACCGAGAATCAATGCGGTCTGCAGAATGAGCGCATCGCGCGGTTCGGTCGGATCCCACCCCACGACCTCGGCGATGCGGCGCAGTCGATAGCGCACGGTGTTCGGATGCACGTAGAGTGCCCGAGCCGTGCCTTCGAGCGACCGGCCGTTCTCGAGGTAGGCGCGCAGCGTGCCGAGCAGATCGGTGGTCTGCTGTGCCAGCGGCACATAGGCACGCTGAATCAGCGTGACGCGCGCCAGAGGGTCTCCGGCCAACGCGCGTTCGGGCAGCACGTCGTCGGCGAGCGTCGGTCGTGGAGCTGACTGCCAGCCGGCAACGGCGGTGAAACCGGCCTGAGCCGCCTGCGCCGAGGTACTCGCCTCGAGAACTGTCGGCACCGGGGGGCCGATCATGATCGGGCCTTCGCCGAAGTGCGGCATCAGGCCGCTGACGACCCGTTGCACCGAGAACGCCGCCAGACGTTCTGCACTGTCTTCATGCTCGGATTCGGCAAGCACCAGCACCAGTCGATCGGCCTGCACGCCCACGAGCAGTTCGGCGCCCAGCTGACGGGCTTGACGTCGCAGCTGGTCGAGATCGGGAACCCCGTGCGCCGAGGCGATCACGGCGCTCACCTCGCCGACGGCCTGCCAGCCGAGTGCGGCCACGCGGCTCGGCAGCTCGTCGGCCGACTCGCCGTTCAGCACCGAGTCGACCACCAGCGCCTCAAGGCGGTCGTCCCACTGACCGCGCGCCTCTGCCGCCTTGGCATAGACGTCGGCAGCCGCGAAAGCGACGTCTCGCGAGTAGGTGAGAAAGGCGAGCCGCAGCTCGGGGTCGTCAGAGGTGAACTGCTCTTGCACGACCGAGATCACGACCTGCACCAGTTGCAGCGTCTGTTGCAGTGAGACTGACCGAATCAGCTCTCTCGGGGCGTTGCCGAAGATGTCGGCTGCAACCCACGCATCCGCATGAGGATGCGAAGACGGGTCGACCGTCGCCGAGGCGCTCTCGGCGGCCCCGGTGTCGCTCGGGCGGCCTCGACCGGCGAACCAGTTGATGAACGACTGGATGCCCGACTGGGCGACCAGACCGATCGCCGAGCGCCGGGCGGGCGGCAGAGCGGCGTACCACGGCAGGGTCTCGTCGAGGCGCTGCAGAGTGGCCGTCGCCATCTCGCCGCTCACCGAGCGCAGTCGGGCCAGGGTCTGTGCACGATCACCGGCCCGACTGCCACCGCCTGAGACGGTGTGATCATTCATGCGCTGATTCAGCCTCGATCTCAGGTGACGGGATGCTCAGCAGATCGTAGCGCGTGATCGCCTCCGCGGCCACCTGCCGGCTGACGACGCCCTGCTCGGAGAGCTGCTGGAGCATGCGCACCACGATCGACTCCGCGTCGATCTTGAAGTAGCGGCGCGCTGCGGCGCGGGTGTCGCTGAAGCCGAAGTCGTCAGCGCCCAGCGTGGCGAAGGGCTGGTCGACGAATTGGCGGATCTGATCAGGCACGGCCTTGGTGAAGTCGGTGACCGCGACGATCGGTCCGGCGACGTCATGCAGCTTCTGCGTGAGGTAGGGCGTCTGCTTCGGCTGCTCGGGGTGCAGGAAGTTGTGCTCTTCGGCGGCGACACCGTCACGACGCAGCTCGTTCCAGCTGGTCACCGACCACACGTCGACGTTGATGTTCCAGTCGTCGGCGAGCATCCGCTGTGCCTGCAGCGCCCACGGCACAGCGACTCCGGAGGCCAGGATCTGCCCTTGAGCCGCACCGCGCGATGCCGGAGAGACGCGATGGATGCCCTTGATGATGCCCTCGACGTCGACGTCGTCCGGTTCTGCCGGCTGATGAATCGGCTCGTTGTACACCGTCAGGTAGTAGATGACGTCCGGGTTCGGGTGTGTGCCGCCGTACATGCGCTCGAGTCCGCTCTCGACGATGTGCGCGATCTCGTACGAGTACGCCGGGTCGTATGCGACAACCGCCGGGTTGGTCGACGCCAGCAGCGGCGAATGCCCGTCGGCGTGCTGCAGCCCCTCGCCGGTCAGCGTGGTGCGCCCGGCCGTCGCGCCGAGCAGGAAGCCGCGGGCGCGCTGATCCGCTGCGGCCCAGAGCACGTCGCCCGTGCGCTGGAAGCCGAACATCGAGTAGAAGAGGTAGACCGGCACCATGATCTCGCCATGCGTCGAGTACGAGCTGCCGAGCGCGGTGAACGCCGAAGCGGCGCCGTCCTCGTTGATGCCCACGTGGTAGATGAGTCCCTGCGGGCTCTCTTTGTAGGCCAGCAGCAGCTCACGGTCGACCGAGATGTAGTGCTGGCCGTGCGGGTTGTAGATCTTCTTCGACGGGAAGAACGAGTCGAGTCCGAAGGTGCGCGCCTCGTCGGGGACGATCGGCACGAACCGCTTCTCCCAGCCCTTCTGCGCGAGCAGATCTTTGAGCAGGCGCACGAAGGCCATCGTGGTGGCGACCTTCTGCTTGCCCGACCCCTTCTTCACCGACGCGTAGGCCTTCTGCGGGGGCAGGTCGATGTAGGTGGGGGCGTTCTGGCGATCGGGGATGTAGCCGCCCAGCTCGGCGCGACGCTCACGCATGTACTGAATCTCGGGCGCGTCGTTGCCGGGGTGGTAGTACGGCGGTGCCCAGTGGTTCTGTGCCTCGATCTGCTCGTCGCTGATCGGAATGCGCATGTGATCGCGGAAGGTCTTCAGATCGTCGACGGTGAGCTTCTTCATCTGGTGGGTGGCGTTGCGCCCCTCGAACGAGGGGCCGAGCCCGTAGCCCTTGATGGTGTGCGCGAGGATCACCGTGGGCGATCCCTTGTGCTCCATCGCTGCCTTGTAGGCGGCGTAGACCTTGCGGTAGTCGTGGCCGCCGCGCTGCAGCGCCCAGATCTGGTCGTCGGTGTAGTCCTTGACCAGTTCGAGGGCACGGGGATCTCTGGCGAAGAAGTTCTCGCGGACGTAGGCGCCGTCTTCGGTCTTGTACGTCTGGAAGTCGCCGTCGGGGGTGTCGTTCATCAGGCGGACGAGCGCGCCCTCGGAGTCGCGGGAGAGAAGCTCGTCCCACTCGCGGCTCCAGACGACCTTGATGACGTTCCAGCCGGCACCGCGGAAGAACGACTCCAGCTCCTGGATGATCTTCGTGTTGCCGCGAACCGGGCCGTCGAGACGCTGCAGGTTGCAGTTGATCACGAAGGTGAGATTGTCGAGCTGGTCGTTGGCCGCCACCTGCAGCAAGCCGCGAGCCTGCGGCTCGTCCATCTCGCCGTCACCCAGGAATGCCCAGACATGCTGCTGAGAGGTGTCTTTGATGCCGTGGTTGTGCAGGTATCGGTTGACCTGCGCCTGGTAGATGGCGTTCATCGGCCCGATGCCCATCGACACGGTGGGGAACTGCCAGTAGTTGTCCAAGTGGCGGGGGTGCGGGTAGGAGGGGAGTCCACCGGGCACGGAGTGCTCCTGGCGGAAGCCGTCCAGCTCCTCACCGCTCAGACGCCCCTCGAGGAACGAACGAGCGTAGATGCCCGGGGAGGCATGCCCCTGGAAGTAGACCTGGTCGCCGCCACCCGGGTGGTTGGGGCCGCGGAAGAAGTGGTTGAACCCGACCTCGTAGAGCGCCGCGGAGGACGCATAGGTCGAGATGTGCCCGCCGACCTCGATACCGGGGCGCTGCGCGCGGTGCACGAGCACGGCAGCATTCCAGCGGATCCAGCGACGGTACTTGCGCTCCAGCTCTTCGTCACCGGGGAAGGACGGCTCGTTCTCCGGAGCAATCGTGTTGATGTAGTCGGTGGTGGGGATCATCGGCACGTTCAGCTGAAGATCTTTCGAACGCTTGATCAGACTCATCATGATCTCGCGCGCGCGGCCACGACCACGAGCCACCACCAGTTCGTCCAGTGACTGCTGCCATTCGCTCGTCTCTCCTGCGTCGCTGTCGACGTAGTCGGGCTCGTACGGATCCTGGCTGTTGACCGCCATCAGTTCCTCACCTTCGTTTGGTTGTTGACCACAGATCAGTGTAAGGGAAGCAACAAGCAACCCAGTGGATTTACCGAGCGACCGAATACGATCTGGATCGCTTCGGGAGTGCACGGCTCGCGCCGACGGGAACGCCACAGCAGGTGCCGGAGCGTGTCGAACAGCGCGCCACCACTCCACTGTGGAAAGACCCTCTCAGTGTACGGGGTGAAGGTGGCTTCCCTGACACGGTGTACGATGCCGTGTTCATGCACCTGCTCGCTGTGGGCGTGCCGTGCCAGTGCTTGCCGTCGCGTCAACGCCTACCGGCACGAACCGATCAGGTCAGCGACGCGGTGCGCCTTCCGGAGCAGACGCTCTGGCGAGGCGCACCGTCCGTGTGACCTCAGAGAACCCGTTCTCCAACAGCTGCTCGGCAGTGAGCCCGTCATGGTTCACACGCCGATGACCTCGTGCGATCAGGTATCCGATGGTGTGTGCGGCCAGCAGGACACCCAGCGTTCCGAGCGTGAGTGATTCCACAGCGAGACGGGAGACGCCCCACTGCTCGCCAAAGTCGTACGGCAGCCCCAACATCTGTTCGAGCACCCCGGGTGCCAGCGCCACGAACGAGCCGATGATGATCCAGAAGAGCGTGATGACGGTTGCTCCCACGGCACCCCACCGACCGCCGGGTACGACGTAGGGGCGTTCGATATCTGGGAACCGACGACGCAGCCGCAACACCGACGGCAGAATGAGTAGGTAGCTCAGAAGCAGTGTGGTGGTCGCGACTGAGAGCACGACGGAGAACGCAGAGTTTGACGAGCTGGTCGCCACCCACGTCGCCACCAGAGTGAACGCCGTCGAGATGACGCCTGAGAGCATGTTCACTCTCAACGGTGTGCCCAGCGCCGTGTTGAAACGCCCGAAATACTGGGGAAAGGCACCGTCCGCCCCAGAGACGGCCTGCACACGGTCGGAGGCGATCATCCACGCGCTGCCCTGCGTGAGCACGATGTACAGCAGGGCGACGGCCGAGCCCCAGAGCAGCACCGGCTGAGCTGGTCCGTACACGGTGAAGGCCTCGCCCAGTGCGTCGAGAATGCCTGAATCGCCACTCAGCGTTTCAGCCGGCAGCACCGCCAGAAGAGCCAGAATCGGCAGCAGGTGGCACACGGCCGAGGTCAGGCCAGCCGCACCGATGGCCCTCGGCACATCGCGTTTCGGGTTGCGCATCTCTTCGGCTGCGCCGTTGGCGGCCTCGAAACCCAACAGAGCGAACAACAGCACCGGGGCGATGGTCAAGAAGCCGCCAGCCGTCGGTCGCAGAAGTGACGCATCCATCGGCTGCACGCCGTGCTGCAGCGCATAGAGCGCAGCAGTGACGACCAGCACAGCCAGCAGACCGACCTTCACGATGGCGCCGATGTTGATCAGGATCTTGCCGAATCGAATGCTGATGATCGCGATGCCGATCGCCAGCCAGACGAACGAGAGTTTGAACAGGATGTCGGGCAGGCTGCCGGCTGGCAGCGGCGCTATGTGTGCGTTCCACGTGGCAGCCGCGATGAATGCGAGCGAACCGCCGAGCCAGATCGGGTTCGTGACCCAGTAGAGCAGAGAGGCGAGCCCACCGGCATAGCGTCCGAAGGCCAAGCGCACCCACACGTAGGGCCCACCCTCTTGACGGAAGGTGCTGCCGGCCTCGCTGATGAGGAGGCCGTAGGGAAACAGAAATGTGACCGCAAGAATGACCACCCACGTGAGTGATTCAAGCCCACCGCCGGTAGCGATCTCGGCAATGGTGTCGATGCCGAGGGTTGCGGCGATCGTGAGCAGCACCATGTCGAGGCGCCCCAAGTGACGACGCAGCCCGTGTGACGGCCCGGTACCGAGTTTCGAATCAACCGTGCTGAGCCTGCCAGTATCGAGTTGAGGCGACGAAATCACGCAGGGCCTTTCGACAGGAGAGTGGGGATTGCCCTGCGACGACGCCGAGCCGCTACATTGTATCGCCGGGCGCGGACGACCTCCGGGGTTCCGCTTTGCTCAGCAATGTCAGATGATTGCTGCCATGGCCAGATACAGCACGATGAGAAAACCCACTCGGCAGCAGCTGCTGCGTCTCGAAGTCGTTCGCACCGAGCAGATCTCGGCACACTGGATGCGTGTGACGCTCGGCGGCGGGCAGAGCGCGCTCTTCGAGCCGATGAGATTCGACCAATGGTTCCGTCTGTTCATACCGGCCGCTGCGACCGACGATGCGCGTGAGGCGCTCGACCGAGTGCCAGCCAACGCCAACAAGACCATGGGGTATCTCAAGTTCTTCGCGACGATTCCGCAGAGTGTGCGGCCCATCATGCGCAATTACTCCGTGCGTGCGTTCCGCCCCGCAGATTCGCGGACCGGCCGCACCGCAGAGATCGATGTCGACTTCGTACTGCACGGCTCAGCCGAAGACGGCACCGCAGGCCCCGCCAGCACGTGGGCGCAGACCTGCCAGCCCGGCGACCCCGTCGCACTGATCGACGAGGGCATCGTCTTCACCCCCGAGCAGGGCACCGACCGTGTGCTGCTCGTCAGCGACGAGACCGGACTGCCAGCGGTATCGAGCATCTGCGAGTCACTGCCGGACGATGCCGTCGGCACACTCATCGCCGAAGTCCCCACCGCAGATGACGCTCTCGAATTCGCACACCCGGCCGGCCTGACCGTGCACTGGGTCGTGCGTGAGACATCCGACGACCCACACGCCAAACCAGGCACACTGGCGCTCGCCGCTCTGCGCGAGATCGAGGTGCCAGCACCACCCGTACACGCGTTCATCGTGGGGGAGCAGGCGCTGCCCACCTCCGCACGCCGTCACCTCGTCGAAGCGGGAGTGCCCAAAGAGCACATCAGCTTCGTCGGCTATTGGCGCATGCCCGCGAAGCAGAAGTGATGAAGCGCGTCTCGACGACCTACCTGCTCATCTGTGCGGCGATCGGCGTGGCCGGGGCATTGATCCTGCTTCCGGCGAACTGGGTCTCAACCGTTTTGTTCGCCGCGGCCCCGGTGACTGGTATGGCTTTGGCCGGCGTCTGGCTGCTGCCTTCGGTCATCGCGCTGCGTCTGATGCGGCGGCCCGCGGCAGGAGTGCTCACCGGGCTCGTCTCCGGAATCGCACTCATTCCGACCTCTGGCTACGGGTTCGCCAGTGTCGCGACCAACGTCTGGTGGGCGTTCTTCGCCGAGATCGGCTTTCTCATCTTGGCCTACCGCCGTTGGCACACGTGGCAGCACTATGTGGGAGCTGCCCTCGTCGGCGTGCTCTACCCGGTACTCGCGGCCGAGGTCTATCACCTGTGGACTCTACCGGTGAGTCTGCAGATCGTGTTCTTCGCGCTCTGTCTTGCGAGCAGCCTCGCCGGCACCTGGCTCGGCATCAGCGTCGCAGACCGGCTGGCCCGTGCCGGTGTTGCCCGAGCGGTGCGGCGCTAGGCTTGGGCGCGTGACTGACGACTGCGCCCCTGAGACACCCGATGCCCCGCACCTCGCGGCGCTGCCGGATTTCGACCTGCTGAATCAGCATGGGGAGTCTGTGCGTCGGTCTGATCTGCTCGGTGCGCCTGCGTTCGTGGTGTTCTACCCGCATGCGTTCACGCCAGTGTGCGCTGGAGAGCTCGATCAGCTCACGGGAGCGTCGCTGGCCTTGGGCATCCGCATCGTGGCCGTCAGCACTGACCCGCAGCCGACCCTTGCCGCCTGGCAGGCCCAACGGCCGCGACCCTTCGACCTTTTGGCTGACTATTGGCCGCACGGAGAGTTCGCACAGGCTTGCGAAGCCTTCGACGATCTCTCAGGCGCGGCGCGGCGCGCGGCGCTTGCGGTGGATGCTGAAGGCGCTGTTCGCGCGCGCATCGAGACCGCCTCGGGGCAAGCGCGGCCGCTGACGTGGTACGAGGAGTGGGCGCGGCAGCTATGAACCGGGTGTGGGGTGGATAACCACGGATCGCTCGACACCCCCGCGGATCGCTTAAGAACGGCTGACTTTGAGCGAACAGCGTCTATTTCGAGCAATCGGTGGTGGCCACCGGTGCGAATCCAGCCCTCATGCGGGGCGACTTCGGCTACAGTTGGGTGTCGCGGGCCTATAGCTCAGTTGGTTAGAGCACCTCGTTTACACCGAGGGGGTCGGGGGTTCGAGTCCCTCTGGGCCCACCATTTCAGACGTAGTCTGAACCCCTATCATGGGTGTTCTCCCCGCACGTTGGGCGAGCGCGGCGACTCGAAGCGATGGCGATTCTGCGAGGTGGAAGCTTGTTTTCTCGTCTTCGCTGCTTCTGCTGCAGACTGAGAGAGCATGGATTGCGGCGCGAGTAGGGGAGCAGCATGACTGAGAAGATCGACTTCAAGAAGACCCTCGACAGCTACCAGGCCAAGCGCGGCCAGTTCAGAGTCATCCAGATACCCGTGATGCGGTATCTCATGATCGACGGGCACGGCGACCCCAACACCTCGCGGGCATACGCACAGGCCTTGCGGGCGCTGTACCCTGTAGCCTACAAGCTGAAGTTCGCCAGCAAACGCGAACTCAGCCGCGACTACGTGGTGCCGCCGTTGGAGGGCTTGTGGTGGGCGGAGGACATGGATGCGTTCACCACGGCCAGAGACAAATCGCAGTGGGACTGGACGCTGATGCTCATGGTTCCCGACTGGATCGACGAGGCGATGTTCGCCGCGGCCGTTGAGACCGTCAAAGCCAAAGGGCCGGTCGATCGTCTGGAAGAGGTACGGATCGAGACGCTCGCCGAGGGGCTGTGCGTCCAGACGCTGCACGTCGGTTCTTTCGATGATGAAGCAGCCGTGCTGGAAGAGCTCCATCATGAGTTCGTTCCCAGTCAGGGGCTCAGCCTGAGCGGAAAGCACCACGAGATTTACCTCAGCGACTTCCGCAAGGTCGCCCCTGACAGACTCCGCACCATCCTCCGCCAACCCGTCACCCGAGCCTCGGTGTAGAACGCGAAAGAGCTGCCACGCGTCTTGCAGTCGAGGTTTAACGAGCTGAGCGAATCGATTTATGCCTTTCACGCAGACACTCGACGACGCCGGGCGCGGCCCACACGGCCAAGGCCACTTCGCCTCGCGGTAAGCCGACCACATGACGCCCACAGTTCGTACGGTGCTGGCGGGTCTGCGCTTGCTCGCAGAGCACTCACCCGGGCCGCTGTCCCACCGGACTCCTGGTATCGCGAGTACTCGCTGTGACGATACGCGAGATCTAGGCAGAGGTGTCCAGCAAGTCCGTCTCGGACTGATTCGTCTGGCCCCATACACGCTGAGTTTGCCTGTCCAATAACGTACTCAGTCAGTGCCCCTCAACCCTCGACTTCGTCGCCCCACCCGCTGACGACCACCTTGCCCATCACATGACCGGCCTCGACGATCTCGTGCGCCTCGCGCAGCGTGGATGCTGAGATGGGGGAGAGCCTGACGGCCGCAGTTGACTTGATGAGGCCGCGATCGACCAGATCGGCGACCCGCTCGAGGATGCGATGCTGGCGAATCATGTCTGGCGCACGGCGCATGGCGCGGGTGAACATGAACTCCCAGTGCCAGGCGATGCTCCTGCTCTTGAGTGGCGACACCTCTCGAGGCCCGTCGTCGACCGCCACGATGTGTCCGAAGGAGCGGACGAGCTTCGCGTAGGTCTCCATCTGCCCCTGCGAATGTGCGGTGAACAGCCAGTGGACACCTTCAGGAGCGATGGCAGTGACCTGGTCGATCAGGTTCTGATGATGGTTCACGATGTGCTCGGCGCCGAGCTCGCGCACCCACTCGGCACGCTCGTCGTCTGAAGCCGTCGCGATCACCTGAACGTCGGGCAGCAGCGCCTCGGCCAGCTGCACCATGATCGATCCGACACCGCCCGTCGCACCGACGATCAGCAACGAGCCCGCCGACTGCGCCGTCAGACCGAAGTGGTCGAAGAGCGTCTCCCATGCCGTGAGTGCCGTGAGCGGGAGGGCTGCGGCGTCTTCGGGTGACAGCCTCTTCGGGGCGTGCCCGACGATGCGCTCGTCGACCACCTGCAGACGCTGGTTGCTGCCGGGACGATCGATGCTTCCGGCATAGAAGACGTGGTCACCCGTTGAGAAGAGCGTCGTTTCCGCCCCCACTGCGCGAACGGTGCCGACGGCGTCGAACCCGAGCACTCTGAAAACCTCTGCAGGGGCGCCCGCACGCAGCTTCACATCGACCGGGTTCACCGATACGGCATCCACCGCGATCAGCAGATCATGCGGGCCGGGCTCGGGCACGCCGACCTCACGTTCGGTCAGCGCCTCTGGGTCGGTGACGGGCAGGTTTTTCTCGTAGCCGATGGCTGTCGTCGTAATCATGGGATCATACTGACGCAAACGCAGTGGTTACCGTCAAGGTCATCAGGTATCTTTGAGATACCATGGATTCATGACCGTCACTGAGCTCCAATGCGCACGCAACGACGTCTATGCAACGATGTGCCCCTGTCGAGACATGCTCGATCTGCTCGCGAACAAGTGGAGCGCGTTGGCGATCGGCGCCCTCGAAGACGGCGCGCTGCGCAACGGCGAGCTCAAACGTCGCCTTGAGGGCATCAGCCCGAAGGTGCTGTCGCAGACACTCAAGCGACTCGAAGCGCACGGCCTGGTCACACGCACGGTCTACGCTGAGGTTCCCTCCCGCGTCGAGTACGCGCTGACCGAGCTCGGGCAGAGCGCGGCGGTACCTTTGAAACACCTGCGCGACTGGGTGGAAGGCAACGCCTGATCGGTCTGCTCGTCGTGCTGCTCACCGAGTCAGCGGCTCAGCGCTTCGTCGCCGGCGGCTGCACGCAGGATCTCGGCAGCCTGACGTTCACTGCAGTCGCGCACACGGTAGGCGTGCTCGCCGGCCGCGGTGCTGAAGGTGACCGTGGCAACTCCGGCACGTCGCTGCAGCCAGGACTGATCGACGGCGACGCCGCAGACACCTCGCAGCTGCAGCAGGTGCACCTTGCGCAGCACGAAGCCGTGCCGCACACAGATCGTCGGTCTCTCGAGGGTTCTTCCAGATGCTCCGCGAGCGTCAACGACGATCAGCCGGTGTCCGAGCTGGCGGTAGTCACCGATCGCAACGCCGATGTGCAGCACCGCGAGAGCCGCAGGCGCCCAGAGCAGACTGGCCGACCACCCCAGACCGAAGACGAACACTGCACAGACCGCCGCGAGAACGAGGTCCCAGATCCAGAGCCGAATCAGCCGCCGCCGCAGCGCAACGAGGGGGTGCCGATGCAGCCATCCTCCGCGAAACAGCTGATCATCGGTCGGCATGCGGTTCCCCGGCAGATCCGTGACAAGGTCGCCGTCGCGTCCGCCATCGCAGTCACCCAGCAGAATCTCGGCGAGGGTGTGCGCCTCGGCACGACCGACCGTCGGCAGCAGCCGCGCGTCGTTCGAGGCTGGCCCGCCGCCTGTGCCGCTCGACGTGCCGAGCCCGCCGAGACCGGTCGTGATGGGCACCAGCTGTACGCCCCGCACCAGCCGCATCACGATCGAATCGCTCATTGTGATGCCCCGGATCCGTCGTGCGTCGACGGCCGAGGTCTTCGTCGTCAGCAGACCGCGACGCGAGACGAACCGGTGACCGCTGCGCACCAGGGTGAAGCCCCACCAGTTCACGAAGAAGAGTGTGATCGCGCCAAGACTCATCAGCACGAGCACGGTGACCACGAGCGGCGCCGCGAGCGCGAGCCCGACGAACGCACGCTGCGCAGACGTGTACAGACCCTCGATCTGCTCACCGCTCAGCAGGTTGAAGTTCTCGACGAGCTGCCAGAAGGCACCGAACAGAATCAGCGGGATCGTCAGCGTGCGCACCGTGAAGATCTCGTAGAACGCCCAGCGCCCGTGCAGCGCGACGATCGGGGTCTCAACGTCGTCGCGCGCCGTGTTCGAGACACCACGCTCGTCCACGCTACGCTGCAGTGTCGATGGATGCCCCGGCTCTGAGCGAGACGTCTCCGCACCCCCGGCTGCGTTCGGCCGCCCGCCGGCGGGCACGATCTGCCGATCCTGCGGAGCACGCTGGCGCAGCAGCAGGCCTCGGAGCGTCTCGGCATGATTCTGGTCGACGGCGTCGAGCTTGATCCGCTGATCGGCCTTGGCCTCACCCGTCGCGATGTTCACCACCGAGACCCGAAGCAGCCGGTGCAGCAGCCGCGACTCGATCTCGACCGTGCGGATGCGCTCGAGCGGCACCCGATGTCGCGTTCGCGAGAGCAGCCCCGACGTGACCTCGAATTCACGCTCGGTGAAGCGATACCGGAACGTCGCATACCGAACGAGATAGCTCACCGGCTGCAGCAGCAGGCCGACCATCAGCGCCACGAATGCGAAGGGAAAGCCGTCACCTGCGTTCTTCAGCACGATCGCCGCGATCGCGACCGGTACGCCGCGCAGCAGCAGATTGACGACCCCGACCAGAGCCGTGCGGGGGTTCAGCCGATGCCACTCCGGTTCGACGCGTCCTGTCGTCGGATGCTCGCTCTCGCCCCTCATGTCGCGTCGCCGAGGGTCGACTGGGTGGCTTCGGTCAGCGACTGCACCAAGTTGTCGGCATCCTGCTCATCGAGCCCCACGATGGTCACGTCGGCACTCGCACTGGCCGTCGTCACCTTGACCGACGCGAGACGGAACATGCGCTGCACCGGTCCGCGTTTGGCCTCGACCGTCTGAATCCGGGAGAACGGAGCGACCTGCCAGTGCTGTGTGATCCAGCCGGATCGGGCATAGACGGCTTGATCGGTCAGATCCCAGCGGTGCACCCGATAGCGGATGCTCGGCGCGAGAAAGATCTCGACGAGTGCTGAGACGATCGTAACGGCGGCCAGGATCAGCGACCAGATGCGCACGGGCTCCCAGAGCAGCGTCGCCATGACGAGCACAGCGAGGATGACGATGTTCGTGATGAGTGCGTTGAGCCGCCACATGGACTTGGCTCGTGGGCACACCGGATGACTCAGCGCGCGAGGGTGCAGCCCGAGCACCGGCGACGCCGAGTCAAAGACAGTCAACTGGGCCGCTGCGTCGCCAGGCCCCGAAGAGTGCCGGTCGCCTCCGTCTGACGGGGAATCGGAACGGGGCGCTTCGGGGGAGGTCATTCGACAACAGTCTCAGCTGAGCCGGCCTTCTGGCAAATCACCGTCATTCCACGGCGATCTGACGCACCTCGTTCCAGCCGCTCTGCTGCAGGGCGAGTCCCACTGCGAGCGCTGTCGTGCCTGCGGGCAGGTCGGGGGTCTTCCAAGTGTGCTCAGACCATTCCTCGCCCAGTGGAGTGAATCGGCCGGCGCTGAAGTACGTCCACCTGCCAGATTCATCCCGAACGAAGGCCACCGGCTGACTCTGCGCCCCACCGCCTCGTGCGGTGTACGTGACCTCTCTGCTCTGCCCGCCTTCGGCTTTGAGCGCGCATTCTCCGAGATCCATGACGGGCAGCCACTTCGCCTCGCCGGCACCGTTCGCCGTCAGGTCGAGACGGAGTGCAGTCTCATCATCCTTCCCCTTCTTCTCAGTGATGGTGAAGTCCGCGGTGTTGGCCCCATACGTGAATCCGTTCCAGCAGATCGGCGACCCCTGGGCGTTCCGATGGGTGAAGTCGCTGACTCGGCGTCCTGGTTCAGCGCTCTGACCTGGAGTGAACGCCGCGTGAGCCTCGTTCGGATCGGCTGCCGCCCCGGTCGAGAGATGCTCCCGAGGCACCGGCACCGCCGAATCACCGTTGACGACTTCGGCGACGGTCTTGACTGAGATGCGCCCCGCACTGACCTGCACGGCGAGCCAGTCGGCGAACTGCTCGAGCTCTTGTTCATAGATCGAGATGTCCTGGCACTCCGGCGCATCTCGCTCGCAGATGCCGTGGAACGTGAGCTGCGTCCAGCCGGCGCCCAGGCGTGCGGCGGCCTCGACGTCTTTCTGATAGACCGCCGTGCCGGTTTGCCGTTCGAACATCTTGAGCGCAAGCGTCACAGCCGGGTTCTCCGGTCGCACAGACTCGACCACCGGCAGGTCTGACAGGTCGGTCTGACCCGCCAGTCGCATTGCCTCTCCCGAGCCGATGGCCCCGCCGAGACCGCGCCCTGAAGCGTATCCGCAGTCGCGCACTGCGCGCTGAACGGCCTCGTCGTGCGCAGCATACGGGTATGCGAAGCTCTGCGCCGGCAGCCCCCAGCGGCGCAGATTCTCGCGATCCTGGCAGATCTGCCTGCGCGCCTCGTTCTCGGTCACTGTCGGCAGGTTCAAGTGGTGCACGGTGTGCCCGCCGATCTCGTTGCCGAGGTCGACGAGGCCGTGCAGCTGATCGCGGGTGAGAAACCCGGGCGCCTCGGTCTGCCCGGTCGTGACGTAGTAGGTCGCGACCAGGCCGCGCTTGGCCAGGATGTTCGCCGCCAGCACCTGATCCTGCGTGCCATCGTCGAAGGTCAGACTCACGACCGCCGGCGCGGCGTTCTGCAGTCGCGGCACCCGTGCTTCTTGGGGGCCGAGCAGCGGCACATCGGTTGCATGCGGGCTGAGGCCGTCTTCGGCGATCGCCGCGACTGCGTCGCTCGTCGCGCTGAGGCCGTTCGGCTCAGGCAGCGCCACGACGCCGACCCCCAATGCCGCGCTGCCGAAGAGGGTGACGGCTGCCGTCAGGGCCAGACGACGGCGCGGGTGCGGGTGGTTTCGCACCCCCGGCTGGCTCACGTCGCCGACCCCTCGGCGGCCAGAGAGCGGTGCGTGACTTCAGCAGTCGACGGAACGCCTCCGCGCGTGGTTCTCAGCGCACCGGCTCGATCGGTCTGATCACGCAGCATCGCCTGAGCCACCAGCTCGATGATGCGACGCACCCCGGTCTTGGGGACGAAGCCGACCAGCTCGTTGGCGGCAGTGTTGTCTGGCACACGGCGTCTCATGTCTTCATAGCCCTCCGCGTAGGCCTGATCGTACGGGATGTACTCGATGATGCTCCGGCTGCCAGTCACATCGATGATCTGTTGAGCGAGCGCCTTGATCGATATCTCTTGGGCACCGCCGAGGTTGAAGGCCCTGCCCGCTGACCGAGGGTGCTCCTCGACCGCCACGAGTGCGGGCACCACATCGCCGACGTATGAGAAGCACCTCGTCTGCTCACCGTCGCCATAGACCGTGAGCGGCTCATCGTTCAGCGCCTGACGCACGAGTCGAGGCACCACCATGCCGTATCGGCCCGTCTGTCGCGGGCCCACCGTGTTGAACAGCCTGACGATCGACACCTGCAGATCGTTCTTGCGCCAGTAGGCGTGTGCAAAAGCCTCGTCGATGCCCTTCGCAGCGGCATATGTCCAGCGACTCAGCAGGGGAGACCCCAGGATGCGATCCGAGGTCTCGTGCAGCCGGTCGGCGGTGTTCTTGCCGTAGATCTCACTCGTCGATGCCAGCAGCACCCGGGTCTCATGCCGGTCGGCCGCAGCAAGCACGTTCTCGGTTCCGTGCAGATTCGTGCGCAGGCTGCCCAACGGATCGTCCAGAATGATGTGCACCCCGACGGCGGCCGCCAGATGGAAGACTCGGTCTGACTGTGCGACCAGGCTGTCGACGAGTTCGGCGTCACGAACGTCGCCTTCGACGAAGCCGAGCCTGGGGTCGCGGCTGAGCTGACCGAGGTTGGCGAGCCGGCCCGTGCTGAGGTTGTCGAGCACGGTGACGTCGTCGCCCTGACCGATCAGGTGCTCAGCCAAGTGGCTCCCGATGAAACCGGCTCCGCCGGTGATGAGAGTGTGCATGTGCATTCCTTCGTGTTCGTGTTCGTGTTCGTGTTCGGTGTCACAGCGCCTGCGCCGCAGGCGCCGGCTCAGGGTCATCGGGGGATGCTTCGGTGCGCCGCGTTGCCCGGAGCAGGCTCAGAGCACGCTGCGGTGGGCGATGTCGGTGGCGGCATAGGTCGCGTCGAGTACCAGTGTCTTCGGCCCGATCCATGAGAGGTCGACGTTGCGATGCAGGGTGTGCAGCACGACGATGTCTGGCTCGTGGGCGCCGGGATTCGCCACCGACGTGAGGGTGTGCCCGTCTGGCAGGGTCACTGACGGGAACAGCGGATCGTAGTAACGTGACAGCGCGCCTGCACTCCAGAACCGCTGCAAGATCTCGATGGCCGGCGATTCCCGGGCATCTGCCACATTCGGTTTGTAGGCGACTCCGACGATCAGTACGCGTGCGCCGTTGAGCGGAATACCGTTCTCGGCGAGCAGGTCTTTGGCACGATCGACGACGCGGCCGGGGCGGTGGCTGATCTCGTGCATTGCCTGCGTGATCATCGGAGCAGCGACACGTTGGCGACGCAGCTGCCAGAGCAGGTAATGCGGGTCGCAGGGAATGCAGTGCCCACCGACCCCGGGCCCCGGCGTGAACTTCATGAAGCCGTAGGGCTTGGTGGCAGCTGCGTCGATCACGGCGCTGACGTCGAGTTCGAGTTCACGGCAGATGTCGGCGAACTCGTTCGCCAGCGCGATGTTCACGGCGCGAAAGGTGTTCTCGAGCAGCTTGGTCATCTCGGCGTGGCCAGGCGACGAGACCACGTGGATCTGCTCGACCGCCGATCCGAGCAGGTCGACGGCACGCGCTGCACAGGCAGGGCTGACTCCGCCGATGACGCGCGGCACGGCCTCATGGCCGAACTGCACGTTGCCCGGGTCGATGCGCTCGGGGCTGAACACCACGTGAACGTCCTCACCAGGCTTCAGCCCACGGTCGCGCAGCGGCTGCACGACCAGCTCCTCGGTGCAGCCGACGTAGGTCGTCGAGGTCAGCACGATGAGCTGCCCCGTCACCGCGTTGGTCACGACGGTCAGACAGGCGTTGCGCAGAATGTCCAGCTGTGGGCTGAGATCCTCGCTCACCGGTGTCGGCACGCAGATGATCACCGCTGCCGCACGCTGCAGCTGCGACGGATCGGTCGTGAGCAGCAGCCCGTCACTGTCTCGATGCGATTCCAACAGCACGCGGTCACTGGGGATCAGGTCGACATCGCCGCGTCGAATCGCGTCGACGCGCTGCGCAGAGACATCGATTCCAGCGATGCGATGCCCTGCGGCACGGTATGCGAGCGCTGTGGGCAGGCCCACGTAGCCAAGGCCCAAGATGGCGACGTCGTAGTCAAAGGCATGGCCGGAGGCTGCGGTGGCTTCACCGGCGCGGCCGGCGGCGGCTTCGAGTGCGCTGAGCGACAGCCGAGCGCGCTGTTCACTGAGTTGCTGTCTTGTCGTTGTGAGTTCCACGGTGGTCCACTCTCCGTCTGGGGGCGTTCCGCCGGAGAGATGTTCCCCGCCCTTCACGCACCGTTGCGTCTTGCTGTCCCGATGGTGCGACTCGGAGTGGCCGGCATGCAACCGGTGAGGCGCTCTTCTTCGGCCACACTGCGGAGACCGCCGGCAGCCCCTGCGGAGCGGCCATGCGCCGGTTGCGGAGGGGATGCGTGTGCTCTGCGGATGCGCTGTGACTGACCCGCTCGATATGCGCGCGCCCGCACGACGGTGCGGTGAGCGTGCGGAGAAGGCGGTTCTCGTGCCTCGTCGATGCCCGTAACGTGACAAGCATCGCACTGACGACGACGCAGTCTGATGCCGAGCGGGCGGTGCGCGAGAGGGGAGAGTTCACTCATGACTTGGGGACTGGTCGTGTTCATGCTGGCGATCGTGGGGGTGACCACGATGATCTGGGGCGCTATCGGTCTCATACGCTGGCTGACCGAGCGTGACCAGCGGCGAAGGCCGACCGTGCCGAAGTGGTCGAGCAGCGACATCGCCGTGCTCATGGCAGCGCACAACGAGGAGGCTGTGCTCGAGGCATCGCTTCGACGCGCTCTGAGCCAGTTCTCGCCAGAGCAGATCCATGTGGTCTCAGACGGATCAGCCGACCGCACGGCAGACATCGCGCGTCGACTCGGCGTGCGGGTGCTTGAGCTGAATCCGAATCGTGGAAAGGCCGGTGCGCTGAGCGCCGGCATCACGCACTTTCGTCTCACCGACCGCTACGAGTTCGTGCTGCTGCTCGATGCCGACACGCACCTGGCCGACGATTACTCGATCACCGCGCTTCGCCTCGCCGATGACGACGACGTTGCAGCGGTCGCCGGGCGCGCGCGCACTCTGCATCCCGAGGCAGCCGGGTCACTGCTGGGGCGTCTGCTGGTCTGGTACCGCGAGCGCGTCTACACAGTGGTTCAGTACCTGCACAAATACGGCCAGGCGGCGTCTTGGATCAACGCGGTGTACATCGTGCCCGGTTTCGCCAGTCTCTATCGTTCGCGGGCCATTCGGCAGATCGACATCGACGCTCCCGGTCTGGTCATCGAAGACTACAACATGACTTTCGAGGTGCATGCTCGTCGGCTCGGCCGTGTGGCATTCCATCCGCATGCCGCGATCGCCTACACACAGGATCCAGACACGCTCGTCGACTACACGCGACAGCTCAGCCGGTGGACGCTCGGATTCTGGCAGACTCTGCTGCGACACAGACCGCGGCCGAGCCTGTTCTGGGCAACTGTGCTGGTGCACGCCCTCGAGCTGGTGCTCAGCTCGCTGATCACCCTGCTCTGGCTGCCGCTGTTCATGGTCTCGGCCATCTGCACTGCCGCCGTCTGGCTGCATCTCGACGGCAACAGCTGGGGGGCAGTGGTCGCCAGTCAGTTTCCGCCGGTGCTGCTGCTCGCCGGGCTCTGGCTCCCAGACCTGTTGGTCACGCTCATCAGCAGTGTGCTGGGGCGCCGCTGGGGCATGCTGCTGTTCGCGCCCTTCTACCCGTTCATGCGCATCTACGACGCGAGTCGCTGTCTGCGTTCTCTTGCTCGAGCGCTCACTCGCAGACGTTCCAGCGGCAGCTGGATCAGTCCGGATCGCCGCCCTGAGACCGTCGAGGCCTCGTCGAGCACGAAGAGCCGCCGTGAGCCTACTGCTGTTCAGACAGAAGGGTGAGCAGCTCTCGGCGCGAACGCACGCCGAGCAACCGGTAGATCGCGGTAAGCCGAAGCTCGACGCTGCGCACCGACAGAAAGAGACGCTGGGCGATGTCTTTCGTGCGCAGCCCGGCACGCACGTACTCCAGGACTCGGCGCTGCTCGTCATCGAGTCTGGAGAGCCCGTGCGAGGCTGTCTCGCGCTGTCTGATCAGAAATCCCTCGGCCTCTGGTTCGGCCTCGCGGATCAGCCGAGCGCTGGCGAGCACGTCCTGTTCCAGAGAGCTCTCATCGGTGACGATCCCGCCCTGTTCGAACGCTGTGACTGCGTACTCGATCGCGTGCCGGCCGGCGTTCTCGTCACCGGTCACGAAGAGCCAGCGCGCATAGCCCACGGCAGTGATCGCAAGCTGCACGGGCCCGGCGGCGTTGTGCCGCGGACCCAATGCAATCTGCCACTGCTCACCCACAGTCGGGGCGACGGGGCAGATGCCGCTGATGTCGATGCCGACCATCTGCAGATCTGCCACGACATGATCGATCACCTGAGACGTCCACTGCTGCGGCGAGCGCGCCTCTGCGATGACGAGCTCGGCCAAGGCATCCTGAGCAGCCGCGAATCGGCCGCATTGCAGGGCTGCCTCGATCACGTCGCCGTGCAGACGCATGACGCCGGGCAAGGCGATATCGGCTGTCGCCGCACGAGCGCTCTGCAGCAGGCGCAGGGCCCTGCGTGGATCATGAGCGAGCAGAAGCCTGCCCAGCAGAGCCTGTGAGCGCGCCAGCTGCACCGCGCTGCCAGGGTCGGTGGCCGGGTCGATGATCTCATCAAGCAGCCGTCGGGCACGGGCGGAATCCCCCAGAGAGGCGGCCTCCCATGCTGCCCCCCATGTGTGCTGCCAGTGGCGCAGCCGCGAGGTCGGGTGCTGCTCGAGCCTCTGGAGTGTCGATCGCATCGCTGAGAAGTTGCCGGCTGCGACTTCGATCTCGATCAGCAGATAGAGCGTCGACTCGACGTGCAGGCGCAGTCCGTCAGCGGTTTCGAAGGCCAGAGCACAGGTCTGCCGTGCTTGCTGCCAGCGCTCGGCCAGGCGATGCTCCTGTGCCTGGAGCAGCAGTTCCAAGACGCTGAGCGTTCGTCGCCGGCTGAGGATGCGCGGGGCACGGCCGGCAGCTGACCGTGCGGTCGTCGGCGCCGTGGTCGCCTTCGTCGGCTGCGCAGACGCCGCTGGTGAGACAGCCGCGGCAGACAGGGTCTTCGGTGTCGTGCGGCGCAACTGAACGGGCGCTGCCGGGGATGCCGCGGGCGTTGCCGGGGATGCCGCGGGCGTTGCCGGTTCATCTGCGGCGATCGTCTCTTGCAGTGTGAGCTGCTCGATCAGAGCCCGCGAGCGCTGCAGGATACGCGCCGCGACCGTGTCAGTCTGGGGGAGCTGATCGGCAAGGTGCACGAGCTGGCGGGCATCGCTGACATGACAGAGCAGCAGTGACCGTGCGCTGAGCTCGGCAAGCATGCGCAAGGTTGGCGCTGGCGCCAGTTCACCGTACAGATGCACGGTGGCATAGACGTTCGACAGATCGATGCGGCCTTCTTCCAGCAGTTCGAGTTTGAGCTCGAGGTGGGCTCTCGCGACCGACGTCTGGGGATCAGACAGTGTCGTCGGCAGCATGTGCAGGTACCTCCGTGAGATCGCGAAGTATCCACGCGCGCACAAGAGACGGAGCGTCTCCAGCCAGTCGTGCACGAGCGACTCGTCAGCATTCACGAGATCGGCGACATGTTCAGCGACTTCAAGCACCTGAATCAGCTTGACATCGGCAGCCGGGCCATCGGCTGCCGCCGCCAGCGCACCGGGCAGGCTCGCGATCAGCCGATGCGAGAGTGAGATGGATTCAGCGGCCTCTTCGGAGCCGCGCAGCCGAAACCAGAGATGCAGGAGTTCCTGGCCGTCGGCCGTCGCGTCTGCCAGACGTTGCAGGGTCTCCTGTCGCTCAACCGCAGTGAGTCCCCAATAGGTCTCGGCTCGCAGCCGCTGACTCACCAGAGCGACGAGGCCGCCGGAGGATGAGACGATCCGTTTTGCGATGAGTTCCTGGACCGCGGGCCATCCTCCCGGCTGCAGATCGCTGATCAGTGCGACCGGCAGATAGCGCGAGCAGGCGAGCAGACGAACGACGTCGCAGGTCACGATGCCGCCCTCGAGAGCATGCTCTGATGCAGCGCAGGTCGAAGCTGCCTCGCACTCCGGTCGTCCGACGTGGTTCGCAGACAAGACACGCTCAATTCGCGCCAGCGACCGGGTGCCCTGCAGTTGCGAGGCATCGACGCGATCGAAGAGTCGGAGCATGCAGTCTCCATCGCCGTCGCTGAGATATCCGACGATCTGAACGACGGCCGGGTCTGCCCGTACACCGTGCCGGTGCGCCAGACTCAGTTGCTCCCGCGGAGTCAGAGGGCTCAGCCGCATCCGCTGCAGCCCGGCCAACGCGGGCGGGGAGTCTCCGTTCGTCGAGACCGCCAGCAGACGCACCGACCCGTCGCCGGCCCGAGCCGTCTCGGCAAGCAGGGCAACGACGTCGGCATTCAACGAGTTCAGATCGTCGACGGCAAGAACCGTGGTGCGTCCGTCGGCAGTGCTCTGCAGCGCATCGGCGACGCTCCGGCCGAGTTCAACGACAGTCGAACCGGTCACAGACGTGGCGGGAGCGATTCGAGCGGCAACCTCGGCAGGCGACTCCTCGGCATCGGCCCGGCGCACTTGCACCACACACTGGTCGTCTGGCAGGGCCTCGATCACCATGGACAGAATCAGCCGCCCTCGCGCACAGTCGCCGTCTGCATCAAGCAGCAGTCCATGCACGCCGAGGACGTTGGCCCCGGCGGCAGACCGTGGAATCGACGTCGCCCGCAACGATGCCAGCACGGCATCGACGTCGCTTGATGTGAAGAGAGTATTCGGCGTTCTCACGCAGCCCCCAGTCGCTGTCGGGACGCACAGCGTGTCTGCGACTCTGCAGGCACTGCTGCACGTCTGGTTACAGCCCCTTGATGACTATCTTGCGCGATGCCCGCGATTATGTCCATTCCGCGCGTCTGAAAGCTGCGCCCCTGCACAGGCGAGACTCGGGTGCTGTGCCTGCCCGGCCACACTGCTGCAGGCGCGCCCGGCTGCCGCAAGACAGTCAGTGACGCAGCCGCACCTGTTCGCCGAACAGACTGTCGAGCACCTGTCGCTGGCCTGCAGAGAGACGCCTCGGACGACCGGTCTCGGGATTCATGAACACAAGACCGTTCAGACCGGTCGCCGCGACGGGGGAGGAGGGCTGCTGCCTGATCTCATAGCTCAGCTCGCAGTCCGCCCCACCGATATGGCTCACCCACATGTCGATGCTGACCGGTTCGATCTCAAGACGCAGCGGCATCAGGTACTCGACCCGCTGACCGGTCAGGAAGATCGGGCTGCGGCCGAGATTCTCGCCGTCGAGACGGGGCAGCGTTTCGCCGTCGCACTCCGCCTGGGCGAAGAAGAGCACTCGTGCCTGTTCGACCAGAGCGAGCACTGCCACGTTGTTGATGTGCCCGTAGGCGTCCGCGTCGCTCCAGCGCAGCGGCACGCTCAGGTGCAGACGACGGCTCATGACGGGTCGAGACTCACCTCGGTGGGGTGCAGGACTCGCTCGAGGAACTGCCGTGTGCGCGGATGCTGCGGCGCGGTGATGACCTGCTCGGCCGGTCCGTGCTCGACGATGACCCCATCGTCCATGAATGCGACGACGTCGGCCACGTCGCGTGCGAAGGCCATCTCATGGGTCACGACGAGCATCGTCATGCCGGCGCCGGCGAGCTCACGCATGACGGCGAGCACATCGCCGACGAGCTCGGGGTCGAGCGCGCTGGTGGGCTCGTCGAAGAGCATCAGCTTCGGGTTCATGCTCAGGGCTCGGGCGATGGCCACACGCTGCTGCTGACCGCCGGAGAGCTGAGCGGGCAGCGCGTCGCCGCGATCGGCCAGTCCGACCTTCGCCAGATTCTCGAGCGCGATGCGCTCTGCCTCGGCCTTCGGCCGACCGAGCACTTTCACCTGCGAGATCATGCAGTTCTTCAGCACGGTGAGGTGTGGAAAGAGGTTGAACTGCTGGAACACCAGACCGATGCCCTGACGCACCCGATCGATGTCGACGTCGGGATCGGTGATCGTGTCGCCATCGACCTCGATGACACCCTCATCAGGAGTCTCGAGCATGTTGACGCAGCGCAGCACAGTCGATTTGCCCGATCCCGAGGGGCCGATCAGACAGACGACCTGGCCCGGCTCGACAGTCAGATCGATGCCTTTGAGCACCTGGTTGTCGCCGAACGACTTCGTGATGCCGTGAATGCTGATCGCGCTCATTTCGCCGCCTTCGTCTTGAAGCTCTTTCGCGTCGTCTGCAACTCGAACCTTCTGGCCAGCCAGCTCAGCGGCAGTGTGATGATCAGGTAGCAGGCACCGGCGATGACCAGCGGAGTCAGTCCGGCATCGGGAGCCGTCAGCGCCTGACGCCCGAACTTGCTGAGCTCGTACTGGCCGAGCGAGAGGCCGAGCAGGTAGACCAGCGAGGTGTCTTTGGTGAGCAGGATCAGCTCGTTGGTCAGCGGCGGCAGCACCATGCGGAAGGCCTGAGGAAAGACGATCGAGATCATCGCACGCGACTGCGACATGCCCAGCGAGCGAGCCGCCTCGAGCTGTCCCGGTGGAACCGCCTGCAGGCCGGCGCGGAACGTCTCGGCGATGTACGCCGCCGACACCATGCCGAGCGACAGCATGACGGTCACGTAGATGTTCAGATTGATCGAGAACGCACTCGGAATGCCGTACCCGAACGCGATGAAGACCAGCAGGGCGGGCAGGCCGCGGAACAGTTCGATGTAGACCGAGGCGAACCAGCGATAGGGGGCGACGGATGACATCCGCATCAGCGCGAGCACTGCACCGCCCAGCAGACCGAACCAGAACGAGATCAGCGTGTAGATCAGCGTGTTCAGCAGTGCGACGCTGATGACCTGCGGAAACTGTGCCGCCGCCACGGCTGGGTTGAAGAACGTGCTGAGAAACTTCGGCCAGTCGGTGACGACGGCCAGCATGACCACGACCACCACCAGCACGGCGTACTGAATGCCACGCGAGACGCGTGCTCGTTTTGCGGGAGACATACCTTGTTTATCGCTCTCTCTCAGCGTCTGATCACGCTGATATCTTTACACGGTCGAACCGGTGCGCGACACGCCATCGTGCCGCACACCCCGTCGAACACGGGTCAGGCCGTCGCCTTCACACCGTACTTGTCGAAGATCGACTGCAGTGTGCCGTCGCTCTGAATGCGCGTGAGCGTCTTGTTCACCGAGTCGAGCAGCTCGCTGTTGCCCTTGCGCACCGCGATGCCGTATGACTCGCCTGTCGCAATGGTGTCGACCATCCGCAGGTTGGCGAAGTTCTTCAGGTGTTCGCTGGCGGGCGCGACCTGATCGATCAGCACGTCGAGCGAGCCGTTGCTGACCTGAGTCGCGGCGAGCGTGGCATCTTCGAACCCCTGCGGCTGCAGGCCCTTGTCTGTGACGTACTCCTGACCCGTGGTGGCGTCCTGCACGGCGATGGTGTGCGTGCCGTCCAGAGCCTGATCGGCCGAGGTCACCGTGCTGCCCTCTTTCACGACCACGGCGAGATCGTCGTGGAAGTAGGGCTCTGAGAAGTCCATCTTGGTCTTGCGCTCGTCGTTGATCGTGATGGCGCTGATCGCGATGTCACACTTCTTGTTGTCGAGATCCTGCCCCGACTGCAGACCCTCGAATGCGGTGTTGACCTGTTTGAGGTCGACACCGAGGTCTTTGGCGATCTCAGCCGAGATGTCGGCGTCGATGCCGACGATCTTGTCGCCTTCCGGCCGCTCGAACGGCGGGTACTGCGCTTCGGAGCAGGCGGTGAGCGACGCGCTGTCGTTGAGTTTGGCGTCGCCTGCGGTGCTGGTGCATCCGCTGAGGGCGAGCCCGCCCACGGCGGCGAGGGCGACTGCGGCGACGAGCTTCGAACGTGTTCTCATGGGCGTGTGCCTCATCTCTTCGACTGCACGCGGCGTTGCGCGCACAGAATCATGGACAGAATCCGGCAAGTGTTCGCACAGACTCTGTAAAACTGACTCCTCATCGTAACCAACCGGATGTTTCGATCAAGTATCATCCGCGGAGTGCCCCGAGGTCAGCTCCGAGAGGCGGTGCCCTCCACGACCGCCCAGAGGTCGTCGTAGGCGGATGCTGCGGGGGAGTGCGGCGCGAAGGTCGCGACCGGTGCACGGCGCAGCCCCATCTGCTCCACGATCGACGCCGACGGCACCACGACCGGCACGATACGCGGGTCGAGACCAGGAAGCTCATCGATTGCGGTGGCCTGCGCCTTGCGCCGACGATCAGCCATCGAGAAGAAGCCGATGACCGGGGTCTTGGCGTCCTGGGTCTGCACCAGGTCGGTGACCTGATCGAACGCACGCAGTGACAGAGCCGCAGGAATCAGGGGAACGACGATCGCATCCGCCGCATCGATCACGTTGCGGGCGACCAGCGAGGCACCGGGCGGGGAGTCCAGGATGACCGTGTCATAGCTTTCGCTGAGTCGTTTCAGCACTCGGTGCACGCGGCTGGTCGACTTCTTCGTGTCTTCGAGATGCAGATCGAGATCGCGATACGACTCATCAGCCGGCAGCACGTCGAGCGTTGGATACTCGGTCTGGCGAATGCTCCGCGCGACGTCTGCGTCTCCGCGGATGAGCCGATCGACGCCGCCTTTGACCTTGGGCTTGACGGAGAGCAGATACGTCGTGGCGCCCTGGGGATCGAGGTCCCAGAGCAGCACGCGCCCCTGCTGGCTGGCCAGCCATGCGAGGTTGACCGCCGTGGTCGTCTTGCCGACGCCGCCTTTGGTGCTGTACACCGCAATCGTCTTCATGCGGCACATCTTAGTGTCGTGAAGTGAACGGCGGTCGTGGTCAGGCGGCGCGCGCGGTGATCTTCGAGATGTCGATCGACTGCGTCGGCGGTGCCGGATGAGTCGCCATGGACGCGTGAGTCGCCTTCTCGGTGACATCGAACGATTCGCGGTAGTGCCCCAGGAGCAGCTGTGTCTGCGAGGTGAGAGCCGAGAGCGAGTTGAAGACGATGCCGGTCACCGGCATCAGCACCCACTGCAGGATCATGCCGAAGGAGCGCATGCGTCCGTACCGAGCGGGGCGCTTCGGCAGCATGTTGAAGCCCAGCCACATCATCAGCAGGATGCCCAGCAGCGCGACCTGCTGCACGGTTCCAACGATGAAGGGAAGCTTGAGCACCAAGGTGTCCATGAAGTCGGCACGCATGCTCATGACGAAGGGGATCCACGCGCCGAACGCGATCAGGGGCGCGATGCAGGCGAGGCTGACGTGGCTGTCGAGCAGCTGCAGAAAGCGCACCATGTCTTTGAGCAGTGGAGTGCCCGCGGTGCGGCCGAAGATGCGCACGCCGACGTAGGGAACGTCTGAGGCGCCGTACGACCAGCGCTTCAGCTGCTTGAACTGCGCCTTGATGGTGCGGCCGTACGACTCGGTCAGCACGGCGTCCTGGTAGATCGGCACGTGGATGCTGATCACCTTGTAGTCGCCGTTGAAATGGAAGTAGCTGCGCCAGTACTGGTGGCCGTCTTCGACGATCGTGCGCGTGCTCCAGAAGTCCATCTCGACGAGGGCGTCAAGAGGCTGAGAGTGCGACGCGAAGTTGCGCAGAGAGAGCGGGCGCATCGAGCTGATCAGGTTCCAGAAGGTGTTGCCGTTCGCGATGACGCGGCTCGGCGCCGGAGCATCCCAGATGTTGCCCAAGAACAGCGAGATCGGCTGGAACGACATGCGCTTGCGTTCGGGGTGCACGATGTACTCGTAGCTCACGTAGTCGAAGTAGGACGGGAACGGCACGTTGTCGCAGTCGAGTGTCGTCACGACGACGTCAGAGTACTCGAACTCGCTCTCGTCGACGATCTGCTGCAGTCGGCGACCCGCGAACGTGATGTTCGCACCTTTGCCCGCCATCTCGCCGGCAAGCAGCTCGGCCGGATGACGTACCAGTTCAAAGTGACCGAAGCGGTCGCCGAACTCGCGCTGCACTCGCTTCGCGGTGAGCTCCATGCCCTGACCGCCACGCTCTTCGTAGGCGAAGAGCACTATGAGACGATCGTTGTCATAGGTGGTGTCGGCCAGTGCCTGGAAGGTCGGCGCGATGACCTCGTACGGCTCGTTGTATGCCGCCACGATGACGGCGTTGCGCAGCTGAGAAGGCTTCGGAAAGAGACGCGGGTCGGCGGCGACCGCTGCGAGGTTGCGACGGTGGCGACGCACCTGGAACGCACTGCGGGGTTCATCGATGACAGCGGTCTCGGCCGACTCGAGCTGAGCCAGTCGATGCGCCCAGTCGACGTCTTCGGCAGACTCCATGCGGGCGTTGCCGATCATCATCTCAGCGCCCGAGCGCACTGCCTTGAAGAGCATCATCAGCACGATGACGAGCAGGCCGCAGGCGGCGACCACGGGGTTGAAGAACGAGATGGCCACCAGCCCGAGCAGGGTGCCATAGCTCAACAGGGCGGGAAGCATCTCGAGAAAGCGGTACCCGCGGGTGCGCCCTCCGACTGGAAGCTCGTTGTCCATCAGCAGTCATCCTCTCGACACGGCCTGGTGATGAGGCCAGTAACCATACTGGTGCGACTCTTGACGCGGCTCAACGCGGTTTGGTAACGAAACCGCATCGATCGTGACCTTCGGGTCGCCGGTACGGCCTTGAGCCGATCGGACCGGGCGGGCCTGGGCGAAGGACTTCCGGGTCAGATCGGCTTCGCAGAGACTAGAATCGCTCCTATGCCACGCCTCACCACCAGAATCCTGCTCAGCTGCGCGGCCATCGGTGTCGTCACCGGTCTGCTCTTCATGCTGACGGGAGGGCTGCACATCGTGCTCATCACGATCGCCCCCTGGGCATACGGCGCTCTCATCGGTCTCTATTTTCTGCCGGGAGCGATCGCGCAGGGAACATATCGGCTGCCGCTCGTGGGTCTCATCACCATCGTTCTGGCCGGGCTTCTCACCGCGATCTCTCCCATCCAGTCTCTGGGCTGGGCCGTCTTCGCCTACCTCGTGCTGATCGGCGTGCTTCAGGAGCTGCCGTGGGCGGTGACCGGTTACAGGCGACGCACGCGCACTGCGGCGATCATCGGCGCGATCGTCTCCGGAGCGCTGTTCGGCCTGCTCTTCGCGCTCGTGTTTCACGGGAAGACCAGTTCGGTCTGGCTCGACGTCACCCAAGCTGCTCTGACCGTCGTCTCAGTACTGTTCTTCACCCTGCTCGGCTGGGTCGTCGCCGGGGCTCTGCACCGCGCCGGCGTCGGGCGCGGCTGAGACCTGCTCTCGGCGATCGAGTCGCCTGGGATCGATTCCCGAGGGCGCACTCGGCGCCGTATGTCAGGGCGCTGTCATACTGTTGGGATGCAGTCGAGTCAGGCTGCGAGAAAGGATCACTCCGTGAAGAAGCTGTTGGCCGCATTCGCTGCGGCCGCTCTCATGATCGGCCTCGCGGGCTGCTCCGCCCAAGGCGACGGCGTGGCCAGATCGGTGAAGGTGAGCGGCGACTTCGGTTCGACGCCAGATGTCACGTTCGACACGCCGCTGAAGGCCGACGACGTTCAGAAGAATGTCGTGATCACCGGCGACGCAGACAAGATCTCGAAAGACGACACCGTCTCTGTGCGCTTCGCACTCTACAACGGCACCGACGGCTCAGCGTACACCGACGACTCCGGCTGGCAGCAGACCATGTCGCTCGACTTCTCGCAGTACGATCCCGCGCTGGGCGCCGCACTCGACGGTGTTCCGCTGCACTCGCGCGTCGTGGTCACCTCGAGTGCGGCGAAGCTCTTCGGCAGCGATGCCCTGAACGGCAGCAGCATGGATCCGACACAGCCCCTGGTCGCGGTGTTCGACTTGGTCGACCAGGCGGTCACCGATGATCAGCCGACCCGCGACGACTTCACCGACGCCGACTTTCCGGCGGTGACGTTCGATGCCCAGGGGGTGCCCACGATCGCTGCGGCACAGGGCAACCCGCCGTCAGAGACGAAGGTCAAAGTGCTGACGCCTGGCTCAGGCGCTCAGGTGACCGCCGCCGACTCCGTCACCGTGCACTACGAAGGCGTGAAGTGGCGCGACGGTCAGCACTTCGACGGCAACTTCGGGTCAGACCCGACGTCGTTCGCCCTCACCGGCGTGATTACGGGCTTTCAGAAGGCACTCGTCGGGCAGCAGGTCGGATCGACCGTGCTGGCCGTGATGCCCCCGTCAGACGCCTACGGCAGCGCCTCGGGCAGTGCGCTGCAGCATGAGGCGCTGATCTTCGTGGTCAAGATCGAGTCCACGGCCCCAGCCACAGCCCAGTGATGCACGCGCGCATGTCGTCTCGGCGAGCTTCACCCAGCGCCGCGATGCGCCCGTCTGTGACGAACCGCCCCGTGCCGGGCACCGACGCGCGCCTGATCGCCGTGCTCTGCGTTCTGCTCTGCATCGTGCTGGCGCTCAGCGGATGCTCCAATGCGGTCGCTGACGGCTCGGCGTCACGTGCAGTGCAGGTCTCCTCCGGCTTCGGCCTCGAACCAGACGTGCACTTCGACGCACCGCTGGCCGTCGACCGCCTGCAACGCACGGTCGTCACCAGCGGTGACGGCCCGAAGATCACCGACGACACGACCGTCGCAGTGAAGGCCAAAGTGATCAGCGCTGATGACGACGCTGCGATCAGCGCCCCAGGTTCATGGCCTCGTGCGTTCACGATGACCGTCAGAGACGCCGAGCCCGGAGTGGCCAAGGCGGTCGCCGGTCTGCAGGGCGGCAGCCGCGTGGTGGTCACAGGGAGCGCTCAGAGCTTCTACGGCGACGAGCGTCTCGGCGCCACCGGTCTCGCGCCCGACCATGGGGTGGTCACGGTGCTCGACGTCGCCGTCCCGCCGACCGACGATCGTCCCACGCAGCAGAGCCTCGCCGACGACGATTTTCCCCAGGCCACGTTCCAGGCGGGGCGTCCCGTCGAGGTGACGCCGGGCAGCGGCCGGCCGCCTCAGACGACTCAGGTCAAAGTGCTCACGCCCGGCACCGGCCCGCGGGTCGGCGAGGGCGGCGACTTGGTCTTTCGCGCGTACACGACCACGTGGGGGCTCGGCGACGTGGTCGGCGACGACTTCTCGACCGGCGCCTCTTCACGGGCGCTCTCTGCGCTGCCCGAGGGACTCCGCAGTGCGATGAGCGGGCAGGCGGTCGGCACGACTCTCATGGCGGTGGTCCCTCCCGCGGAGGGCATCCGAGACCAGCTGCCCGAAGCGCTGAAGCATGAGACGCTGGTCTTCGTCGTCACGATCGACGGCACCTCGCTGGCCACCGGATAGCCCACTCGAAGCCGAAACGTCCGCCGCACGTCGTCAGGAGAGACACATGCCCACATCTCTGCAGCAGATCATCGACGCCGCCGAGGCGCTCTGGCCGACCGCGCTGGCCGAGGAATGGGACAACCCCGGCCTTGCCGTGGGCGATCGCGCCGCCGACGTCACCCACGTCCATCTCGCGCTCGACGTCACCGCAGAGACGCTGGCCGAGGCCCGAACGGCGGGCGCGCAGATGCTCTTCACCCATCACCCCTCGCTCTTTCGCCCGGTGCGCACACTCGACGCGGCATCCGCCGGCGGGCTGCTCTTCGCCGCCGCCCGCGACGGCATCGCCCTCTTCAGCGCGCACACCAACGCCGACAGCGCACCGGGCGGCGTCAACGCCGTGCTCGCCGATCTCATCGGCCTGCGAGATCAGCGCCCACTGATTGCCGCCGACGAGGAGCATGCGGATGCCGGACTCGGGCGACTGGGCCGGCTGCCGGCTGACACGACCCTGGGGGAGTTCGCCTCGAACATCGCGCGTGTGCTGCCCTCGACGGCGTCGCAGGTGCGCGTTTCGGGCGACTTCGACCGCACGGTGAGCACTGTGTCGCTGTGCAGCGGCGCCGGAGACTCCCTGCTGCAGCTTCCGCAGGTTCAGGCAACCGACGTGTACGTGACCGCCGATCTGCGTCATCACGTGACCCTTGACGCGCGCGCAGCCGGTCTGCCTGCAGTCGTGAACCTCTCGCACTGGGCGAGCGAATGGGTGTGGCTGCCGGTCGCCGCAAGGCAGCTCGCGGAGCGCCTGCCCCAGGTGCGCTTCACGGTCAGCCACCTGCGCACCGATCCCTGGGACTTCGCGATCGCCCAGTGACCTGTTTTCGACCTCGATGCTGGATTCGGCTCAGCGGGGGAGTAGACTCTCTGGCTGGACGGGATGCTCATGCGATCGCGTGCCAGAGAGATCTGGTCCGAGGAACGTCCGGGCTCCACAGGGCACGATGGTGGGTAACGCCCACCCGGGGCAACCCGAGAGCAAGTGCAGCAGAGAGCAGACCGCCAGCGTCGACCCCGGTCGTCGCTGGTAAGGGTGAAACGGTGGTGTAAGAGACCACCAGTGGGCATGGTGACATGCCCAGCTGGGTAAACCTCATCGGGAGCAAGACCAAGCATGGAGGTGGGCTGCCCGCCTGTACCTCCGGGTAGGTTGCTGGAGCGTGTCAGCAATGGCACGCCGAGAGAGATGATCGCACCCGGTCACGGCGCCTCGTGCGCCGCGGCCGGCGACAGAACCCGGCGTATCGAGCATCCCGTCCACACTCCGGCCATCGTCGGTCGCCGCCGGCCCTCAGAGGTCGACGGCGCGTCTGCGGTCAGCCGATCGTGACCACGGCGAACTCGGCGGCGCCGATGATGCCCGCGTTCTGGTCGTAGCGGGCGATGCGCACCGGCGTCCTGACATCGAGATGCGGCAGAAAGAGCTCCGGCGCACTCGAGATGCCGCCGCCGATCACGAACAGTCGCGGCGAGAACAGACGCTCCAACACCTGGTAGAAGCGGCTGAGGCGCGCGCCCCAGTCGGCGAAGCTGACGCCGTCGCGCTCGCGTGCCACGGGCGAGGCGACGCGTTCGTAGTCGGGTTCACCGTCGATCTCAAGGTGCCCCAGCTCCGTGTTCGGAATCAGCAGGCCGTCCTGGATCAGCGCCGAGCCGATGCCGGTGCCGAGAGTGGTCACGATGGTGAGACCGCGCTGTCCGCGAGCGACGCCGCTGTGCGCCTCGGCCCACCCGGCGGCGTCCGCGTCGTTGACGATCGCGACCGGCACGCCGAAGGCTCGGCTGAAGTGCGCCGCAGCGTCGTGACCGATCCACTGGGCCGAGACGTTGGCCGCCGAGAGCGTGATGCCGTCGACGACGACGGAGGGCAGCGCGACGCCGATGGGCATCTCGATGTTCCATCCGCCGGCGGCCGCATCTCGTGCGGCGACGCCTTCGAGGCCGAATGCGCCGAGCACCGCCGGCTGCTCCAGCAGCGCGCCGACCAAGTGCTGGGCGGCGCTCACCACTTGTTCCGGCGTGGCCTGCTGCGGCGTCTCGACGGTCAGCCGATCACTCAGCAGGTCTCCTGTGGTCGTGTCGACGATGGCAGCCTTGATGCCGGTGCCGCCGACGTCGATTCCGATCGCCTGCGCCACGATCAGCTGTTCTCGACCAGCGAGCCGGTCAGGATCTCGGCGCCGTCCGCATGGATGACGATGGTGTGCTCGAACTGCGCGGTCAGCGATCTGTCGGCAGTGGTCACCGTCCAGCCGTCCTGCCATGTCGTCCAGCGGGGGCTGCCGATGGTGAGCATCGGTTCGACGGTGAAGACCATGTTCTCTTCGATCACATCGGTGAAGCGCTCTGGGTCGTCGTAGTGGGGGATGATCAGCCCCGAGTGGAACTGCCGCCCGACCCCGTGACCGGTGTACTCGCGCACGCTGCTGTAGCCGAAGCGCTTCGCGTATTTCTCAATGGTACGGCCGATGACCGAGACCTGACGGCCTGGCTTCGCCGCCCGAATGCCGCGCAGTGTGGCCTCCAGCGTGCGATCGACCAGATCGCGGGCCTCCTGACTCACCTCGCCGACGAAGAACGTTCGGTTGGTGTCGCCGTGCATGCCATTCTTGAATGCGGTCACGTCGACGTTCACGATGTCGCCTTCTTCAAGCACGGTGTCGTCGGGGATGCCATGACAGATGACCTCGTTGACCGACGTGCACAGGCTCTTCTGAAAGCCGCTGTAGCCGAGCGTCGAAGGGTAGGCGCCGTGCGACACCATGTAGTCGTGGCCGACCCGGTCGATGTGGTCGGTGGTGATTCCAGGACGGATCTCGGCGGCGATCGCGTCGAGAGCCCCGGCGGCGATGCGGCTCGACTCGCGGATGCGCTCGATCTCTTCGTCGTCGTAGGTGTCTCCGAAGCCCGTCTCGTCGAAGTCTTTGACATCGACGTAGAACGGCCGTTCGATGGCGGCGGGTACGGTGAGACGGGGACTGTGGAGACCAGGAATCATATGGCCTTGTGCATCTTTCGGCATGAGACGATTGTACGCTGAGCAGTGACAGCCCCGCAGAAATCACGGAGGAACCCATGAGCGAGCAGAAGAACTTCTGGTACAGCACACGCACTGGCGAGGTCGAAGAAGGCCCGCAGTCGCTGGGCACAGACCGCATCGGACCGTTCGCCACGCGAGACGAAGCCGCCCGCGCACTCGAGATCGTCGCGGCTCGTGCCAAGCAGTGGAACGACGAAGACGAGGCCGACGACCAGAACTGACGCGGCATCCGACGGCGGATGCCGCGGTCCGGTTGGCGTGTCGCGTGGCGGCCGATCTCGTCGGGCTCGATGGCCTAGAGTTATCGTGTCACTGTTGCCGCTGCGCGCACCCGGTGTCGTCGTGTGAAAGGGACCCCATGAACAAGCAGATCGACTTCGTGCTCCGCACCATCGAAGATCGCGGAGTGCGTTTCGTCCGGCTCTGGTTCACCGACGTCGTGGGCTCGCTCAAATCGGTCGCGGTCTCGCCGGCCGAGATCGAGGGTGCGTTCGAAGAGGGCATCGGCTTCGACGGGTCGGCCATTCAGGGGTTCTCGCGTGTCTCTGAGTCAGACATGCTGGCGTTCCCCGATCCGACCACGTTCCAGCTGCTGCCGTGGCGCGGTCAGATCGATCCGACTGCGCGCATGTTCTGCGACATCACGACGCCAGACGGGCAGCCCGCCGCATCAGACTCGCGCAATGTGCTGCGCCGCACTCTGGCGCACGCCGCCGAGAAGGGGTTCTCGTTCTACGTGCACCCCGAGATCGAGTTCTACCTGCTCGAGCGCGACTCGGTCGACAGCTGGCCGCTGCGCCCCGCCGATCATGCCGGCTACTTCGACAACGAACCCGGAGGCACCGCGAACGACTTCCGCCGTCAGGCGGTGAGCGTGCTCGAAGAACTCGGCATCTCGGTCGAGTACTCGCACCATGAGGTCGGCCCGGGCCAGAACGAGATCGACCTGCGCTACGCCGACGCGCTCACGATGGCCGACAACATCCAGACCTTCCGCACCGTCGTCAAAGAGGTCGGCATCGAGCAGGGGGTGCACGCCACCTTCATGCCGAAGCCGTTCCCAGATCAGCCCGGTTCAGGCATGCACACGCACTTCTCGCTCTTCGAGGGCGACAACAACGCCTTCTACGATCCGAGCGGGCAGTACGAGCTCTCGCACACCGCCCGCCAGTTCATGGCCGGTATTCTGCGACACGCAGCCGAGATCACCGCGGTGACGAACCAGTTCGTGAACTCCTACAAGCGACTCTGGGGTGAGGACGAAGCGCCGAGCTCCATCGCCTGGGGCCACAACAACCGCTCGGCACTGCTGCGCGTGCCGCTCTACAAGCCCGGCAAGGGGCAGAGCACGCGCATCGAGTATCGTGCCATCGACTCTGCGGCAAACCCGTACCTGGCATACTCGCTGCTGCTGGCCGCAGGTCTCAAAGGCATCGAAGAAGACTACGAGCTGCCCGCCGAGGCAGAAGACAACGTGTGGGAGCTCACCCGCACCGAACGTCGGGCACTGGGCATCAAAGATCTGCCCGGCAGCCTGGAGCAGGCGCTTTCCCTCATGGAAGACAGCGAGCTCGTCGCCGAGACACTGGGCGAACAGGTGTTCAACTACGTACTGCTCAACAAGCGTCAGGAGTGGCGCGACTATCGGGCGCAGGTCACCGACTACGAGCTGGCGCACAACCTGAACCGGCTCTGATCGCAGGCGATCGCCGATGACTCACGCCCGAACGCTGACCCGCCTCGAGCTCGCCCGCGTCGGCTTCGCCGAGCCGAGCACGGCGTTCGACCTGCTGCACAGCCAGGACACGGCCCTGACCGACCTCGTGCGCCGGCGTCTGACGGTGTTCTCAGTGGCGGCCGATCCAGATGCGGCCCTCTCCGAGTTCGTCGACATCGCTGAGAGGCACCCCGCCGTGCTCGAGGTCGACGAAGCCGCCTTCACCCGTCTGCTGCGCCTGATCGGCGGATCGCTCGGGCTCAGCGCGTTCCTGCTGCGCGACCCCGCCGAGCTGCGCTGGTTCCTCACCCACGACGAGACTCCGCTGACCCGTGACCAGTACCGCACGAGTCTCATCGAGGCCGTCGACGCCGCCCGGCGCGGGGCAGCGACCGATGCCGTCGACGCGCCCCGGGCATCCGCCGCACACGGCGTCTCGGCCGCGGCGCTCGCCCTGCGCACCCGGTACCGGCGCCACCTCGGACAGCTGGCGCATTGGGACTTCGCGACTCCCGATCCACGAGACGTCGTCGAACGGGTGAGCGCGGCGTTGGCCGATCTCGCCGACGCCGCGATGGACGCGGCCCTGCAGCTGGCCCGTGCCGAGTGCCGCTCGCAACAGGGCGACCGCGTCGACCAGGTGCGCATCGCGGTGATCGCGATGGGCAAGACCGGCGCACGCGAACTCAACTATCTCAGCGACGTCGACGTCATCTACGTCGCCGAGCCCGTGGGCGACGCCGACCCGACAATGGCCATGGTGACCGCTACGCGCATCGTGCAGTCGATGACCCGCATCATCTCGTCCGGCGGTATCGAGCCCGGCCTGTGGGAGGTCGACGCGAACCTGCGACCCGAAGGCAGAGACGGCGCGCTCGTGCGCACGGTCGCCTCCCATCGCGCCTACTATGAACGCTGGGCCAAGGGCTGGGAGTTCCAGGCGCTGCTCAAGGCCCGGGCCATGGCAGGTGACGTCGAGCTCGGCCGCGAGTACATCGACGCGATGCGGCCCATGGTCTGGCGCTCGGCGCAGCAGGAGAACTTCGTCGAGTCTGTGCAGGCGATGCGTGAACGGGTGAGCGACAACATCCCGTCTGAGCAGGTGGCCCAACAGATCAAGCTCGGCCCCGGAGGGCTGCGCGACGTCGAGTTCACCGTGCAGCTGCTGCAGCTCGTGCACGGGCAGTACGATGAGCGCGTGCGTGCGCGCGGCACGCTGCAGGCGCTGCGTCAGCTCGCAGACAACGGATACATCGGTCGACGTGAGGCAGACGACTTCGCTCAGGACTACCGCACTCTGCGGGTGCTCGAGCACCGGCTGCAGGTGCGGCGCATGCGGCGCACCCATCTGATGCCGACCGATGCCGACGAGCTGCGGGTGCTTGCCCGCGCCAGCGGGCTCGCCGCCGACGCCGACGCGCTGCTGACCGTCTGGAGTGAAGTCAAGCGCTCCGTGCGCGACCTGCACACCCGCATCTTCTACAGCCCGCTGCTCGCGGCGGTCGCCCGCATACCGGGTGCCGACTTCCAGCTGACCGAGCAGCACGCCCGCGAACGGCTCGGTGCGATCGGCTATCGCGATCCCGGCGGCGCGCTCGATCGCATCACGGCGCTGACGACGGGGGTCAGCCGGCGTGCCGAGATCCAGCGGCATCTGCTGCCACTGATGCTCGAGCTGTTCGCCGAGGGCACCGATCCAGACTTCGGCCTGTTGGCCTTTGCCCGCGTCAGCGAGTCGATCGGCGAGGCCTATTGGTATCTGCGGATGCTGCGCGACTCACCGGTCGCCGCCCGCCGACTCGCCGTGGCGCTGTCGCGTTCGCGCTTCATCGGCGACGCGCTGGCAAGTCAGCCCGAGGCCGCCAAATGGTTCGACGACGACGACGGCGTGCAGCCGCGCACCTTCGCGGTGCTGCGACACGAGATGCTCGCGATCGTCGCTCGACATCCGAAGGCCGACGCCAGAGTGGTCGCACTGCTGCAGCAGGTGCGACGCCGCGAGGTTCTGCGACTGGCCATCTGGAGCGTCGTGCACGAAGTCCCGGCCGAGACCGTCTCACCGGCGCTCTCCGACATCTACCGTGCACTGCTCACCGCACTGCTGCAGTGGCTCGACGCCGAAGAGCGATTCGGCGTGCGCTTGGCGATCATCGGTCTCGGGCGTTTCGGCGGGGCCGAGATCGGGTTCTCCTCCGATCTCGACGTCATGTACGTGTATGAGCCCGTCGCCGAGCCCGCCAACATCCGTGCTGCAGTGCAGGCCCTCGGCAGGGCCGTGCAGGATTTTCGCATGCCGGTCGACCTCGATCTCGATCTGCGGCCAGAAGGGCGCAAGGGCGCAATCGCCCGCACGCCTGAAGGGCTGGGTGCCTACTACGAGCGCTGGGCCGAACCCTGGGAACGGCACGCGCTGCTGCGGGCGGCGCCCGTCGCCGGCGACCCGGAGCTGCTCGACAAGAGCTTCGCTCTCATCGACGCCGTGCGCTGGGAGCGGCCGCTCACACTCGAGGACGAACGCCAGATCAAACGGATCAAAGCGCGCATGGAATCCGAGCGACTGCCCCGAGGCGTCGACTCGTCACGCCATGTGAAGCTCGGCCGAGGATCGCTCACCGACGTCGAATGGATCGTGCAGCTGGACCAGCTTCGCCGCGCCGAGCACGATGTGACCGTGCGCACGCCGCAGACACTCGCCGCGCTCTCGGCCCTCGAGACGGCCGAGGTCATCTCGCCGAGCGACGCCGAGACCCTGCGCCACGCGTGGCTGCTCGCCTCCCGAGTACGCGACGCCAACATCCTCGCAACAGGAACGGCCAGCGACGTGCTCGCCGAACCGGGCAACGCTCTGGAGCCCACAGCACGAGTGCTCGGCTATCCGAGCGGGCAGAGCGCACGCCTCGACAACGACTATCTGCGCGCCACCCGTCGGTCTCGGCGCGTCTTCGAGCGGCTGTTCTACGGCGAGTGACGCACGAGGCGTCGCTCGGTGCTGAGCGGTCTCTGTTCAGCGGTCTCTGCAGACGCAGAACGCCGCCGCTGACCCGTGAGAAAGGTCAACGGCGGCGTCCGTGACTCCGCTGTGCGAGGAACCCGTTCAGCGGTTCGTCTCAGGCCGCGAGGTCAGCAGCCGTAGTAGAGCTGGAACTCGAAGGGATGCGGACGCTGGGCGAGCGGCTTGAGCTCGCCCTCGCGCTTCATCTCGATCCACGAGCTCAGCACGTCGTCGGTGAACACGTCACCGGCACGCAGGAACTCGTTGTCGGCCTCGAGCGCCTCGAGCACGCGGTCAAGCGAACCGGGAACCTGAGGAATGTTCTTCGCCTCCTCGGGCGGCAGCTCATACAGATCTTTGTCGACCGGCTCGTGCGGCTCGATCTTGTTCTTGATGCCGTCGAGACCGGCCATCAGCTGCGCTGCGAACGCGAAGTACGGGTTGCCCGAGGCGTCAGGAGCGCGGAACTCGAGGCGCTTGGCCTTCGGATTCGTGCCGGTGATCGGAATGCGAATGGCAGCGGAGCGGTTTCCAGCCGAGTAGACCAGGTTCACGGGAGCCTCGAACCCGGGCACCAGACGGTGGTACGAGTTGACCGTCGGGTTGGTGAACGCGAGCAGCGCCGGAGCATGCTTCAGAATGCCGCCGATGTACCAGCGAGCGACGTCTGACAGACCTGCGTAGCCGGCCTCATCGTAGAAGAGCGGCTTGCCGGCATTCCAGAGTGACTGATGGGTGTGCATGCCCGACCCGTTGTCGTTGAACAGCGGCTTCGGCATGAACGTCGCCGTCTTGCCATTGCGGTGGGCCACGTTCTTGACGATGTACTTGAACTTCAGCAGGTCGTCTGCGGCGTTGGTGAGCGTGCTGAACTTGTAGTTGATCTCGCACTGGCCGGCCGTGCCGACCTCGTGATGGCTGCGCTCGACTTCGAGACCGGCAGCGATCAGCTCGGTGACGATCTCGTCACGAATGTCGACCAGCTGGTCGACGGGGGTGACGGGGAAGTATCCGCCCTTGTACGGAGTCTTGTTGCCGAGGTTGCCGCCTTCTTCTTCGCGACCGCTGTTCCATGCGGCCTCGTTCGAGTCGACTTCATAGAAGCTGCGCCCTGACGAGACTTCGTAGCGCACCGAGTCGAAGATGAAGAACTCGGCCTCTGAAGCGAAGAACGCCGTGTCTGCGAGCCCGGTCGAGGCGAGGTACTCCTCGGCCTTCTTCGCGGTCTGGCGCGGATCCTTCGCGTAGATCTCGCCATTGCGCGGGTTGAAGATGTCGTGATTGAAGATCAGCGTCTTCTCTTTGCGGAAGGGATCGAGGTATGCCGTCGTGACATCCGGGATCAGCTGCATGTCAGACTCGTCGATGCTCGCGAAGCCACGAATCGAGCTGCCGTCGAAGAGCTGACCGTCGACGAAGTAGTCCTCGTCGACGAACTCGGCAGGCAGGTTGAAATGCTGCTGCACTCCGGGCAGATCAGTGAACCGGACGTCGATGAACTTCACGTCTTCGTCTCTGATGTATTTGAGAGCTTCTGAAGAATCTTTGAACATACCTGCGACTCCATGTGCTTTAAGGAAACCCCGGGTGTTCTCCGGAGCAGTGAGCTTCAGCGTACGAAACACTCATTACTCAACGGTATCCCGAATATTTCACGCATGTTACGAGGCGCGCGTGGGCGGTTAGAATCAGGGGATGCAGAAATACGCCCCGAACCCGACACCTGAACCGGTCGATCCCTCGTCTGCGGTGCCCGGCGACGCATTGGCCGGCCTGCCTCGGCGGCTGCTCGGGCTGGTGCTCGACTGGGGGATCGCCACCCTCATCTCTTGGGCGTTCGCCCATGGCAGCGGAATGGTCACAATGGGCATCTGGATCGTGATGCAGCTGACTCTCGTGTCGACGCTGGGTATGGGCTTCGGCCACCTCGTCTTCGGCATGCGCGTCGTGAACGTCGCGAATGCCGGCCGCCCCGGCATCGTTCAGGTGATCATTCGCACCGTTCTGCTCGCGCTGTTCGTACCTGGACTCGTCTGGGGCAAAGACGGCCGCCCGGCGCACGATCGTGCAGCCGGAACGGCCGTCGTCTTAGCTGGAAGATCGGCTCAGCGCTGACCTTTGTGGCTGGGACGCACCTTGTTGGGATCCATGCCCTTCGGCACCCCGTAGCCGTGCTCGAGCGAAGCGAGTCGATTGGCCACCGCAGCGACCTCGGCACGGGTCAGCTTCGGCTTGAACTTGGCGAGGCGACGGTTGATCTGACGCAGGCGGACGGTGCCCTCTGAGCCGTCTCCGACGACGATGCGGTTCACCTCGATGTTCGGGACGACTCGACGGATCTTGACCTGCTCGTCGTTCAGCAGACGCTGCACACGCGTGGCGTCTCCTTCGCCGATGAGCACGACGCCCGGGCGGCCGATCGCACGATAGACCGCGTCCTGCGTGCGCGGGTTGACAGCCACGGGCAGCTCGGAACCCTGCCAGGAGCGCTTCAGCGTCGAGCGCAGCACAGCGCCGACAGCACCGGGCTTGCCCTCGATCTGGTTGTAGGCGACGGCTTCGGCCCGACGCCCGAGCACGATGAGTGCGACGAGGATGCCGGTGAGTAGCCCCAGCAGCATCCAGGCGATCAGTCCGAAGATGTTGTCCCGGCTGATCAGCAGGGCGACGACGATGCCCACGGCGAGCGGGCCGAGGAACGCCAGCAGCAGCCAGCCGATCGTGCTTTTATCGGCTTTCACCGTCATGGTGAGCACCTGCCAGAGCTGTTTCAGGCGCCCTGGAGATTTCGTGGAGGACTTGGTCTTGGACATGCTTTCTAGGATACCGAGAATCGGGGGATGCCGTGGGCACCGAGCGGGCGGGCCGTCTCGGAAGACGTCGATTGCGTTCTCTGCACAGCCGGAAGACCTCCCCGTTCGCGTTCACATGACTCCACAGCAGGTGGTCTCGACACCGCTTTCGAGATGAAGTGGAGGCATGCGATTGGCCACCGTGCGTGCAATCTGGGCATGCTCTGCCACAAGACTCTCTGCGCCGGAGAGATGGGAGGAACGATGATCGTGGTGACCGAGCGGGTGATCGCCGTCGTGCCCGGGTCAGCGCAGCACCAGGTGTATGCGTTTCTGCGTCACCCGCACCTGCGCAGCGCCGAGGCCCTGAACTTCGATGGCGCACCGGTGCCGCAGAACGAGCACGTCGAGATGCAGCCCGATCGCACCGGCAGGGTTCGACTGCTGCTCTCGACAGGCAGGCAGACGTTGAGAGAGACCCTGGAGCAGCGACCGCTGCGGTCGGCACAGCTCTTCCACGTCGCTCTCGCGGTGCTCAGCGCGCTGCACTATCTGGCTCAGAACGGCTGGAGGTGCACCGCTCTCGATGCCGATCGCCTGGTGATCGACGCAGCCGGACGCATCCAGCTCGACGCCCGAGAGGCGCTCAGGCCGGCGGGCTTCCGACAGTTCGATGAGTCCGACCTCGCGCTGGTGCGAGGGTTGCTCGCAACTCTCGCCGCAGACTGTGACGAGCGAGCAGATGCGCCAGAGGCCGATGCTGAGCTTCAGGCGCTGTTCGACACGGTCGAACGCGGAGTCCCGCTTCGCGAGGCGTTTCTGCGCAGCCGCTGCCTGCCGCAGGCTCGTGTGCTGCCGATCGGTGACCACCGCAGCACGCAGGCCGGCCGAACGACGACTCTGTCGGCTCGCAGTCAGTCACATTCTCTCAAACCCGGGCGAAGTCGCCGATCCCGTCGTCGCCAAAGAGAAGCGGGCCAGATCGCCGAGCTGTCGGGCGAATCGACGTCGAAAGCGAGGAGGCAGATCCAGACCGACCGTGCACGCCGCCGTGGGGCGGCTGCCCGTCTGGTCGGCCTGGCCACGCTGCTGGGCAGGTTGCAGACGATGCTCGGCCATTGTGACGAGCAGCTGCAGCGTGGCGTCGACTGGTGCGAACGACGCGCTCGTGCGGTCAGCGAAGACCTCGCCGACCAGCCGCTCCTGCTACGACTCGTGACGCCGAAAGCAATGGCCACGGCTGTGGTAGCCGTGGCCATGCTTTTCGCTCTCTTCGCACCCTGAATGCTCAGGGCGCCTCAACCGGCGACCGGTTCTGAATCAGGGTCAGATGCCGAGCGCCGACGAGAAGTCGGCCTGCTCGACGATGGCCTTGACCTCGCCCAAGAACCGAGCCGCGTCTGCTCCGTCGATGATGCGGTGATCGTATGAGAGGCTCAGGTACGCCACCGATCGAATGGCGATGACGTCCTGACCGTCGACGGTCAGCACGCGCGGCTGCTTGGTGACGGCGCCGGTTCCGAGAATCGCCGACTGCGGCAGCGAGAAGATCGGGGTGTCGAGCAGCGAACCGCGAGACCCGGTGTTCGTGATGGTGAACGTGCCGCCGCTGACGTCATCAGGCTTCAGCGAGCCGACGCGCGAGCGCTCGGCCACCTCGGCAATGCTCTTCGCCAAGTCGGCGAGGCTCTGCGTGCCGGCATCGTGCACGACCGGCGCGTAGAGACCCTTGTCGGTGTCGACGGCGAAGGCGATGTTCTCACGATCGTGATACACGACCTCGTCACCGTCGATCGACGCGTTCACCGCAGGATGCGCCGGCAGCGCCTGTGCGACGGCGTAGGCGAAGAACGGCAGGTACGACAGCTTCTGCCCGGTTTTCTGCTGGAACTCGGCCTTGTGCTGCTGCCGGAATGCGGCGACAGCGGTCAGGTCGACCTCGACCACCGAGGTGAGCTGTGCTGCGGTCTGCATCGAATGCACCAGGTTGCGCGCGAGCACCTGACGCAGACGCGACAGCGGAACGCGCTGCCCACGGAGCTCTGAGGGCTTTGGAAGCTCATAGCCGCTCCGGTTCTGCGGCGTGGACGACGCGCCATCGGCCGCAACGGGTGCGGGCCTGGTGGCCTGTGCCTCCTGTGCGTTGAGCACGTCTTCTTTGCGGATGCGACCGCCGACACCGGTTCCGGTGACCTGGTCGAGGTCGATGCCCAGGCGTGAAGCGAGCTTGCGCACGATCGGCGTGACGTAGGCGTGACCGCTGAGTGCGGCGACCTGTCCGCTGCGACGCTCGGCCGAACTCGGCTCTTCGAACGGAGTCGATGGCTCGGTCGCTGCCGCAGGCGCCGGGGCCGGCTGCGCAGCGGCGGTCTGCGGGGTGGGTGCTGCAGGCCGGGGAGCAGCAGCAGCAGCCGGCTCTGGCTGCGCGGCCGGTGCTGCAGCGGCCGGTGCGGCAGTGGCAGGAGCTGCAGGGGCGGCAGCCGGGGCTGATCCGTCGCCGACGACCGCGAGCACGGCGCCGACATCGACGGTCTCGTCTTCTTGAACCAGGATCTGCTGGAGCGTGCCTGAGATGGGGGAGGGAACCTCGGTGTCGACCTTGTCAGTCGACACCTCCAGCAGCGGCTCGTCCACCTCGACGTGATCGCCGACCTGCTTCAGCCAGCGGGTGACGGTGCCCTCGGTGACCGACTCGCCCAGAGCCGGAAGCACGATCTGCTCACCGGCGGCGGGCGCTGCAGCGGCTGGCTGAGGCTGTGCGGCTGCGGCGGCAGGAGCCGGCGCGGCCTGCGCAGCAGGTGCGGCTTCGGCCTGCGCAGGTGCAGCTGCGGCTGCAGGCTGCGCTGGAGCCTCTGCCGCGGCAGGGCCGTCGCCGACGACCGCGAGCACGGCGCCGACATCGACGGTCTCGTCTTCTTGAACCAGGATCTGCTGGAGCGTGCCTGAGATGGGGGAGGGAACCTCGGTGTCGACCTTGTCAGTCGACACCTCCAGCAGCGGCTCGTCCACCTCGACGTGATCGCCGACCTGCTTCAGCCAGCGGGTGACGGTGCCCTCGGTGACCGACTCGCCCAGAGCCGGAAGTACGATCTGCTCACTCATATGTGGTGTCTCCTTGTTGGTTCTGGTCGATCAGTCTAGATGGCGTGCAGTGGTTTGCCGGCCAGGTACAGGGCCGCCTCACCGATGGTCTCGGTCTGCGTGGGGTGCGCGTGGATGAGTTGCGCGACGTCTTCAGGGTAGGCCTCCCAGTTTACGATCAGCTGCGCCTCGCCGACCAGCTCGCCGAGGCGCCCGCCGATGCCGTGCACACCCACGATCGGGCCGTCGACACGACGAACGAGCTTGACGAAGCCGCCGGTTCCGAGGATCGAGCTCTTGGCGTTGCCCGCGAGGTTGTACTCATAGGCGCTGACCTGGTCTTCGCCGAACTCGGCCTTGGCCTTCGCCTCGGTCAGTCCGACCGAGAAGACCTGAGGCTCGCAGTAGGTGACCTTGGGCACATTGACATCGGCGATCGGAATCGGGTTGAGACCCGCGATCTGCTCGGCGACGAAGATGCCCTGCTGATAGGCGCGATGTGCGAGTTGGAGTCCGGGGACGATGTCGCCGACGGCATAGACCCCCGCGACGCTGGTCTGCAGCGTCGCGTCGACTGGGACGAATCCGCGATCGAGGGTGACCCCGACCTCTTCGAAGCCCATGCCCTGGGTGACCGGACCGCGGCCGACCGCCACGAGCAGGTAGTCAGCGTCGAGCGAGGTGCCGTCTTCGAGCGCCACGGTGACTCCGGTGGCGGTCTGCGTGGCCTGCTTGAAGCGCACGCCGAGGTGCTGCTTGATGCCGCGCTGCTTGTAGATGCGCTCGAGGTACTTGCTGATCGAGAGCTCTTCGTTGGGCACTAAGTGGTCGAACCCCTCGACGATCGTGACGTCGGCACCCCAGGAGTTCCACACGCTCGCGAACTCGACCCCGATCACGCCACCGCCGAGCACGATCACGCGCTTGGGAATCTCGGTGAGCGCCAGGGCCTGCTCCGAGGTGATGATGCGTCCGCCGATCTCGAGACCGGGAAGCGACTTCGAGTACGAGCCGGTGGCGAGAACGACGTTCTTGCCCCGATAGGTCTCAGAGCCGACCGCGACTGTGTTCTCGCTGGTCAGACGACCCTCACCGGCGACGACTTCGACGCCTCGAGCCCGGACCAGCCCCTGCAGCCCCTTGAACTTGGAAGAGATGATGCCCTCGCGGAATGAGTTGACACCCTGGATGTCGACACCCTGCAGTGCGGCCTCGATGCCGTACTTGCCCGCGGTGCGCACCTCGTCGGCGATCTCAGCGGTGTGCAGCAGCGCCTTCGTCGGCACACAGCCGCGATGCAGACAGGTTCCGCCGAGCTTGTCCTTCTCGATGAGGGCAACTGTGCTGCCCAGTTCACGTGCCCGCAGGGCTGCGGCGTAACCGCCACTGCCACCGCCGAGAACCACGAGGTCAAATTCATGCTCAGACAAGTTTCGCTCCTTGCGTTCCACCGTGTTGAAGGGGGAGGCGCTGTACGCATCCTGGATCGAGCCTACTACGAGCGTTGCGCCTCGCAGAACACGACGCAGCCCGGCGACCAGTCGTATTCGATGCCGAGTCGAACCGAGACTGATGCGACCTCGCATCATCGGGTGTCGTGCGCTGCTGGCGAACATCTGAGCGGCCGTTCGGAGCCCGTCAGCCGGTAGAATCGCCACATGCCTTTCCGCCACCCTCTCTATACGCTGCGCGCCCAGTTGCAGGATCTGCCCCGTGGCATCCCGCTCGTCGCAGCACTCAAGGGGTATGCCGACGCGGGCTCAGTCGTCGAGGTGTTCGCCGAGAACCTGATGTCGCGACTGCACCCAGAGACGGTCGTCGAGTTCGATCCCGACGATCTGCTCGACTACCGGTCACGACGCCCCGTCGCCCAGCTGGTGGTCGACCACATCACCGAGATCACGGTGCCGTCGCTCACCCTGGAGCTTATGCACGACCAGACGGGCGCTCCGTTCTATCTGCTGCGCGGCTTCGAGCCCGACTTCCGCTGGCTGGCGTTCCTCGACGACTTGGTGGCGCTGCTCGACGACCTCGAGGTCTCAGAGGTCACTTGGGTGCACTCGATTCCCATGCCTGTACCGCACACACGACCGATCGGCACCGCCGTGTCTGGCACCCGACGCGACATGATCGATCAGTTCGGCGTCTGGCAGCCCACCACGACGATGCCCGCGAGCGCGCTGCACATGCTTGAGCATCGCCTCAGCGAAGCAGGCTACGACGTGACCGGCTTCGTCATGCTTACGCCGCACTACCTGGCCGAGACCGAATGCCCGCCGGCCGCCGTTGCCGCGACCGAGCGCGTCGCCGTGGCCACAGGTCTCGCATTGCCGACCGACGAGCTGCGCGACCACTCCAAAGAGTTCCTCACAAAGCTCGACGAGCAGGTGAGCGAAAGCGACGAGCTGCAGACCATGGTGCAGAACCTCGAAGAACGGCACGACGAGTATCTCGCCTCGCGCGCGCCGACGCTCGATCAGACCGACGTGCCCAGCGCAGACGAGATCGGCGCCGAGTTCGAGAGCTTCCTCGCGAGACACCAGGACGGCGGCAAGCGCCCGAACGACGGCGACGGCTCTGACAACGGCTTGCCGCCGATGGTCTGATCGCCGATCGCCGAGTCATCGCGCGCTCAGCCGGCAGTGGCTGCGCCTTGCGCGATCACCAGGTCACGCGGGTCAGCTGATCAGAGATGCGCCAGAGGCGTTTGGCCTCGGTCTGCTCTTCGGGCAGCTGCAGACCGGTCACCCGCACCGGGTAGCCGGAGTGATCGGCTGCGACTGCCGGAGCGAACAGCTCGCCGCCGGCTCCGTGATCGTCGACGATCAGCTGCGCGGCGGCTTGGCCCGCGATCGCGTCGAGCGAAGGGCCGAAACGGCGCAGCGGATGCGTCAGCCGATTCACGAGCAGCGGCTCACGCTGCAGAGCGACCGAGCGCACGCCATGCGGATACTGTCGTGCGCGGGTGCTGCGACAGCGCCGATCGAGCTCGCGGGCGAAGAGCAGGTGGGCGCGCTTGCTCTGAGCGAAGGCTCGCACGCCGGTATAGCCGTGGTCGAATCGCAGGTCGTGAAAGCGGATGCTCGACGAGCGATAGTGCGCAGACGTCAGCGAGACGACCTTGGCTTGCTTGGCGGCTCCGGGTAGGAGCAGTCCGGTCAGCGCGAAGTGGCCCAGGTAGTTCACGCCGAAGTTCCATTCGAAGCCGTCTTCGGTGAGCACACGCCTGCTGATGCCAGAGACCTCGGCCAGGTTCAGCAGGGCGCTCCACGGATCGTGTCTGACCAAGTACTCGGCTGCGGCCTCTTTGATCTCGCTGATCGAGGCCAGATCGAACTCGAGCACATCGATCTCAGCATTCGGCGTCTGCTCGCGAATCTCGTCTGCGGCACGGTCGAGTCGAGTCTTGGACCGGCCCGCGAGCGTCACGGAGAATCCGGCCCCGACGAGCGCTGCAGCCGCGCTGCGCCCCACCCCGGCGTCGGCGCCGGTGATGAGTGCTGTGGCAGGCTGAGTGGTCTTCGAGGTCACGACGTCGATTGTACCCAAGACCCGTGACGCGACGCCGTGCGCAGGCCCCGGTGTCGAGTCACGAAAGCATCACGATTCTCGCTTTCCGCCTGGGGCCAGCGCCGGGGAATACCGGTGGTCGGCATGATGTTGTACACAATCGGCGGGGATACATGCCTGCTGACGAACCCGTGCGATAATGGGTTGTTCGATTGCGCGTTGATCAGGAAGGTTCGAAGCCAGTGGCTGAGAAGAAGAGTGCGTCCACGGCCCCAGCGGCCGACGAGAAACAGACGACGGGCAAGAAAGCCGCTGCCAGAAAGACGAGCACTGCTTCAGCGTCGGCCGCCACCGGTGCGAAACGTTCCACGGCGAAGAAGACGACGAGCGCCAAGGCGTCGTCCACGAAGTCTGCGACGGCGAAGAAGGCCACGACGAAGAAGGCCGCGCACAAGACGGCGACCAAGAAGAAGGCCTCGACGCGAGCCAAGGCCGATACGGCCAAGACGACCACGGCCTCCGCCGATGCCGCGACGACGACCGCGCAGCCGAGCGCTGGCACGAAGCCGGCCGTCGGGCACGAGCCTGATGCCGCGAAGACGAAGTCCGCAGGCCTGCCGAGCGGTGGCTACGTGCTCTCGATGAAAGAAGAAGAAGAGGTTCCGTCGATCTCGACGGCGATCACCGGCGCGACCGTCGACCCGGTGAAGGACTACCTCAAGCAGATCGGCAAGGTCGCGCTGCTCAACGCAGTGCAGGAGGTACAGCTGGCGAAGCGCATCGAGGCCGGCCTCTTCGCTCAGGAACTGCTGCGTCGAGACGAGGCGGGCGAGCTCAAGAAGCACTACAGCCCGGCCGAGCGCCGCGAGTTGAAGTGGGTTTCACGCGACGGCACCAAGGCGAAGAATCACCTGTTGGGCGCGAACCTGCGTCTGGTCGTCAGCCTGGCCAAGCGCTACACCGGTCGCGGCATGCAGTTCCTCGATCTCATCCAAGAGGGCAACCTGGGCCTGATCCGTGCCGTCGAGAAGTTCGACTTCACCAAGGGCTTCAAGTTCTCGACCTACGCCACGTGGTGGATTCGCCAGGCGATCACCCGCGCCATGGCCGATCAGGCGCGCACCATCCGCATTCCGGTGCACATGGTCGAGGTCATCAACAAGCTGGCCCGGGTGCAGCGCCAGATGCTGCAGGATCTCGGCCGGGAGCCCACGCCGGAGGAGCTCGCCGAAGAGCTCGACATGACGCCCGAGAAGGTGGTCGAGGTGCAGAAGTACGGCCGTGAGCCCATCTCGCTGCACACCCCGCTGGGCGAAGACGGCGACTCCGAGTTCGGCGACCTGATCGAAGACACCGACGCGGTCGTGCCGGCCGACGCAGTGGGCTTCACGATGCTGCAGCAGCAGCTCGAGAGTCTGCTCGACTCGCTGAGCGAGCGCGAGGCGGGCGTCATCCGCATGCGCTTCGGTCTGGGCGACGGCATGCCGAAGACTCTCGACCAGATCGGCGACACCTTCGGCGTGACGCGCGAGCGCATCCGCCAGATCGAGTCGAAGACCATGGCCAAGCTGCGCCATCCGTCGCGTTCGCAGGCCCTGCGCGACTACCTGGAGTAGATCGGTGGCGACGGCAGCCTACTCGGCCAGTCAGCTCTCAGTTCTCGAAGGTCTCGAGGCCGTTCGCAAGCGGCCCGGCATGTACATCGGCTCGACCGACTCACGCGGTCTCATGCACTGCCTCTGGGAGATCATCGACAACTCGGTCGACGAGGCGCTCGGCGGGTTCGGCGAATCGATCGAGATCGTCGTGCACGACGACGAGAGCATCGAGGTGCGCGACCACGGCCGCGGCATCCCGGTCGACATCGAGCCCAAGACCGGCCTGAGCGGCGTCGAGGTCGTGCTCACCAAGCTGCATGCCGGCGGCAAGTTCGGCGGCGGATCGTACGCCAGCTCTGGAGGCCTGCACGGCGTGGGCGCCTCAGTGGTCAACGCGCTGAGCGAACGCCTCGACGTCCAGGTCGACCGAGACGGCAAGACTTGGCAGCTCTCGTTTCATCGGGGTGCTCCCGGCTTCTTCGACGACGCTCGGGGCGTCGGCCCGAAGTCGCCGTTCACCCCGTTGGCGGATGCTGCCTCGGCAGACCGCCTGCGTGTCGTCGGCAAGGTGCGCAAGGGAGTCACCGGCACGCGCATTCGGTATTGGGCGGATCCGCAGATCTTCACCAGAGGATCGCGATTCAGTCTCGCCGACCTCGAGGCACGCGCGCGGCAGACCGCGTTCCTGGTGCCCGGACTCGAACTCGCGCTGAACGACGAGCGCAGCGAGGAGGTGGCCGAGGAGCGCTTCCGCTTCGACGGCGGCATCAGCGAGTTCGTCGAGTACCTCGGTGCTGACACCGCGGTGACCGACACCTGGCGCATCGAGGGCGACGGCGACTTCACCGAGACTGTTCCTGTGCTCGGCGACGGCGGCGAGATGGTCGACACTGAGGTCGAGCGCACCTGCCACGTCGACGTGGCACTGCGGTGGGGCACCGGCTACGACACCACGGTCAAGTCGTTCGTGAACATCATCGCGACGCCCAAGGGCGGCACCCATCAGACCGGCTTCGAGCAGGCGCTGCTGAAGACGCTGCGCGCACAGGTCACCACGAACTCTCGCCGCCTCAAAGCAGGCTCAGACAAGGTCGAGAAAGACGACGTGCTCGCCGGGCTCACCGCTGTGGTGACGGTGCGCGTGCCCGAGCCGCAGTTCGAGGGTCAGACCAAAGAGGTGCTCGGCACACCGGCCGTGCGCCAGATCGTCAGCCGCATCGTCTCGAAGGGGCTGACCGAGCGTTTCACGTCGAAGAAGCGCGACGACAAGGCGCAGTCGTACCTGCTGCTCGAGAAGGTCGTCGCCGAGATGAAGTCGCGCATCTCGGCACGCACCCACAAAGAGACGCTGCGCCGCAAGAACGCACTGGAGTCGTCGAGCCTGCCGGCCAAGCTGGTCGACTGCCGGTCGAACGAGTCCGATCAGACCGAGCTCTTCATCGTCGAGGGCGACTCGGCGCTGGGCACCGCGAAGATGGCGCGCAACAGCGAGTTCCAGGCGCTGCTGCCGATCAGAGGTAAGATCCTCAACGTGCAGAAGGCCAGCGTCGCCGAGATGCTGAACAATGCCGAGTGCGCCAACATCATCCAGGTGGTCGGCGCCGGCTCTGGGCGCACCTTCGACCCCGATCAGGCACGCTACGAACGCATCATCATGATGAGCGACGCCGACGTCGACGGCGCGCACATCCGCACTCTGCTCCTCACGCTCTTCTTTCGCTATATGCGTCCGATGGTCGAGGCGGGACGCGTCTTCGCCGCGGTGCCGCCGCTGCACCGCCTCGTCGTGCCGCGCAAGGGCAAGCGCCCCGGCGAGACGATCTACACGTACTCTGAAGACGAGCTGCACGAGAAGATCGCGATGCTGCGCAAGCAGGGCCGCACCTACAAAGAGCCCATCCAGCGGTACAAGGGCCTGGGCGAGATGGACTCCGACCAGCTCGCCGAGACGACGATGGATCCTCAGCACCGCCTGCTGCGCCGAGTCAACCTGAGCGACCTGCACGCCGCCGAAGGCGTCTTCAACGTGCTGATGGGCTCAGAGGTGACCCCTCGTCGCGAGTTCATCATGGAGGCCAGCGGCGAGATCGACCGCGACCGCATCGATGCCTGAGCCTGCACTCGTCAGCAGCGACCGCCCACAGTGAGCACGGGAGCGGCCAGAACTTCGCCCGACGCGTCTCGCCGAACGAGGGTGCTGGGCAGTTCGACTGCGATTCCCTTCACGCCAGAGGCCAGCGGAGCGCCGGCGCCCACCCACGCGCGCGCGAGCTGGTCTTCGCCTTTCAGCATCCGCTGTGCACGCACACCACCGGTGCCGCGCCCCTTGGCCGGAAACTCGCTGAACGGAGAGATCTTGGCCGACCCCGGCACGATGTCGGCGAAGGCGGTCGAGTCGTTGGCGATGGTCAGCACGGCGACCTGCCCGGCCGACAGCGCCGCCTTCGGAACGACGCCGAACCACACGATCTCGTCGTCGGCGCCCAGCCGCATGCCGGCCATGCCCTGCGCGCTGCGTCCCTGGGGGCGCACGCTGCTCGCCGGATAGTGCAACAGCTGAGCCTGACGCGAGACGAAGACGAGTTCATCGTCGTCAGCCGCTGGTGCCGCACCGACGATGCGGTCGCCCTTCTTGAGCGCGATGACCTCCCAGTCGGGTTTGTCGGGCACGTCATGCTGCACGCGCTTGACCACGCCGGATGACGTGCCGACGGCCAGCGGACGTGGATCGTCGAGAGACACCACTGTCACGACCCGCTCTCCGTCGTCGAGCGAGACCAGGGTCTCAGGGTGCACGCCTCCGGAGAACTGCACGAGGCCGGGAGCACCGGCGGGGATGCCCAGCACCGACGCCCGCAGCATGCGACCGTGGTCGGTGACGACGCCGAGCTCGGCCCGCGTGGTCGTCTGGATGCTTGCGGCGAGCCCGTCTGACCTGCGCCGTCGACCGGTATCGAGTTGATCGCCGACCTGCAGCGCCGGCGGGGCCTCGACGCGGGTCGGCTGCCCGTCAGCTGGTGCACGTTCGGCCGTCTGCGCCTCGTCGATCGACTGACGCACCAGTCTGCCGTTGGCGCCCAAGAGCACCGCGCAGGGCTCATCTGGAATCTCGAGAGGCACATCGGCAGCGACGGTGCGGGCGTCTTCGGTCAGCAGCACGGTGCGGCGAGGCTGGCTCAGCGCCTCGGCGACCTCGTCGAGTTCGCGGGCCACCTGGTCGCGCAGGCGACGTTCGCTGCCCAACAGCTCGGTGAGCGTCTTGATGCGCCTGCGCAGGTCGTCGCGCTCGCTCTCGAGCTCGATCTGGCTGAACTTCGTCAGGCGACGCAGCCGCAGCTCGAGGATGTAGTCTGCCTGCGGCTGGCTGAGGTCGAAGACGCTCATCAGACGACCGCGCGCTGTCTCGGTGTCGTCGCTCGAGCGGATCAACGCGATGACCTCGTCGATGTCGACGATCGCGATCAGCAGCCCCTCGACCAGATGCAGGCGTTCCTGCGCCCGGTCGAGACGATGCTGGCTGCGGCGACGAACGACCTCGATGCGGTGCGCATTGTAGACGCTCAGCAGTTCGACGAGCCCGACCGTGCGCGGCCGACCGTCGACCAGCACGACGTTGTTGATGCCGAAGTTCGTCTCGAGCGGCGTGTGCCGGTAGAGCGATGAGAGCACGGCCTCGGGAGAGAATCCGTTTTTGACGTCGATGATCAGACGCAGCCCGTTGTTGCGATCGGTGAGGTCGTGCACGTTCGAGATGCCCTGCAGCTTCTTCGCCGTGACACCGTCTTTGATCTTCTGGATGACCGACTCGGGGCCGACCATGTACGGCAGCTCGGTGATGACGATGCCCTGGCGCCGTGGGCTGACCCGCTCGATCGAGGCTTTGGCGCGCATCGTGAAGATGCCGCGGCCGCGTTCGTAGGCGTCGTGCACGCCGTCGAGACCGACGATGCTGCCGCCGCTGGGCAGGTCTGGGCCGGGCAGCAGGCGCATCAGGTCGTCGACAGTGGCGTGCGGATGCCGGAGCAGGTGCACGGCGGCAGCGATCGCCTCGCGAGGGTTGTGCGGCGCCATGTTCGTCGCCATGCCGACCGCGATGCCGCTCGTGCCGTTGATCAGCAGGTTCGGAAAGGGCGAGGGCAGCACACTGGGCTGCTGCAGCTGATTGTCATAGTTGGGCACGAAGTCGACGACGTTCTCGTCGAGGCTGTCGGTCATCAGCATGGCCGCAGCGGTCAGTCGGGCCTCAGTGTATCGTGATGCCGCCGGGCCGTCGTCCAGCGAACCGAAGTTCCCGTGGCCGTCGACCAGCGGCACCTCCATCGCGAAGTCGCGCGAGAGACGCACCAGTGCGTCGTAGATCGCGGAGTCGCCGTGCGGGTGCAGTTTGCCCATGACCTCACCGACCACGCGGGCCGACTTCACGTGCCCCTTGTCGGGGGAGAGGCCCATCTCACGCATCATGTAGAGGATGCGCCGCTGCACGGGCTTCAACCCGTCGCGGGCGTCGGGGAGCGCGCGCGAGTGAATCACCGACATCGCGTACTCGACGTAGCTGCGCTGCATCTCGGTCGTGACGTCGATGTCTTCGATGCGCTGCTTCGGCTGATCGGTCGCGGTGCTGCTCATGGTCTCCAGTCTGCCTGCTCGGTCTGCACCGGCCTGGGGTCATCCGCCTGCTGTGCGAGACTGTACCGGTGACTCGGATTCTACCCGCCCCCACCGACAACACCGCGTTCATCGAGGACGTGGCGCGAGAAGGCCTCGAAGCCGTGGTGGGCCAACGCACCCGCTCGTCGCTCGAGCTGCCTGCCTGCGATCACTTCGCCATCGTGCTCGTCGACGGGTTGGGCCGGCACAATCTCCAGGCCCGCTCCGGGTACGCGCGGCATCTGCTGCAGGCCGACCGCCGGCATCCGCATCGCACCCTCAGCGCCCGCCTGCCCACCACGACCGCAGCGTCGCTCACCTCGCTGGCGACCGGCCTCGCCCCGGCGGCGCACGGCATCGTCGGCTACAGCGTCTACGATCGCGATGCCGCGACCGTGCGCAACCAGCTGAGCGGCTGGGGGCCAGAGATGTCACCGGCGACCTGGCAGCCGCACCCCACCCTGTTCGAACGCGCGAGCAGCCTCGGCGTCGAGGCCTTCGCCGTCGGTCCGGCCGACTACGAGCACAGCGGGTTCAGCGAGGCGACTCTGCGTGGGGCGCGCTACGTCGCGGCCGACGCTCTCGACGACCGCTTCGCCGCACTCGCAGACATCCGCCGCCACGCCACGCGTTCGCTCGTCCAGGTGTATGTGCCGGAGCTCGACAAGATCGGCCACCGGCGGGGCTGGGAGTCGCCTCGATGGTCGGCGATGCTCGAGCAGATCGACGCGGCGATGGCAGGCGCCCGGCTCGACCGCGGCGGCTGCAGCACGGTGCTGACCGGCGACCACGGCATGCTCGACATCGCCGAGGGCGATCACGTGCTGCTCTCCGAATGGTCGGGCGCCGAGGCCATTCTGGCGACCGCTGGGGAGCCGCGCTGTGTGCAGCTGGTGCTCGACGGCGCGGCCGATCACGACGCGGTGGCGGCCGATCTGCAGCGCCATCTCGACGAAGCTGCAGGCGTCGACGAGTTCGTGACGTGCACGCGCGGCGAGCTGTGCGACAGCGGGCTGCTCGGCTCTCCGGTGGATGCGATGGCTCGGCACCGTCTCGGAGACATCGCCGTGGTTGCTGTGGGCAAACGCGCCGCCCTCTATCGCGGGCTGCAGGCAGACGAGGCCTCGCGCCGCATGATCGGCCAGCACGGCGGCTTCAGCAGCTGGGAGCGCGAGGTGCCGCTGATCCGCTGGTGAGAGGCTACTTCTCGTCGTGCGGTTTGGTGCCGAACACGATCTCGTCCCAGCTCGGCAGGCTCGGCCGCCCCTTGCGCGGAGCCGCGGCGTCAGAAGCCGAAGCGCTCTGACCGGGATGGTCGGCCGCCGGCTCGGCCGCCTCGGGCAGTTGCTCGGGAACGACGTGCAGTCGCGCTGGGGATGCCGGACGCAGGCCCGCCTGCTCATCGGACTCTGGCTTCTTCTCGGCGTCATGCCGACGACGCAGGGCCTGGAGCAGGTCTTCGGTCTCGCTGTGCACCTTCGGCCGCTCACCGCGGAGTCCGTCGGGAGCAGTGCGCACGACGTGGTCGGTCGGTGTCACACGGCCTGGTCGTGCCGACGTGTCGGGAGTCGTGTCGCGGGCAGGCGAGGAGGCGTCTGCCTCGGAGCGATCATCATGCTGGCCATGGCGGGCGCGCAGCGCGTTCTCCCACAGTCGGGCACCGTCGGCGCGGGCAGTGGCCGGGTCTGGGATCTGAGTCGAAGACGGTGCTGCGGCGGCGTCCTCTTCTTCACTGCTCTCCAGCGGGAAGGTGTCGACGGTCGTCGCCGCGTCGACCAGGCGCAGCCGCACCGGCTTCACCGGCTCGAGGTCCTGTGCGCTCGAGAGCTGATCTGCCTCTTCGTTCGCCGGCGTCAGCTGGCGACGCCGCGGGTCGAAGAACCAGCGTGCGGCCCGATCGGCGTCATCTGCAGTGTATGCCACCTGCACGGTCCAGCGTCCGTCGTCTTCGCGCCAGCTGGACCACATCGTGTGCTCGGCGCCGCGGTTGACCAGTCGATGCGCGATGATGTGCCCGAAGGTCGACGTCTCTGCGCCCTCTTCGTTGAAGTGCAGGGGAACCTCTTGGGCCATGTCGACCATATGCTCGAGCTCAGCGATCACCGGCGCCTCGAACTTGGCGATGTACTCGGCTTCGACGCCGAAGTGATCGGCGACCTGTTCGCTGGTGAGCCCGGATCGCAGGAGCTGCTGCACCTCACGCGGTGCCGGCAGTGCACTGCGAGGTGCGGCAGACGGCAGGGGGCGCCGCACTCGAATGGCCTGTCTCAGCTCGGGCGTCACCGGCACGGCGAACTGCTCGCCCTGGGGATCGACCAGCAGCAGCCGATCGTCCTCGGTTCCGACGAATTTCAGCTCGCGCACCATGGCCTCCTCGCGATCTCTCATCACTGTCTCTGACATCTTGCCACCTGCACCGGCCCGAGATCTGCAGGCTTGCCGTGTTTTCTCGCGAGCAGTGCGGAACCCCGAATAAAATCGCACGGTTTGCGAAACGTCAGACAATGATGCATGCTATCTGCGCCACAGCAAGCAGAACGGACACAGACATGGCCACAGACTATGACGCGCCTCGGCGACAAGAGGACGAATCCGATTCGCTCGACGCACTGAAGCAGAGCATCCCCTCGAAGCCGAAGGCGACCGCCGACGACGAGAACGACACGAGCGAGTACGCTCTGGCCGACGGACCAGATCTGTCAGACGCCGAACTCGACGTCGTCGTGCTGCCTCCGCAGGAGAACGAGTTCACCTGCGTGGAGTGCTTTCTGGTGAAGCACCGCACACAGTTCGATCACGAGAGCTCGCTCGGACCGGTCTGCAAGGACTGCGCCGCCTGAGCCAGCCGGATCTCGGCGGCCAGCTCGTCTGCATGCCGAGATCCGATCAGCCAGTAGGGCGTCGGGTCTTCGGGATCGATCACCGGGATGCGGATGAGATCGACTCCGCCCCGGAAGGCCACGAAGGCACGCAGGTCGAGCTGCCCGCGTATCTGTTCGAGCGCCTCGTCGCCTCTGCGATAGACCACGGGATCTCCCAGCGCCGCGAGCGGAATGCTCGCACGGCCGACCCGCAGCCGGTCGGAGGCGAGCGTGATCAGGGGAGAGGCCAGCCAGCTGATGGACGCGAAGAGCACGAAGAGCACGGGACCGACGATGAAGCCGGTGACGGGGCTCACTTTGTAGAAGACCGTCGCGAAGGCGGGAATGATCAACAGCAATGCGATATAGGCCCCACCATGAGGTCGCAGACGTTCTCGATAGATCATCAGTCACCGGTTCTTCGTACGCTGATCCACACGCACTCGGGCATGTAGGCTGGACACCGTGAATTCTAACGTCCAAGTGCTCTTCACCGGAGCAGCCGCGCCCGTCTATGCACGCCCCGGCGACGCCGGAGCAGATCTCTGCGCCAACGAATCGACGACCGTGCCCGCCGGTCAGCGGGCGATCGTCGGCACCGGCCTGTCAATCGCCCTGCCTGACGGATTCGTCGGGCTCGTGCACCCGCGCAGCGGTCTTGCACTCCACAGCGGAATCACAGTGCTCAACACGCCCGGCACCATCGATGCGGGCTACCGTGGCGAGATCAAAGTCATTCTGTTCAACACCTCAGACCAGGACTTCACCATCAGACCGGGTGATCGCATCGCGCAACTCGTCGTGCAGCGCTTCGAGCGGGCAGAGTTCGTCGAGGTCGAACGACTGCCAGGCAGTGCACGAGCGTCGCAGGGCTTCGGCTCGACCGGCGTCTGAACGCGAATCTCCGCGAGCTCACCCTCAGCCACCTGAATTGAAAGGATCCGAACGTGTTCGGAAGAAAGTCACGCGCCGATCGGCACGACGACCAGCAGACCGCAGACGCAGCCGATGCGCAAGAGGCCGTCGACGAGTCGGCTGACCAGCACGACGCAGACACCGCGGCCGCTGCAGCCGCGCCGTCCGACGGCGACGCCGACGAGACCGTCGAGCCCAAAGAGCTGCTCGAGGGCCGCGACGAGCAGGGGCCGTTCGACTTCGGGGAGTTCACCGCTTCGCAGCCGCTGATCGACTTCGGGTCGATCCTGCTGCCGCCCAAACCCGGACTCACCATCCGCGTCGAGGTCGAAGAGCCCTCGAAGCGCCCGGTTGCCGTCACGTTCGAAGACGAGGGCACCCAGCTGCAGGTCCAGGCGTTCGCCGCTCCGCGCAGCGAAGGTCTCTGGCACGAGGTGCGCGAGCAGATCACTCAGCAGCTGGGTGTGCAGAAGGCCGCCCACCGCGAGTTCCAGGGCGAGCTCGGTCTCGAGGTGCACGCAGCCGTGCAGACGCCGAACGGCACCCAGGTCGTGCGCTTCCTCGGCGTTGACGGTCCGCGCTGGTTCCTGCGCGGCGTCGTCTCAGGCGCGGGTCTCGACAATGAAGAGACCGCCGAGCGGATGAATGCGCTCTTCCGCTCTATCGTGGTGCGCCGCGGTGCCGAACCTCGTGCCCCACGCGAGCTGCTGCCGCTGAGCCTGCCCCAGCAGAACGCCGCAGACTCCGTGCCGGCAGATGCGTGACCTGCTCGACCAGGACAGCCTCGATGCCAAGACCGTCTGGGCCTCGCTCGGCGGAGTGCGAGGCCTGGCAGAATCCGCGCTGCCCGGCTTCGTCTTCATTCTGATCCAGACCGTCACCCGGCAGCTGCCCTGGTCGGTGGGCGCCAGCCTGGTGCTGGTCGCGGTCTTCGTCGTCTGGCGTCTGGTCCGGCACGAATCGCTGCAGTCTGCGTTCGCAGGGCTCTTCGGCGTGGCTCTCGGCGCGGTGCTCGCCCTGGTCACCGGCCGTGCCTCCGAGAACTATCTTCCCGGGCTGATCGTCAATGCGGTCAGCGCGACCGTGCTGCTGGTCTCGCTGCTGGTGCGCTGGCCGCTGGTCGGGGTGGCCGTCGGCGCGATGCGCGGGGATGCGACGCTCGCGCATGAGAATCGACTGCTGCTTCGAGCGGGTGCGCTGGCGACCGGCGTCTGGGCCGCGATCGCACTGGTGCGTCTCGCCGTGCAGGTGCCGCTCTATCTGCAGTCCCGCGCTGACGACGACATCGTCGCGCTCGGCGTCGTGAAACTGGCGATGGGGCTGCCGCTGCTCGCCGTCGGGGTGCTGCTGACGTGGCTGCTGCTGCGGCCCGTCATCGTCGCCCTGGACGAGATCACGCGTCGTGAGGCAGAGAGCACCCACCCCGATGCCGATGCCGATGCCGATGCCGATGCCGATGCCGATGCGCAAGCGTGATCATCGACAAGAAGTGAGGACATCCTTACTGGAATTCACACTGCGAATCGGACCATTCTAAAGAAGAATTTCAATGATGAGAGGGGCAGCATGTCCGTAAACAGTTTCGGTGCTCGCGACACACTGACCGTCGGCGGCCAGGACTACGAGATCTACCGGTTGGACAAAGTCCCCGGCCATGAGGTGCTGCCATACAGCCTGAAGGTACTGCTCGAGAATCTGCTGCGCACCGAAGATGGTGCCAACATCACTGCCGAGCACATCAAGGCACTCGGCAGTTGGGATCCCGACGCTCAGCCCGACACCGAGATCCAGTTCACTCCGGCTCGCGTGGTCATGCAGGACTTCACCGGCGTTCCCTGCATCGTCGATCTGACGACGATGCGTGAGGCGATGAAGAACCTGGGCGGCGACCCCGCCAAAATCAACCCGCTCGCCCCTGCCGAGCTCGTGATCGACCACTCCGTCATCGTCGACGTCTTCGGTCAGTCCGACGCCGTGCAGCGCAACGTTGAGATCGAGTACGAGCGCAACGGCGAACGCTATCAGTTCCTGCGTTGGGGCCAGCAGGCCTTCGACAACTTCAAGGTGGTTCCGCCGGGCACCGGCATCATCCACCAGGTGAACATCGAGTACCTCGCCCGCGTGGTCTTCGACAAGCAGCTCGAAGACGGCACGGTGCAGGCATACCCCGACACCTGCGTCGGCACCGACTCGCACACCACGATGGTGAACGGCATCGGCGTGCTCGGCTGGGGCGTCGGCGGCATCGAAGCCGAGGCGGCCATGCTGGGCCAGCCGGTCTCCATGCTCATCCCGCGCGTGGTCGGCTTCAAGCTGAGCGGCGAGATCCCCGCCGGCGTGACCGCGACCGACGTCGTGCTCACCATCACCGAAATGCTCCGCGATCACGGCGTGGTCGGCAAGTTCGTCGAGTTCTACGGCAAGGGTGTTGCCAGCGTGCCACTGGCGAACCGTGCCACCATCGGCAACATGAGCCCCGAGTTCGGCTCGACCGCCGCGATCTTCCCGATCGACGACGTGACCCTCGACTACCTGCGTCTGACCGGTCGCAGCGACGAGCGGGTGGCACTGGTCGAGGCCTACGCCAAAGAGCAGGGCCTCTGGCACGATCCCGAGCACGAGCCGCACTTCTCGGAGTACATGGAGCTCGACCTCTCGACCGTCGTGCCGTCGATCGCCGGCCCGAAGCGCCCCCAAGACCGCATCAAGCTCAGTGAGTCGAAGCAGTCGTTCGAGAAGACGCTGCCGACCTACGCCGGTGAGACGAGCGAGGTCCCGGTCGAGTACGCAGGCCAGAGCTTCGATCTGAAGAACGGCGCCGTCGCGGTTGCCGCGATCACCTCGTGCACCAACACCTCGAATCCGTCGGTCATGATCGCCGCCGGCCTCGTGGCCAAGAAGGCTGTCGAGAAGGGGCTCAAGCAGAAGCCCTGGGTGAAGACCTCGCTGGCTCCCGGGTCGAAGGTCGTCACCGACTACTACGACAAGTCGGGGCTCACCCCATACCTTGAAGGCGTCGGCTTCTACACCACCGGCTATGGCTGCACCGTGTGCATCGGCAACACCGGTCCGCTGCCCGAACCGATCAGCGAGGCGATCAACGAGAATGATCTCGCCGTCACCGCCGTGCTCTCAGGCAACCGCAACTTCGAGGGTCGCATCAGCCCCGACGTGAAGATGAACTACCTCGCCAGCCCGCCGCTGGTGATCGCCTACGCGTTGGCCGGCACGATGGACTTCGACTTCGAGACTCAGCCGCTCGGCCAGGACGGAGACGGCGCAGACGTCTATCTGAAAGACATCTGGCCGACTGCAGAAGAGGTTCAGCAGACCATCGATTCGTCGATCGACCGTGACATGTTCACGTCGAAGTACGCATCAGTGTTCGAAGGCGACGAGAAGTGGCGCGGCCTGCCGACGCCCGAGGGCAAGCTCTTCGAGTGGGACGACAACTCGACCTACGTGCGCAACCCTCCGTACTTCGACGGCATGTCGAAGGAGCCGACACCGGTCAGCGACATCAGCGGCGCACGTGTGCTGGCCAAGCTGGGCGACTCGGTGACCACCGACCACATCTCGCCGGCCGGTTCGATCAAGGCAGACACTCCGGCTGGCAAGTACCTGTTGAGCAAGGGCGTCGAGCGCCGCAGCTTCAACTCGCTGGGTTCTCGACGTGGCAACCACGAGGTCATGATCCGCGGCACGTTCGCGAACATCCGCCTCAAGAACCTGCTGCTCGACGGCGTCGAGGGCGGTTACACCCGCGACTTCACGCAGGAGGACGGCCCGCAGTCGTTCATCTACGACGCCGCTGAGAACTACCAGAAGAGCCAGACTCCGCTGGTCGTGCTCGCCGGCAAAGAGTACGGCACAGGCTCCAGTCGCGACTGGGCTGCGAAGGGCACGCGTCTGCTGGGCGTCAAGGCGGTCATCGCCGAGAGCTTCGAGCGCATCCACCGCTCGAACCTGATCGGCATGGGCGTCATCCCGCTGCAGTTCCCGGCCGGCGAGTCGTACGAGTCGCTGGGCATCGACGGCACCGAGATCTTCTCGTTCTCTGGCATCGAACGACTGAACGACGGCGAGACCCCGGCCACGGTCACTGTCACGGCGACTCCGAGCGAGTTCTCGGCCGAGGGCAAGCAGCCGGTGACCTTCGAGGCCGTGGTGCGCATCGACACCCCCGGCGAGGCGAACTACTACCGCAACGGCGGAATCCTGCAGTATGTGCTGCGTCAGCTCGCTGCGTAGCCTGTCGGCCTGAGACACCGCTGAGACGTCACTCGTCGAAGCATCAGCAGTCTGAGGCAGATTCCGATGAAAGGGCTCGCGCCCACTCGAACCGAGTGGCGCGGGCCCTTTCGCACAGTCGGAGCACGTAGCATGAGTCCAAGCACTGAGAGGTCAGCATACGCATGGCAGAGCACAGAGACATTGAACGAGCATCCTCGGCCTCGATTCACGAGGCGCAGGCAGACGCTCCGGGCGGTCTGCTCTCCGGCGTCCACGGCCCACGTGATCTCGACCAGCTCTCGACCGCACAGCTGCGCGAGCTCGCCGACGAGATCCGCGAGTTTCTGATCACCTCCGTGGCACGCACCGGAGGGCATCTCGGGCCGAACCTGGGCGTCGTCGAGATCACCATCGCGCTGCATCGGGTGTTCGACTCGCCGCATGACCCGATCGTCTTCGACACGGGGCACCAGACGTATGTGCACAAACTGCTGACCGGCCGCCAGGACTTCTCGCATCTGCGCCAGCGCGGCGGCCTCGCCGGCTACCCGCAGCGTTCCGAGAGCCCGCACGACATCGTCGAGAGCTCGCATGCGTCCTCCTCGCTCTCGTGGGCCGACGGCATCTCGCGTGCGCTCACGCTGCGCGGCGAGACAGATCGAACCGTCGTGGCGGTGATCGGCGACGGCGCTCTGACCGGTGGCATGGTCTGGGAGGCCATCAACAACATCTCTGACCAGAACGACCGTCATCTGGTGATCGTGGTCAACGACAACGGACGCTCCTACGCGCCCACGATCGGCGGCATGGCCCGCTACATGAACGAGCTGCGCACGCACGTCGGCTACGATCGCGCCTACAAGGCCAGCCGTCGTTTCTTCTACCGGCTCGGGCGCCCCGGCAGGTTTCTGTTCAACAGCGTGCGCGGCGGCCTCTACGGCCTGCTGCGGGCGCAGACCGGCGAGGACTACGCCCTCTTCTCGAACCTCGACATCAAGTACATCGGCCCGGTCGACGGCCACGACATCGAGGCCATGGAGGTCGCCCTGCGTCAGGCCAAGCGCTTCGGGCACCCGGTGATCGTGCACGCGGTGACGCACAAGGGGCACGGCTACGAACCAGCGCGTGCCGACACTGCCGACCAGTTCCATGCCATCGGCCGCATCGACCCCGACACCGGCCAGCCCATCTCGACGGTGAAGTCGATCACCTGGACTGCGGTCTTCTCAGACGAAATGCTCGATCAGGCCCGTCGGCGGCCCGAGGTCGTGGGCATCACCGCAGCCATGCGGCTGCCAGTCGGGCTCGACGCGATGTCGCAGGCCTTTCCCGATCGGGTCATCGACGTGGGCATCGCCGAAGAGCACGCCGTGGCCTCAGCTGCCGGCCTGGCCTTCGGCGGCGCACACCCGGTTGTCGCGCTCTATGCGACCTTCCTCAACCGTGCCTTCGACCAGGTGCTCATGGACGTCGCCCTGCACCGCGCCGGCGTCACCTTCGTCCTCGATCGAGCCGGAGTGACCGGCCCCGACGGCGCCAGCCACAACGGACAATGCGATCTCTCCACGCTGCAGCTGGTGCCCGGCATCCGCATCGCCGCACCCCGCGACGCCGCGACGCTGCGCGAAGAGCTCAGCGAGGCCCTCGACGTCTCAGACGGCCCGACCGTGCTGCGCTACCCGAAGGGCGCGGTGAACGAACCGCTGCCCGCGCTCAGCCGGTCGACCGACGGCGTCGATGTGCTCTTTCGGTCGACCAGCCGCGACGTGCTGATCGTCGCGATCGGCGCGATGGCCCCGACCGCCCTCGAGGTCGCACGTCGACTGCACGAGCAGGGCATCGGTGCGACCGTGATCGATCCGCGGTGGGTCGTGCCGGTGCCGCACTCCGTGCTCACCCGAGCGGCCAGGCATCGACTGATCGTCACCATCGAAGACGGCCTGCGCGTCGGCGGCATCGGCACGCGCATCAGGCAGGACATGCGCGACGCCGGCATCGACACCGGGCTCACCGAGTTCGGCCTGCCCGACGAGTTCTTCCCGCATGCCACCCGCGACCAGCTGCTGCACGACTCGGGGCTCGACGCGGCTGCGATCAGCGACCAGGTCATCCAGATGGTGCTCGGCACACGCGTGCCCAACGCTCGCGGGGCGCGCCCCGAGCATGCTCCAGAGTCGAGCCACTTCGATGTGCCAGATCGCCGCGCGTCATCCGACGGTCGCTGAGCCGATCACGGCGGCCTGCGGAGGTCTACGCCGAGGCGGCCTCGCGGAAGGCCTCGTCGATCGGAGCGGCGGTGAGTTCAATCTGCCACGGTCGAGCCCCGAGCTGCGCAAGGCGTTCGGCGGTCTCGGCGACGCCGACCGGCTCAGTGGTCTCCCAGGCCAGCTCACGCAGCACTCGCGGCTGCAGCAGGTTCTCGACCGGCAGATCGTGCTCGTCGGCGATCGCGATCAGCGTCGACCTGGCCGTACGCAGGCGCCGATCTGCCTCGGGATGCTGGCGCCCCCACGAGCGGTGATGCGGGATGCCCTCGTGCGGTACGCGCACATCGACCGGCTCCCGGCTGGCTCGGGCGCGCTGCACGGCCGCCCACCAGTGCCGCAGATCGGAATGCGCGCCGCGCCCGTTGAACTCGCGCAGCGCCAGCAGCTCGTGCTCGTTGCGCACCGGGTTGGTGGCCGCGGCCATGATGGCGCGATCCGGGATGAGCCGGTGCGGCGAGAGATCGCGCTGCTGTGCCAGCGCGTCGCGCTGATTCCAGAGCTCGCGCACGATGCGCAGCTGCCGGGGCGTGCGAGCGGCGGTGATTCCGCTGGTGCGGCGCCAGGGCTCGCCGGGCTTCTGCCGCGGTTCGAAGTCCATCTCGGCGGCGAACTCCTGCCGAGCGATCTCGAGCTTGCCCTGATCGGCCAGGAGACGCTCGACCTCGTCTCGCAGCTCGACGAGATACTCCACGTCGAGTGCCGCATACGCGAGCCAGTCCTCGGGCAGCGGACGTCGTGACCAGTCAGCGGCCGAGTGCTCTTTCTTCAGGTGGATGCCGAAGAGATCGTCGAGCAGACCGCCGAGGCCGACGTGGGGCAGATTCAGCAGTCGTGCGCCCAGCTCGGTGTCGAAGAGGGCGGCAGGGGAGAGACCGAGCTCGTGGAGCGAGGGGAGGTCTTGGGTCGCCGCGTGCAGCACCCATTCCTGTCGGCCGATGACGCTCTGCAGCTCGGCCATGGCCTCGCCGTCGAAGGCGATCGGATCGAGCAGCACCGCCGGCTCGTCGCCGCGGCGCATCTGCACCAGATAGGCGTTGTCGTGATAGCGGAACCCGCTGGCCCGTTCAGTGTCGAGCGCCAGCGGCCCATCGGCTCCCTCCAGCCGACTCATCGCGTCTTCAAGCCCGCTCGGGGTCGCCACCACCGGTGGAATGCCGTCTGCCGGACGCACGACGAGATGTGAGGGATGGTCTTCGACGTTCACAGCGTGGATGAGCCTTTCGCATACGAGTGCGGGTCGGTGAGTGTGGGCAGCAGCACCGAGATCTCGCCCGGCACCGGGGGCAGACTCGCCGCCTCGCTGATGAGATCGATCCAGGCCAGCAGATGCGGGGTCACCGGCTGATCGCCCTCGGCCGACCACGAGGCCCGCAGCTCGATCTCAGTGCCGTCGGTCTCGGTGCTCAGCGCGCCGAAGCCGGAATTGATCGTCTTGGTGACTGTGCCCGAGATGCTGTGGTAGTGCGCGTGCTCCTGGTGAAGCCCGTCTTCGAGCCACGACCAGACCACTCCCGCCACGAAGGGGTCAAGACCGAGATCGGCCTCGAGCGGGGCTTTGAGATACGCGATCACGCGCAGCGTCGACCCCCAGCCGTCAGGCGGCTCGGGGTTGTGCAGCAGCACGAACCGTGCGCTGGCGCGCGAGTGCACAAAGGTCGACCGGGTGTCGACCTCGACGGCGAAGGCGACGGCCTCAGGTGCGATGTGCGACGGAGCGTCGATGCGCTCGAGCACGATGTCGGAGCGATGACGCACGGCAGAGAGCTCGCGCAGGAGGTTCGCGAACTCCGGGCTCATCTCTTCGTCTCTGCGCGCTTCGGTCACGCAAGCAGACTAAAATGACCGATGACAGACTGGCGTCAGACTCGCCGGGCTGGAGAGGATCACATGCCCGAGCACAGAGACAACCGTTCAGAGGCACCGCGGCGTTCCGGCAGGGGGCTCTCGTTGCTGGGCGTGGTCGCCGGAGTGACCGGTGCGGCCGCAGCCGTGGTCGCCGCCGGAGCGGCCGCGAGCGCACATGTCGCTCGCGAAGTGGTGACGCCGCCGAGGCGTCACTCCGAAGACGTCAGTGTGCAGGCGGTGTGGTCAGACGCGCAGGGCCTCTTGGTGACGCTCAAGTCGACTCGTGACTCCCGGCTCGCCGGCGTGCCGGGCGAATACAGCTTCTGGTTCGACGAGAGCCGAGGGCATGCCGTCATCGGCGAGATCGTCGATCAGACATGGGACAGCATCACCCGACGCGTGCTTCGCGTCGACTTCGGCGTGCTCGACGGTCGCGTTCGCCGGGGACGCGTCAACGGCTGGGTCTGGCTTACGCCGAAGTCGGCCGGCTTCGACGCCCAGAACGTCCTCATCGACGGTCCGCTCGGCCCGAATCCGGCCTGGCTGGTAGCGGCAGCCCCCAGTGGCCGTCCCACCTACGCCATCGATCGCCCTGACGCGACCGACGCGGGTGCACCGGAGCATTCGGCCGAAGCGATCGAGGCATCTCGCGAAGCGCCCGGGGCTCCGGCCGACCGGTCGCAGACATGGGTCATCCACGTGCACGGGCGAGCCTCGGCCCGACCAGAGGTCATCCGCGGTCTCGGAGCGGTGCAGCGGCTCGGGCTGACGTCGCTGGTCGTGACCTACCGCAACGACGGCGAGGCGACGCCCAGCGCTGACAATCGCTACGCGCTCGGCGAGACCGAATGGGAGGACGTCGAGGCGGCGATCGACTATGCGATCGCGCATGGCGCCAAGAAGGTCTTTCTCTTCGGCTGGTCGATGGGCGGAGCCATCGTGCTGCAGGCTCTGGCCCGAACGCGGCATGCCCGCCGCATCGGGGGAGTGCTGCTCGAATCGCCTGTGGTCGACTGGGGCGACGCTCTGGCGTATCAGGCGGATGCGTCGAGCGTGCCCGCCCCGGTGCGTGAATTCGCGCTGACGCTCTTGGGTCGACGGTGGGCCACGCCGGCGACGGGTTTGGAGAGCCCCATCGACCTCGATGCGTTGAACTGGGTCGCACGTGCGGGAGAGCTGCGCAAACCGGTGCTGCTCATGCACAGCGACGATGACGGTTTCGTGCCGAGCGGCCCATCACGCGAGCTGGCTGCGGCACGCCCAGATCTGGTGACCTTCGTGCCGTTCAAGACGGCACGCCACTGCAAACTGTGGAATCACGATCGGGAGCTGTGGGAGAGCAGCGTGAGCGACTGGCTGACCGAGCGCCTGGCGACGACCGCGACCTCACGGACCCAGCGGCGCTGAACCCGTGTCTGTTCAGGCGTCGCGTTCGACGATCTGACGGCGCACCTGCGCCTTGATGCGCTCGAGAATGCCGGTCATACCGCGCAGACGCAGCGGCGACACCGCGCGAGCGAGGCCGAGTTCGAACGGGTAGTCGCTGGGCACGTCGAGCACCTGCTGCACGCTCTCGCCGTCGAGTCCCTGGACCAGAATCGAGGCGAACCCGCGAGTGGTGGGCGCCTCACGCGGAGCGGTGACGTGCGGATGCACTCTGTCGCCGTCGACGTCGACTTTCAGAAAGACGGGGGATTGGCACTCTGGCACGGGCTCGAGCAGATCGGGGTCGTCGCGGTAGCGTTCCGGCAGCTCGGGCAGCGCGTCGGCGAACTCCAGCAGCAGCTGCAGCCGGTCTCGTTCGCCGAGGGCGTTGAAGTCTTCGGCCGTCTCGATGAGACGGGCCGGCAGGTGCAGCGCGTCGAGTTCGTGGGGCGCGCCGAACAGGTGCGACGAGTGAGAGTCAGAGGTGCTCATGAGCTACGAGTCTACGCTGCTGGGGCACCTCGCCCGAGGCCAGCGGACGACACCGCTCATGAACGCCTCTGATGCGCTTGAGGCGGTTCAGCGCGCCGGCGCGATGCCGGGTTGTGCACCGGTGACAACGGGCACCCGCACCGACGACCCCCATTCAGTCCACGAGCCGTCGTAGTTGCGCACGTTCTCGAAGCCGAGCAGATACTTCAGCACGAACCAGGTGTGGCTCGACCGCTCGCCGATGCGGCAGTAGGCGATCACGTCATCGCCCTCGCGCAGACCGGCACCGCCGGCCTCGTAGATGTCGCGCAGCTCGTCGGCGGTCTTGAAGGTGCCGTCGTCAGCGACGGCCCTGGCCCACGGCACGTTCTGCGCGGTGGGGATGTGACCGGCCCGCAGCGCCCCCTCTTCGGGGTAGTCGGGAGCCGTGGTGCGCTCACCGATGTATTCGGGCGCCGAGCGCACGTCGACGAGGTGCTCAGTGCCGATCGCCGCAAGCACGTCGTCACGGTAGGCGCGGATCGGCGCGTCATCGCGTGCGACCACCGGATAGCGGGTCGCGGCGCGGGTGGGAACCTCGCGCGTCAGATCGCGCCCCTCCGCGATCCACTTCGACCGGCTGCCGTTGAGCAGGCGCACGTCTTCGTGGCCGAAGAGCGTGAACACCCAGAGGGCATAGGCCGCCCACCAGTTGTTCTTGTCGCCGTAGATCACCACGGTGTCGTCACGGTCGATGCCCTTCTCACTGAGCAGCTTCGCGAAACCGGCTCCGTCGACGTAGTCGCGCACGACCGGGTCGTTGAGATCGGTGTGCCAGTCGATCTTGACCGCCCCGGGGATGTGCCCGGTCTCGTACAGCAGCACGTCTTCGTCGCTCTCGACGACGACGAGTCCCGGCTCGCCCAGGTGCTCGGCCAGCCACTCGGTGCTGACCAGGCGCTCGGGGTGCGCGTAGCCCGCGGTCTTCGGATCTGACGAGTCGACGGCGACAGTCATGACGTTCTCCTTCGTTGCACCGACTCGTTTGAGTCTGGCTGGTGTCGATCACGATACTGCACACGACTCGACTGCGGCAGTCGATCTGCAACAGCAGGTCATGTGCGGGTCTGCGAACCCGCTACAGTGAACAGGGTGCCGCGCTGGCTCTCGCGCCCGCGCATCCGCATCACGATGCTCGCCCCGGGACGCCGCGATTCGGCCACCGCAACCCACGCGTGCACTGACGCCGCCAGAGAGGAACGCATGATCTCGCATATCGTCGATGTGCACCCGAATCTCGATCCCGACGAGCTCGTCGCGAATCTCGTGCCGCCGCCGCTCTTTCAGAGCGTGTCGTTCGAGAGTTACGAGCCGAGCGCCGACTTCCCGTCGCAGCAGGAGGCAGTCGACGCCCTGTGCGAGTTCGCCGGTCGCTGGACTGCAGTGAAACGGCGCAGCCTCTTCGGACGCCACAAGAAGGCGGCGAAGCAAGCAAGCGGCATCTATCTCGACGGCGGCTTCGGCGTCGGCAAGTCCCACCTGCTGGCAGCACTGTGGAACACCGCTCCGCAGCCCAAGGCCTACGGCACTTTCCTGGAGTACACGTCGCTGGTCGGCGCACTCGGCTTCGAGAACGCCGTCGCCAAGCTGCGCGGCTACTCACTGCTGTGCATCGACGAGTTCGAGCTCGACGACCCCGGCGACACGATGATCATGACCCGTCTGCTCAAGGAGCTCGCGGCGACCGGCACCTCGATCGTGGCCACGTCGAACACTCCGCCGAACGCACTGGGCGAGGGGCGGTTCGCCGCCTCAGACTTCATGCGCGAGATTCAGTCGCTCGCCTCGATCTTCCAGGCGCTGCGCATCGACGGCCAGGACTACCGTCGACGCGACGTCGACAGTGAGGCGGTGCCCTGGGAGCACGACGAGATCGATCGGCTCGTCTCGCAGCACGAGTCGGACGACCTGCGCCTCTCGCAGGACGCCTTCGCCGATGTCATCGACCACATCTCGACGCTGCATCCGGTGCAGTACTTCGCCCTCGCACGCTCGGCCGACACCTTCGTCTGGTCAGGTGTCGGGCGCTTGACCAGACAGGACGACGCGCTGCGTCTCGTGGCGCTCATCGACCGTCTCTATGACGCGCAGAAGCCGATCGTCGCCGCGGGCCTACCGCTGACCGAGGTCTTCAGCCAGGAGATGATCGACGGAGGGTACCGCAAGAAGTATCTGCGCTGCGTCTCGCGACTCGACGCCCTCACCACTCTGGCACACGAGACCTACGACGCGGCCTCAGCCTGACCGACCACCTCGGAAACATTGCCGTAACAGCGGCCTCAGTTGTGTAACAGCGCTGTAACTGCGGCGCATATTGTGCGAAATCTCTGCACCCGAGACTGAACTCAGTTCGCGATCAGCGCAGCGCATCCTGATGCGCGATCGTGACCCCGTGATCAGTTCGAGAGAGGTTCCACCATGACAGAGACAGTCACGACCGGCACCATATGGCTGCTGGTGTCGACCGCGCTGGTGTTGTTCATGACCCCAGGCGTCGCCTTCTTCTATGGCGGCCTCGTGCGGGCGAAGTCCGTTGTGAGCATGCTGATGCTCAGCTTCGGCTCGATGGGGCTCGTGGGAGTCCTCTGGGTGCTCTACGGCGCGAACATGACGTCGATCAGCGAAGACGCCAGCCCGTGGTCGTTCGCCGGCAATCCGTTCTCGGCATTCGGGCTCAGCGGAGTCAGCGGCGAAGACCTCGTATCGACCGTCTACGGATCAACCTTCGCCATCATCACCGTCGCACTCATCTCAGGAGCCATCGCCGACCGTGCGAAGTTCGGCTCGTGGATGATCTTCGCCGGCCTCTGGGCCACCCTGTCGTACTTCCCCGTCGCAGCCTGGGTCTGGGGAGGCGGCTGGATCGGCACCGTGGTGCCTGAGTGGTTCGGCGTCGACGGTGTGCTCGACTTCGCCGGCGGCACAGTCGTGCACATCAACTCCGGTGCGGCGGCTCTGGCCCTCGCGATTGTTCTCGGCCGTCGTATCGGCCTGGACAAGGGCATCGCCAAGCCGCACAACGTGCCGCTGGTGCTGATCGGCGCCTCGGTGCTGTGGTTCGGCTGGTTCGGCTTCAACGGCGGAGCTGCCACCGATGACGCCACCGCCGGCCTCATCTACCTGAACACCATGGTGACCCCTGCTGCCGCGATTCTGGCCTGGCTCGTCGTCGAGAAGATCAAGACGGGCAAGGCGACCGCTGTCGGCGCCGGCACCGGCGCCGTGGCCGGCCTCGTGGGCATCACCCCGGCATGCGACCAGCTCACCCCTGGGGCGGCGATTCTCCTGGGCCTGATCGTCGGCGGCCTCTGCGCCCTTGCCGTCAACGCGAAGTGGGTGCTCGGCTACGATGACTCCCTCGACGTCGTCGGAGTGCACCTGGTCGGCGGCCTCATCGGCTGCATCTACCTCGGCTTCTTCGCCAATGACTCGGGGCTGTTCTACGGCTACGGCTGGGGACAGCTCGGCGCTCAGATCGTCGGCTCGGTTCCGGTCGCGGTCTACTCGTTCGTCATCGCATTCATCATCGGCAAGGTCATCGACAAGACCATCGGGTTCCGCGTCAAGAACGAGGACGAAGTGGCCGGCATCGACCTGCGCGTGCACGGTGAGTCGGGCTACGCCCTGCAGAACTGAGGCAGGTATCTGACTGCCGCTCCTGAGCGGCAGAGGTGAACAACGCAGCGCTTCGACACGTGGAGAGGGTGCGGCAGCCGTCACAGGCTCCGCACCCTCTCCACATCTGTGTCCCCACCGCATTCGCCTCCCCGGTCGTTGACTGAGGCATGCGTCGACGAGGGGGAGGCGCTTCTCAGTACCTTCTGACAGTCGGCTGAACCCGCGATATCGCTGGGATCGAGAGGCTCGACACGCCCGCGATGCAGGGTTCTGTTCACTCCGATTTTGCATTCGCGCGCAGGTACGGTACATTATTCAAGTCGCCGGAACACGGCGGCAACGTTGAACAGCGTCAAGCTGATCAACATGCGGATGTGGCTCAGTTGGTAGAGCACCACCTTGCCATGGTGGGGGTCGCGAGTTCGAATCTCGTCATCCGCTCGGAGGGTTCTTTCACTTGTGAAAGACCTGCCACAGGCCCCGCTTCACAGGGGCTGCTTCACCGGCAATGATGCACTCAGAATCGGCGAAGTCTGGCATGGTGGAGTGGCCGAGTGGCGAGGCAGCGGCCTGCAAAGCCGTATACGCGGGTTCGACTCCCGTCTCCACCTCCAACCGGCTTCGGCCGGAGTCGACGAAAGTCGACAGACGCACTCGACGGTTCGAGTACGGGCGATTGGCGCAGTCTGGTAGCGCGCTTCCCTGACACGGAAGAGGTCAGCAGTTCAAGTCTGCTATCGCCCACCACGGGATAGGCCCGGAATCACGCGGAAGACGCGGGATTCCGGGCCTTCTTCGTTTAAGTCGCGGATAGCAAACGGATAGCAGACTTGAGTCACGCGTCACTCGCCGTGACTCGTTCTCGGGTGTTTTGGGTCATCCTGCGGCGCCGCCCTCGAGCACGGTTAGTTCCGGCGCGAAGGGGTCTCTGAGCGCTTTGCTGAGGTTCTCGTCTTGCCCGGGCACGAGGTGCGCGTAGATCTGGGTGGTTTTCCAGCTGGCGTGGCCCAGGAGAGCGGAGATCTGTTCGAGCCTCACGCCGTCTTGGATGAGCCAGGATGCGTATGTGTGGCGCAGGTCATGCAAGGTGAAGCCGAGGTGAGCGAGCTCGGCTCGTTTGAGTGCGGGGTTGAGCTTCTGCCTGGTGAAGTTTCTGTCGTCGAGCGCGGCGCCGGTGGGCCCGGTGAACACGAGGCCGGTCTTCGGGCGTCGCATGCCGGTGCGGTAGGGAAGTGGCTGCGCTCCGTCATCTTCCCAGGTTATGAGTCGGCGTGCCCATCCAGGCAGGGGCACGACTCGTTGTTTCTTGCCTTTCGGGTAGGGCTTGATTTCTCCGGCGGAGACGACGTTCTTGACGGTGACGCTGGTCTCGGTGAGCTGTTCCCAGTGCAGGCCCGCTAGTTCACCCCAGCGCAGGCCTGTGGCGACGAGGAAGCTGATCACCGCCTGGGCGTGATAGTCGGGCTCGAATGGCTTCCTGCGCTTGCTGCGTGGCACTTTGTCGGTGCCGACGCTCTCGATGAGTGCCTTGAACTGTTCACGGGTGAGGAAGACGTGCTCTGGGTCTTCGAGGGTGATGGAGACGCCGGCTGCTGGGTTTGCTTCGAGGATGCCCTCGGCGACGGATGGGGTCAGTGATGAGACGAAGACGTTGAGCACTCGTCTCACGCTCGACGCTTTGAGCGTGCCGTCGCTGACGAGCTTGTTCACCCAGCCTTGCACGTGGCCGCGTCGGATCTGCCCGAGCTGCACGTCGATCCACTGTGGGCTGATGTGCTTCTGCACCATGGCTTCTTCGTTGGCTGCTGTGCTGGCTTCTATTCGCCGTGTCGGCCACCATCGTTCGCACCAGTCGCCCCAGGTCATCTTGGCGATCGAGGGGTCTGTCCAGTCTGGCCGCAGTACTTTCGACTCGGCTTTGACTGCCGCTCGGCGTGCCTCGGATTTCAGAGCGAATGTGCCGACTGAGTGCACCTTGCCGTCGGGGGTTCTGTACGCCCCTTGATAGCGTCCGGATGGGCGTCTGATCGTGTAGCCATGCCGGCCTCCTTTCCATTGTGGGATGGGTCACCGACGCGCTGCGTGCCGGTCAGACGGCGATCTTCGCCGTCTGGTGGTCAGGAATCAGTGCTTCGACCAGCTCATGCGTGATCGAGAGCGCATCCGAGATGCGATCCCAGTCATCGGTGGCCGAGAGCACCGTCTGGATCAGTGTGCCTCAGCGCCGCCTCGAGCTCGTCTCCACTGTGGTGGCCCTCCGGGGTCACCGTGCCGAGCATCGGGAGCAGAGGCGTTTAGCTCGAGGCGGGGTGTATTGAGTCAGCGGGAGTGTCGCGTTCGAGGAGCCTGACGACCGAGTATTTTGGCTGCACGCCGGAGGTATGTGATCGCACCGCGTCATTGTTCTTGACGATTCGGAGGATTACGTGAATGGGGTCGCCCAGCCTAAGCCCGGGGATCAGCTTGGGGTCGATACTCGCGACTCGACGAGAGTTCCTCTTCCCTGAAGCGATGGTCACGGACCCTTCCAAGTCGAGTGCCTGGATCTTCCCGCTGAATGGGCGTTCTTCAGATTGCTCGCTCTCGTGGAAAAGCGTCTGAGCGTAGGCTCTGCCTCGTTCGGAGATCATGCCTAACGTGCGTCTGCCTCCTGGACCCCGCCATCGTGAGGTGAAGTCAAGGCTGTGGGAGTCCAACGCTTCGACGAGTTTGCCCGCCGCGTGAAGCAGTTGACGTTCTCGAGTCGAGTGGAAGCGCGCCTGGATCTCGTTGGCGCTGGCTTCGTTCTCGATGAGCCCATGCAACGTATTGATTCGTTCGATGGCGTTGTCGATGATTGAAATACGCTGTTCGAATTGGTCTTCTGAGGTCGATGAGTACGCGGCATCATCGTCCAGTGGCTTGAAGTACAGGACGATGCTGCCTTGCCCAATTCCCGCGAGACCGAACTTGACGTTCGCATTGTCGATTTCAGCGGATGCGGCGATCTCTCGTGTAATCCGGGGTACCACTTCATCGTTGATGGAGTCTGGTAGAACTCCGGCTTCAACGTCAGGGCCTGAGAGTCGGACGATGTACTCGTGTGCATGCCGAGAGATGGAGGCATCGAAACGCTCAGCGGCCTGCAGCTGCGCCTCGAAGAGAACCTCATCGAGCGGAAGCGCCGTGACGGGGAGACTATCTAGCCACTTGCTCGCTTCAGAGCATGCTCGGGAGTCATGGCGGAGTCTCTCGTAGTAGGGATCAATCACGCACCATCACCTCCAAATACCCGCGTCGCGCCGCGATGCCGTCGAGCGTCGGTGGCTCGTCCTTGCCTCCTGGCCGTGTGCGTTGCCACCAATCGTCGAGTCCGCCTCGGTTGGCCAAGTATGAACGCTCTGGTTCAGTAAGTCTAGAGGGCAAGAGTGTTGAAATCACCGGGCGCCACGGAACTGCGAACGGCTCTACTTTGAACTCTTCGACAACACGCGATCGTTGCTCGAATAGGTTCTTGAGCTGTCCCACACCTGGTTTCCCCTTGACTTGCTCGATGAGCGAGCTGTCATAGAACGGGCTGATATCGATATCGTTGGGGTCAATCTCGGACGACGTGAAACTTCCGGCGATCCAGATCGCCTTCAGGAAGTCGACACCTAAGTTGTGCTCTGCTGCGGCCCATGCTGCCAGGTAGTTAGAGAAACCGTCCCATACGTCGGCTCGAGTGGTGGAAGCGGCGAAGCGGCGGTGATCGACGAACTCCTGCTTGATCTCGTCCAAGGTCGTTCGGTATCTACCTGGTGGCAAATGCCCATCGCTGTTCAGAGCCGGTATCAAAATGTTCTCCCCACTGGACACAGAACTCTCACCGCATCCGCCCAAAGGCGAGCATAGCGCAGCGAAAGCGGACAAGCGGCGCATGGAAGTCTGTACCTCATGATGCCACTTGTTCCTGAAGTGCTGCGGTGAGAATCTCGCGTGTGACGCCGAGCTCGTGACAGAGACGGTCGTCGACGTGCCCGTAGAGACGGCCGAGCGCTCGCAGTTCGCGTTGGTCGATGAGTCGGTGTGCTGCGATGCGGTGTGCTCGTCGTTCGGCTTTGCCGTCGTGCCCGGCGGGGTCGTTGTATTCGGCGTGGACGAGTTCGTGTGCCAGTACGCAGATCTCTTCGAACATTCGCAAGTCTGGGCGCATGAGGATGGCGCGCTGGTCTGGCACCCACATGCCTGGTGCGGTCTTCAGCGGATACCGGTAGACGGGGATGCCGAGTTGCTCGGCGTGCTCCCAAGGATCGTATGCCCCCACGTGATGCTCTCTTCTACGGTTCTTCGGGATCGCTGACTTCACCGTCAGCCTGGTCGTACGCGGCACCACGTTCCTCATGGACCTCGAAAGGCGGAGCATCATGGCGACGGGACGACAAGTCCGTCACAGTGGCCGGACTGCGTCGCTGAGACTCATCCAGGAAGTAGCGTTCTGAGGCTCGTTCAACTATGACCTCGGGTGGCAAAGCCCACAGTGAACTGATGCGATAGACACTGCTCACTGGGATGTGTCGCTCGCCGTCTAGATACTTGACCAGACTGCTGCGGGAGATGCCTGTCTTCTCGCTGACACCTTTCACCGTGTCACCGTGGGCCGCGATCTCGGCGCGAATCTGCGCACCTACTGCCCGATTGAATCGCTCGGCTGCTGTGTCCATGTAGATCACTATAGATGCAATATCAACACAATGTGTAGCCATATCAACACACATTACGCTTGCGTGTACGCGAACGAGTCGTTAGTGTGTTCATATGAGCACACGCGAGCAGGTTATTGAGACAGTCGCCTCGGCGGTCTTACGGGCACTTGATGCGAGTGGAATGCCGAAAAAGACGCTGTCTGACAGAACAGGAATTCCACGGGCGACCCTCTATCGCAAGCTTGGAGGGTTCGGAGAATTTAATTTCAGTGAGCTTTTCGTCATCGCAGCTGTGCTGGGAGTGGAACCTGCAGTGTTCACGCCCCCGGTTTTCCGAGACTCTGCAGACGCGCACGATCGGCATACGCGGGAATCCGTTGAGAAGGTCGATGTGGCGTCTCCTGCGCTCGCAGTGGATCGGAGGTCAGCATGATGACCTGGGAGAGTGGAGCTGTCATCTTGAGTGCTGCAGCCATGATCTACACGGTGTACGTCAATGTGATGATTGAGATTCGCGAAGCGCGTGGATCTGCTTCTTCACGTCGGTCAGCGAAACGTTCGCGTAGTGAATCGCGTCGATTCGCCTCTGCTGCACAGTCAAGTACCGAATCCGGCGCAGCGCGCGACTGGATTTCGTCGTCTGATACGTCCACTCGATCGTCACGTGGTCGGGGAGCGCTATGACGTCATCGAGGGTGTCGAGCCAGAGCGCGATGTTTTCACCGTCCAAGAGGTGGAACGCTTGGTGTGCTGCGATAATGTGCGGACGATTGAGTGGTGAGATCATCCGCTCGATAACGAACCAAGCTTCCTCAATTACACGCGGCCCGCGACACCAAAACAAAAGTTCAGCGTATCCAGCGTCGTCTCCGGTGGTCAATTCCACGGACCACTCGGTCTCAGTCTCAAGAGCCACTTTCTCTTTTGCTCGTCGATCAGCGCGCAGTGCGAACAAGAATGCCGCAATCGAAAAGAAATACGGCAAAGCGACTGTGATAGCTCCCCACCCGTCAATCACATGCATCCTCACGTCCCGAGAACGCCGATTCAACCTAGCGCACCATACGGCCCGCAATAGTTTCGGCGACACCTCGCCAACGATACCAGCCCGTCTGATTCGCGGGAATCGCTCATGCGCCCGTGCAGAAGGGCGATGCAGCATGAGTGTTCGAAGGAACTTACGTGTGGGCCTGGCTGAGACTGCCCGGTTAGTTGACGGGGTGGTCGCGGAGGGTGATGAGTTCCTCCGTGGGCGCGATGAGCATTCGTTGATGGGCGGTGAAGCATGATCGCCTTAGTCGTCGCCGTTGTGACCGTGGCTTTGACCGCGGGAGTTGCTACGGCTGTTGTCTGTAACGGCGCTCCGTATGGCGTAGGACGTAGGACTAAGCGTGCGCTGCAGGTCTTTGCGTGGATCGCGAGGGGGCGGAGTCAGCAGGGAGTGTTGTGTGCGGACTTGATCGCCTATGCGGTGTCGCGGGGAGTCTCTGAGTATCGAGCGGTTGAGATTGTGACTCGCCAGGGTGGGCTCGATGTTGCCCGTGCGGTTTCCGAGATTGAGAGTGCCCCAGCGTTTACGGGATCGGAGTGGTACCGTGCGCGCTGATTATGAGCTGGAGAGCCAGTGGTATGAGTCCGCTGACTATGCCGGCGAGAAATCCCCACAGACCACCGATGCGGGCAGCTTTGTTGGACGCTGCGAGTGCGAGCCTTGCCGCGCTTTCGTCGTGCGCGTGGATCGGCTCAATCAAGGGAGCCCTGCGCCGAGCGTGGGGCATCTCTTCGCAGTTATCATCGACAGCTCCAGGGAACAGGGAGCAGAGACTATCCGGACCGCCACTAATGGCGGTAGTGGCTTTGCCTCCCCTGCGGGCATTCTCGAAGACCACTTGCGCTTGGCCGTCCTGAGTCTCGATAACGACTTGGATGCTGTCACGAGCAGGTTTCGACTGTCGCGCTACGGCTTCCGCAATTTCGTCTGCGGTTGTGCCCTCGAAATCCTGACCGAATCTGTTGACCCGAACCGCGTCGATGTCATCACGACTTTGCAATCCGCGTATGAGATTTGCCAGAGCATCCTGATCCGGGAAAAACACGGGCCGTGCCCGCACCAAGCGATACATCCTGTCGTTCGCGCCAGGATCCTTCCAAACTGCCGGATCCATGCGCTGAGCCGCATGGCTCAACCACCCAAACGCCCGAGTTCGCACAGATATTCTCATCGGCCGAATTCCCCATTCCTCAAGACCAGCAGGAAACGCTGCATCGCACAGCAGCACATCAGAAAGGCATACGAATGCCATCTCAAAGACTAACAGCGTCACTCCAGGTGCCCGTGCCAGACGCCGACCCATGGCTCTCCGCACGCGCAGCCGCTGACTACACCGGCTATCACATCGTCACCGTCCGCCGCGCCATCGCGGCCGGCGATCTCACCGCGTCACGCCACGGCGCTCGCGGCCACTACCGCATGCGCAGATCTGCAGTCGACGCCTGGGTGGCCGGGGATACTCCCGTGCAGCCCGGACGCCGGCTCCACCTCGTTCGATAACCATCACCGATCACTACAGGGAGACCACCATGATCACATTCCGCAGGGCACTGGCTCTGATCTTCAATTGCTGGACTACGTCAGTGCTCTGGCTTCTGGCCGTGCTTGCTGCGCTGGTTGCTGCTCCTCTGGGGGCGCCGTTGCCGGCCTGGACGTGGAAGGCTCTGGCTGTCACTGCGTTCGTTGTGGGTGCGGTGGTGCTGGCTCGTTTCACTTTCTCGGTGTTCCGGGAGCTGCTGCTGATGCCTGACCCGGACGCGCTGCCGGCGGTCGAGTCGTCGCGTGAGGTGCGGGTCGTGGCGTCCGGTCATGGGCGGAGGGCTGCAGCATGAGCCCCGCACCTCAGTCGCTGGTCGCTCGCCCTGGCGATGTCGTCGTGCATGCGGGGCACCGCTGCACGGTGCATCGTGTGACTGTGCATGTGGATCTTGGGCTCACTGCTGTGCTGCACAGCCTGGATGACCCGGCCCTGATCCTCGTCGCTCCGCTGGCTTCGCTGGAGGTGTTGGAGCGTTCGGCCGCACCCGTTGACTCTCCTGCACTGCTGTCGTGGGCGCATGGGTTCCTGACTCGTGGCCCTCGTTCTTCTCCGCTGGTGCATGGTGACGCGGCTCTCGCCCGTGCCCTGGTCGAGGGGAGCCCCAGCGTTTGACCTGCGTGGCACCTGCGGGTGCTGCGTCACGGGGCTGCTGTGCGGATGCCAGCGCCGATCACCATCTCACCGTTTGATCCCCCTTTCGTCTGATTGTGATCGCTGGCCGCGGGTTCGACTCCCGCCAGCCCTACTCATCACCAATTCATTGCCATCACGAAGGAGACCACCATGGCTGAGGAAACTGCGGTTCGTCCGGAGCTGAGAGATGTTGCGCCGGAGTCACTGTTGTTTGAGAAGAATGTGCGCCGGGACGCGGTGCTTGACCCATCGTTCGTGTCGTCGATCCGTGAGAACGGGGTGCTGCAGCCGCCCACGGTCGTGGAACGCGCGGACGGCCTGCATGTCATCACGGGGCAGCGCCGCACGCTCGCATCGATCGAGGCCGGCGCCACAGAGATCCCGGTGCTCGTCGTCCCGGAGCGCGCGGCCGACCAGCTGCTGGTCGACCAGATCGTGGAGAACGACGCCCGCACGCCGCTGTCGGACGGTGACCGGGTGGCTGCGTTCAAGCAGTTGTCGCTGCTCGGTGTCGGAGCTGACCGGATTGCGAAGCGCACGGGGGCGAAGCGGGCGAGCACTCGGGCTGCGTTGAAGATCGCGGAGCACACTGATGCGCAGGCTGGGCTTGAGGCGGGTGAGCTGACGTTTGATGATGCGTTGGCGTTGGCTGAGCTGGAGGAGGTCGAGCCGGAGGCGGTGGAGCTCGCGAAGGCGGGCATCTCCCAGGGCACACCCGCTGCGCATGCGGTTGAGCAGGCTCGACAGGATCTGACAGCTCGGCGTGAGCGTGCTGAGTGGGAGGCCGCTCAGCGTGCTGCGGGGTGGGAGCCGCTTGATGATGCGCCGTCGCATAGTGATGACGCGATCAGGGCGCTCTCACGCTTGTTCGTGGATGAGGCGATGAATGAACCGTTGACGGTGGAGGCCGCGGTGCGTTTCGAGGGTCGTGTCGTGTGGCGCCGTCGCGCATGGGATTACAAGACGGGGAAGTACGTGTCCGGTGATGTGCACGGGATTCGTGGGTGGGCCGACCAAGGCCTCTTTTCCTGGGGTGTTGCGTCAGCGTCGACGCCGGACCCGGTGCGTGAGGAGCGGGAGAAAGCGGAGAAGGCCCGCCGGCGGAATCTGCGCAAGCAGTGGCGTGCGGCGACGGTGGTGCGCCGCGAGTTCATCGGTGAGCTGCTTCAGCAGAAACGCCTGCCGTCGGGGTGGATCGATGCCGTGGTGGATCTGATCGGGGAGAACTCGTTGAGCCCACGTCAGACGGTGCTTGTCGGCTGGTGGGTCGGCGCGAAGTCGGTCAAGGAGGGCGAGCCGTCGGCGTGGGCGAATATCCGTGCGCTCAAGGAGTGGGCGACGACTCCGCACCGGCAGCAGTGCCTGCTGCTTGCGTCCGCCCTGGCGCACGTGGAGGCCGATCAGGCGTTCGAGCAGGACGGGTATGAGACGGAGTCATGCAAGGCGCAGATCGAGCGTCTGACGGCATGGGGCTATCAGGCGTCGACGATCGAGCAGGAAGGCAAGTGATGACCGCTGTGCAGGAGCTGGGCGGTGAGCGGCCAGGGTCGCCTGCTGATGCTCGGATGCGTGCTGAGCACGCGGAGCGTGCGCGCCGGTTCTGGCGGTCGTATGTGCCGGCGTTCGCTCGGGACCGTGAACGTGAGGCTCTGGAAGCGCGATATCTGACCAGGGTGCGTTTTGACACGAATGCGCTCAGGCTGCGGGATGACGGGAGCGAAGCATGACGGCTCTGACCTGGAAACCGGTGACGGCTCCTGACTGGCATGTGGTCGGGTGGATCGCCCGTGATTTCTCGGCACCAGGGATGTGGCGCCGGAAGGACCACAACGGGCGGCATCTCGGCCCGATCGTGCGCGGAGGTCGGCCGACCGCAGCGCGCACGCTGCTCGAGCGGGTGCGCGCCGAGTATGAGCGTCTGACGGCGCCGGTCGACGACAACCGTCTGCGCGCCGCGCTCGCCGCCCTCGCGGGCCATGAAGAGAAGGGGAAGGCCGATGACTGATCATGACCTCGAGGGCGCCGCGGAGCACGCGCCGTATCGGTCCATGCTGCTGCAGGTGCTGGATCGTCTGCAGCCGGGCTGGTGGGAGTGGAAAGCCCAGGGCGGTGCGACGCACATCGTCTGGGTCGGGGAGAACTCGGTCGACCTGGTCGCAATGCGCACAACCCTCGTGGATCTGCACCAGGCGGTGCTCGCTGGTCGTGTGCGCCGCCTGATCACCCCGAGCGAGCTGCTCTTCCCCGACCTGCCGCTGGTGGAGCGTCTCGGCCGCACGTTGCGTGCCGCTGACCTGCTCGCTGCCGGCGGTGAGCCGCGCGACTATGTTGCCACCGCAGCGGCCCTGCTCCGCGACGTGGTCGACGCCTGCGCCGGGCGGAAAGAGATCGACAAGTGAGTCTCCCGACCGCATGGCCAATCGAGCAATGCATGCCTACGAAGACACAAGCGACACTCACCGTTCACGTCGACCGCCCGGTCGAGCTGCGGACGTGGATGCATCACCTGCGTGTCGCTGTGATCAAGCACGCTGTGTGGCGTTGGGGCCAGCTCACACGATACGAGCGTCTGCACCCGAAACTCCACGCGAACGGGGTGATCCGATGAGTTCCGGTCAGCGCCCGAGGACACGTGAGTTCTTCCCCCGGATGAAGGTGCGTGGTCGCGCTCGCCGTCTGCGGCGCGCGATGCGCGATGCTCGCGCTCTGCCAGCACTGGTCTCTGAAGTCGTCGCGGGCATCAATGGTGCGTTCAATCAGCTCGCTGCAGCGTTCGCGGCGCCAGTACGCGCGCTTGAGAGGGCTCTCGAACGAACCCGCCGCATCGATGCTGACGCAGCAGACCTGCGCTCGCTCGGTTTCGACCAGGGGCATGCTGCTGCGCTCGCGGTGGCGTGGAACGTGCAGGAGGGCACGCGTCGTCGGCCGACGATCATGGCGCCGACGTTACAGGCCTGGGCGATCGTGTTCTTCGCTCGAGGCGGCTCGGTCGATGACCCTCTGGAGTTCGCTGATTTCCTTGGGCTCAGCGTCGATGGGGAGGCGTGGTCGTGATCAGGGGGAAGATGCCGCAGGTCGCGCTGGTGTATGCGGTGCTGTGGCCGGAGTCGGGCGTGGTGAAGGTCGGCCGGTGTTTCTCTCTGGGGCGTCTGAGGGCGCTGGTTGAGCGTGGTGCGCAGCTGATCGAACGGATGGACTTTGTGCCGTCGCAGTGGGAGCAGGCCGCGTTGAAGAACATTCGCGGCAGGTGGCGGCGGGCGTTCACGTCTGAGGACGAGGGCCGCGCGTTGCTGCCTGGTGGCCGTGGGTTCTCTGAGTGCTTTCTGCTGGATGGCCGGCCGGTGCAGGCGTTTCTGCAGGATCTGATTGATGGGGTGTGCGCGTATGGCGTCCAGGACTGGGATGAGCCGGTCGAAGATCATTCCTCCGAGTGTGTGGAAGGACGATCTGTTGCGGCGTCAGCCGTTGCCGGTGCGGTACACGGCGATGGGTCTGATGCAGCTGGTGGATCGGGATGGTCGCACTGTGGTGTCTCTGACGTTGTTGCACAGGGAGATTTGGGGCGACGATCCGACAGCGTCGCCGGCGGATGTGGAGGTGCACCTGCTGACGTTGGACGAGATCGGGTTCCTGACGCTGTACGCAGACCCGGCGGACCCGCACACCACTCTGCTGCAGCTGAGCCGGCCTGCTCGGGAGGAGCACGGGAAGCCGTCGCCTTTGCCCGCCCCGCCGACTGCGGCCCGGTCCGCTCCGACTCCGACTCCGACGGATGCCCTGGTCGACGAGGAGTGGTGTCATGCGTGGGATCCAGAGCCCTCGGTGGCGGATCGGTGGCAGGCGGGCTCATGCTGCAGCCCTCCGCGCTTCGAGGAGCCTCCGACCGATGTTCCGGCCTCGGCTCCGAAAGTTCTGGCATGGAGAGAGCGAGAGGGTGCGGGCGAGCGAGAGCGCGAGAGCGTGCGCGACGCCGAGGAGGTGCCGCAGCCTGGCGATCGCCCGCCCTACGACCCGCCGCCGATGGGCTGCCCACGGCATCCGAACAACACGGTCACGGAGGAGTGCGGGCCGTGCGGTACGGCGGCTCGTCAGCGGAAGCTCTACCGGGTCGAGTACGTGCGTCGGTGGGGGAATCACTGGGATACAGCGGTCTAGGGAGGGTCAGACATGGATGTGAGTCACACGTATGGGGTGCCGGGTCAGCGTCGAGTGGCGATGTTGTATGCGGCTCCTGGTATCACCCCGCCTCAGTCGATGGTCGTGGAGGTAGACGGTCTACGGCAGGAGCTCCTGTTGATCGATCGTGCGTCGCTGGAGTGCCGCGACGTTCACGGTGTGCCTGGTCATTGCACGGACCCGGATTGTCACCGCAGGTCTCTAGGGGAGTGTCAGTGCAAGCGGCACGACCTGGTGCGTGGTGTGAGAGTCGCCCGGCCGGGCGCAGGAGTCGAACAGGAGCAGCAGCATGAGTGAGTACTACGTTCTGCAGGATGTCGACAATCGTGGCGATGATGGCGCGCCGTGCGAGATGCGCTCATGGACGCTCGCCGGGTTCGTCGGCTACGTCGATGGGCCGCTACGAGGCGACGTGGCTGGTATCGCCGCGTACAAGGTCGATCGAGCGATCGAGGCCCTGAACAGTGAGAACTTCCCGACGGCCGAGTCTCTGCTGCGTGAGCTTGGCGTCTATCTGCGCCTGGAGGTCGGTGACATCGATGAGTGAGCAAGAGCACACGACTGTGACGGTGATCCCGACGACGCACGCTCTGCTGGGCCAGCCGGGCGCGGTGTTCTGCTGTTCGCCTGATGACGGCGCCCAGGTGGGTGAGTGCGATGACTGATCACGTGCGCATGACGGTGTCTGGTCGTGACGACGAGCGCTGCGCTCTGACCCGACTCTACTGCGGCCCGCAGACGCAGCACTCGTATCATCACCGCGTGCTGCGCTCGCAGGGCGGCGTCGACAACCCGGAGACGCTGGTGCTGCTGCAGGGCACGGGCACGACTGGTGTGCACGGGTGGGTGCACGCGCATCCTGCGAGCGCTCGTCTGCTCGGCTATCTCGTGCCGTCGTGGGGTGATCCTGCGGTGTGGCCGGTGTGGCGGTATGACGGGCTGGGTCGTCGGGGATGGTGTCGTCAGTTGCCGGATGGGTATCTCGAGCGGGTGCCGGTCGATGCGGTGGTGCGCTTCCACTCGACCGGTGCTGATGCGACGAAGGCCGGGGATGCTCTGGTGGGCGCGATTGGTGAGGCGCGTGCTCTGGTGGCGCGTCTGGGTGGTGATTTCGTTGATTGATCGTGATGATGTGCACGTGTCGTGGGATGACGTGATCGCAGCTCAGCTGCAGTACCGGTACTCGCCGGATTGTCGGGTGGGGAAGCACCGGGCGTGTGATGGTGCGGCGTGGGATGACGACGCTGACGGGCTGACTGTGTGTGAGTGCTGGTGCCATCGAGACAACGAAGAGGAGCGTCATGTCTGACTTCTGGGAGCTGGTCGACAAACTCTCGGCCGAGCACGTCGAGGTGTTGCCGGCAGGTCACGAACCGATCCGACTCGACACGGGGCAGCGCTCGCGGTTCGTGCGTGTGCCTGGTCTGCTTGAGCAGCTGGAATCGTCGGTGCTGCCTGGGCGGGGGATGTCAGGTGGGGCTGCGCAGTTCTCACCTCTGCCCGTGAACGCGCTGGCGATGGAACTGTTTGAGCGGTTGAACCACGAGATCTCGCAGGCATGGCGGTATGCGCAGGTTCGGCCGGATGCTGTTGTGCCGTTCGGTGATCCTGGGCCGCGCCTGCGCGAGTGGGCTGCTGCTGTGTTCTCTGATTCTGATCTGGTTGTGGTGGGGGATGAGCATGCGGGGGTCCAGTACACGGCGCTCGGTTTCGTCGAGCACCTCGTTGAGCAGATCGAGTCATGTCTCAACCCGGTGCGCACGGAGGAGATCACTGGTGTGCGTTGTCCGGCGTGTGGCCAGACGCACGTCGTCACGACGTCGGCTGCTGGTGAAGAGGTGAGGTCGTGGGTGCTGCAGGTGGTGAAGACGCTCGACGGCAGGCCGACCGGCATCCAGTGTCGGAATCCTGATTGTGGTGCCTCGTGGCGGCGCGACCAGTTCGTGTTGCTAGCCGCTGCACTGGGGTGTGGGCCGTTGTCAGGTCTTGTTGCGCAGCGAGCGGTTGAAGGTCCATAATGGAACCACTCACCACAAGTGTGCCTAGCGGGCCTCGCATCATTGATGCGGGGCCCGCTCTGGTTAGCCGTGATGGTGCGTGTCGCGGTGAGGTGGTCTCCCGCAGCACGCGGCCCGTCGAGCGCAACCGCCGGGCCAGCCGAGGGGCGCGACTCGACAACGCGCGATTCGTCTAGTCAAGTTCACGGCGCGAGGTGAGTACCATGTGGTCGTCATCGGATCGGCGGGCTCGTCTACCACGTGACTGGGGTACACGGGTGCGTCCGAGGATCCTTCGGCGTGACCAGTGCATGTGCCAGTGGCCGGTCGGCGGCGGCATCTGTGGTGCACGTGCGAACCAGGTTGATCATGTCGACCCGAACGGCGGCGACGACGATCAGAACCTTCGCGCGTTGTGCGAGCGGCATCACCGTGCGAAGTCCTCCTCTGAGGGTGGTCGTTCGGTGAGGCGCGGGCATCGGCGTGCCAAGGCTCGCAACGTTCGGCCGCCCGAGACTCATCCGGGGCTGTGCTGATGCGGCAGGTGATCCTGGTCTACGGCCCGCCGCTCGCAGGGAAAAGCACATGGGTTCGTCAGCATGCTCGCCCTGGTGACATGGTGATCGACTTCGACGCTCTGGCTGTCGAGGCCGGCTCGCCTCGCACGCACGACCATGAGCGGCGCTTTCGCACCGCGGCATCCTCTCGACGCATGGAGCTCGAGCGCCACGTCGAGCGGATGAAGCACGGCCGCGCGTTCGTCATCCGAACACTCGGCGATCCTGCGGAGCGAGACGCCGCAGCTGATCGGCTGGGTGCCGAACTGCATCTGTGCGATCCGGGTGGAGCGGTCTGCATCGAGCGTGCGCACGCCGCCGGCCGGCCACCAGAGGTCGATGAGGTCATCGTTCGCTGGTACGCGCAGCACTGGGGTGCACGTGCACTCTCTCGTCGTGCTCGCGGCGGCAGAATCAGTCGTGTCCACGATCATCCGGGGCTGAGCTGACCAGATGCGCCCAGGGGAGAGACCCCCAAGAGGCCGCCCTCACCGCTTCGCGTATAGCGCCTCCGAATCTGTACGGGTTTTCAAGTCGTTTGGCAGGAAGGACGGTCGCTCATGGGAACTCGTGGACCGGTGCCGAAGCGCACCGAAGACCGGCAGCGTCGCAACGAGCCAGAGATCGCGGTCCGCAAGGCCAAGGGCGCTCGCGGTGTGCGGCCGCCGATTGCGAACAAGGCGTGGCATCCATTGGCGAAGCGTCTGTGGACTGCGATGAAGGTCTCTGGCCAGGCGAAGTTCTATGAGCCGTCTGACTGGGCCTTCGCTTACTCGCTGATGGACGATCTGACCTACTACAAGACGGCGTCGAAGCGGTCAGGGCAGATGCTGACTGCGATCTATCAGGCGATGTCTGCACTGTTGCTCACCGAGGCGGATCGTCGGCGAGTGGCTATCGAGCTTGAGCGGCCTGAAGAAGCGACGGCTGAGGACTCGGAGAAGGTCGCACGCATGAGCGAATGGCGCAACAGATTCTCCTAGCCGCTCCTCGTGAGCGTCTGGTGACTCTCGGCACCGAGGTGCTCCCGCCGCACCTCGTTGACGAGCACGGCCTGCCTCGTCTGACGCTCGGGTTCGAGGCCATCGACTGGATGGAGACGAACCTTATTCAGCCGAACGGGCCACGATCTGGCCGGCCAGTGACGTTGATGCCGTCGCAGGCGAAGTTCTTGCTCTGGTTCTACGCTGTCGACGATGACGGGCATTGGCTGTTCAATCGTGCGTCTCGACGTCTGGCAAAGGGGTCTGGAAAGTCGCCGTTCGCGGCGATGCTGGCGTTGCATGAGCTGCTCGGCCCGTCGCGCCTGTTCGACTTCGATGAGAAGATCCCCGGCGGCTGTCGAGGTGTGCCAGTGCAGATGCCGCTCGTGAATGTCGCGGCGACATCACTTGACCAGACAGCGAACACGATGCGCATGGTGCGTGCCATGTCTAACAAGCGCTCGAAGCTTGCGCGGCGGTACGACCTCGAGGTCGGAAAGACCTACCTTGAGACCCCGGAGGGGGGACGGCTGCAGCAGATCACCTCGTCTGCGACCTCGGCCGAGGGAGCAGAGCTGTCATTTGCTGTCGCTGATGAGACTGAGCACTGGACGGCCGGCAACGGTGGCCCGGATCTCGCTGAGACGCTCGACCAGAATCTCGCGAAGACCGGCGGTCGGCTGATGGAGACCTGCAATGCGTGGATCCCAGGTATCGGGTCGGTCGCGGAGACGGTGTTCGATTCGTGGGCCGAGCAGCAGGAATGGTTGCACGACCCGGAGCACCCGGAGCGGCTGAACATGGCCAGACAGCAGATTCTCTACGACGCGCGTGTTGCGCCTCATGACACGAATCTATCGGATCAGGATTCACTCCAGACGGCCCTAGAGTTCGTGTACGAAGGCCTGCCATGGGTGAAGATCCGCGACATCATGCAGCGAATCTGGAACCCGACGTTCCCCGCCTCGCGCTCGCGCAGGTTCTTCCTGAACCAGCCGAACGCGGCCGAGGATGCCATGTTCACGCTCGAAGACTGGGCGGCGCTCGGCCCGACGGCCACGGATGACGAGATGTTCCCGCACGTCGCCGACGGTGACGAGGTCGTGCTGTTCTTCGACGGGTCGAAGAGCCGTGACGCAACGGCGCTCGTCGGATGCCGCATGTCAGACGGGCACCTGTTCACAGTCAAGGTCTGGGAGCCGTCGCCTGAGCACCCGGTCAACGTCGCTGACGTGAACGTGACCGTGCACCAGACGTTCGACCGGTTCAAGGTCGTGGCGTTCTTCGCTGATGTTCGTGAATGGGAGTCGTTCACGAAGGTGCACTGGCCGGAGGACTTCGCAGACGACCTGGTGCTGTGGGCTGTGCCGAAAGGCAAGGACCGGCAGCCGATTGCTTGGGACATGCGCTCACACAAGTACGAGTTCGCCGAGGCGACCGAGATGTTCCTCACCGAGGTGCAAGAGGGCGCCTTCACGCACGACGGGAACTGGGATCTTAGCCGGCACATCGGCAACATTCGCCGCGGCGAAGTTCGCGGGCACCTGTACCCGAAGAAAGATTCGGACTCGTCATCGTCGAAGATCGACGCCGGCGTGTGCGCGATCGGCGCCCGCATGGTGCGCCGCATCGTGCTCGCCTCGGACGCTTGGGAAGACCGTAACTCAGACAGCGGATTCGTCGTCTGGAACTGAGGAAAGGAGTGGCACGTGTCATTCGACGCTCTCATGAAGAAACCGTCACTACCACGGCATTTCCAACGCCTCGAGGCATACTTCGAGGGGTCCCACCGCCTGGATGCGATCGGCGTCAGCCTGCCGCCGGAGGTGCGCATACTCGAGCTGGTGCTCGATTGGCCGCGCATCACAGTGGAGTCGCTCGAAGAGCGCCTCACGGTCGAGGGCTTCGCGCTCGCGGGTGAGGAAGCCTCGGACGATCACTACTGGTCTCGGTGGCAGGCGAATCGGCTCGACATGCTGGCTCCGCTTGTGCACACGGAGGCGTTCGTGCAGGGCGTCGGATACTCGGTGGTTGGCCCGCCGACATCGGGCGAATGGGCGAAAGTGACTGTTCATTCGGCGCTCGGCTTCGCGACGGTGGTTGACCCGTGGACTGGGCGGATCACGGAGGCTGTACAGAGGTTCAAAGAGGCTGACGGCTCGCTGTGGGCGATGCACTACGCGCCCGGGGTGAACACGCGCTATGGCAAGGTGCACGGCGTGTGGAAGCAGGACGCTGCTGTGGCATCTGGAACATCGAGGGTGCCAGTAGTGCCGTTCTTGAACCGGTCGCGAATCAGGGATCACCTTGGCCGGTCGGAGATGCTGGACGTGATGCGCTACACAGATGCGGCGTCGCGGTCGGTGACGCAGCTGCAGGTGGCTGGGGAGATCCTCGCGCTGCCGCAGCGCTACTTGTTCTCGGACAAGGCGAAAGAGATGATGACCGGCTCCGACGGTAAAGCCGTGACCCAGTGGGAGGCGTACATCGGGCGTCTGCTCACTGGGCCGGGGGATGCGAAGGCTGGCCAGTTCGATGGCGCGGATCTCGCACAGCTGATCTCAACGGTGCGCTTGTACGCCGGGCTGACGTCGGCGTCGACGGGCCTGTCGATGGACACGCTCGGGTTCGCCAGCGAGGCGAACCCGACGAGTGCGGAGGCTCTGAACGCGATCGACAACCGTCATGTGCGCAAGGCGGAGAAGAAGCAGGTCTTCTTCGGTGAGGCTTGGGAAGATGTGATGCGCATTGCCGACGAGATCGAGGGGCGCGATACCCCGGAGAACGCTCGGTTGGAGACTCGTTGGCGTGACGCTGCAACGCCGACGATCGCGGCGAAGGCGGATGCTGCGGCCAAGCTTGTCGGAGCGGGCATCATCCCACCTGCGGTGGGTCGCGATATGGTCGGGCTCACCCCGGAGCAGAAGCGCATGGCCACTGAGTACGACGCGTCATTCGAGGGCCTCGCCCGAGCGGTCGGAGCCTGATGGAAAGGCTCACGGTTGCAGCCTATCGTCGTCTGCTCGATGGCGTCTCTCAGATCGTTGTCGCGAAGACGCTGCGAATTGTGCTCTCGGTGTGGCGTCGGCCTGACCCTGAAGATGACGGGGCGGAAGCGCAGAAGGCCGCGCAGCTCGATCAGATCGTCTCGCGTCTTGCCTCGGTGGTCAGGGATGCACGCGTGCAGGCGCATGATGCGGCCCTGCGCTTTCTCGGTGACCAGGCGAAAGCCCAGGGCGTCGGCGGGAGTATCTATGAGCCGCCGCTCGACGGGTACGCGGATCAGGGGCTGAGGTCGGCTCTGGCTGAGCTGGATGGGCGGACGAATCTGCTGTCGCTCAAACCTCGTGATGTGGCGATGAGAGTCGCGAACGTCACTGTGCGGCACACGGAGGCGGCCGCGCGTGACACGGTACGCCGTGCTGCGGAAGACGCCCCGGAGGGGTGGAAGGCAGAAGACTTCCGGCCGGCTGCACTTGCCGGGCTGCGTGAGCTCGACGGTGACGAACTCGTCGACGCTGTGCCGACGAAGAGCACCCCGGTGCGGTATGCGCTCGGGTATGCGCGCATGCTCACCGGCACGGACAACTGCCCGTTCTGCGTCATGCTCGCCAGCCGCGGCCCCGTCTACCGGCAGACCACGGCGGTCGCTACCAATGACTCTGCAGATGACGAGCGCCGCTACCACGACTCCTGTGACTGCATCGCGGTGCCCGTCTATAACGCGAAGACGTGGCCTGGCGCGGACACGCACGAGAAGCTCGCGTCGGTTTACTACGCCGCGCAAGAAGCGGTCGGCGATGACGAACTCATTCCGAACAGCAACACCCCGCCGCAGCTGCAGAAGCTGCGGAAATACCTCGCATCGAACACGGACGCGCTCGCCTTCCTCGAGCAGATCCGCTCGCTGCCGTGACCAATCGATCAAGGAGAAACGAATGAAGTACTACAAAGCACGCGCTCGCTATGGGCGTCTGCGCCATGTCGTTGAGCCCGAGGCGCAGGCTGCAGTATCAGGCACTGACCCCGCGGAGGATGTGTCGGCTCTGCCCGAGTGGGCGCAGGCACGTCTGTCAGCGCTGCAGGAGAAGGCCGCAGCTGGTGAGGCAGCAGTCACGACGCTACAGGGTCAGGTGACCGCGCTGACTGCCGAGAAGGAGCAGCTCGAGGGCACGGTCGCCACTTCGGCGCAGCAGCTGCAGGCTGAAACACTCGGTCGCACTCGTGACCGTCTGGCGCTCGAGCGAGGCATCCCGCTCGAGGTCGCGGCCCTCGTGAACGGTGATGACGAGGCCGCACTGACCGCAGCCTTCGACGCTGTCGCCGCTCTGCGCACGCCGGCGGATTCAACGGATGACAAGTCGCCGCTTGTCCCGAACGCGGCGCAGCAGGGGCTTCCTGCTGTGGACGAGCGTCAGGCAGCCGCCGACGCGTTCTTCTCAACCATCGACAACTAAGGAGACACATCCATGTCAACCACTATTGCAGGGCTCGACGCCGCCGGCCTCGTGCCCAAGCCTGTCGCTCAGGAGATCCTCACGAAGGCTGCCGAGCAGTCTGTCGTGCAGACCCTGTCCGGCACGACAGCCATCGCACTCGAAGGCAATGCCATCGCGGTGCAGACTGGTCACGTCGAAGCTGGCGTCGTCGGTGAAGGCGAAGCGAAGCCCGTCGGCCAGACGTCGTACGCGGTGAAGACGATCAAGCCGATCAAGATCGCCGCGATCACCGTGCAGTCGAAAGAGGTACGTCTGCGCAACCCGCTGAACGTGCTCGACAACATTCAGTCTGACCTCACCGGCGCAATCCAGCGGGCCTTCGACCTCGCGGTGCTCTACGGGCGCAACGCCAAGACCGGCGCTGCGATTCCGGGTGTGGAGTCGGTGAACTCAACCACGAATCGCGTCCAGCTGGGCAGTGCGACTGTCGCGAATGGTGGCATCAACGCTGACCTGCTCGCCGGCTACGACCTGGTGGTCAACGGCAACCAGCTCAACGATGACTTCACTGGTTTCGCGGCAGACCCCCGATTCCGTTCGAAGCTGCTCGGAGCGGTCGACGCGCAGGGCCGGCCGATCTACCAGAACCCGACGGATCTGTCGTCGCCGATCGCCACGACTCTGGGTCTGCCGACCGCCTACGGCAAGGCAGTCTCCGGGCGCATCGGGGCATCGGCTGAGAGCACGGTGCGTGCGTTCGGCGGTGACTGGGGCGCGCTGCGCTACGGCTTCGCGGAGAACCTGACTCTGAAGGTCAGTGACCAGGCGACCGTCGTCGACGGCGAGACCACCTACCACCTGTGGCAGCAGAACCTCGAAGCCTACCTGGTGGAGGCGATCATCGGCTGGGTCATTACCGACCCGAAGTCGTTCGTCGCGTACGAGGAGGCCTGATGCCATACCTGAGACGCAAGAAGGGCGCCCCGATCGTGCACGTCGCCGCTGATCACCCGTTCGCGCAGGACAAGGCCTGGAAGGAAGTCGACTATGACCGAGAGTCTGGAACCGTCCGCACTGGCAACCACGGACGACGTGCAGGTGAGCCTGCTGAGGGAGCTGACGGAAGCGGAAACGACGGTGACGCCGAAACTGCTGGAGTGGGCGCAGAACAGGCTGCAGGCGCGGATCAAGGATCTGCGGACCAGAGCTGAGACTGACACTTCGTTCAGAGCGAACGTGGTCACGGTGGAGGCTGAAATGGTCGCCCGTGTTCTGAGGAACCCGGAGGGCATGGTTTCCGAGGCCGACGGTGTGGTGTCGTACCGCATCGATCTTGATGTGGCGACTGGGCGGCTCCGGGTCCTTGACGAGGACTGGGAGCTGCTCGGCGTCGGCGGTGCATTCGGTACCTCTGCGGGCGTGCTCGACGGATACGCACGGGCGAGGTTCGGGAGCATTCCTCCCGACCAGCAATTCCAGTACGGGTGGCCCGGCTGTGGTGGCATGTCACAGGAGCTCATGCTGTGAAGTACCTCGACCGCCCGCAGCATGTCGCGGCCGTCCAGCCTCGCACAGCGACACCGTCCGATTACGGAACGTTGTACGCGGATGACGGCACCCCGCTGTCGGTGCCGTGCACGATCCGTGCGCTCAGCGCCGAGGAATCCGAGGCGCTGGGCGTCACGGCCACCACCGTGTACCGACTCATCTGCCGGTCGTGGCCGGGCGACATCAACAGCCTGATCACCTGGAACGGCGCCCTGTACGAGCCCATCGGGGACCCGCTCAGGTTTGACGGGTCTGCCCGCACCGCGCACTTCGAGGTGCGTCTGAAGCGCACCCAGCAGGGAAGGGGATAGTCATGGTCGTCATCAACAAGTCAGCTGCCCTGCAAGCGGCACGAGCAGCGGCCGTGCAGAAGGCGCTTCAAGCCAAGGCTGACCAGATCGCTGGCGCTGCTCGGACCCGCGCTGCAGGGCACGGTTCTCTCGCGTCACGCATCGGTGTCGCGAAGGCGCCTGGAAAGAAGGGCGTCATTGACCGGCTCGTCACACTCGATCACGTGGAGGCGGGCAACATTGAGTTCGGGCACTTCCACAACCGCAACCCGGAGACATGGGTGGCCGGGCTGCACGTGATGCGAAACGCCGCGCAGGACGTGACTGGATGATCCCTGACACGGTCATGCCTGAACCGGCTGGGATGGTCGGGGAGCGGCTACGAGCCCTGCTGCCGGGAGTGTTCGTCGCGCCGGAGCGCACCGCGAACATGCCGATCCCAGCCGTTCTCTACGACTGCTCCTCAAGCGGGCAGGTGCTCAACGCCCCGACCGGTTGGACTGTTGACCTCGGGGTGACGGTCCTCGCACCAGCCGAGCAGGTCGAGGACCTGGTGAAGACGGTCTATGCAGGCGTGCGCTCTTGGAAGGGCACTTCGTCACCGCACGGGCACGTCGTCACCGTCACAGACACGCAGCTCCCTGAACTGCAAGACCAGAGCAGCACGGCCGGTAAACCGGTTGTCGCCTACCGCGGCAGCTGGCGGCTGCTGTGCCGAACCATCACCAACTGACCACCGCGCTCGCGGTGGTTTTCTTTGAGGAGAGAGACAAATCATGCGACTCATCATTCCGGGCGACGGCAAGTTCTTCTGCGCCCCGCCTTCGACCCCGATGCCCGCGGCTGGCCCGGCGGCGTTCACGCTGAACGGCCCGGTGCCTGACGGCTGGGATCAGCTCGCGGAGACCTCGTACGAGAACACCATGTCGTTCAACAAGGACGGTGGTGACAAGACGGTCAAGCGCACGTGGGAGCACCGCAATGTGCGTGTCCAGTACGCCGATCAGACGATCTCGATCACGGCGAACGCTGTGGAGATCTCCCGCCGCACGCTGCAGCGCATCCAGTCCGCGTGGCAGGGGTCGAAGGGCGGCATGGTGATCCCTGCAGCTGTCACTGCGACAGAGATGAGTGTCTTCGTGCTCGCCTGTGATGGTGCGGATTCGACTGGCTGGTACTCCCCGAACTGGAGCCTCGGGCCGGGGGATGGCACGGAGATCGACACGGAGAACTTCCTTGAGATGCCTTTCGAAGGCGTGTTCATGGACGCTGACCCCGAGATCATCGAGCCTGACCCGGCGACCGGTCTGTCCGGGCTCTACATCTGGTTCACGCCAGAGGATTTCCTGCCGGCACCGACCGCGCTGACTGTGTCGCCTGCGGGCGCAACGTCGGTGAAGGTCGGCTCCACTGTGCAGCTGTCTGTGGCGGCGACACCGTCGAAGGCGAGCAATGAGGTGGTCTGGTCCTCGGCGGATCCGTCGAAGGCCACGGTCTCTGCCACGGGTCTGGTCACGGGTGTCGCAGCAGGGTCGGCGACGATCACCGCGACGTCGGCCGTGTCCGGTGCCAGCAGTGTGAAGGCTGACAAGGCCATCACGGTCACTGCTCCCTGATCTTGTACGGCCGCATCGGCCGCACTTCCTGACTCCGCGTGGGGTGATGTTTCGCCGCCCCGCCCCACGCGGACCCATTCGATACAGGGCGGCACCATCAGAAATGAGGACGGCACATGGCAGCAACACGAAAGACGAAACCCGCAGCGGAGCCCCAGCCCGAGGAGGTGCGTGAGCAGGCTGCACAGATCGGCTTCGACGACTCCCTGCTCGAGGGTATCCCCTCACTGAAGCCACCTGCAGCGCTCTGGGGCACCCAGCGTGCGAAACCGAAGGCGCTCGCCGCGCGGGCTGCTGACATGTCCGACGCGCACGGGGAGATTTCGGCAGAGGACGCGCTGCTGCTCGGCGGTGAGATTGTCGACTTCTTCTACACGCTCGCGCTCGACAAGCAGGCGTACATCAAGTGGGCGACGGCCCTGTCTGGCACAGACGAGTACATGATCCCGTTCGCCCTCGTCTCGCACTATGTGAGGGCCGAGGGGGAATAATCCGGGTCTGCGAACTGCTCGCGGCACACCGGGTGCCGGTGATCGCTGATCTGCAGCAGTTCTTCGGCGTGAACATCGAGGACGTATGGCGTGGGCTGGTCAGCCCCGCCCACGTCCTCGATCTCATCCAGGGGCTGTACGCGGTGCCGCAGTCTCGGTGGCGGGCGGCTGTGCTCACAGACGAACCGCCGGCACGACCACAGCCGGGCACACCGCCATCATGGCTGGGGTGGACGCCAGAGGTCGCCCGGCTGACAGCAATCGCAGACCTCATCACCGCAGCGCTCGCCGGGAAGAAGGCGAAGCCGCTGCCGACGCCTCTTGACCGGTCACCGGTCGTGACGACGTCGAGTATTCGCGAGTTCACGCAGATGTTCCAACTCCTGCGATGAACCAAAGCTCCCAGGAGGCGCTCTGATGGCTGGTCCAGGCGGTGCCTCAGCGGGCCGTGTCTCGATTCGTGTCCTGCCGGACACCACGAAGTTCCGTGATGATCTGAAGAAGGCTCTGCAGCGCATCGAACGGAGCGTCCGGGCGACGATCGACGTCGAGGCGAACGACCGGCCGGCGCGTGTGCAGATCAACCGTCTCGTGAAGGACGCGTCGAAACTCGCCGCGACGGTCGACGTCGACGCTGACACCAAGGATGCGTCGAAGCGGATCAAGGACGCGTCCCAGTCACGTGACGCGACGATCAACGCTGACGCAGACACTGGCAAGGCGCGAGTGTCGCTGGCTGTGCTGGCCCGCTCACGTACGGTGGACATCTTTCCGCAGGTGAACAAGACTGCGGCGGCGAATGCGGCGACGATGCTCGCAGCCTTGTCCGGTGCGCGCGTGCTCGGTGATGCTCTCAGTGGGCTGAGCTCTGGGCTGTCGAACCTTGACCGGTCGATCCCTCGTCTGGCTGCAGTGACGGCAGGTGTGGGGTCTCTTGCCAGCGTCGGGCTGACGGCTGTCCAGTCGCTGGCCAACGTTGGTGCCGGCTTGCTGGCCATTGCCCCGGCCGCGGCTGTGCTGCCTGCCGTGTTCGCGTCTGCGGCTATCGGCATGACGGCACTGGTTGTCGCGTGGAAGGATGCCGGCACGCAGCTGGCGTCGCTGAAGCCGGCGATGCAGTCGCTGCAGACGACGATCAGCAGCGGGTACTGGGATGCGGCCCGCAAGCCGATCACTGACATGGTGACGTCGCTGCTGCCTCAGCTGAAGCTCGGTTTCACTGGTGTGTCTCAGGCGCTCGGCGGGCTCACCGGGGACCTGGCGAACGGCCTGTCAAAGTCGCTCGGCGACGGCGCGATGCTCGGCATGTTCGAGAACATGCGCACCGCGATTCAGAACACCCGTGCAGCCGCAGAACCGTTCGCGCAGACCATTGCAACGCTCGGCACAGTCGGATCTTCCTACCTGCCCGCCATGGGCACGGGACTGGCGAACCTCGCGACGCGCTTCAACGACTTCATCGGTGCTGCTGCCGCATCGGGGCAGCTCACACAGTGGATCGACGGGGCTCTCACACAGCTCGGGTATCTGGGTGACGCGTTCGGGTCGCTCGGGTCGATCATCGGCTCCGTGTTCGGCACTCTCTCCGCGTCCGGCTCCGGCCTCGGTGGACTCGCGGCAATGCTGCAGCAGATCGCCACGATCGTCGCCGGCCCCGTGTTCCAGACCGGGCTGATGACCATCTTCCAGGGCGCCACCCAGGGCGCACAGGGGCTGGGCACAGCGCTCGGCCCGATCGGGTCGATGATCTCAGCACTGGCACCGGCGATCTCAACGAGCCTCGCGACGATCGGTCAAACGGTCGGCGCAGTGCTCGGTGGCATCGCTGACGCACTGGCACAGCCCATGGTCTCCGCAGGGCTGACAGACATGATCACCGGGCTCGGCGCGGGTCTGCAGGCACTCATTCCGGCGCTCGGACCGCTCGGGCAGCTGCTCGGCTCAGTCATGAGCGTCGTCGGCCCGCTCGCAGCACAGCTCGGTGGGGTCCTCGGCCCGGTACTCACCCTCGTCGCGCAGGCACTCACCCCGATCATGCAGCTGCTCGTGCCCGTCGTGAACCTCCTCGGCACAGTCCTCACAACCGCGCTCGCAGCACTCATGCCGGCGCTGCAGCCTGTGCTCGATGCGCTGAACCTGCTCGTGCCGGTGTTCATGAATCTCGTGTCGGCTCTGCTGCCTCCGCTGGTGTCGCTGATCACACAACTGTCGCCAGTGCTCATGATGATCGGCCAGATCATCGGGGAGATTATGGTCGCGCTCATGCCGATCGTGGAGGCGATCATCCCACCACTACTGGCTTTGGTCGGTGCGCTGGTGCCGCTCATTATGACGGTGGTGTCAGCTGTGATGCCGATCGTGCAAGCGGTGCTGCCGGTCATCCTGAGTCTGATGACGTCGCTGATGCCCGTCATCGTCCAGGCGATCTCGTTGGTCACGTCGGTCATTCAGGCGATCACTCCGTTGATCGCGGCGGTGCTGCCGATCCTGATGCAGATGATCGGTGCGCTGCTGCCGATCATCTCGGCCGTGTTCGGGGCTTTCGCGTCGATCGTGTCGGGTGCGATGCGCGCGGTGCAGGGCATCATCCAGGTGGTGACCGGCATCATCACCGGCAATTGGTCCCAAGTGTGGGAGGGCGTTAAGAACACGTTCGGTGGCATCTGGGACACGATCGTCGGTATCTTCCGTGGCATCGGGTCTGTGCTGTCGTCGATCTTCAAGGGCATCGTGAATGTCGTGATCGCCCCGATCAACGGGGTCATCGATGGCATCAACGGGCTCACCGGTGCCGCGTCGGCGATCGGTGTGAGCATTCCGAAGATTCCGCACGTGCCGTCTCTGGCGCTCGGTGCGACGATCCTCCCGACTGCGGGCGGAACGCTCATCCGTGCAGGTGAGGCTGGTCGTGCCGAGTCTGTGGTCGACACAGGTCTGGTGAATGCACAGATGGCGGCGACGCTGCAGCTGGTGCGTCAGCAGCAGGCTGCACAGCAGGCACCTACTGCCGGTGATGATCAGCCGCGTGTGTACGCGCCGATCAGCGTGGAGACCTCGGACCCGGATGCGGCTGCGGCCGCCGTCGCTGAACGAGTGAGGAGGCTGTGATGCGGGTGACGATCACCTCGAGCACGGACACGATCGTGCTGGGGGAGTCCTGGTGGGACGGGTCTGACGGCTGGTTCCTGAACGCTGATGACGGGCTCGACACGGACTGGTTCGGATCGGTTGCTCCGAAGGCGCTACCGGACACATCGGTGCCGAACGCCGACGGCGCCTTCTGGCCGTCGTCGATCAACCTCAAGCACCGTGTCTTCCCGATCCGAGGGTTCTTCCTCGCCGACTCGTCGACGTTGCAGGCGCACGTGGCACGCGACCGGGTCAACGCGCTCGCCGCGCAGGCGTTGGAGATCTGCATCGAAGACGGTGCCGGGCCGCGGTGGGTGACCGGGTACCTCACCGACCCGACGGGCACGGTGACTCGGTTCACGGAGGATCAGATCGACTTCACTCTGCTGGTCACCTGCCCTGACCCGCTGAAGTACGGAGAATGGGTGAGATTCCCAGTCACGGGTGGAGCCGCGACGGTGGAGATGAACGGGTCGTCGACGGCTGCCACGCAGCCCCTGGTCATCACGACCGGTGTCACACGCACGCTGGTGGTTGCCGACTATCGCGGTCGTACTTTCGAGTGGGCAGGCATGGCGAACGGCCTGTCGATCGACATGTCTGAGGGCATTCCCCTCGATGGCACAGGGCAGCAGGTGGGGCGCCTGCTCGATGCCGGCCGCATCGAGGTTCCGCCGGGGCGCAGTGTCCTGACTGTGCAGACAGATGCGGCCGCCGCGACTGTGCAGGCTCGGCCGGGCTGGAAGTAGGAGACGGACATGAGAACACTTGCATCAGCACCTGATCGGCAGGTACGCATCTACCGGATGCTCGACGGGCAGCCACCCGTCGGCCTCAACGTGCTTCCCGTCACCTCGGGGAACTGGGTGGCGCCGTACTCGGCCGAGGGCTCCATGCGATTCACGCTGCCTTGGTCGGATCTCGCCGAGAAGCTCGGCCTGCGGGACAAGACCCGAGTAGTGAAGTACGCACTCGCTGTCGTCGAGGACGGATCCGTGCTGGCGTGGGGCATGCTGAAGTCAACGGCGTGGAACCCTGCCGAGCAGCAGCTGCAGCTGTCAGCCGGTGACGGCTGGTCATTCTGGAAGAAGCGGCTCGTTCTGAATCGTGCGCTCAAGAACTCATGGGTCGACGGTGAGGTGCTCATCGATGAGGATAACCCGCGCCCTGACTGGGCGCTGACCATCAACTCGACTCTGGCAGGCATCGGCGCAGGTGTGATCGCGGAGTCGCTCGAGTGGGGACCCGTGCTGTACGACACACCGACGGTGCCACAGGGGTCGAACACCCGCACCTACAAGTGCTGGGAGCTGCCCAGGGTTTTCGATGCGTTGCGGGACCTTACGGAGGTGCGAAACGGCCCCAACATCACCTGGCCGGCACGACTGGTCGACGGTGTGCTCCACGCACAGTACGTCGCGAACCCGACACCGCGGGAGTTCATAGTGAACACATCTATCGCTGGCCATCACGCGGCTGTCACCTCAGTTGACGAAGACGGCGATTCAATCGCGTCCCAGGTGTTCGGCATCGGCGGGCGCGCCGACGACCTGCTGCTCGTCGCAATGGACCGGCAGACCGCCCTCGAAGAGGCCGGCTGGCCACTGACGCAGGCGGCGAACAAGGATCACACGTCCGTCACGGATCTCTCCACGCTGCGCGGCTACGTTCAGCAGGACACCACTGACGGCAGCACACTGCCCGAGAACGAGGTGATGACGCTGCCGGCTACACTGCGCCCGAGCCCGGGGGACATCATCCACCGGCAGACCGAAGACCCCTACCTCGGCGGCGAAGTCGAGGACCGCGTCATCTCGCAGGTCACCGCGGACCTCACCTCAGACACAGTCACCTGCGACCTCTTCCCAGCCACGCAAGGAGCCTGATGCTCAGACCAACAGCAAACCCGATCAAAGCGCTCGCGGACACACTCGACAGCGTGCAGCGCAAGGCGGACACGGCGCTCACTGCGGCGGGCACCCAAGTGGCGCAGGCCGTGCGCAAATTGACGGCCCTGGTGCAGCAAGTGCTCGATCTGATCGCCCGCATGCCGCAGGTGCAGGTACGCAAGGACGTGAAGACCAATTTCGGGCTGTCGTCCTCGGCCTGGTCGACGGTGGTGTCGGTGACGCTGCCGAAGATCGACGACCTGCCAGCGGTGGCGATTTCCGCATCGGCGCAGGCCAACGTCGAGGGTTTGACGACGACATATGAGCCGAATCTGAACGGGCGCATCCTGATCAACGGTGTCCCGTCGACGTCGATGGTCGCAGCATACGGGGACGGTGGCGCCGGGTCACAGACGCTGGTACTGCAAGTAGCGGACGTCGCCGAGATCTCCCCCCAAGTCGGCCCCGTGACGGTCGCCTTGCAGATGAACACGACCGTACCGGGGGCTTTCCCAGCGTCGGAGATCAACCGTGCCGTGCTCACCATCTACGCCGGCTACTCGAGGGTGTGAGACCGATGACTGAGAGCATCCTGATCGCCATTGTCCAGTACGTGGGGGCGCCGATTGTGGCAGCGCTGCTGGCCGCCGCTGGCGTTCTGCTCAAGGGGCGTGCACATCAGCGTGAGGTGTCTTCGAAGCTTGACCGGATAGGCCGGGATGCGGCGGTCGCGAAAGAGCAGACGACGAACACGCATCACACGAATCTCCGTGATGACCTTGACGGGATCCGCGCGGCGGTCGAGACGCTCGACCAGCGTGTGCAGCCCATGACAGGGCAGATCCGCATGATCGGCACGAACGTGCGGTCACTGCAGAAAGATGTCGGCGGTCTCAAGCAGGAGAACCGAGACGACCGCAAGGAAGCCCACGACCGCATCGACGGTCTCGCGGAGCGCATGCGCACCGTCGAGCGAGACACACGCCGCTGCCCGTCACACGACGAATAGAACAAGCCCAGCATCCAGCTCCGTCCTGCGCGGGGCTTTCGCATTTAAGGAGAAAACTCTCATGGCTCTAACAGGCATCGATACTTCGTCGTATCAGGCGACACTCAACGTGGCTGGAGCACAGCTCGACTTCGTGATCGTGAAAGCGACGGAGGGAGTCGGGTATGTGAACCCGTACTGCAACTCACATGTCTCGCAGGCACTGGGATCGGGCAAACTGCTCGGCCTCTACCACTTCGCCCGGAACCGACGTAACACGGCTACTGCCGAGGCCGACTTCTTCGTGAAGAACATCCGGGGCTACATCGGCCGTGCGCTTCTCGTGCTCGATTGGGAAGACGGCGTCGCCGACGTGGCATGGGCGCGGGCCTTCCTGGACCGCGTCTACGCGACCACAGGTGTGCGCCCCCTGATCTACATGTCAGCCTCACCCGCATCAACCTACGCCTGGGAAGCGGTGTCGAAAGACTATGGTCTGTGGATCGCCGGCTACCCGAACAACCGACCGAACAACCTGGCCACTCCTGCCTGTCCGTACAAGCCAGGCCACGGCTGGACCGTCGTCATGTGGCAGTACACCTCGACCGGCCGGATCGCTGGCTACGCGGGCAACCTCGACATGAACGTCTTCTACGGCGATCGCAACGCCTGGGCCGCATACGCCAACGCCTCGAAGCTGTTCAAGACGAAAGGCTGGGTGGCCTCGCTCGCGGCGCTCGCGGCAATCCTCGGCGTCTCCGCTGGCACGCTGGCCGGCCTGAACCCGTCGACGCTGCAGGATCAGCCGATCGCGCCGGGCACGGTGATCACGGCGCCGCCGGAGGCGAACGAGGACAACGACACGCGCGACGAGGTCGAGCCCTACAGCCCGCCGGCGCAGCCGTCGCAGGGCACCGGCCCGACCGGGCAGGGATCGTCGAACGGGGGAGCGTACGTCGTCAAGGCCGGCGACACCCTCTCCGCTATCGCTGCACGCTACGGCACCACTGTCGCGGTGCTCGCGGCGGCGAACGGCATCTCGAACCCGAATCGGATCTACCCGGGTCAGGTGTTGCGTGTGGACGGGCAGGCATCATCGTCGAGCAGCACGAGCACCGGGTCGACGGTCACTGTGGTGCGTGGCGATTCACTGTCGAAGATCGGCCAGCGTGTCGGAGTCTCCTGGCAGACACTCGCCTCACTGAACGGCATCCGTGCGCCGTACGTGATCTACCCAGGCCAGGTACTGAAGACCACGCGATCCGGTGCCGCCGGCACGTCGGCTGCCGGGAGCTACTACACGATCCGCGCTGGCGACACTCTCTCGGGCATCGCATCACGGTTCGGCACTCGGGTGCAGCAGCTGCAGCGCTGGAACGGAATCACCGACGTGAACCGTATCTACGCGGGCCGCACAATCCGGGTGCGGTGATGCGCGGCCCCGCCTCCTACTTGTGGCTGCTGGTCCTCGTCGCCCTTGTCGGCGGGATCCCAGCGGCCCTCGTCATCTTCTCCATCATCTTCTGAAAGGAACACATCTCATGTCTCAGATCGCTCTCATCGCACCTGTCCTGGGGTCGCTCGCCCCGATCGTGCAGGCGCTCCTGCAGCGCCCGGAATGGTCATCTCGGGCGAAAGTCATCCTCGCCGTGGTCTTCTCTGTCGTCCTCGGCACGGTCACGGCTATGACCTCCGGGCAGCTCGACGGCCTCGACTGGTCATCCGCCGGCACGTGGCTGGGTGCGGTCGCCTTGGTCTTCGCATCATCTCAGGCTGCCTTCGTCGCGTGGCAGAAGACCGGCGCTTTCACGGCGGCCGAGCAGGTCGGGGCGAAGACCATCGCACCGCAGGCCACCGACGTTGATGTGCCCGATGACAGTGAGGCTGCACGGCTCGCCGAGCTGGAGCAGCGCATCGTCGAGCTCGAATCGACTGCTGGCAAGCATGCGGAGGATGCCTGATGCCGGGCGTGCTCACGCAGGCCGTCGGACGTCAGGACGTGTTGATTCGGCGGGGTGTGTCTGCTCGATGGGGCGTGCTCTGGGAGCAGGACGACGGCAGCGGGTTCCAGCCGGTGGACCTGCTGACCTGGTCAGGCACACTCCGCGTCAGCTCCCCGCATGGCGACGTGTGGCTCGAGCAGCCCGTCGAGCTCACCTCCGACGGTCTCGCCATCGCCGACCTCGCCGCATCCACGACCAGCTCTGACGTGTGGGCAGGCCGCCCACGAGGCACATGGACCATCACTGCCACTAGCCCAGACGGGCACGTCGAGCGTCTCGGCGAAGGCACGATCAGAATCGAGGACTGACCCATGACCGACCAGATCCGCGACAAACGCACAATCGCAATCCCCGGCCCTAGAGGCGACGTCACCCCCGAAGCGCTCGCAGCGAAGGTTGCCGCGGCGGCATCGGCTGCTGCTGCTGCGAACTCTGCAACTGGCGCTGCCACGTCGAAGACTGCTGCAGCATCTTCTGCGACAGCCGCCGCGCAATCGGTGACGTCTGCTCAGCAGGTCCTTGCGCAGATGCAGGGCGATACCGGCCCTCTGCTGGCGTCGCATTTCTACAGCAAGGATGAGACGGCGAACTTTGCGTTCTCCACGGATGGCGCTCACTTTGCGCCGACTGGCATCCGCTTCGCGCCGTCCGACTCGACTGTGCGAGATCCGTCAATCGCGCAGTGGGCTGGCGGATGGGTGATGGTCTACACCCGTCCCACGACAGCGGGAGGCGGGGCGTGGGGGACGATCACCACGATCGGCGTCGCAACCTCCACGAATGGCCGTGATTGGACGCAGCGGTCAGCCATCGACTGCTCGACGATCAGTGGGGTGAAGCGCGTTTGGGCGCCCGACGTTCTCGTCGACGGCAGCATCCTGCGTGTGGTCTTCTCGGCCTCCACGACCACCTCTGGTACGTCGGATTTCAAGGCCTACCATGTGTCAACTGCGTCCACGAATCTCGCGTCTCTCTCGTGGAGCACCCGGACTGCACTGCCGTCATTCCCGACGGGCATCGACGCTCATATCGTCAAGCTCGCCACCAACGATTACCGGGCGTTCTACAGCGATCCCGACTTCACTGTGAAGCAGGCCAAAGCGACCTCGGTGCTCGGCACCTGGTCAGACATGGGAGCGGTCGATTCGACGTGGGCGCGTGGTGAGGGGCCTACGCACGCACCTCTCACGAACGGTGGGATCAGACTGTTCGTTGACTGTGGTGGCTTCCTGCAATACTCGGACTCGACACGCGCATACGAGACTGACGGCGGCATGTTCTACGCGGACTTCTCCGCCGACTTGACGGCGCACACCCCGCTGAAACCGATTGATCTCCCGATGCGGCACTGCTCGGTTGTGTCCCTCATCGGCAACGGGAATGCGGCGGCCTTCAACCGTGGACCACAACGGTGCGCGGGGGCATGGTGGGTCGTGACCGCGGATGTGCCGTGTGGATTGCAGAGCGCATGGGTGGAACTGACGAACTGGAATGCGTCCAAGGCCCGCGGCGGCATGCAGGCCGTCACAACGCGCGGCACCTCCAACACAGCCACGCGTGGCCTTCGAGTCCCGGCAGACGGCCTCTACGAACTCTCCTGGTCAGTGGGCATGGCCGGCATGACGACAGGGTGGTTCGAGCTGCAGCCCCTTGTCAACGGCGCGACCGTGGCTGGTGAAGACTGGATCTACGGGTCGTCGCCCGCGGGCGACACAACCGATGTACAAGGGAACACCGCGTCAGGAGTGCTCTTAGACCTGAAGGAAGGGGACGTAGTGTCGCTCCAAGTGCACGGGTCGGCGTCAGGCGCGTCCCCGAAGATGAGGTTCCAGCGTGCTTGGTGGACTCTCCGCTCGATCTAGCGGCCCCTGAAACGACGCCACCTGCGTCGTGCCCAGGCGACCAAACTGGCGTCAGAGATGGTCTGCTCGAGTCGAGCGATCTGCTCGGTCGTCTCTCGAAGATCCTCTTGGAGGCGGTCGACCTGGGCGTGCTGCTCGTCGAACCGCATATGCAGGTCGTGCGCGCGCTCATCAATGAACCGTGTCAGATAGACGAGACCACCAAGCCCAGATGGGTCTGAACGCAGCAGCTCGTCACGCTTCAGCGCGTCGAACCTGCGATGCTGATCCTGCTCAGCGATGGTGCTGTTACTGTCAGAGCCTGTAGCATCTGGCCTCTGCCTCCAGAAAGCCAGGGCATGATCCGTCTGCAGAACAGGGATCGACCCCCGTGCGGCAACACGCATGTGCCAATCCCAGTCCTCAACGACCGGCAAGTGCGAATCGAACACACCAAGCTGCTCATGCAAGGCCCGCCGGTATACAAACCCGATCGGCGTGAACCTGTTCACCCGCAACAGATCCAGCAACGTCACCTCCCGAAGGTGACCCTCGAACGGGAACTGCTCAAGAACCTCCACCGCTCCATCACCGAGAACGCGCTCGCGGATGATGTCGATCTTGGTCACAAGCGCGTCAGCGTCAGGGTGCTGCTCCAGCCAGTCTGCTGTCTGCTCAAGGAAGCCTGGATCCCAAGTGTCGTCATCATCGTGCAGGGTGACCAGGTCACTTTGCGCGGCCGTGATCCCGGCGTTGGCTGCTTCAGCTCGGCCGAGCTGCTGGCCGGCGTCGACGATGGTGACTGGAAGTGTCACGGTGGCCGCTGCAGCGTCGACGTCTGCTCGTGCCCCACCGTCGTTGACGATGATCACCTCGTCAGGCAGGCGCGTCTGCGCAGCAATGTCAGCGAGTGCTCGGCGTAAGAACGCAGGACGGTTGTACGTACGGATGATCACCGAGACAGTCATGAGATAACCATAGTCCGCGCACAGTTCCGCCTCGCATTCCTCTCCGGAGGGTGCGGGGCGGCTTTCCGCGTCTCCATAGCACATCAGGGGTGTGTGCCCCTCGGAGCACATCACCAGGAGCTGACCAGCAGCTGCACACTGCCTGTGTGCCATGATCCCGCCGTCAAGCAAAAGTGATCGAGAGGAATACCCTTTGAAAAAGATGATGGTTGGAGCAGCAGTCGGGATGATGGTAGGACGATTCCTGGCGAGTGCAGTACCCACGATTCTCGATGAGATACCGCTCGTCGGAGAAGTAGCCCGAGCACTCGCTGTGCCGCGCTGGCGATGATGATCGGCGGGGCGATCGCTGGTGCGTGGATCGCGGTTAGCCGATTCTGAGCAGAACGCACCCCCGGCCAGCTCCCGAGAGCCAGCCGGGGGTGCTCGCTGCATGCCTGGGCATGTCCCGGTGTCAGTGTATGTCGCTGACGTGCACGCCCATCATGGAGGCACGTTGGCTGCAGGCGACGAACTCGGGTGTCGTGTGAGGTGCGCTGGCGGTCAGGAGCTGTTCCCAGTGGACGCGGCACCATTCGACTGCTCGCCATTGAGCTGATCCCGCTCCGACGTCTGGGAATCGTTCGAGAATGTGCCGGTCTGCCGGGATGACGTCTGAGGTCCATACTTCCCAGTCGCCAATGCTGTTGGGCACGCGGCGTAGCCACGCGAGCCGGTGGGGCTGGTCGCCTGCTGTGAGCACTTCGACGACGGTGTAGGTGTCGTTCATGACCAAGAACAGATCGATCATGACCGCGAGCTTAGACGCTACCTGCGACGTCAGTCCGGGTCGATCAGCTCGGGGCTGTTCCCTCGAAGCGGTGCCACTTCGTGCCAGGTGAGTCCGGCCGTGTCTGCGATGCTGGCTTTGCGCACGTCGTCGGTGAGGTCGTTGCCGTCGACGTCCGGGTCAAGCCACGGGTCGAGGAAGCTCCGGTCGAGGGTGACGGGCATGCGGTCGTGCAGCCATTCGAGGGCGGGTGCTGCATCCTGGGTGAGGATGGTCGCGGTGAGTGTCCACCCGTCGTCGTTTCCGGCGGCCGGGTCGTGCCACCAGGAGTAGAGGCCTGCGAGGCCGATTGGTGTTGTTGAGTGCACGTAGTACGGAGTCTTGGTCTTCGTGACCGGGTCGGTCTGCCATTCGTAGTAGCCGTCGATGGGGAACACGCAGCGGCGTCGCTTCACTGATGCCCTGAACGTTGGTTTTTCGCCGGCGGTCTCGATCCGTGCGTTGAAGGTCGGGAACTTGAGCTTGAGTTCTTTCGACCAGGCTGGCACTAGCGACCATCGGGCGGGGCTGAGACGGCGCACGCCGTCTTTGTCTCCGTCGAGGACGATCAGAGCGTCTTGTGTGGGTTTGAGATTCCAGGACGGCTCGAACCCCGCGCTCAAGTCGTCGGCCACCCCGAAGAGGGCCACGTAGTCAGTCGTCTTCGCTTGAACGATGCGTCCGCACATGCCACGAGCCTACTGCCAGCAGCGTCACCTGGTGCGGCATCGTATAGAGGTGCTGACGGGTGTGCTGCAGCTTTGGTTGACTGTTTTCCTTATGCTGCTTGTGCAGTGGGTTGATAGGTTATCTCGTATTCGAGTGGGGTGAGTTTTCCGAGTGCTCGTTGTCTGCGTCGTCTGTTGTAGGTG